>JBBCIS010000008.1:0-703014 GCA_037189845.1 bacterium
TATTTTGTTTTGGGTTTGGATGCGTTCATCCTGTAAGCTTAATAGTGCTGTAATTCTCTCTTGTTCTTGTATAGTAGGAAAGTGTAAATCAATTTTTGAAATCCTCCCAACATTGATACTTAAAACTTTTGACCCTTGCGACTCTTTCTGTATTTGAGTTCTGACTAAATTGGATTTGAATAAGTAACCATTAAATCCCAAATTGAAAATATTTTCTTTTGGTCTTGCTAATAACGTATGTAATCCTGATAGTATTTTCTCATTATTGACATTTATAATCTCAATGCTTTTACCAACATCATTCAAATCTTCGGAAGCATCGGCAAATATTATATCCCCTTCTCTGCAATAATTTTCGTGTGAAATTTTATCAATATTAATCTCCTCATTTACAAAGGGAACGATTTCATTTGTAAGATTAAATAAGGTTTTAAACTTTGTATGGATATCTCCATAATGGATATTCTTTACAATTCCTGTTTCGTAATTCAAATTCTCACGAGAAAGTGAATTTGTTACCTTGAATTCCATTACTTCCCCCAATCTTATTGATTCCCATGGTTCTGAAAACTCTGGAAATCTTAGTCTCGGACCGAATCCTCCTCTATTTTGAGCATAGGTTTTAAAACCTCGTATTCGTTAGCTTGAGGATACCTTTGACCTCCAATTGAAATCCTTTATCTCTAATTGCTTTCCTTTGAGATACATAAAAATTGTAACAATGAACAAACAAAAAACACTCTCAGAAGTGGTGAATTTATGGAAAGCAGACAAAAAGCAGTATGTCAAAAAATCAAGCTACTCTGCTTATGTACTTCTGATTGAAAATCATTTATTGCCTGTATTTGGAGAAAAGTCAAGCGTAGAAGAAGCTGATGTACAAGCTTTTGTTTTGCAAAAGTTAGAATCAGGGTTGAGCCAGAAAACAATTAAAGACATTCTGATAGTCCTGAAAATGGTGCTTAAGTTCGGAGCCAAAAACAAATGGCTGGAATATATTCCTTTTGAAATAAAATATCCTACAGAACGTGAAAAGCATCATATAGAAGTATTGAGCCGTACCCATCAGAAAAAAATCATGAATTATATTCAGGAGCATTTTACATTCCGGAATCTGGGTATTTATATCTGTCTTTGTTCGGGTATGCGTATAGGGGAGATTTGTGCTTTGACATGGGATGATATTGATACCGATAACGGAGTGATTTATATCAACAGAACCATCCAGCGAATATATGTTATAGAGAATGGAAACAAGAAAACGGAACTCATTCTGGATACTCCCAAAACAAAAAACTCTATCCGGGAAATTCCTATGAATCGCGATTTGATTAAAATTATCAAACCCATCAAAAAAATCGTCAACTCTTCATTCTTTGTTTTGACCAACGATGCAAAGCCTACTGAGCCCCGTACTTATCGCAGCTATTACAAAACACTGATGAAATATCTGGATATTCCCGAGCTGAAATTTCATGGGTTGAGGCACAGCTTCGCCACCAGGTGTATAGAAAGTAAATGTGACTACAAAACAGTCAGTGTGCTTTTGGGGCATTCCAATATCAGCACTACTTTGAATCTCTACGTCCACCCGAATATGGAACAGAAAAAGAAAGCCATCAACCAGATGTTTAAGGGATTGATGTAATACCAGCTCTAATTATAACCTGAGAAATAATATTAGCAGGACTCGTCCGTGCTTTAGCCAGAAAGGTTAGAGAAATAGGACGAGTCTTTTGCTTTTATATCACACTTTGCTGACACATATATTTTAAGTATTTTGCATTTTATCCCAATGATTGTCTCCTGTAATTATCAATGAACAAGTACAAAAATAAATATAGAACGACGTCGCACAGATTACCGCATTGGGATTATTCGGCTGAAGCCCTTTATTTTCTGACGATAGTTACACAAAACAGAGCATGTATTTTAGGAGATGTCATCAAGGGCGAAATTATATTGTCCGATATGGGTGAAATTGTCAACGAAGAATTTTTAAAATCATTTGAAATTCGCAATGAATTGTTTCTGTGCGAATATGTCATTATGCCAAATCATTTGCACACCATTGTGGAAATACGCCATCCGGATGGAATTGCGTCCCACGGCCGTGGGACGGTACAACCGTACGGCCGTACGGTTGTACAATCCGGTCAATCGGAATCGGAATCCAATTATTTATCCATCAAACGCAATATGCCAGTTCGATTACCAAAATCCATATCGTCATTTATGGCAGGATTCAAATCGGCGGTGAATACCCAAATTGACAATTATATCGACGAACACAATTTGTCTGTTCCGAAATACAACAGAAACAATCATTTTTTTCAACCCAATTATCATGACCATGTCATTAGAAATGATTGGGAATATCAAAGAATTGCCAACTATATTATTCAAAACCCTGCAAAATGGGAAAATGATACTTTAAATTAAGCCAAATGAGCAAGCAGTCCGAACAAGTCCTTGAAGAAAAATTAGTTGCTCAGTTACAGAAGCTGGGATATAAGTCCGTTGCTATCTCAGATGAGAAAGGTTTATTGTCCAATCTGAAGCTTCAGCTGGAAAAGCATAACAACATACAGTTTTCGGATACGGAGTTTGACAAAGTGCTGAATATCGTTCATAAAGGTTCTGTATTTGAAAAAGCCAAGCTACTACGTGAAAAACAGCATATCGTAAGAGATAACGGAGATAACTTGTATTTTGAATTTCTGAATGTAGAACATTGGTGCCAAAACGAATATCAGGTCACCAACCAGATTACGCAGGAAGGTAAATATGAAAACCGCTATGATGTGACCCTGCTGATTAATGGTTTGCCGTTAGTGCAGATAGAGCTGAAAAGGAGAGGGTTGGAGATGAAAGAAGCATTCAATCAAATCAATCGTTATCAGAAGCATAGTTTCGGTGCCGGAAAAGGATTGTTTCATTTTGTACAATTATTCATCATCAGCAATGGAGTGAATACTAAGTATTTTAGCAATTTTGGTACACATCCGCAGGAATACCTTCAGACTTTTCACTGGACAGATGAACAAAATAAACCATTGAACAATATCCTGAATGGTTTTACAGATGCTTTTCTCGAACCTTGTCACGTCAGTAAAATGATATGCAAATACATTGTATTGAACGAAACCGCCAAGGCATTGATGGTGCTTCGTCCGTATCAATATTATGCAGTAGAAAGTATCATCAAAAAAGTAACCGAAAATGAAATCCTGCATGGATATAGTATAGAAAAGAATGGCTACATCTGGCATACCACCGGTAGCGGAAAGACATTGACGAGCTTCAAAGCCAGCCAGATTTTATCTAAAATACCTGCTATCCGAAAAGTTGTTTTCGTGGTGGACAGAAAAGATTTGGATTATCAGACAAATAAGGAATACGATAATTTCAGCAAAGGTTCAGTTAGTTCGGCAACCAATACCGATGACCTTATCCGGAAATTCAATGACCCGAATACCAGGAGTATTGTAACGACCATTCAAAAGCTTAACAATGCGATTTCGGGTAGAAATATATACAAAATGAATGCCGTTCAGGATGAAAGAATGGTCTTTATTTTTGATGAATGCCATCGTTCCCAATTTGGAGATACACATAAAAATATCGTCAGCTATTTTACCAATATTCAATTGTTTGGCTTTACAGGAACCCCGATTTTGGCTGAAAATGCAGATGGAGAGAAAACTACAGCCAGCCTGTTTGGGAAATGTCTGCACAAGTATGTCATTACCGATGCGATAAGAGATGAAAATGTATTGAAATTTTCGGTAGAATATATCCGTACATTTAAACAGAAAGATGAAATTATTGATTTGAAGGTGGAGCAAATCGATGAGGCCGAGGTATTGGAAGCTCCTGAGCGCAAAAATGCTATTGTAGATTACATCATTCAGCATCACGACCAAAAGACTCAAAACAGAATTTTCTGTGCTATGATGTGTGTGCAGAATATTGACGCAGTTATTCAGTACTATGAAATCTTCAAACGTAAGAAACTGAACGGAGAACACAATCTGAAGATCGCAACCATTTTTAGCTTTGCTCAGAACGAAGATGAAATAGAAGACAATGTAGTAGCTCAACTCAGTATGGCAGCCGAACCACGGGCGATATATGGCAATCCCAAACCTCACCGGAGAGAATTATTGGAGACTTATGTGCAGGATTTTAATGAAATGTTCGGAACAGCAGAGAATATAAGAGATAGCGAAGGATTTTATAACTATTATAATACTGTAGCTAAAAAGTCCAAGCATCCGAGACACGAAACTGATATTTTATTGGTAGCCAATATGTTTTTGACCGGTTATGACAGTAAAAATCTGAATACACTGTATGTAGATAAAAATCTCCAATATCATGGTTTGATACAGGCATTTAGCCGAACCAATCGTATTCTGGATAAAAACAAAACGCAAGGTAATATCGTCTGTTTCCGGAACCTAAAAGACAGGACAGATGAAGCGATTACACTGTTTAGCAATAAAGAAGCTATTGATGAAATCATTGTAGAACCGTACGAAAAATATGTAGAGCAGTTTAACGAATCAGTTGAAAAGCTTTTGTCAATTGTTCCTGATGTGAATTCTGTGGACGATTTATATTCAGAGGAAAATAAGCTGGAATTTATTCTGGCATTCCGTGCTTTAATCAGGCTGCATAAAAAAATGAGCCATTACACCGAATTTTCATGGGAGGATTTGGATATGGACAAGTATCTCTTTGATGGGTACAGTAGTAAATATCAGGATATAAAGGATTCAATTAATCTAAAAAGTGATATTCAAAAAACATCCATCCTGAATGACATAGATTTTGAATTGGAACTGATAAGGCGGGATACCATTAATGTGACCTATATCCTTCAGTTATTAATTCGTTTGAAATCAGGAGAGAAAAACAGCCGTTTTTCTCAGCAAGAAATCACAAACCTGTTGAATACTGAAGTCTCATTAAGAAGCAAAAGGGAATTAATAGAAAAATTTATCCAGCAAAATCTGCCACACATTGAAGATGTCGATACTATCCCTGACGAATTTGAAAAATTCTGGGGAGAAGAACAAAAGTCTGCCCTGAAAGAATTGATTAAAGAAGAAAATCTTTCAGAAGAAAAAACAGAGCGATTGATAGAGCATTATCTTTTTGCGGAACGCGAACCACTGCGAAATGAAATTCTGGATTTGCGACTGGAAGGTAGACCTGGTATCCTTAAATCCAAAGAAATTGGCGACAGAATACTCAATAAGATTTTAAATTTTGTAGAAACTTTTGTCAATGGAATATCCGGAAGCTAATTGATTCGGCACTTTTTTCACTAATGCAATTATTGGATACCTCTAAAAAATCGAATATCAAGGCTTTGGAAAATTTTAAACCGGAGTTTACGATAGTAAATGAGGATTTTGAATTTTCAAAGTAACACAGAGAGGCGGAGAGGTGTTCTATTTCCTTTTAATACAAACCAGTGCAATCTGGTCTGCGCCTACCATTTTGATATCTGCTTCATCTTTATTCCGGAAGTGGATGATAGTAGTGTCAATAACCTGATGCGTTTCGCTTTTGTATATCAATAAAGTGTCCTCAGCAATTTCCCATTTTCCCTTGTCGAAATCCATAGGAGAGTAGATGAGGTGATAAGATCCATCTTCATTGAAATTAAATTCTGCAAATTCTACCAGCTTGAGCTTTTGCCTTTTTACACTTTCCGCATAAATAACCGAATCTTTATGAGACATCGGATCCAGAAATTCATTTTGGAAATCTGTGACAGACCATGTTCCGGCAATAAATTCTGTTGGTTCTACAGAAGATGTATTACAGCTGATGAGATGAGAAATAGAAATAAGTACGATAATATATTTCAGCATAATGTTTGGTCTTGTTTTCGGGGGGATTCTTCAGGCAAATTTGTTTCTGTCCAGCAGAGAGCGAATATTTTCTTTGTGTCCGATGATTGCAACAAAGTAAAGGATAAAAACAGCGAGTCCGACCGGCAGATTCTCTGTGTCATCAAATATATGATACAACAGTATGGAAAGGACTATTGGAGTCAGGGCAATTAATGAAACAAATCTGAATCTACGGACCAATAACAATATTCCGCAAACAAGCTCAACGACCTTTTGTAATACAAAAATGTAGTTGGTGTGAGATAAAATTACAGCAAATTCAGAACCTGGATTGACGGGTATGATGGCTTCCTGGCCGAACGGTATAAGCAGCCCGTTAATTCCTCCAAAGACGAATGTGATTCCTAAAAGAAGCTCGGATATGAGAAAAACTTTCTTCATGATTGTTGTCATCTGCAGATTACTAACTGTAAAACTAAGAAAGTTAAAGGAAAAATTGAGCGAATGACGAGATTCGAACCCGCGACCCCGACCTTGGCAAGGTCGTGCTCTACCAGCTGAGCTACATTCGCAATTATTTGGAAGAGTGCCCCAGACGGGAATCGAACCCGTACGAGCGTTTCGGCTCACAGGATTTTAAGTCCTGCGTGTCTACCAGTTCCACCACCAGGGCAACTGTTCCAAAATTGATTTTCAATTTGGAGCGAATGACGAGATTCGAACCCGCGACCCCGACCTTGGCAAGGTCGTGCTCTACCAGCTGAGCTACATTCGCATATAATTTTAAAGAACGTTTCAAGAGGAGTGCCCCAGACGGGAATCGAACCCGTACGAGCGTTTCGGCTCACAGGATTTTAAGTCCTGCGTGTCTACCAGTTCCACCACCAGGGCATTTCTCTTGGTATGAGTTCGGCTTAGCCCAAAGGCGGCGGCTCTCTTTGAGCGAATGACGAGATTCGAACCCGCGACCCCGACCTTGGCAAGGTCGTGCTCTACCAGCTGAGCTACATTCGCAAAAAATATGTTATGAACTTTGCAAAAGAGGCGTTTCTCAAATGCGTGTGCAAATATACAGCAGTTTTCTATTTAATCAAGTTTGCAGAGTGTTTTTTTGAAGTCTTTTTCCACTTATTTTCTCAGAACTTTCCGCATTTCGATAGACAGATTCATTAAGGAGATTTTCGCATTGGCATTGCGTTCAATATGATATGCCGTTGTTTCAATCTTAGGAATCAGCTCATATAGATTATCGTGCGTAATATACTTTTTCAAAGCCTGTACGACTGGCATTTCCTCTCTGGAGACATGCGGCATCAGTACATTGTCAGTGTATTTGGACGCTAAAGTTTCTCTGAAAATGTTAATAGCATATTCAAAAAACTTTTTGAGATACTCGCGACCTTTTGCGTGTTTTGTTTCTGTCCATTTTAACAGCTCTGCTGATGGTCCTCTCATGCAGAACACCATCCAGTTTTTCAGATCTTCACCGAAACCTTCCAGCTCTCCGGTAGCGAGCTGCTGTGCTTTTCTGTAATTACCATTGGCGATATAAGCATAATCGTTAGCGGTATCATTGGCCAGATTGTAATGCTGTAAAAGGTTTTGTTCTACATCTTCATCAGACAACGCCGGTATTTTGATGATTTGTGTCCTAGAAATAATGGTAGGTAAAATCGCTTCCTGGTTTTCTGCAATCAGAATAATGATGGTGTTGCCGGGAGGCTCTTCTATCAGCTTCAGAAGTGTATTGCCTGTCTCCGCCAGATTTTCTGCCATCCAGATAATCTGAATTTTATACCCACCTTCAAATGATTTCAGGTTGAGCTGGCTGATGATATGTGCTGCTTCTTCGCGGGTAATATTACCTTGCTTGTTTTCACTGTTAATCGCCTGCAGCCATTCGAATTCTGAGATGTAGGGATTGGCAAGCATTTGCTTTCTCCAATCATCTGCAAAATCTTTGCTGAGCGGAGGCCGGTTGCTTCCTTCTTTCCTGATGACGGGGTAGGTCATGTGAATGTCCGGATGTATCAGTTTGCTTGCTTTGACACATGAAGGACAGGTTCCGCAACTATCTGTTTCATTGGGTCGGCTACATACCAGATACTGAGCAAATGCCAGCGCTAAAGGTAAGCCTCCGGTCCCGGGGCGATGGAGGAACAATTGTGCATGCGGTACTTTGTTTTCTCTGACCAGCTGTATCAGATGCTTTTTGATTTCCTGTAAACCTACGACCTGTTTGAACTGCATATTACAAAGATATACCTATAGCTGACAATACCTCATCTGAAAACACTTCTGTTCTGGGAGAAATTACTTTGAGCAGCTGCCCATTTTCATCTAAGAGATATTTCTGGAAATTCCATGCTACCTCACTGTCTTCTAATCCGTTCAAAGATTTTTGAGTCAGAAACTGATACAGCGGATGTGGATTTTCTCCTTTGATATTTACTTTTTCTGTCAATGGAAAAGATACTTTAAAGTTCAAATCGCAGAATTGAGCAATTTCTTCAGGAGTACCGGGCTCTTGTCCTGCAAAATCATTACAGGGAACACCTATAACAGCAACCTTATCTGAAAATTTATCATTCAGTTCCTGCAGCTGAGCATATTGAGGTGTCAGTCCACAGGCAGATGCGGTATTGACAACCAAAACTTTTTTGCCCTGATATTGTGAAAAGTCAAACGGTTGTCCTTTCAGTGTATTGATTTGAATGTCGTATAAGTTCATGACTGATATTTTTAGGTTATTTAATAATGACAGGATTATTGAGCGGAGTTTCATTTTCAGGAAGTGAATCCTGAGTAGTTGTCTGAGTGAGCTTTGCAGCTTTGGCTTTTTTTCGACCTCCGTCCAGCTTAAAGAGCTGTAAGAATTTATCAACTTCTTTTTGATAGGTGATACCTAAACCGGACCTCAGGTAACTTTCATTTTCCAGACGAATAATAGTATTGTCATATCGGGAATATACTTTGGCACGGATCCTACCGTCTTCTGTGATGAGGTATTCAATTTCTACGTCACCAATAAATCCCGTATTGTTTTCCTGTAATTGTAAATTCTCTCTGTTACCATACTGGACGTCACCTCCCAGATTGATGATCAGCCTGTCATTGCTGAGTTTTCTGGTAACCCTGATACCTGTGTTGTCTGTACCCTGATTGATGGCTACTTCCGTGCCTGGCAGGAGCAAACTTAATGCGTCATTGACATACTCAGAAATTTTGGCGTTAAAGAATTCACTCAAGGTAGTAATAGCCATATCCAGACCGATATTTCCAGCTTGGGTGTTATTGGTGCTTTGAAGATTCAGAAATCTGTTGAATAAGATCAAGCCAAAAGCTTGTGTATTTACCTGAGCAGGGTCACTGTTGATTCTGTCCAGTACAGCAGTCAGCTCATCAGGGATATTGGTTTGGTTAGCTGCAGGAGCCAATTTGAAGTTAATCTTCGTATCAGCCAATGTTCCTCCGATATTCAATACTACGTCTACCGGAAATCTCCTGTTTCTCAGGTTGGAAGTAGAATCCACAATGTCATTCATGCTGACTCTTGAATTGTAAATTGCATCTACGTTCATTTGGGCATCCATGATATTGCCGTCCCATTTGATAGAGCTCCCATTTTTGATGGCAAATCTTTTGTTGATAATATCCTGTTGTGAAAACAGATAATCTCCGGAAGTTGCTACATATTCTCCGGTCATTTGCATCCCATTTGGTTCGATCTTCAATTGTAGGTCTCCATTTCCTCTGGCTCTGATGACATCATTTTTGGCATAATCCAGGTACATTTTTAGTTGTGCATCAGGAGTTGCGGTAATGTTCATTTCTAAATTCAGACTGGATGGTGTGGAAGATTTGATTTGCTCTACAATAGTGTTTTGGGCAATACTTCTATCTGTAAATTTGACAAAGTCATACAGTTGGTCTCCGCTCGTCCCTGCTACTACAATGTTGAATTCCGTATTGGGGAGTGTTTTTGCATTGATAATCATATTGATTTTCTCCACAGGACCTGTGATGTCTACACTTCCTGATGCAAACACTTTACCGAAGAAATCTTTATTGTCTTTGTAAGCTGTATTGAGAAAATTGAATTTATCAGTAATAATGCTCGCCTGAACTTCAAAGTTCTGAAAGTTTCTATGCTCTAATTTTGCTTTCAAAGTAGCTTTGTTATTGAATTCATCTATGAGAGTAATACTCTTGTCAAAAAGTCCGCCTTTATAAAATTCAATGCTTCTGGGTTTGAGTACAATGTCTTCATGTGCAAATCTAAAAGTAGTACCCAAAAAGTTAACTTTTACTGTTGCAGTGTCAATAATTGTTGCCTTTCCATCCAAAGCGATGTCTTTAAATGAACCTCCCACTTTAATCTGACCTTTGGCAAATGCATTCAGATTGGAAATTTCTTTACCAAGAATAATCGGAAACTGTAAAAATTTTAGACTTAGTTTATCAAAGGCTACATTCAGGTCTATCGGTGAGAGATCATCTTTCCTAAGTGAATAGTTGCCGTTTAATTGTACTGAATAATCATTGTCATTGATAAAACCATCAATTTTAAGGGATTTATCGATGTCAGAAAGCTGTGCATCCAGATTGATAACATCTATTTCTTCATCAAATACATTGAGTTGACTCAGGGTAATATCACCATCTATCTCGGGTGATTTTAATGCATTTTTCAGCCTGATATTAGCATTTAAGAAACCACTTTTTATAATTTTAGTCGTATCTACTATCTGGGCCAGATCGGCAATATCCAGATTTTCAATTTTTACAAAAGCATCAGAAAGATTCTGCTTGTTTTCGATAGTGATTTTTTGGTCACCTTGTTGTAATGCAAAATTATTGAGCTGGAAAATGGAGTCAATGATGAGAATATTATTGCCCGGATTAATGGTCCATTTTTTATTGTTAATCTTGATTTGTGACCTCGGAAATCTGATTTTGATGCTGTCATCTGCAAAGTTGATAGCTGTGATCAACTCCAGATTATTTTTGGCAGAGTCCTCTTCTATACGCAGTCTGCTGAACAGTCCTCTCATATTGGAAGTGGCTCCAAGACGGATATTATTGATTTTTGTTAATCCCAAATCAATGCTGCTGAGACTGCTTGTCACGAATAATGAATCGTTTCTGTCAAACAGATTGGTCTTGAACTGAGTGAATTTTATATTATCATATTGTAGCGAGTCTATATTTAGATTTAAGTTGGCTTTCCTGGTCTCGCTGTTATAGATTCCATCGATAGAAATATCTGAAAAGCTTTTGATTTTAGGGTCAATGAGCGATGCCAATCCAATGTCTTTTGACACACGGATGTTCATTTCTACATCCTGAGGTGTCATCAGATCATCTAATTTCTCAATGCCCGGAGCTTTTAGTAGAGTCGTGTGTTGAGAAAGATAGAATTGAAGAGACGCAGGAAGCTTGATAGGGTCAAAATATCCTTTCATATATCCGTTGATATCTTCTGATTCTACAGTGTATTCTTTGTAATCTCCATATTTTTCGAGACAGATCAATAAGTCAGATAAGTCTACATTGAATTGATTATCAATAAGGTTGATATTGGTCAGATTGGCTTGTCCGGTGAGATTATTGATATCCTTTCCCTGGAACTCAAAATTCCCCTCTATGCTGACCACCAGCTTGTTAGGTATAAGATTGAGTTGTTGTAAATCCGCTTTGTCTAATTTTGCATAAAAATTATAAACCGGTTTTTCGGGGTTATTAAAGTCCACCAATCCTCTGAAATCCAACCCCGCACAATCATCTGCCAGCTGCACATCCCCTTCAAATCTTTTGTTTTCAAACTTGCCGTTCAGCTCAATGTCATTATACCTGTAATAATTGAAATCAAAATTTCGAACTGTACCTTTTACTGTGGTATTCAAATGCGCAAGATCAAATCCTTTTCCATCAATTGATAAATCAAATGCAATATTGTTTAATTTATCTACCTGGGTGATCTTATTAAGGTTCAGTCCTTTAGATGTAAATCGGCCACTATAGACAGGAGCTCCTTTTTGCGGGAAAATAAAATGGGCATTAGCGTTGATATGACCCGCGTCTGCATTGATATCGACGTTCGTTTTAAAATTTTTGATATAACCTACAAAACTTCCCTTTGCACTGAGATTGCCTACAAGATCCAGTTCTTTAGGTAGCTTTAGGTAAGGAGTCAGCTTTTTGATCTCAGCACTATGTGTATTTAAACGGGAAAAGCTTGCATCTAAATACATCTTGTCAGGATCAGGGATGCCTTTAATTTTTGCCTGACCAATGATTTCTGTACGCTGATTAGCTTTGACGACTAAATTACTTGCTTCAAAGTCTGCTATTGTACCGTCAAACTCTCCTGAAACGTAAGCATAATCAGGCACGTATTGTTTTGCTGCTTTTGCCCAGACCGCTACGTCGTAACCGTTGGAGATTACTTCTTTCAGATTGGCTTTAATATGTACTTTTTCCAGAAAATCGCTGAATTCATCAAAGCTTCCAAAGCTTAATTTAGCACTGGCATCTACAGAAGAGTTATTGTATGCTACAAATAAATTCTGTCCGTCAATATAGGTGTCATGTAGTTTTGCCTGGCCTTTCAGCTTTGTCAGATTTACATCATTTGCTTTGGAACGTGCTGACAGCTGCTGGATATCCACTGCTAAAATGCTGTCCCATCTGAAGTTCTGAGCATCGAGATGGATGCTGTCTACATCAAACCATGTAAATTCAAAACCATTTTTAGAGTACGTCCGCTCTTTAGTATGATCGTGTATGCCGAACTGTCCGTTTTTTAAGCTCAGATTTTCTACATCCATCAGCCAGCCGATATTGACCTTAAATGGCTCACTTTCAGTGGTATCTTCCTCGTGCTTGTAAGTATTCAATACATAATGAGGATCGGCTAGCTGAATTGAATTGACGTAAATAATCTTTTCATTCAGATCAATATCTTTCACGGAAATATCTAAAGACGCCAGCTTTACCTGATGCCCTTGCCCGCCCATCTTATCATCAAAAATGACGGCAATATCTCCTAAATGGATATCTTTTATCCGTATATCAATAGCTGAAGCTGTTTTTTTCTTTTCTTCAGTGCTGTTAGGTACAGGTTTGGGCTTACCTTTTAACGCATCTATCAGAAACTGGTAGTTAAAAGTACTATCATTCTCTGTCCTGTAAATATTTGCTCTGACTCCTTCCAGCGCCAATGAGTTAAAGTGAAATTTGGAAGTAAAAGGGTTGATATATGCCAGCTTGGAGTCTAAATTCCTGATATACGCCAGTGTATCTCCATTCATGTCTTCTACATAAACATCTCCTAATGAGATGGTTTTGAAGAATTTTATACGCACCTTACCAACAGAAATATTTGTCCCGGTTTTTTCAGAAAGGGCAGTAGTGGCTTTATTGACCAGCCAGGTTTGCACGCTTTCCTGCTGAATGATGAAGTATAACAAAAATATGAGCCCCAGGATCAGAACCAGAAAAATTCCCAGTCCATTGAAAATGGTTTTTATAATTTTGTTCTCCAACGTCAGTAATTTATTCTCAAAAATAATCTAATCTGTGCAAACTAAGGAATCCATCTGCATTTTAGCCATTGAATCTTCATGCGATGATACCTCCGCAGCAGTATGTGTCAACGGCAAAGTGCTTGCCAATATTTCTGCTGATCAGAAAATACATGCAGAATATGGTGGAGTAGTGCCTGAACTGGCTTCCAGAGCGCATACCGTCAATATCGTTCCGGTAGTAGATACTGCACTTAAACGGGCAGGAAAAACGATTCAGGAGGTGGATGCAATTGCTTTTACCAGAGGCCCTGGATTGCTGGGTTCGTTGCTGGTGGGAGCTGGTTTTGCCAAAGGAATAGCCCAGGCGCTTAATAAGCCTTTGATAGATGTGCACCACATGAAAGCACACGTAATGGCACATTTTATTGATGATCCAAAGCCGGAATTTCCTTTTTTATGTCTCACAGTATCAGGAGGTCATACTCAGATAGTGAAAGTAACAGATTATAATGAGATGGAAGTTTTGGGAACTACGACTGATGATGCAGCGGGTGAAGCTTTTGACAAAACTGCCAAGATGATTGGTCTTCCATATCCGGGAGGTCCGTTGATAGATAAATATGCTGCTGAAGGTAATCCTGATGCTTTTAAATTCAATGAGCCGCAGATTCCGGGGCTGGATTATAGCTTCAGCGGATTAAAAACTTCTGTTTTATATTTTTTAAGAGACCGGATAAAAGAGAATCCTGACTTTATTCAGGAAAATCTGAATGATATCTGTGCATCTGTGCAACAAACGATAATCAATGTATTACTCAGAAAGCTGAAAAGAGCATCCCGTGAAACAGGCATTCAGCAAATAGCAATTGCCGGTGGAGTGAGTGCCAACAAAGGATTGAGAAAAGCAATATCTGTATTAGCAGAAAAAGAAAGATGGATTGTTTACATTCCTGATTTTCAGTATTGTACAGACAATGCGGGAATGATTGTTATAAGTGGGTATTATAAGTATCTGAAAGGAGATTTTGCGCCTCTTAATTTACCTGCTGTTGCGAGATGGGAGATGGGATAATAATTTGAGGCTACAATTTGCGATTGCGGATTTTAGATTTACGATTATTGTTGACCGTGGACTTTACTGCATTATTTACATTCTTTTGAATCCATTTCCTGAATCCATGCTTTGATCAGATCTACAGCTTCCTGCTGAACGAGCTTTCTGCCAATTTCAGGCATCATAATTCCGGGATCATCAGATTCCATTCTGAAAAGCAGGATAGAAGCATCCGGTTTTCCGGGGTGAATATCATAAGCTCTTCCGCCCGAGCCTCTTCCGGCTGCCACCGGTGTTTTACAGATACCCCAGTGAGTTTCATTCGTGTTTGCGAGCTGAAGAAATAATCCGGAAGTATTTGCAGGCCCTTTTGGACTGTGGCAGTGACCGCAGTTTATATCCAGGTAAGCTTTAGCTCTTTGCTCGAGTGAGTACACAGGATTATCCCAGGCAGGAAATACAGGAGTTTTTTCATTTTTTGTATAAGATAAAATGCTTTTTTCGCTCCAATGCTCTAATTGATTCTGGTCTCCTTCAAGATACTGATAGACTTTGTTAAGATTACTAAGCTTTGGTCCGATTGGCACCAGATCATTGTCTACATTGTGGCAGCTTTTACATTGGTTCTTATTCGGAACGGAATAGTTGAAAGTGATTTTTTCACCATTATGTACAAATGTAGTTGGTATAGTAGCTCCTGCGACCTCTAGCTGTGCTTCAGTCTGCTCTTTGTTCCAGACATAAGCATAAGCATTCCATTTTGAAGAAGATTTGATGAGCAATCTTGTTTCTACAATGTTTTTCTTTCCATCGGTTTCGTAATAGAAATTTTTCACCAGAATAGTCTCATCAGGAAAATCCAGTGTGCCATCTTCGTTTACACTGGCAGATTGACCTTCCGGCATCCATATAAATCTCGCTTTCAGTGCATAATCTGAAAATAAGGGTGTATTGAGATCGTAAGGAATTACACTTTCATTTGGTTGCAGATCTGACATATTTCCCTGAAACAGCTTGTATTCAGAAAGCATCTTGAATCCCTTTTTATCTTTTGGAAGCTGCACACCGTTTCCTTTGTTGCAGGCAGCAAATAGCAGGCACAGGATTGCTAAATATGAAAGATTTTTTAAGTTCATCTCTACTTTACCGGAGTGTTTTTACCGGTAATGCCTTTATGTTCGCAATCGAAAGGAGTAGGATCGGTCGTGGAATATTTCAATAAATCAGTAATTCCTGATGCTTTGTAAGCATTCAGGTTGCCAAATTTGACATCTTCACCATTGTTTTTGATACAGATTTTTAAATGGTCAGGAAGAATGCCGTTTTCATCTCTGAGCTTAGGATCCGCAATCCCGTCATAAATAATATCCATGGGCTTTCTGTAAGTGGCAAAGATCATTTTACCCATATCTGTAGACATGTCAACGATCTTTTTAGTAGTGGAAATTTTATTGTTTCTTACAAAAACTGCATTGGAATAAGGTCCGTAAGCGGTGTCATTGATAGGTCTTTGTGTAAATTGATAGCTCGCAATGGCAATTCCTACACTTTTGTGATCAACTATTTCATTATCAAAAATATCTACGCTGTCGGTAGCCAGAATAATCATTCCTGTGCCAGGAGGAACTGTAGCTACGATATTGCCTTCCGGTGCGAAATTTTTATGATTGTTATCTCTGATTTCATTTTTGAATACCCGTGCATTTCTGCCATTGGCAAGTGGAAGATCAGGTAAATCAAATACTAAAATGCCACCGGTGTTATTGATGGATTTATTTTCATAAACATCAGAATTGATACAGTTTTCGATCTCAATTCCTGCCACATTATGATGAGCATAGCATCTTCTGACTACTACATTGATGGATTGGCCCACATATACACCTGCGTCAGATGCATAGCTGGCTTCAGAATCTTCTACCAGTACATCTTTACATTCCACGGGATAGATCGCATAGGCTCCGTTGGATTCTTTTGCACCGCCTGTCCAGGTACTGTTGACATTTCTGACAACAACGCCTTCTCCACCTTTAATTTTTATATTGTCACCTTTAGCATCCTGAATAGTGAAATCGGAGAGTACAATATTTTTGACGTTGCTGATATACATTCCCTCAGAACCTTCTTCCTGTCCCTTGAAAGACAGAATCGTTTTGTCTTTTCCCTGGCCTTTGATCGTAACATCATTCAATCCTTCCAGGAAGAGTGTTTTCGAAAGGTGAAATTCTCCCTCCGGTAGCTCAATTACTTCACCATTTTCAGCGTTTATGAGTTTTTCCTGTAGTGTTTTTTGAAAGTCATCAGATACAAGCAATTCTTTGCCGGCTTTAGATTTACAGGCAGCCAACACAGACACTATGGCAATGACGAAAAGTAGATTTCCCTTCATGAAAAATAGTTTAGTGGAATTTTCATCTAATATAAAAGAAATATCTTAACTATAAATGGTGATTTAATTTTTTATTTTTCTAACTAAAATTGGTGAATAGGGTATTTTGTATTTTAATTAATATAAATTGTATGAAGAAATATGTTTTTCCATTCAAACAATTTATTCCCTGACACTATTAGGGTTGTAAGCTGCAGGATATGGCAACAATCAGAATTTTTGTGACGGGAGGTACTTTTGATAAAGAGTACAATGAGCTGAGAGGAGAGTTGTATTTCAGAGATACACATATAAAAGAAATCCTGGAACTGGGACGAACCAGCCTGGATGTACAGGTGAAAACCCTGATGATGATTGATAGTCTGGAAATGACGGATCAGGATCGAAAGTATATTTTAGAATCCTGCCAATATGCTCAGGAGGATCTGATCGTGGTCACACATGGAACGGATACCATGGAAATAACTGCACAGTTGCTGGGCAAAGCACAGCTGGATAAAACGATCGTATTGACAGGTGCGATGATTCCGTACAAATTTGGCAGTAGCGATGGATTGTTCAATATGGGTTGTGCGCTGGCATTTGTGCAGACTTTACCGAAAGGAGTGTATGTGGCTATGCAGGGACATTATTTCCCCTGGAATAATGTGACTAAAAACAGAGCCGGCGGGTTCTTCGAGGAAAAGAATAAAGCGACAGAACAGAAGAAGGTGGATAAATAATCAGACAAAGTACAGGAAAATGTTTCCAGGTTTGCCGAAGATTTACCAACAATGGAATATATGAGCTTAGGATGAAGTGTTAGTTTTTAATGCAACTTCAAGTGTCTGATTTATAAATGAGTATCTATAAATTAATTACTTCCGGGAGCAGCTGATGTGAGCTTTATTAATCTTTGAAAAAGTTGGATAAATCAATGATGTTCATGAGACTATTTTCATCCCATGCTTTGCTGAACTCGTTGATTGCACCTTTTGCTTTTTTCTTCTTTCCGTAACGGATGTATGAGATTTCGATATCGTTAGGTACCTGAAGGCTGTTGATGACATTTTTCAACTCAGCCACGGTTTTGACCTGTGTATTATTTAAGGATGTGATGACATCGTTGGTGTGTAGTCCCATTGATTCAGCAGTAGAGTTTTGTATAACTTCTGTGATCAGAACTCCTCCTTTCTTAGCTTTTAAATCTTTTTTCGCTTCAGCATCCATATCGACGACCTTCACGCCTAATCTCGGTCCGCTTTTTTGAACGATGATTTTTTCACAAAAAGGATTATTGGGCTTGTGCGCACAGCTGTCAAGTCTTTCTTCCATTTTTTGTTGTAGCAGGCTCAGCCAGTTCTCATCTTTTTTCATCACTTTCAGAACCGCGACGGTTTGTAAAGTGTCAAAGTTTCTGATGTATTGTATGTGAAGAGAATCACCGTCAGATTTGTTTTTTATAATTTGGATAATATCCGGAAGTAAATTGACTTCTTCATTGTCCAGTTTGAAAATGATGTCGTTTTTAAGAAGCCCCGCTTCTTCTGCTGGTGAACCGGAGATGATATTGGAAATGATAGGGTGAGTTACTCTTAAATCATTGGTATTGTTATAGTCATCTATCATGACTCCAAGCACAACTTTATTATCCTGACTGGATATCCCTGTCAGATTTTGACCAAAGCTTTGAGATAATTTATTGAAAATATTATCCAGTGAAAGATCTGATGTGTCTGAGATTCCCAAGGAGCTGATTCTGTGCTGGATGTTTTTGAGCGATTGATCAGAGCTACTCAAGATGGAATCAAGAAAGGTGACGACCTGATTACCATTTTGAAAATTAATGATTGCTGTAGACTCTTTGGTACTGTCTCCTTCCTGTATGTACGATCTGATGGTAATTTTAGGAGATGATATATTCTGGGCAACTGCACATACAAAAGAATTGAATGTGCAAACAATCATTAACGGTATAATTCTAATCAAATTCATAATCTTATGTGACCAAATTTAAAACGGTATTTCTTATCGACGTAGAATTTGTTCTTAATGTATGTTAATGTTTAAGATTTCTTAGGATGAAAGGCCAATAAGTTAGAGGTTGATTTTGCTATTGTTTTTCCATTCTCATGTTCGATATATGAGCTGGCATGAATCAATTGCCTGCCAATTTTTTCAATTTTCCCATAGATAAAAATAGTGTCACCTTCCTTGGCACTGGTAAAAAAATCAGCTGTAAGATTGATGGTAGCAAATCCATGCTCTTTATTGAGAGAATATCCGCAGCAGCCCATTGCTTCGTCCATCAGAGTGACCATGATTCCTCCATGCATGATCTGCAGAGGATTGAGCCAGTCTTTTTGAACGACAGTCCTGTATTTGATATACCCTTCCTGTATTTCTACGAGCTCTGCATTCAGATTTTTGGGAATAGGAAATGGCCAGAATTTAGGATCCGTTCCTATCATTTTAGAAATCAGCTTGACTCTTTCGTTAGGCTCCTGACTCATTGTGTACAATTAAAATTCAGATGTGGAATGGAATTCAATAGCAGGATAATCCTGTTTGGTAAGGTTTAATATCCACTCAGATGAAGCTAAAAATACAGGTTTATCGTCTTTATCGGTGGCCATATAATTGGCTTTGGTACGTATAAATTCTTTGAGCTTTACCGGATCTTTGGAAGTGATCCATACTGCTTTGTGGAACTGTATCGGTTTAAAAGCACATGACGCACCATATTCATGCAGAAGACGGTACTGAATGACGTCAAATTGCAGTTCTCCTACGGTACCGACAATTTTACTGTTGTTGGTAGAGATAGTAAATAGCTGCGCGACTCCTTCTTCTGTCAATTGCTGAATACCTTTTTCCAGCTGCTTGGTTTTCATAGGATCTTTATTGATGAGCTCCTTGAAGATCTCCGGCGAGAAGCTTGGAATACCTATGAACTGCAGATTTTCACCTTCGGTAAGAGTATCGCCTATTTTAAAGTTGCCGGTATCATACAATCCGATGACATCACCGGGAAATGCTTCTTCCACAATATTCCGTTCAGATGCCATAAAAGTTGCCGGTGCGCTGAATCTTAGATTTTTATTGATTCTTGTATGTGCGTAAAATTTATTTCTTTCGAATTTTCCTGAGCAAACTCTTAAAAATGCAATTCTGTTTCTGTGATTGGGATCTATGTTAGCGTGAATTTTAAATACAAAACCTGAAAATTTATGCTCGGTAGGCTGTATTTCACGGGTTTCAGTCATTCTGGGTCTTGGAGTAGGAGCAATCCTGATAAAAGTATCCAACAGCTCCTGTATTCCGAAATTGTTGATGGCACTACCAAAGAAAACGGGGGCTATATCACCGGTAAGATATTCGTCGGTTTTAAACTCACCATATACTCCGTCCAGTAATTCAATATCTTCACGCAGCTGATCTACATCTTTTCCTAGCTGCTTGTCCAACTCAGGGTCATTGATATCTTTGATAGTGATGATATTATCTACCAATGTCTGCGTGCCCGGGCGAAACAGATTCAGCTGATGATCATATAAATTGTATACACCTTTGAAAAAAGGACCTCTGTTGATAGGCCAGCTCAATGGTCTGAGCTGTATATCTAATTTTTCTTCGATTTCATCCATCAATGTAAAAGGATCCTGTCCGTCACGATCTAATTTATTGACAAAGACGATAACAGGCGTTTTTCTCATTCTGCAGACTTCCATGAGCTTTTCAGTCTGGGATTCCACACCTTTTACGCTATCTACAACAAGGATAACACTGTCCACAGCGGTAAGAGTTCTGTAAGTATCCTCAGCGAAGTCTTTGTGACCGGGAGTATCAAGGATATTGATCAGTTTGCCACCATATTCAAAAGTCATAACAGAAGTAGCAACAGAGATTCCTCTCTGACGCTCTATCTCCATGAAGTCAGAGGTAGCACCTTTTTTAATTTTATTGGATTTTACAGCACCGGCTGTCTGAATTGCTCCTCCGAAAAGCAGGAACTTTTCTGTTAATGTTGTTTTACCCGCATCCGGGTGACTTATGATGGCGAATGTTTTACGTTTGCTTATTTCCGCTTGTATATCTGACATGATAAAGAATTGGGAATGCAAATGTACGAAAGTTCAACGCTTATTTAATCGAACCTTTTGTTACTTCAAGCCTTATTACATTCATTTCTACCGGAAGCGTACTATTGTTGGCCGATGATTTGCCGATTTCGCCTATCGCGATGACAGTGCCGCCCATATACTGATCCGCATTCAGTTCAGCAGGTATATTCAGAATAATTTCACCAACGGTAAGCTTGTTATTATTGCTGCACTCCAGTGTATACGGAGTACTTAAGCTCAAAACATTACTTTTGACATAATCAGTTCCGGTGTTTTTGGTGATAATATCACCAATTAACTCAGTGTGGATTTTGGGACAGGTAAAGCTGGCCTGATCGGATGGAGTACCAGGCTGTTGTGCTGTACCCTGTTGCTCCGTTTGATTATTTTTTGACTCCAGATAGGAAAAGCTGTTATTCTCAGGTGCTGAGTCCTGCTCATTTTTACAGGAAAATAATAATAGAATAATGATGAAAAAATTTAGATATTTATATCTGCTCATTGTGAAGAATTCTTAATGTTATCGGTTACAATTAATACACAGACGAAAAATAAAGAATATGTGTAGATATTTACTATGTTGTTTGATTTTTTTTATTTCATATAATGTATATGGCACTCATTTAGTGGGTGGAGAGATGAATTATCGCTATTTAGGTGAAGATTTATATGAAATTAAGCTAGTGGTTTACAGAGATTGTTATTTAGGTGAGCCAGACTTTGACTATCCGGCGGCTATTTTGGTGTATAGTGGCAGCGGTACTTTTATGGGAGCGTTTAATATTCTGGGGGATCCTAAAATCTTGCTTCCGGTTGTAATTGATGATGAATGCTTTACCGCTCCCCCGAATGTTTGTGTAGAAAGGAAGGAATATAAGTTCAATGGAGTGCTGCCATTAAATTCAGAAGGATATTATCTGTCTTATCAAAGGTGTTGCAGAAACAGTACAATTCTGAATATTTTCGACGATAAAACCAATAATGTTGGAGATTCAGGGTTGAATCTCTTTGCGTATGTACCGCCACGTACCGAGATGAATAACAGCAACCCGGTTTTTGCAAATTTTCCTCCGATAGCCATTTGCGTGGACAAGCCGCTGATAGTGGATCACAGGGCAACTGATGCAGACGGAGATTCACTGGTATATAAATTATGTGTTCCTACAGATGCTTTGTCTGCATTGATTCCGAGTGTAAACTCTAACAATTACGATAAATTACCTTTTGCAGATGTCAGATGGAGAAACCCTTACTCTTTGGATAATGTTTTAGGTGGAACTGAAAAATTAAAAATTGACAGCAAGACCGGATTACTGACCGCTCACCCTAATACTGTAGGTCAGTTTGTAGTAGGAGTTTGTGTGGAGGAATATAGAAACGGAATTTTTATTTCTGAAACCAAAAGAGATTTTCAATTTAATGTGGCTGTATGCGGCAAATATTCTGTGTCATCATTTTTTACTTATGATACTATTTGTAACAGTCTGAATGTCAGCTTTAGAAATGAATCAATCGAAGCTGATAAATACAGATGGGAATTTGGTGACGGGACGTTTTCTACGCTCAAAGATCCGGCTCATTTATTTCCTGCTTATGGTGAGTATAATGTGACCTTGATTGCAAGCTCAGATAATGGATGCGCTGACACCGTCAGCAAAAAAATTGTTCTGAAAGAAGAAAATTTCAACTTTAGTATAGCCGATGTATCTGTATGCAAGGGTGATAGTGCAGTGTTGAAGATTGAATCCACGGGGCAAGCAGTGAAAAATGTGCATTGGTTGTTTACTCCTTCGATTTATACAAACAAGCTGGAACATACATTTTTGCCAACCAGCTCAGGTGAGGTAAAATTCGAAATATATACTAACGGTGGTTGTGTTTTCCCCGGTTCTGTGAATGTGACAGTATTTGATAAGCCGACAGCTGATATAAAAGTAGAGCCAGATCAGATTGTCGGCCCTCAGGAAGTTACACTTTCAACATCTAATAACAATAACTACACATATTTATGGGAAACAAAAGATGTGAATACTACACCTCAGTCATATCAGACAACTTTGAATTGTACAGAAAATCAATGGGCGTACCTTACTGTAACTCATAAAAATACAGGATGTTCTGTCAAAGACTCCGTGTATCTGAAAGTGGATACATGTGATTTTACGGGCACCTACAGTCTTTCAAAAGAAACCGGTTACAGATGTCATGATGCTACATTCAAAGCAAATGCTACGTCAGAGATTACTGGAGTGACCTTTGCATGGATAGTGGATGGTCAGCTGATTTCGGGGAATCAGCTTGTTAAAGAACTGAATTATAATGAAACGTTTGCTTACCAGCTGGTTATCGAGCAGCAAGGCTTTTGTAAGGACACCGTAAGTTTTACCGAAAGTATCATAAATCCTTCTCTGACAGCGCAAAAGCTTTCGACATATAAATTATGCAAGGAAGTGAGTTCTCTGAATGTTGATCTTGGTATTCAATCCGGTGTGGACTATACTGTAAGCTGGGGGCAAAATACATTGCAAAATGAAGATTCATTTGTGATACCGCTGAATGGACAGAATGTATCTATACCTGTCAGCATTAATTTCAATGATTCCTGTACGGTATACGATACTGTCAGGGTTGAAATCGTTGATATTTCTGTCGAAGCATCTGCTCAGCCGCTTACATTATACAAAGGCAAGGAAACAACTCTAACTGCCTCACCACAGCAATACGAATCATATCAGTGGTATCCGGAAAATATTCCTGCTAGTCCTGCAGAAGCGCAGACAATAGCAGTTGTATATGAAACTACTGATTTTATTGTAGTTGTAAGAGACCGGAATGGTTGTGAGGCTACTGATACGATAAGGGTAGAGGTTAGAGATGATCGTTGTAGCGAAGAGAATATCTTTATTCCTACAGCATTCACTCCGAATGGAGATGGTGTAAACGATGTCTGGAAAGTCAGGTCAGATGTAGTTGCAGAAATTGCGGTAGCAGTATACAACAGATGGGGTGAGAAAGTTTATGAGTCTCATGATATTACACAAAGCTGGGATGGCTCTTATAAAGGGAAGCCTGCGGAAAGTGGAAGTTACTCTTATTATTTAACAATCACCTGTGAAAATCAATTACAGTACTTCAACAAAGGAAATATCACATTGATGAGGTAGTGAAACTCAATTTGTTATCATAGCGGAAGTTATTTGTCCACTAAATTTTCAATTTGTTTTCACGATTTATTATAAATACTTATTTTTATCCAAAGTCTAATTTAGTTATCCAAAAATATGTCAAATCCAATCCAGGAAAATTCCAGAGTAACATATCAGCAACAAGAAGAGAGAGTATATGAACAATATATTGAGAAAAAACCAAGCTCTTTATTAGTAAGATATTTTATTACTACCTCACATTTATCCGCATTAGCATTAGGTGGAGGTTTCGCGTACCTAAGACATAGAAAGGAAACCGGAGAGAAACCCAAATTCAAGTTCTTTCTGTTAAAGATTTTTTTGTGGTTACACTGGCCGTTTTTAAATAAAAAGCTCATCAGACAGCCATTTGCTGTCCAGCTCAGGAGAAGGCTGGAAATGCTGGGTGCTACGTATATCAAGCTGGGACAGATATTATCTCTGAGAGAAGATATTCTTCCAAAAGATATTACAGACGAGTTGAAAAAATTACTGGATACACTTCCTGCGTTGGGGTATGACAGATATATAGAGCTGGTAGAAGCACAGCTGAAGCAACCGATTCATCAGGTGTTTCTTGAAGTACAGAGAAATCCTTTAGGATCTGCTTCAATTGCACAGGCACACAGAGCTACATTGAGAACCGGAGAAGAAGTGGTCATTAAGCTTTTGAAACCGGGTACACGTGAATTGATTCAGACGGACAGTAAGATCATTAAAGCGACCGGATCTTTTCTGGAATTATTTGTTCCGCATCTGCAGCCCAAAAATATGTTTACAGAATTTTGTGAATATACCAATAAGGAGGTGAATTTTGTATTGGAAGCAAATAACGCAGAAGCTTTTGCCGCAAATTTTGTGAAGCTGCCTGATATCGTTTTTCCGAAAATTTACAGAGAATACAGTACTTCTGATATCATTACAATGCAGTTTTTAAAAGGTATGAAACCTGACGAAAACTGTGCAAAAGTTTTATCTCCGGAAGAAAGGGAGAAGGCTGTAGAGCTGGGAGCTGCAGCTATCATTCAGATGCTGTACAGTGACGGGTTTTTCCATGCGGACTTACATCCGGGCAATCTTTTGATCATTCCGGGTGAAGAAGGAGTCAAATGCGGATTCATTGACTTAGGTATGGTGGGAAGATTTGAAGAGTCTACAAGAAAGAGTATGCTTTATTACTATAATTCATTAGTAATGGGTGACCCTAAGTCTGCAGCAAGATATCTTTCTATGGTAGCAAGACCAGGTAAGGGCGGAGATCCGGATGGATTCAGAAAAGAATTTGTGGAAGTGGGAATGAGATGGGTGAGAAGCCCTAATTTCAATGAGTTCTCATTAGCTCTGCTGATATATGAATCTGTTGTATTAGGAGCAAAATATCGTATGTATTTCCCTCTGGAATTAGTATTGATGGTAAAAGCTATTGTGACTTTTGAAGGGGTTGGTAATGTGATTATGCCGGGTTTGGATATCGCTAAAGTAACTAAGAAGCCTATCAGGAAATTGGTATTGAATGAAGTAAATCCAATTGAGCTGGTTAAAACTACATTACAAAATGCACCGGAGGTTATTGATGTTATCACCAGAACACCATTGGTATTGGTAGAATTGTTCAAACGCCTTGAAATAGAATTGTTCGAGAAGAAAGAGGAGAAGATAACACCCATGTCATCCATGAAATACATGGTGTTTGCCGGCATGTGTGTTATTGGAGCTTGTATACTGGTAGCTTCCGGGCAACCTTGGCAGGCATATACCGCATTATTTGCAATAGGTGGAATTTTTGCACTGAAAGCATAAATAAAATATCTTAATAATTATGAGAAACCCTTGAAAGTGCTTTCAAGGGTTTTTTGTTATAGATTGAAGGATAAAATTGTCTGAACAGAACAATTTGAGATTGAAATCAATTGAATGTAAATAGAGCACTATCACAATGAATGTATTTCTGAATAAGATGATTCCGTCAAAAGGGATGGTTCTTCTGGAATCAGCTGAAATTAATTTATTTGTTGCTGATCAGCCCGATATGACCCGGGAAGAATGGTTGGACTACTGCCGTCAGGCAGATGAGGTGATCAGCGTTGGTAAAAATATTTTTGACAGGGAATTTTTTGACACTTGCCCTGGTGTCAAAGCTATTGCATTGTATTCAGTAGGGTACGATCAGGTAGATATAGAAGAGGCTACACGAAGAAGGGTAGCGGTCAGCAATACTCCGGATGTGCTGAGCAGAGCAACCTCTGATGTAGCATTTTTATTGATGCAATCAGTTGCCAGAAAAGCTGCATTTAATTTTGAAAAGGTCAGAACAGGAAACTGGAAAACAGGCTTTAGCCCAATGGCAGATCTTGGAATAGAGCTATATGGTAAAACGTTAGGTGTGTTTGGACTGGGAAGGATAGGATACGAGATGGCTATAAAATGTAAATATGCATTCGGTATGGAAATTATCTATCACAACCGCAACAGAAATACATCCGCTGAAAAAGAATCAGGGGCAAAATACGTTTCATTCGAAGAGTTATTGGAGCAATCAGATGTATTGAGCATTCATGCAAATTATTCATTGGAACAAAAAGATATTTTTAACCTCTCTGCCTTTAATATGATGAAGCAGAATGCCATCTTAATCAATACAGCAAGAGGTGGTTTTGTAAACGAAGAAGATTTGTTAACTGCATTGCTAAACGGAATTATCTGGGGAGCCGGACTGGATGTGAGTAATCCTGAGCCAATGAACCCATCTTCACCATTATTGCAATTGCCAAATGTATGCGTGCTTCCGCATATAGGATCTGCAACAGTAGAAGCCAGAAACGGAATGGCAAGATTGGTGGCAGAAAATATTATTGCTTTTTCCCGAGGAGAAAGACTGCCCAATATTGTTAACAGAGAAATTTACCCGGAGTAGTATTACTCAGCGGCTGACTTCAGTCTTTTCTTTAATTTCTTTTCCGGTAAGATACCTTCAGATTGATCCGGACGAATGATAGAAGGATTTTCCTGCTCAGATTTCTCAATGGATAAATCCGGTTCAGGTTCTGTTACTGTACTGTCAGGATCCTGAGTATCCAGAGAATCAGATACAACATTCATACTGTCAGCTTCGGTCATTTGAGTGGAATCTACAGGAAGTGGATGATCCAGCAGGAATTTCTGATACTGAACAGTATCTCTGATAACATCCCATTTGGTTTTAGGCTTGAGCGACCAGTACCAGTCAAAATTCGGAAGCCTGTAAGAATTATATTCTACTTGCTGTATAGGAGTGAAGACAGCTTCAGGAGATATTTCCAGCTTGATTCTCTGTATCTCGCTTTCCTCGTTGAAGGTGATGTTAATGAGCGCACTTTTGGCATGATTGCCGCCTATATATTCGCTGCTGTCATTTTTGAGAAAATAGATACATTCGGCATTTCCATCTACCAGTACATGTCTGAGCTTATTTTCGTGCAGCCATCCTGTGATTTTCTTTCCGGATATCTGATTGAATACACCGGGATCACTTTCATTGATAATAATTGCATTCTGGTATAGCTCTATTCGCTCAGCTTCTTCATTTTTCATGAAAATATAAATGGAATCAGACTTCAGCTGGGTGCTGTCCATCCATAAAATGGGATTGTAATACAATTTGAAAATAGAATCCTGGCTGTTAAAATAAATTGAATCGCAAATTCCGGAGAGATTTGTGCGTATGAGCTTTACATTCCGGTATCCGAAAAATACTTTTACACTATCGCTTTTAGCGGAATCGATACCAATTGAATCCTGGATAAATGTACCTGAACTGTCTGTAAGAAATAAAGTGGAATCTTTATCTAAAACTATGGAATCCTGCTGATATGTGCTCATACCGTCTCTATGTATCACGGTATCTCTGGCAATGACATCAGAGATAGAATCTCCCTGAATTTCGACTATTATTTCTTTTATCTGTTGAGCTGTAATCGTATCTGAATCACTGGTTGCTGTGGTTATTGAATCTGCTGAGATGAGTTTTGTCGAATCAGTGAGTGCTATTGAGTCTTTAACCGCTAAACTATCCATGACCAGTGAATCAGCTGAAAGGGAATCTGTTGAATCCGTTGCCAGAAACTCACTCAAAGGAATTGTATAATTGATAAGAGTATCTGCGCTCAGATATAATGTGTCCTTTTCATCTTCTTTAATCATCAGAGGATCCTGAGTCGCTCTGGTATATTTGATACTGTCGATATAATAAACATGATTGGCTAAAAGCGTCGCATTCTCTTTAATATTTCTGGATACAACATTACCGGTAGCAATACCTATTCCGGTTGCCTTGTCATAATCCAGGTGATTGGATTGTAATGTATTATCCTGTCCGTTCTTAATTAAAGGCCTTCCTTTCAGTACAGCTTTGTTTTTTTGAGTATCGAAATACCCATCATCCGTCACGATAGTATCACTACCGGAGATAATAGTTGTTTTTGTAATAAAGTATGCAATTTTTGTTTCAGTATAATACTTCATCGAATCGGCATACATCGTATAATCGGGACTCACCAGAACTACATCACCCCTGAATACTGCGTAACCGGCTTTTTGAAAATGAGTGCCTGATTTACTGGTAAGTGTAGTAGAATCAGATATTAATGTTCCTCCGTCCCAGAAATGACCTGTTTCATTATCGACTTCATAGGTCATCATCGGAGCAGTGAGTACTGAAGACTTGTCTTTCAGACGAACATTTCTCTCCAGTATGGCAATTTTAGTGTCGCCGTTATATTTCAATATTTCAGAGCGTACATCTACACTGTCACCTTTAGTGATTTTCACGCTTCCGTGAGCTTCCAGATAGTTGGTTTGCGGAAACAGAATAGCACTGTCACAAACCATGAAAGCCCCGTCGTGTAAAAGCTTTACACGGTCTTTGAGCTTCCGTTTGACTGTATTGGAAAATGTATCAGTTTCCTGCTCCAGGTAATCTGAATGAATGATTTCTATCGTTCTTTTCTGGACAGTATCCTGTGCCGTGGTACCGGTTTTAGGTAAAAGCCTGAGCGGATCAAAAGGGATGATAACGCCACCAGTGGATTGGGCAGATGTCTGCAAAGGATAAAGAGATAGTACGATGACTATCTTCAACACCCACCAGATCTTCAGATAGATATTTATCAGCTCTTTAATAGCATTAAACTTTATTCTTTATTTTTTCTCTCTATCAAAGAGAAGCTGACGTAGCGTTTAGGATTTGCCTGGAAATCTTTCAGCAATGAGTTGAGTGAATTGATCGTACTGTCAATTGAATGATAAAGATTTTCATCTTTGGCAATTTTTCCTAGAGTGCCCTGACCTTCATTGATCGCTGCCAATAATGTAGAAACTTCTTCTAAAGTGGTTTTTGCAGAATTGATAGTGTTCTCAATATCTGCCTGAGATACTTTATTGGAAAGTGTTTCAAAGTTTTTCAGGATATTATCAATGCTTTGGCTGTTGTCAGCGATTTTTTTCGTGATCTCGTTCGTATTAGCCATGACACCATCAGCATTTTTGATGATGCTTTCAATGCTGGTTTTTTGTTGTGCAAATAAAGCTGAAACCTCACCGAGTACTTTGTTCGCATTTTCTAAAGTCGCAGAAACATTGTCCATTGTTTTTTTCAAAGCACTGTTTTCGCCTTTCCCGATAGCAATATGCACATCATTGATCATGGTGTCGAGAGTAACCAAAAGTTTATCAGCCTTTTCCGCAATAGGAGTTAACTGATCTGTGATAGCGCTGAACATGTCTGCCGGTACGGTTCCCTGGTAAATTATATCTTCACTCATATTAGAAGCACTGATACCTCTTACAATAGAGATGGCTTTTTTTCCTAAAAGATCCAGGCTTTCTATCGTGAATTTACTGTCTTCAGGGATCTTCAGATCCTTAGGTAAACTTATTGTTACTATTACCTGATTCTTTGTGTCCTGGGCGAGTCTGATCTCTTTTACCCTTCCTACTTCAAGTCCGTTGATCACTACAGAGTTCGCCGGATACAGACCGGTCGTATTGGCGAAATTAATTTGGTAAAAATAATTTTTGCTGAATATTTCATTGCCTTTCAAGTAGTTATACCCTAAAATCATTAAAACAATGCCCAGGAAAGTAAGGGCCCCAACTGTAACTTCGTGACGAATTTTCAAGACTTCTGCTTTTGACTCACTAAATATAGGTAATTCTGTGTTATTGCAAATAGGTTTTTGCTTCTGTGGTATTTAATCTGACCCCTTGTTTATATACAACAATAAATGCATCCTTGAAACCAAGCTTTTTCATCTTATCCAACTCGGTTTTTGCATCATTATAATTACCGTAGTTTCCTGCCATGTACTTATACAGATTTCCCTGTTTGTCGAAAGTAACTGTCTTGATAGAATTATAAGGAGCTTGTTTGATATTGATCATCTGGCTGGTTACCGCGATTTGTACTTTATATATAATACTATTGTTGGTAGAAGTATTTGTTGTAGAGGGCGCGGCAGGCTTTGTTTCAGCAGGAGCAGATGGTGTTGGAATATTCACCGGGATGTTTTCAGAAGCTACCGGTTTAGGTTCTTCAACCGGAGTTGAAGGAGCTGTGCTGTGCAGGCTGCTTCCCTTTGTATTTTCCATCGTTTGCTTATAGGTTTTAAATGCCTGAAACAATGCTTCTGCCAATTCTTCCTGCCCCTGTGGAGAAACCAGGTACTTTTCTTCCTGGGGATTGGAAATAAAGCCTAATTCTGTCAATACGCTCGGCATGGTAGTTCTGTACAATACTGCAAATCCGGCTTGCTTTACTCCTCTGTTGAATCTGTCGAGCTTATGCGTATATTGATCCTGAATTTTATTGGCAAATAACATGCTTTGCTCCATATTAGCATTCAGCCCTAATGAAAGTAAAATCATGGTTTCGGGAGCATTCGGGTCGTAGCCGCCGTACATGTCTTCCGTATTTTTTTCCAAAGAGATTACTGCGTTCTCACGTTTTGCCACCTCATATTGCTCATCAGACTTGTGGGGGCCCAAAGTAAAAGTTTCTGTCCCATAAGGAGATCTGTTAGTAGAAGCATTACAGTGCACACTGATGAAAAGATCGGCTTTGTTCCTGTTGGCGATGGATGCTCTCTCATGCAAAGGAATAAATACGTCTGTTTTACGGGTATAAATAACTTTTACATCAGAAAAAGCACTTTCTATTTTTTTACCCAGCAATAAGACCACCTGTAAGGCAACATATTTTTCATAAGATCCGGCTGCGCCTTTAGCTCCGGGGTCGTTTCCACCATGGCCGGCATCTAATACTACCGTTTGAACCTTGTAACTCTGAGCTGAAAGTGGTTGAGAAACTGTACCAATTGCAAAGATTATGCAAGTTGTTAGCAGATAACTGATATTTTTTCTGAGTTTTATGGTTTTAACCATAATTTTGTCCATTTATTTTTGTTTAATAACTGAATTTATAATTCCTTATTGCTTGAAAAGTCCGACAAGTTTTTTTTGTCTTTTTGTCCTGACATGTCTGGTGAATTGTTCTTTGATGGCTCAAGAGCAAAAAAACAGACCCGTCAGTGATTTCAGGCAACCCAAATTTAATGCCGAAAAACCATTAAACAATATTTCTGACAGCATTAATTCTGAGGAAAAACCAGAAACAATACTGAAAGGCAGATTTCCTGACAAAACTCCGGTGCCTGATATAAAAATAAGTAAAGATACACTGGAAGCTCCGGTGGATTATTATGCTAAGGATTCTATCATTTACGACATTCCCAATAAGCAGATGCTTTTATATGGTGATGCCTCTGTTGTGTATAAAGATATCACTGTCAAAGGTGGATTGATCATATTCAACTGGGAAACTCATGAAGTAGAATCTCAATGGGGAGTAGATTCTCTGGGGAATAAATCCAATAAGCCTGAATTTCTGCAGGAAGAAAATGTATTTCAGGCAGATTTGCTGAGGTTCAACTTTAAGTCTAAAAAAGGAAAAAGTATTGGTGCGGTCACCAAACAAAGCGATGGCTTTTTACATTCCTCTGAAATCAAGAATATTTCTGAAGATGTGTATTTCGGACGAAGTGTGAAATATACTTCCTGCGAATACGATCATCCGCATTACTATATAGAAATAGGTAAGGCAAAAATTATCAATGACAAAGTTATTGTAGGAAAACCTGCCAATCTGGTGGTGGAAGACACCCGGACACCCCTGTTTTTGCCATTCGGAGTTTTCCCGATGCTGAAAGAAAGAAATACGGGACTGATGATGCCTCAATATGGAGAGACGGAGCAATTGGGATTCTTTCTCAAAGGTTTAGGGTATTACTGGGCGATCAATGACTATGCAAGTATGACTGTCACCGGAGATATTTATTCATTAGGTAGCTGGGGCGTGACAAATAATTTTGACTTCAACAGAAGATATCGTTATTCAGGAAATATTAATCTTGCATTTACCAGCTTACAGCAATCGGAGAGGAGAACATCTACTTTTACAAAGCCTAGCAAAGAGTTCTTTATCAATTCCAGCTTCAGGATAGATCCTAAAAGATTGTACAACGGAAACTTCAGCGCAAGTGTTTATGCAGGTACACGTTCGTATCATCAGTTTAATGTTTCTGATGCTCAGACATTTCTGAATAATACCTACCGTTCCTCTATTGCCTATCAGAAGTGGTGGACGGGTAAGCCTTACAGATTAAGTGTCAGCGCAGGACACAACCAGAATACGCAAACCAAAGACATCAGCTTTCAGGTGCCGCAATTTAATTTTTCTGTTTCCAGGATCAATCCTTTTCAAAGAAAAGTAGCTACCGGCGGTAAAAAATGGTATGAGAACATAGGTTTTTCTTACACCATGGATATGCAGAATCAGATCAATACCAAAGATTCATTGCTGTTCAAAAAAGAAACATTGGAAACAATGAAAAATGGTATCAAGCATACTATACCCATCAGCGGAAATTTTACACTGGGCAAGTATCTGAACTTCACCACAGGTATGGATTACAATGAGCGCTGGTATTTTGATTATCTGGAAAAGGTGTATCACGAAACACCAGATACCTTTTACGTAGAAGATGTGAAGAAACGTGGCTTCAAAATGGTCAGAGATTTCGGATTCAATGCCAGCTTCGGCACGAGACTGTATGGAATGTTTCAGTTCAAAAAAGGTAAGCTGAAAGCTATCCGCCACGTAGTGACTCCAAGAATTAACTTTAACTATCGTCCGGACTTCGGAAAAGAGAGATGGGGATATTATAGTAATGTACAGAGCAATCCCAACGGAACCACTATAGAATACAGCAGATATAGCAATGGATTGTATGGTAATGCCAGCAGAGGTGCTACCGGAAGTATAGGATTTAACCTTGAAAATAACCTGGAAATTAAGGTCAGATCAGCAAAAGATACTATAAAGGGCGAAAAAAAGATCCCTATTATTGAAAACCTTACTTTCTCAGGAAACTACAATTTTATAGCTGATTCCTTCAAGATGTCTGATATTCGTTTTAGTGCCAATAACAGGATATCCCAATATTTATCACTGAACGTAAGCGGTACACTGGATCCGTATATCTATAATAAGGATTTAAACAGAAGGACACCACAGCTGGGTATTACCAATGGCGGAAAATGGCTGAGACTGAAAAATCTGAGTGTAAACCTGAGCGGTTCCTGGCAATCCAAAAGCAGAAACGGACAACAGACACAAGGAGATCAGTTTGATCCCAGATACGGCCTGCCCACAGATGAAATGCTTCAGGTAGATGGATATTATGCTCAGGATCAGGTTTTTGGAGCTCCTTTAGGATATGTTGACTTTAATATACCTTTATCTGTAAACTATAATTATTCTCTGAGTCTGAATAAATTTTATTCCAATGGAAAAGATACAGCCAGTGTGACTCAGTCTTTGAGTGCGGGAGTAAATTTCAGCCTCACACCTAAGTGGAAAGTAGGAGTCAATACAGGATTTGACTTTGTTACTAAAAAGATCAACCGTTCAGATATTTCCGTTTACAGGGATTTGCATTGCTGGCAGCTGGCATTTAACTGGGTACCACTGGGCTTTCAAAAAAGTTTTTCTTTAGAGATTAATGTTAAAGCACAGATGCTCAGTGACTTAAAACTTGCTAAACGTAAAATGTGGGTGGATTATGATTAAAATTCTGTTTGTGTTCATCCAATTTCAATATATTTGCTCAAATAAATAACTACGGTATGTTTAAAGATAAATTAGACGGTAGATTAGCGGTTGTTGTCTTGATTGTAATACTTGCAGCAGCTATCAGAGTTCTTACTAACGGATGGATTCCCAATTTTACTCCGATCGGAGCTTTAGCATTATTTTCAGGAGCATATTTCAATGATAAGAAATTGGCTTTTATTGTTCCTGTATCAGCGATGTTGCTGAGTGACTTGTTCATAGGATTCCATTCTACAATGATCTTTGTTTATGCATCATTCCTGATGATAGTGTTGTTAAGCAGAGCTGTTAACTACAATAAAAAATCTGTTGGCAGCGTATTGGGTTCTACATTGGGAGGTGCTGTATTATTTTTCCTTGTCACCAACTTTGGTGTCTGGGCAACTTCAGGAATGTATGAAATGACATTTTCAGGATTGATGACAAGCTATGTAGAAGGTATTCCTTTCTTCCGGTATACAGTGATGGGAGATTTGTTGTATGTAACTGTGTTCTTTGGCGCATTTGAAATTGTTCGTCGTTATGTTTTATCGCCATTGAAAGTGGCCTAAGGTTAGGGTTGTTTTGTTAAAGTTCATTTGTCACAGTTTAAATTTTTAGATTTTGTCGCTGATTAAATCAATTTCCGGTATCAGAGGTACCATAGGAGGGAATGTAGGAGATGCTCTGACTCCGTTGGATATTACAGCTTTTGCATTGGCTTTTGGTACAATGATCAAAAGAAATGGAGGTAAGAAGATTGTTATCGGACGTGATGCAAGAATCTCAGGTGAGATGGTTCATAATATCGTTGTCGGTAATCTTTTGGGAATAGGAATAGATGTAATCGATCTTGGATTATCCACTACTCCGACTGTGGAAGTAGCTGTCACCACAGAAAACGCAGACGGTGGAATCATTATTACAGCGAGCCATAACCCGAAGCAATGGAATGCATTGAAGCTGCTCAACTCAGAAGGAGAGTTTATTTCCAAAGAACTGGGAGAAGAGATGCTGGCTATTGCAGAATCAAAAGAGTTTGAGTTTATGGATGTCGATCATTTAGGAGTAAGAACCCATATAGATGATTATATCCAGAGACATATTGACAAGATACTGGAACTACCTTATATAGATGTGGATGCTATCAGAAGCCGTAAGTTTAAAATCGCTTATGACGCTGTAAACTCCGTAGGAGGAATTGCAGTTCCGCTTTTATTGAGGTCTTTAGGTGTAAAAGATATTGTTGAATTGTTCAACGAGCCGAATGGTCGTTTTGCTCATAATCCTGAGCCGCTTCCTGAGCATTTATCTATTCTGTGCAGTGAGGTAAAAATCAATAAATGTGATTTGGGAATTGCTGTGGATCCGGACGTTGACAGAGTTGCTTTTGTAGATGAAAAAGGAGTTTGCTTTGGTGAAGAATATACTTTAGTAGCCGTTGCAGATTATATTTTGCAACACAAAAAAGGAGCAACTGTTTCTAATCTTTCATCTTCCAAAGCATTAAAAGATATCACCGAAGCTCACGGCGGAGAACATTTTGCTTCTGCAGTAGGAGAGGTGAATGTGGTGGAATTGATGAAAGAGAAAAATGCAGTCATCGGTGGTGAAGGTAACGGTGGAGTTATCTTACCTGACCTGCATTACGGAAGAGATGCATTAGTTGGTATTGCTTTATTTCTGACACATCTTGCAAAATCAGGTAAAACCGTTTCAGGATTACACTCTACTTATCCTCAGTACGTTATTTCTAAGAATAAAGTACAGTTAGAGGCAGGGATGGATGTTCCTAAAATTGTCAAAAAGATCAGTGAAAAGTATGCTCAGTACGAACAGAATACAATTGATGGTCTGAAAATTAATTTTGAAGATTATTGGGTTCATCTGAGAAGCTCTAACACAGAACCTATTATCCGGATCTATGCTGAGAGCTCTACTGAAGCGACTGCTTATAATATCACCAACAAAATTAAAAGCGATATCATCGCTATTCTGAAAGAATCATAGAGGTTTCTGCTGTAAATTTACAGTATGCGTATTTATCTGGACAATGCTGCGACTACTGCTCTGCATCCTGAGGTGCTGGAGGCAATGATGCCGTATCTGACTGATTTTTATGGAAATCCTTCCTCACAGCATGGTGTTGGAAGAGAAGTGAGATCAGCAGTGGAAGCATCCAGAAAAACAATCGCTCAGTCTATCAATGCTCAACCCGGAGATATTGTATTTACATCAGGGGGTACTGAGGCCAATAATACAATTCTGAAAGGAGCTGTAAGAGATTTGGGTGTAAAACATATTGTTATTTCGGCTATCGAGCATCATTGTGTATTACACACAGCGGAATATCTGGAGCATACAGGCCAGGTTAAGCTGACAATATTGCCCGTCAATGAATTAGGGCAGATCAATCTGACTGATCTGGAAAAGGTATTATCTGCTGCTACAGAAAAAGTATTGGTATCTGTTATGCATGCTAATAATGAAATAGGTTCTCTTATAGATATAGATAAAGTTGCCCGGCTCTGTAAGTCTTATGATGCATTATTTCATTCGGATACAGTACAGACTTATGCCCATTATCCGATCGATGTACAGAAGACTCCGGTAGATTTCTTATCTGCTGCGGCCCATAAATTCCATGGCCCCAAAGGAGTAGGATTTTTCTACATGAGAAAAACTGCAAAAATTCATTCTCATATTCATGGAGGTGGTCAGGAAAGAAGCATGAGAGCCGGTACTGAAAATGTAGCAGGAATTGTAGGTATGGCAAAAGCTGCCAGCCTTGCTTATCAGAATCTGGAAAAAGACAAAAAGCATATTTCAGGGCTGAAATCCTATCTGATTGAGCGTATTCAAAAGGAGCTGCCCGGAGTAGAGTTTAATGGAGCATACGATGAGAATACATTGTTTACAGTGTTGTCATTATCATTGCCACCTCATCAGATGGGAAGCCTGTTGCTTTTCCAGCTGGATATGCAGGGGATTTGTGTATCAGGAGGTAGTGCCTGCAGCAGCGGTGCAGCTATCGGTTCACACGTTATCGCATCTATCGGAAAGCCTGCAGACAGAATACCTTTGAGATGTTCGTTTTCAAAATTTAATACCAAAGAAGATGTGGATGCTTTGGTAGCAGCCATAAAACAGCTTTACTCGTAATTTAATTTTACGAATTAGGAGCAATTACTCAAGTTGCCTCAACGGAATATTAGATATTTTATTCAGGTTCGTTTTAGAATTTACCAGGATTTCTGACATGCCAAGCTCTTTGCCTGAAGGCAGATTTACTTTCGAAAGTATAGATTCCAGGAATGGGAGCATACCGTTCAAATTTCTGGTTTTGATGAGGAAGTTCCAGACTGGTTCAAACTTTTTCCATCCACCCGTATAAAAGAAGTGTTTCAGCTTATGCTTATGAGATTCATGATTGAAGCTTGACTGAAAAATATTGAGCCAGCTGTAAAATTCTTTGTAAGCCCAGTCATATCCGGTTTTTAATTCTTCGGCTGTCAGATTTTTAGTTTGGTACACCACATTTCTCGTATCGTACAAATCCCAGTTTCTCGTCAGGATGCGATTATCTTTTTCCATGTCTTTGAAAAGCTTAGTTCCCGGATATGGGGTCAATACATGAAAGGTAGAAGTGGTAATGGCATTTTTTACGCCCCACTCAACAGTTCTTTTGAATACGTCTTTATCGTCATCATCCAGCCCGAATACAAAGCTTCCATTGATCATAATACCTAATGAATGAAGCCGGTTGACTGCTTTGATATAATCTTTTTCCAGATTCTGCTTTTTATTGCTCTGTTTCAGATTGGCAGGGGAGAAAGTTTCAAATCCGACAAAAAGGCTTCTTAGTCCGGCTTCTGCAGCTTTTTCTATCAGATTTCCCCGGAGTATAGAGTCGATGGTGGCTGCTCCCTGAAATGCCCTGTTCATCCCCTTCATTCCCTCAAACATTTCATCGGCAAATTTTGCATTCCCCAATAAGTGGTCATCCAGAAAATATAAATGTTTGCCCGGAAGTCTGTCAATTTCAGCCAAAGCATCATCTACTATTTGAGTATAAAATGATCTTCCGCCCTCAAAAAAGGCATCTTTGTAGCAAAAATCACAATGATGAGGACAACCTCTTGTGACAACAATAGAGTTAGGAACAAGATATCTGTCTCTCTTGATCAGATCTCTTCTTATCGGAGGTATTTTATCTAAAGTCCTGATACTTGAACTATACACCTTTTTAGGATTTTTATTTTTGAAGTCTCTCAGAAACTGCGGAAAGGTTTCTTCTCCCGGTCCCAGAAAAATTGTGTCAGCATGAGGTGCAGCTTCTTCAGGTAAGGAAGTGACATGCTGTCCGCCGAGAAGCACATATGCACCTTGCTTTCTGTAATGGTCAGCAATGCGATAAGCTCTGTATGCGTTTGTGATATATACCTGGATAATAACAAGATCAGGTGTGTCATTCAGGTCTGGTTTTTCCACATGTTGATCCTGAAGATCAATGTCGTCATCCGGTGATAGGTAAGCTGCTAAAGTTGCCAATCCTAAAGGCGGAAAGAGTGAATATTTGATGGGGCGCCAGAAGGGACTTTCAGCTTCTGCCAGAGCGGGGAGTATCATTTTTACTTTCATATTTACTGATAACTACTTTTTTAGATAATTATTAGTCAGATGATTTGCTCTGAAAGTAAATTAATATTTCTTAAGATTTTAATTTAACAGCGTTTGGTGAATTATTAAAAGCAATCGATGATCTTGTATTTTTAATTAGTGCTAAGTGATAAATGATCATTCTCACCAAAGATGTCTTTTCCCGATAACCGGGTTTAAATTCTTTCCTGAATCTGGGAAATCAGCTCTGTGAATTTAAACAGCTGTTTCTTGATAATATCAAACAACAGCGTAAAGACTAATATCGTACTGGCAATCCAGAGCGTTTTCAGACCGATCATACTATAGACAGCTCCGCCGATCAGTCCACCCAGAAAGAAGAAGCAGATGATTGTAAGCCGCAATTGGATAGATAGTCTGAGCTTGGTTTTTTTATGTGTGTTTCTGACAAAAAACAGTTGAGAAACTTCTATTCCTAAATCTGTAAAAAGTCCTGTAAGGTGGCTTGTACGTACCACAGAATTAGATACCCTGGTGACCAGTGAGTTTTGTAATCCCATTGAAAAAAGCAGGATAAATGCTATCAGATCGGGTCCATAAGGCTTGTAAAAAGTATACGCACTACCTGCGACCAGCAATAACAAAGCTTCAATTGCTACCGGAACCGTATATCTGTAGGTATTATTGATCCTGGAAATAATTTCTACCAGAAAATTGGATACCAGAGAGCCAAAGAAAAAGGACATTACATAAAAGAAGAAGATTAGCGCCATGAAATAATCCGTATGGAGCAGCTCTTCCACAAAGAGAGCAAAATGTCCTGTGACATTCGTCGTGAATCTCTGTATGCTCAATAAGCTACAGACATTAATCAACCCCGCTACGAAAGATAAAAATGTGGCTAACTGTAAATGATGCTGGTGATGATTAAAATGTCCGCGATTAGAAAACATAATTTTCAAAATTACTGATATTCGTTGTATAATGCTTAGTAAAACATGTATTATTTCAGCAGCATTTTATGATAGGAAACAATAGAAATACTATGTATATAGTACTAGTAGACAAATATTTGAAATATTAGTATATTTGACATGTATGCGTTTGTTGTTTGTTGTTATTTGTGTGTTAGCCTGTTCATATTCTGTTCAGGCGCAAAAATCGGGATGCAGAGATCCCAAAGCCGGTAATTATGATTCCGGTGCAGTGGTCAATGATGGTTCCTGTGTTTATACCAATGTAAATTATATCCCTCAGAAAATTACAAATCTACCTGCTCTGGTATCAGAAACTTCCGGGTTGTTTTACTGGAAAGAATTGTTGTGGTCTCATAATGACAGCGGGGGAGAAGCTGCCGTTTTTGCATTGGACCCTGTTACTGGTCAGGTGATTCGCAAAGTAGTAGTTGCCGGTGCGCAAAATGTGGATTGGGAAGATATTACTATAGATGACAGCTATGTTTATATTGCAGATATCGGGAACAATAACGGAAACAGGAGAGATTTGAAAATATATAAATTTCCCTTGAATGATCTTGAAAAAGATACAGCTCAGGCAGTTGCTATCAATTTTTCTTATATCGATCAGGTAGATTTTAGCAATAGGCCCAATAAGAATGATTATGATGCAGAAGCGATCGTCAGTATTGGTGATAGCTTGTATATTTTTTCCAAAAACTGGGAAAGCGCCAAATGCCGGATTTATGCTTTGAGTAAGAATGAAGGTGATCAGGAAACAAGGCTGCTTCATGAATTTTTTACAAACGGAATGATTACCGGAGCAGACTTTCAGGCCAGAGACAGCGTATTGGTGCTTTGTGGTTATAACATTGCTTTGCAGCCTTTTGTATGGATATTATGGGATTTTACACAGGCTACTGTCTGGTCGGGAAATAAACGAAGGCTTAATCTGAATCTACCTTTTCATCAGATAGAAGGAATCGTTTGGAAAGAAGGTGGTAATTACTTTTTGACGAATGAAGAGTTTAAAAATATTTTTACCATCAATTCTGCCTTATTCAATATGAATATTTCTTCATGGGTAGATTCTTCCAATACCTATATTGATGCTCCGGTATCTGTTAAAGAAGATACAACAGGAAAGATTTTCAGGATGTATCCTAATCCTTCTCAAAAAACAATGAATATAGAATGGGATAACTCCAGGCATATCCAAACGATAGAAGTTTATGACCACAGTGGAAGGAACTCAGAGGTCTGGACCAGCTATCCGGCTCAGAATTCCAGGCAGATAGATGTCTCGCATCTGTTGCCGGGCACATACATCATGGTGCTTACCGGTGATACCGGTAGATATGTAGACAGATTTGTGGTGAAATGACTAAGGACGAATGATATTTAATTCTTTCAGTTTCCAGAAGCAATCTGCAGTTGCCTGAATGTCAGCCAACGCATTATGCGCATTGCCAAATCCTTTTTGGAATAGTTTCTTATGCAATTCTTCCAATCGCGGCCATTTGTAGCCATAAGGCCCCGGAATAGCGCAATAGTTGACAGAAGACTGCATTGTACATAATTTTCTTTTCCCGGGAATGATATTTTCATAATACTTCCGGAGAAACTCAGCACCCACGATCTTTTCGTCGAAAGATATATTATGAGCTATCAGCAGAGACGATCGGGAGATTTGTTGATGCAGCTCCTCCAGTACTCCTTGCAGGGGAACTCCTTCGTCTAAAGCCCGCTCAGTAGTAATACCATGTACTCTGGATGCTTCCACAGGAATTTTAAATCCTTCCGGTTGAATGATATATTCCTGCGTTTGGATATGCTGACCATTTGTATCATACAGAATATATCCTATCTGGATCATTCTTGGCCAGTTGTTGAGATCTGTTACCGGAGCTTTCCAGTTTTTGGGTAAGCCTGTTGTTTCTGTATCGAAAAAAAAGTACATGAACTAAATAATTTTAAAAATGAAAATCCAGCCACTCATCAGATTGTAGCGGATGATCGTTTTTATCTTCAATATGCGTTTCAAAAATAATTTGTAAAGCAGGTGTGAGTAAATAGCAACCTAATTCATCGTCTTTGTTGACCAGATAAAATCTGTCAGATGTTTCAGGATCTGTAATGATGATCTTGTTGACAGCGTCAATGATATCAGCAATCCGGTTTTTATAGTTTCTGGATCTGGGGATCTCAAGATCAGAAATCTCAATGCCCATTTGTGATAATACAGCTTCAATTTCTTCCAGAAAGTAAGGAATGAAATCTCTGTCCATAACTGACAGGTGATCTATCATGTAATATCTTAATTCTTTACCCGTGCTCATAAGTACTTCATCCAGAGTCGGATTCAGACATTGGGTTTTAAAGCCGAACCAAAGATCTTCTTTCAGCTCATCCAGATCAGCGGGATCAGCATATTTAAAGTAACCTAAATCTTCCATCTGGACGATCAGCTGATTGATGTACGCTTCGTTATACATAGATGAGTCATTATAATGTATGATCAGTATCTTCTGCGATCAAGGACAGATATATATATCCTGCAACTCCTCCAATAACTGATGCCGCAAAAATACCTATTTTAGCCTGATTCAGATATAAAGGATCAGTAAAAGCCAGCGATGAGACAAAAATAGACATTGTAAACCCGATAGAAGCTAATAAACCTATTCCGATCAGATTTTTTAAATTCATTCCTTTCGGGAGTTTTCCTATTCCAAGCTTTACTAATAAGAATGTAAACCCGGTAACACCTGTTACTTTCCCAGCCAGTAGTCCTAAAGCAACTCCGATGGTAATATTCGTAGAGAATAGTGTTTCTAAATCAATGTTCAGCGCTATTCCTGCATTCGCAATCGCAAAGACGGGCAGAATGAAAAACGTGTTGACCGGATGTAGCATATGCACCAGCTTCTGTAGTGGAGGTATCGCAAGCGCTGTTGATTTTTGGATGCTTTCCAGGATAATCAGCTGTTCTTCTTTGAGTGTCGGAATTTTGTCCTCCGGATCAATACATTCAAAATCTTTCAGCTTCTTTTGGATATCCTCCAGATAGTCTTTCTCTTTAAGGCGAACATTTGCAGGAATGGCAAATGCTGCAAGGACGGCAGCAATAGTAGCATGAACACCGGACAATAAAAATGCTGTCCATACTCCGCCGATACCTAAAACTGCGTAAAAAAGTACGTTTCTTATCCCCAGCTTGTTTCCCGCAAGCATAATGGCAAAAAATGAAAATCCCAGCAGCAGATTGACAAAAGAAATATCAGAAGAGTAAAAAAAAGCAATCACCAGCACTGCTCCCAGATCATCGACTATAGCCAGTGCAAGTAAGAATATTTTCAGACTGACTGGGACCTTTTTACCTAAAAACATCAGGACTCCCAGTGCAAAAGCGATATCAGTCGCCATTGGAATTCCCCATCCGCTATGAGTATTAGGGTTTCCATTGAGTGAAAGATATATAGCCGCAGGCACTATCATTCCTCCTATAGCTGCAGCAATGGGTAAAATAGCTTTTCCGGGCTGGGAAAGTTCACCGCTGACAATTTCTTTTTTTAATTCAAGACCTATTACGAAAAAGAAAACGGCCATCAATCCATCGTTGATCCAATGATGCAGATTATATTCCAGATAAGTTTTACCATTAAAATGAAAGCCGAAAGTATTTTCAAAAAAATGATGATAAGCCTCTTGCAATGGAGAATTGGCAAGAATAATGGCAATAATTACACTTAAAAATAAGACGATACCTCCGGTTTTTTCATGATGGATGATGTGCTGAAATGGTGCGGATATTTTTTCTATAGGTGTTTTCTTTCCGGTATGCATAGAGTGGCTTTTAAATAAAAGTTGCAGGAAAATGTCCGGAATGAAGATAAGAGATTTTCTTGCCAAAGTTTTAAATACGATACAATACAAAAATGTGTTGAATCCTATAAAAGCTGTATTTTTAGAAAAAAAACAGATGAATAAACTGCTTTTAGTATTTGTGCTTCTTTGTTGTACTACTCTTAGCGCACAAACCATTCAATTAGATCAATTGAAAGCAGATACTGTAAACGTAGATGATAAGAATACTATTTTTTCTTTGCCTTATGATATAGCTGATGTTAACAGTGCCAACCGTTATTTTTCTGATGCCAACTATCAATATAAAAAGGGCAATCTTCTAAACGCAGCAAGCCTGATGAAGACTGCTATTAAAAAGCAGCCCAATCGTTATGAATATCATCATTTGCAGGCTTATATCCTGATGGAATTAGGTGATCACAAAGGAGCTGTCAGCCATGCTGAAAAAGCGTTGAAGCTCCATCCTGACGACTGGAAAATGTTGTATTGCCTGGCTTTGACCAAATATGCGGCAAAAGATTTTCTCGGCTCCAGCATTGAATACAGCAGAGCAATAGAACTCGACCCGGCACAATTTTTATTGTATGAAGGACGTGCTTATGCTAAATCTCAGCTCAATGACCCTCTGGGAGCATTTAATGATTTCAATCTCGCTGTTATGATCAGACCTACTTATATTAAAGCATATCAGGGAAGAGGAATGATGAACTATAAGCTGGGTAAATATCACGATGCTATGCTGGACTTTTCAAGCGTGTTGCTGCGTGAGCCTGAAAACGCTACAGCGTTGTATTACAGAGGTGTCAGCCGGAAAATGCTGGGAGATATGATCAATGCCTGTCAGGATTTTGAGAAATCTTCCAAATTAGGAATGCCTGAGGCTTTTAAAGAGTTAAAGAACAGCTGTTCAAGATAGCATGAAGATTCATCAGTTAGAGATACCGGGTAGTGACGGTGAACGTATTCAATTGAAATATCTCATACCTGATGCGATAATTTCTGATACGCCGGTCATTGTTTCACATGGATTCAAAGGCTTTATGGATTGGGGACATTTCCCTTTAGTCGGAGAGAAGATTGCTGAAAGAGGACATGTTGTCATCATGTTCAATTATTCTCATAATGGTACTTCTTCTGAATCTCCTTCGGATTTTGTTCGATTGGATTTGTTTGCAAAAAATACCTATAGCAGGGAGCTGTTTGATTTGGGTAAAGTGCTGGATGAAACGGAACAATCGGAGTTGCTGAAATCCTCAGGTGTGAACGGAAAATCTGTAATTCTGGTGGGTCATAGCAGAGGTGGAGGTATTGCAATTGCCAAAGCTGCTGAAGATGCCAGGATTCAAAAATTGATTACATGGGCCTCTATAGGTTCATTCGGTGCATTTTTCGGCCAGAATAAAGACATGCTTGAACAATGGAAATCAGAAGGAGTCATGTACACGTATAATGCACGTACGGGACAGCAGATGCCACTGAATTATAGCCTGTATGAAGATGCATTATTACATCCTGAATTGAATATTTCTGCAGCTGCTTCTAAAATTAATATCCCCTGGCTCATTATTCACGGTGAGGATGACCCTACTGTTCCTGTTGCAGTGGCACATCATTTGAAATCAATTCAGCCCGATGCAACGCTGTTTGTTATGGAAGGAGCACATCACAATTTTGGCGGCAAGCATCCTTTGGATGAAAGTGCTGATTTTGAGCAGATTGAGCTTTTAGCTGAAAAAACGATTGAGTTTATAGAAAAGTAAAATACTTTCGGGGTAAATGAAATTTATCCCTTATCAGATTTAGTCAGTAATTTTAAGCCTGAGAAAAATTACTGACTCCAGGCAGTCGCATATTTTATAAAAACCTGATTGACATCTTTTCCGGCTCTGTATATAGCTTTCCATTTCAGAGATTTACTTTCATAAGCAGGATTTGAAAAGACTTTTTTATTGCCTTTAGGTGTTAATGTAGCCTGGTAATCCACCGTTTTCTCTAAAGAAAGATATTCCTGTGCTTTGTTTCTGATAGCAGTTTCAGGATTTTCAGGATACATTTTTTTCCATTTGGTCAGATTGGGAGTAGGATCAGAATTTTCTGCTATAATCTTGTCTATTTCTATGACTCCTTTTTCACTGGTTTCAATATAGTTTTGGGGCAGCTTAGCGGCTTTCATTTCTTTGATGGCTTTTTCCAGTTCTGCTTTTTTGCTTTTTAGATTTTCTATTTCCGCAGAACTCATTTTAAATGGTTCGGATGTCGGTTTTGCTTTTTGCCTTGCCTCTTCATAATCTTTTTTGAATTGTTCGCTGTTCAGATATTTATCTGCAAACTGACATATCTCTTCTGCCAATGCCGTATTATCCCCGGCTGCCAGATCTTTGATATTTCTGATAGACGGAATTTTAAAGGTGTTTATCTCCTTTTCTAACCCGGAAACGTCCTCTACTACTGAAATGTCAACAGGCTCGTGCTTTTGTGATCCTACCAGATTATTCAGTATGGATAATTCGGCATTTCTTTGATTAATATCCAATCGGGAAAAAGGATTGCCTTCCAATGTAAAGGATAAAAGACCAGCCATACAAATTAAGCACACCAGGATAGTGATCCTTTTTTTGCTTTGTGTAAACAATATATTTTTCATTTGCTTTGCTTTTAATGTAAAATCCCTCGTAAAGTATATTTTATTCGCTATATATACGTATAGTACAGGGCAACGATTTGTACAGAAAAGCAATAGATTAATCCGTTGTATTTGGTTTTTTATCGATCTTTTTCATTAAATCCTCTAAATAATCTATCTGAACTTCCTGTATTTCCAATAGTTTTTTGTTTTGATGTACCAGCAAATGGTCAATTTTTTCACTGAGTAATTTTATCTCCAGCTCGGCTTTCAGATTGATCTGATAGTCGTGTTCAGCTCTTTTTCTATCCTTTTGTTCTTGCCTGTTCTGGCTCATCATGATAATAGGAGCCTGAATTGCTGCCAGACAGGATAAAATCAGATTCAGCAAAATAAAAGGATAAGGATCAAAAGGCTTTTTTGTAAGCACAATTGCATTGATACCCATCCAGATAAGTAGAAATGAAAAGAAAGTAATAATAAATGTCCAGCTGCCACCGAATTCAGCTATTTTATCGGCAAATTTTTGCCCGGTAGTGAGAGTTGTATCTTCTTCAGGTTCAATATTTTCTGAAAGAATAGAGTTGTCTCTGATTGCAAGCATTACGTCTTTGTCCAGGGTTGCAAGCTCGCCTTTTTCCTGCTCTACAAGCCTGGTGAGGTATATTCGCCTGTAAATGTTTAATTCATCCAGGCTGATGTAGCTGTCACCGGTAAAATCAGGATAATCCGTTTTTATCAGATCATATATGCTTTGCCTGATATCTTTTCCTGCAATAGATTCAAACTTTTGAATTTCCTTCTTAGAAATACTGCTGAAAGGCATAGATTATATTACGTAGGTGATCAATGATTGCTGTCAGATAATGATGTTTGAACATCATTGATCATGAAATTACTTAAAAAAATATCCCTTTCGTCAGCGATATTCTAAGTATTCTTCAGGAAAGGGGTGTTAAATAATTTTAGACCTGAGGATTACTATCTGATTGTAAAACCTACCGGTGCTTTTAACTCATCAGCATCATACATGTTGATATAAAGTGAGACAGTATCCGTAGTGCCTTCCCAGGTGACACTGTATATATCCAGAAGTGCTATTCCGTTAAAGCCATTTTCACTTTTTATGGCACAACAACTACCTTCCCGGTGATAGGTAATAGCTTCTCCGTTGGGACCGGCAAGTGCATTGAGAAATCTTCTTTCGTTCAGAGGGCCTTCCATCGTTTTGACTCCGCCCACTTTGATATGATTTTCTTTGGTATAGTCATAAGTTGTATCTGTAGAAATTTCAGTCAACAGAAATGTGTTATTGTTAGCCAGACGATTTTCTATTACAGATCCGGTCTTTTTGGAAGAAGAGCAGGAGACAAGCCCGAGCATTCCAATCAAAACAAGTTTTTTCATATAGTGCATGGTTTAGAATTATAAAAGATAATGATATTTATTTTATATAAATGATTTTTGCACTCTTGTATTGTATGAAAAACTTTTATTTGATTTTTAAATTGATGAGCTGTTAACAAAGAAAGAATCTGCTACTTTGTTTCAGTAAAAATATCTTCGGATAATCTGATGTTCTGCTTTTTGAAAAAGAAAGATATTGTCACCAATCTCCACTGGCTCCGCCGCCGCCGAATCCGCCACCACCGAATCCACCAAAACCTCCACTGCTTCCACCTCCAAATCCGCCGCCGCCGAATCCGCCAAAACCACCACCTATGAATGGCGGAGGAGTATAGCCCCGATGACCGCTACCGGTGTATGTATGGTGTTTTTCAGCTCTGGATGAGATGAAAATAAAAATAATCAGGATGATGAAAATAATCAGAATGATCTGCCCTGTACCCATACCTTCTGCTTTTTTAGGATCAGCGGTAAATCCTCCGCTGAGTAGCTGCATCATTCTGGTGGTGGCCTCATCCAGTCCCTGATAATACTGACCTTGCTGGAATGCAGGTCTGAGAGATTCCCGTAGAATGCGGTTTGCATCAATGTCTGAAACATATTGACCTATTCTGTAGCCGGTCTGAATATCAAATTTCCTTTCTTTCTGCGCAATAAGAATAAGGATTCCATTGTCTTTTCCTTTTTCGCCAATTCTCCATTTCCTGGCAAGACGAATACCATATTCTTCCACAGGATATTCTCCGATGGTTGGAACAGTAACAATGGCAATTTGTGTAGATGTGGTATCGCTATAGCCGACTAATTTGGCTTCCAGAGAAGCTGTCTCCTGTGGGCTGAGCATACGGGCAAAATCATTGACCAGCCGTGGTACGGACGGTACAGAAACGATATCATCATTCCTCATTGTGGCCTGACTCCATACCAGAGTTGTGGTCATCAAAGACCACAACAACAGCATGAAATATTTTTTGAAGTTATTTTCCATAGGAAATATCATCGTTTAAATCGTTAGTATCAGTCGCTTTATCGTAAGGAAAATAATCTTTCAGCTTTCTTCCTGTCTCAAGAATTGCCTCGATGACACCATCATCAAAATGATGTTGCTTGAAATGCCGTGTCATATTAAAGACAGTATCATTCCAGAATCCCAGGCCTACCTGCTCATCAATGTTTTTGTCACCCAGGATACAAAGCTTATGATCATCGACAGCGATATATATCAGGACGCCGTTTTTCTGAGGTAGCTGGTGCATACCGAGCAGTTCAAATACTTCTTTGGCGCGCACCATTACTTCGCTGGAACAGTGAGCTTCGATATGAACTTTAATTTCACCGGAAGTTTTTTGCTCAGCTTTTTTAATGGCAGCTACAATAGCCTCCGGTTTTTTGAAAAAGTTTTGAATATCAGACATGATTAAAACTGTACTTTAGGTGCTTTTTCTGCTCCGGCTTCTGATTTGAAGCCTTCTTTTTCATTGAAGCCGAAAATTCTTGCAGTAATGACAGCAGGGAACTTTCTGATGGATGTGTTATAAGATTTTACGCTACCGTTGAAGTCTCTTCTGGCAATATTGATTTTTTGTTCCAGACGTGCAAGCTGTGCCTGTAAATCCATAAAGTGAGCACTGGCTTTCAGATCAGGATATCTTTCTACAGTCATCATTAATCTGCTCAAAGAACCGCTCAAAGCTGCTTGTGCCTGTTCGAATTTTTCGATGTTGGCAGGTGTGATTTCATCCGCTGATAAATTTACGCTGGTCGCATTGGCTCTTGCCTGGATGACTTCAGTTAGTGTTTCTTTTTCAAATTGAGCATAGCCCTTTACAGTGGAAACTAAATTGTCTACTAAATCATATCTTTCCTGATATGCTGCTTCGACATTGGACCATGACTCCTTAACGGTTTCATCATTAGTAACAATACTGTTATATGAACAGCTTGAAAACAGAGTAGCGGAAGAAAATGCTACAAAAGCCAATAAGAGTAATCTTTTCATTGTTTTGGTGTTTTTTGGGTAATAACGTTAGTTAATTTACTAAAAGTTCCATAGCCTGTCAGGACAACTAAAGTTTTTTTAATCTAATCCGGTGAAAAAAAGTTCTTATATACGCTAACTTTACAAGGCGATGGAATACAAAACACTGGTTGAGCAAACGCGCAACAAGCTATTACAGTACAAAGAAGAAGGCAAAAAAGTTTTTGCAAGCTCTTCTTTTCAGACACATTCCATTCCGATGTTGCATATTATTTCGCAAATAGATCCGACTATTCCGGTGGTTTTCCTGAATACTGGCTTTTTGTTTCCCGAAACAATGAGCTATAAAGATCTGATCTGCGATATATATGGATTGACATCTTTGGATGTGTCTTCAGACACGCCCAGAAGTATGCAGAAAGATGCTAACGGGCGATTCTTGTTTGCAAGCGATCCGGATTATTGTTGTCATTTGAATAAAGTAGTGCCGATGGAACCGATTCTCCGTACATACGATGTGTGGGTAAACGGCGTGCGTGCAGATCAGAATGCCAATCGTAAAAACATGAAGGAAGAGCAAATGACACCGCAGGGAGCTTTGAGATATCATCCTATGCTACAATGGACCAATAAGATGATCTGGGCTTACATCAAAGAATTTGATATTCCCAGACAACCATTGGAAAATCAGGGCTATTCATCCAGTATAGGCTGTGAACCTTGTACCAGAAAAGTGGATCCATCTGCTTATACAGATGAAAGAATGGCCAGATGGTTTGGTATGAATAAAACAGAATGTGGCTTACATACTGAACTGATCAAATAAATCTCAATACCCAATATTCAATACCCAAAAATGAAAGTGCTCATTACCGGCGGAGCCGGATATATAGGAACAGAACTTGTTAAAAAGCTAGCCGTTCACCCGGAAGTGAAAGAAATAATCGTTTATGATAATCTGACCAGAGGATCGTACAGCTTCTTTCTGACGGAAGGTATCGGTGGAGACCATATCAGATTTATTCAGGCAGACATCCTAAATACCCGAAAGTTGAAGAAGGTATTACAGGAAGTTGATATTGTGTATCATCTTGCAGCAAGAATCCAGACACCTTTTGCAGAAACAGATCCGCATCTTTTTGAGCAGGTCAATCACTGGGGTACTGCTGAGCTGACTTATGCTCTTGAAGAAGCAAAAAATATCAAAGCCTTCATCCACGTCAGCAGTATATCTGTATATGGAGCTTCTACAAAAGGTAAAAAGCTCAATGACCAATCCAAGGTCAATCCCCGGACCAATTATGGTATTTCAAAAATGAGAGGAGAGAGCTTCGTGGAAAGACTGATGAAGCTCAATAAATTTCCGGTATATCTTCTGAGAGTCGGAAACGTATATGGTCATAGCAACAGCATGAGATTTGATGCTGTCATCAACAGATTTGCTTTTGAGGCAAATTTTATCAAGCGTATCAATATTCATGGTGACGGACAGCAAAGCAGGGCTTTTATCCATGTGAATCAATTAACTAAGAACCTTGCAACTCTGCCATTTAAAGAAGTGCCGTCAGGTACATACAACATGGTGGATAGCAATTATTCAATTATGGATATTGCGATGTTGTTGAAAGATTTTATACCTGATATGGAAATGCTGTTTATCAATCAGCATTTAAAGCTGAGAGATATGCTGGTAGAGGAAGATTGTAAAATATATCAGTATCTGGACAGAGAACCGAGCAGCTTAAAGCTGGAAATGATAGAAATGATCAATAATTTTGCTTTTCATCCCAATTTGTAAAATGAGTATCCAATAAACATCGTTTTTTTTCGTTGAATGTAGAATTGGAATAATAATTATTCATTACTTTTATAGATATAGCATCCAATGAAATATTTTAAACTACTCTCTTTCATCTGTTTAGTAGGAATATTGGCATCTTGTAAGAAAGATGAAGAAACCAAAGAGCTTGATCTGGGATACGATTATATTGTAGAAGATATTGGCAGTTATATAGTCTATCAGGTGGATTCTATTATTTACAACGACTTTGATGCTTCTATCAGAAATGTCAGTCTTCAGATCAAAGAAAAGATAGTTGAGAATTTCAAAGATAATCTGGACAGAGATGCTCACAGAGTAGAAAGATATGTAAGAGAAAACGCTGAAGCCGACTGGCATCTGAACAGAACCTATTACTTAGTAAAACAGGAACGTGCCTGCGAAAAAGTTGAGGAAAATCTTCGTTTTGTCAGTTTTGTATTTCCTCCAAAGCAAAATCTTGAATGGGAAGGGAACAGATTTATTGAAGCAGTAGATAATAATAAATACCTGGCAGACTGGACATATAAGCTTACTACAGTCAATACGCCGGCAACGATCAACGGAGTCAATTATGATAATACAGCCACTGTACTTTTAAGAGACAGAGAGACTCAAATTGAAAAAGTATTCGCTAAAGAAATCTATGCAAGAGGAGTAGGGATGGTATACAAGGAATGGTGGTATTTGGAAACCCAGAACAACTTTGAAAAACCTTGGTTGGAAAAAGCTGAAAAAGGCTATGTGGTGAAAATACAGGCCATAGAGCATGGCAGGGAATAAATTTTTTCTCCTACTTTTTATTTTTACCTTTTCCAGGGTTACAGCCCTGGATATCAGTAAGGAATATCTCTTATTGTATTTGAAAGATAAAGAATCCGTTTCTTTAGATGAGCTGAGAAAATCATTCAGCCCGGCATCTTTAGAGCGGAGAGAACGTCAGGGATTGACTCTGGATTCAATAGATTTTCCAGTTAATCAGGAGTATGTCCGGCAATTAGCTGCTTCCGGTATCACAGTAGCAGATAGTTCCCGGTGGCTGAATGCAGTTTTAATTCAATTCCCTAAAAATGAAAAAAAGCTGCTGACAAAAATTTCTTCCTTTGATTTTGTTGATTCGTTTCAATTTTTAGGTGGGAAAAGCCAACTGGAACAATGGAATCATGCAGATACTTCAACCGGTTATTCAGAAGTAGAGATATTGCATAATGCCAGTCTGAAAGCAATAGGGTTAGACACATTACATCAGTTGGGGTATAAAGGAAAAGGGATTCAAATCGCATTACTGGATGCTGGATACATAGGAGTAGATACTTTTGACGCTTTTTCTCATTTGCACAAAAGAGGACAAATCAGTGAGATTGCTGATTTCACTGATACAACAAAAAATATTTTTAATGAATCAGTCCACGGTACTAAAGTGTTGAGTCTGTTGTCCGGCAAACATAATTCTAAAATTATGGGTGGAGCACCGGACGCATATTTCCGGCTCTTTAAAACCGAAGATGTTGACTATGAGCACCCGATAGAAGAATTTTTCTATTTAAAAGCACTGGAGTACTGTGATAGGGCCGGAGTCGATATTGTCAATGCTTCAATAGGATATTACTCTTTTGATAATAGCGCATATGACTATAAAAATTCAGATCTATATATACATCGTTCTATTTCGACCAAAGTATCTGAGTTGGCCGCAGGAAGAGGCATGCTGATTGTTACCAGCGCCGGAAATGAAGGAAATCTGAAATGGAGAGAAGTTACTTTCCCGGCAGACGCAAGAGATATTATTGCAGTAGGGGTGACCAGCTTACAGGGGCGGCCTACATCTTACGCATCTTATGGAAGAGATAGCATACAGTTGGTCAGGCCTAATCTTTCTGCTCCGGGACACAAGGTGTACACAATAGATGATAAGGGCGAATATTCTTTATCCTTCGGGTCTTCCTATGCCGCTCCGTTAATTACAGCTGCTGCAGCTTGTTTATGGGAGAAGTATCCCCATCTTAAAGTGACAGAACTAATTGATTTACTGGAAAGTTCAGCAGCTCATTATCCTGAACACTTGCCTCAAACCGGATACGGTTTCCCTGATTTGAAAAAGATCCTCAGGCATAAAGAGTAATATAACCGACTTTTTCACTGAATGCTCATCAGCTTCAATGCGTGATGTCATATTATTGTCTCATAATAATATGAATGTGATTACTCTCTGAAAATCAAACCGGTGATCAACACTAAATTGCTCTCTTTTTATTCTGCTAATGCTTTTTAATGATTTGTTATCATTAAATAAGTAACTATAAATAGTGATTTGTGAATAAGTTTGCTAACTTAGTATAACTGTTTTTGGTGGCTTATTTATAAATGTATTCAGGGAGATGTTGAAGAAATTAGCTTTGTTGAGTGTTCTGGTAGTGACAGTTTTAGTTCAGTCATGTTCGTCAGTTAGAATACCTACAATTTATGATGGTAAAAAGTTAGGAGCACAGGAAATTCAGATTGCCAGCAATAAAAAAAGTCTGATTTATTCCAAAAACGGCATGCCTAAATTTGAGAAATGGGCGCCGGCAGCATATGTAAAAAAATATGGCTCATTAGAAAAAATGATGGAAAGCAGCAATACTACTGCCTTTCTTGTGATGAAAGATGGCCAGGTATTATATGAAAATTATTTCAATGGTATTCGTCAGGGAGACATCACTCAGGTTTTTTCTATCACAAAAGTAGTGACGACGACCTTGTTAGGTATCGCATTACAGGAAGGCAAAATCTTATCTGTAGATCAACCGGTCAGCGACTTTATTCCTGAATTTAAAGAAGGTAATCTGAGCAAGATAACTTTGTACCATTTAGCTCAGATGCAGTCAGGGATCAATTATGATGAATATTCCAAACTTTTACAGACGCTGAAATTTTATAATAATAAACATGCTGAGACCAGGCTGAGAAATCCTGAATTGAAAGCAGCGCCGGGCACTTTGTTTAAATATAAATCGATAGACACTCAGATATTGGGAGAATGTATTGAAAGAGCTGTTGGTAAACCTTTCCTGGAATATATCAATGAAAAGCTCTTTACATACCTCGGTTTTGAAGATGTGGTTACCTGGAGCATTGATAGCGAGGAGAGTGGTAAGCCTAAATTTTACGGAGGATTGAATATCTCAGCAAGAGATCTGGCTAAGTTCGGTAAGCTGATTTTAAACAATGGACAATGTGATGGAATACAGATTCTAAATCCATTGACAAACTCTTTCTGTAAAGATTTATCGTGCAGAAACATGGAAAATTATTATTGCAATGGTTGGTGGTATGACCAGTGGAGTGCCGATACTGACGTATTTTATGGTTCCGGATTCAGAGGTCAGATACTAATGCTGAATAAAACTGATAATGTAGTCATCGTTAGGCTAGGTGAGAGTAAAGGCGGAGTGAAATGGTATAAAATGTTGAGAGATCTGTCTACTCAACTGGAACAGGAAGGTTTAATGGACGGAGATCTTGCTGTAAATTAAATAGTCAAATCTGTTTGTTTGTTTACATGATTTGGGGGCTATCTGAAAGGATAGCCTCTTCTTTGATTATGAACTGGCTATTTAAAACGGCGAAAACCAGATAGAATAAGATCATGAAGGATTATTCTTCAGCTCATCGGATGTAAGTAAACCTTCAGCTTTAAATTTTCTCATTTATATCTCGTCATTGATGACTTTATCGCCCGTGGCTCTGTAAATCATTTTCTCCAGAAGCTTGTACACGGTTGGTAAATGATTTTCTGATGAAAATGGTTGTGATGTAGCCGACCAGATCAGATGTAACGTTTTATAGTCGTATATATTGACTTCTACTTTTAGCTTTGTGACGAGATCTTCCGGGATATTGAGTTGTCTTGCATTATAAGTGAAATATCCCCACAAGCTTCCTTTCAGAGGTGTTTGTATCAATGGAATATATTTCTCCTTTTTAGCTTTTTCTGAATGGTGTACCTGTGAGATTGAATAAGTAAAGATTACATCTGCCGGTACAGATTTGACAGAGGAAATCCAGTATTCCGAGTTGAATCGGTAGGCAGAATCTGCCTCCGGATTGAAGATGATCACATTTTCTACCTGATTAAAATGTTCCCGGATCTCAGCTTTCAACCAATCTTCGATATCAGAATCAGATGCATCATTGAAATTGAATCCTACCAAACAAATTTTTTTGTAAGGTGTGGAAGCACTATGAGCAGGAGACGACCAGGATTGTATCTTTTGTGCAAATGCCGAAGTAGAGACACTGATTAAAACAATGCAGATACTCAATTTTAATCCTGAAATCCTCATATCCTGAAATATAACCAAAATGAATGTATTGATTTATTTCAATACAAAATCATTATTGACAGCTGATTTTAGATTTTTGAATTCCATCACCTTGAATAGATTTTAAAATTCTGTCAAATCTGAATCCTACAGCGGGCTGCATACACATCCATACAGTCCAGGCTTTTCCTACAATGTGATTTTCCGGTACAAAGCCCCAGAATCTTGAATCTTCAGAATTATGGCGATTGTCGCCCATCATGAAGTAATAATCCATTTTAAAGGTATAGCTGTCAGCTAATTGCCCGTTGATATAGATCTGACCACTTCTCACATCTACCTGATTGCTTTCATAAACCTGGATAGCCCGGCGATAGAGCGAAATATTTTTATCAGACAGCTGGATGGTCAATTCTTTTTTAGGGATTAGCAATGGTCCAAAGAAATCTACAGTCCATTGATAACCTGCTGTTTTATCTTCCGGAAAAATTCCCATGACATTTTGTGATTGTCCCGGATCAGTGAGACGCTTTTGAACGTGAGCAATTCCTGCCATTTTACTGATACATTCGGCCTGCTTTTCTTCCAGAAACATTACAAATTCGTTGGATGATCCTTGTATGATTTCAACTTCCTGGATATCCAGCTTTTTTAACCCTTCATAATTCAAACCCCGCTGGTCTGTTATAACGTGATACATGAATTGTAAGTGGTCCGGATTGTTCATTTTTTTTCCGTCAATATACACCTGGCCATGATCAATGCTGATGCTTTCTCCCGGGAGACCAATACATCTTTTGATATAATTGGTTTTTTTATCAATTGGCCTGTCATCTTCCATAGGGAAGTTAAAAACCACTGCATCACCTCTTTCTACTTTTTGAAAACCAGGCAATCTTTTATAAGGTAATGAAGGTTTATCCAGATAACACTTAATATCTGTCAACGGGAAAGTCTGGTGTCCTAATGGAAATGCAATCGGTGTCATCGGGATTCTTGCACCGTAATGCATTTTGCTTACCAATAAAAAATCTCCTGCCAATAAAGTGCCTTCCATGGATTGCGAAGGTATTTTGTATGCTTCGATATTGAAAGTTCTGATGAGTGTGGCTGCTACCAATGCAAAGAAAATAGCATCTGCCCATTCACGGCCACCGGTTTTTTTGACTTTATTTTCTTTATCCAGTTTTGCAGACGGACCAGCATATTTTATATCACCTCTTAATGCAAGAACAGGGAAGTAGATAAATCCAAATAAAATACCCAGTGAATGTTCTGCAAAAGATCGTCTGTTGAAAGAATTAAGCAGGTCAGCGAGCCAGCTCAGGTTGAATAAAAAATTGATGTATGGAATCAAGCCCCAGACAGCATGTTTTTTATTTCTTCCGATGATTTCCAGCAATGTCATATCCTGTAATACAGGCACAGCAGAATGCCATCCCGGTCTGCCGGCTTTTACAAATAATCCCCAAAGTGAAATATGTAAAACCCAGTATAAAATAAGTGCTCCGATGATTGATGCCATAATTTTCTAGTCTTTATTAAAACCTAAAACGTCTTCCATGGAATAGTAGCCGGTTTTGCCCACTAACCATTCAGCTGCCAGTAATGCGCCGGAAGCAAATCCGGTTCTGTTGTGTGCTGTATGTTTTATTTCAATATCATCAATAGGAGAGAAATAGCGAACAACGTGTGTGCCAGGTACGTCAGGTGTGCGTTCTGAAATGATCGGCAATGTTGCCTGATTTTCAGAAGGATGATTTCTCCACTGATCTTTTCTTTTTATTCTTTTCAGTACATCTAATGCTGCAAAAAGGGCTGTTCCGCTCGGTGAATCTTTTTTCTCTGTATGGTGAACTTCCAGCATGTCTATATCATACTCAGGATAGTCATTCATGATAGCAGCCAGCTGCCGGTTGATTTCAAAGAAAATATTTACACCAATGCTGTAATTCGGAGCAAATAAGAAAGATTTATCATTTTCAGCAGCATACTGCCGGATGTTATTTAATTCTTTGGTCCATCCTGTAGTTCCTACGACTACCGGAACATTGGCTTCAAAGCACCATTTGATATTATCTATTGCAGTTTCGGGAGAGGTGAACTCAATGGCTACATCTACTTGGGAAAGCTCCTCAGTTGTAATTAAATGACGGTTGTGGATATCAACTTTTAAGGCAATTTCATACTGCTCTTTTCCCAACTTTTGATTTTTCTCTAAGGCAATAGCTTCAATGGCTTTACCCATTTTTCCGTAACCAATAAGTGCAATTCTCATAAATACAAAGTTATAGCGAACGAAGGTACAGAGTTGTTATAAACTCTTAAAACTTTAGGTTTAAATTTTATAGATAAGTTATCTGAAATGTCATAGGTTTTTAGATGCGCATCTACTACGGCATCTAAGATAGTCAATGTCCACAGTCCGACAGTGCCAAATGTACTTAGCTGAAGATTTCTTCTGTATAAGTTTCTGTAGGAAACAATTTGCTGCTCAGTCAGAATATTGGCAAATTCATCGACCTGTCCGCTGTTTCTCAGATCCAGGGCGCGATTGTAAGTTCTCATGTCGCTGGCGCTGCTATAAATGAAATAGCCTCCTGCACCAATCATGGCCCAGGCAATAGGGACTTTCCACCATCTTTTATTATAAATCTGGCCTCCTCCCGGCAATATTGCCCATTTGGCGGCACGTTTGGCGTGATAGGATTCAGGATCCAGCTCTTTTTCCTGCTTTTTATCTTTTACTTTTGAATCCGGAACAGAATTTTTCTCTGTAAAAGATTGAAAATCATTTCTATTGAAATTGTTGGATAAACTATCTGTTGCTGTAGAATCTACAGATGAAATTTCATTTAAAAGGGTCAGACTATCCGTATCTGAAGACGTGGAATCAATAATAACAGGATTTTCTAAAGTATCGGAATTCATTGCATGAACTGATGCAGGGTAGAATATACTGCCTGCAATGAGCATACAAAGTGCAAAAAGACCCCTTTGGAAATTCATGCCCGAAAATTACTGAAAAAAATCAGTAGAAACAGGTGTTTTTAGCCAAAAGAATTCCTCAGAGCTCTGTATCAGAATTGCTCGGACATTTATTTGAAATTTGAATGCCGCTTAATAGCTATTATAAAAAATAAAGACTACTCCATTGCAGAGTAGCCTTTATTGTCAGAGATAAACTGTGTGTCTAATTCTTATTTTTTCTGCTTTCTCTTTGAGCTTTGTTCAAACGCTCATGTTTACCGTGTGATTTGTTATGTAACCTGTTGTCTTTATTGTAAACAATAAGATTGTTTTGTCTGCTTTCTGATAATCTGGCAATTTGCTGTTCTGTCAGCGTATTGCCCAGCTTGTCATGAGCTTTATCAATCTTGCGTTCGATACGCGTTTGCAGTCTGTCCATTTTTTTGAACTCTCTGTGTTTTATACGATATATTTTGTGTTCTTGCTTATCTTCAAGATTGACATCTTTATTCAATCTTGCAGCTATATCTGTGGCTCTTTCAGATGGTGACTGAGCTTTAAAATCAATCGGATATCTCTCTAAATGGTCCTGAGCCTGAATTTGTAATGCTCCTAATGTAAATGCTCCTACTGTTAAAATTTTAATCATCGTTTTCATGATAACAAGTTTTATATGAGTAATCTTTTCCTTTATACACGATCTGAAATCGCAGACGTTTCGCATTTATGAGTCTTTTAACGAAACATTTGAATGATTTTAACATAAGGGATTGATACAACATAATATTTACAGGATATTGTAAAAGGTGATATTGCTTTGACGTTCAATGAGATTCAACGAGCATATTTTACATTATCGGCTAATAATCCGTAACTTTACAGTATGTTTTTAGAGATACATCCCAAAAACCCTGAACCCAGAAAGATACAGCAAGTGGTGGACAGCCTGAGCAAAGGCGGGCTGGTGATATATCCTACTGATACTGTGTATGCGATAGGTTGCGATATCTATCAGACGAAAGCGATTGAAAGATTATGTCAGATTAAAGGAGTAAAGCCGGAAAAGATGTCTTTTTCATTCATTTGCAATGATTTAAGCCATATCAGCCAGTATACATTAAATCTGGATACTCCGATCTATAAGCTGATGAGAAGATTACTTCCCGGAGCTTATACTTTTATCTTAAAAGCAAATAATTCGATTCCCAAGCTTTTCAAAAATAAAAAGAAAACGATTGGTATCAGGATTCCGGATCATGCTATTCCACGAATGATAGTAGAGGCATTGGGTAATCCCATCATCACTACATCGATACATCACGATGATGAGATAATTGATTATATAACAGATCCTTATCTTATCAATGAACAATTTGGAAAGCTGGTAGATATTGTCATTGATGGCGGAAACGGTGGTATTATTCCCTCTACCATTATTGACTGCACAGAAGGATATCCTGAAGTGATCAGAGAGGGTAAAGGTGAAGTAGATTTTTAAGACATTATTGATTCATCAGATTTTTTTCAATATTCTGTCAGCTGCTTCCTGTAAAGTATCTTCTTTTTTGGCAAAACAGAATCTCACCAGTTGATGATCTGTAGCATCTTTGTAAAATGCACTTAGCGGAATCGCTGCAACTCCTGCTTCACGGGTAAGCCATTGAGTAAATTCAGTATCAGGAATATCTTTCCATTGACTATAGTCCGCAATCTGAAAATAGCTGCCGGCAGCGGGCTGAAGAAATCTGAAAGGTGTATTCTTCATAACTTCCAGAAAATAATTTCGTTTTTGCTCAAGATCCATGCTGAAGTCCTCATTCGGATATTGCTGCATGAACTTTCCGATAGCATATTGAGCCGGAGTGTTCACGGAAAATGCCAGAAACTGATGAACTTTTCTGATAGCATGAGTGAGCTTTTCAGAAGCAATAGTATATCCGATTTTCCAGCCGGTAGCATGAAACTGTTTCCCAAATGAAAAAACTGCTATGAATTGTTCTTTCAAAGCTTCCTGTTGTAAAATGCTGGAATGTTTTTTTCCATCAAAAATAATTTGGTTATACACTTCATCAGAAATTACCACAATATCTTTACCTGCTACCAGATCTGTCAGCTGTTGCCAGTCTTCAGCAGACCAGGTGGTTCCGGTAGGATTGTGTGGCGTATTGACAATGATAGCTTTGGTTTTGGAACTAATCACAGACTTTATTTTGTCATGATTCACTGAAAAATCAGGAAAGTCCAAAGCTACTCTGACAGGAATACCGCCATTCATTTCTACCGCCGGAATGTAAGCATCGTAAGCAGGTTCTAAAATGATCACTTCATCACCGGGGTTTAGTATAGCTGCCAGCGCGACAAAAATCCCGTAAGTAGCTCCCGGGCAGATCGTGATATGCTGATGTGTAAGATCTGTTTCTGATTGTTTGCTGTGCCGGAGGATGATCTGCTCTGTAAGGACAGGTAGTCCTGACATAGGAGCGTATTGATTAAATCCCGATCGGGTGGCTTCTGCTAAAAATTCCTGAATCCGTTCATCAATCGGAAAGTCAGGAAATCCCTGCGAAAGATTGATCGCTCCATATTGCTGCGCCAGTGCAGACATTACAGTAAAGATAGTTATGTCAGCTGCAGAATGTTTTTGAGGAAGTATCATCGTACGGATATTGTACTAAAAATAGTATTTATCGGAGTTATAGTTATCTATAGAGAATGATTGATCAACCATGCAGGACGCAAATTGTAAAAAAATAGAGATGTAAATCAACGTAAAACTCCGCCAATTTTAGAGATAATTTCTACACGGGTAACTGTTAACCCGTTAACCTGCTCATATATGATACAGAGACTCTTTTGATTTATGATTATTTATCCACACAGGTGTAAATTCATTTCGGCAAGTGACTATTTTTTTTGCCAATTTCAACTTGGAATACTATTTGTGAACAACAACTCGTTTCAATATAATCTCAAAAAGATCTATGAATAAGCAATTATTTGCACTCATCCTGTCCATCTCTTCGGGTACTTTGCCCGCATTGGGGCAAGCCAATTCAGCTCAGACAGAAAACTCTAAAATATATCAGCAAGGAGTAGAATTATTTGAAAAGAAAAAATTCAATATTGCCTATAAATATTTTGATCGTTATATCTCAGAAGAAGAGGATTCAGAATATGCCAAAGCTACAGCAGCAATAGCCAAAGCTGAGTTCTATAAAGCAGTCTGCGCTAAAGCATCCGACTCTCCTTTAGCAGAAAAGCTGTTATTGGAATATATTGAAAAATATGCCGGTACAGGCGGAGTATATGCAGCGTATTATCATATCGGAGATCTGTACTTTTTGAAAACAAATTATAAAGATGCGATCAAGTATTTCGGATTGACTGAAACTGAGGCTTTGAGCCAGGAAGAAAAAAATGATCTGACTTTCAAATACGCATTTTCACATTTTGCCTTAAAGAATTTTAAAGAAGCATATACCAGATTTGCTCCTCTGGCAAACAATCAAACTTCTGCACACTATCATGATGCTGTCTATTATTCCGGCTTAAGTGCTTATTACCTGAATAATTATAAAGATGCATTGAGCCAGTTTACGAAGCTGGAAACTTCTACGAAATACAGAACAATCATTCCTTATTATATCGCGTCTATTCAGTTCCAGAATAAGCAGTACGATGAAATGATAGCTTATGTGGAACCAAAGCTGGAATCAGAGAAAAATCTCAGGTATACCAATGAAATCAAAAAGCTTTTAGGCAATGCTTATTTTGAGAAAAAGGATTTTGCGGCAGCAGAAAAATATCTTTCACAGGCAATTGCTTCGTTGGGCAGGGTAAACCAGGAAGATTATTATCAGCTGGGATATGTTTATTACAAAAACGGTCAGTACCAAAAATCTATCGAACAATTAAAAAGACTGACAACGCTGGACAATGAAATGGTGCAGAGTGCCATGTATATTCTTGGGCAGGATTATACGCAGACCGGTGATAAAGCAAGTGCAAAGGCTGCATTTCAACAGGCCTCCAGAATGAAATACAGTGCATCTATCACTGAGGAGTCATTGTTTAATATTGCAAAAATTACTTACGAGCAATCCAATTATACAGAAGCTCTGACCTTGTTGAAAAACTTTATCGAAGCATATCCTAACTCAGCCCTGAATTCTGAAGCACAGAATATACTTGCAGATGTTTTCTTCAAAACAAGATCTTATGAAGAGGCAATAGGCCTGATCGAAAAAATGAAAAATCCCAATGCTCAGATCAAAGCTTCTTATCAGAAGATGGCTTTTTACAGAGCGATGGAATACTATTCCAACAATCAGTTGGAAAAAGCAGATCAGTATCTGGATAAATCTTTGAATTTCACATCCGAAACCAGCCTGGAAGCTTTGGCTTACTACTGGAAGGCCGATATTGCACATTCCAAAGACAGATTTGATGAAAGTAATCAGTGGTTGTCCAGATTCCATTCTATAGCAGCGACAATTTCTACTGATCACAGCTCGCGTGTGAGTTCGGGTACCGGGTTTTATCTTCAGGGATACAACAGCTATAAAAAGAAAGATTTCGTTTCTGCGCAGATATTATTTGCTAAAGCAGTAGAAAGACTTAAAAATGAAAAAGATGCAGTTGTTCAGCAGACGATTTACCCGGATGCAATTCTGAGACTGGCAGACAGCTATTACATGCAGAGAAAATACTCTGATGCATTGACTTATTACAATCAGGTCTTGAATACCCAGGCGAAAGGAGCGGACTATGCAGCATATCAATCTGCCATGCTGAAAGGTCTGACAGGAATGGTGGAAGGCAAGATCAATGGCTTGACGAAAGTATACAACACATACCCGAATTCTACTTATGCAGATGATGCATTATTTGAGCTGGGCAGCACTTACGCTAATATTGACAGAGGTCAGGATGCCATCAATGCATATCAGCTATTGGTGAAAAACTATCCGAAAAGTGAATTTGTGCCTTATGCTTACAACAGGGTAGCTTTAGTTCAGTACAATCAGGGTAAAATAGATGCAGCTTTGGCGAGCTACAAATATGTCATTCAGAAATACCCCAAAACCACTGCTTCACAGGAAGCATTGATAGCTGTAAAAGATATCTATATTGATAAAGGTGATCCTGACGGATACTTTGATCTGATGAAGCAGTATCCAGGAGCGATGGTGAGCACTTCGGCTCAGGATTCTATCGTTTATCAGGCAGCAGAATCACAATATCTCAAAGGAAATTACGAGCAGGCGATTAAAGGATTTGATTCCTATATCAATACTTATAAAAACGGTGCATTCATTTTGCCGGCAAGATTCTACAGAGGAGAATCCAAATACAATTCAGGAAATCTGGTAGGTGCGCTTCCTGATTATGAGTATATTATAGAACAGCCGACCAGCAGGTTTACCGAACGGTCACTGGCCAGAGCAGCAGCAGTCAGATATAATCAGCAGGATTACGACAAATCAGGTGCTTACTATGAATCTCTAAGAGAAATTTCAAGTACAGAAGATGGTCAGAATGATGCCATTCTGGGAGCGATGAGATCCTATTACCAGATCAAAAATTACCCTAAAGCTATAGAGTATGCCAATAAAACGATTGGTATACAGGGATTGTCAGAGATGGTACAGGTTGAAGCCGTGTTTTATAGGGGAATTGCTCAGTTCAAAACAGGCAATACATCAGCAGCTGCTACAGATCTGGAATCTGTCATTAAACGTATCAATAACGAATGGGCGGCAGAAGCTAAATATACGCTGGCATTGATGGCTTATCAGAGAAAAGATATGACACAGGCAGAAAAGCTATGTTTTGAGTTCATTTCTAACTATCCATCTTACTCCGTCGGTATGGTCAAAACTTACATCCTTTTATCAGATGTATATGTAGCCAACGGAGATTACTTTAAAGCAAAAGTGACACTGCAATCAGTGGTCGATAGCTATGAAAAAAGAGACGAGTTATATAAAGAAGCTTCTGAAAAACTACAGAAAGTGATTGCATTAGAAAACCAGGGTTCAAAATTGACGCAACCAAAAGGTGCATCAGGATTTTCAGAATTTGAAAAATAGTAAACAATGAATTTGAAATTTTTTCCGGTATATATATTAGTATCTGTTGTTCCTGCTACAGTTTTTGGTCAAAGCAGAGATACGCTCAAGTCAGATGAGATCAACGTGGTTCGCGCTTTTGAACCTGAGGTCAACTTAGTTTCCAAAGTAGATTTTCCGCCGAATTTGCCTAAGATTACAACTACGGACAAACCTGCGGTTCAGAAATATACTTTTAATGATTACTACAATCCTTTAAAATATACTCCTGAAGATCTCAGACCAGTCAAATATACTCCTCCGACATCTTCCAACCAATCCATAGGATATGTACGTGCAGGATTCGGTAATTATCTGACTCCGGTATTTAACCTGGCACTGGCAAATAAGCAACAGAGTAAATTCGAGACAGGATTGAACGTGGATTTCATTCATTCCAAATCGAAAAAACCACAGTTCAGACAGTATTATAATTTAGGTATCAATGCTTACGGTAACTATCACCTGGAAAATATAACCATCGGAGCAAAGGTCGGATTGGATATGAATCAGTACTATTTGTATGGAATGCCGGAAACCAATACTGCGATACCGGTTGATAAAAAAGATATCTCCAGAAGATATACTATTCCGAAGTTCGGCTTATACTTCTTCAATCATAGTACAAACAAATGGGACTTGAATTTTGCAGGAAATCTGGATGTGGAGATCGCTCAAACTGATTTTTCCAATAAAGGCACAAATGTAGGTTTTGGATTGCATGCTTTTAAAGAATTTTCAGGGGATGCATACAAGGTTGGATTGGATGTGGATGGTTTATACAGCGGTCATACCAATGCTGAAAATGATTTTTCTTCTATGGCAGTCGCTTTCAGACCTTATGGAGCCATTAAAAAGGGGATATGGTCGCTGGAACTGGGACCTGTGCTGATGATAGATGCCGGAGATGTTCATTTACTGCCATCTATTAAAAACAAGATCAAAATCAAAGATGATCTGTTGGTGATGTACAATGAATGGAACAGTAAAATAGGTTATAATAACCTGATATCAGTGCAGAACAGCAATCCGTTCATTGCCAATAATCTCAGGTTTTCCAATTACAGATTTCAGGAACGAATCTTTCTGGGATTGAGAGGAGCAATTCCTGCAGGATTGTCTTATGATGCACGGATCGGGCAAAATGTATGGAACGATGCGCCGTTATTTGTGAATGATACCAGTGACTTCAAGCAATTCATTCAGGTATATGATGAGAAAATTTCTGCATGGACAGGGCACATTGAATTTGAATATGAAAAGCCAAGTCAATATGGTGCAAAAGTCGGATTTGACTACTACAAATACTCTACGAAAAATCAGGCTGAAGCATGGCATATGCCGGAACTGAAATTTTCATTGGCAGGTAAATATATATGGAATGAAAAGTTATTTGTAGGGGCGGAAGTGATCACTTTGGGTGGTATAAAAGTAAGAAATCCACAATTGGATGTTGAAAAGTTGAAACCTCAGGTGGATATTAATCTCTCTGCAAATTATCAATTGAATAAAAATATTGGGTTTTTTGTTGAACTAAATAACCTCCTGAATAATCAGCAGCCACGTTGGAATCAATATGAGCGATTTGGTTTTCATGGAATAGGAGGTGTAAAAGTCATATTTTAAAACTAAATTTAAGGCGTGATATCTCAATATATATATGATCTACTTCTGGACAATGACTATGTAGCAGTACCTGGACTGGGCGGTTTCGTCTGCCAGTATCAGCCCGCAGTGATTGACAGGCACAGATCTTTGATTTCTCCGCCGGCAAGAACCATTGCTTTCAATAAAGCGCTCAATCAAAATGATGGCTTGTTGATACAGCATGTTGTTTTAAAAGATATAGTGTCTTATAAGGATGCAGAAGATAAGGTCAGGGATTTTGTCGCACAGTGCAATCAACAGCTCCATCAGATAGGCAGTATTCAGTTTCCCGGGATAGGCAGATTATATATGGATGAGTTGAAAAATATTCAGTTCACACCATCTTATGAGTCACTGCCATTGGATGACAGCTTTGGCCTGGCAAATATTGCTTTCATTCCGGTTTCAAGAATGGGAGTGGAGGAGCATGGGCTTGTCGCAGAAAGCGAAACTCCGGTAGTGTATATTCAGAGAGAGCAGAAAAGATGGCCGTATTGGATTGCCGCATCATTTGCAGGCATGTTTTTATTAGGGTCGTTGTGGATGAATCTTGGACAATCATCGTTCAGTAATGTATTGACAGCCGGATTTTTTACCGGTAATACTGTACAGATTACATCTCAGCAACATGCTGTTCATATGGATAATACTCAGATTAAAGCTGAGACTTTCGGAAATCCATCAGTAAAGAGAACAGTTGTTCAGGAAGCGCAGGAAGAAAGTACGATAGAAGAAGTCCTGGTATCACAGGAATTTTCTATTGTTGTAGGTGCCTTTAAAGGACCTGTTACAGCAGAAAAATACAAAATCCGGCTCATCGAACAGGGTTATAACGTGGAAACATTAAAAACTTCTCCTAACACCTTTATAAAGGTTGTAGTGAAATATACTGCAAGCAGTGAAGAAGAAGCATTGGCTGCTGTGCGTGCCAATGTAGAGAAAGATGCATGGGTGTTGAACTAATCATCTGATTTTGATCTCCTGTAAAAATATATCCAAAAAATACGGAAACGTTCAGGTGCTAAATGACGTGAATGTTGAAATTCCGGAAGCTAAAGTAGTTTGTATTACAGGGCCTTCAGGAGCCGGGAAAAGCACATTATTACATGTTTTAGGAACTTTGGATACACCTGATAACGGTGAGGTCTTTTATGATGGGAAAAGCATCCTGAAGCAGGATGATAAATCTCTTGCAAAATTCAGAAACCAGAATATCGGTTTCGTATTTCAGTTCCACCACCTCTTACCGGAATTCACTGCATTGGAGAATGTCTGCATTCCGGGATATCTGGGAGGCAGAGATGTATCAGATATACAAAAGCGTGCAAAATACCTCTTAGAGCTGTTAGGATTGGGGAATAGGATGGAACACCGGCCTTCTGAGCTGTCAGGAGGAGAGCAGCAGAGAGTATCGGTAGCCAGAGCACTGATCAATTCTCCTAAAGTAGTTTTAGCAGATGAGCCATCCGGAAATCTGGATACTATCAGGGCGAATGAACTACATCAGATCTTTTTTGATTTAAAGAATACGCTGGGACAAACCTTTGTCATAGTGACGCATAATGAACAGTTGGCAGAGTTGGCAGACGTTGTATTTAAGATGAAAGATGGAGAAATAATTTTGTAAAAATTATGACGTAAACGCTTGTAAATACAAGAAAAGTCATATCTTTGCACACGCAATACGGAGATTGTAGCTCAGCTGGTTAGAGCGTCGGATTGTGGTTCCGAAGGTCGCGGGTTCGAAACCCGTCATTCTCCCGAAAAGGTTGTCCATGTGGCAACCTTTTTTTGTTTTAATCTGGGTTTGTAACAGAGGTGTATTATAACCAGAAGGCATGGGACGACTTTAGAATTCTTTATAGAAAGATATGAACCCAAAAGAAGTTATTTTGACTTGAATTGACCCGGAAAAACTTAATTTTTCAGGTTTTTTGTTTCTGTCAGGCTGGGCGTGATAGTGTGTAGCTTTGTACTCGTTTTTGACAAGTAAATTCCGGAGCCTGTAATTCCGATACTGACCAGCACAAACAAAACCAGAGACCACGAGAGGACATCTTTTTATGTTCTTCATTCGATGCCTGAAGTGTCAGATAGGTTTGTTTGCTGTCTCTAAGTCCGCAGACGCTCATCAGATGATAATTGACTGTCTTGTTCCAATGAGCTTCTTTGCTTCGTCATCAGCAATAAATAAAAAAGCCACTGAAAACTTCAGTGGCTTACATTTATAGCATCAGACTATCTGTTAATAATAAGTCAGTCTTTGAACTTTAGCGAGATATTTAGCAAGTCTTACTACCTGGCAAGTATAACCGTATTCGTTGTCATACCATACATATAATACGATACTTTTCTTGCTTGGAGCTAACAATGTAGCTTGTGAGTCTACAATAGAAGCGTGGTTGTTACCGATACAGTCAGTAGAAACCAGTTCAGCAGAAGTTGAATAATCTATTTGTTCAACCAGCTTACCATAAGAAGCTGCTTCTTTCAATACTTCATTCACAGATTCAATGCTCTCAGCTTCTCTGGACAAGTTGATGTTCAGGATAGCTAATGAAACATCAGGAGTTGGTACACGTACCGCATTACCAGTGAATTTGTTGGAAATCTGAGGTAATACTTTGGATACAGCTTTTGCTGCGCCGGTTTCAGTAATAACCATATTCAAAGGCGCAGAACGGCCTCTTCTGTATTTTTTGTGGAAGTTGTCCAGCAGGTTCTGGTCATTCGTGTATGAGTGAACAGACTCAATGTGTCCGCTTTCGATTCCGTATGTTTTTTGAATGACATCCAGTACCGGAGCTATTCCGTTAGTTGTACAGGATGCAGCTGAGAAAATATCATTGGATTCCGGGGTAAAGCTTTCATGATTTACTCCGTAAACGATATTAGGAATATCGCCTTTACCAGGAGCTGTTAATAGTACCTTGGAGATTCCTTTGCTTTTCAAGTGCTGGCCTAAGCCTTCTGCATCTCTCCAGACACCGGAGTTATCTATCAGTAACGCATCATTGATACCATAAGCAGTGTAATCTACATCAGCAGGATTGGATGCTGCAATCATTTTTACAGTATGGCCGTTGATGATGAGTGCTTTGTTTTCTAAATCTTCTACTACTGTACCTCTGAACTTACCGTGCACAGAATCTTTTCTCAATAAAGAAGATCTTTTAGTGATATCCAGATCAGAATTAGTACGTGTTACGATTGCTTTCAGCCTTAATTGCTCACCTTTTCCGGTCTGGTTGATGAGTAATCTTGCAGCAAGACGTCCGATACGGCCAAAACCATATAATACTACATCTTTAGGCTGAAGGACTTTTTTGTCTTTTCCGATAAAATTTGCAAGCTTGTCTTTTACGAAAGCAGTTACGTTTTCGTAATTATCACCTTCAGTTAACCATTCTTTTCCTAATACACCAATATCAATTCTGGAAGGAGCGATATTGAGGCTTGCAATTGCCTGGCAAATTTCTAATGAGATAAGTGTTGTGAGTGGTTTGTTGGTATAGTTGCGTGCATATTCGTGATGATTTAAAATTTCACTTGCTCTCGCATCCACAATATTTCTTCTGAAAATGATGAGTTCTATAGAATCATCTAACCACAATTTTCCGGCTACATTGATAATTTCAAGCGCCCTTTTCTCTCTTTCCAGCCATTCAGCAGGAGTGGAAATGTTATTGCTCATTTGTATATAGTTAAAGAATAGTTTTTCAGTGTATTAATTACCTAAGTAATTCTTAAGTAGTTTGCTGCGCGATGTTGCTCTCAATTTGTTGATAGCCTTGTCTTTGATTTGTCTTACACGCTCTCTGGTCAGGGCAAATTTTTCACCTATATCTTCCAGAGACATAGGATGCTCTACACCAATGCCAAAGTAATAGATAATAACATCCCTCTGACGATCCGTTAAAGTGCTCAATGACCTTTCGATCTCTTTTCTCAAAGATTCTACGTATTCCAGCTGTGAGTCAGTTTTAGGTGAATTGGTGTTTTCCAATACATCCAGAAGAGAATTTTCCTCACCTTCCTGGAAAGGAGCATCTACAGATACGTGTCTGGCTGCAACTCCTAAAGTAGTTTCTACTTCTTCTCTGTTGATTTCCAGAAGCTCAGCTAATTCATCAGCAGAAGGCTCTCTTTCAAACTCTTGTTCCAGCTGAGAAAATGCCTTATTGATTTTGTTCAAAGAACCGACCTTATTCAAAGGAAGTCTGACGATACGGGATTGTTCAGCCAAAGCCTGTAGAATAGACTGGCGAATCCACCATACTGCATAAGAAATGAATTTAAAACCTCTGGTTTCATCAAATCTTTGAGCAGCTTTAATCAGGCCCAGGTTGCCCTCATTGATTAAGTCACTCAAAGTGAGACCTTGGTTTTGATATTGTTTAGCTACAGAAACCACGAAACGAAGATTTGCTTTTGTCAATCTTTCGAGTGCAGCCTGATCACCTTGTTTGATCCTTTGAGCTAAATCCACTTCCTCATCTGGTGTGAGCAAATCTACTTTTCCAATTTCCTGAAGATATTTTTCAAGCGACTGGCTTTCACGATTCGTGATGGACTTAGTAATCTTTAGTTGACGCATAGTTGGAATTAACCTTTTAAAACAATTCGCGAAGATAACTTTATTCTCTTTCAATAACAATAAAATACCAGTGAAAGGTTTAATAGATTTGAAAAAATATCGTTAATATATTCAGATCGGCTTGAGTGCTCTGCTTTATTGGTAATATATGTGCTCACAACGATTTCACACAATCTTCAACAAAAAATGACTTTAACTCTCAGAATAATTGTTGCCAAAGTGCTATTATAGTTTGTTCAAAATCAGCAATGATGAAAAGAGGATTAATCGGAGGTTTGTTTTTATTCATTTTTACCTGTGTGGAGGGAATGGCGCAATCATATTATGCTCAGCCTAAGTTGATTGTAAATATTGTTGTTGATCAGATGCGGCAGGATTATTTGTACAGATTCTGGGATTTGTATGGCAATGAAGGATTCAGAAAGCTCGTGAATGACGGATATAATTTTGCTAATACGCACTATAGCTATTATCCGACTTATACGGCTGCCGGTCATGCCAATGTCAGCACAGGTGCTACTCCGTCAGTGCATGGCATCGTAGGAAACGACTGGTACGAAAATGCTACCGGAGAAAAAATGTACTGTACCAGAGATAAAAGTGTGAATGGGGTAGGGACCGAAACCTCTTCCGGTCAGATGTCTCCTAAAAATCTTAAAGCCAGCACATTTGGAGACGAGCTTCGTCTGGCAAATAATTATCGTTCCCGGGTATTTGGAATTTCGATGAAAGACAGAGGTGCCATTTTATGTGCAGGACATCTGGCAGATGCTGCTTACTGGTTTCAGGGCGAGGAGAGCAATTTTATTACATCTACTTACTACATGAATGATTTGCCGGGATGGGTGAAAGATTTCAATAAAAGAAAGCAGGTCGATAAATATCTGAATCAAACCTGGAATCCGGTACTTTCTACCAAAACGCTTGAAAAATACACAGACGCTGACAATAATCCTTTTGAGGGGAAATTTGCCGGCAAAACAACCCCTACATTTCCTTACAATCTGAAAGATTTGCGCAAGGATAATGGCAATGAGCTGATTCTGACTACTCCGTTTGGAAATTCTTTAGCTTTTGATTTTGCAGAATCACTGATCAAAAACGAAAAATTAGGAAAATCAGGCTCGGGCGTACCTGATGTATTGTATCTGAGCCTGTCTTCTACAGATTATATCGGTCACTTCTTTGGAATCCGTTCCATGGAAATCGCTGATACTTATCTCAGATTGGACAAAGATTTGGCAAGTTTTATCAAATTACTGGAAAATCAGGTTGGCAGAGGAGAATTCATGATAGTATTGACTGCAGATCATGCAGCTGCAGACAATCCTGCGTATATGACTTCAAAGAAATATACCAGTGGTCTGTTCAATAATAATCTTGTCAAAGTGGGACTCAGGGAACGTTTGGAGCAGAAATTTGGTCACGATGTGATAGATGGTTACAAGAATCTTCAGATCTATCTGAATAAGTCAGTGATGTCTGAGCATGATATTGATGAAGCTGAGGTGAAAAAAGAGATTTATGACTTTATGAGATTTCAGCCCGGAGTACAAAAGGTATTCAATGCGGATATTCTTGCACAAGGCAATCAGACGGATGACATCATGAAATTGTACATGCGGGGATATAGCGCTGACAGATGCGGGGATGTGTATATTATGCTGTTGCCCGGATGGATAGATATGGACTGGTCTGATGTGGGAACTACACATGGTTCACCATATTCGTATGATACGCATGTGCCATTATTGTTTTATGGTAAAAATATCCCTAAAGGACATACTTACGAGCAGACAAGTGTGAGCCAGATAGCTCCGACTTTATCTGCATTGATTGGAATCGTACGTCCAAATGGCTGTACAGTGGAATCCTTGATGAAATTCTTTGGAAAATAGAAATAAAGGAATAGAGTGCTATTTAAACCATTCACGGAATTTGTAAAAGAGGTAAAAAGCGATAACGACTATAATCACTATGACAATAATACACTGAACGACAACTTTTAGGATACTGATGAATTGGCTGTCGTCCTTTTTATTACCTGGAAAATTAAATAAACTGCCGAACAACAATTCCAGCAAATTCAGGAAATCCATTCTGTAGTTTTTTAGTTTTCAAAAATCGCAGTTACATTTCTTTCGATATTGTTGGCCATTTGCTCGATAGGCAAATCATTTTCATCATTGTTGAAGGGATCTTCTATCTCTTCAGCTATCACTTCCAGGCTCATCAGCACATAGAATACAAAAACAGTCAATGGTACCATCAGCCAACCTGTACTGACCACATAGGCCACGGGTAATGCCAGAGAGTAAAGGATGATAAATTTTTTGATAAAAGATGAGTATGAAAACGGAATAGGTGTATTCTTGATTCTTTCACAACCTCCGCAAACTTCCAGAAAACCGGAAAGCTGAGTGTCCCAGCACGACCAGTTGTTCATTGGTGAAAATACCTTCCCGGCTGAGTCCGGCAACTCTTACAGACATCATATTGATCAGCTCCATGGGCGCATGGTGTTTTATAGAGCTTTCAAACCGCGCATATTCACTATCTAATGCCAGTTTGGTAGATTCCTCAGAAAGATGCTTGCTCAATGAATGAGGAAAGAAATTCATGTGCTTTTTGAAAAATTCCCTGTTTTCTATATCTTCTTCAGGAAGATAACTGTTGATTTTTATAGCAAAATTTCTTGAGTCATTGACCAGCTTTCCCCAGAGCTTTCTTCCTTCCCACCATCTGTCGTAAGCAGTATTGGTTCTGAAAACTAAAAGAAGAGATAAAACAAATCCTAATAGGGAATGTAAAAGATTGAGATTCCTGACAATTGATCTTGATGTCAATTCCAGAAATTCAACTTCAAAGTAATAAATTCCGAATGAGTACAATGTCATCCCCAACAAAGAAGGAAGTAAAATTTTAAGGGTATCTCCCTGCTGAAAGCTGAAAAGTATCTTAAAGAAATTTTTATTGTTGTAATAATGCATACACCCAGTTTAACAGCATTTTCAATGATAACGTTCCGGAAAAATATTTCAAATTTAAAGAAAAATATAATCACAGAATTAGTCAGACTATCGTGCTTAAAAGAGCTTGAAAATGTAAGTATTGAATTGGATTTAGGTGATTTTTTATTTTTCACTCATATATTATTAGATATAACGGAATGCTAAAAAGCATTACTTTTAAAATTAAAGAATGGTATTTATGAGAGCTTTATTTTCTTCCGTGCTTATCCTGTTGATATGTAGTTTAGCTCATAATGCAAATGCTCAGAATAAGATTCAGATAGATGTCGTTTCTGTCGGACATCAAAGAAGATCAGTTTCTTCTGAAGAGTTTTTTACCATTCAACTAAAAAATATTTCGGATTTACAAAGGTTAAAACACTATCATTTTCTGGGGAATAACTGGATTTCAATGAGATGGAAAGATATGGAATCACAATCTCTTTTATCCTCCAATATGATAGAAATGTATGGAAAACTAAAGCCTGCTTTGAAAATGAGCAATCTCTTTGAGCTGGAGTTTAACATGGAAAAGAAACTTGCTTCACATGAAAATATTTCAATCAATATTCACACCTGGGGAACAAAAGATAAAGCTAATGCTTTGCTGAAGCAATATGACATTACTGAGGTAGAGTGGGACCATAGCGGAAGGTTTTGCACCGTAATTGCAAACAAGCATCAAATTGAAAAAATTATTGAAAGTGATTTTATATCCTTCATAGAACCTGTGTCGGAAGAAAGAACACCGTTGCAAATTACAGCCAATGGATTAATGAATGTAGAACAGGTACATAGGGAAGAGCCTGTAGGGCTGAATTTACAGGGGGAAGGAATCAGTATCGGAGTTTGGGATTATGGATTGACAGGCTTCCACAGAGATCTGGAAGGTCAGTTTACGAACGTGGAGAAAGATTTTTATAATGCAGGAGGAACACAGCATACAACATTGGTGACAGGAGCAATAGCTGCTAAAGGAATACTGAGAGAACGTTCTATAGGAGTGGCTCCTAAAGCGAAAGCTTATGTATATAATTACTTTGGAAAAGTATTAGATGAAATTGTACAGGCAAAAAATAATTTCAATGTTTATACCACCAATCATTCCTATAATATAGGAAGTACATTCAGATGTTTTACAGATTATTCCTATTCTACTGCCAGTGTTCAGATAGATCAGTTTGCGATAGATGAGCCGCAGATAGTTAATCTTTTTGCAGCCGGTAACTCAGCGGCCGCCTGTGCTTTTGATTTTAAGACCATTGTACCGGGATTTCAATATGCCAAAAATGTGATATTGGTCGGAAATCTACAAAATAACGAAACTTTTTACCCGGGCAGTGCTAAAGGTCCTACAAACGATGGCCGGCTCAGGCCAGATGTCATGGCAAAGGGTTCAGGATCTTTTACACCTACTACAGGTATTGTTTTGCCGTCTCCTACAGATACATATGCGAACGCTTACGGAACTTCATTTGCAACTCCTATTGTTTCAGGGATAGTAGGTTTGATGCAGGAAGCATATAAAAAAAAGTACAACCAGCTGCCGCTGAATACCACAGTCAAAGCAATTTTATGTAATACGGCTAAAGATTTAGGAAATCCCGGTCCGGATTATGAGTATGGATTTGGGAAAGCAGATGCTTATCTGGCTATAAAAGCTATTCAGGATGGTAAGTTTATAGAAGGTTCAGTTGGTCATCAGGAAGAAAAGGTGTATGATATAAATGTTGCAGAAGGTACACGCGAGCTAAAAGTTTTTATTACATGGAACGATGTACCGGCGGCACTTCCTAACGATAAGGTTCTGGTCAATGACCTGGATCTTCAGGTAGTGGCCCCTGATGGCAGAGTTTTCTATCCTTTGATCCTGAAACCTTCAGTTCCCGGTCTTACAGCATTTGAGGGAAGGGATAGTCTTAATAACTCTGAGCAGATAGTGATTAAACTTCCTCTGGTCGGAAATTATTCCCTGAAAGTGAAAGGGTATAATATTATTGAAGGCGGGCAAAGCTTCTCTATTTCCTACTGGACAAATGAAAATGAATTTGCGTGGAATTACCCGCTCGAAAACAGTGTGCTGACTTCAGGTGTAGCGAATCTGATACGGTGGAATACAAATACGCTATCGGATTCTGTAAAGATCGAATATTCTTTAGATGCAGGAAACAGTTGGGAATCCGCAGGGAATCAGATCAGTAATACTAATTTTCTTTCATGGACAGTTCCAGCTGGATTTCAGTCAAAAGTATTGCTGAGAGCATTGACAATGGATGACAGAGTATTGTCTGTTTCAGATACATTTGTGTTATGTCCTGCTGTGACTATTTCATCAAACAGAGTTTGTTATGATCATATCAGAATCGTCTGGAACAGCATAGCCGGTACGTCGAAGTATATCGTTTCAATGCTGGATAAGAAAAATGAATGGATTGATGTTGCAGAAACTACTCAGAATAACTACACATATAGCAAGACAACAGAAGGGAAGGAATATTTTTTTGCAGTAAGGCCTGTATTTGATGAATTTACCGGGATCAGAAGCCATGCATTAAAAGTTACTGCCCGGAATAATATTACCTGTTTGTTTACTTATAAAGATATTGCGGTTTCTTCAATCAGCCCTGAAATGGGCGCGGTTAGTTCGGAATACGCATTGTCTGCAAATGAAAAGCTGGTCTTGAAAGTGGTTAATTATGCAAATTCAGTAGTGAATAATGCAAAGCTGTATTATCAGGTAGACATGAATCCGGTTCATGAAATTACATTAGGGAATTTAGCTGCCAACGCAGTGACAGATCATACAACAGCAGAAGAGTATGATTTTTCCCTGGTAGGTGAATATACAGTCCGGGCCTGGGTAACCAGTGATAATGATGTGAATCCTGCAAATGATACTTTAGTACATATTATTACACAAAAGCAATCGGTAATTGCAACCTTCCCTTATTTTCAGGATTTTGAAGGAACCGGAGATACATTGTTGTACACTAAAAATTTTATATCTCTGAAAGAAATGCCGGAGTGGGATTTTATAGGAAAAGGAGCTAGCCGCATCAGCAATTTTACATCTTCGTCATTTTCTCCCAACGGAGCCAGAGCTTTGACTGTTGATGCACATACTGATAACGTAGATGCTGCGAATACTTTGTATCTGAATATTGATCTATCGACCCAAAAAGATTCATTGGTGTATATGGATTATTTACAGATCAGCAGAGGAGAAGTATCTGCCGGAGATACAATATATATACAGGGAAACAGAAGCGAACTATGGATTCCGGCACATAGCCTGTTTAATTTACAGTATCCTGCAGGTATAACTCAGCCAATAAAGAGAATAAATCTCTCTAAATTGATGCAGGATAACGGGCAGGAATTCTCGGAGCATACCGTTATTAAGTTTACTGTGAATACAAGCAGAACAGCCCAGACTATGTCTATTGCTGGTGGTTACACGCTGGATGATATCAGGATATATAACGGAGGTTCGGACCTGGGATTAAAAAAAATAGAGCTGTCTGAAGTGTATTGTATTCATCAAAATACGTTGCCGATACAGATTCCTGTAAAAATTCTGATCACAAATAATTCTCCCAATGTCATTCCGGCAGGACAAGTAGAATTATATCTGAAAGTCAATGATACAATAAAGTTACTGGAGCATAATACAAGAGATTTTCAGCCTTACGAAGAAGTATTATATGAGTTCAGCGGCATGCTGAGCTTTGACGATTTTGAAAATTACAGGATATCAGCAGGTATCAGTTATGCACAGGATAATATTCCGGAGAATAATGAGATTTTGAATCAGTCTGTTAATTTCCTGAAAGCAATCAAATCACTGCCTTTAGAAACAGGTTTTGATCATCCTGATGAATTATCTTTTGTACCTGCAGGTAATTTTTATAGCTGGGAATTGGGAAAACCTTCCAAGGTATATCTTTATAATGTGGCGGATAACCCGGGAAATGCCTGGGTGACGGATCTGAAGAACTTTTACCCGCCTAATGAAAATTCATATCTGTATATAGGTTGTTTCGATCCTGCTATGCTTACATTCAATAGTGAGCTATCATTCCTGATGTTGTACAATCTGGAGTATGGGTCAGATGGGTTATGGATAGAGTATTCTTATGACGGAAGCACATGGTTCAGATTAGGTACTTCCAGTACCGGTTATAATTGGTACAATCCGGCTCATTCGTATAACTTCTGGGATGACAACAGGCTGAACTGGCAAACGGCATCCTTCCCGTTAACAGGATTTGTAAATGCATCTGATCCGAGTCTGTTTTTCAGATATGCATTTTCAACCGGAGATTATATTCAGCTGGAAGGAGTTGCGATAGATAATTTCAGAATCAATAACCAGCTGAATGCCAGAGTAAATACTCAGAATACCTCTATGCAGGGAATCAGTACAGGAGCAGGAATTGTAGAGTTGAAATCCAATAATGTGATTTATGGTTATCTGGATGATAAGGGACAAGTGCTGGGCAATATTCAGATAGATATTATGATTGATCAGGATCAGATGCCTGCTTACAGAGATAAATTCCTGTTACAGCGATTCTATCATATCAAAACAGAAAATACTCCTGCAGTTGCTTATGGATTGACCCTCTTTAATCAGAATAGTGAGTATATCAATTATCTGAATACTGATAAAAATATAAGAAGAATGGGAGAAATCGGATATCTGGTGTATGACGGAATCAATACTGATACATTATTTTCCAATAATCATTTTTCAGATAACTACACTTTCTATCACCCGGATAGCATAGAATTCTGGCCGTATTTAGAGGGGTACGAACTGAGGTTCTCTCTGGATAAGCAACAGGCAGAAATTTACCTGACCAGTAATCAGACCAATAAAAATGCATATCCTTTTGTGGCTATTACAGATCTGGATGTGTATAGAACTGAGGAATCCAACCATACATTTGTAGCCTGGACAATAGAAAAAGAATCAGGTGTTGAAAATTACGTCGTCCAGTATTCTGTTGACGGGAAAGATTTTGTCAGTATAGATACAGTAGCAGCTCATACAGACGGCAGCAAAAACTATCTTTATGCGGATTCGTTGCATATCATTTCAGGCGAGCATTTTTACAGATTGATAGCATTGAAACAGGATTCTCAATACGTTTCTCTGATAGATTCCATTGCTTTTGAATTTGTTTCCGTGAAAGTTCCCATCGCACAGGCAGAAAAAGGTCAGTTTCAGGTGAGTTATATGGGTAATGGTCATCTGTATCTGTATTGGAATACAAATGATGAGAAAAATTACCGGCTCAGAATTGTAGATGTAGCCGGTAAAATAATAGAAGAGTGGAAAGATTATTTGCACAGCGGTTATCAGGATATTCATTCTGCGGTATTGCAAAAATCGCCTGCAGGAATGTATTTCCTGCAGATTCTGGATGGTAATGACAGCAAGAGCCGTAAATTTGTCAAAAGTGAATAACCAGCATCCTTACAGAGAAATTACAACTACAAGTGACGGTTCCAAGACTTTATTTGTTCCTCATTGGGATGAGCACTATCATTCCATACACGGGGCGATGCAGGAATCTCTGCACGTATTTATTCAGGCCGGATTGAAATATTATATAGAGAAATATCAACCCGATGCTATCCATATTTTTGAAGCAGGATTTGGGACCGGTTTAAATGCATTCCTGACAGCGAAAGCAGTGAAGGATTTACCTGTAAAAATTCATTATCAGTCTATAGAAGCTTATCCTTTGACGATGGAAGAGGTGATGGCTTTGAATTATGTAGAAGCAGAATCTGGTGAGCTACAAAATCTCTATTTAGATCTGCACAGAACAGATTGGGATCGGTCGGTACAGATTACGGATAATTTTGTGCTGGAAAAGCAAAGAGGGTTTTTAGAAGAATGGGAACCATCAGTGCCAGTAGATATTGTGTATTTTGATGCATTTGCACCATCTGCTCAGCCGGATTTGTGGACTGAAGATATTTTTAGGAAGCTTTACACAGCAATGTCTGAGAGAGGGATTTTAGTTACCTATTGTGCAAAAGGTTCAGTGAAAAGAGCAATGAAGTCAGTAGGGTGGAATATTGAGAAAATTCCGGGACCACCGGGAAAAAGAGAAATGACCCGCGCATTTGTTTAAAATGAAAAAGGTAGATGTATTCATAGTAGGACAAGGGATTGCAGGTTCTGTAATGGCTTTTTATGCTTTGAAAAGAGGATTGAAAATAGCTGTAATAGATACACCTCTGGCTGGAAGATCATCTTTTGTCGCAGGTGGTTTGATTAACCCTGTAACAGGCAGAAGAGTGAAGAAATCCTGGAATTATGATGTTTTTTACCCTAAGCTGTTGGAGGCATATACTGAAATAGATGAAATGCTGGGTAGCAAATCTTTTCATCTGTTACCTGTTTACAGATTACTGGCGACTCAGGAAGATGTTAATAACTGGGAGGTACAAAGGCTGGAAAACGATTATGCCGCATATATGAAGGCCGTAGTTTTTGATCTGGATCCTCGTGTGGCTGATCATAAGGGGGCAGGTGTTCTGGAAAAAGGAGGCTGGCTGGATACAGTGAAGTTTCTGGAAAATTTCAGAGTTTATCTGAAAACAAACGGAATGCTGATAGAAGAGGAGATTAACTATTCCGGGATTCAGAAACATGCCTATTGTGATATTGCTTTCGATAAAATAATTTTTTGTGAAGGATACAGAATCTCTCAAAATCCATATTTCCCTGAATTCGGCTTATGGAGTACCAAAGGCGAAACCTTGCTAATCAGAGTTGAAGGTGAGGATTTAGGTTATATTCTCAACAAAAATATGCTCATGATACCAATGGGCAACGGAATCTATAAGGTAGGTGCTACATTGGAAAGAAATGAAGATACTTCTGTGACAGCTAAAGGTTTGGAAGAATTAAAGGAAAAAGTGAAGTCAGTTATTAAAGTGCCTTACGAAATTCTCCGGCAGGATGCAGGTATTCGTCCAAATGTCAGAGATCGTAAGCCTATGATAGGTGTGTCGGAAATAAGAGATAACTTTTATGTCTTTAATGGATTGGGAAGCAAAGGCGTTTCATTAGCACCTTATTTTGCTGATCATCTTTTACAGTTTATCTATGACGGTACTACCTTGCAGTCTGATGTCAACTGGCAAAGAATCCGAAAAAATATATGAAACAACTTAAAAAAAACTGAACCTTAAGCTTTAAAAAATGCATATTCCTCAATTCATCAAAGATATTCTGTACTACATCTTTTTGGTGGTTGTTTTTCTGTTTTGGAAAGGCTATGTTTTCAATACAGCTGACCAGGTAGAGCCATTATTGCTTGTTTATCAAAAGCTCAATCCTGCATTATATCATGGTGATTTATATGTAGATGCCGCTAAAGATATTTTTACTGTCCGGTACTTTTTTGTGCAGCTGATCGTTTTTCTGAGTGCATTTTTCAGTGTGGAGTCAGTTTGTTTCTGGGGTACATTCCTGAGTTTAATGTTGAGTACTTTGGGGATTATCAAGATCACAAGAGCTTTAACTAAAGACCAGCTGACAGGATATTTTGTACCGTTTTTTGTTTCATTTGTATTTATTTCCTGGACAATCGGGGGCAATGTTTTACAATATCATTTATTTATTGCCAGCAATATAGCCAAAGCCCTGGGTATCTGGGGGATTTATTTCATACTGAGCAGAAAATATATTGTTTCAGGAGCTTTGATTGGCGTAGCCGGACTTTTTCAGATATTGGTTGGCTTGCAGCTTGCCTGTATCTTACTCGCAGTTTTAGTGCTGACAATGCAATGGAAAGCAGCATTCAAATGGGGAATCAGCTGGTTGATTTTTACATTGCCTATGCTGGGGCCTATTTTTCAAAGGCAGTTTTTACTGTCCGCTACTGACCAGATAGATCCCAATGTTTATTATCATTTGCTTTATAGATTCCGGAATCCGCAACATTATCTTCCTTCTTTATTCCCTGTAAAAGATTTTGCGAAAGCAGGCTTGCTTGCATTTTCCGGAAGCATTTTGCTGTATTGGTTTTTACCACGAAAACAATGGATAAAGACCTTTTTATTTTCCCTGATGATCATTTTCGGGATGATCGTTTATTCAGTGAGCATAGAAATATTGGATATTCAGCCAATTGGCAAATTACAGTGGTTCAAGACCTCTATCTGGCTGGCTGCAGTGAGTGCGCTGGGTTTTGGTATTGCCATGGAATATATCTGGAAGCAATATCTGGGTGGAAAATATATCCTGCTGATAGCTGTTGCTTTACCGTTGATATGGTTGGTACGGGATCATTATAGATTTGATGTCCCATTTTCATTAGACCATCGCACCGATGAGCAGAAAGAGCTTTCACAGATACATGAATGGGTTCTGGGAAATACAGATGAAAAAGCTTTATTTGCTACCTATGTCAGAGATGAAAGCTTTTCCTGTGAGGCTAAGCGACCATCTACCGCCATGATCGTACCTATGGTTCATGAACCCTGGTACATGGTGAAGTGGTATGAAAGATTTCATTTGCAATATGGAGTTACCGACACGATTCATGATTTATCTGAAATGAGAGCTTTGGCAGACGAGTATTACGAAACAGGGCAGTGGTTGAAGGAACTTTCACCTGATTATTGTATTGTGAAAAAAGAAATAGAGTTTCCACAGTCAAAAGCTGTTTTTGAATCACAGAATTTTAAAGTGCTGAAATTTGATCATGCGCAATAATCTGAATGATAAAATAACATTGATTACAGGTGCGACTTCCGGTTTGGGGAAAGAGCTGGCACTGCTGAGCGCTGAAGATTATACACATCTGATTCTTATTGGTAGAAATTCACAGGCACTGAATGATTTAAAATTACAGATTCAGAGTTTCAGCCAGTGTGAAGTTTCATTGTTTGTTACTGATTATCTTTCTGCCTCATCGGTGAAAGCTACTGCTACAGCATTACTGGATCAGTTTCAAAAGATTGATGTTGTCATTCATAATGTAGGAGCTTTGCATTCCCAGCCTCAGATACTTGAAAATGGTATTGACAGAATGTATCAGATAAATTATCTGAGCCATTATATTTTGACAGAATCTTTGTTGTCAGGAGGTTGTAAAATAAACCAGATGATCTTCATCGGATCTTCTATTAAAGGCGGGAGTCTGGATTTTATACACAATCAGGGAAATTCATTCAATATCAGGAAAGCATATGCCGGAAGCAAGCTGGCGATGAATATATATGCAGCATATTTGTCTGAAAAATATCCTGAGATATCCGTGAACTGTTTTCAACCCGGAAGGTTAAATACGAATATCGGAGCAAAATCCACGCATTGGGCTCATTCACTTTACTGGAAAACAATGCAGATTTTTGCTTCAGATACACATCCGTATGCGAAAATGATTGTTGACTTTATGCATCAGAATTTCGAGAAAAAACAATCAGGATTTTCCTTTAATAAAAAATGGATTCCTTTGAATCTATTAAATAGTGATAAAATTCAGGAGCTGTTGAAGTGGAGTGAGGAAATGAGCAGCGAATAATATTTATCTGATAGGTTACCATTAAGCGTTAACAATTACTTCTATTTTGATAAATTATTTTTGATTACAACTCTGTAAGAGTTGAATGGAGATGACCTTGTGCAGAGTGTAGAGTTATACAAGTGAAATAAAAAGACAAACAATTTAGGATGAGTTCAATATAGATAATTTTACCAACTGTTTTTCAGTATATCAAATGGACTGATTTTAAAAAAATGTAAGTCTCTGACGTGGATTTTTTTCGTAAATATTAATATTCCTTTAAGATTAAGTGAAACTATTTGTCAGTAAAGTCAGTTTTTAAAAAATAAGTGAAAACAGAGTTCGTGTGAGATGAATTTATTGTAATTAGCTTTAAGTATTTTTTTATTTATTAAAATTAATGTATGAGAAATTTATTATGGTTAGTAGCTGTTATCTGTATTATTATATGGATTTTAGGCTTAGTAGGTGTAGGAGGTGGTATGGGTTTGGGCAATCTGATACACGTATTACTCGTGATAGCAGTAATTGTGGTTCTGTACAATATTATCTCAGGCCGGCGACCTTTGGAATAAAGAGAATGAAACAAATTTATTTTTGGAGTAATTGAAAATTTACTATCAACTCTGGATAAGAGTTTAATATTTATATATTTTTTTAATTTTAAAACTATTAAGTTATGAGTACGTTGCAAGACAAGTTGAAGGGGAACTGGAATCAAATGAAAGGAAATCTAAAGCAAAAATGGGCAGAATTGACGGATGACGATCTGTTGTATGTAGAAGGGAAGGAGGATGAATTAATCGGAAGAATTCAAAAGAAAACCGGAGAAACAAAAGAAGATATTAGCCACTTTATTGATAAGATGAAGTTTGATTAAGGAACAAAATTGAAGGGTTATTGAAAAATAACCCTTTTTTATTTTTCGAAATTTAGAAGGGTGGTTTGCAATGCATACTCAATACTTTTTACCTTTCATGAAATATTGCAGCATATTGCCCAGAAATTCAAAGATCGTTTTCCAGTTGACAAAGCTGCTCCGGTGCTCATTTTCGTAAAATATGGTAGGGATTTCCAGAATCCTTGCATTTTTTTGGTGTAGCTTATACATGATTTCTGCATCAATGAACCAGTCTTTGCTGTTTAGCTGTAAATCCCGGAATGTTTGAGTCAATGCCATTTTGGGTTTTGCGTTCACATCTTTATAACGAGTACCTTTCACATACAAAAGGTTGAAAAATACATTGAAAACAACCGACTGTACAATTCTGAAAATGCCGTCTCTTCTTTCTTTCCGGTAAGTTTTTACCAGATCAAAATCCTGATTCCTGATGATGTCATAAAGTTTTATAATATCTGACGGATGAGTTTGTCCGTCGCCGTCGATATAGCAGGTGTATTTTCCAGAGCAGATATGTAAACCACTGATCAGATCCCATCCCATGCCGCCTTCTTTTTCCAGAAAAGATATTTTTGTAAAAGGATATTTTTGCTGAATTTCCTGTGCAACGGTGAAAGTTACATTGTTTTCAGCATCACCTTTATCATAATTACAAACCAGGATAAATTCAAAATCATTTCTGTATTCTCCCATTTCCCGGAAAATATGATCAGTGTATGACTTTAATTCATCTTTTGCCTTATAACACAGAATGATAATAGACAGATCCGGCTGTAGCATTTACTGCACGATTATGGTTAAGGATTTAAAGTTACCTTAATTGATGAAAAGATCAGCTTTCCATTCTCCTTTGTACCTGACTTTCCCTTTTCGGTCGTATAAAGTCCCCTCACCATGACGTTTGTCATTGAGCCATTCTCCGATATATTTTTCATTGCTTTTATTGGTAAAAGTGCCTTTGCCGGAACGTTTATTGTTTGAAAAATAGCCATCATAAACACTTCCGTCTGTCCATTTTTGCATTCCCTTTCCGTCTCTCTGATTATTGCTCCAAAGACCTTCATAAACGATGCCATTGTCAAAGACTCCCTTGCCTTGCCCCTGAGCTTTTCCATCTACAATATCACCTATGTAATAAACATTGACTCCGTCAACTTTGAATCTCAGATACTGTGTATTAATTAGTTTTTTAGCAGGACCTTCTTCAACGATTGTTTCCTCTATAATTTCTTCCGGTTCAGTCTTTTTGACTTCTTTAAAAGCTTCTTTTACAGGATGTTCTGTTTCTTGTTGAATAATATGGACTTCCGGCTTTTTTTCTTCCTTTTCCACCTGAGCAAAAAGTCTGTTATTAGTCTTTTTTTGAGATTTCAGATATTGTTTAATTTTTTTGCTGAGACCAGGATTCTCATGTTTTAAGTGTTGTACAGCTGCTTCCAGGCTATCAGTCTGATGATCTAAAATCCACATCAGTATATTTTCCTGAGTAGGAGGAAGATGCTTGTCTGCCTTCTTTGAAAGAATATCTTCTTTTAAATTATTTACCGGATTTTTTAAAACAAATGTCCAGATACCGGAAATGGCGGCAATCGTAAGTATAATCGATAAAACAATAATAGAAATGGTCGTTTTTTTCATGATTCAGTCTGGATTTAATAAGATTTGCCGCTTCGCCCTTTAATTTAAGATATAGACAGAAATTATACCATAATTGTTGCAATGTAGGATTGATTTTATGTTATATGTCTTTAATATTAATTGAAGCAAGTTTTCCGGAGGTGTTTTGATGGATTTATGCTAAATCTAAGTTATATCATCAAAGACTATTAATATCCACCTACTTTTAGTGTACCTTTGCGCCAAATTAATTTTTTTACGTGATAGAAACCATGGAAGGGTTTAGAGCACTGGGCTTATCAGAGGAGACGCTCGCTGCTTTAGAAAAAAAAGGCTTTGAGAAGCCATCACCTATTCAGGAACTGACCATTCCGCTTTTACTCAATGGAGATAAAGATATAGTAGGACAAGCGCAAACGGGTTCAGGAAAGACAGCTGCTTTCGGAATTCCCGTTATAGAGAAATTTGATAGCAATATCAGAGGTGTACAGGCATTGATTTTAACACCAACCAGAGAGCTTGCGTTGCAGGTGACTGAAGAGATGTTAAGTTACAAAGGTGGTCGTCGTATCTGGATCACTACTGTTTATGGTGGTGCGCCGATCGGCCGTCAGATGAGCGATTTAGAAAAAGGAACCAACATTGTTGTAGGTACTCCGGGAAGGGTAATAGACCTGATAGAAAGAGGTAAATTACGTTTGGATGAAGTGAAATTCGTTGTGTTGGACGAAGCTGACGAAATGTTGAACATGGGCTTTTTGGACGATGTCGAAATGATATTGTCAAAATGTAATGTGAACAGACGTATGTTGTTGTTTTCCGCTACCATGCCGGACAGAATTCTTTCGCTGGCTAAGAGATACATGGGTGTATTTGACCTGGTAGCTGTGAAAAATAAAGAATTGACGACTGCAACTATTGCTCAGTCATACTTTGAAGTACCTGCAAGAAACAGATTTGATGCGCTTTGCCGTGTATTGGATGTGGAAGAAGATTTTTATGGAATCGTATTCTGTAATACTAAAGCAGAAGTTATTGAGATTACCAATCACCTGAATGAAAAAGGATATTCTGCTGATTCATTGCATGGTGATATTGCTCAGAATCTTCGTGAGAAAGTAGTGAAGCAATTCAAATCCAATAAATATGGCTTATTGGTAGCTACTGACGTGGCTGCCCGTGGTATCGATATTCAGGATCTGACACACGTGATCAACTATGGCTTGCCTCAGGATCCGGAATCTTATGTTCACCGTATTGGTAGAACGGGTAGAGCCGGTAAAGAGGGTAAAGCTATTGCTATCATAGATTCAAATGAACGCAGAAAGCTGATGTTCATTCAAAGAATTACGAAAGCAATCGTTGAGAGAGGTAAATTGCCTGATGCTCAGGAAATGGTAGCGATCAAAAAGAGAAGATTGAACGAACAGGTGGAAACAGTTATTTCTACTGAGCAATATCTTACTTTTACAGAATATACTCAGGAGTTGTTGGCTGATAACGATCCTGAAGTAGTAGTAGCTGCTTTATTGAAAATTTTCCAGGGAGATGATCTGGATCCGCAGGCATACAAAGTCATCAAGGATGCTATCGAAAGACCATCCAGAGATGACAGAGGTGGTCGCGACAGAGACCGTGGAGGTGATCGTGGCGACAGAAGAGGCAGAGATCGTGACCGTGGAGGTGACAGAGATCGTGGAGGCAGAGGATCTGGCTCTAAAATAAGATTGTTTGTTGCGAAAGGCAGAAAAGACAATATCTCTCCCAAAGACATCTTACAGTTAATCTCGGATGAAGCAGATATTCCGGGAAGAAAAATAGATGATATCAAAATACTTGACTCATTCTCATTCTTTACTACAAATCAGGATGACGGAGAATATATCTTAGATGTTTTCAAAAAGAAAGCTAAGAAAGGCGACCAGAAACCTTTGGTAGAAAGAGCCAGAGAGAGAAATTAGTTTTATTGCTGATTTGTTGAAAGCTAAATTTAAAGAACCTCTATTTTGTAGAGGTTCTTTTTTTAGCACTAATTAGCACTAAATATATGATTGAAGAGAAGAAGTTTCGCTATCGGAGCCGGAGCCGGGTTAAGGCTGGATTTTGATTTCTTTGTCATCAGGGCAGATTTAGGTATTCCGCTTTACAAACCTTATATGCAGGAAGGCAATCGCTGGGTCAATGAATTTCCCGAGGATAGTTTCAAATCCTGGCGCAAGCAGAATTTTGTCTGGAATATAGCGATAGGATATCCTTTTTAATAAATATTGTCTGGCAGAAATCCCAAGCAGTGATTTTAAAGAAATAGAGAACTATCTTAAAGGTGTTTTGCCTGGTAAAGAGCGTAATAAATAAATCCAATTTTTGAGACTATGAAAAAAGAAAATACATTATACATTTTTAGTAACGGGAGAGTAGCTGCATTGAGAAAGAGCAACGGAGATATTGTCTGGGAGGTGAAATTGAAAGATTATCTCAGTGTCAGTACCGCCTATTATGTAGGTCAGATTATTCAGGACGATGATAAGTTATATGTGGGCGTTGCGGGACATATACTTTGTCTAAAAACTTTAGATGGTTCATTAGTCTGGAAAAATGAACTTAAAGGCTGGGGATATCAACTCGTGAGTATAGCAGGCGCATATGCTCAGGAACATGGAGAAGCCAATAGATTGATGGGAGCAGCTGCGACCTGAACCTGATTTGTAGATAAAAAGGCTGTAATTATTGTATCACAGCCTTTTCTTTCTTTCTTTCTTTCTTTCTTTCTTTCTGACCTTTTTAGTATAAAGGTAACTCCGGGTCTATATCTTTAATATATGAAACAATACCACCTTTGAGATTGATGAGATTGTCAAAACCCTGTTCTCTCAAAGCTTCGATAGCTCTGGCGCTGCGTACACCGCCTTTGCAATGCAGAACCACAGGAATATCCTTTCTGATTTTAGCAGATTGAGCAGTCACTGTATTCAAAGGAATCAATTCTGCACCGATATTCACCAGCTCGTATTCGTGAGGTTCGCGCACGTCAATGACCTGAATTTCTTTTCCTGCATCCAGCCACTCTTTGAATTCCTGCACAGAGATTTCTGCAATAGCTTCTTTTTCAGCAGCAGCCTGAGGAATACCACAGAAGAATTCATAGTCGATCAATGATGTCTGGGTTGGATTTTTACCGGTCAACGGATTATCAGGATCTTTAAAAACCTTGAAAATTTTTGTGGTAAAATTCAATGCATCAAATGCAAACAATCTTCCGGAAAGTGTTTCGCCGATACCTGTGATGACTTTGATGACCTCATTGGCCTGCAAGCTGCCGATGATGCCGGGCAATACTCCTAAAACTCCACCTTCTGCACAGCTCGGTACCAATCCCGGTGGAGGTGGCTCAGGATACAAATCTCTGTAATTGGCACCACCTTCGTAATTGAAAACAGATACTTGTCCGTCAAATCTGTAGATAGATGCATATACATTGGGAATACCCGTCATCACACAGGCATCATTAACTAAATAACGCGTAGGGAAATTGTCAGTTCCGTCAGCAACCACATCGTATTGTCTGAACAATTCCAGAGCATTGTCACTGGTCAGGCGTTCGTTGTAAGCAATGATATTAATGTGAGGATTCAAAGATTCTATGCGTTCTTTTGCTGCCAGCACTTTCGGTTTACCAAGGTCATTTACGCTGAACAACACCTGTCTTTGCAGATTGCTGTCATCTACCACGTCAAAATCTACGATACCGATAGTCCCGACTCCGGCAGCCGCAAGATACAGCAGCATAGGACTTCCCAATCCACCTGTGCCGATGACTAAAACTTTTGCAGCCTTTAACTTCTTTTGCCCTTCCAGACCAAATTCAGGAATGATAATATGTCTTGAATATCTGGCCAGTTCTTCCTTGCTTAACTGGATTTCTTCTAGCGCCATACCAACATCATTTGATACATATCTGAAAGTCCGCCGGCAATTGCCGGTACGATACTCACGACTGTCTTGTCCTCTAATACTGTTTCAAATCCATCCAATGCGCGGATATCTTCTTCTCCGACAAAGATTTTGATGAAGCTTCTCACTTTGCCGTTGCCATCCAGGATCTGGGGGCTGATGTTCGGATATTCCTGAGTCAGCTCTTCGATCGCCTGTTCTACCGTGATAGCATCAGTTTTGAAAGTTGCCTGTTCCTCCGTGTATTTTCTGAGCGGAGTCGGGATAATTAAAGTTGCCATGATTATTTAGTTTAAAGTTTAGTGTTTTTTAAGGTCAACAGTCCGCAGTCAACAGTCCACTGTATTTGCTGATTTTTGCCTATTGCTTATTGATTTCTTGATCATTTGCCAATTTCTTTCTTTTTCCGGGGGATTACCGGGCTTTCGGCTTGTATCTTCACTGCGTTTCGATATCGCCTCTATCCCTATCCCGTTGCGTTGTCAATCGATTATCGTTGACTGTTGTTCATAGTCTGTATTTCAAAATTCGTTTTCAAATTTATTTTCCGTCTCCGAAAGTCTCCATGAAGTCAGCTTATTAGATTTTCCGTCCACAACAGATACGATGATATAAGAGAAAAAAGGCAATGCTTGTTTCAAATCATGTTCTGACGGAATCGCCGGATGCTGAGGATGGGAATGATATACACCTATCAATGTTGTGTTGTTGATGAGGGCATATTGTTCCGCTTTCATGTAGTCGATAGGAGAGATTTCAAATCTTCTTCTCTGGTCGCCTTCTTTACTGTTAATAATGGGCTTGGCGAGTTCGATAAATCTTTGACCGTCTTTTTCAGAACCGTATAGAAATCCTACACATTCATTCGGAAAGTCATTTTCTCCATGTTCACGGATGACCTGTTCTGCCGTTTTGTCCAAAGTTGTATTGTACATTATATGACTTGTTCTAAGATTTCTGGATAATTGGATGCATGGTCAGGGAAGATGGTCACTATTACGCCTGATTCTATGGAGTTGGCTACTTTGAGCGCACCCACCAGGTTGGCAGCAGATGAAGGACTGAGCAATAAACCTGACTTTGAAGCCGCAGTTTTTATCATATCAAAAGCCTCCATTGTATCGATGAAAAGATTCTGGTCAGCTACCTGTCCGTCATAAATTTTAGGAACTAATGCACTTTCCAGATGTTTCCAGCCCTCGAGTCCGTGCATGGCGCTGTCCGGTTGCAAAGATGTCAGAGATATAAAAGGATTGAGTTCTTTCAGTCTTCTGGCAGTTCCGATGAAAGTACCTGTTGTGCCCAGGCCTGCTACATAATGGGTTATTTGAGATTGAGTCTGTTCCCAGATTTCCAAAGCAGTAGAGTAGTAGTGGGCTTTCCAGTTGTTTTCATTGGCATACTGGTCGGTATAAAGATATTTTTCAGGATGCGCTTCAGATAATTCTTTTGCTTTGGCCTGAGCTTCATCAGTTGTACCGAATCTGGAAGTGTAAACGATATTTGCTCCCAAAGCTTTGAGTGCAGCTTTCTTCTGAGCAGAAGCATTTTCAGGGACACAAAGCGTTACCGGAAGTCCGATATGAGCACCAATAGTGGCATAAGCTACAGCAGTGTTTCCACTGGAAGCGTCGATGATACCTTTGTTTTCATCAATCAAACCGGCTTCTACAGCAGTTCGGATAATGCGGTATGCAGCACGTGCCTTCACTGAATTGGAAAGTTGATTCCATTCCAGCTTGGCATAAATTTTTACATCCGGATTGTTTTGCAGACTGCTCACGTCAAACAGGAGAGTATTGCCCACAAATGGAGCCAACGCCTGAACACGTTCAGTAATAGTAGATTTTGTATGTATCGTCTCAATCATTTTCTTCCCTTAAAATGTATGAAATAAAAAAAGCCCCGCTTTTTAGGGCGAGGCTTCATATATATTCTATATGTAAATCTATTTCGCTTTTGACATGCCTCTCCCTTTTGTCAATTGACAACAACAACAGCATGCTGCAGCTGCGAATTGTTGAAAGGAATAGGACATGTTCATAAGACAAATATACATCCTGTTTTTATTTTTTGCATACCTGTTATGTTAACAAAGTTAAAACTATCAGTAAGTCCGACTTCATCGATTCCATTTTGTTATGTTGAATGCTGGAAAATACAATTGAATCTTTTGTTCATCTTATATAAAGCGCTATATTTTTCCGATTGTAAGATTTTTGTTTTATTAATATTTCTATGTGTTTTATTTATTGTTAATTGTTGTATAATATGATTTTTTGATAAAAATTTCAATTAAATATTGAGATTTTATTTCTTAACTTAATGAAATGGTAGAGCAATCTGGTTTGAAGAAAGTTTTAAAGCCAATACATCTGTGGGCTTTAGCTGTGGGTCTGGTCATTTCCGGCGAATATTTTGGCTGGAACTACGGTTGGGGGGTAGCAGGAACCATGGGCTTTTTGATAGCCACTTTGCTCATTACCGTTTTGTATATCACATTTGTATTTAGCTTCACTGAATTGTCTACAGCGATACCACATGCGGGAGGGCCATTTGCATATGCTTATGCAGCATTTGGGCCAGTGGGTGGTGTGATTGCCGGGTATGCAACATTGGTGGAGTTTGTATTTGCACCTCCTGCCATAGCATTTGCTCTTGGGAGCTATGTGAACTTTCTTTATGCCGGAATACCGGTGCTTTATACTGCGGTCGCCTGTTATTTCATTTTTACTGTAATAAATATGTTGGGAGTAAAGGAGTCAGCAGTATTTAATCTGGTGGTAACGATATTAGCTGTGGTAGAGCTGCTCATTTTTTTAGGAATAGTTGCGCCATCTTTCAAAGTAGAAAATTTCATGCACAATAATATGCCGTATGGAGCTTCGGGGATTTTTGCAGCCATTCCGTTTGCGATCTGGTTTTATCTGGGAATTGAAGGAGTAGCTATGGTGGCAGAAGAAGTAAAGGATCCCCAGCGAAATATTCCAAAAGGTTATCTGTTAGGGATCGGTACATTGGTATTTCTGGCTCTGGCAGTGATGATTCTAACCGGCGGGGTAGGGAATTGGGAGCAACTGAGCAGCATTGATTACCCACTGCCTGAAGCGATCAGTATGGTACTGGGTAAAGAAAGCGGTATGACTAAAATTTTTGCCAGTATAGGCTTGTTTGGATTAATAGCTTCTTTTCATGGCTTGATTATAGGATATTCCAGACAGATATATGCATTATCCAGAAGCGGTTTACTTCCTGTAGTGCTGAGTAGTATAAACAAGAGATTTCGCACACCGCATTGGGCTTTGGTTGCGGGAGCGCTTGTGGGACTAATATCTTTGATGACCGGAAAAACTGATCAGATTATCATTATTTCCGCATTCGGAGCGGTCATTATGTATGGAATAAGTATGTTGAGCCTTCTGAAGCTTCGCAAGGCTCCTGATTTTAAACCATCATTCAAAACTCCGCTGTATCCTTGGTTTCCGATTACAGCATTGGGGTTATCTGTGATTTCATTGGTAGCGATTATTTACTACAATGGATTTCTGAGCCTGGTGTTTTTGACAGGATTGCTGATCACTTTAGTGCTGTTTGTTCTTGCAGGAAAGCATAAGATTTCCAGAGAACAGGTATTGGCACAAACAATAGATATGCCTGAATAGTCTTAACTTATCGATAAAAAACTGTCAATGGTTTACAAGCAAAGCATACAGCAAATGACGTATAGTTTTTCAGACTTACGTACACTGCTGGCAAAAGCTTCCCCTTTTAGAAGCGGAGATGCATTGGCCGAACTTGCTGCTGTAACTTATCAGGAGCGCGTAGCTGCGCAGATGTGTCTGGCAGATGTTCCTTTGAAACAGTTTCTGGAAGAAATGATCATTCCGTACGAACAGGATGAAGTCACGCGTTTAATTATTGATACTCATGATAAATCTGCTTTTGAAACGATCAGTGGTTATACCGTCGGAGAATTGAGAGATTGGCTGTTGAGTGAAGACGTGGATGCTGAAACCTTGCATAAGGTAAAAAATGGATTAACACCGGAAATGGTTGCTGCAGTCAGCAAGCTGATGCGCAATCAGGATCTGATACTGGTCGGTCAAAAGGTGAGTGTGATTACACGATTCAGAAATACGATCGGATTGAAAGGTAGATTTTCCGGAAGATTGCAGCCTAACCATCCTACAGATGATGCCAAAGGTATTGCAGCAAGTATTGTTGATGGCTTGATGTATGGGTGTGGAGATGCTGTGATAGGAATTAATCCTGCCAGCGACAGCCCGGCAGTTACCCGTCATCTTTTAGAGATGCTGGATCAGCTGATTCAGCAATTTTCCATACCAACTCAATCATGTGTGCTTTGTCATGTGACGACAACAATAGATTTGATTAATAAAGGCGCTCCGGTAGATCTGGCATTTCAGTCTATCGGAGGGACGCAGAAAACCAATAGCAGCTTCGGAGTGAACCTGCGGCTTCTGGATGAAGCTCTGGATGCTACCCGTTCTCTGAGACGAGGTATAACAGGTGATAATGTGATTTATTTTGAGACCGGGCAAGGTTCATCTCTTTCTGCCAATGCGCATGAGGGAGTAGATCAGCAGACCTGCGAGTCCAGAGCTTATGGTGTAGCACGGCACTATGACCCACTACTGGTTAATTCGGTAGTGGGTTTTATTGGTCCTGAATATCTTTATGATGGCAGGCAAATTACCCGTGCAGCGTTAGAAGATCATTTTTGTGGTAAACTATTAGGACTGCCGATGGGCATGGATGTCTGTTATACGAATCATGCCGAAGCTGACCAGGATGATATGGATAATTTACTGCTGTTGCTGGCGGTGGCCGGATGTAATTTTGTAATTGGAGTGCCCGGTGCAGATGATATCATGCTCAACTATCAGTCCACCTCATTTCATGATATTTTATACGTTCGTAAAGCATTGGGATTGAAGCCGGCTCCTGAGTTTGAAGTCTGGCTGCAAAATCAGGGAATCACAGATACAAAAGGATTACTCTTGCCTGTTCATAAAAATCATCGTTTATTACATACAATTTGAGCCGGATCAAAAAATATCAGCTACAGACAGATCCCTGGGCAGATCTGAAAGCTTTTACAGCTGCCAGAATTGCCTTGGGCAAAACAGGAGTATCTGTGCCATTGAAAGAAGCATTGGCTTTTAAGCAGGCACATGCACAAGCGAGAGATGCTGTGTTTTCTCAATTGGATTTGGAAGAAATTTGTCTGAAATTGGAAAAAACAGGTTTGTCAGTTTATACTTTACATAGCCAGGCATCAGACAGAAACGTTTATCTTCAGAGACCTGATTTAGGAAGAAAATTAAATCCTGCATCCGAAGATACACTGAAAGCACTGAACAGTCAGGGGTATGATATCTGTATCTGCATTGCGGATGGATTGTCTTCTCTGGCTGTACAGCAAAATGTAGTTCCGTTATTAGAGATATTGATTCCGGCATTAAAAACCTCAGGATTTACACTTACACCTGTTACTTTGATACAGCAAGGCAGAGTCGCCGTTGCAGATGAAGTAGGAACACATCTGAAGGCTCGTCTGAGTATCATTCTGATAGGAGAACGTCCGGGATTGACAGCAGCGGATAGTCTGGGCGCATATCTGACTTTTCAGCCAATGCCCGGTCTGACAGATGAATCCCGCAATTGTATCAGCAATATCAGACCGGAAGGTTTGGTCAAAGACAGAGCCGCTGCGAAAATTCTTCACCTTATAACAGAGGCTTTTCGTTTTCAGCTCACTGGTGTGGGATTGAAGGATACAGAAACGGCTCTTTTGTCCGGGTAACAAATCATTAATTCAGATGATACCCTTGTCCTGTCAACTCTTTCGAACAAAAATACTGGTAAACCTGCTGGTCTAAAGGATAATCCCAGCAACCGATACTATGGAAAAGTTCTCCTCCGAACCCGATCTTAAATTTATACAAGCCATACAACGGATGTGAAGGGGATGGATTAGGAGCTACGCCAAACATATCGTATTCAGTACAGCCTTTGGATTTAGCTATTTGAATAGCTTCCCATTGCAACGAATAGGTAGCCATGAAGTTTCTATTGTTGCTGGAGGATGCACCGTATAAATAAGAAGCTCTTTTGTCACTGATGACCAGGAACATTGAAGCCAGAGGCTGACCGTCATGTTCGGCAAGCATCAGCATCACCTCAGTTGAAGCCTGAGATTGTTTCATCTGAGCAGTCAGAATAGCACTGAAATATTTGATATCATTCAGATGGATATTGTTTCTGCCGGCAGTATCCTGGTATAGCTTATACCAAATGTCCAGATTTTCCAGGCCTATACATTTCACTTCAACTCCTTTTCTCTGCGATAATCCGATATTGTAACGGGTTTTAGGTTTCATATTCCGGAGTAGCTGATCAGTACTTTTTTCCAGATCAATGTAAATAGTATTGGAAGGTAAAAGATTGCCTGATGCTTTTCTGAAATTCCAGTTTTGGGTATTGATGTTAAATCTTATTTCCTGCATACGGTTTTCGGGAGGACCTTTCCAGATACCGTTTTTATCAAAATTTTCTTCTGATTTTGCCCAATATGACTGCCAGCTTAAATCATATCTGATCAGAATGCAGTTTTGGGGCAAAAATGACCGTAAACATTCTGAGAGCTCTTCCAGAAATTCACCCTGCAATTCTTCGTCGGGTTCCAGCTCAGGGCCATAAGGAACGTATGCGATAGTGTGAGCACTATCTATCTGTTGTAAAATAACAAGAATATCGGAATGGATTATTTCCGGACTTTCCGAATGGAAAAGATCTGATTTTCCTGATTTGAAATTGATAGCAATACTTTTAAATCCGAGCTTGCTTTTTACCCGGGACCAGAAAGCAGTCTGTTGTACGATAGGAGTACGGTATAAGTCTATAGTTTCTTTAAGATGAACATCTGTCAGCATGATTCCGATAGTTGAACCTGCGAGATTAGCCAATCTTAGCCGATAAAAAAATTATTAACTGTTAAGCTTTTGAAAACATAAATTATTCATTACAAATAATTTAATTCGATACGGTTAATTTGTTAGTATATGAAAATGTTTTTCACTGACAGGTATAACTGACAGCCTGCTTTGTCTGAGCAACCCTATATCGCTTAAATCAGGATGGGATTTAATTTGTTCCAGTGTGAAAAAAGGAAGCGGTTTTACGGGAGCAACATCAACACACACCCATTGATCTGAATCTGCTGTAGGATCAGGATATGCCGTTTTGACAACTTTAGCCAGGCCAACTATGCCTTTTTCTTTTCCGCTGTGATAAATCAGGCATAAATCTCCCGATTGCATTTGTTTCATATTGTTGCGTGCCTGGTAATTTCTGACACCGTCCCACATTTCATATGATTTCTTCTCCAGGTCTTCAAAAGAGAAAGTTTCAGGTTCTGTTTTCAGGATCCAGTATTGCATAAATTGGTTTTATGGCGTAGAGATTTGTAAAATAGCTGTAGTTTATAATTTCAGCAAGTCTTCAGGAGTATCAATGGATATGTTTTCCTGATGAGTGATGTCAATAAAGATTTCAAATCCATTTTCAAGCCAGCGAAGCTGCTCTAATTTTTCAGAGCTTTCTAATGGAGAAACCGGCAATTGAGCTACTTTTTGCAGAATATCTTTCCGGAATCCATAAATACCTACATGCTGTAAATAGCCATGATCGGAATCGAATGGGATAGGAGAGCGGGAAAAATAAAGCGCTTTGCCCTGCATTGTTTTCACTACTTTGACAATGTGTCTGTTATCTGCCATTTCTTTAGAGATTGACCTGCCTAAAGTTGCTATCGGTGCACCACTCTGAAGCAACTTAGCTACCTGATCAATCTGTTCGGGCTGTATTCTCGGTTCATCACCCTGTATATTTATAATACAATCAGTATCAATTTTTTGTATGGCTTCAGCACATCTGTCAGTTCCTGATGGATGATCGGGAGATGTCATAATATATTTTCCGCCAAAAACTTTTACTGTCTGTGCTATTCTTTCATCATCTGTAGCAACTATCACATCGGTAAGCAATGTTGATTTTTTACATTGTTCATACACATGCTGAATCATTGGACGACCATCTATCAATGTCAGAGGTTTACCCGGAAATCTTGTAGATGCATAACGTGCTGGAATAATTCCGGTTATTCTCATGAGATAGAAGATACTTTGAGTGAATTGCCTTCTACACCTATAACTTTTACTTTTTCATTTTTATCCAGAAGATGAGAAGTGCTGACCGCTTCATAGATATTTCCGTTGATTTCTATTTTTCCTGCCGGCCTGAGTTGCTGAAATACAGTTCCTTCCTGTCCGATCAAATTATACAGATCATTTCTTTTTACAGTATAGCCTTCATCTGCATTCTGATCTGATTTTAATACCAGCTTATTAAATCCCGGTAGATTTAGCAGCGATGGACCAAAGAAAAAGATAGTAATAAATGCTACTGAGATAGCTGCCATTACTCTGAAAAAGGCTTGTGCCAATAAGTCTCCTGTGATAAAATTAAATTCAAAATCAAACCCGTTAAATCCAATCAGGCTAAAAGTTAATCCAGCCACTATACATATAATTCCGGCTATTCCGGCGACTCCAAATCCGGGAATGATGAATATTTCCACCAGTAGCAGAATAACGCCGGCTATAAAAATCAATATTTCCCAGATATCAGCAGTGCCGTCTATTATCAACGGAGCGAAGTAAAGAATTCCGGCTGTTAGTGACACTAAAATAGGAAATCCTATTCCCGGGGTTTTTATTTCGAAATAGATACCACCAATGATCAGTAGGATGAGAATAGTATTGACCAATGGATTTAAAAGAAAATTTATGACGCGGTCAGTTGTTGTAATTTGATATTCTGATACAGTGTACTGACTGATATTCATTTTCTTTAAAACCTCCTCAATATTATTGGCTATACCGTTGGCCATATGATATTTGACAGCTTCTACTGATGTCAGTGTTAATACTTTGCCTGCTTCGCTGATACCTTCGACTACCTTTCTCTCATCTACCATAGCTTCTGCGATGTCCGGGTTTCTCCCTTTTGTTTCAGCAGTAGAACGAATCATACCCCGCATGTAAGATTGATATTTATCAGGCAATTGCTCACCTGAAGTGCCATCTACTACAGTAGCAGCTCCGATAGAGGCTCCCGGAACCATATAGATGCTATCGCAGGCCAGTGAGATCAAAGCACCGGCAGAAGCCGCATTATTGTTGATGAATGCTATTGTCGGAATTTTGGAATACAATATTTTGGAACGGATAGAATCTGCAATATCCAGTCTGCCTCCATAAGTATTGATTTCCAGCAGAATAAAATCCGCTTTCGCATTCTGAGCTGCCTGAAATGATTGCTTAATCAGTCTGCCTGCAGCTGGCTGAATTTCTTCTGACAATCTGATATGGTATACTTTTGTGGCATTTTTATTGCTAAGGCTATCTGCGTGTACGAAAATATGCGCAATAAAAACTAAAAGTATCGTTAAAAAATATGCTTTTGATCGTAATCTCATATGTTTAGACCACATTTGTTGAAAAGTTGAACTCTAAAAATAGGTATAAGAAAAATTAATTTGCAATCTAATTAGGAAATGTATGTCCAGATCTATAGCTTTTGTAATATTCTGTTTGGTAATGAGTTGGGGTATCCCATCTGTTTCTATTGCCCAATCTGTTAATAATCATACTGTTGTTGCCGGCGAAACTTTGTATGGGATAGCAAGAAATTATCAAATACATATTTCGGAGTTGCTGAAAGCTAATCCCCAGATTCAGGACAATGCTATCAAGCCGGGTGATACAATAAATATTCCGGCAAAAGCATCTGGTTCTGCTCCGGTTCAGGTTCCCGTGAAAACTGCACCTGCTGTTACTCAACCTGCGCAAAATATTTCTCAATCCAATCCATTTGGAGGAGTTACAGGTTCGGCAAATCCTCAACCTGGTGTCCCTGCATCACAACCAGCTGTAACAAATACAATGACTTCTGCTGCTATAAAGAACAATCAGTTTTCTATGATTGAGCATGTTGTACAGGAGAAACAAACTTTATATGCTATCTCAAAATTGTATAATGTTTCAATAGAGGATATTAAAGCATGGAATCATCTGGCTGATAATGCTATTAAAGTAGGATCTACACTGTTGATCCGCTCACAAAAACCAGGAGAATCTTTGGCCGTTTCCACTCCGGCCCCTGTTACCAAAACAGACGCAGTAGCTGCACCTGCACCACTTCCAAAAGCTGAAGCTAAGCCTGATGTGATAAAACCTGTTGTTGCAGAGACTAAAGCCACACCTGTGTTACCGGTTCCTGTTAAAGAAGCTCCGGCGTCATCATCATCCAAAGGTCAGCAAGGTCAGCTGGAGGAATTATATGTCGATGCTAAATCCAGTGGAAAATCGCTGCAATCATCCAGAGGTACCATCACCTGGATTGCTACTGAAAATGCAAAAATGTCAGACAGCTATTTTGCACTTCATAAAACTGCCCCGGTCGGAACAATAGTTCGCGTGACCAATCTGGTTAATAAGAGAGTGATTTTTGTAAAAGTTATAGGCAGACTGCCGGATACTTCCGATAATCTGAATATTACATTAAGACTTTCTTCTGCTGCTAAAAATGCCTTGCTGCTGAATGGTGAAAAAGCCTATGTAGATATGGAATTTTATCAGTAGCTGAATAGTTACGATTGTAGATTGGTGAATTACGATGGACGTGCATAGCAAAGGTGTGTTTAATGTTGTGTAGTTCAAATGCGATGTTTTCCCAAAAAGGTATTTCCAGGTTTGCCACATGAAAGTCCAACCAATTCGTAAATCGACATTACCACTTCAACTCATCTGAAGAAATCACCACTTCCCAGAGAAGCTTCCCTTTCTTATTGATTGTACTTAGTTTACAAATCCAGGCTGATGGATTCGTTTCAGAAGGATAGATGCTGATTTTTCCGAAGACATGATCTTTGGTAACACCTTGTATTCTTGCGGGATTAATAAATTCCTGATTCCTTTTGCCTATACCTGTGATCACACTGGTCATGGCTGAATTGGTGAACTCATAGATTGGGTAGACGCCATCAATTTTGTATTTAAATGCTTCTGAGTGATGTCTGTCTCCATTGACAAACACAACTCCCGGTATTTGATTTTCTTTCACACTCTGAATGATTTTTTGAAATTCTCCGGTAGCATAAAGCGTCTCATGCCTGGTTTGTGCATTGTTGGCCTGATTGCCGGAGATAATGATTTTAAAAGTAGCATCCGATTTTTTCAATCCTTCCAGAAGCCATTTCATTTGTTCATCGCTGTAATATCTTTTTCCATTGACAGCACGATATCTGTTGTCTGTCATGAATATTTCTACCTGCGGATATCTGATAGAGTAATAAATCCCTTCAGCACTGTCTACCGGAGCCGGATTAGCCCAGAAATGCTGAAAGTTTTTCAATGATATATCTTTCAATATAAAAGAGCCGTCACAGTTATTAGGTCCGAAATCGTGGTCATCCCACATGGCATACTGAGGTGTAGACTGTAAAAAGTTTGCCAGTTGCGGAACACGCCTTGTCCGGAGATATTTTTTCATCTGCTTTTTGTCGGAATATGGCTCACGACCAAGCAGGTAGAGATTATCTCCCATCCAGATCATAGCATCATTTTTCTCTGAAGACATCACATCATAGATAGGGTATTTGATTTTGGGCCTGAAAATCCAGTGTGCTCCAAATGCCTTCATTGCACAGGAACCTACGAGCAATTGAGTTGTATCCTGCAGGGGATTCCTGGTTTTAAAATCCAGTATCTTTTCATTGTTCAGCTTCAAAGTATATTTGGTGTCAGATGTCAGCCCATCCAATCTCAAATGACCATAAGTATATTTATCAAAAGTATTCCAAGTACCTTTTATTTCGATAGAGCCTTGTTCTTCTGAATTATAGGTGAATGCCGCATTTTCAGCAGCTTTTTCATCTAATACACACCAGAAATAGGTAGATGTATCTGTATGCTGACCCTGAAAGCAGTAAGGAATTATATTTTTTTTAGCGAAAAGATGGGATGTAAGTAATGTAAAGGCAAAAAGAAAATAAATCTTTTTCATGATTGTAGCGCTTGAATTCTTTGTAATAAGGTCGGATGTGAATAATGTACAAAAACATAAGCCGGGTGAGGATTGATGTTGCTTAATGTGTCTTTATGTAATTTTTTTAATCCGTTGATCAGATCAGATGCTTCTGACCAGGTTTTTGCGTAGCTGTCAGCCTCATATTCATTTTTTCTGGAAAGGATGTTCATTCCCAGGCTTGTAACCATTCCTACAGGGCTATATAAAAGAGAAAATGCAATGAGCCCTATATGGAATGCCGGTTGATGTGCACCCAAAGCTTCATGAATAGCCGGTAAATGAATGCATAAAGATAATATCCACAGCATAATGCCCATCTGCAGCAGGCTGATGATCATGCTTTTAGTTACATGCTTATATTTGTAATGACCGATTTCATGAGCCATCACAGCGACTACTTCGTCAGTGCTCAGCTGCTCTATCAGTGTATCATACAAAACAATTGTTTTTTTCGGACCAAAACCACTGAAATATGCATTGGCTTTTGTGCTTCTTTTGGAACCGTCTATGACATATACTTCATGCAATGGAAATCCTGTTTTTTGCCCCAGCTCATTGAGTGATGTTTTGAGCTCACCCTCTTCCAATGGTGTCAGCTTATTGAAAATAGGAACAATCCATGACGTATAAAACATCGCCATGAAAATGGAAAATACAGCGAATAATCCCCACGCATACACCCAGAAGTATTGTGGTTGCCACTGATAGAATGCAATGACAGCTGACAGTAAAACCCCACCAATAACACTTCCTACTAAAGCGCCCTTGATCATGTCTGAGATGAAAGTTTTTACAGTGGTTTTATTGAAGCCATATTTCTCTTCAATTACAAATGTGTTGTAGATGCTGAATGGCAAACTAATGGCTGAGCTGAAGATCCCATAAATCGCAAAGAATAAAAATGCCTGATAATAAGCATTTTCGGTGATACCGGCTATCCAGTTTTGTAACTTTCCGAACAGGCAGAAATAAAGAATAGCAAGAGTAATAGCTGTACTTAAATAAGTGGATATCTTGCCGACTTTCTTTTTGTCATTGTGATATGCTCTGGCTTTTTGATATTCGTCTTCTTTGTATAAGTCTTTGAGCTGGGATGGAATAGGAAGTTTCCATCTTGCGTGATTTTTATAGTCCAGAATTTCCTCAAAAATAAAATCCGCTACTATGATAAAAATCATGATATAAGTCAATATAGTAGGCATGAATACAAATGTAGGAGATTACTTGATTATATAATGTTATTGATAGAAACTTGACAGGAATTTATCCCGGCGGATTTCATTCACATTTCAGATGCAGTCTATTATTTACCCCTGAAATCGATATTTATTCTATCTCTTTTTAATCCGTAACAATAAATAATCTGTCCTAGAATGCTATCGCTACTAACTAATCCCTCATATCTGCTATCTGCAGCGTTATCTCTGTTGTCGCCCAATACGAGATACTTATTCTCCGGAACTTCAAAGTGAAAAGTTCTAAACTGTTCTGCTATTTGAAGGTCGTATCTGTATGTTCTATGCTTATATCCGTTGGGCAATTCTTCTTCATATTCTTTTACCGGAATCCCTTCATAAATAGTATCTTTTATGAAAGTGTATTTACATGGTGTATTATTAATGCTTACTATGTTATTAGATATACTCACTTTATCTCCCGGTTTCCCTATTAGTCTGAAAGTATAAAAGATATCGTTGGGTCTTTTAAACAAAATAAAATCTCCGTACTCAGGATCTTTTTTCTGATAAGCTCTTATATCAGCAACTACCTGATCGTATGTCTCAATGACAGGGAGGTTGCTTTGTCCGGGAATTTTGAAAGCTTGAATTTGCATAAATTCCATCGGTGTTTGGAATGCGTAAACCCCTATTTTTACTGCAGCAAAAATCAAATAGAAATACCATCTGTTGTAGGGTTTTAGCTCATAGATTTTTTGTTTTCTGGCATAGATGATAGCATCTGCGATTATATAAACTGAAAGGGCTGTAATAACGGACAGCGACACTACAAGTCCTTCAAAATGCAAAGGTACACGCAGCAAGCCGAATAATAAGGGAATGAAGAGTATTAACATCAGGAATGAAATTCCTTTCAAAGCCTGTCCATTGTAAAACTGCCCTAATCCGGGAAAGAATAAAGAAGTGAAAAATGCTATCCAGGGACTTCTACTCTTAGTATTTATTGCAGTTGTATTTTGCTCAATATTCATCAGGACTGAATCAATTATGAAAAATTGCCATTGAAAGTATGGATATTATTGGATATCTTTCTGATTTATTTTCGTATATAATCAATGTTTAAAGATGAAGTAAAAAACAAAAGCAATCTACTTTAGATTGCTTTTGTTTTTAGTAGAAAATTGTTTTCAAAATTTATTCGCCCATATCCATCAGTCCGGGAAATCCGCTCATATCCATGATTTCATATCCTTCAGTTGAAAACAGGGCTTCGTTCGGTTTGTTTTTGTCAATGGAAGTCACTTTTATAGTTGCTACCTGATTGTTCTTATCCACAAATTTTGATTCCAATGCCAGTCCTTTCAGATTTTTATAAGCATTACCATTGATTAATTGTTTACTTGGGCCTCCTAATCTGCCAAAGCTTTCAAATGGATTAAAGCTGATTTTTTCAGTGATCCAGCATTCTGCAACATCGTCATTGGTAGTAATGATGTATTTGGTACATGGATAGCCTAGTACTTCTTTCGTTTCTTTTGTTTTTTCAATTTTTACATCCTGATTTTCGGCAACAGCCCCTGGTATTGGTAAGTCCTTTAGTTTAGTAACAATACCAACTTTCTCGCCTTTCCCGGCATCGGTAAGAATGGTTACATTTTCTTTTTTTAAATCAAAAACCATTCTGACGTTATCCTTGGCGCTGACATTGATAGTTGCAGCTGTCAACCATTCGTTGTTGGATATCATCATTCCTATGATATTGTTATTGCTCGTGATTTCAAAGCTGATGTTTCCAATAAAATCATTCGGCTTCTGTGCATGCACAGTTAAAAATCCCAGAGATAGAGCGAAGAGTAAAATGAGCTTTTTCATGTAAATCGTTTTATGATGATAGTTGTTTTTTCTCGTTGATGAGTATAAACCGGATTAAAATAAACAATAGAAAACCACAAAGGCAATACCATCATTAGCAAATCCAGGTTATAAATTCTCATTAAAAAATATGTGCCGATTACAAAACTAATAAGTAAAACAGAAAGTATTTTATCAATTTTTTTAGTGAAGAATGCAGTAATGAAGATCAGCTGCATCAAAAATGCAAGAATATATAAGCTATTGGAGAGTTGGGGAGATGAGATCAGATGCTGAATAAATCCGGTATGTAACGTGTCAGGTGCCAGGATCTGCAAATCTGTATGCTGGCTGACAAGGATATTTGTCATCTGATCCCGGGTAAACAATCCTCCATAATAGAGCTTGGATATAGCAGAATTAACCATCATAAATGCAAGATAATATCTCGCAAATTCCCATAGTCTGACCCACTTCTGATTTCTGAAACAAAAGGGCAGCAATGTGATAAAAATACAGATCACTGTCTTGGAATGTGAACTACTGTATGCTTCCAGTGTGATCGTTTGTATAAAAAATAAAACAAGGAATATCCAGGTTACTTTCACTCTGTCAGAACGGATATATCCCAGGCAAGCCAATGCAAGCAGCATCACATCGGTAATGATGCATAATATAGGGCTTTGAATCAGAATTTCAGGAATACCGGATGCCAGGACTAACCAGAATGTATTGTCTACTTCCGGTTCTATTACAGGAGAAAGTGCTAAATCCATGAGGATTCTGCCGGAATACCATCTGTATATCAACAGCAAGATCAACCCTGCGTACACAAGCTTTCCGAGAAATTGTGCATCTACAGGACTATCTTCTGTAATCCAGTAAGACGGTTTCTTTGCCTGTCGGAACCAGTCGTTGATTGTCATATTGGTAATATTTTTTTAGGATACGGATAGAATCCACCGGTGTATTTGCTGCTTCTTCAATGTAGCCGGACAACCATTCGGGATACGTGCTCATTTGTTCTTCAGAAGGAACTAACCTGCTGTAAATTAATTTTTGAAATTCAGTATGGGGTGTACCAAAGCGATCATGCCATGCTTTATCAGCCCAAATGTTACCAGCCTGATATTTTTCATAAAACCTGACCGTATTGACTAAAGTACCTTCTGTCCAGTCCGGCAGAGATGTATAATTCAGTAATTGATTGTTGATGTATATTTCCGTCTGACTGACTTCATTAGTTGGAGATGCCGGATGGCCATACATTTCAAATGGGAAAAAGGGGAAGTTCAGAATACCTTTATAAGTAAAAAATGCCTGACCCGTTACAAAGATCAGAATCCCGGCAAACAACCATTTTGATGTGTTCCAAAGCTTTACTATATAAAGTTTATCTGTCATAGAAAAACAGCTTTAAAGAAGTAAAATGCTATGAATGTCGTTACGATCAGCTTCATGCCCAATCCTAAAATAAAACCAATAAATGAACCTATTCCTGATTTAAGTGCGACATCGAATTTTTGTCCGGAAATCAGCTCACCTATTAATGCTCCCAGAAAAGGCCCGAGAAATACAGAAAATGGTCCTACAAATGGTGTCAGAATAAATATGCCCAGTAACATTCCGAAGACACTACCTCTTACACCGGCTTTGGTCCCCCCGAATTTATGGGTTCCCCATATCGCAACAAAATTATCCAGTATCGTAACCACTACACTGAAAATTCCGAGAATAACCAGTAATGTCGTGCTGAAACTGATGTCATGATGAGTAAAATGTAAAAGGAGCAATGCCAGAAAAGCTACCGGAGGTCCCGGTAGAGGTGGTAAAACACAACTCACATAGCCTATGATGAGTAAAATAATTCCCAGTGTAATGATGAGGGCTTCCATTAGTTTTTATTTATAGTTACAGTAGAATTTTGTAATTCTTTCCCATTGATAGTGATTTTCCATCCTGATAGTATCAGTGGCTCCAGCACCATATTGAGCAATTCATTTTTTTGTTCTTCCGCTGATTGAGTTAATTGCTCTGCCATCGCTTTGTTACGGATGACCTCCTTGCTTTTTTTGTCAATAGCTGTCAATTCATCTTTTGTAAATGAATTAAAAATTCCTTGTTCCATGTCAAAATACTTCGTATTCGTTTCTATAGCGAGAATTTCTGGCGGCGGTAATTGACCAATATTCAAAATCTTTTGATCGACATCGTAATCCATTTTGAACTTTTCCATGTTATATCCTACTAATACCTTTCCTGTTACCTGTACCAGTGCTTTTTTTCTGAACCCTGGAAAATCAAAAGTGGATTTGTCATATTTCAGCAATTCAGTGTAGTGGCCTTCCACACTGACGAGCTTCATCACTTTTTCTATCCTTTCAATCACCAGAGTCGTATCAATTTGAGCCACTTTTTCTTTGGGCTTCATACATGATTTGTAAAAATAAATTCCTCCGATAAATGTTCCTGCTAAAATAATGATTGTAAATAATGGAACTTTAAATTTCATAATGCTCAAAATATCTTAAATTTTAAATTTACCTCTTTGGTTACTTTGTTGGGTAATTTATCCAATCTATTTTTGACTTATGACAAAAGATAAGCCAGTTATTTTGGTGACAAATGATGATGGGGTAGTATCTCCGGGAATCAAAGCACTTATAGAAGTTGCATCTGAATTTGGTGAAGTAGTGGTAGTAGCGCCGGATAGTCCGCAGTCAGGAATGGGGCACGCTATTACACTGGAGAATATGCTTAGATTAGAAAGAGTACATTTATTTGATGACATTCCGGCGTATCAATGCAGCGGGACTCCTGTAGATTGCGTAAAGATTGCTATTGATAAAATCCTGAAAAGAAAACCGGATTTATGTCTGTCGGGGATTAATCACGGAGCAAATTCATCTATCAACGTTATTTATTCCGGTACAATGTCTGCCGCAATGGAAGCATCTATTGACGGAATTAAAGCAATAGGATTTTCTTTGCTGGATCATTCCTTTGAAGCTGACTTTTCCGGAGCAAAGCATTATGCACGTATTATTATTCAGCAGATGCTGGAAAATGGGCTGCCGAATGGATGTTTGCTGAATGTCAATTTTCCAAAATTACCTGCAGAAGATATCAAAGGAATGAAGATATGCCGTCAGGCGGTAGCACATTGGGAAGAATCATATGATGAGAGAGTAGATCCCAGAGGTGGAACTTATTATTGGCTGACGGGAAAATTTGTGAATGAAGATAATGGAGAAGATACTGATGAATGGGCTTTGGCAAATGGCTATGTGTCCATCGTTCCTGTACAATTTGATCTGACTAATCAGCATGGTATGAGATTTTTAAATAAGCACTGGCATGTATAATTCTGAAGAAAAAAGAACCATAAGCTTCCGGGATAAGATAGATATTCCCATCGTCGGTTTTGTAATCGGCTTGCTGGTACCTTTAATCACCTACTTTGTTATTTACATAACACAATACAAACATTTGGATTTCGGATATTTTATAGAAATATCTACGATGAAAAATACTGCGCCTATTTTGTTGAGAACCATGGTGTTCCCTAATTTGCCGCTATTTTTGATAGCTAATATTTTCAAAAAGTTCTTGATTTGCCGGGGAATTTTTATATCTTCTATGCTGATTATTTTGGCTATGCTGATTATAAAATTCCTATAGTTTGAAATATTTTTTCATAACCGGAGAGGCCTCCGGCGATTTACACGCATCTAATGTTGTCCACAGCTTGAGGGCACTGGATGCTTATTCTGAGTTTTTCGGAACCGGAGGTAAGCATATGGGCAGGGCTGGAGTAAAGCTTGTTCTGGATATTAAAGAGATGGCTTTCATGGGTTTTGTGGAAGTAGTTAAAAATATTTTTAAGATCAGGACTAATTTTAAAATCGTCAAGCAGGCTATCACAGATATACAGCCGGATGTGATCGTATTGGTCGATTATCCTGGATTTAATCTGAGAATGGCAAAATGGGCAAAAGAGCAAGGCTTTAAAGTCGTGTATTACATTGCTCCGCAAGCGTGGGCCTGGAAGGAGGGAAGAGTAAAGAAGATCAAAGCATATGTTGATCTTTTGCTGGTGATTCTGCCTTTTGAAAAAGAATTCTTTCAAAAGCACCAGGTGCCTTCAGTGTATGTTGGCCATCCTTTGCTGGAGAGAATTCCTGAGCCTGATCCTGAAATAGAAAAAGATAAAATTGCCATTTTACCCGGAAGCAGGAGGCAGGAAATAGAAAAAATGCTTCCGGTGATGCTGGATGCTATGTATTTACATGGTGCACAGAACAATCTGGTTGTAGCGGGTTTGTCCGAATATGGCGAGGAATACTATCAATCTATGATTAAGGGGCGGGCCACACTCGTCATGGATAAGGTGTATGATGTTCTGGATAGCTCTAAATTAGCTATTGTAACATCCGGAACTGCATCGTTGGAAACTGCTTTAATGAAAGTTCCGCAGGTCGTTTGTTATGCGGTTAATCCGATTACTTACTGGATCGCACGATTTCTTGTCAAGGTAAATTATATCTCTTTGGTTAATCTCATCCTCGGTAGACCGGTTGTTCCGGAGATGATTCAAAAAGATTTTTACCCTGTTTCAGTAAAAAATGCATCAATGGAAGTCATGTTAGATGCAAATTCCGTTCAGGATGCTTATCTTCAGCTCCGCAAAATGCTCGGTAAGGGTGATACTTCTCAGCGGGCGGCATTAGTTATATATGATTTATTGAACAAAAGGGGGATTAGCTCAGCTGGCTAGAGCGCTTGCATGGCATGCAAGAGGTCATCGGTTCGACTCCGATATTCTCCACCATTTGTTTCAAATTTTAAGAATTACGATTTTTACCAATTGAATTTGCTACAGCAAAGGGTTGTAACAAATATTAAGATCTGTTGATTGTCGTTTCAGGCAAAAACCTTGACTTTTTATGTATGATCTAAATCCGGATCATCATACAGATCGTTTACCTGATTAGGGAATTCCCAGGCTACCTGACCAAGAATAATAGTTTCGTAGGTCTTTTTGTTGACAGAATTCTCCGTATATATCAGTTTCCAGATCATGCCTTCTTCTGTTATATCAAATACACTGGTTTCCCCGTCTATTTCACGATAATCCAGTTGTTGTGCAAACATGGAATTTTCTTCACTATATATGAGTCTCATATTTGCGCTGCAGCTAAGGTTGATGATCTGTACCCGCTGACCGTCATAGATGCTGATTCTGACGATTTTTCCTGTTTTGGGGTCAGTGGTTGCTGTCAGCTTTAAATTATCAGAACAAATAAAAGTTCTGGAGCTGCTTTTTCTGTCTTTTATATGCTTCCCATTCAGGTTTTCGTGGAGTGCCTTAGCTATAGAATCATTTCCGCCCCATAATTGCACACTAAACATTCTTTCTTTATGAGTAATTGTGATAACTGCCGGCGCTATTTTAATGTTATAGTCGTTGTCAGAAGAATTATAATCGAAAACCAGCTTTTCATCATATGTATCCGTTAAGATTCCTCCCTGATCATTTACGACTCTGCATGTGTTCAGGTCAGGCAATGAAGCCTCATCTATGCTGTCATCTTTTTGGCAGGAAAATAACAGAGGAAAAGTAAAGGCTACTAACAGAAGACACTGTGATATTTTCATAAAAAAAGCTTTTAAATCAGCTAGCATTAAGTTAGCGGATTTAAAAGCTTTAAGCAAGCAACAAGAGAAATTCTTACTGCTTTATAAACTGTTTGATGAAAGCTTTTTCATCATTTTCTACATAAATCAGATATACACCGGTTGCTAAATCCTGAACAGAGATTTTACTTTCGTTCATTCCTGCCAGAATAGTTTGTTGACGAACTCTGGTGCCTAATGAGTTGAAAATCTGAACTTTGCTTGAGGAGTTATTGCCGTTGTGAATCCGAAGGATTAGCTGATCGCTGGCAGGATTAGGATGGATAGATACATCCAGTAATTGATGCTGCTTAACAGGTGTAGCCACACTTGTAATTTCTCTTTTGGAAATGATTTGTCCTCTCTTTTCTGTTAATGCATAGCGCATCATATTGACCTGTTCTTTTGTAAACATTGCATAGCATGCATCTGTAGAATAGTTCATATAGTTTTCTCTCATGTCCGGATAATCCACTCCATCACCCGGATAAGGTACATTGCAGCTATTTACATTCACTCCGCATACATTACCTGACTCAATGAAATTTGCATAAGGTTCATTTTCGTTAGGTGTATCTTTTATTCCGTCATCTACCGTGCATTTATCAAATCCAGGGATAAGCAGTTCATAAGCATTGCCATCTCCCCAGGTATGTCTGAGTCCCAGATAATGGCCTACTTCGTGTACGGTGGTTCTTCCCAGACCATAGTGAACTGAATTATTCAGATAATCTTTTACAAAATCATTATTTTGCCCGAAAAATCTGAAATCTATTACTACACCTTGTTTTATCGGAGGAGTTTGTGCCTGATCTAAAGTTATTCCCTGAATCTGCATAACCCAGTTGGGTAAGCCTTGAGGTGGATTTGCATATCCTCCGAGAACACCTTCTTCCCAGTCTACATCTACATCTTTAGGAGATTTTCTTTTAATCATATTCAGGTCACATACCCAGATATTCAGATATTTCTGTGGATTCCATGGTGTAAGTCCTCCGGCAGCAGTGTTTTTGATATTGTCAAGCACCGGATTCCAATCAGGAAATAAAAGTGGACTGGATTTTTTGCGGGTAATACCAGTTGTAGGGTTACCTCTATGATCTACTTTTGCCAGTTCAAATCTGATTTTTGCATTGCCCAAAAACTGTAAAAACTCTGGTCTGATAATGTTGATGTCATTTTCAAGATTAAAATCTCTGTTAAGTGCATCTATCTGGCTTTGAATAAGCTCATCGCTGAGATTTTCATATTTATTATTATCCAGATAAACCACATGCACAACTACCTGAATCGTGTAAGTTGTATCGGAATTCATCACAGGAACAGTATATGTTGTATCTCCTGCCATCCTTGCTGAAGATGCCAACGTTCGCAATTGTTCCGGCGTGTAATTTTCCAGCAAATGCTGATGCACAATATCATGAGTGGCGCAGGTCCGTTTGATGACGGGATCATTTGCGAATAATTGAGAACTGAAAAATACAGTTGCCAATAATAAAGAAAGACGTGTAAAAAGCCTCATTTCCAGAATTTTGTAATAAATATAATCTTTTGCCGGATACAGTTGCCTTTTGCGTCAAATATTAATTCCGGTCACTTTTATTAAAGAATCCTTCATGTGTATTATGGTCTTTTTGCCGTAATCTATTTCAATAGAAAACATTTTGTCAGCTGGCATTCCCAGTACTTCTTTTAGTATCAACCGTATAACGCCTGCATGTGTGACGATAGCTATTTTATAAAAAGAAAAGTTAATTTGAATATATCGCCAGAAATCAAGTACCCTCTCATTCATTTCCTGCAAGCTCTCTCCGCCAGGTGGACTGATATTCAGATAATCCTCATACCACGGCTGGATTTCTTCTGATGGAATTTTATCCCATCTTTTCAATTCCCATCTTCCAAAATTCATTTCCATGATCCTGTCATCCGGTATGAAATCTGTACTGAAATATTCTGCCATGCGGGTGCACCGCTTTAACGGGCTACACATCATCAGGTCATAATCAGAGTCAAGCTGAATTTTCTTAAAATCATTCAGATAACCTGCTCTCAGATCTATATCCGATTGACCATAGCAGATGCCTTGCTCCAAATTAACTGCAGTATGTCTGATCAGATGAATTTCCATATTACGATGACGCCTAAATACCAAAGAACTTCTGTGACTTGCTGTACACTACCCAGGCAGTCACCTGTGTAACCTCCGATGTGCTTTTTAAAATACCAGCCTAAGTATATTTTTCCCGGAAATGCAAAAGCGATTGCCGGAAAGTATTTCCACTGCTGAAAAATAGCGAAAGGTAATAGTACAGCTATAAATCCAATTAATAAAGAGGAGAGGGGTAAAGCCTTCGTTGCAATGGGTTTGGATTTGCTGACGTCTATGTCTGTAACATACTGATGTGTGTAAATCATGGTAGAAGAAATAAACCGGCTGACTGTATGACCTGTTACGATGACAAAGCAGGCAGTAGCAATATCAAAATGGGCTGTTTCATTCAATGCAAGAAATTTTAAACCCAGCAGAAGTGTGATGCCGATGACGCCGTACGCTCCGATGCGACTGTCTTTCATAATAGTCATGATCTTTTCCTTTCCATATCCGCCACCAAAGCTGTCACAAACGTCTGTAAACCCATCTTCATGAAATGCTCCTGTTAATAATACACTGGATATCATTGAAATAATAATGGATACCTCAACTGAAAATATAGAGGTACATGCTCCAAAGACAAAGGCATTGATTATACCTATCAGTAATCCTACCCAGGGATAATATCTTTGAGACCGATTCATGATCTCACTGCTGTATGGCAATTGAAAGGGAACAGGTATCCTGGTGAAAAACATCACTGCTGTCCAGAAGTATATCCATTCGTTCCGGATCTTATTCATGACTTTTTGTTGCTGACATTGGCAGATTCAAAACTAGCCATATTATTGAGAAAGTTCACAGCGCTTTGAATAACAGGATAAGCTACTGCACATCCCGTTCCTTCTCCTAAGCGCATGTTGAGCTGTAAAAGTGGTCTTTGTCCTAACAATTTCAGAAGATGCCCGTGTGCTTTTTCTTCTGATTGATGACAGAAAATGCAATTGTCGAGAATTGCAGAGTCGATTTGTAAAGCACAAGCTATGGCTGCTGTCGCGATAAATCCGTCTATGAGAATAACCATATTCTGACGTTTGGCTTCCAGCATAGCACCTGTCATTTGTGTGATTTCCAAACCGCCGAATCGCTGTATGATTTCGTAGATATCTTCTGTTTGCGGATATAATGCTGAGACTTTTTTCAGCGTATCTACTTTATGCATGAATTGCTGTTCGTTGACTCCTGTTCCTTTTCCTATGCAATCTTCAACAGGCAGCTGATATATGTGTGCCATCAGTAAAGATGCAGAAGATGTATTCCCTATTCCCATTTCACCGAATCCTATAATATTGCAGGAGGCTTTTGCTATATCCCGGACAATTTCAGCTCCGGAGCTGAGCGAAAAATTCATTTCATCCTCCGTCATAGCTCTCTCTTTCAGCATATTTCCTGATCCGTGACGAGCTTTACTGACAATTAAATCCGGATGAAAATCTATATCAGTAAGGATTCCTGCATCTACAATTTTGAGTCTGATATCGTTTTGCTGACAAAACACATTGATAGCAGCTCCACCGTTCAGAAAATTCAAAACCATCTGACGAGTAACTTCCGGAGGATATGCGCTGACACCTTCGCCGGCAATTCCGTGATCTGCAGCAAAAACAACAATGTGCGGCTCAGTCAGCTGTGGGGATTCCGTTTGCTGAATAATTCCTATTTGTAACGCAATAGATTCCAGAAATCCTAAAGCTCCTAATGGCTTGGTTTTATGATCTATTTTATTCCTGATAGCCGATCCTATATCCATCTTCCGGAAAACTTGGATATCACGGATAATTCAGTGAGTCGCTTTTCTGCCAGGTAATATAATCCGAAAAGAACGCCGCTGTAAAACAAGTTACTCAGCAATGTCCCTTTAAAATAGGGTAGCGCCATGATGTAGCAGGTGATCAATCCGTCCATTGTCATAGGATACAACATGCCGCCCGCCCAGGTACCGAAATTGCTGACAATAAAGAATAAAACTGCGCTTCCTGCACTCATTCCGGCAATTTTACCCATTGTAATGCTATTTCTGAATAACAATGAAGACAAAAGGGGAGTCATCAGATAGAATCCATATTGCCAATACCATCCTTCGTATAACCATACAAAATGGTCATAATATGCTCCATAAACAACGTTCATAATCAACAAATCACTGAACCAGATAGCTGCAAGCGGGATGATATACGCCCAGATTCTGTTGATGAAAAGTGCGCCTCCAAAGATGCCTACAGCCAGCATAGGAGCAAAATTTGCCGGGTGAGGTACTAATCTGGAAGCAACTGCCAATACGATGAGCAGAGTAATTGCAGAAAAATTGAGTGTAAGTGTTTTCTGTTGCATGGTTTAATTTTTAAAACTAAAATATGCTTCAGGAGAGAAGTTTCCTTAGGGCTTCTTTCGCGAAAGCATGGATTTTTAGCGGAAAAAAGATCTGACTTGGAAAACTTCCTTACAGTTGCGCGACAGTTCAGGATTTGCACCTGATTCCATTCTCCGATGCTATAAAATTACATCTTTTTAACTTAAATCACTATCGTTCTGAAAGTCAGATTGATTCTGGGGTGATGGATTTTTTTGCTGGGAGGCAACCTGTGCAGCCAGTATGTTTGAGTTTCATCTTTCATGACCAGCAGGCTGCCTTGTTCCAGAATGATTTCTACCTTTTCGCCGGAAGATTTATGTTTAAATGCAAATTTTCTTTCAGCACCAAAGCTCAGAGATGCGATAGCTCCGTTCTTTTTTAGATCAGTCTCTCCATCGCTGTGCCATGCCATTCCCTCGTTGCCGTTGTGGTAAAGATTCAACAGGCAGGAATTGAAAGATTCTCCCGTTATTTTTTCGGTAAGAGATTTCAATTGCAGCAGTTCTTCGGTCCATGGCAAAGCATGTTTGGTAATATTGGAATAAGTATATTCATATTTCATATCGCCATACCAGGCTACCTTCCGTTTGGTGACGATTGTTTTTCCGAAAATCACTGCTTCATCATTCCGCCATTCTGTATTTTGCAGCAGCTTTTCATAATATTTACCGGCCTCCACAACATCCATTATTCTGCCATAATATTGAACAGTGCCGTCTTTGGGCAAAAGATTTTTATCAGCGTCTACACCTAAGTTGAATAAGTCCATTTTTAAAATTTTATGAGGTGTCCCTGCGGGCCGGGCTTTCGGCTCCTTCCGACTTGCAATCGGAACCGCCTCTATCCCTCACCTGAGCATACGCATTCCCAACCTATGATAGCTGTTTTACGGGAAGGTCCCCACATGTAGCCGCCAAAAATTCCGGATGATTGTATGACCCTGTGGCAAGGTATCAAAAAAGCGATCGGGTTGCTTCCTATCGCTGTGCCTACCGCTCTGGCAGCTTTTGGATGGCCAATGCTTTCTGCTATAGCTCCGTAAGTGGATAATTGCCCCAAGGGAATTTTAAGCAGGCTTTCCCATACTTTCAGCTGAAATTCTGTTCCTTTCAGATGAAGCTTTATTTCAGAGATATCTTCAGAGCTTTTCCTGAAAACAGACAATGCTTTTTCCTGTAAATCATGATGCTGTAAATTGAATGCAGCCTGTGGGAATCTGCTTTTCAAATCACTTACAGCTTTTGCTTCATCTTCTTCAAAAGCTATATGACAAATACCTTTGGACGTATTTGCTACTATGACTTTTCCAAAAGGAGATGAATTAAATGAATAAGAAATCGTCAGATTTTTTCCTTCATTTTTATATTCAGCCGGCGTCATGCCCTCTATTCTGACAAATAAGTCATGCAGTCTGCTGGTACTGGACAAACCCGTTTTCTCTGCAGTTTCAAAGAGAGAAATCTGCGGACTGGAATGAATGATCCTTTTGGCATGTTCGATACTGACATATTGGAGGAATTTTTTAGGACTGGTTCCTGCCCATTCGGTAAACATCTTCTGAAAATGCTCCGGACTCATGTGCACATGTGTAGCAGCAGCTTCCAGAGAAGGTTGCCGGAGATGATTTTTGGTTAAAAATTCAATGGCATCCTTGATCCTTTGAAAATTGAATTCCTCCTGAGATTTCATACCTTAAAATTGCTGAGATTTCATGAGCTAAACAATCCGGATCTTGTGATTTTTTTATTGAAAAAGGTATTTGTGATATCTAAACTATTATCTTTTAAGGTAATAACTCTGTTTAAGACTTATTCCGTTTTTGAGAACATGTCGATGGACGATCCGCAGGGAGCCACTCTCACAAAAAAATATTTGAATAAGGTATTCTCTGTTTTTGAAAACAGTCCTCTGAGTTAAAATTGTCTGCCTGTAAGTGAAGGATTTTTTAAGTCTGTCCAGAAAATATGGATGGGTTCTTCTTTGTTTGAAGAGCCGTCTTTGTTGATATCCAACCGGGCATAGATGTACATGAAATCATTGGCAGAATCATATTCTGATTTGAAAACGGAATAGTTTTCTGGAATGAGTGCTTTTTGCAGAGTACCATTTTTATCAAACAGATATATCCTTCTCAGATCTTTTGTATTGATAAAGCCATCTTTGTTGGTGTCTTCACTGTAAGCAGAAATGATGAAAAAATCTCTTTTTACAGGTCGGCCATTTAATGTGTCACTGGAAAATGACGGAAAATACAATGTTCTGACTAATACTGGTTTTTTAAAGAAGGTTTTTTGTTCGTTTGAAGAGATATCATAGTGAGAAATGTTGACGAGGTTGTATCCATATAGTGCCTCTAATCCGGGAATAATGTGGCTGTTCCAATTGTTGTGCGGGTCATCTTCTTGGTCATTATAGCTATAGTGAAAGCTATTGGATCCTGCAAAGGTGGTCTTGTCTTTCCTTTGATTGATTTTATAAACGGTAGTTAGCCTTATATTGGAAATACCTGTTAGAACTACACTGCCGGGAGTGGTTTTGATTACCAGCGAATCATTATTGAATCCGTTTTCATTTTCTGTTTTTCCATCTTCAGAGTAGGAGCTGATCTGAAATCCTTTTTCGGGCTTTTCTTCAGAGCAACTATATAAGAATGCTGTCAGTATGAGCAGAATGAGGTGAGATGTTAATTTCATTTTTAGTCTTTATATGATGATCTATAACTTTCGCTATTTAACGTATAAATATTTCATTTTATTAAGTTAGAAAATCAACGGGATGAAATTTATTTTGAGTGGATTAAAAATATCGAAGATTAATTTCTACAACAATTTGCCAGCAGCTCCGCATGCGTGAGTGACAGAGCGGAATATCATCCGGAATGAAATGGAGGAAAGATGTAGTGAATGCACGACCTGCCGTAGTCACTGAGTCCGTCGAAGTGCGGGCAGGGCACGCCCAAAATAAAAATCCCGGCATCAAATCTGCTTCAATGCCGGGATATATAAGAAATAAATTATTAGTCTACGAACTGATGTTCTGTGACTTCATCCGGATCTTCTTCTTTAGCTCCGACCCATTTAGCTATTCTCGCTTTGATCTTATCTACTGTATAATATGCCATCGGTACCACATATACCGTCAGGATCATGGAAGAGGTCAAACCTCCGACAAGCACCCAGCCTAAGCCGTTTTTCCATTCTGAACCTGCTCCTTTGGCAAGTGCGATCGGGAGCATACCTGCTACCATAGCGATCGTGGTCATCAAAATCGGCCTCAGACGGATAGAGCCGGCCTGGATCAATGCGTCGTAGGATGATGTTCCGTCCATCTTCTTATGATTGGCAAAGTCTACAATTAATATGGCGTTTTTGGCGACCAGACCCAGCAGCATGATCAAACCTAATATGGTGAACATGCTCAATGATGAAGAAGCGAGATTTAATGCTAGAAATGCGCCGATAAATGCTACCGGTATGGAAAATAATACTACAAAAGGATAGATGAAGCTATCATAAAGAGCGACCATAACCAAGTACATGAAAATAAATGCTGCAATAAATGCTATTGATAATGCACTGAAGGATTCCGCCTGACGCTCGACATCACCTGTCCATTTAAAATCAACACCTGCAGGTAGTGGCTTGTCCTCTATTGACTGATCTATCTTTTCGGAGATAATACCTGCAGTAGTTCCGAGAAGATTGCTTTTGACCGTCACCGCTGTGCGTCTGTCCCTGCGTTCGAGCATGCTTGGTCCGCTACCTTGTGTCACGGTGGCAAATTGAGACAGGGCTATCAGCTTGCCTGTGCTGTTGATGAATTTAATATTTCTGACATCTTCGGCACTTTTGCGATCAAACTGATCAAACTTGATATTGATGTCGTATTCATTATTGTTTGCTCTGAACTTGGCATCTTTGTTACCGGAAAGGGCATTCTGGATAGTGGCACCTACACTGACAATATCAAGTCCCAGCACACCCATTTTATCTCTGTCGATATCTATCTGTATTTCAGGATTACCGTCCTGTACAGAAATGCTTACATCATTAGTGCCGGGCATAGCTTCAATTCTGCCTTTTAGCTCCTGAGCAGTTGCCATCAACAGATCATAATTTTCTGCTTTCAAGATGATTTGAATCGGCTCGCCGGCATTCATCATACCGATCAGAGAAGAGCGGACTTTAACACCCGGGAATTTTCGGGACATACTATCTGCCTGCTGAATCAGAAATTGCTCTGTATTGATACTCCGTTCTTTTGCATCGACCAACTGTACTACTAATTCAGTTTTGTAATCCAAACCTACTGCTACCAGTGATTCAAAACCTGTCATAGATGGTCCGGCTACGTTGCTGAATACACTTTTGACCTCCGGTAATGACATCAGATAATCTTCAATCTGTCTGGATCTGAGATTGTTTTCCTGTAAGGTGGTGCTTTTGTCATATTCCAGCTTGTACTGCAGCTTGCCCTGATCTCCGGAAGCTACCAGCTCATTTCCAAGGATACCCATCTGCATGATCAGTCCGATTGCCACAAACAGAGATACAACTATGCTCAGCATGAAAAACCTGTGATTGAGTGCCCATTTTAAAGTGCTTACGTACAGATTAGTAAGCTTTTCTATCCCTTTCTCAAAGAAAATCAGGAAAGCATGGAAAGGATTTTTAGGATCTAATTCTACAATTTTTCCAAATCTGGAAGCCAGCCATGGTGTCAGTGTGTAACATACAAACAAGCTCATCAGTGTAGATACCACAATGGTCAGTGAGAATTGTCTGAGAATAGGAGAGATGGTCGTATTAACTAACGCGATAGGCCCGAAAACCACTACGTCCACGGTTGTAATCGCCAGCGCTGAAAATCCGATTTCGGTCCGTCCATCCAGAGCTGCCGTCCTCTTAGGCTTACCCATGTGCAGATGTCGGTGAATATTTTCCAATACCACAATAGAGTCGTCGACAAGGATACCTATCACTAATGATAGTGCAAGCAATGTCATCAAGTTGAGTGAGTATCCCAAAAGGAACATCATCAGGAATGTGGAAATCAATGAAGTCGGAATGGCCAGCAATACGATCAATGAATCTCTTAAGCTGTGCAGGAACAGTAACATGATGGCTGCCACGAGGATGACTGCTATCATCAGGTCATGCTGTACTGCTTCTACGGACTGCATAGTGAAGATTGCGGAGTCGTCAGTCACGGCAATGTTCAGATTGATGTCTTTGTACTTGACATGTAGCTGATCAATCATTTCGTGGATGGCCTTGCTGATTTCTACAGCATTGGATCCGCTTTGTTTTCTGATAATAATACCAATTCCATTGATACCATTGTATCTGTTGATAGATGCCGGATCTTTCAGGATGTCAGAAACTGTGGCTATATCTTTCAATCTTACAGTACTTCCCATAGGGCTGGGACTCTGGTAAATGACCATATTGCTGATCTGATCTGCCGACTGGAATCTACCTGCAAGACGAACAGTCATCTGTTCCTGATCATCTTTGACCTTGCCTGTGGGAAATTCAAGATTGTCTTTGGCAATTTTCTGGGTCACCTGCAGGATAGAGAGGTTGTAATAATCAAGCTTTTCTTTGTCAATATTTACCTGGATTTCACGTTCCTGACCACCGATCAAAGTCACCTGACCAACGCCTGATGTCTGCTGTATCTGAGGCAATACTTCCGTTTTGACTAAATCATAAAATTCAGAAGTATTCATATTGGATGTGGCCTGCAGCTGTAGTATCGGCTGATCACTGGGAACGACTTTAGAAATATTTGGCGTTTTGACATCATCCGGCAATTCACTGATGATACTGTTAAACTTACGCTGTACTTCCTGTTGTTTGTCATCGATTTTTACCCCGAACTTAAATTCGGCTACAATCAATGACATACCCTCATAAGATTGGGTTGTAATGGTTTTTAAGCCGTCGATTCCAGCAAGGACATCTTCCAGCTTTTTGGAAACAGATTGCTCTACGTTGCTGGGATCAGCTCCCGGATATTGTGTCGTGATAATGAGCGTAGGCTGGGAAAACTCCGGCATCAGCTCATAATTCAGCTTAGTATAGGCGGATATACCGGTCATGATCAGCACCAGAAAGATGACTATGATCAGTGAAGGTCTTTCTATCGCTATCTTAGTTAATTTCATACTTTGATTTGTTCAGGATAAGTGATTAGTTTTCAGCGATCGATACGCTTATTCCGTTAGTCAGATTCACCAAACCACCTACAGCCACTATATCATTTTCGTTCAGTCCGCTGATAACCTGTAGCCGGCTTTCATTGCTGGCTCCCAGCGTGACAGGTTGTCTTTGGGCCTTACCCTCTTTTATGACATACACCTCAGGATTTTTGTTGGAACCGATCAATGCAGTTCTTGGAATGCTCAAGCTGTTGGCACTTGCTATATTATCCAGAGAAACGGTCCCGTACATCCCTGCTTTTAAAGGGTAAGCCGAACTGTTAGGAACCATGATCTTCACTATATAATTTTTAGTCTGGTCTGCTTTGCTGGCAATCACACCTACTGTGCCTGCATATACATGCTGAGGATAAACTTCTGTAGTAACACTAAGCTTCATACCTGTTTTGAATTTGGTAATATCCTTTTCCGGAACACTGATTTCTAATTTCAGGGTGCTGATATCTGTCAGCATCGCCATTTGTGCTCCCGGGCCTGCAAGTGATCCTATTTCAAAGTACTTCGCTGTAATAATGCCGCTGAAAGGTGCTTTGATGGTAGCCATAGAGATTTGTTTTTTATAAAGCTCTATCTGATACTTAAGTGTAGTGACCTGGCTTTGAGCATTATCTACCTGTACTTCCGTTAATCCGGCTGAAGCATTGGTCATCCTTTGTGCTGTTTTTTCGGCGAGAGCAAGATTATTTTCTGCAATTTTTAATTGATTTTTAAGAATATCTGTATCTAACTGGGCTATCAGCTGGCCTGCTGTAACATGAGCTCCTTCCTGAATACCCACCTGAACAACTCTACCGGATGCTTCAGATGCAATGACAGCTTCCTTATTAGGCGAAAATGAACCTAAAAAATTGCTGGCAAATTCAAATGTTCCGGCTTTGAGCGTTTCTGCCTGAATCAGAACTGTTGCATCCGGGTTCTTCTTATATACTCTTTCCTCCACTTTTTCCTGATTGGATTTCAATTTGAAAAAGGCGAAAACAGCAAGCCCTCCTACAACGATTGCAAAAATGATTAAACGGACAGCATTGTTCATATAGTTGAATTGTATGTTTAAGATGATTTTTTGAAATATTGACGGATAAATCCGATAATGTATTCTTCTCTGGTCTGCATAAACTGCATATAATCTTCTTCACTGCACTGCAGCATTTGCTGGATCATATTTTTGGCAGCAAATGGAAAAAAGGTGACAGACATAAAGGTGATAAAGTGCTGCTGGGCCTCACCCTGCATTTCTCCGTTCCGGATGGCCTGCTCTATATCTTCCAGTATGGATCGTGTGAATTCATGACCATGCACAATCCTGAGCATTTGTGTGGGATGTGCATTGAATTCATTGAGCAGGAAAATATCCAGCTCCGGATCTTCCATTGCTTTGGCAAAATAATCTCTTGTAAACTGTATAAGCTTTTCTTCCAGCGGAAGATTTTTTTCCACAGTATTGCCTAAACGATATTTGATATCATAGAATTTCTCGGAAATTACGGCATCAAATAATTTCTCTTTACTTCTGTAATAATAATGCAATGAGGTTCGCCCGATACCTGCCTCATCGGCAATATCCTGTAATCTGGCACCGGAAAGACCTTTACGGATAAAGATTTTCCTGGCAGCCTCTTTAATGACTTCTTCTATATCCTTTTTTTCCTCAGAAGCGTGTAACATAAAAGTCTGACATCAATGTCAAACCAAATATCTGCTTATTTATGTAAAAAAACTTGTGACCGGACACTCATTTTTCTGTGATAACAGGATTTTAATATAAAATACGTTAAACCAGGATCTGTTCTTCCCGTAAAATTCTGAATGTAGCATTTTCTACGAGCAGCGCTTCATCTTCTCTGCGCCGGAGCAATCCGTTCACGTTCGGCCAGAGACGTTTCATAGCTCTGATCTCAGCTGCAATTTTTGACAGGTTTTGTGGATCAATATATTTTTGAATGTTTTTCATTTCTTTTCTTCTGTCACCATCCAGTGAGCTGCCTCTGTTGAATACAAGACTCAGCAAGGCACCTTGTGCATCGGGAGGAAGCAGGTGCGCTTTGGGATAAATATTTCTCACCAGCTTTGCATATTTGCTCAGTGTAAACTGATAGAAAACACTTCGGGCAGCATCATAGGGAACAACGACGTGCTTCACCTGTGCTAATTTGTTTTTAGCTGCATTTCCTTTTAAGCCTACAACTTTTGACAATGTCTGTACATCAGCATCCGGAATAAAATTTTTCCATGTATTTCTGAATTCAGTTACTCCTACATAACCTAAATCATATCCTATACCAATAGTAATACCGCTCTCAACAGCCGGCCAGATCGGGTTTTTATATTTACTGTTATATGCTGCAGGAGAGGAGATCTCAAATTCAATGATTTTATTCAGGGAAATATTGCTGATGATCAATGATGTTCCTGCGGGAAGAGATATCAGCTTTTGAGAAAGGTAATCTTCCAGCTTCGTCAATGTCTGAGGTCCTAATACTCCATCCACATCTCTGCCGGTCAATCCTAAGATTTTTTGGATTTGCCTGACATATTCTATCAGCGTATTTCCTTCCGGAACAGCACCTATATACTTTAAAATGGCAATGGCTGTATTCTTGCCAAAGAAACCATCTGCATCAGCCCCGACAGTTTCCTGTATTTTTTTAATTCTTACTACTGACATAATTGTGTATTTATACAGTATTAAATTAATGAATATTATAAATGTTTTCGGTTTTTAATCAGAAAATATAAAATAAAAAAGCGTTGTCAGAAATGACAACGCTCCTAATAAAAAAATTGTACTTGTAAAAGTATTAGTTACCTGCTACTAAATCAATTTTGAAGTTGATTTCTTCACTGATTAAGTCATCAGCCTGACCAGCATAGTTTATGCCCCAGTCAGCTCTTTTGATATTGAAGTCAGCATTTGCTTTCAATGCAGTTTCAGAGATTTCTGTTACGTTAGCTTTAAAAGTAATGTTTTTGGTAATGTCTTTGATTGTCAGGTTTGCAGAAACATCTACAGTTGATACTCCCGTACCTGTTACATTTGTAATTTCCAATGTTGCTTCAGGAAATTTTGCTACTGCAAAGAAATCATCTGCTTTTAAGTGGCCATCCAGCTTTGTTTTCCACTCACCTTGTAAATCCAGTGCATTGATGGTTGTCATATCCAATACAAACTCACCGCCTGTGATCTGGTCGCCTGTTACAACTACCTTACCGGATTTGATTTTAACCTCGCCATTGTGCTGACCACTTACTTTTCTACCGGTCCACAATACTTTAGACGCTTCTGTGTTTACACTTAATTCCGTACCTGCAGTTTCAACGACTTCGGCAGCATCAGTAGTAGTAGCTTTTTCTCCTTCAGGATTACTTACACATGCAGTAAATAACAGACCTGCAATTCCGAATACTAAGAATAGTTTTTTCATGATTTTAATGATTTAAGGTTATAACGTTTTTTCGTTGTTATTGTTTCTGATGCTAATATAGTTGCTTTGTTTGGACAATTGTTGTATATACAAATATTATTTTCTGAATTTTTAACATAATTTTTGAAATAGATAACAGAAAGACGCGTTTAGGGCGATATTTCTATTTAAAAAGGCTAACCAAACATTTCAATCCATGCTTCTGTAGTCAGTGGCTTGTCATCACTTTCATTATATACTTTGTTGAAAAACCGGAATTGATCAGGAGTAAGAAGCATTATTGATGTGAAGACACCTGCAGAAGATAAATAGGCCCGTTCTGCTACTTGCTGCGATTCAGCTTCAAGATTAATGATGTCTGTAATTTTCTGAATGGAAAGTACCGGAGGATTTCCGCCTTTAAGGTTGTCAAAAATGATGTGTTGATTTCCGTTTACCACCAATCGTTCATTGATAATGCCGTTGATCTTATCATATTTAGCATAATGGTCGCTGACTTCAAAATTGTACACCGATTTTTTGAAAAGAAGGGTGTAAATTTTTAATGATTTTGGAGATACTGTCATTTTCGTTCAGCGTATCCCAGTCGATGTTGAGTATCCTGTAATCTTCTGAAAGCTCTTTTTCATCCTTCCAATATGTAAAGAATCCCATTTCCGGATCGTAGTATTCTATGATTTCATTTTTGATCTTATGTAAGTCAGAAGGGTCCGTATATTTAAAGTAATCCAGCTTCTCTAATACAGTGACAAACTCTTTACCTTCTTCTTGCAATTCCTTTCTTACCTTATTGTTGTAGGGATCTTGGTTAAATATTCCTTTTGCTTTTTTAGAGTTATATATGAGATACAGGATAAAAACCAGAATTGCTACGTAAAGGAAATTATTCATTCGAATGTTTTATATCCTGAAGTTATGTCATTTTATCCTGAGTTCATGATATTCCGGATTTTCATTCAGTAGTATTATTGAGTTTGTCTGGCTCAGGTGTTGCGTATGCACAACTCTGATAGAACGATCCCGATATCTATGCAGGACATCCGAATATTAATTCCTGGTGGTGTGGAAAGTCAAAGTAATAGCAGGAATAGCTGCCGTTAAAATCTCATTAGAAATTCATTAGAATGGATGTTATATATAGATGTAGTGAGCTGAATTAGGTATTTTTAGTCGAAATATTTGTGCACCATGCAAATTCTGATTGTAGAAGATGACAAAAGGATCAGCGATTTTCTGACGAAAGGTCTTGAAGAAAATGGCTGTCTGGTCACGCTTTGCAGAAATGCAGAGGATGTACTGGAAAGTTTTTTAAATATAGACTGGGGATTGATTATTGTGGATGTCATGCTACCGGGAATGGATGGTGTACAGCTTGTGCAGGTATTGAGATATAAGAAGATAGCTGCGCCTGTTCTGATGTTGAGTGCACTTGGTTCTGTGAATGATAAGGTGAGTGCGCTGGATTGCGGCGCGGACGATTATCTGACCAAACCTTTTCATTTTGATGAGCTGCTATCCAGGATCAAGGCTGTGACAAGGCGTTTTCAGCTGGCGCAACAAACGACTCAATCTAATTCGGAGATTGTGATACAGGATATCCGGATAGATATGAATCAGTTCCAGGTGTTCGTCAACGAACAGCCGGCAGAATTATCTCCAAAGGAATTTAAGCTGTTGACTTATCTGGTGGATAATGCAAATAAAGCAGTGAGCCGATTGCAGATATTGAATGCTGTATGGGGTATCACTTTTGAAAATCATACCAATGTGGTGGATGTTTATATCTCTTATCTGAGAAGTAAAATAGAGAAAAACGGAAATAAATATATTCATACGGTCAAAGGAATTGGTTACATTTTCAAAGTATAGATTAAGATGCAGCTGAAGAACAGGCTTTCGATATATTCAGTTTTGATTTTCAGTGTAGTCATTTTTGTGGCTTCTGCAGCCATTTATATTTCATTTTACCGGTGGATGAAGCATAATGAAATCCAGATTCTGGAAAGTAAAACTTTGCTGGCAGCGGTATTTTATCTGGAGCAGGATGAAAGTAGTAATTCTGAACATGAGAGTATCAAGGATAAGCTGAGGAAGTCGATTTCCCGAAAGGATATAGCAATATATAATACACAAAATATTGTAGCCAGAGGTGAAATGTTACCGGACAAGAATATTACCGTGGAGTTTTTGAACACTATCAGAAAAAACCGGCAGGCTAATTTTACTACGGATAGATTTTTTTATAATGGCCTGTTTTATGCGGATAATGAGGGGAATTTTGTAGTGGTGGCCCGTGAGCTGAAAGATGATTTTGATAACCAGATGTACACTTTGCTGCAAATTCTGATTGTCGTATTTGTTATCGGGGTTATTTTGATTTATCTTTTTTCGCAGCTGCTGGGACGTTTTGCCTATGAGCCTATCATTCAGATTATAGAACAAATCAAGGAACGGGACAATAAAAACTTTTACGAACCTATCGTACTGGAAAAGTCATATACTGAAATTGAAGATCTGGTCAGGACATACAATCATTTTATCGACAGGCTGGCGCAGACTTTTCATGTGCAGAAGAATTTTATAGATTATGTATCTCATGAATTGCGTACACCTATCACTGCACTAATGGGGACACTGGAAGTGACGCATCAAAAAAAACGTACAGTAGATGAGTATCAGCAGGCAATAGTCCAGTCAAAGCAATATGTCTACGATCTGGAAGAAACACTGGATAAAATGATGTTGCTGTCCGGGGTCAAAACAAGCTTTGAATTTAAGACAGTGCGTATAGATGAAATTATCTGGCAGGTGATAGAAAATGCTGTTTTGTATCATCAGGCTCAGATAGATGTAAAAATAGAGGTCGAAGATTCTGTCCATCTCAATGTATATGGGAATACCAATCTATTGGCACTGGCTTTCAGCAACCTGGTAGAGAATGCTGTTAAATATTCTGATAACCAACCTGTTGAAGTTCTTCTGAAGAGTGTGGGAAGCAGTTTGCAAATAGAAATCATAGACAGGGGTATCGGTATTCCGGAAAGTGACCTGAATCAGATTACTCAAAATTTTTACCGGGGTAAGAATACAAAAGGATACCAGGGAAAAGGTATTGGCTTGTCAATGGCACAGATTGTTTTTTCACTGCATAGGATGGAGTTGTCGGTGTATTCAGACGGGAAAGGTACAGTCGTGAAAGTGAGTGTATAAATGATGATCCGGTGTATCTGTAAAAGGTGATATCAAATTCTTAACACATGTTTATTCCTGTAAAATCAGGAGGTTTCACTCATTTCTCTTATTTTAATAGGATATGAAGCTACACACCAGAATTTTTATCGGAATGCTGTTCGGAGTGGTTGCCGGATGGATTGTCAGACAGTTAGATTTACCGGCAGATACACTTTCTGTGATTAGTGCTTGGGTAGAACCGGTTGGTAAGATTTTTATGAACCTGATTTTCATGATGGTGATTCCTTTGATTCTGTCAGCATTGATCCTGGGAATAGCTGAGATCGGCGATTTACGCAAATTGGGGAGAATGGGTGGCTCACTTTTAAAATATACGTTGCTGGTAAGCTTTATTGCTGTAATGATAGGTGTGAGTCTGGTCAATATTTTTAATCCCGGTAAAAGAATTTCAGAAAACACCCGTCAATATCTGTTGGAAGAATACCGAACGGAAGCTGCAAACGCTCAACAATTTTCTGAAGAGAATCAAAAGAAGACTGTAGGTGATATCGTTGCGAATTTGATACCTAAAAATCCTATACATGAGATGAGCCATGCATTTGATCCTAAGAATACGGGTGGAGGATTGATTTCTGTAATGGTTTTTGCGTTGATTTTCGGTATAGCAATGGCTGCTGTCGGAGAGGTAAAATCCGCTCCCGTCAGGCAGTTTTTAGAATCTTTGTATGAGATCGTTTTAAAGGTAATAGGCTATGCAATGGCTTTGGCGCCGTATGGAGTTGCAGCTCTGCTGTTTAATATGGTTCTGAATGTAGGAGCAGATTTCCTGATATCTCTGATGTGGTATGTCGGAATTGTCTTGCTGGGATTAGCACTACATCAGTTTGTTACTTATGCGATAGTGCTGAAATACTTTGCAAATAGAAATCCCTGGCAGTTCATGAAAGATATGGGTGAAGTGACTCTGACGGCATTTTCTACCAGCTCTAGCAATGCTACGTTGCCGACAGCGATACGGGTGAGTATAGAAAAACTAAAGATTCCCAAGCCTGTTACACATTTTGTGCTGACAGTAGGCAGTACTGCCAATCAGAATGGAACCGCATTGTTTGAAGGCATTACAGTGTTGTTTCTGGCACAATGTTTCGATGTAGAGTTGTCTTTTACCTCTCAGATCATGGTCGTAGTTCTTTGTGTGCTGGCTGGTGTGGGTACCGCAGGAGTTCCCGGCGGGTCTCTGCCTGTGATTGTAACAATTTTAGTTTCTATAGGAGTACCGGGGGAGTCTATCGCATTGATTTACGGAGTAGACAGAATTCTCGATATGTCACGTACTGTGATCAATGTCAACGGGGACATTACAGCAGCAGCTTATATTCAGCATCAGGAGGAGAAATTGATGGCAGAAGCTTAGAGCTTATTGAGGTAGACAGTCCTCCGTCAATAGTTCACCGTATTCGCTGATTTGTACTGGAGCTATCTTAATTTGTGTTCATTCTTGAAATTCGTGTCCGGTTTTTCTCTGCTAATAAGAGTAATTCCCAACCAATATGCAGGGGCCAATACAAATGCTGGTACCATCATCGGAAAGTAAAATGCCGGACTGATAAAATTGAACAGGAAGAAACAGATGATACCTATTCCGCAGAAAATGGTGAGTATGATTGTTGTCCATTTGGGAATGGATGCATTTCTGAATAATATCCAGCTCAGCCATACTGTAGAAAGATAAACAAGTGTTCTGCCGCTAGTTCTGATAAATTCATGGTAATCGTATTGAAGTATAAAATCGTCTGCATTTTTTCCTGAGCTGACCCAGGTATTCATTTCTTTACTTAAGTTGTATGAGCTGTAATTGTCCCATATCATCAGAATAACAGAAATGATAAATGGAATACTGATGAATTTTTGAATGGTTGAGATCTTATACCGGTATTGTTTTATGATAGCTATGAATCCTGTTGCAAATAATATTGTAGCAAAGAGCAGCATACTATATCTGAAATGTTCTTCTGATATTCTTTCCAGTAATTTGGCAAACTCTTCGGGTGGGCCCAGCATCAACGGAGGTCCGATAACCGATCCCAATACAAAGAGATAAATTCCCCCTTTATTTGATCCGGGTGAAGAGATGAACCAACCTAACAGCCAGGAAACTACTGCCAGAATGAAGGAGGCTGTCAAGAAGTCTTTAAATGTATATGTAGTAGTCCAGTAAGGAGAGAAATTTGAAAGTATGGTGCTGAACGGTAAAATAACCAACAGGATGATGGATGATATTTTAAGGAATTTCATTGATGTATAATTTGTTACCGGTAAAAATAATGAGCATATATTTTTATAAGTGGTACAAACAGGACGTTCTTGGATCAATGTTCAAATTCTCCAAAATATCTTTCAGGAGCTTTTTGCTCCAGTAAGTAAAACTGAGTAGGAGCGTAGCCGGTGTACTTTTTATAATTTCTGGAGAGATGCTGATAGTCGTAAAATCCACTTTCGATAGCTATTGAAAACCAGTCTTTCTGTGGGAATCTGTTTTTGAGCAGATAGGCGAGATCCAGCCTGACCAGATTCTGATAATCTTTAGGAGTGATACCGGTACAGGATTTAAAAGCCCGGTCAAATTGCCTGTAACATAGGTTGGACTGATTTGCATACCAGTCTAAGTTGTTTTGTTGAAAAGGGTTCAATAACTGTCCGGCTATCTGATGTATAGGGTGTGTTTTTCTTTGGGTATTTTTGAATTGCCTGGTAAGAAATTCTTCTATGACCATAATCATTTCTGAATAATCTTTGCAGCCAGCCAGTTGTTCGTTGATCAGATGAATATCTCTTCCCGGTAGTAGTTCGCCGTCTATATATTGATTGCTCAGCTTTTCAGCAGAGATTTTAAATACAGAAGACAGAACTCCTGGTTGAAATACAACCTGAAAGTTTAAAAAACGACTTCCTACTTTCCTATAGGTTAGTTCCGTATGTTGACCAAACAAAACGACTTTATATTGAAAGTTTTTGCCGTTTCGGTAATCTGCATTTTCGCAGTCAAACGGTGTGAATTGCAGGCAATGTTCTATTCTGGGCCTGTATGCCTTTACCTGACAGGAATGAAGAGGTTCATGTGTAAAATCAAAATCAATAATTCTGTAAAATCGTACAAAATCTTTAAGATGTGTTCCCGGTGCGATATTGTTTAACAGCATATCTACGGGATTTTTGAGTTTGTAAATTGATTTTAAATGAAGTTAGTGATTTTTGTGATATGAAGAAAATACTATCTGCTTTTCTTTAAACAGGATATAACTTGTTTATTGAGTACTTGTGCATTATTATTTCATCTGAACAGGATGGATAATATTGTCTTCTAATGTAACTTCTGTATCCGAAAAATCGATAAGCTTTAATTCAAATAATGAATTAAGCTGTTCAATGATCGTATTATCCAGGCCTTTTGGGACTTTTGAATATTGTTCTGCCATATAATCGACGTATTCTGTCACTGTTAGTTTACCTTTTGCATCCAGAAAAATTATCTGTGGCCATTCGTACATTGTAATCATTCTGGGACCATGTGGATCATGGACAACTATTTGTCTTTCATTCAGCCACATCCATGATGCAACTCTATAGAAATATTTGCCCTTAAATTCATACTCTGTTAAGGCGAGAAACTCAGGTATGTCTTTTTTGAAGTACTTTTTAAATATGTTAAGCATAAACGAGACTTCAGTGGTTCGAAGATTGGTTATCTGGCTAATCTGAATTTTATGGGTACGGTCATTCGTGTTGTCACGGGCTTGTCATTATATATTGCCGGAATCCAATTGTCCTTCGTTAATTTCATTACACGCAATGCTTCTTCGCTCAACCCATCTTTGATACCTTCTTTGATCTCAAAATTATGGGCATTGCCCTCTTTGTCTATAACGAAAGTGATAATTACGGTTCCCTGTGTACCATTATCCAAAGCCATTTCCGGGTATCTGATATTGTAATTTATGTGTGACATCATCTCACTTTTATCCCCTAAATATAGTGCTGGTCTGTCTAATTTTACTTCGATCACCCCCTCATCAGTAATTACTTCTGTCTCAACATCAGACTGGTTATCAGTAGGATTTTTATAAAATAAAAGTTCCTTGGTGTTGAAATTGTATTTTTGAATCAATCCTGATTGTTCATCAAAAAATTCCCAGATTCCGATTCTTATATCTTCTTTGTAATTTCCCTGATTTCTAAGAGAAATTCCGTCTGAAAAGTAGGTTTTCCATTGTTCGCTCTTTTTGCCATCATGATAGTTACCCTGGCTTTTGATTTTTCCTTTGTAACCATATTCTGTCCAAAGCCCTTCCTTTTTGTCATTTCTATAATGTCCCCTAGTATTGATCGTTCCACTATAACCGTATTCTGTCCACAGGCTGTCTTTTAATCCATCTTTGTAATATCCTTCGATTTTCAATTTGTTATTACCATACTTCTGATATAAACCATGTTTGATGTCCGGATTACTTTTTAAAACATAATAAACTTCGCTGTCATAAGACTTCTTAGGGCCGGTGGTGATTTTTATAGTTTCTTGTCCGAAAATATTCAGGCAGAAACCTGCAAAAAATAGAAATAATAAAATATAATCTTTCATGACTACAAGATATGCTTTTTATCATCTTTAGTCTATCAGTACTGTTTTAGAATGGGATATTAAAAAACAGAGATCAGACATCTAAATCTTCTCTAACAACTTAATCTTTTTCTATTAATCTGTTAAGGTCAAGTTTAAAACCGAAGAAACTTTGCATGAGCGATTGGTCAACTCCCGCTTCTATCGTTTCAGCGTTTTTCCCTATCAGAGAGAATTTCCATTTTGATAATAGATCATACAATTCCTCTTCACAGAGTATGTGTTTGAAATCTTTTAAATGTACATCACGATAACCGAAATCAGATCCGGCGTTGTAATCTGGGCCATAATGTATCCATGAATGAAACCATGTGTCATATGGTTTTTGATTCGTAAACATCTGACTGATATAGTACCTGGAATTACCTGTAGAATCGGTATAATTGAGTAAGTTAATACACAATTTTACTTTTACACCGCTGTCATACTTTTTGTAAGTCCAAGCCAGAACTAATGATAAATCATTTTCCTTGTCCCATTTGTTTTTAGGGAATTCAGTTGCAGCAATTATTGGATGATTTTCCCGCTGTCCTTGTGCGGAAAAAGAAATTACAAGAGAAAGTAATAAAAACAAAATTCTCATGGCTTATCTGCCTAATATGAATCTGATAGGTGCGGAAAATTTGACCCTGGATATTTCACCATCATGAATAGCCGGAAGCCAGCTGCCGGAAGTGAGTTGAATGACTCTGATACTTTCTTTATCTAATCCATATCCGACAGGTTTTTCTACTTCCACATTGCTAACAGTTCCGTCTTTCTCAACCACAAATGCAACGATTACGTTACCCTCAACACCATTATCCATCGCTAATTCGGGATATTTTACATTGCTTTGTATATGTCGCATGAACTCTTGGATACCTCCGATAAATGTCGGTATCCTTTCGACATTTATGGTAATACTTCCACTATCGGTTTTAACTGTAAGTTGTTGGTTGGGTACTTTTTCAATATAAAGTAGTTCTTTTTTGTCGTAGTCGTATTTTTGCATTAAAGAACCATCAGGATTATAAAATTCCCAAATGCCGGTTTTTTTGTTGTTGTAATATTCTCCTTTACTTTCAATCTTTTCATTGTTGTAATAGCTGGTGCTGAGACCGTTTCTATTGTCTTTACGATAAAAATCTTTCTGCAACAGAACCCCAGAAGTCGAATATGTGATCCAAATACTGTCTTTTACTCCACGTTTATAAAATCCTTCAGTGTTTTTTATCCCAGAATTATAATATTTTATAGATAGGCCGTGTAAGTGTCCGTCTTGATAATGATTTTGGGAAAGAGGGATTCCATCGTATCGGTATTCCGTCCAAAGACTGTCTTTTTCTCCATTTTTATAATATCCCGTAATTTCCAGGCGATCTTTGTATCCGAATTTCTGATAAGGCCCGTGTTTTACGCTCTTATCTTTTTTTAAAACATAGTAAATCTCTTTCGTATAAGATTTTTTGGTTGCATCTACTATTTTGACGGTTTCCTGTGCGGAAACTCCCAGCGCAGAAAAAGTAAAAATCAGGAATGCGAAAATTGTTTTCATAAATTCAATATCAGTTAAGGATTAAATTTAACTGCTGCTGTATCATACAGGAAGTACCACTCATCTGCAACCATTACTTTTTTATAGCCACGGTCAGGATAATCTGTCAGGAATTTCTGCCATTCCGGGTCAAATAAATATCTGTCGTCGTACAAAAACAGCGGAGTGACATAATACATCTGAGTTTTCAGACTGTCAGCAAAATGCTCAAAGCTGGTCTTTTTCCATACTGCAGGTGTCCATTTATAGTGAATGGCTTTGTCCTGTGGAATAAAACAGATGATACCGCCTTCGTTTTCGGAGATAGCAACAGTATCTTTCAATGGTGTGAATTTTTCCAATACTTTTGCTGCCCGCGCATTAAAGTTGCCTTTAGGTTCCCTGAAATTGTCAAAATAGGGGCGGCTTTTTGCACTGGGAGCCAGTATAATCAGCAGGAATACAAATATCGAAACCAATCCCAGCCGCTCTCTGGTAGCCACAGGATTTTTCCAGCCGGTAAATCCATACGAAAGTGTCAGTATCAGTGTCAATAGGAGGATCAGCTGCAATACCATATAATGTTCTCTCGGGAAGATCACTATGACGGAGATAAATGTAGGACTTACAACTATGGCCAGTAGCAACCAGTCCCATCCGTGAGATTTGAATTTAGTCCACCAGTTTTTAAAGCTGAACATTTTCAATGCGAATAAAGCGATCAACACCAACCCAAGAATGATGGTTCTCGGAATTTCTTTTAGCTTGAAAATGGATTCAGGAAGAAAAATATCTGTGTAAAATTTCCATACATTTTCCAGGTAATGAGTGAAGTTGTATGCGAAGTGATGATAAATGGGAGCAGGATTGGCTTTGATTGCGTCACCAATATTTGCAACATCTCCGAAAACTTCTTTGATGATGATATCTGCATGTAGCTGCCATCTGTCGGGTCTTAAATCATTCCAGATGGTATAATTATAGGCAAAATGCTGCCCGAATGCCGCGACAGCTCTGCCTCCTTCACCTTCAAAATTAAATAAAGGATTACCCAGCCATTTTTGTAATCCGACAGTTCCTATAATCAGAATAACAAACAATGCCCAGGTGAATTTCTCAATTTTTATCTTTTTGAAGAGCTGATATACCAGCAGTGAAATAATGATGATAAACAGCAGTAAATAACCCAGATACAGCTCCGGACGCATGTACGATGCGAAAATAACTCCTCCGGCAATAATGATCACCTGGTCAATCCTCCTTTTGAAGAATGTGGAAACGACAAATGTCAGGGCAATCAGTGTTGTTGTGAAAAGTGAGATTTTAGGCCAGGAATAAAAGTTAATGTGAGATGCAATATAAAACATGGCAATCACCGCCGATACTAATGGCCTGATGCCTATTCTGGTCCAGTAAATATAAAATAATACCCCGGGAACAACAGTCAGTACCTGAAAATTGAGGAGGTAGAGGTTCAGCGGATGAGATTGAAAAAAGTGTAAAAAATAATACCATGCTGCATAAATGGGTCCCCAGGCTTTCTGAAGCTTTGTTGCAAACAAAAGTCCGTTCTGCATATATAGACCTTCATCCCATCCCAGCACGTCGGTAAATTCAGGAATTCTCCAGACACAAATAATTCCAAATGCAATGACAGCTATAAGTAAATACAAAAACATCAGCTTCGATGTTTTGGAAGAGGAGTTTACTATTTTCAGATTCATCTACCCAAAAATACTGATTTTATATGTGAACATTTTCTTAAAGTGGATAAGAAACAACCGTTTACTCTCAATTTTAAATACTTTTATACAATAATTTTTAGAGTATGTTTAAAAGGATATCTTATTTGTTTCTGATAACAATATTAATGACCTCCTGTACCGTGTTACAGCAGGCAGCTGAAAAGCAAAAACAAAATCAGCAAAAACAAAAAGAAAAACAAGCCGGAGGTGGTGGCGGTGCCAGAACCGGGCAGGCCGACAACAAGAACCGGGATGATTATAACCCCGACGGTACAAGATACAGAGATAAGGTGTTCAATGAATTTGATGTCACCAGTGAAACATTTCTGACAGGTGTGCCTACCTGGAATGATGGAAAGACAGACCTGACAATAGATATTTATACTCCTAAAAATGATCAGATTTCAACCGGAAGGCCTTGTATTATATTCTACTTTGGAGGAGCGTGGGCTTCTAAAATGAAACAAGGCTTTGATGTATTCAACAGTGAGCTGGCCATGAGAGGATATGTGGCTATTTCCGGTGATTACAGAGTAGGGTTTTTACAGTCAAATTTAGCTATAGGATGTATTGGAGATATAGAAAAAAATATGACTGAGGCAGCGTTCAGAGGTTTTCAGGATACAAAAGCACTCATCAGACACGTACGTGCCAATGCTGCTAAATACGGGGTTGATCCGAATAAAATCTATGTAGCAGGTGGTAGTGCAGGAGGTGCAAATGCTCTGGGAGCTTTATATTTTCAGGATAATGAAGTTCCATCTGATATCGCCAGAAGTATCGGGAGTCTTGAATCTATCGGGAATTACAGAAATGTAAGCTCTAAGCCCAATGGCGTGATTACACTGGCAGGCCCTTTATTTGGTGGTCCGGAGGTGATAGAAAAGCAGAATGTACCGGTTTATCTTTTACAGGGACAATGTGATGAATTAATTCCATGGAATTATGCAAAAGCTTTTCCTCATTGCAAAAACAATAGTAAAATACCTACAGTAATGGGTTGTAATGCGTTGTATGAAAGGCTGAAAGCAGTAGGAGAGACAGTATGGTTTGATGTAGTATGCGGTGGAGGTCATGGATCATTTGAGTGGGGAATGGTGGAGCTCAACAGAAGGATGTCAAATTTTTGTTACTTAGTCATGAACAATCAAATGAGAACCGGTGATTTTATCTTTATGCCGGCAAAAGTTACTTGTCCAGGAAAAACATTCCCGGAATGTGAAAAGTGGAAGAAATAATTAATAACGAAATAGTATGAAGGTTGCTGCAAAGGCAACCTTTTTTATTTTGCTTTAGTTCAGAGATTTTCTGATTTTCTCCATTGCTTCAGTATAGCTGACCTTACTTTTCCAATCCAATTCTGTACGGGCTTTACTGACGATCACCCTTCTGTCAGAACTGGTCGCAATGACTGATTTGATGCCGATTGGAGGTTGAAGCCCGAAAGCCGGGAAAACAACATTCATGATTTTTGCCATAGTAAGTGCTGTGCTTCTGGAGATTTTTCCTTTAGGTTGAAATCCTTTCATCGCTAACAGATCGGTAAAATATTGCTTCCAGGTGACACCATATTCATCCATGAAAAAATAGGTTTGATTATGTGCTACAGGCATAGTCATTATCCTGAAAATGCCATCAGCCAGATTTTCTGCATCGATCAGGCAGGCATCTTTTTGCCCGTCATCCACGAGCCTGACTCCAAAAAATGACTGGGCTCTTTTGAGAGGTTCTCTTACCCAGATACTATCCGGACCTATTACGGCAGCAGGTCTTACTATCGTATAAATGATGTTGTGTTGTGTGCAAAATGATTTGACCAGCTCTTCTGCATCAATTTTTGCATCATCATAGTGTACACCACTTCTGACTAAAGGAACCGTTTCGTCCGGTAATCCTTTACTTCTGTCTATATATGTAGCAGGACCGAAAGAGCTGATATAGATGAAATGTCTGACGCCATGTTTCAGTGAATCTTCCAGCATCCATTGGGTCGCATCGTAGTGAGCCAGATAAAAATCTGCTTTCGTCCCATGATCTATTACTCTTGCGGCGCTATGAACGACTATATCGCAACCTTCAGTCAGATTTTTGATGTCAGCAGGTACACAGATATCCGCTTTTTTCATTTCTACACCTTTAGAAGTAAACTCATCTGTATTACGAGGTGAAAAATATTGACCTGCAATACGATACTGGCCGTCCTGTAAAATTCTGTTCATCAAATTTTTACCTATCAGTCCGGTAATGCCTGTAATGAGAACTTTTGTCATAATGATGAAAATTAAAAGAATTCGGTCTCAAATTAAACAAAAAAGGAAAGGTTGTGAGCCTTTCCTTTTGATATTAAGTAGTTTGGATCTTTACAGATAACCCAGCGCATCTTCTACATTTCCTTTGGAACCGATGAAGATAGGTACGCGCTGATGTAGTTCGGTAGGCTGTACATCCAGGATTCTACCTGTTCCGGTAGATGCCAGCCCTTCTGCCTGCTCCTGAATAAATGACATCGGGTTACACTCGTACATCAGACGGAGCTTTCCTTTGCCACTCTTTCTTCCGGACGGATAGATGAAAATTCCACCTTTCAATAAATTTCTGTGAAAATCAGCTACCATTGAACCAATATATCTCAATGAATAAGGTTTTTTGTTGTCTGAACTTTGACAATAATCAACATACTTCTGAACTCCGTCTTCAAAATCGTGGTAATTACCTTGATTCAGAGAATATATTTTACCTTTTTCAGGAGTTTTCAGGCTTGGATGTGATAAGCAGAATTCACCAATAGCAATATCCAGTGTAAATCCATTCACCCCATCGCCTGTTGTATATACAAGCATAGTTGATGAGCCATAGATGACATATCCGGCAGCTACCTGCCTGTTTCCCGGTTGTAGAAAATCTTCGTCAGTACATGGTGTGCCGATAGGAGATAGTCTTTTATAGATAGAGAAGATCGTTCCCACCGGAGCATTGCAGTCAATATTGGAAGAACCATCCAATGGGTCAAACAGCACTAAATACTTAGCATTTCTGCATTGAGGTTCATTGTGAAATGATACGAAAGTGTCCTCTTCTTCAGAAGCTATTCCACAACATTCACCGCTGGTTTTAAGACATTTGATCAGAATATCGTTCGCGAACTCATCCAGCTTTTTGACTTCTTCACCCTGTACATTTGTGGAGCCGGCTTCACCCAGAATATGTTCTACCAGACCAGCTTTGCTGAGATCTCTGTTTACAATTTTTGCGGCTACACCTATATCTCTGAGTAATCTGGATAATTCTCCTGTTGCGCCCGGTGCGTCTTTTTGACCTTGTATGATAAATTCATCTAAGGTGATCAGTTTCTCCATGTGTTCAAATTGTCTGAGCGCAAATATATGGTTTAATATGAATTATGCTTTGGAAAAGCTTACTTATTACTGATTATTCAGATGTGCTTCTGAATAAAAGAGTTAATGAAGTTCTTCTCATGTTGATTAAAAATAAAAATGCACTTCAATCAGGTTTTTACTATAGATTTGAACTGTATTTATAATGTGTGTTTAATGATATTGATTTCTTCAGAAAGGAAGGATAGAAATGAAGCAATTTAAACTTGACTGATCAATAAAAAACGCCGCCTTTTAGGGCGACGTTCTTATTTTAAGTGTAGTTATTGATATAGATTAATTGGCAGATTTTTTAAACGAGTACTTAAGTGTGACGCCAAATGTAAGCGGGTCACCTAATACAGCAGCATAATGACCGGCATTACCACCTGCAGGAAGTAATTGCTCGAAATAATCTTTGTCAGTCAGGTTACGACCCCAAACTGTAATAGAAAGACCATTGTCTGCTCTGAAACCAGCTCTGGCATTCAGTAAAGCATAACCATCAATATTCAGATATTGCGATGGCGATGGGCTGGATGAGAATTTACTTCTGAAAAATAAATCCACTCCTAAGAAATAATTACCGGCTAAACCCAATAGTTTACCGTAGATCTGACCATCTCCACCGAATGAACCTGACCATTTAGAGATACCCGGAAGCTCTCCACCTGATATATCTTTAAATGCAGCCGTTCCACCTGTTTCCTCCAATGGCACCGGTGCATTAGTGAATTTTACATATTTTCCATCAGTATAAGCTAATGCCGTGTTGAATGTAAGATTTTTGTTGACACGGAAGTTTCCGTCTAATTCAACTCCATGTACTCTTACTTTTTCAGCATTGGCAAGATATCCTCTGTTTACGCCCAACTCGGCAGTTTGTACCTGAGTTTGATAGTCATTAATGAGTGTGTGGAAGTAGGTTACATTCAAAATGGATTTGGTATTTGGACTACTTTTGATACCTACTTCTATGTGATTGACACGTTCAGGCTTGATTTCTGCCAGTTCCAACATTGGTTGACCGTTAGCATTTGGAAGCCCTGCCGGATTTACACCTACAGGTTTGTAGCTGAGTGCATAAGTTGCAAAACCGTTGATTTTCTTTGCTCTGTATGATAAGGTTGCCTGACCGGAAAAATTATGGTTTTTTACATCAGCTATGAATGCCTGACTGCCGTATACTGCGTTTTTCAGTGCAATCAATGCAGGATCATCTGTTTGTAAGCCACCAAATGTAGTTCTTTTGTAGTCCACATATTTTTTGTCATAGTTGTATCTCACACCCGGTAAGAAGTGGAATTTTTTTAATACTTCCCAGTCTGCCTGTGCAAACACTGCGGCTCCGAAAGTTTCTAATGTAGAGTTTGTTTTGATGCCATAACCTTCAAAAAGGTTAGGTGTTTGCCATAATGGGCTGGTAGAGCTTTGGGAGAATCTCCATTGAGCAGAACCTGATTCTTCTGTACCGTCAATTGTGATATTCTGGTCGATTAAGAATACCCCGATAACACCGCTTAATTTCTTATTGATTTCCCCTGCGTATCTTAATTCCTGAGACCAGTTTCTGTGTTTGGAAGGGTTTTGAGATTTTGCGAGTGCCTGTAATCCTGTAAAGTCTCTGTCATTGGACGGATCCCAGTTCCAGAATCTCCACGCAGTAGTTGATGTCAGCTTACCAGGACCTAATTTGATATCCACATTGGCAGATGCTCCACCTACGTCATTACCTGAACGCCATGGAGTATCGTGGTCTATTAATCTGTCGAAAGGATTTCTGCTTGGCAGCTCATAATTCAGATCTTTAATGATATTATCAAATTGTCTGTATTCAGCTCTTTGAGTTTTTACTACACCGGCCACTACCTGTGCATAACCTTCCGGTCGCTGACGGTTGTAATCTCCTGATAAAGTAATAGCAATATTATCTGTCGGCAGATAGAGAATCTGTCCTTTTACACCCAGGTTATTCAGGTCATTGATATATTTTTGAGTCACTATATTGTATACGTTGCCATCTCTTTGTGTTCCTGCAAACGATATTCTACCAGCAACTTTCTTGCTCCATAATGGTCCGGTGACAGATGCTTTTGCCTGAATATATCCATAGTTTCCATAGCTGGCTTCAAAAGTAGCACCTGGCTGGAAGCTTGGTTTTCGGGTGGTAATATTGATAGCTCCTGCAGTTGTGTTTTTACCGAATAATGTTCCTTGTGGACCACGCAGGATTTCAACCCGTTCTACATCTATAAAGTCAAAAGTAGCAATTGCAGGTCTTGCATGGTAAACTCCATCAATGTATACACCTACGCCCGGATCAATACCGTCATTTGTCAATCCAAATGTAGAGCCCAGACCACGAATGTTCAATGTTGTATTTCTTGGATTAGAAGTATATAACTGTAATGTAGGCGCACTTTCTTTGATTCTGTTTACGTTGAATGCTCCCTGGTCGTCAATTGCTTTTCCTCCGATAACAGAAATTGCAATTGGAATTTCTTGTAAGGTTTCTTCTCTACGACGTGCTGTTACTGTTACTTCTGTCAGTTCGATATTGTCATCCAAAATAATATCCAGATGAGTTTTTTCTTCTTCGATTTTGATTTCTCTGGTATTATAACCAACAGAACTGATTTTTAGAATATAAGGAAGTTCTTCAGGAACCTGAAGTTTAAAATTGCCGTCTTCATCAGCAATTGCATACAATTTTTCATTTTTAACTTCTACAGTGGCAAAAATAACAGGCTCATTAGCCGAATTTCTGATTTTTCCAGTGATGAATTTTGCTGCATATGCATCTTGACCGATGAATAGTGCAATGGTAAGGAGTGTAAGTATTTTTTTCATTTTATGATTTTGATATTGTTGTAAATGTTTGATTGGTTAGGTGTTACAATATGCCACAACAATAGGGTCTGATAAAAATGAGTTGATTCTTCATGGTGTCTAAGTATGATTCGGCAACAAAGATATGAATAGATTTCTATATTCCTACTAATATTATAGATTAAATAGAAATAATAGATTAAATAGAGTTAGTAGGGTTTGAGAATCAAAAAATTAGAATCAAAAAAATTATTGATTAAGGTGAAAAATTTAGCCGGATGTAAATGAATAGCCGGTTATCTGATTGTAATTCTGACAATTATTGAACTGTATTAAAATTTTGTAATTCTGTAACTTTTTGAGAGATATTAAAGCCCGGAAAGTCTCCAGCCCCCAAAGAATGCTCTAATATTAAGAAAGGTTAAATATTTGCAAAAAGGACTGATTTTTATTGAATAGTCTGAGCCTTTATTATTTTTGAATATGCATATCCTTGTAGTGGATGACGATATCGCTTTTAATGATTTACTCAATAGATTTCTTACGAAAGAAGGTTTTATTGTGGAATCTGTTTACAGCTCAAAGGAAGTTTTAAATATCATTCAACAAAAAAGGGTAGATCTTGTCCTGGTAGATTACCAGCTGCCAGGTATGGACGGATTACAGCTGACAGAAAAAATCCACAACGAGCATCCGGGGTTACCGGTAATTCTGATCACCAATTATGCTGATATACGTGTCGCAGTAAATTCTATCAAATTAGGTGCTTTTGAATTTGTAAGCAAACCGGTTATTCCGGATGAATTGCTGAAAATCATCAGGCTCGCGTTAACGAACACTTCAACTGTTACACAGAAAATATCTGTTCCTCCTCAGTATGTTATAGGTGAAAATGAAATGATGTCACAGCTGTGGAAACATCTTTCTGTAGTAGCGCCTACAAAAATGAATGTATTGATCACGGGAGAAAGTGGTACAGGAAAAGAACATATCGCCCGGACTATCCACCAGATGAGCCGCCGTTCTCAGGGCCCGTTTGTGGCTGTAGATTGTGGTGCTTTGACTGTAGAGTTGGCTGGAAGTGAACTTTTCGGACATGTCAAAGGAGCTTTTACAGGAGCGAATGCAGATAAAAAAGGGCTTTTTGAAGAAGCTAAAGGCGGGACGCTGTTTCTGGATGAGGTTGGTAATTTACCTTATGAAATTCAGGTAGCATTATTGAGGGCAATTCAGGAGGAAACAGTTAAGAGAGTAGGAGGGAATAAGGAAATCAAAGTAGATGTGCGTCTGGTGGCAGCGACTAATGATAGGCTGGCGGAGAGTATAGAAAATCAGGTGTTCAGAAATGATCTGTTTCACCGTTTGAATGAATTTGAGCTTTATCTTCCGCCACTCAGAGACAGAATCAGTGATATTCTTGAATATTGTCAGTTCTTTATAGAGGCGGCCTGTGAGGAATTTGAGAAACCTGTGCTCAGATTGCATGAAGATGTAAAACAGATTTTTATGCATTATTCATGGCCGGGCAATCTGCGTGAGCTGAAAAACATTATCAGGAGAGCGGTCGTACTGGCAACCGGTGAAGAGCTGACGGCAGATCTACTTCCGGTAGGGTTGCAGGAAATGGCAATATCTGAACCATTGGTACAAAATGAAACTCTGAAAACAACCGGTCCGGTTCAGACTTTGAATATGAAAGATCAGAATCAGGAATTAGAAAAGCGCTTGCTGGTTGAAGCTTTGGAAAAATTCAAATACAATAAAACAAAGGCTGCTGAAGCACTGAATATTGATCGTTCTACTTTGTACAAAAAGCTGAAGCAGTATAATATTGAAGCATAGCTTTTTAAATAAAAAAGGTGAAGCCGTAAAGACCTCACCTGAGTTTCGCAATTATTTTGACCCCAATTTATCCTCTTGTCAACCAACCTCTCCTGTTGGCGGTCAGTATGGCGTAAGGAGTAATCCAAAATAAAGCAAATGTATAGAAAACGCTATATGGATACGCCCAAAATGATTCCAATAGATTTTTGTGTCTTCTTGCATAAAAGAACACCTGTATGCTGGAGAATACTAATATTCCTGAAAGAGCTGATATGACAAATAATATCGGATGTGTGATCACAAAAACAAGCATTAATGCTGTCAAAGGCAATGCTAAAATGACTCTCAGCCATTGATTCAGCAGTAAAATTCTCGGACCGATTTTAGAACCTTCGCGGAAGTTGGAAAATGCAAATTTGGTCATCATGATATTTTCTCTGACATTGCTTCTTTCCCAACGGGTAAACATTTTTTGGAGATTCTGATATTTTATAGGCACATCCGTCAATACATATGCATTTCTTTGGAACAGCACATGATATCCTTGTTTCAGGATCATATTGGTCATTGCTCTGTCCTCACCGATATCTGAAGGTTGTCCCATGAAAGTCTGATTGATCCATTGGTCCAGACAATTCATCACTGCTTCTTTTCTGTATGCTGATAAGGCTCCCGGAGTACAAAGTACTGATCCCAGCATACTCTGAGCAGAACGGATAAATTCAAAGCTGAAGACGAAGCTGACATTGAGCATTTTAGGAATAATACCTTCATTCTGGTTCAATACCCTGACATTTCCTGCTACTGCACCGCATTTCTCATTCACTACAAACGGACTTGTCATGTTTCTCAACGTATCTTTTTTTACGATAGAATCACTGTCTACTGTAACAAAAATTTCTCCTGTAGCCAGGCCAAAACCTCTGTGCAGAGCGTGTCTTTTGCCTTTGTTTTCAGGCTGTTGAAAGATTGTTACCCTGTCTCCCAATTCATTTTTTGCTTTCTGCATCCAAAGCCAGGTGTCATCTTTACTACCATCGTCTATTGCCAGTAGCTGGATTTTTTCTTTAGGATAATCACTAGCAGCAAGACTCATCAATGTCTGATACACCAGCTTGCCTTCATTGTATGCCGGTACGATCACCGTACAGGCAGGCAGCTCTTCATCGGATACGGATGGAATAGATTTGTACCTGCGGTGTAAAACAAAAATGAAAAGCAGAAAACTCAACTGTATGAACAACAGGCCGAAAGAAACGTATTTCACGGTCGGTCCCCAAAGCGTTTTCATTCTTTCCAGATGAAGCGCCTCAAATTTTGGGATAAGAAAAAATGCAGCAACAGCTGCTGCTATCATTACAGTAAATGTACTTGCCAGTAAGAGAATATCTCTTTTGCGAAGACAAGGAACTGCAACATTTTTTTGAACATTTTTTGCAGTTTGCTGCGAAGAAGCATTGAAAGCTTCATAAGTCTCTTTGCTGGTCATTCGTTCGTTGATCACATACATAGGCATTAGTTTTTGGGACGATAGAGTTGAAGAATTCTACCAGTCAGAATTGATTAGCCAATGATTGTGCCATGCGGTTTCCGGGTGTTTTTCAATAGTTTTTTGTAGGATTTTAGCGACAGATTGTAGGATTTTCCTACGGTTTGTAGTGTGGGCGTGTTGTTTGAACTATGTCAGTCCCGCAATTTCTGAATGAAGCTGTATCAGAATAGCATCCAGTTCCGGAATGAGCTTCTGAACTTCTTCTATTGTGCGGGAATGATTACCCATCTTTTCAAACACTTCAACAGATTGTAATCGCTCACTGAGATGCGTGATGCCGATTTGCTCACAACCGGATTTAAGCTGATGAGCCATTCGGGCCATTTCTGAAAAATCTTTTTTCTCTGTTGCAGCTTTCAGTACAACGATTTTGCTTTCAAAAGATTCCGTAAAAGATCTGCATACCTGTAGAATTTCGTCATCATTTGCATGATTCAAGGCCATTAATTGCTTCCAGTCAAAAGACGAAGATGAATTACTCTTTTTGAAAGTTTTCTGAGATGCAAAAATTTCATCTATTGCCTGTAAAATATCTTTTTGTGTAAAAGGCTTCCCGAGCGTATTGGTAAAGCCTGATTCAATCAGTTCTTCGGCTTCTTTTTTACTGAGACTTGCTGATAAAGCAATTACCTGAGTTGTAAATTGACTTTTTACTTTCCGGAAAAAAGATTTTCCATCCATCTGAGGAAGATTCAGATCCGTCAGGATCAGGTCAAAGGCGCTTCCTTCGTTTTTTAATGCCTGCCAACCATCTTCTGCATTATTGAAAATGACCAGTTGCTGTATGTGATCTTTCAGATAATTCTGCAGAAGATATCCGTTCCATTCATCATCTTCTACTGCCAGAATACGAATAGGATACCAAACGTTTTCTGATTCTGTAATTTGTTCAGTGATATTATTTGCTGTGTAAGGAGCAGTTTTCACAGGTAATAGAATCGTGAATTCAGAACCTTTTCCGGGTGAAGATTTCAGTTTTATTTCTCCTCCGAAGCTTTCAATAATCTGCTTGGTAATAGATAATCCAAGTCCGGAACCATTAATATTTGTAACATGCTGAGTATTGATCTGATGAAATGGCTGGAAAATAATTTCCTGGTTCTGAGCATCAATTCCGATTCCGGTATCTGTGATTTGAATCTGAACAGTTCTTTGGTCAATAAAGCTCCATTGAACAGCAATCCGCCCTTCTGTGGTAAACTTAAAAGCATTACTGATCAGGTTGAGCAAGATCTGTCTCAGTTTGATAGCATCTATCTGTATGGTGATGTTTTCAAATTCAGGAGAATAGGCAATATTGAAATTCAGGTGCTGATTTTGCTGCTGATGCTGAAAAAGCAACAATAATTCCTGGCTTAAAGCCGGAATATAGACGTTGGAATTATCCAGCTGATAGGAGCCCGAATTGATTTTTGCCTGTTCAAGGATATTATTAATCAATTGCTGCAGATAAAAATTTGCCTGGAGAATACCCTGAAGATATTTATTGGAAGTTGCGCCATGAATTTCTTTGTTCAGCAGATTAGAAAAACCGGCAATGCTGTGGAGCGGAGTGCGGATTTCATGACTCATTCGGGAGAGGAAAATTTCTTTTGCCTGAGCCAGCTGTTCCGCCCGTTCTTTTTCTTCTTCTAATTTTTTACGGTAAATATGTGTCTGGGAAATATCTTTTATCAGGAAAATCAATAAAATCAAACCTAACAAAATACCTGCTCCGGCGATAATGAATGCTTCTTTATTGGAAGATTCAAGCTGTTGAATAGCCTGTTCCTGTTCGCGCCGCAGATTACTTGAATTGGTGCTTGCAATTTCATCCAGCAGTATCCTGATATTCTGCAACAACAATTGATTATAAGAAAGAATGCTCAGCTCAGTCGAATATAGCTTCCTTTGGACCTGAATCTCATCATCAAGTACTTCTATCAGGATATCCTTTACTGCGGAAAGGGTCGTGTCAATAAAATAATCTCTTACAATCTGGCTGTTTTCGGTCAGCTCGATGTTGTAATTGAGCTGCTCCTGTTGTGTAGTAATGGTGTCAAAAGTAACCTTCTCTTTACCTCTGATCTTTCTGAAAAATCCTGCAAATCCTTTATAGCTATCGGGAATTCTTACGATCTCAGTTTGTTCCACCGTATCTCTGTGTATGATCAGATCTTCTTTCTGAGTAATGGCAGTTTCTATAAATGCTGAATCAGAGATCTGATTTTTGATCTTATTGAGTGCCTGCTCTGTGAAAAAATGAGAATTCTGTCTGGTTTTGATAGCGATCAGCGTCTTGTATATATCTGACTTTTCAGCGACTCTTTGTCTCAGAGAATCCAGTTGAGCAGAATGAAGCGAAGACTCGCCTAATAAAAAATCCAGCTCATGGATTAAGCTGTCAGTTTTAGCCTTATGCTGCTCGGCCAGTATTTTCTCCTCTTTTTTGTTGGTGAGTATAAAATGATTGAGATGAAGATCCGTTTGAATGATAGACTGAAAAATCTCATTGGTGATAGATGATTTGCTATCAGGTCGAACGATGCTTTGTATGGATTCTGAAGAATTCTGAAAGCTTTTTGCTCCCCATTGAATCAATGCCCAAAAAGTAATGGCGAGAATAATAATGATGAACCAGATTTTCGCAAGTGATCTCTTCAAAACTTTTTATATTGGTGAAAGAATTCCTGAACGTATAAAGTTAATGATAATTACCATCGAAAAGGAATTGAGATAGCACCACGGCACTCGTATTTAAAAGCACTAATACACGAATTGTATTTTCGGGCATATCATTACATCTTTATCCATCATATGTACAACCAAACTGCTTACAAAAGCAGTGCTTTATCCATTTATTAGTGAATTTGTGGCTATCTCTTTGAAAGATTGTCCGTCAGATATCTGATAGAAAGTTAAATGTGAATGCTCTGAGATCTCCTATGAGACAAATGATTACTTCAACGCTTTATTGTCGATAATTTCTATACTTTTTATAGCTCCTGTAGGAGTGATACGAATATTTTTACTGCCTTTGGGTACATAGAAATAGTATTCAATATTAGAATCGATCAGGCTTACTTCTTCAGCATCTCCGGTATTATAATAGATTTTGTGCTTGTATTCTAATTGACCGGAATGAATATCTTTAGAAACAGACCATCCTTCCATTAAGGCAAAACCCAGAAAAATGGAAAAAAATAAAGCCATAAAACTTCTTAGAAAGAGACTGTCGGCATATTCTACTGCTTCTTCTTCCGGCATTTCAGATTTTATTTTTTTGATAGCGAAAAATTGTCTGACCCATTTCTTTTCGCTGTGCTTCATGAATAAGTTCCTGATAAGAAAAGGATAGTAAGAAACCAGCATCATTACGATAAATACAATAGGATGTGAAGTCATTACTGCAATAGGGCTGATCAGAATATCCATGACGGTAGAATACTTCAGTATATTGATCCCCAGCTGATAAAATACTACAGTTTCTTTCAGAATACCTAAAACGACCAGGTACAGGTATCCGAGAGGAAGTAAGCTCTGGGCTCTATCAATATATTTCATATCCGGTTGATTGAAAATATGTAAATATCAGACAGCTTTTGCAGAAATGAAAATGTAGAAACAGCTTTTTCGGTAAAAAGCACCAGATGCAAGAGGAGGTGTAAAGTCAATAGTGAAAATAATAGACAGAAGACAGTATTTCCGTCCTCTGCCTATCATGTCAAATTTATATTTCCATTTCCGGGACGAAATCAGGAACGATCAGCTTGCCGGCAGTTTTAGCAACGATCTCTTCTACGCTGACACCAGGCGCACGCTCCAATAAGTGGAAAGCACCGTCTTTTACATCAAAAACACCGAGATCGGAAACGATTTTTTTGACGCATCCTACACCTGTAAGAGGTAAGGAGCATTCCGGTAAAAGTTTGGATTCGCCTTCTCTGTTGGTATGCTGCATGGCTACAATGATATTTTTTGCGGATGCTACCAGATCCATCGCTCCACCCATACCTTTGACCATTTTGCCCGGAATTTTCCAGTTGGCAATATCTCCGTTTTCAGAAACTTCCATAGCACCCAGAACAGTCAGATCTATTTTCCCGGCACGTATCATACCGAAGCTTTCTGCTGAGTCGAAGAATGAACCGCCCGGGATAACAGTGACGGTTTCCTTTCCCGCATTGATTAAGTCCGGGTCTACGTTTTCTTCTGTAGGATATGGCCCCATGCCCAACATACCATTTTCGGACTGGAGCATGATCGTCATACCTTCCGGCACATAGTTGGAAACAAGGGTTGGGATGCCGATGCCAAGATTGACATAAAATCCATCCTGTAATTCTTTTGCTATTCTTTTGGCAATGCCATATTTATCTAGAGCCATGATTGTTTTTGTTTAAAGTTTGAATTGTTTAAGGTCTAAAGTTACTTTCGCCTGTCAGGCAGTTCGGTTGCATAGCATAACTTTAAACTTTGAATCTTAAACTTTAAACTACTTGAGCTGTACAGTTCTTTTCTCAATACGTTTTTCGTAATTCTTTCCTTCAAAAATGCGGTGAACATACACACCTGCAACATGAATATGGTCAGGATCCAATTCACCCGGTTGTACCAGCTCTTCTACTTCAACAATAGTGATCAGTCCGGCTTTTGCCATCGGAACGCTGAAGTTTCTGGTAGATTTTCTAAAAACAAGATTGCCTAAAGTATCGCCTTTCCATGCTTTGATCAATGCAAAATCAGCATATAGCGCATGCTCCATCAGGTGCATTTTGCCGTTAAATTCTCTGACCTCTTTGCCTTCTGCGATTTCTGTACCGTAACCTGCAGGGGTGAAAAATGCCGGAATACCCATTCCTGCCATCTGAATACGTGTAGCCAAAGTGCCTTGCGGTACTAGATCTACTTCAAGCTCTCCGCTCAATAGCTGACGTTCAAATTCTTTGTTTTCTCCTACATAGGAAGAAATCATTTTTTTGACTTGCTTTGTCTGCAACATCAAACCAATACCGAAATCATCTACTCCGGCATTATTGGAGATACAAGTCAGATTGCTGACACCTTTTCTGATGAGTGCCTGTATGAGATTTTCAGGAATACCATTCAGCCCGAAACCTCCCAACATCAAGGTAGACCCCGATTCTATATCGAAGATGGCTTCGTCAGCATTGTTGTACACTTTATTCATGGATATATCATTGTTTTTGGTGAGGCCAAAATACGAAAGTTTTAGAAATCGGGATGTAATACGGATTGTAATTTTAAAATAGGCCAATATTTTAAAATGTTACAATCGTTAATGCCGATGTTCCGAAAGCTTTCGGAATCAAATAGAGCAATGAATCCGCCGTGGCGGAGAATATTGATCTATATTGAATGTGCGAACGGTATAATAAATTGCTCAGATCTTGCAAGACTGGACTATATCTCATACAAGTGCTTCCATGGTTGAGCTGCTTCCAGCTCGTATGCCAGTTCCAGGAGTAATGCGTCCTGTCCATGAGCGGCGGCAAACTGTAATCCTAAAGGCAATCCTAAGCTGTCTGTTCCTACTGGTAAAGAAATCGCAGGTGCTCCGGAAACATTCTGCATGCCCGGGAAAGGAGCATAATAAGATGCTCTTTTCAGAATTTCTTTACTGGATAATAAGGGGGACAGGTAACCGATTTCGGGTGTTCTCAAAGTGGTGACCGGAGTCAGAAGTATATCATACTTCTGCATCAGCTCTGATTCAAGCTGCTTCATTGTTTTCTTTAAAGTTTGTACACTCTTAGGAAATCGAAGGATGTTTTTCAGAAAAGTATTGCTGAGTCCGTAAGTAAACGGTTCCAGATTATCTGTATCTATTTTGGATTTGACCATCAGACCGCCCGTACGTGTCAGCATAAATGCCAGAAATCCATAGTAATTCAGATAGTGGTTCATCATTTCTTCCATATTGACAGGAATGACGATTTGCTCCACATCATGACCCAAAGATTCCAGTAAAATAGCTGTATCTGATAATGCTTTGTAAGTGTCGGCATCTATGTGTCCCGGTTCGCCCGGAGCTTTGTTTTCTATAAAAGCTATTTTCAGCCTTTTTTTCAACGGTTCTTTTACATGACCGATGGATGGCAGCTTGGGATTTTTATAAAATTTTTCTGCTTCAGAATAAAATGCTGCTGTATCTCTGACACTTCTGGTCAATACACCCTGATAGCCGATATTGATAGGCATAAATTCTGCGCCATCAAAATTGACCAGTCTTTGCCTGGTTGGTTTTAATCCTACAAGTCCGCAACAAGCCGCAGGAATACGCGTAGAACCTGCGCCGTCATTGGCCTGAGCAATAGGCACTACACCACTGGCAACCAATGCTCCCGAACCGGATGATGAGCCTCCCGGTGTATGATTCGTATTCCATGGATTGCGGGTGATGCCCCATTTTTCATTTTCTGTGCTGCAAATCAGACCAAACTCCGGCATGGTAGATTTTCCCATGTAATTCAGTCCGGTGGACAGCATCTGGTTGACAAATGTGCCGTTTTTGGAAGCAGGTTTTGCTTTGAATACACCTGTTCCCAGTTGAGTCGGATATCCTTTGATGTGATCATTATCTTTGATAAAAGTAGGAACTCCGTAGAAAAAACCGCTTTTGTTAGATTGTCTCGCCTCGAGTGCTTCTGCGTGAGTGTCTAAAACTATTGCATTCAGAATGGGATTGACCTTTTTAGCTCTTGCGATGGCTGCTTCTGTAACTTCTTTTACAGATACCTTTTTTGAGCGAATGGCTTCTGCCGTAGCAGTTGCGTCCATAGTACCTAATGCATCATCAGAAAATGCGTGTATTGTTAAAGACATTTTAGTATCAGTTATATGTGTAAATGTAGAGTATTCTATGGAAGAATTGATATTAATATTGAATCATTCGGTGCCCGGAAAAACAGTGAGTACCTGATTTTTATACAAGACAATTTTAGTTTTTCTTTTTCCAAAGATTTTGATGACAGGCTGATTTTCTACAGGATAATCTCTCATATCATTACAAACAGGGCTGTATGCTATGTAAGAGTAATCTCTGATAGAGAATTCAGAAATATCTTTTAATCTTTCTCCCGAAGTCAAATCCGTTTGTTGCTGACTGCAAAATAACGGAAATGCCGACGCTATTTCTCCTGGTGGAATATCGTATTCGGAGATATAGCGGAAAAAATCTTTCCTGCTTTTCTCATAAGAAAGATACTGCAAAGTGACATCCCAGCCATTGCTCAGCTGAATAGGGTACAACCAGAAATGTCCTGAAATAAATGCAGCCAAAGTAATAGCTACCCAGAATTTGCTGAAAGCAATCTGCTTCCATTGAGAAATGATCAGGAATATCATTCCGACATGAATGATCATGAAATATCTGTGGCCGATAGGATTGCTGAATAGCAACATGCTGGTATTGAGCACGATGAATATCAATGTGGTAGTGAAAAGGATCTTTCGGATATTACCGGATAGCGGCTTTGCCCTGATGGTGGTGACAGCACATAAAAACAATATGCTTAAAGGAAGGAGCCCATAGTCTACAAATCCTCTGGTAATGCCGATGACATTACTGAGTAGCTGTTGGATAGAGGCTACATCTCTGTGTGTTTTCCAGGAGTCAGAAGGAGTGGAGATCATCCATCCTGTCTGATCATAATGATAAAAATGCCATAGTAAGAGCGGTATACATGCTGCTGTCAGAAGTATGATATTATTTCTCCAGTTCCTAAAATCAGTAATGAGATAACTGCCCAGGCAAACTATTCCGATCATTTGTCCCCGGATACTACATGCACTTAATCCCCATATGCCCATGAGAAGCCAGAAATTTCTTTTCTCTATTATTCCGATGATTGCTGTCAGAAAGAATGCAATTTGTATGATATCATAAGACATCATAGTGGATTGAGTCAGGATATAAGGATGCAGTAACAGAAATAATAGCCCAACGATTCTGGCAATGGAAAATGTGGTGATTTTCTGGCAGATATAAACAAATGCGAAAACCATCAGCCATAAAAAAGGCAGCATGGCAATATGGCTTACAGCTAAAGTTTTGCCGAATATTTTCCAGCAGAACATCAGGTATATCTGAAACAGGGTAGGATGTCCTGCATCCCATTTTAAAGGAGCTATGGCGTTTTGAATGCCGTTGTCATAGAACCACTGTGCTACGGAAGATGTGAGAATCGTATCCCAAAAAAAAGGAACGTTCAGGCATAAGAGTATTACCGCCAGATAAAATCCGGCTCCGGCAGCAAATAATTTTTGACTGAGTGGATCTAATCGCATCCTGAAAGATTCAAAAACAATATGAGGAAATTTATTGAATAACTATAAAATCCGTCATCTGCAAGGTATTCATATTTGGAAATAATAGCACAAAGCTTCAAGCTTGCACGTCAGCCATTTGGTGCAAGCGGTTTTTTATTTTCAGTTGTCTATTGTATATTGAAAGTTTCTTTGATTCTAAAATAGAAGTTTGGAGGATAGGGGACAAACGAATTATTGGATAAATGCATAATAATTATCATCTACTAACTCTAACACCGTTCTTGCAGCACCTGTTTGCCCCCACATAAACTCGCCTTCTTTGAGTTCGCTTTCAAAGAAAAAATTAGCCTCTTCCTTTTCAACTTCACAATAAATATCCTTAACTTTTTCATACCCATCTGTCAAAACTTTTAAGGAAATATTGTTCTCTTTCATTTCTTCAAAAAGTTTACTTGTACTCTTTATGTTTTTTCCTCGATTACCAAAAGCATAGTCTAAAAAAGCTTGTAAACTATCAAGGTTAAATTCCACATTATAACTAAATGCATTTGCTTCTTTCGCAGACTCAATTAAGATACTGTTGTTAATCTCTATTTGATTTTTTATTTCTTCAAACTGCTCATCCGATTCTTCAAGTTTAGCGCTAATCCTAGATAATTTACGTCTGAACTCTATTGGCACTTGAGATTCCGACTTATGTTCAATTTCAGCCCAAGCATGCATTAAAACCGTTCTTATTTGTAATTCAGCTTTTAGATTTTCTAAACCTCTATAATTAGGAGCATTTAACCAATTTTTTTTGATTTTAACTACAAAGTGATGGGATCGGTATCCAAATTGGTCATAGTCTAGATTTTCAATTTTATTCTCATCAAAAGTGCTATTGAATTCCTTTCTAACAATTTTCTTTATTTTATCTATATCACTTTGATAGTAACAAATAATTCTAACTCCACAAATATCTTCGATTTCACTGAATGGATCTTGATAGCTTTTACGTTGAATTTTGCCAATAAAAGAATCAGAATCTTTAGTTCTGTAATTAATTGATAAGTAAGGAATACTATTTTCCTTTAATAATAATTCTAAAGCCTGCGAAATATTATAACCTAGTTTTTCATACCTCTCGTACAACTCTTTATAAGACTGAGAGATCAAAGAAAGATCGAGTTTTTTCATTCTTAAAATTTATAATACTATTCCTCAAATGGCGCATTACGTTTCGGGGCTTTGCGATGGTGGGGCAATCGAAGTGGAAAACTTCAATTTTTCACAAAAGTTGAACCGAAGAACAACTTTTGAAAGTTGCAGTTTCGCCCCACTATTGCAAAACCCTTGTTATGCGACGTTCTTTTTTGATTATTAAAGGAGTTTTAATTGAGTGTCTTCGATTTCTAATTCGGTGCAATGCTTATAGGTTAAAAATTGTTCATCAATGTTAAGTTCTTGCATTATTTTTTTGCTGATTGTATATCATTCTCAGAATAATAGTATAAAGTCCATTTTAATGAATTACCTTTTATTTCTGATATTTTTTTAAAATACGGAAAATCAATTTGATTGTAAGAATGACCTAATACAACAATTTCATCAACACTTTTTAATTCATTAAAATACTCAGAATTATTTTCTATAACTGTTTCGGTTGGTTTTCTCATCATATCGTAAAATGAGGAAACTGCATTTTCTGCAAACTTTTCGTGTCCTACTTCTCCAGATTCGACATTGCCATCTTCATCGATTGTAAGAAAGGCATTTTCATCACCATATAACGCTTGTCTAACATTGAAATCCTCAGATTTTTTTCCGTGTCCAAAAATCAATTCTTCACCAACTTTATTATGTATGTGTAAAATATTGCTTAATGGAATTCTGTAGGTATGTTCTAAAATTTCGGTGTAGTTAAAAGTGATGTAATAATCAGATTTATCCAATTTGTAAGTTCTTTTAACTTCTTCAATCTCTAACGAGTTAATCCATTCTTCAAAGCCATTTCTAATATTTTTTAAAAGTTCCTCACATTCTTGTTCAACATAAATCTGTGCATCATTCCAATCACCATCTCTAAAGTCGTCGGATGCAAAATTTGGGCTATTTTCACCAATAATATCGGTTATTGAATCATAAATAATATCTTTTTCTAAACTTGTTTAAAAGTCAGACCACAAGTCAGAATCACTTTCAACGGAATAAAACGTTTCCATTGCCTCTAAAATATCAGTTCTATTTTCATTTAGATAAACGTAAAAATCAGAATATTTGCAAGCTATTTTGTGACTTATATCGAAGCCGTTTCCTAGAATAAATAATTTCATTGTTCTCTTGTTGTTTGTTGGTTTGCCTGCGTTAGAATGACACATAACGTTTGTGTTTGCGCCATATGGCGTTAATCTCCCTTATAATTATCTTCCAAGAAGATTGACAAAATCTCATTGAAGGCTGTAATATAAAAAGGAGAAAAGAAAGATATTGTATTTTAATCGATAATTGTATCTATGTGAGTAACTAAATATGTGTTGTGTGTAGTTGAGTTTATTCATCTATATTCAGAGATTGCACAACTGTAAAGTGTCAGCACTTTTATAAAGTATGATAGTCGAGCGGAATTGGCTTCGAAATGGTTCGATATACTCTCCACAAGTCCTCAGGCTCCGATTAGCAGCTCCGCTACAGCCCGGATAGAACGAAATATCACCCGCCGCACATAGCCTTGAGTAGCTTCGGCTTGATTCAATCACTAGACTTCGACTCCGTGGTCAGTGAGCGGGAGTCGAACTGCTCTGCCACCGTGGCGGGAAGATGTAGTGATAGCCGGATTAGCTACCAACTTTGTATTCGCATTTTGAAGCTGTTGAAATTGTCATGCTCTTTCTGTGCTACTGGTCTGTTTATTTGTACTTATACCGATTACATATCTGTAATAGTCCAATCTTGCCTTTGGCAAATTGTCCTAAACAGCTATTGTTCCGATACGAAAATGTAACAAGTCGCTACACGAACTGACATTTTTATCTATCGGAATTGGCATATCGGCATTAACCATTCTAAAATTTTAAAATAGTGTAAAATTAGAATTGGTATTATTCCCAAAACGCTGAGAAGATTTGAAATTATAGTGCAATATTTACTGTGTGTTTTCTGAAAAATGACCTGCATTGTCATGAACAATGATTCGGATCTTTTGTCAATAGTATTGAGTTATATCTATGAAAAATAAACTTACGCTTGGTTTCTCGCCCTGTCCTAATGATACTTTTATCTTTGATGCCTTGATCCACCGGAAGATTGATACGAAAGGGCTGGAGTTTGAAGTGGTGATGGATGATGTGGAAGCGCTGAATAAAATGGCGGAGCAGGGGCAGCTGGATATTACGAAGCTGAGCTATCACGCTTTTGTGTATATGACACAACAATATCAGCTTTTGCATGCCGGCAGTGCGCTGGGTCACGGATGTGGTCCTCTGTTGATAGCGAAAGAGAAACTGACAGAACGTCAAATCAATGAAGGACGGATTGCTATACCGGGAAAGCTGACTACGGCTAATTTTCTTTTGTCGGTGGCTTACCCAAAAGCGAAAAACAAGCAGAGTGTTTTGTTCTCAGAGGTAGAGAATGCTGTACTTTCGGGTGAGTATGATGCAGGATTGCTGATACATGAAAACCGTTTTACGTATGAGGAAAGAGGTCTGGTGAAAATCATTGATCTGGGAGATTATTGGGAAAATCTGACATGGTTGCCGATACCGTTAGGCGGAATTGTCATAAAAAGGGATTTTTCTCAGGAACAAAAACAGTTGGTATCGGATTTGATTCGCCAGAGTGTGGAGTTTGCATTTAAAAACACCGAACAAGCGATGCCTTTTATCCGCCAGTTTGCACAAGCGATGTCAGATGATGTGATGTTGAAGCACATAGGATTGTATGTGAATGAGTACAGTGTGGATTTAGGGGATAAGGGAAAAACTGCCGTTCAAAGATTATTTGATTCAGCAGTGGAAGCAGGTTTGGTAAAAGACTATACAACTCCGATCTGGATTTAATTATAAAAAGATATCTCATGTTCTGTAAAACTGCTGTCCGTTCTTCCAAAATTTTTGCTGCTATTATTATTGTTCTGGTAGCTTCCTGCAAGTCGGCACAAAAGGCTGCCGAATCTGTCAAGGTAACATTGGATGAACCAATCTCTACAGACAAAACGTTGCTCTGGCAGATTTCCGGTAAAGATCTGAGCCGGCCATCCTATCTGTTTGGAACAATACATGTGATATCATCTGAAGATTTTCATTTGGGAGATAATGTATTAAAAAAACTGGGACAAGCCAATCAGCTGGTTTTGGAGATGGATATGAAGGATGTCAATACGCTGGAAGTAGCTCAGGCAAGTATCTTGCCGGATAACAAAACCATTAAAGATTATCTGCATGAAGATGATTACTTGCTGGTAGAGTCTTTCTTCGCAGATTCATTAGGCGCTCCGGTGTCATTATTCAAGACGGCTTATGCCCGGTTGAAACCTTTCTTTTTACAGCAGATGATTTATCTCAAATACCTCGGAGATAATACCAGCTCTTATGAAATGGAATTCATAGACAAAACCAGCGACAGAAATATAGAAATTGTTGGTTTGGAAACGCTTACAGAGCAATTGGCACTGATAGATGAAATGACGTTGGAGGAGCAATATGCAGGTCTTTTGAAAACTATCCGGGACGGGTACATTCAGGATTTGTATCTGGATACACTGATTCAAACCTATAAATCTCAGGATATTCAGAAATTGTATGAAATGGTCATCAGCAGTAGTGATGAGTACACAGATATTACTAATACTCTGATAGACGAACGGAATAAAAACTGGATACCTAAATTAGTGGCAGCATTTCAGAATGGAAGTGCATTTGTAGCAGTTGGCGCCGGACATCTGGGAGGACAGTTAGGATTGATAGAACTCTTGAGAAAAGAAGGTTATACTGTTCAGCCGATTTCAGCAGACTAAGCACGAAATCATCGTTACTGAAAAAGGATAATTTTGTTCAGAAACGAATTTTATGCTGTTTATTCCGGGTAATTGCTGAGTGCCAGAATATATTTATCAATATATAGCTGTTGTTCTTTGGATTTATACTGCTGGATATAACGCGGATGTTCCAGCACCTGTAAGCGATCAAACAGTTTTGCTTCTTTATTCAGCTTATGGATAAAATCAGCATTTTTTCTGCCCAGTATAAAAACTTCAGAGGTGTCCAGACCTAAGCTGATATGCTTCTTTAATGACGCTATCATGAATTCTTTCACCATTGCGAAGAGCGTATTGTCGTCATAATAATTGGCGTTGAGCCATTTACCGTCTTTGGTTTGCTGTATAATGGCTAAAGGAAAAGGAGAGTTGATATAGAAATTTTTGTAAAAAGCGTTAGCACCTCCGTATTCTGCAATCATATCGTATATGAAAACAGAAGAGATTTCGTGTGTATATGCTGATCTCATTTCAATACCACAGACACTTTTCAGCCTTTTAGTATCTGTAAAAGGTACACCGGTCACTCCTGCACCGTTGCGGCTTGGATTGATGCCTACAATAAATTTGCGCTGTTGGGTATCGTTGTAGTATTTATGATAAAACTGCTGCATGACTTCCAGGGTTTCCGGATTGTCCAGGTAGGGATTGAGTACGCGGAAACCATCAGGAAGCTGACCGGAATAGTGTAAGCTTCGATTGAATTCAATGACTTTATCGGCAAAAGTTTTTATCATAAGCTGGTTGATTGGCTTTTTGGGTATACTTCCTAAAATACAATAAAAAAGGACATCCTGCGATGTCCTCTGTCTGTTTGTATATTGTTTTGTATTATTTGAACGGAACTTTCATCTTGCCACCCGGAGCCATTGTGCTCATTTTTTTCATCATTTTTTTCATTTCTTCGAATTGTTTGATGAATTGATTGACATCTTTAATATCACTACCTGAACCTTTTGCAATACGATTTCTTCTGCTGCCATTTAGTAAGTCGGGATTTGCTCTTTCTGCCGGAGTCATGGAGAAAATCATCGCTTCGATTTTCTTGAACGCATTGTCGTCGATGTCGATATCTTTTAACGCTTTACCCATACCCGGTATCATACCCAACAAATCTTTGATGTTACCCATTTTACGGATTTGGTTGAGCTGACCAAGAAAGTCATCAAAATCAAACTGATTTTTAACGATTTTCTTTTGTAGTCTTGCAGCTTCTTTAGCATCAAAGTTTTCCTGCGCTTTCTCTACGAAAGACACAATATCACCCATGCCGAGGATACGTTGTGCCATCCTTTCCGGATAGAAAACGTCCAATGTATCAAGCTTCTCACCACGGCTGACAAATTTGATGGGCTTGTCAACAGTATATTTAATGGAAAGAGCCGCACCACCGCGTGTGTCACCATCCAGCTTGGTCAGCACGACACCATCAAAGTTGATTTTATCATTGAAAGCTTTGGCAGTATTTACCGCATCCTGACCTGTCATGGAATCCACAACAAAAAGAGTTTCCTGAGGCTGGATAGCTTGCTTCACGCGAGCAATTTCATCCATCATCTGCTGATCTACAGCCAGACGACCGGCAGTATCCACGATAACTACATTATAGTTTTTGGATTTTGCGTATGCGATGGCGTTTTGAGCAATTTCTACAGGATTCTTATTTTCGATTTCACTGTAAACCTCTACGCCGATTTGTTCTCCCAATACTTTTAGCTGATCTATCGCAGCAGGGCGATATACATCACAGGCAACGAGCAGGGGCGTGCGTTTCATTTTAGTTTTAAGGTGATGTCCCAGCTTACCGGTAAAAGTGGTTTTACCGGAACCTTGCAAACCGGAAATCAGCACTATAGCAGGATTACCTTTGATATTGATATCTTCTACATTGCCGCCCATCAGCTCGGTCAGCTCATCAGAAACGATTTTTACCATTAATTGTCCCGGCGAGACAGCATTGATGACCTTTTCTCCAATGGCTTTATCTTTGATTTTATCGGTAAATTCTTTCGCAATTTTATAATTCACGTCAGCATCTACCAATGCTCTTCTGATTTCTTTGACTGTAGCAGCGATATTGAGGTCGGTGATTTTGCCTTGGCCTTTGAGGTTTTTAAACGCTGAGTCTAACCGGTCCTGAAGATTTTCAAACATAATTCTCCTTTTTGAATGGAACTGCAAAAATAAAATAAGCTACTTAAAAAAGGGATTTTTTACTAACTAATTCACTAAATAAAAAGAAGTCTTCTTTGCTAAAATCTCTTTTGTATGAAAATGAGAATCTATATTAATATACAGGTCATAAAAACTCATACATCACATTGCAGTCCTGACAGAACCGACACGACAGTGATGTGGAACAGCGCAGATGAATGACTGCTTTGAATAGAGGCAAAACAAAAAAGCGAAGCATTGCTGATTCGCCTGTGTATAACTGTATAAAGTCTGATTACTCTTCAATCAATTGATTACCGGAAATAATTTCAACAGCCTCTGATGTGCTGAAAAGTTTTTGCTTCCCGGTTCTAAGATCTTTGATAGTGACTTTGTTTTCTTTGATTTCAGCTTCGCCCAGAATTGCCATATAAGGAATGCCTTTTTTATCAGCATAAGCAAATTGTTTTTTAAGCTTACCCGGTTCAGGATAAACTTCGGTCGCAATCCCTGAAGCTCTGAGCTCAGATGCTAATGCCAGCGAATGCCTCATTTCTGCATCAGAAAAAACTGCTGCTAAGACTTTGGTGCTGGTTTTTACCGGCTCCAGCATATTGAGCTGCTGCATGGCTGTGAAAATTCTGTCCAATCCAAGTGTTGTTCCCACGGAAGGCATATCTTTTCCGGTAAACATGCCAATGAGCTTGTCATATCTGCCGCCGCCTGTCAGACTGCCCATGTGCGGCTGGTCAGTGAGTTTGGTTTCGAAAATGGGACCTGTGTAATAATCCAGGCCTCTTGCAAGCGATAAATCAAATGCGTAGTGTTTGTTATCAACTCCTAATTGTTCCAAAAATCCGAAAAGCTGCCTGGTTTCCGCAATACCTTCCTGAGCCATCTCAATTCCTGCAAGAGCTTCAGATAAAGTGTCCAGATTGAGCTGTTGATTCAATAAATCTCCCAGTTTCTGAATAGCGCTTTCAGGTAGCTCTTTCTCTGACAGTTCTTTTTGAACTTCTAACCAGGGCATTTTATCCAGCTTGTCTATCGAACGGCAAACTTCCTGCGTCATATCTGATGCCAGACCGGCATATTGTGTAATACCGTTGAGGATTTTGCGGTTATTGATTTTGATCAGGAATGTAGTAAATCCTAAAGTTTTTAATACTTCGTAAGCGATAGCTACCATTTCAGCGTCTATCAACATGGAAGTAGAGCCTACTGCATCTATATCACACTGGTAAAATTCTCTGAATCTGCCCTGATGTGGTTGTGGTCTGTCAGCACGCCAGACAGGTTGAATCTGATATCTTTTAAAGGGTAGAGGTAGATCCGGGTTCATGGCCACCACTCTGGAAAAAGGAACGGTCAGGTCATAATGTAAAGCTGCCTGATCCTTTGTTCCCGGCTTGTAGTCTAATCTATAGATAAGTCTGTCTGCATCTTCACCGTATTTGCCGGCCAATACATCCAGATACTCAATTGCAGGAGTTTCGATGGGAGCGAAGCCATATTTTTTAAATACCTGACGCATAGTATCCGTTATGCGTTCGCGGTGCAACATCTGTTCCGGTAAAAAATCTCGCGCGCCTTTAAAAACTCTCGGTTTAATTTGACTCATCTTTACAATTATATGTCGTGGTAATACTAAAATTTTTCTCTTTCATCCAAAGGATTTTCTGATATCCCTCTGCTCTCAGTGCTGTACCGGAAACATAATAGATCTTTTGCTGAGTATGGAAAATCTTGTTTCTGGATTCCCGTTCAGCTTCTATATAAAAAGGTGTACTGAAATCATCTCTTAGAAAGCTGACTTTCAGACTTTTCACAGGAATGGAGGAGCTGTTCGTGTTATACCGGATGACACTCACGGAATCACTTCCTTCCAATGGTTCAAGAATAGTGTCGATCGTAAAATAATCATACCAGGCTGATTTACGGACATCCATATCTGCAAGTATTTTTAACTCCTTGGTCCAGTCAAATTTGCTGATATCTACAGATTGCTGATCATGTTCGCCGTTAATTTCTCCTTCTTTATAGATCTGACAGGATTTTCCTTTAAAATGGATTACTTCCTGCTCAACGAAAGCTTTTAAGTCAAAGAACTCTTCTTCGGAATGTTTGCCGACTTTACTGTCATCTTTACAGGAAATAAAGCTTAATAAGGTCAATATGATAATGTAACGTAATCTCATGAAATGATAATATTTCCGGTCATTTCAGCAGGAATATCTATGCCCATTACGGATAAAACAGACGGAGCGATATCAGCCAGCTTTCCATTTGCAATCTTTCCGTTGGCTTCCTGATTGATATAAAATACCGGTACAAGATTTTTAGTGTGTGCAGTATTGGGACTTCCGTCAGCATTTTTCATATAGTCAGCATTGCCGTGATCGGCTGTCACTATAATGTGATAATCGTATTTCAAAGCAGCTTCTACCAGCTCTTTGACACATTGATCTACTGTTTCGGCTGCTTTCATTGCTGCTTCAAAAACGCCTGTATGGCCTACCATATCTGTATTGGCAAAATTAAGACAGATGAAATCCGGTTGTGTGCTGCTGATAGCTTCCAGCGCTTTGTTTTTTAGCTCATAAGCGCTCATTTCAGGTTGCAGATCGTAAGTTGCTACTTTCGGAGAATTAGCTAAGATTCTGTTTTCCTTAGAGAAAGGTTCTTCACGGCCTCCGGAAAAGAAGAATGTAACGTGAGGATATTTCTCTGTTTCAGCCATTCTGAGTTGTGAACGTCCGGCATTTTCTATCACTTCGCCTAAAGTCACAGGAATAGGATCTTTGCCGTAAGCAACATGTACTCCTGTAAAAGTGGCATCATAGATAGTCATAGTCAGGTAATAGAGCGGCAATGTTTGCATGTCATAATCAGGAAAATCTTTCTGAGTCAATACCTGGGTGATTTCACGGCATCTGTCAGTTCTGAAATTGAAAGCAATCACCACATCATTTTCACGAATAGTAGCAACGGGTTGTAAATCTTCATTTACAATAGCAACAGGTCCAATAAATTCATCTGTTTGCTCTTTATTATAAGCCTGACGAATGGCTTCTGCTGCAGAAATTGCTTTCTCTCCGGTGCCAAATCTCAGTAAATCATAAGCTTTTTTAATCCGTTCCCATCTTTTATCCCTGTCCATAGCATAATAGCGTCCGCATACAGAGGCTATTTTCGTAGGGTATTTTTCAATATATGCCTGTAGATCAGCGATAAATCCCAGCCCGGATTTGGGATCTGTATCTCTTCCGTCAGTAAAAGCATGTACAAAGCTTTGTTGGACGCCATTGTCATCCGCCATTTTTATCAGTGCTTTCAAATGATCGGTATGAGAGTGGATGCCGCCGTCAGAAACCAGTCCAATGAAATGTACTGGCTTATTGTTTTCTTTTGCATGACGGAAAGCTTCAATGAGCGCTTTGTTTCTGAAAAACTCCCCGCTTTCGATATTTTTCTGAATCAGCAACAAATCCTGCCAAACCACACGGCCAGCTCCGAGATTCATGTGGCCGACCTCGGAATTCCCCATCTGGTCATCCGGCAAACCCACATGTTCGCCATAGGTGAGTAGAGTAGCATTGGGATATTTTTGATATAAGCTATCTACAAAAGGAGTATTGGCAGCCTGGATGGCACTGGAACTTGCATCGGTGTTAATGCCCCATCCATCCATGATGATTAAGAAAGCTTTTTTGTTTTTCAACATTGCTTATAGTGTGTTATTATAATTTTCTTAACTTATTTTAACTTTGGCTGCTTTTGGCACAAATTATGCAGCAATTCCGCAAAATTACGTTTTATATGTCCTTAAAAAAACTAATCCGACTTGTTTTTACCTTAATAATTTTATTGGGAGTGAATTCAGTTGTATTAGCTCAGAATTTTCAAAATGTGGTTTCCGGCTCATTGTCCAATGGTAATGTGAGAGAGTTATCTAAACATTTTGACAAAAGGGTACAGGTTACTATAGATAAAAAGACAGAATATTACAGCAGCTCTCAGGCGGAAATTATTGTCAGAGATCAGCTGGAGCAAATGGGTAATAAAAACTTTACGCTTATCAGAAGTGGTCTGGCTGAAGGTGATACCGCCGAGTTTTATATCGGAGAAATCAGATGCAGCAAAGGTGCGGTCAAAGTATATATTTATGCCCGAAAAGTTGCAGATACGCCCTATATTCAGGAAATTAGATTCGAGAAAAATTAATCGAAGTGCTTTTAGACGAACCTGCTTTAAAGAAATTTATATTAAATGCTTTAGAGGAAGATGTCAGAGATGGTGACCATACCTCTCTTGCATGCATTCCTGGAGAGGCTGCCGGACATGCCAAATTACTAATCAAAGAAGATGGGATTTTAGCAGGAATACCTGTTGCTATTGCTGTTTTTGCTGCTGTAGACCCAACCCTGGAAATGGATATTTTCATGGATGAGGGTGATGCAATGAAAAAGGGAGATATCGCTTTCAAAGTTTCAGGCTCTGCTATCAGTATTCTGACCGCTGAGCGCCTGGTGCTCAACTGTATGCAGCGTATGAGCGGTATCGCTACTTTAACCGGTAAATACGTCAAAGCTATAGAAGGAACTCATGCAAAAGTAATTGATACCCGTAAAACAACACCGGGCATCCGTATGTTGGAAAAATATGCTGTAACCGTTGGCGGTGGCGCTAATCATCGCATGGGATTGTACGATATGATCATGATCAAAGATAATCATGTAGATTTTAGTGGTGGAATTCCTCAGGCGATTGCCCGTACACATGAGTATCTGAAAGCGAAAGGGCTGGATTTGAGAATCGAAGTAGAAACCAGGAATCTGGATGAAGTTCGTCAGATATTGGTAACAGGCGGTGTTCACAGAATCATGCTGGACAATTATACTCCGGAGCTGATGAAGGAAGCTGTCGCACTGATAGACGGAAAATATGAAACGGAAGCTTCAGGGGGAATCAAATTGGATACCATCAGATCTTATGCTGAAACAGGTGTTGATTTTATTTCCATAGGAGCTTTAACGCATTCTGCTACTTCATTGGATTTAAGTCTGAAAGCGGTATTTGTTTAAAGTTTAAGAGCTTGCCCGCCGGGGTGGTTTGAAGTTCAAGGTTGCTTGCGCTCAATGGATTTCGGACAAAAAACTTTAAACCTTAAACAATAAAACTTTAAACACTCATGAAAGATTGGAAAAATGCGTTGGGTAGCCTGTATGATGCGATGCCTAAAGATCCTGATGGTGATAATACTTACGAAGAGCCTGTAGAACAGGAAGAGACGTGGAAACCTTCAAAAGATATTGTTTACATTTTCAAAGACAGTAAAAGACGCAATGGCAAGACTGTTACCATCGTGGAAGGATTGCAGGCTCCGGACGATGTTTTGGAACAAATTGCCAAAAAGCTGAAAACTGTTTGTGGTGTAGGCGGCTCTGTAAAGGATAGAGAAATCATGATCCAGGGTGATTTCAGGCAAAAGGTGAAAGAAGTTCTGGATAAAGAAGGATTTAAGACTAAGATAAAATAGTTTAAGGTTTAAAGTTGGCTTGCGCAACGATAACTGTCTGAACTATGATACCTCGACTACGCTTCGCACAGGTTTGTAGTGATTGTTTTGATTATTGTGATTGGTTGCAGAGAAATAATCACTGTTCTCATAAAAATCATAATAATCACACTTCAGACGATAATCAGGCGTTAGCAATTCCAATACTCAATACCCAGAAACCTCAAATATGCTGAAAGGAAAAGAATTGATAGCATTAGCGAAGTCTGCGCAGAAAGATCATCAGAAAATCTTTCATCAGCTGCGTCAGCTTTCCAATAATGATGTCAACGAGCTTTTTCATACTGCTCATGAAGATATTTTTCAGGAAATCAATTGTTTAGACTGTGCTAATTGTTGCAGCACTACACCTGCTTTGATTACAGATAAAGATGCGCAACGTATAGCCAGACACTTAAAAGTCTCTGTCAAAGAGTTTTATCAGAAATATACTGTAAGAGATGATGATGGTGATGATGTATTCAGGCAAACACCTTGTGTCTTTTTAGGTAAAGATCATTATTGTTCTATCTATGATGTGCGTCCCAATTCCTGCAGAGAATATCCGCATACAGACCATCCGAAGATGAAACAGATTTTAGATATCACTTTCAAAAACAGGGAAATATGTCCGGCAGTTTTTGATATAGTAGATATGATGAGAAGGTTAGATGACTGAGTTTACCAAAAAACAGAAATTGATAATTACGGGTTTGTGTGCTCCATAAATGGTTCTCATTTTTTACCTGTTTTCTAATTACAATTACCCTCATGATTTTAAATTAATTAAGAAACTAAACCATAAGATTATTGTAATTTCGGCAAGTCAAATAGTTATATGAGAAATTTTCTACTGATATTGAGCATAGTACTGACAGGATTATCCTGTAAGCCGGATAAGGATGCATTTGTCATTGAGGGTAAAATTGATGGACTGAATGTACCTTATGTTTATCTGGTACATCCGGAAGAAGCAGGTGGAAAACTGGATACGCTGGAAGTTAAAAACGGAGCATTCAGAATCAAAGGAAATATTGAAAACGCAAATGTTTATCTCATCGCCTTTGGAGAAGAATTTATGCCTTTGGAAATATTTCTGGAGCCCGGAAAATTCAATATCACAGGAAGCCTGAAAGATTTTAATTCCTTGAAAATTTCCGGTGGAAAGCTGCAGGAAGCATATAATAAATACGTAGAGCTGACTTCTCCGTTTAATGATGATTTTATTGCAGAAAGTAAGAAGCTGGAAGCCGCAAAAGCAGAAGGAAATGCTGAAATGACAGACTCTGTTGCCAATAAGCTGGATGAAATTAAAGACCGGTATTATGAAGTATCTTATGACTATATCGAAAACAGACCTGTAGATATTTTTACTGCCAAAATGATTTCAGAAGTTTTGATCGCATATCCTGATATTGAAAGATTACAACCATTAGTAGATCAGTTTGATCCTTATGTAAAAGGATCTTCTTACGGTCAGCGTATTATAAATACATTGGCAGTCATGAAAAAAACTTCTGTTGGTACAGAGGCTCCTTTATTTGCCATGTTTGATATTGAAGGGAATGAAAAAACACTGGAAAGCATGAAAGGCAAATATGTGCTGATCGATTTCTGGGCTTCGTGGTGCAAGCCTTGCAGAGATGAAAATCCACGCCTGGTCAGCTTGTATCAAAAATTCAAAGGACCAAAATTCGAAATTCTTGGAGTATCCATTGATCAGAGTAAGACAAAATGGAAAGAAGCAGTGGAGGCTGATAAGTTAGTCTGGACACAAGTGATAGATGAAAATTCAGTCGCTAACAAAGAATATGGCATCATATCTATTCCGTCAAATATTTTGATTGATCCACAGGGAGTTATTATTGCTAAAAATGTTTTCGGAAAAAAGTTAGAAGCTAAGCTTCAGGAAGTTTTATAGTGGTGTCAGATTCAACATTGCACAAGGTAAAATAAGGTACCTGATTCTTTTAATTTTCTCTTTGTATTATCTGTTTCAGTTGGTTACCGGGTGATAAAAAAGAAAAATCTACCTCGAAGACTTCATGGCTGGAATTTTTGTAATGGCAGGATTGAGCAACAGTGATTCATATAATTCCGAAGCCATATCAATGAGTTGGATTTTGCCTTCCTCATTAAAATAAACGCCCCATCCATAAGATTTAGAAAGAGGAGATGTCCGTAAACAAGGTTGTCCCTTTGAGAAAAAGATCATTTTTTGCTCCGGTAATTCAGATTCTGACCAGCCTTGTCTGAGGGCGTGGATACCAAAAATCAGCTCGTCAGAAGTGTGGGAGAGAGGCTGCTGGCTCAGCCATTCATATTGATATCGGGCAATGGATTTTTTGTCATCTTTCAATGGTGGAACAGATGCTTGCTCTGCTTTTGAGTCCTTTGCAACTGTTATAAGTGTATTGAAGTAATTTGTTGTATGTGTTTTCATCTGATATGTTTTATTTTGATAGCTAACAGGCTTTTTGATATATAAATAACTTTTGGTCAGGGGAAAATCATATCTGTTTCTGAGAAATTTTGGAATGTAAAAATGATTAAAAGTACTTTATGGCTAAAATTAGTTTGAGAATACTTTTAACTTAGATTCTTCAAATTTAATGAAGGTGGAAATAAAATACACTATTGATGAGCGGGCCGAAGCTTTTTTAATAACATATCTTAATAATGCTTCACCCACAGGGTATGAGGAGAACGGACAACGTATTTGGATAGATTATCTCAAGCCATATATAGATACATACAAGGTAGATAACTATGGAACAGTTACAGCTATAGTTAATCCAGAAGCAGAATACAAAGTGGTGATCGAAGCGCATGCCGATGAAATATCATGGTATGTCAGCTATATCAACGACAACGGCTTATTGCATGTCATCAGAAATGGCGGCAGTGATCACATGATTGCACCGTCTATGCGGGTAAACATACACACGGATAATGGATTTGTAGACGGCGTTTTCGGATGGCCGGCCATTCATCTGAGAAAAGAGAAAGAACATACGCCTAAAATTTCAAACATCACTATAGATGTAGGTGCTACTACCAGAGAAGAAGCTGAGAAGATGGGTATTCATGTGGGCTGTGTCATCACCTACAAAGATGAATTCTATACACTCAATGATAAATATTACGGTGGCCGTGCGCTGGATAACCGTATAGGAGGCTTTATGATTGCTGAGGTGGCGAGATTACTGCATACTAATAAGGATAAGCTTCCTTTCGGCTTGTATGTAGTCAATGCTGTACAGGAAGAAGTCGGACTGAGAGGAGCAGAAATGGCAGTAGAATGGATCAAGCCGGATATGGCGATTATTACGGATGTTTGCCATGATACTTCTACGCCAATGATAGATGTTAAAGAAACGGGAGATACCAGATGCCACAAAGGACCTGTAATTACTTATGCTCCGGCAGTACAGAACAATGTAAGAAAAATGATTATTCAGGCAGCGCAGGACAATAACATACCGTTCCAGCGCGATGCTTCTTCCAGAGTAACAGGTACAGATACAGATGCATTTGCCTATGGTAATGGGGGAGTACCTTCCGCATTAATATCTTTACCAATGAGATATATGCATACTACAGTAGAAATGGTGTCTAAATCAGATGTCGCTGAAACTATAAAATTGATTTATGCAACATTATTAACCATTGACCCGAAACGCTCGTTAAAGTATATTGATTAAGAATAATGCATTTACAGTGTGAAAATGAGTGAAGCAGTGTATGAAATGGGAGGTAGTCAGCTTGACTGCCTCTTTATATTTAAAGCAAGAGTATCATTACCTCTTTAGCTCTACCATATAAGAGGTAACTTTTTTGATCTTTTGGGAAGAAGTGCTGGCGAATTCATAAAAATGACTGAATGCCAGTTCGTAGCTGTCAAAAACCAGTGTTCCATGAGCAGCGCCGTATTTCCCGTGGGATATGATCTGATGAATAATCAGGGATTTTGGGATCCGTTCGACATTTGAAAGAAAATCTTTTACATTGTTCCAGCCATAAATAGTGGTATCTCCAACAATCTCCATTTCATAATCTTCTGTCACCAGTGTTTCAAAAGTTTGGAGATCATTTTTGGCGTAAGCTAAATGGGAATCGTAGATAATTTTACGTTTGGGTGAATTGTTACAGTCTTTAGGGGAATAAACTTTTATCATATATACGGGGTTAACTCATTTTCAATAAATTCTGTACGGTACTGATATTTCTGCTGGTTGCTTTTACTTTAAGTTTATTTTCAAAAAAATTGTTCGATAATTTTGCTTTTGCAGCTCCTTCCGGTAGGTAGAAATACAGATTTGACTCGTAAATACTGAACTTTTCTTCGCCGGCTTCAAAATCTTTTAACGTCAGAATCTGATCAGTTGTTATATTTTTATTAAAGAATGTCACAAAAACCTTATTTGGGGGATAATCTACAGGGAAAGGATTCTGATCTAAAATTCTTTCCAGAATTTCCCTGCTGACAACAATAGCTTCAACATTACAGGAGAATTTTTCATTGATCAGCCGTTGTATATTTTCTTTGACTTCACCTGGATTTTCCTTGCTGGATAGAATGATATTGCCGCTCTGGATATAAGTAAGCACATCCATATAGCCATATTCTGACAAATGCTTTTTCAGATCAGCCATTTTGATCAGGTTTTTACCTGAAACATTCACTGCACGTAGAAGGACAATATGTTGCTGCATATTTTAATTTGAAATTATAAAGAAATTATTTTCAAGAGTTGCGGCTGAGGTAAAAATGTAACTGTTGTAAAAATAGTTTTGATAGATCAATATACAATATAAAAGAACTGCTATCAGGATAGCAAGGATATGTCTTTTGGAAGAATATGCAACAATTCAATTTAGGATACTTTTAATATCAGTTGATTTTATATTTTTGTGTCGATGAGGAAGTTTATCTGGAAATTTTACACACTATTTTTTGGGGTTTTAGTGCTTGTGTCCTGTAATTCAGGTTCGGATGTGGAAATTGATCAGGATTTGCTGATAAACAGCTGGGTTTGCGTAGAGATTTTCAATAATGATGAAGAGAGAGAAATTTTCCCGGGAGCATATTCACTGGAAATAAATAATGATAATACCTATTCTTATAAAGCAGGGATGCACGAAGACAATGGCAGCTGGAGCATAGTCAAAGAAGATGTGTTGCTGAATAGTAAAGATGGTGAAACCAGGGCATTATCTGTTTTAACTTTAAATGATACTACTCTGGTGCTGGAAATGGAGCAAATGGGCGATAATATAAGAATGCATTTTACTCCGGAGATCTGATGGGTGCATTTTCTTAAGCTGGATTTAATAGCAGAAAAACATTTACAGGCTCATTTTGCCTGTAAATTACGTCAAATCATTACATTCATTTAAAATTAGCATGTTCAGTATATAGGTAAGGATATTGTATCTTTGCACCCTTATCGCAAAACACTATATGCAGAATATTCGAAATATTGCTATCATCGCACACGTTGACCACGGCAAAACTACACTCGTTGACAAAATTTTATGGGCTTGTAAAACTTTTGCTGATCACGAACAAACCGGTACTTTAATTCTTGACAATAATGAGTTGGAAAGAGAGAGAGGTATCACTATCGTATCAAAAAACGCATCAGTAAGATACAAGGATTATAAAATCAACCTGATAGATACTCCTGGTCACGCTGACTTTGGCGGCGAGGTAGAGCGTGTATTGAAAATGGCTGATGGTGTTTTACTATTGGTAGATGCATTTGAAGGTCCGATGCCTCAGACGCGTTTTGTATTGCAAAAAGCATTGGAGCTGGGTTTGAAGCCAATTGTGGTAGTCAATAAGGTGGACAAAGAAAACTGTACGCCGGATGAAGTACACGAAAAAGTGTTTGATCTGATGTTCCAGCTGGATGCTACAGAAGATCAGCTGGATTTCCCGACATTGTATGGTTCAGCACGTTCAGGCTGGATGAGCACAGACTGGAGAAAACCTAAAGAAGATATCAATGACTTGTTAGATGCAGTAATTGAGCACATCCCGGCACCGAAAATACAGGAAGGTTCACTTCAGCTGCAGATCACATCATTGGATTATTCATCTTTCGTGGGTCGTATTGCTATCGGCCGTTTATTCAGAGGTACATTAAAAGCAGGTATGCCTGTATCTTTGGTAAAACGTGACGGCAAGGTTGTCAAATCCCGTATCAAAGAGCTTTTGGTTTTTGAGGGTATGGGTAAAGTAAAAGTGGATGAAGTTCAGCCGGGTGAAATCTGTGCAGTGACAGGAATTGAAGGATTTGAGATCGGTGATACTATCGCTGATTATGAAAATCCTGAGGCAATGACTGCTATTTCGATAGATGAGCCTACAATGAGCATGTTGTTTACTATCAATGATTCTCCATTCTTTGGTCGTGAAGGTAAATTTGTTACCTCCCGCCATATCAAAGAAAGATTGGAAAAAGAATTAGAGAAAAATCTTGCGCTTCGTGTACAGGCAGGCGCTACAGCAGATAGCTTTAAAGTATTCGGTCGTGGAGTATTACACTTATCTGTATTGATCGAGACCATGCGTCGTGAAGGATACGAGCTTCAGGTAGGTCAGCCGCAGGTGATCTTTAAAGATATAGACGGAAAACGTCATGAGCCGATAGAGGAATTGACAATTGACCTTCCGGAAGAAAGATCCGGTACGGCTATAGAAATGGTTGCCCGTCGTAAAGGCGATATGAAAAATATGGTATTGAAAGGCAATCGCGTTATCCTTGACTTTGAAATTCCTTCCAGAGGTATCATAGGATTGCGTACTGAAATGATCACAGCTACATCCGGAGAAGCAGTAGTAACACATCGTTTCATTGGTTACCAGCCGCACAAAGGTGAGATTCCCGGTCGTTTGAATGGTTCTATCATTTCTAAAGAACAAGGCGAAGCTATCGCATACTCATTGGATAAATTACAGGACAGAGGTAAATTCTTCGTTGAGCCGGGTGATGAAATCTACACAGGTATGGTGATCGGAGAAAACTCCCGTCAGGATGACCTTGTTGTAAACTGTACAGTAACTAAAAAGCTGACAAACGTTCGTGCATCAGGTTCTGATGATAAAGTAAAACTAGCTCCTCCGGTTAAATTCTCTTTAGAGGAAGCATTGGAATATATCCAGGGTGATGAATACGTAGAGTTGACACCTAAATCAATTCGTATCCGTAAGATCTACCTGGACGAGAATGAGCGTAAACGCCGCGGTAAATAATGTATGCAACTTTTATATAAAGATAAGCTCCTGTCATCCGGCAGGAGCTTGCTTTTTTAATGAAGATCACTAATTCAGATCATCAGTATTCTTTGGATAAAACAAACAGTCTGTAAATAAAAAATAAATTGTACCTTTGCATCCGTTTACAAACCCTGCCCAAACTATTGATAGCAAAGCAGGCATTAAAAAACTAAAACATTTTTTAAAATGGCAGTTAAAATTCGTCTTCAAAGACACGGTAAAAAAGGAAAACCTTTTTACAAAATTGTTGCTGCAGACAGCAGAGCAAGAAGAGATGGTAAATTCATCGAAGCATTGGGTTCTTACAACCCGACTACAGTTCCTGCAACTATCGAATTAGATGTTGACAGATCTGTTTACTGGTTACAGAATGGTGCAGAGCCAACTGACACAGTAAAATCTATCCTTCAGTTCAAAGGAGCGCTTTACAAAAAACACTTGTTAAGAGGTGTTGCTAAAGGATCTTTTTCAGTAGAAGAGGCAGAAGCTAAATTTGGTGAGTGGATCGCTAACAAAAACAATATTGTTGTAGCTGCTCAGGATGGCGCAAAAGCTAAAAAACTAGCTGCTTACGAAGCATCTGTACAAGCCGGAAAAGAAAGAGCTGAAGCAAGATTGAAGTCAAAAGAAGTAGCAGAAGAGGCTCCGGCAGAGGAAGCTGCTGCTGAAGCTGAAGAAAATAGCGCAGAATAATCTTTCTTTTCTGAAGAAAGTTCACTTCTAAGATTTTCTTGCATTTTATCATGAATGATCTCGTACAAATAGGTAGTATTCAAAAAGCTCATGGTGTCAAAGGCATTATGAAAATCAGAGTCACTCCTGAGTACATGGAAGATTTACTACAGATGGATGCCGTTTTTATACAGACATCCAAAGATACATTGCCTTACTTTGTCAAAAGCGTAGAAGCTATAGCAGAAGACTCGGCATTGTTACTGGTAGAAGAAATCGACAGCAAAGAGCAGGTCATTCCGCTGATGAAGTGCCCGATCCTCGCCAGAGAAGAAGATCTCAGTGTGGAATTGGAAGAATGGGAATCTCTCGTCGGATACTATATCATAGATAAGACAGCAGGAGACGTAGGCGAAATTATTGAGATCATCGAGATGCCGCATCAGGACCTTGCCAAAGTCAGATATCAGGACAGAGAAGTATTTATACCCATTCACGAAGATCTTGTGGAAGAAGTGGACGAAGAAGCGAAAAAATTATTCATGGATTTGCCCGAAGGTTTTTTTGAAGTTTTCTAGTTGATATGCGCATAGATATACTTTCAGCAGTTCCCGAGCTTTTGAGCAGTCCGTTCAGCCACTCCATCATGAAGAGGGCAGCAGACAAAGGAATACTGGAAGTGCATGTGCACAATGTCAGAGATTATTCCACGCTGAAACATAAGCAGATAGATGATTATCAGTTTGGAGGCGGGGCAGGAATGGTAATGATGATCGAGCCTGTTTTAAGGTGTATCGAACATCTCAGCTCTGAAAGAAAATACGACGAAATTATCTTTCTTACACCCGACGGCGAGCTATTGAATCAGAGTATTGCCAATCAGCTTTCACTGAAAGAAAATCTGATTTTAGTCTGTGGACATTATAAAGGCATAGACGAAAGATTGAGAGAACACGTCATTACTAAAGAGATTTCTATAGGAAATTATGTGCTTTCGGGAGGCGAGTTGCCGGCCGCAGTGTTGGTGGACAGTATTGGCAGACTGATCCCCGGAGTTTTGAACGATGAGACCTCAGCTTTGTCAGATTCATTTCAGGACGATCTTTTGTCACCGCCCGTGTATACCCGGCCAGCCGATTACAATGGCTGGAAAGTTCCGGAAGTGCTGTTGAGCGGACATGCGGCAAAGATAGAAGCCTGGAGGCATGAAAAAGCTATAGAAAGAACGCTTCAGAGACGACCGGAATTAATAAAAGATAAACAAAACTAAAGTACAGATAAACTATTTGGATTGTAGTAAATTTGTACTAACTTTGCACACCGATTTAAAGAAAGAGAAATGGATATCATTAAAACTCTCGAAAAAGACCTTATACCACAAAGAAATTTCCCTGAATTCAAAGCAGGAGACAATATCAGCGTACACTACAAAATCATTGAAGGCGCGAAAGAACGTATTCAGATTTTCCGTGGTGATGTTATCCAACGCAAAGGAAGCGGTCTTACACAAACTTTCACAGTTAGAAAAATCTCTAATGGTGTAGGCGTTGAAAGAATTTTCCCGGTTTACTCTCCAAACATTGCGGAGATTGAGTTGCACAAAAAAGGTAAAGTACGCAGAGCTCGTATCTACTACCTACGCGACTTGAAAGGTAAAGCTGCGAGAATCAAAGAATTAAGAAAAGGGTAATTCCTGATCAGAAATATCATCAAGGCCTCCATGTAAATGTGAGGCCTTTGTGTTTTGGAGAAATAGGTATGTATGATGGCAGTTGACGGGCTTTCAGCTCATAGTCCTCACTGCATTGCATTCCGTTGCGGGCTACCCGCTTCTATCCCGACTGCGCATACGCAAGACACTTTCAGGATTAAAATTTTAGTGTCATATTTGACTATAATGATATCACAATCCATCCTTCGCCTGGAAGCTATTCTGGAAACAGCACCGGAATTACTGAAAACAATCAGTGAAGAAGAATTTGCATACAAGCCTTCGCGTGATAAATGGAGCAAAAAGCAAATGCTCGGGCATCTGATTGATAGTGCTGCAAACAATCATCAGAGATTTATTCGCGGGCAATTTGAACATAATCCCGAGATCAGGTATGACCAGAATAAATGGAATGAGTTCAGCTATTACCAACAGATTGACCCTCGTCAGCTGATTGATTTCTGGGTACTTTATAACAGACAATTAATTGAAATTATAAAACGAATACCCGATGAGAATTTAGTAAGACAAGTTAAAGTAGGAGAGACTCTTCTCAGTCTGGATTTTCTGATCGCAGATTATGTCGGACATTTAGAGCATCATTTGAAAGAAATAATTTCTTATCAGTAAATGCCACAACTATTTTCTTTCCTAAAATAGATTGATAAATATTTATTTACATTTATCAGATAAAGTTAATCTAATAGATTGTACGATCACCTGAAAGTTACAGAGTAGTATAATAGGTTTATAGAAGAATGAAAGTAAGAGAAGGCGGAAAAATACGACTGCATGAAACATGGCAATGGACAAGCGGGAATCATTCCGGGGGAACATCTGTCATTGAAGAGCAATAAATTATACAGCTCATTTTAATTTTTGTGAAATAAATTCAGTTAAATAATTGCGAAACCGAAAGGTTGCGTTTATATTTGATACCAATTGGTTTCATAAGCGAGTAAAATGAGAAGAGATATCTTTCAGGCAATTGCCGATCCTACCAGACGGGCTATCATTACACTCATAGCTATTCAGGCAATGACGCCTAACGCTATTGCCGAGCATTTTGACACTTCCAGACAGGCTGTTTCCAAGCACCTCAGGATTTTGCAGGAATGTGAGCTGATTAGGCCCGAACAGCAAGGGCGTGAGATATATTATACGCTGGAAATTGAAAAAATGAAAGAAATTGATCAATGGCTGGAACAATTCCGGAAGATATGGGAGACAAAATTCAGCCAGCTGGATAAATTATTAGTAACTCTGAAAAAACAATAAAATGAATACAAATCTCTTATTCGATTTTTCTGTCAATAAAGAAAATAATACGATCCACGTTAAGCGTGAATTTGATGCTAATCTCGGAATGGTCTGGAAAGCATGGACGACTGCTGAGCTGCTTGACCAATGGTGGGCTCCGGCTCCGTACAGAAATCAGACCAAGTCAATGGATTTTCGGGAGGGCGGCACATGGCTTTATTCAATGATAAGTCCTGAGAATGAAACGCACTGGTCCCGGTTTGATTATGAGAAAATTGATGAACAAAAGAGCTATACTGGTTTAGATGCTTTCTGTGATGAAACAGGAAAAATCAACACCGATTTTGACCGTATGCACTGGGAAAATGTTTTCAGCGAAACAGCCGGGCATACAACGGTAAACATTACGATATCAGTAGGTTCCTGGGATACACTGAAAAAAATTATACAGATGGGCTTCAAAGAAGGTTTTACACAAGGTCTGAATCAGCTGGAAGAATTGCTGTCAAAGCAAAAAGCAAGTAACAAAATTACCATCAGCACTACTGTAAATGGAGATGTTCAACAAGTCTGGAAGCACTATACCGAACCGGCACATATTACACAATGGAATTTCGCACATCCATCCTGGCATTGCCCGTCAGCTACCAATGATATGCGGGTAGGTGGAAAATATTCTGCAAGAATGGAAGCAAAAGATGGAAGCTACGGATTTGATTTTGAGGCGGTATACGATGAAGTCATTGCCGGCAAAAGTTTTAGCTATACCATGTCAGACGGACGCAGCGTATCTGTCTTGTTCAATGAAAATAAAGGGCAGACCGAATTAATTATCACTTTTGATCCGGAGGAAGTAAATCCTGTGGAAATGCAAAAAGCTGGCTGGCAGGCTATTCTGGATAATTTTAAAAATTACTCCGAAGCACAATAACCACAATATTACAGACAAATATCTTTTTAAAACAATAACGATGGTCAGAGCTATTGCCAATGATATAATTGCTTACAATCAATCAAGAGATGGTGATGACAAAGCTATATGCGAATTGCTGGCAACAGAAATTACCCGTAATCTGCCCGGCGCAGTCAATAAAATATGGCATGCGCATCCTGTATGGTTTCTTGATGACAATCCGATAGCAGGCTATAGTAAGCAGAAATCCGGCATCAGACTGATGTTTTGGAGCGGAGCAGATTTTGAAGAGAATGTGCTGAATGTCAAAGGTGGAAAATTTAAGGATGCTTCCATTTTTTACAATTCAGTAGACGAAATCAATATCAGCGACTTAAAGCGGTGGCTGCAAAAATCCATTGAGATTCAGTGGGATTATAAGAATATTGTAAAAAGAAAAGGTAAGCTTGAGCGGCTGAAATAAAGCCATTTGTAATTTTTAATCTATTATCAAAAAATATTTAGCGATGCCATTTCAGGCATATTTAGACAACATAGAAAAGAAAACAGGTAAAACAGCGTAAATCTATTTACAGAAGCTGCACAAACCTGATTTTGAGAACGTGAAAGAAACGATATAAACGTATCTTCGGCTTTTGTACACCAAAAGATTTTCAGCGTTTTTATACTATAACATAACCATACAGTTTTTAATATTTTAAGCAAATACAAATAGTTTGATCATCCATGAAAATAAACAATGTTCTGTTGCTGCTGATAAGCGCAGCTTGCCTGTTGAGCTGTCATTCAAATTTAAAAGAAGAGAAAAAGCAACAGGAAAATAATTACGTCTTCTTTCTGCACAATAAGTTTCTGGAAGATAATGTGTCAGGAACATTGGATCCTAAGTACAACACTAAGGCAGAATATAATGAGATCGTTGAGTCTTTTAAAAAAGATGGGTTTATCGTAATCAGTGAAAAAAGAAACCCAAAGACCAACGGAAAAGCGTATGCTCAAAAAGTGGTATTACAAATTGATAGTCTGATTGCAAAAGGAGCAAACCCTCAACATATTACTGTAGTGGGAACATCCAAAGGCGGTTATATTGCACAATTTGTCTCTTCTTATGCCGGAAATCCCGATCTGAATTTTGTACTCATAGGTTGCTACCAGGAGTCTGATTTGAATACATTTCCTGAGATAAATTTTTGTGGAAATATCTTAACTGTTTATGAAAGGTCCGATACGTTCGGAGTATCAGCTATTAAAAGAAAAGAGCTTTCACAGCTTCCCGTCGGACATTTCAAAGAAATCGAAGTCAACACGGGATTAAAGCACGGCTTTTTGTATCCTGCATCAGATGAATGGATAAAGCCGGCCAAAATGTGGGCGAGACAAAACTATGATTTGAAAGAGTAGAAATTGCTTATTTTTCCGAATCTTCATTTAGTATTTCTGTCCGGATTTCTTCGTCAGGAATATACCATTCAATAAAAACGATCAGATGACATTCAGATATGCCCGGCATACAGCCGATTTAAAAAGAATAGAGGAATTTTATACAGTAATTGTTGGTCTTGAAAAATTAGGAGGATTTCAGGATCACGACAACTATGATGGCATCTTCTTAGGATTTCGGGATCAAAGCTGGCACCTGGAATTTACAGTTTCCGATGAAAATCCGGTGAGTAAATTTGATGAAGATGTTTATGTAAAGACGGAAATAGAGCGCAGCTATCAGGAAACGCATTACAGCCAATATTATCCCGATAGAAACGCCCAAAAATCCATACTGGCAAAAGTCTGGATTACAGATTGCGGATCCTGACGGATATAAAATCATTTTCGCTATCAGACAAACCCCGGCTTTCTGACCTGAAGGGAATAGCAGACAATAAAAATTTCAAGTTAGAAAAACACACAATAAGAAATATTAAAATGAAACAAAATTTAATAATTACAGGAATTCTAACAATCATCACGCTTTTCATTGATCCCGTTCAGGCACAAAAAAAAAGCTACTCTGCTCAGATTGACAGTATTCTGCAAACAACGCAGCCAAGATCTTTTAACGGAGTAGTAGTTGTATCACAAAATGGCAAGACGCTTTATTCCAAAGCCTATGGATATTCAGATTTTAACAAGAAAAAACCACTCGATATTTCGGACAGATTTTCTACTATGTCTTTAGCCAAGCAAATTACTGCGACACTCATTCTGCTGGAAGTAGAGAAAGGGACAATTGATTTGCATACACCTATCAGAAAGTATTTGCCTGATCTGAAATACTCATGGGCGGATACAGTGACAGTTCATCATTTGCTGAATAATACTTCAGGGTTACATAGTGAAAGTATAGATCAGCCGCTCAAATTTATTCCGGGAACAACATTCAGCTATTCCAATATCGGATTTTCTATTGCAGCAAAGGTACTGGAAGCACAATCCGGTAAAAGCTATCGGCAGCTGGTCACTGAATTATTTTCAAAATGTGGAATGACACAAAGCGCATATCCAACAAAAAAGAACAGATCTATGCTTTCGAAAGGGCATACTATTAAGGAAAACGGAGATGCTGTCCTGAATAAGAGCATTAGCTTTCAGCCGACTCTTTTCCCCGGAAGTCATTTAATGGTGACAGCAGGCGATCTGGCATTGTGGAATGAATGTCTGCACAATGGAAAGCTATTACAACCTGCTACTTACGATTTGATGGTCAATTATAGTACAACAGCTGTTCATCCTTTGTTTAGCAAAGAACCTGTCGGATATGGCTATGGATTGCGCATCAATGAAAAAAACGGCTTTTATGAAATAGGCCATACCGGATTTCACTCCGACGAAGGTTTTACTGCAGTGAATTTATATTATCCTGAAACCAATACCAGTGTGGTCGTTCTGGAAAATCAGGCAAACGAAAACTTTGACATTGCCTATCATTTTGAGCAGGAAGTCAGAAAAATAGTACTTAATAGCGAGCTTGTCAAAACTGTATCAAATCATGGCATCAACTCGTTGAAACAACAAATCAGTTCAATCATAGCTGGTAAAAAGGCAACAATCGGTATAGCTGTTTTGGGGCCGGATAGCAGCTCTATTGATTTTGATGGCGACAGCTTTTTCCCGATGCTGAGCACATTCAAGTTTCCTGTTGCATTGACTGTTTTAAATAAAGTGGAGAAAGGGGAGCTATCCATGAATCAAAAGATATTCATTAAAAAAGAGGAGTTGCTGGAAAATACCTGGAGTCCTTTCCAAAAGAAGTTTCCCGAAGGCAATATTGCTATAACTATAGAAGAAGCGTTGACGTGGGTGACCTCTTACAGTGATAATAATCTTACAGATATTTTATTGAGACTAATCGGTGGAACTGGACAAGTGGCTCAATTTATTGACAGCGATCAATTTATTATTAAAAACAATGAGGAAGATATGCATCAGAACTGGGATGCACAATTGGTCAATAAAATTACACCAAAAGAATCTATCCGTTTGTTACAGCAATTTGATAGTGAAAAAATGTTGAATCAGGAACACACCCAATGGCTGTACAATGCTATGGTAAATAGCAATACCGGTCTGCAGCGTTTAAGAGGCAAGCTCCCTCAGGAAGTGATAGTCGCACACCGTACAGGGACTTCTTTTACCAATGATGCAGGGTTGACAGGTGCCATCAATAATTTCGGAATCATAGAGCTGCCGGACAAACAAAAAATATACATTGCCGTGTTTGTACATAATACAACGGAAGCGTTCAGCAAAGGAGAAGAAATCATTGCTGATATTGCAAAAGCCGTGTATGACTATTATCTGAAAAAATAGTGTTTACGTAGCTCTCAAATAAAAAACAGTGATAGACGAAATCGTCAGAATAGAAAACTCGTTACTAAAAGTATATGAGCTGAAAATTTCAGATCTTACTGAAGATCATGAGTGTGAGGAATATTCTGGATTTAATTTTCAAATCAATAACCGGAGAGTAAAGTTCAGAAAGGCGAAAATAACACCTAAGAAAACAGGACTATTTGTCACTTTATGGAAAAGAAATTCAGAAGGGGATACGATACCTTTTCATGTAGACGATGACTTTGATTTCTATATCATTGCTGCAGAACAAGATCAGAATTTTGGATTTTTTCTTTTCCCCAAAGCAGTTTTAAGCGAAAAGCAGATCCTGACGAATGATAGTAAAGAAGGGAAAAGAGGATGTAGAGTTTATCCCAATTGGTGTATTCCTGAAAATAAGCAAGCACAGAAAACCAAAATGTGGCAAACAAAATACTTTATTGATTTTTGTAAAAAGGAAGAAGATATTTTTGTAGATTTTGAGCGGATATTTTTTAGTGAACAATAAAGAAAGAGTAATGGAGAAAAAGTTGAATGAAACAAGTACGGAAGAGCTGCTTAAAAACAAAAAGACGTTAATTGTAATTACAGGACTTCTGGCTGTTGTACTAGTTATTTTACTGATTAAAACTATTTATTCATCAGTGACAAAAGGATATGATTCGTTAATAGCAGTACCGCTTGCACTTTCTCCGATTGTAATTATCAACTATAAGAAAATCAGAGATATTCAAAAAGAATTGCAGTCGCGAAATAACTGATAGGAACCTAATTAGTTCGTCATACACTATTTGTTCAGTTTAGGAGCTATTCTCAGTAGGATCATTGTCAAAACTGCCAGTGCGAATGTTGTAGCAAATAAAGTAAGAGCTGTTTCACCCTGAAAAATCCCGATAGCTGCGGCTACTGCTGCACCTAATCCCATTCTCGAAAATCCTCCCAATGCCGATGCTGCACCAACATTACCTGTAAACGGCACCAATGAAGCAGCTGTCGTATTGGGATTGATAAACCCGGTTAAGAATAAGATAGAAAAAGAAGCCACAACCATCCATTTGTATTGAATATGTTCGTTGAAATGTATCATCAGCATCGCTATAAAAGTGACGATACACAACAAGACAGAAACCACGTTGGCAATTTTGACATAATGTACATACTTTGTAATGACGCCATTCAGATAGCTTCCTCCGATAAATCCGGCCGCATTTACTGCAAATACAATGGAAAAAGTCGATTTGTCTAATCCGTACAACGTCAGAAATATAAATGAAGCCGAGCTGATATATGCATACAAAACAGACATGGATACACTGCCAGCCAGCGTATAGGTCAGAAAAGTCCTGTTTTTAGAAATTTCAAAATAATCACCTGCAATCTTTTGTACACTGAGCTTATTGGAATGCATGTAAATGCTGGTCTCCGGCAGGAAGAAAAAAATCATGAGCATGACCAGAGAAGAAAAAAATGTCAGAAAGAAAAAGATATATCTCCAGCCGATAGTCTCTACGAAAAAGCTGCCTATGCTGGGTGCGATCAGAGGTGCGACTCCCATGACCAGCATCAGTGAGGAAAAAGCTTTGGCCCTTTGATCTCTTTCAAACACATCACTGATGATCGCATTGGAAGCGACCATACCTACGCAACCGCCCAAAGCCTGTAGCAGACGCATCCCTGTCATTGTTTGGATATCAGGTGACAATGCACAACCCAATGCCGCAATCGCATATATCAGGAGACCAAACAATAGTGGTTTTTTCCTGCCGTACTTATCTACTATCGGTCCATAAATGAGTTGTCCGATAGCGATTCCTATAAAATAGGATGTCAGTGTAAATGCTACCTGCTTCTCATTAGTGCCAAAGTCTTTAGCTATCTGCTGAAATCCGGGCAGATACATATCTATAGAAAATGGTCCGAGAGCTGCTAAAATTCCCAACAATACGATCAGGAAAGTTTTATTGATAAGTGCTTGCGACATTGATGATGATTCAAATGTACTGGATAATTGATAATAATAGAAATAAACTTGTCTTGCTAATTGTTTTCAGTCCTATCTGAAAACCAAAAGATTATGGAGGATAACTTATTCACTGATCTTCCAGCTGATGATCTTTTTGTCGTCACCTGTACTGATGATCTGGTGATTGTCCATCCATAAAACTCTGTTGACAGAGTGGGTATGCGTGTCGGGGAATTTTTGATCAATGACTTTCAATAATTTCATTGTCTGTGCATCCCAGATCTTAAAAGTTTTATCCCGGCTGGCACTGGCAAGAAATTGTCCATTCGGAGACAGACTCAGATGGTTGACAGTATATAAGTGCGCCTGAACAGTGCCGGATTGCTCCCAGAGATTGTTCTTTTTCTGCCAAATGATGAAAATTGCATCTCTGCCTGCTGTAATCATTCTGTTCGCATCCAGTGACTCTATAGTGAAAACAGAATTCTGATGCCCGGTCAGTACTTGTTTTTGTTCTAACGTCTGCATGTCAAAAACTCTAATGGTATGATCAGACATGCCTGCAAAGATTTCCTGATTTTGCGAGGAGAGATGTATGCATCTGACATTAGTTGTACTCAGCTTGAAATCATGTAACAGATGAAAATCTATAGCACTCCATATTTTCAGGTGACCGTCGCCTCCTGCTGTATATATCTTTCCATCAGTATCCTGTACAATGGAGAAAATATCTCCCTCATGTGCCTGTACGGATTTTGGGGATTTCTGTCTGGTCAGGTCAACGATGAGAACAATGCCGCGTCTTTGACCTACATATAAAAGCTGATTCTCTACATCATGTAAAAGAGAATAGATGCTTCCCGTGCTTTTGATCAGAGGCTTTTCAAATGTTCCGGTTTCATTGTTCCAGCAACCCACAAAATTATCTGCACTACCACTGTAAAAGAAGTGGGGTTCATGTCCTGCACATAAGCTGTACACAGCATCTGCATGTCCGGTGAAGATATGTTGGAGCTCGACATTCATCGCCTGCAAAATTAGACCTTATATGCTGATAAGTTTATTATTTATGTGTGAAATTAGAGATGGACGATTAAAGGGCGAATAATGCAATAAGCAAATGTGCAAAATTGACAAATATACCCCTAAGCCTGAATTTCAGCGGTCATCAGCGAGATCTGCGGGAAATAAGCAATAGACATACAAGCAAATAGGTAAATGAGGAATTTTTGGATAAAAACTGTTGTCTGTTGTTTGCCGTCCGTGGACTCAGGCAAAAATTTGTATCTTCGGCAGTTCCTAGAAAATGACACAATGATTATTATTCCTGCAATAGATCTGATCAACGGGCAGTGTGTGAGACTGACCAAAGGCGATTATGATACAACGAAAGTTTATAATACGAATCCTTTAGAAGTAGCTAAAGAATTTGAAGCGGCGGGACTGACACATTTACATCTGGTGGATCTGGACGGTGCAAGAAAACGTGAAGTAGTCAACTGGGATATTTTGGAAACAATTGCAAAAAATACGAATCTCAAAATAGATTTCAGCGGAGGTCTTTCTAACGGTGAACAGGTAAAAAGAGCTTTTGACATGGGAGCTCATAAAGTCACGATAGGTAGTATTGCTGTCAAAAGGCCGGATACATTCAAGCAGTGGATTGTAGATTTTGGTGCGGATAAAATGATTCTGGGTGCTGATGTGATTGATAGAAATATTGCTATTCACGGATGGGAGTCGACTTCAGAGGTAGGTATCTTTGATTTTATCAGAGGTTATCATCTATGTGGTATCAGAAATGTAATGTGTACTGATGTCAGTAAAGATGGTATGCTGCAGGGAGCGGCAGTGGATTTGTATCAGGAGATACTGGCTGAGTTCCCGGATCTGCAGCTGGTAGCGAGCGGTGGTGTGAGCAATCTGCAGGATCTGAAAGACTTGAAATCAGCTGGTTGTGCTTCTGCTATCGTAGGTAAAGCTATCTATGAAGGCAGGGTGACATTGCAGGAGCTGGTGGAGTTGGAAAATGAACAATAACCAATAGGGAAATTTTGGCAATGTGTAAATGCTAACGCAGCGGTGGCTGAGCGAAGTCGAAGCTACTTGAATTGGCAAGAATGCAATTTTGATGTACGAATTTGCTAACGCAACAATTGCCAAAATGCTATGGTCTGTGGTCAAAATGGGTGAGGGATAGAACGGAGGATCGTCCGCCGTGGCGGAAAGCCGGAGTGAAAGCCCGACCCGCAGGGGCACCTCAGAAAATGAAATAATTAAAAAAGAAGAATTGTCAGTATGTTGACGAAGAGAATAATACCTTGTCTGGATATCAAAGACGGAAGAACTGTCAAAGGTGTCAATTTTGTGGATTTGAGAGATGCAGGTGATCCGGTGGATCTGGCGGCTGCGTATGTAGAGCAGGGGGCCGATGAGCTGGTGTTCCTGGATATTACGGCGACAGTAGAGAAAAGAAAAACATTGGCAGAGCTGGTGAGAAGAATAGCTGCAACGATCAATATTCCTTTCACTGTAGGCGGTGGTATCAGCAGTATAGAAGATGCGGATTTGCTCTTGAGTGCGGGAGCGGATAAGGTGTCTATCAATTCATCTGCGGTTAAAAGACCGGAGCTGATCAATGAGCTGGCGGATAATTTTGGAAGTCAGTTTGTGGTAGTGGCTATAGATACCAAGAAACATGCTTCTGGCTGGAAAGTATATGTCAAAGGTGGGAGAGAGGAAACTCCGCTTTATACGATTCCGTGGTCAGAAGAAATTCAGCAGCGCGGAGCCGGCGAAATATTGCTGACTTCTATGGATAACGACGGTACGAAAGGTGGATTTGCATTGGATATTACAGGGCATCTTTCTCAGCATCTGTCTATTCCAGTGATAGCATCAGGTGGCGCAGGTAATATCGGTCACTTTGTAGATGTATTCAATATCGCTAAAGCAGATGCTGCCCTGGCGGCCAGTATTTTTCACTTTGGTGAAGTGCCAATTCCTGAATTGAAAAAGGTTTTGGACAGCAAAAGTGTTTGCGTGAGATTGTAAAAGTTATGCTCAATATCTCATCAGTGCCCGGTAAGTAAGTTTCTACTTAAATATACTCAGCACTTTTTTACCGCCTGTTAATATCGCTACTACAGCAGTACCCGCTATCAGTCCGAATGCAATTTCTTTTAGGGTAGAAGGAATGGTCGGGTAGAGGTGGTGCAATGCATCAATATTATGTGCAAAAATACCTCCGGAAACCAAAATCAAAGCGATTGTACCCACTACACCTAAAAACTTGATGACGATTGGCAATGATTTGACCAGAATGTTACCGATCAGTGCTATTATTCCTTTCTCTCCTGAACGTTTGATCAGCTGAAATCCGGCATCATCCATTCTTACAATCAATGCAACTATCCCATAAACTCCCACAGTTGCAACGATAGCTACTACTGAAACCGTAATAATCTGGATCGTCAGGCTTTTATCCAGAACAGTACCCAAAGCAATGATGACAATTTCTATTGACAGAATAAAATCTGTAGAGATAGCTGATTTTACTTTTGTCTTTTCTGCTTCTTCGCTGCTTTGTTCTATAACATCCTGACCACTTTTAGAATCAGGATGAAGGATCCAGTGAAGTATCTTTTCTACCCCTTCATAAGCAAGATAAAAACCTCCGAGAATCAGAATGAATTTGATGGCTATCGGGAAGAAAATATTCAATATGAGGGCAATCGGAACAATAATCAGCTTATTGATAAAAGAACCCTTTGTAATAGCCCATAATACCGGTAGCTCTCTGGAAGATAAAAAGCCGGTAGCCTTTTCTGCATTTACTGCGAGATCATCTCCTAAAATTCCTGCTGTTTTTTGTGTGGCTACTTTGCTTGCTACTGCTACGTCGTCCATTAATGCAGCTATGTCGTCCAAAACTGCAAATATTCCTGATGCCATTAAACTCTGTTCTTTATGGCAGTAAAAATATCGAATAATACCGATTTGGTTCCACTTCGCGAAAAAAATCTTTTATCTCTCAGAATAGCCGGAATTTCTTTAGTGTGGTAGCTTTTCTCTTATATATCCATAAAACCACGTACCGGCAATCGCACTCAAAAGAGTAATCACTACTACTGTAGCACCTGTACCTATTTGAGCAAACAGCGGACCCGGACATGCTCCTGTAATGGCCCATCCTATACCAAAAAGAATACCCCCGTAAATCTGACCTTTGTTGAAGGTTTTTTTATTGAACGTGATCTTTTCTCCATCTGTAGTTTTGATATTGAACTTTTTGATGATCAGAACCGAGATCAATCCTACAACTACTGCACTTCCTATCACTCCAAACATGTGAAAGGATTGGAAACGAAACATCTCCTGCATCCGAAACCAACTGATGATTTCTGCTTTGACAAATACAATTCCAAAGAGAATTCCTACGATCGTATACCTGATGTTTGAATACCATTTATGCTCTATCTGACTTTCGTTGATACAGATGGAGTCCTGTGCTCTTATTTCTTTTTCTGTCAGATTATTCTGATTTGACATTTTTCGGAATTTATAGAGATAAAATAATTGGTAAAATAAAATTAGCAAAGAGAATCCCTGCTGCCATAAAGCTGATAGTGGCTACTAGTGAAGGCCATTGGAGGGTAGACAGGCCCATGATGGCATGTCCGCTTGTACAGCCTCCGGCATATCTGGTGCCAAATCCTACTAGAAATCCTCCTGCGACTATCAGTATAAATCCTCTCAGAGTCAATAAGGAACTCCAGTTGATGATGTCTGCCGGAACCAGGCTCTCAAAATGAGTAATGCCGTATCCTGCAAGTTCAGCCTGTAGATTCGGATTAACAGAAATAGGTTCATTGCTTCCCAGGAAAAGCGCAGCAATTACACCTCCCAGGAATATTCCGAAAACAAAGAACAGATTCCAGGCTTCCTTTTTCCAGTTATACTGAAAGAAAGGAATATTTGCCGGTATACATGCTGCACATATATGTCTGAGATTGGAGCTGATTCCGAATGATTTATTTCCCAAAATGAGTAGAGCAGGTACAGTAAGTCCTATTAAAGGACCTGCTACGTACCATGGCCAGGGTTGTTGAATGAATTCCAGCATAATTTTATTTTTTTCGGATACAAAGATGAAGCCTGACTTTTATCCGCTTGGTTACTTAAGTTACACAAATGAACGATTATCTCATTTTGCAATGATGTAAATGTATAGAATATACTCTATTAAAACTATAGATTTTGTTTGTTTTTGTATGAATGCCTCGTTAATAATTTTGAGAGCATTGTTAACAGGCAAATTTCTATGAATTGAATATCTGTCAGAATGTAAAAAATCCGAATCCCGGCAAAGTGCATTATCCCATTGCACCGTTTTCCGGAATCTGATACCTGTTGGATCGTTCAAAAGTACCCATATCATTAAATCTTACACCATGTTCTTTCATGATTTTCCAGGCTGCGTGACGAGTGAAATGCCTTACATAAAAAGTCTCATTGACATGAAAATGATGGATGGCATGTGTATACCCGAAGAAAAAGCAAAAGATCTGCATCGGAAATGTCCACCATATATTCAGGATCTGAGTTTGCTGCATAATATTGCCACTTTCCACATCTCCGTAATAATGCAGATTGGAAGTAATAAAATGCAGGCAAAATTGCCGTAAGATATTTGGAGCGATGAGGATAACAACCAGCGGGTGTATCCATTCCATACTATTGTTTATCCAGGCAGGTGGAGAATAGGAGAGTACTCCCACATGATTTAAGCCGTTAAAAATGAAATAGATCAGGAATCCATACCAGATAAAATATAAAAACAATGAAAAAGGCAGCATGCCATATACTTTGATATGCTTGAAACGCAAAGCCTGTTCTCTGCTGATAGCTCCCGACCGTACTGCTGCTATGATATCTTTTCTGATTTGTACACTTCTCATAATACCACCGAGCAATAGATCTGGCGTGCTGATCAGCCGTTTTAAACTCCATTTGTCTCCATTTGTAACACCTCTTTCCTCCACATCATGGATAGTACCGGAATATTTGTGATGATGAAAATGTAAATCTCTTCTGAACCATGGATTAATCGTCAGCGGTCTTGCAATCCAGCCTATGCCCAACATCACATTTGCAATGAGATGGTTTTTCTTAAAATACATATAGTGTATCAGATCGTGTTCCATTTCATGCAGAATACCCATCCAGAAGGCATTCCAGGGAATCAGTATCCAGGCCGAAAGATAACCTTGTAAATAATAAATGCTGGCAACAGTGATAGCTGAAACCGAAATCGTAAAAATACCAGCTCCAATCAGATCCTGATGCCTGAGAAACGGATGTTTTTCTCTGAATGCTTTACAAGCCTGAATGATATTTTTTCTAATCAGAATTGTTTTCTGCTGATCTGTTATCACTGCTTTTTACTTTTCTTATTACAATTTACTTAATAATGTAATAAATAGAATGTATGCATAGTATTTTTTTGTTTTTACAGACAAGCTGCTCTCAAAGCCTTCATTTTTTCAATACCTGAATTTCTGGCAACCTCAATATTTTTTTCGGGAATGCTTTCCGTGTCAGGAAATCTGTCAATAGCATTTTCCAGCTGTTCCTCTCTAAGGATGTGCAGCATAGGATAGATAGATCTGTTGGTATAATTGGCCGGATCTTCAGGATCTTCACCTTCAAAAACATAATCAGGATGAAATGTAGCAATCTGATAAATTCCTTCATATTTCTGTTTGCGAAGTAATTTTTCACAGAGATTTACAAGAAAAAGATATTCATCGAAATCCTGGAATCCTTCAGAAAATATGATCAGAGTAGTCGAGATTTCATTATTGTTGTCAAGAAACGTACACTCTTCAAAAAGCTGCATCATGGCTACACTCATATCTTTTGTATCAGATACCTGATACCGGATAGTATTATTTTTATATTCCTGATTGGCAAAAGGGCAGAAATTTAAACCTATGACAATTTCTTTTATCCATCTTTTAGTCTGGTCGATAATGAGCGTGGTATCCATACCGCAAAGTTAACAGGATTTAATTTTGATAATTATACCCTCAAAATTGAAACTTATTACAACATGATTTGGTAGATGTTATAAATTCACTGAAATATGAAAAAGATTGCATTTTTAATACTTTGCTTGTTGATGTTCAACATGTCAAATGCGCAATTAAAAGAGGTCGTTTACAGAGATGGAGATCAATTGTTTAAGGGTGAAGTTGCTAAACCCGCAGGATCTAAAAAAGGAGTGCTGATTATACCCGCCTGGAAAGGGATTGACAAGGAAGCTCGCCAGGCAGCTATGGACTTGGAGGAACAAGGTTATATCGCATTTATAGCAGACATCTATGGAGAAGGAAATTACCCGGCAGATAATCAGGCTGCTTCAAAAATTGCCACATACTACAAAACCAACTATCAGGAATATGTCAATCGGATTAAGCTTGCTTTGAAAATGCTGGAGCTGCAGGGAGCCGATCCGGATAATATCGCAGTCATAGGATATTGTTTTGGAGGTACAGGAGCAATAGAGGTAGCAAGAGCACAGATTCCGGTCAAAGGTATTGTCAGCATACATGGAGGATTGAGTAAAGGCGACAGACCTAATGGTCCTATTGGCACACGCGTTCTGGTCTTACAGGGTGCTGCAGATAAATCAGTTCCCGAAAGTGATGCAGCTGCTATGCGGGAAGAACTAAAAGCTGCAAGTGCAGACTGGCAAATGATCTATTATGGCGGTTGCGGACATACCTGGACTGATCCTGATTCACCTGATTATAATGAAGCAATGGCGGTCAGAGCATGGGGGCATTTGTTGCAGTTTTTGAAAGAGATCTTGTGATAAAACCTATCAAAAAATTAAGCAATGGATAAGATGAGTATTTTCTATCTGCTTGATTGTTCTTCAATACGGTTTTTCATTTTTTGATAAAAAGTTGGGTTCCTTCTTGAAGAATAATGATAAGGGGAATGCATGGCAATAATAAAATCTACCATGTCCTGTTCGTTGAAATCTTCAGGTACTTTACCTTCAAAACTGAATCCCTGATGTATGTTTTTCAATTGATGGTATTGAACAGTGATGAAATACTTGAAACATTCTTCGTGAGTGAGATGCTTTTCCAGCGCATAACCAAAATAGATATTTAATAGTCTGTTGTACTTATTCTCTTTCGTTAAACTGCTGGCGGTACTCCAATCCAAATCATAGATGTCATCACAAAGACAGGTGTTGTGTCTTGCTGTTAACGGGAAAAATATTATTCTCATTATTTCTTCAGTCAGCGTTCCGTTTTGTTGTTCGGGATAGACTTTGAAATAAACCTCTTTAAAATATTCAGGCAGAGGAGGCGTTGCTTTTATTTCAGATATATATGATATCAGCTGTTCTTGTCTGAAATAATATTTCCATCCGTATTTTAACCACAAAAATGTACCTGACAAGATGAGAAGTAGTGTCAATATAAGTCCTAAAGCTATTTTTTGAAGGATTTTCAACTTTTGCTGGTCTGGTTCATCTTTTACTCAAAATCCCACCAGATATCTTTCAAAGCAGGTTGATCAATAGAATAAAGCTGACCGATTTTGGGAATACAGAAATTTACATTCATTTCTTCGGCAGTATGCGTAAAACGAAGAATGGATTCATTCCATTTGTGCAAAGACAAGGCAAATCTCCCCCAGTGGATAGGTACAACTGTTTCGATGCCAAGCTCTACTGAAGCTTTTACTGCTTGTTCCGGAAACATATGATTTTTAGGCCAGGAAGTATTATATTGACCGTTTTCTATGGTTCCGAAATCAAAAGGTCCATATTTTTCTCCGTTCAATAGAAAGTGATTCCCATATCCGCCGTCACCGCAAAGAAAAAGCTTGTAAATGCCCAGCTGCAGACTGTAAGCACTCCAAAGAGTTTGATTTCTGGTCAATGTTCGTCCTGAATTATGTCTGGTTGTCAGTGAGGTAATACGGATATCCTCATCAACAGAATATGATTCATCCCAGTCTAAAGATTGAATTTTTTCAGCGGGTATTCCCCAGTAAATTAAATGGGACTCCATACCCAGTGCGCAGACAACTTTTTTGACCCGGGTATGGATGTTTTTGATGCTGAAAAAATCCAGATGGTCAAAATGATCGTGCGTTAAAACCAATAAGTCAATATGAGGAACATCTTCTACAGAATAGATGGTTGTTCCCTCAAATGCTACATTCGTTCCGTAAACAGGAGATGCATTGGTACTGAAAATCGGATCGACTAATATTTTATAGTTTTTCCAGAAAATAAAATAAGAAGAGTGCCCCAGCCATAGAAATGCAGGTATATCTGTACCCGATGTATCAAGTGGTGTATATGCTGTGGGAATTACCTGGTGAGGTAAAACATCTTTCTTAGTGGTGAAATACTCATAAATAATTTTGGAAGGATTTTTCATTTTCAGGTCAGGCGTCGGCTTTTCCCTGTTTCTGAAAGCACCATTAATATAATGTGGTGATTTTTGAATTCTTTCTAATACGGCTCCCTGAGGAGTTTTTCCGAGTCTGGATATCATGCAGTTAAGTTACGGATTGATGCAGATTAAAGTTTGTTTTTTGAGCATATTTAGATTTTTTATGAACTGCACAACAAATCATTGCAATGTGAGTTTTGCTTATAAACAACTTATCCATTACATTTATTACATGAAGCTGTACAAACAGATACTCATCGGTGCATTTTCTGCAATATTGCTTGCGGGATGCACTACCAGCACTAAGATAAAATCCGGGACGGAAGCATTTCAGCTCAAAAGATATGCGACCTCCATACCCATGTTGCAAGCTGAATTTGAAAAAGCAAAAGATCAGAAATCTAAATCTGAAATTGCTAAAATGATTGCAAAGGCATACGATTTACAGAATAAATTCACCGAAGCTGAACCTTGGTATAAAATATATAAAGATAATTCCGTAGAGCAAGAGGCCTCGCTTGTGTACGCAAAATCTTTGATGAGAAATGAAAAGTATGCTGAAGCTAAAGAGTTACTGGAGCAGTATTTGAAAATTAATCGTCAGGACAGGAAATTTGTCGAACCTTTAATTCAGACATGTCAGCATGTATTGAAAGAAGGTGAAAATGATAAATCATTAGTGAAAATTACTCCATTGTCTGCCAATTCTGAGAATGCAGATTTTGATGCGAATATTATAGGTGATGATATTATTTTTTCCTCTACAAGAACCACAGGAGATGGTCTGAAGGCTGACTGGAACAATGAAGGATATGCTACACTATGGAAAACCAATAAAAAAGGTGAGAAAACTGAAAAGTATAACACTTTTGATGAAAAATATCATGTAGCATCGTTGACAATGACTGCGGACGGCAATACAATTTATTTTACTCAGTGTGGTTCTGATGAAGTGGGTGTGACTGATTATTGTGCTATATACAGAGTAAAGAAAGATAATGATACCTGGACTGAACCGGAGCGTATCTCCATGTTTGGCGATACCACTAATAATGGTCAGGCGCATATTTCTCCGGATGGAAAAATATTGTATTTCGCTTCTGATGCTCCATTTGGTTATGGAGGAAAGGATTTATATCTTTTAAATATTCAGAAAGACGGTACTTACGGAGAACCGCTTAATTTAGGTTCCCGTGTCAATACTGCTGACGATGAGATGTTTCCGTTTGTGACTGCTGATGGAAACTCTTTGTATTTTTCATCTAATAATGTAAACAGTTTTGGCGGATTGGATATTTTCAAAGCTACAAAAGTGGGTCGGTTGTTTACCAATCCCGAAAGATTACCTTATGGATTGAATACTGGAAGAGATGACTTTGCATTGGATTTATTTTCAGAAACACCTAAAGATACTACGATCGCTTTTACCGGAATCATGTCCAGTAACAGAGCGGGTTCAGGAAGTGATGATCTATATCTGGTAGAATTGAAAAAATCCGTACCTAAAGCTTTGCCGCCTGCTATGCTGATTTTTGAAGGTACTGCTGTTGAAAATATTTATGCAGATACTTTGAATCCAAACAGTAAGATTTTAGGTCAGAAGCCGGTTCCTTATCCTCAGGTAACATTGAGCGGTCAAAATATTTCTGCGGACCACGAAGGCTTTTTTACTTCACAGTTAGACAGTGGATTCGCATATCAGTTAGTAGTCAACAAAGAAGGTTATCTTTCTGTGAATCTGAATTTCAATACTTTGAATGTGAAATCATCTCCTGGTGACACCATCTATTTCAGACAAAAAGTAATATTGTCCAGGATCTACAGAGACGTAGAAATTGTTCTGGATAATATTTATTACGACTACGATAAATGGGATATCAGAGAAGATGCAAAACCTACATTGGACTCTTTGACGCAGATCCTGACGCAAAATCCTAAAATATCCATCGAGCTGGCATCTCATACGGATTGCAGAGGAAATGACGATTACAACTTAAATCTTTCTCAGAAACGCGCTGAAAGCGTAGTGAAATATTTGATTTCTAAAGGTATAGACAGTCAAAGGCTGACAGCTAAAGGTTATGGTGAATCTATGCTGATAGAAAAATGTGCCTGTGAATCCTGCACGGAAGACCAGCACCAGAAAAATCGTAGAACAACATTTAAAATCATTAAAATACAATAATGGCTGGCTCGCTTTGGAATATTTCGGATCAGAACGATTTACTGGAAAGATTAAAGCTTCTGAATAGTTCAAGCCCTCGCAAGTGGGGAACAATGGATGTGGGACAAATGCTTAGGCACATGGACATTGCCTATAAAAATGCAATGGGAGAGTTGCCGGTTTCAAAACATTGGCTGGAGTCTGTCGTGTCATTGGCTCCTGTCAGAAAGCTGATTATTTATGGAATTCCTTTTCAGAAGAATCTACCTACAGCACAGGAATACAAAATAAATGCTTCTATTGATTTTCGCGCAGCAAATAATGAGTTCCTGAATACATTTCAAAGAATTACATCTTTTAAAGACACGACAACTTTCGGTGCTCATCCTATTTTCGGGAAATTGACTCAGGATGAATGGGGAGTTCTGTTATTCAAACATTTAGATCATCATCTGAGACAGTTTGGAGTCTGATTAAAAATCTGAACATTTCTAACCAGCCAATTATTCTGATAAATTGAGCTTTCTGTTTTTGAAAAAATCTTCAAAAACTAAGAAAAGTGCACGGCTGCCCGGATAATTTCTACAGTTGATTCCGTACACTTTCTTACCTTTACAGCCCATGAGCTCTGATTCTAAACGTTACGATCAAAGAGGTGTCTCTGCCACTAAAGACGAAGTCCATGCTGCTATCAAAAAAGTAGATCAGGGACTGTTTCCGAATGCATTTTGTAAGTTATACCCTGATTTTTTAGGACAGGATGCTGAATGGTGCAATATTATTCATGCAGATGGTGCTGGTACTAAATCAGTACTGGCGTATATGTATTGGAAGGAGACCGGTGATATCAGCGTCTGGAAAGGCATTGCGCAAGATGCGATCGTCATGAATACAGACGATTTGATCTGCGTAGGAGCTACTACTAATTTTCTGATGAGCTCTATTATCAACAGGAATAAGCATCTCATTCCCGGTGAGGTGATTAAGGCTTTGATTGAAGGCTCTCAGGAAGTAGCTGACACTTTGAGAGATCACGGAGTAGAAGTTCACCTGATGGGTGGCGAGACAGCTGATGTCGGAGATGCTATGCGTACGATAATGGTGGACGCAGTCATGACAGCTCGTATGCGTCGCAAAGATGTGATTACTAATGATGAAATCCGTCCCGGAGATGTTATAGTCGGTTTTGCTTCTTATGGACAGACAACTTATGAATCTCAGTATAATGGCGGAATGGGGAGCAATGGATTGACTTCCGCACGCCATGATGTTTTTTCAAAAGTGTATGCAGAGAAATATCCCGAATGTTTTGATCCGTCTACACCGTCGGATTTGGTGTACTGTGGTACAAAGCTATTGACAGATGCTGTAGAAGGTTCTCCTTTGGATGCAGGGAAATTAGTGCTTTCTCCAACCCGTACATATGCACCATTGGTCAAAAAGTGGCTGGAACTGGGATTGAAAGATCAATTGCATGGATTGATACATTGTTCAGGGGGAGCCCAGACAAAAATTTTACACTATGTGCATGGATTGCATATTGTGAAAGATAATTTATTGCCGGTACCACCTTTATTCAAAATGATACAGGAAGAATCCGGTACTGACTGGAAAGAGATGTATCAGGTATTTAATATGGGACATCGTTTAGAAGCCTATGTACCGGAAACCATCGCTCAGGAGTTGATAGATATTGCAAAATCTTTTGATATAGATGCTCAGATAGTCGGTAGAGTGGAAGCTACAGAACAAAAGCAGGTGACAATTCACAGCCCGTTTGGTACATATGAATACAAGTGATTTTTAGGAAATTGAATTGCTCTTGGCTTTGTAATTCATTTGGAAAAATGTCCTTTTGTTATTGATCTCCCCAAATATAATGGGCGGTTAATCCCTGAAATTGTAGATTTTTTTATCGCGAATAGACAAGTATTCAATTCTTGCGTAAATTGATGCCAATGGTCAATCTGAAAGGAATTGCGATTAGAGAATTCATGAAATGGCGTGTGAGCCGGGTTCGGGATTTTGCATCCAATGCATTGGAACATCAGAATTCGCTGATATTATCTTTAATTAAAGCGGCTGCTCATACTGATATTGGTAAGTATTATGGTTTTCAGTTTGTTAATAGTTACCAGGAGTTTAAAAATGCCATTCCTGTAATGGAGTATGATGACCTGAAGCCATTTTTTGAACGGACATTACATGGAGAGCAAAATGTTTTCTGGCCGGAAAAAATCAATTGGTTTGCCAAATCCAGCGGGACAACAGCTGATAAAAGTAAATTTATACCTGTATCAAAGTCTACGTTGGATACAGCTCACTATAAAGGAGCTTTTGATGTGATGTCTCAGTTTTGTCATAACAAACCGAAGACAAATGTTTTTAACGGGAAAACACTGGTCGTAAGTGGTAGTCAAAAGCAGTCAGAAATCAACTCATCTGTAAGAATCGGAGACATTTCAGCTGTCATGGTATATAATCAGCCCACATTAGCTGATTTTTTGAGAACCCCTCCGAAAGAAATCAGTCTGAAAGAAGATTTTGAAGAAAAGCTTTCCATCGTTGCTCAAAAAAGTATTCTGGAGAATGTTACAGGGATAGCCGGAGTTCCCACCTGGAATATAGTTTTGTTACAGCAAATATTAGCAGAAACAGGGAAGGACCATATAGGGCAGATATGGCCGGAAATGGAGCTGTATATTCATGGCGGAGTCAACTTTGAGCCTCATCGCGCTATGTTTGAGCAATTAGTACCCTTGAGAAATATGGAATATTTACAGGTATATAATGCTTCCGAAGGTTTTTTTGCATTTCAGGACAGGCTGGGAGTAGATGATATGTTACTGGCTACCAATCACGGGATATTTTATGAGTTTATACCGCTTGAACAGGTTTATGCGAAGAATCCTGAGGTTTATTCACTGGATGAGGTAGAAACAGGAAAACCGTATGCCATTGTGATTACGACCAATTCAGGCCTGTGGAGATATCAGATAGGAGATACAGTCCAGTTTACATCGACAAGGCCATACCGCATCAGAGTAACCGGAAGAACAAAATTTTTCATCAATGCATTTGGCGAAGAGCTGATGGCTGAAAATGCAGATATGGCCATTCAGATAGCTTCAGAAGCTACAAATTCAATTGTGAAATACTACACTGCCGGGCCAAAATATTTTGATGAATCAGGAAAAGGTACACATGAATGGATAATTGAGTTTGAGCGCAAACCAGAGAATCAGAAAATGTTCATAGAAACTCTGGACAATGCTTTAAGGGCTGTTAATTCAGATTATGAAGCAAAACGACAAAAGGATCTAGCACTACGTAGCCCAATCGTACATTTTGCACCTGAAAATCTGTTTTATAATTGGCTGAAATCTAAAAATAAAATCGGAGCACAGACAAAAGTACCCAAATTGAGTAATGACCGTAAATTATTGGAAGAATTGCTGAAGATGATGAGCTGACCTTAGATTTTCCATCTTTTATCAAAAGCCATCTTTTCTGAAGAAACAATCGTAACTTTTTTTGCATCAGGATGTGATGGATTGATAAGAAAATTAAATTCCTGGGAAATAATGGCGCTGGGTACTTTTAATACTGCCGCAAATTCCTGATAAACAAAATCATCTCCGATATATTGTGTTGTAACAGAAGGCGGTTTAGCATCCCAGTCAAATGGTAAATCTTCCGGTGAAATTTCCGCTATTTCTATATCATCAGGAATATCTATCTCCACAAAATATCTGTCTGTAGGCAGATCTTCACTCCAGTCCAGGTGTACACTTACTTCCAGCATCGCCAGAGATCTGCTGGCAGCTGTATAGACGAGATGAGTATGTTTACTATTCCATCTGAATCCATTACTCATGGAAGCACCTATGCCGAGCATGGTCGTTGAAAGATATTTCTTTCTTTCAATCCGGAATACTCTCATTAAGCAAAATTTCCGTATTCAATGCGGTGAAGTGCATTTTTGACTTCCTGAATCCCGGTCATTGAATCCAGTAAGCTATCAGGAGTAATTCCGCCGAGTGATATATTGGATTTTTTGAGCCATCTGTGGAATTTTTCTGACTCATGATGGAAAACATACAAGCCATAGTCTATCAATTCTGATATGGTAAGAATCAGCTCACTGTCACGGCTATTGAGCAGTGCATGCTCGCGAAGCTTTTTGTTGTAGGTGGTCTGTGGTAAATCCAGTATATCTAGTACATCTTTGATAGGGTAGTGCATTCTTTGACCGACTATTTCTATGGATTGGTAGGGGATACCTTCACGTAGTATCCTGACTTTGTCCATGTCAGAATTCCATGAATATGATTTTTCTCCGGCATCAAACGTAGTATAGAAATTACTTTCTGGAATGACGTATGGCTTGGGTGTGTTTTTGTCAGGAATGAATTTTTTGTATGTGGTGGTATTTTGCATGGCTACAGTATAATTGCTTCTAATTTACAGCATATTTACTGGTTTTGTTTTATTTTCTCTGATTTTAACATTTCTCTTTACGTTTTTAAGTGATGAATGATATTATTTTGAGCTGAACGACTGAATCAGGATATATTCTCCGGGTTTGGTATATGGCAGTATCGAAATTCCTATATGAGTGAACCTGGGGTTTAATATGGTTTTGCGATGCCCTAAATCTTTGATGCCATTATCTATTAACAGGCTCATAAATGCATCCAGAGCATTTTCATAATGATAGGAACAATTTTCAGCATAGGATAGATATTTCATTTTATTTTTTACAATGGACACTCTTTGTTCGATATTCTGATGTCCATATTTTCCCGTGCGTTTTCCGAATTCAGCATGAGATAATGCGAGCTCGTTCAGTGTCTTATGAACCTGTAAAGGATTTTTTATAGGGACGGCTTTCAACAGGTCTTTTTTCAGGGAAATAACATAAGTATTGTTGCTGGTGTATAAAGAAGAGCTTTTGGTGTAAGCTGTTAACATTTCAGCAAATTCTTTTGGAGCCATTCTTGCAAGATTTGTCCACATCAATACCTCTTTCTCCATTGGTGAAAATTTCTGCAGACCACTTGTATCTGATGCTGTTTCAAGGATATTAGCCGGGAAAAATTTAAAATAATCTTTTGTTTCATTTGAATAAGAATAAAATGAAAACAATATCAGAAAAGTAAGTACGGAAAGATATTTCATTTATAATTACCTGGCTGATTTTAGCTTTTGTGCCTGTTGTAAATATTGCTGATATTCTTTTGGTGTGTAATATTTTGAGGTGTCTACCAGCACATATTTGCCGTTAACATACATTCTCTTTACTGTAGAAGGCAAAGCCGGAGCTTCAGGTTTGGGTGTATATGCAATTGGTGGGGTGATTGTTTCCACCGGAGTATATTCTTCAATTTTAGATGATTTCCCGAATTGCTGAACCAGCACCTTTCTGTTGGCATTATAAAAGGGCATGACTGACACACCTATTTGATTATAGCCGTTGCTGAGAATGATTTTTCTATGACCTAAATCTTCTACATTTTCATCTACGAGTAAATTGATCACTGCATGCAGGGCATCAGTAATACCGTATACGCAGTTTTCGCTATAGCTGCTATAATCGTTTTTGAATGCAATCTTTGCTCTGCTTTCAAAATTATCGTGTCCCATTCTTTTGGTCTGCTGGCTGAATTCAGCATGTGAGCTTGCATTTTTATTGAGAAGGCCGGCCGTATACAACGGAGGCAACGAAACCGATTTTTTGAGGTCGATTAACAATGATTGGACATAAGGATTACTCAGCTGAAATTCATTGCCTCTTTGTATATACACTATCAGCATTTTGGCAAAGTTCTGTGGTTCGGTTCGTGCCAGATTGGTCCATAGAATTGCTTCCTTTTCCTCTTCTGATAATTTCGGATAATCTTTAGCTGTATTAGATATCTGAACAGCAGCCGGTGAGAAAAAAGAAAGGTAAGAACTATTGCTGCTTGCATATGTATTTACAACAACAACCATAGTAATGACGAAAAAGATAATCCTGCTCATTTGAGTGAATAAACGTTTCAAGTTTAAAATTCTTATGTGGATTTATTCAATCTGAGTGCCAATATTCAAATTAATCTAATTCGTCTTCATTCAATGTAGTTGTAATTCGGGTAAGATTACATAATCTTTTACTTAAGTATCCTACTTTAATCAGCTCATATTCATAAAAGTATTTGAGACAGGTGATCTTTGACTGCATGAAAGTATCAGCTCCGTTTTCAGTAATTTCTTTTTTTGCGACATTTGCAATTTTTAACCACTGCCAGCTCATGGCTATGATTCCCAACATTTCCAGATAAAGGGTCGCATCAGATAAAAATTCAACGCGTCCTTCTTTTTGAGCAACTCCGAAAAGGTGCATGGTTGTGTTTTGTACTACTCCCAGAGACTTTCCTAATTGTTCGGCATAATATGCTGTTTCAGTATCTTTTTTTGCGGTAGCTATTTCCTTCATGATTTCCTGAGCAAGGTACATGACAGCTTGTCCGTTTTTTGCCATAATTTTTCTGCCAAGTAAGTCCATACCATGTATAGCCGTAGTTCCTTCATGGATAGGATGTATTCTTACTTCACGATAATATTGCTCTAAAGGAAAATCTTTCGTAAATCCATAGCCTCCCAGACATTGCAATGCCCAGCTGGTGGATATACAACCTGTTTCAGACGGATAAGATTTAGCTATCGGTGTTAATGTATCCAATAGTAACTTATATTTTTCTTTTTCTTCGCCTTCATGAACCCGGATAAGATCTTCATACATAGAGCATTGCAGCTCCAGTGAAAGTGCGCCTTCTACAAATGATTTCTGAGCTAAAAGAAGCCTTCTCACGTCAGCATGCCGAACAATCGGAACCGGTGGCAAAGCAGGATCTTTGGCTGTGACAGGCCTTCCCTGGTGTCTTTCTCTTGAGTACTGTAAGCTGGCATAATAGGCTGCTGTAGAGATAGAAGTAGCATGTAATCCAACAGAGATTCTGGCTTCATTCATCATCTGGAACATATAGCTGAGACCTTTATTGGCTTCACCTACCAGTTCTCCGATACAGTTGTCATTTTCTCCGAAAGATAAATGTGCAATGGGTGCTCCTTTGTATCCCATTTTATGATACAATCCGGCGGTCAGTACATCATTACTCGTCAGATTACCGTTTTCATCCACCCGTTCTCTTGGTACAATAAACAGTGAAATACCTTTGATTCCTGCAGGAGCACCTTCTATACGTGCCAGCATCAGATGGATGACATTGTCCACTGCATCGTGATCTCCGCAGGAAATAAAAATCTTTTGCCCACTCATTTTATATTTTCCGTCACCAATAGGCTTAGCTGTAGATACTACATCTGTCAATGAGCTTCCTGCTTCCGGCTCGGTCAAAGCCATGGTTCCCTGCCATTTCCCGTCAAAGATGGATGGCACATACTTTTGTTTTTGTTCTTCTGTGCCAAAAGATAAAATTAAACCGGCTGCTCCCATACTTAGAAAAGGGAAAGCTGTAACGGAATAATTAGCGCATCCCATCACAAAGCTGGCGGCATACATGACTGTCACCGGTAAAAGATTGCCTCCGTATTCAATAGGTGCAGCACATGAAATCCATCCACCCTCACCCATGATTTTCATGATTTCCCTCATGTTGGGATGAACCCGGATTCTGCCATCTGCAAGCTGAGGTTCATCTCTGTCCATTTCAGTGAAAATCGGAAAGAGATATTCTTTAGCTACATCTTCTGTAGCATCTAAAAAGAGTTCGAATGTTTCTTTGTCGTGATGTTGGTATAATGGATATTGAGTTAATTGATCTACCTGATGAACCTGATTGAGTAAAAATCTAAGATGCTTTTTGCTGTAAAATGGATATTCCATGCACTTTTGTTTTTCTCAATATAGAGAAAAATGGAGTTTAAATGATGGTTTGTCAAGATTATGTTTAGGAATTGATACGGATGAATTAAATAATCTTTCTTAAAATTTTAACATGATATATGAATTTGTTAGATTTGTTAACTAAACGATCTTCCAAATGTTTAAAAACTATCGCCTGTACTTATGGGCATTCCTTTTGGTTCTGATTGCAGGAGCATGTAAAAAAGAACCTTTAGCTCTTCAAAAAGAAACTGTCAAAACTAATTTAACTGCAGAACAGGAAACGTTCATTTTAAGTGAGCTTGCCAGATACGCAGCTGATACCACACCGGTTTCTGCCCGTGAGAGAGATTTACTGAACCAGTTGCATACTATGGCGCAGGACATGGATTTTTATTATGAAGGTGTAGATCAGGAGCCGGATTGGGAGGCTAAGTACAACAGGATTCGTTCCAACATGTTTAATCGTGTGGATGAAGTAGCTTCTATCGCCAGCGACTTTTATGATGGCAATGAAGGTAAAGTTATTTTAGCTAAAAACTCTTATGTATTAATGAGTTACCACTCTTTGGAAAGATACATGAGTGAGTTTATGTGGACAAAATTAGGACTGTTTGCTGCCAATGAAGTGAGAAGCGGGATCGTTCTTTCTTACGTTTTGCGTCAGGTACTGATGCAGTCAAAAATTGATTTGGTGATAGACGGGCTGAGCGGATTGAATATTCCGTCAGTACTTTATGAATCCAACCGGATTTTGATGGGCGGTCAAATCAGCGTATTTACAGATATCGGTGCTCTAGGCTTATTGAACCACAGATATGGACCTGAAACGTTTATCAATGAGCCATGGCTGACTCAGGAAGCCCGTGATGGATATGCGGTTCAGAAACAGGCACAGGATGCATTGTCAGCAGGCAATGTGACTTTGTATCAGGATCTGCAAACGGAGGCTGCCATATTGTTCGGTGCACATGAGCAATTATATACATTAGACCCGCTTTGGAGTACAGATATCATGGGAGAGCTTGCCAAAATCAATATCTGGATGCATGATGCCTCTAAAGGCGGTCTGGCATTGTTTGGTGATATTTTTATCGGAACCAATAAATTTACAGAATTCCTGTTTGGTTATGTAGTAAAGCTTCCTTTATCCAATCATGATTTGAGAAGTGGTCATGATCGTGTTGAAATTGCAAGAAATGGATTTCATTCATTGAATAGCTTGCGTAAGAGTTCCAGATGGAGTCCCTGGGTAGAGCGTTCTGAGAAGAAATTAGGTTTGCAGCAAGGTATTTATAATATCAAAGGATTTAATCCATAACAGAGATTAAAATAAGATAGATAAAGGCAGTCAGAAATGGCTGCCTTTTTTGATTGCTCTGTCCCAAAATAAAAATGCGATAGCATTTCTACTATCGCACTTCTGTTATTCAATATTCAGTTAAGATTCTTTTTCCAGAAGCTCAATCAATCTTTCCAGATCAGCAGCAGAGTAAAAAGGAATAATGATTTCCCCTTTATCTTCGTTGCCTTTTTTGATTCTTACTTTTGTTTCCAAAGCATCTGTCAGCCTGTTTTGTACTTGTACATATGCAGGAGAAAGCTGCTTTACTTCTGCGACTTTAGCAACAGGCTTGTTGTTTTTATCATTCAAAATTCTTACCAGCTCTTCTGTTTTTCTTACAGAAAGCCCTTTGGATTCTATTTCTTTGAAAGCAATAATTTGTTTTTCAATATCAGTGATTGCAATCAATGCTCTTGCATGTCCCATAGAAATAGAACGTGCTTTTAATGCATGTTGGATTTCAGGTGGGAGTTTTAGTAATCTTAAGTAGTTCGTTACTGTAGAACGGTCTTTTCCTAATCTTTCACCCAGCGTTTCATGCGTCAGCTCGCATTCGTCGATTAATCTTTTGTAATTGATAGAAATCTCCATCGCATTCAGATCTTCTCTCTGAATGTTTTCTATCAGAGCAATCTCTAAAGATTCCTGGTCATTGACTTCTCTTACATACGCAGGAATATCCGGTTGTCTGGCCATTTTGGAAGCCCTTAGTCTTCTTTCTCCCGCTATCAGCTGATATTTTTTCGGTGCAATTTTTCTGACCGTAATTGGCTGAATTACACCATGAATTCTGATCGAATTCGAAAGATCTTTCAGTGCTTCCTCATTAAAATCTACACGGGGTTGAAAAGGGTTGACCTCTATATCTTCCAAAGGAATTTTTGACACGGTATTGATGATCGAATCCGCATCATATTCATTGATCTTAATGATTTCATTTTCTTCACTCATATCAGATAACAAAGCTCTGATACCACTACCCACAAATTTTTTCTTCGCCATATTAGTTGAGTTCCGCTGTTGAATCTCCTACAGAAGGGATCAAATCGTTTGATTGTAATATTTCTCTTGCAAGATTTAAATAATTGAAAGCACCTTTGCTGTCTGCATCGTACATAATGACAGGCATACGCATGCTTTGAGCTTCACCTAATCGGGTATTCCTGTGTACAATAGTTTTAAACACACTGTCACCGAATCTTCTTTTTACTTCCTGTACCACCTGATTGGATAGATTTAATCTGGAATCATACATCGTCAACAAAATACCTTCTATTTCCAAATCAGGATTTAATCTTGATTGAACAATTTTAATGGTATTCAGTAATTTCCCTAAACCTTCCAATGCAAAAAACTCACATTGTACAGGAATCAGTACAGAATCAGATGCTGTCAAAGCATTTACAGTGATCAATCCCAAAGAAGGTGAACAGTCGATAATGATAAAGTCAAAATCATTTTTGAGCGGTTCAAACATTGTTTTCATGATGCGCTCTCTGTTCGGGTGATTAATTAGCTCAATTTCTGCTCCGACGAGATCCAGGTGTGATGGGATCAGAAATAAGTTAGGAGTTTCTGTTTCCAAAACAACATCCTTAGCTGTTTTTTCGTCAATCAGACATTCATACAAACTGACTTTGATGGCTTTGGGGTCAAATCCGCAACCACTGGTGCTGTTTGCCTGCGGATCGGCATCTACCAGCAAGGTTTTATATTCCAAAATGGCTAAGCTTGCAGCAAGATTAATTGCAGAAGTTGTTTTTCCTACACCGCCTTTTTGATTAGCAATACTGATTATTTTTCCCATTTCTACTTGTCCTTATTAAATTTCAATAGTTTCTCCGATTGCAGGCAGATGTAATTGGATGCCCTTTTCAGAGAAATGTCTTCGTGCCTGGTCGTGATCAATTTTTATAAAGCCAAAAGTGTCATAATGAACACCCACCACTTTTTTTGTCTGAACAAATTCAGCTGCTGCAACTGCATCTTCTGCATCCATTGTGAAGTTATCCCCGATAGGTAAGACCGCAAAATCTAGCTTTGCCCATCTTGGAATCAATTGCATATCCAATGTGAGTGCTGTATCACCGCTGTAATAAAATTCACCTTCCTCAGTTATGAAAACAAAACCCATTGGATTTCCTCCATAGCTTCCATCCGGCAAACCGGAAGAGTGTTGGGCTACTACGCATTTTACGGTTCCGAAGTCAAAATTCCACTTACCACCGGTATTCATAGGATGAATTTTTTCTATACCCTGTTTTTGCAACCAGTCAGTTACTTCAAAAGCTGCCACACACGTAGCTCCTGTTTTCTGAGCCAATGTCACTGCATCTGCAATATGATCTGCATGGCCATGAGAGATGAAGATATAATCACAGGAAATGTCATCCAGTGAAACAATATTATGTGTCAGCTCATTGGGTGTAATGAACGGATCAAAGAGTATTTTCTTTCCTTTAATTTCTACTGCAAAGCATGCATGACCGTAAAATGTAAATTTCATAGCTCAGACTTTTTAGCTTTTTCAAAGATAGTGGTATTCCAACTGACATCTTTCAAATGCATGGGATATTTGCCCACAAATGACTGTGGATAATAAGTTGAAAAAAACTTATGAACATGTATCTTTGCCACAACTTTAATTTAAATATGATAACACTCGTATCAGGCACTAACCGTCCCAATAGCTGGACCCGTAAAGTGACAGATGTATATAAAAGCAGACTGGAAAAAAAAGGTGTAGAGTTTAAGCTTCTGGATTTGATGGATCTTCCGGATGATATTTTTAATATAAATATGTACGACATTAAATCGCCGGATTTCGCACAATTAGAAAAGGAAGTACTTTATCCTGCAACGAAATATATCTTTATTATCCCTGAGTACAATGGTAGTTTTCCGGGAGTGCTAAAACTGATGATAGATGCCAGCGATATCAGAAACAGCTTCCATCACAAAACAGCTGCTTTAGTAGGGGTATCTGATGGAAGAGCAGGTAACCTGAGAGGTATGGATGATATTACAAATGTATTTAACTATCTGAAAATAAATGTCTTACATAGTAAAATTCCTATTTCTTCTATCAGTAAGCAATTTAATGCTGATGGTGAATTTATAGCTGAAGAAACTTTGAATCTGATAGATCAGCAAATAGATCTTTTAGTAGCCATGTAATTGGTTCGTATGAATCGCATTGCCGCCATATTCTTCGTTTGTCTCAGTTTTGCAGGATGTAAAAGTTCTGAAAATAAAGACGACAGAAAAATATTCCGGTTCAATGTCTCAGTTGGAGTTACTTCTTTGGATCCTGCTTTTTCAAAAGATCAGGCTACGATGTGGATGTGTAACCAATTGTATAATGGATTGCTGCAATTGGATGATTCACTGAATGTTATACCTTCGATAGCAAAATCGTATATCGTTTCAGAAGATGGATTGAAATACACTTTTGTTTTGAGGAATGATGTGTATTTTCATGACCATGAGCTATTTGAGAATGGAAAGGGAAGAAGGGTAGTAGCGGATGATTTTGTCTATAGTTTCCAAAGGATTATTGATGAAAAAGTAGCTTCTCCCGGTGGCTGGCTTTTTAATGGGAAGGTCAGAGATATGCTGCCGTTTGAAGCAATTAATGATACGACTTTTGTAATAAATCTGAAGCTGCCTTTCAGACCGATGGCAAGTTTACTGACCTTACAATATTGTTCTGTAGTACCAAAAGAAATTGTAGAGCATTATGGTAAGGATTTCAGAAAAATAGCGATAGGCACAGGACCTTTTCAGCTTGTGAAGTGGCAGGAGCAGGTCGCTCTGGTTTTTAAGAGAAATGACAATTATTTCGAAAAAGATAAAAATGGCGATAGGCTGCCTTATCTGGATGGAGTCAGGATCAGTTTCCTGAACGATAGAGCTGTGGAGTTTCTGCAGTTTATCCAGGGAAATTTAGATATAGTTTCCGGAATCGATAAATCATTCAGAGATAAGGCGGTAGACTCTAAAGGTCAACTGAAGGTACATCTGTCTGATAAAGTAACCATGCTCAGAATGTCCTATATGAATACTGAATATCTGGGCTTCTCCATGGGAAAAGTACAGAATGAAGCTTTGAAGAACAGAAAAGTCAGACAAGCTATCAATTATGCTATAGACAGGGAGAAAATGATCATTTACCTGAGAAATGGTATTGGGATACCTGCATATCATGGCATTATTCCGCAGGGAGTGAAGGGATTTAATGCTGATGTAAAGGGATATGACTATCAGCCGGAACTGGCAAAAAAGCTTTTGGCTGAAGCAGGTTATCCTGATGGTGCCGGGCTGAAACCTGTTACATTAAGCTCTAATCCTATGTACCAGGATCTGACAGAATTTATTGCGAAATCATTGGAAGAAGTCGGTATAAAAGTCATTGTACAATTATCTCCCGGATCATTTTTGAGAGAAGCTATGGCAAAAAACGAAGTGGATTTCTTCCGTGCATCCTGGATTGGGGATTATCCTGATGCTGAGAATTTTTTAGCCATATTTTATGGTAAAAACAGTGCGCCACCTAACTATACATACTTTAGAAATGATCAATACGATCGTTTATATCAGAAAGCGTTATCTGCCAAAACTGATGAAGAAGCATTAAATATCTATCACCAATTAGAGCAAATCATGCTGGAGGAGGCACCTGTTGTACCGTTATTTTACGACGAGCTGATCCGGTTTACCGGACAAAGAGTAAAATATTTGTCCAGTAATCCTATGAATCTGTTAGTGTTAAAGGACGCTGTAATAGATTAGGACTATTTATCTATATTGATATTTCCGATGATATAATAAGGTGCTGTCCCTGTTAACTTATCTGTTCTGTTGATTTTTTGCAGCTGTCTGTTTTGGTTAATTGTGTAAAATGTATACTTGCTTTCCTGATTTTTTGATGTGGTTCCTGAAAGGACAAGAAATTGTCCGTCCAGTTTTAATTTAGCAGAAGAAACTCTGTTCATAGTAACTATATACAGCCCTTTTTGGGGAAGACTTAAACTATAAGCTTCTCCATCATCAATCAACTTTTGTTCGACATAATTTCCTAAGTAATCTGATACGGTAATCAATGCTTTAGAGTCGGTCATTTTGTATTGCGGAGTTACTTTCAGACTTAAACTATTGCTATATATAAATACATTCTTAGTGTTTAATAGATTGATTTCAAAGGTATTGATGTTATTATAGTCAGTTGATTTTTTAAGTGTGCTTTCAAAATCATTTATAGATACATAATTAATTTTTATAGGAGGATATTTCTTCAGGTCATCTTCGAAATTATTGTCTATTTCTTTATCGGTTATATATTTTACCCAGCTCTTTTTAGACTTAGGTAATGAATATTTAATATTTAGAGCTGAGTCATCTTTATAATGTTTAGCAAATAATGTTACCAGAGCTCCATAGTTTACAATATTACGATTTGAAGAATTATACAAATAGTCAAAATATTTAATTAAGCTGTTTTTATTTGTTCTGTCTTTGTTCCATTCAGCATACACTATTAAAAAATGGATATATGCTTTAAGATCTCTGATTCTTTGCACTTCCAGTGGATTCTTAGCTAATTGATTAGCTTCATTCAAATCGTACAGACTATAATTAATTTCATTTTCATTTAATTGTCCGTAGGTATGCCATCTGTCAAATAGTCTTTTGATAGGCACTTGTGAATCCTTAAAGCAATCATCCAGGAATTTGCTATAGACCTCACTCCATTTCAGGTCAGGATTCATCATTATTTTACTTAACATAGTTGCAGCAAGGATCGCATTAATGTTCGCACCTGCCTCATAAATCAGCATTTTACCATTATTCTTCTGGATAAAATTGAGATTAGATAAAAAATTGTTTATAGTTACCCTTGGCTGATCACCTGTCGACTGAGCGATCCCAAAATATTCATAAATTCCAATATTGCTATGGTGTTTTTGCCATGCACGTAACATGCCAAATGGACTAAATACTGTCTGAAAGCCATTTGGAACAACTATGACCTGAATATTATCTTCTAATTTAAAGGGTGGGATATCGCTATGTTGATAGTATGCATAGAGTCCTAATTGTTTATTCGGATAAGTTTTTTTGACTTCTCTGGCTATGATGTTGGCAAATTGAAATATCTGATCATTCACATTGCCAAATTTTTGACAATTTGAACAGGTGCAAAATCCTGTTCCGTCTGAAGGCTCAATACTATAGATAGAATAAGTAGGATTAGCTGCAATATTGCTTTTGATGTATTCTGTAAATAGATTTTGAACATTTTTATTTGAAACACATAGCTTGGATGTTTTTCCATAACCAGGTCTTTTGCCGTCTACCTCGGCAAGGTATTCAGGATGTGCTTCCATTTCAGCTTTGTATTTGGAAATAAAGCTTTGCCATACATGATGAACTGAATTGCCGTAACTATTTAAATTATTGGCATTCATCCAGGTACTCCACTCATCTGAAGTAGATTTGGTGATAGGATCTATATAGTTTGAAAATCCATACTGTGGTGCGTATCTCCTTATTTTTAGTGAATCCTTTGAAGTAGAAAATGGTTTGGATTCAATGCGCCACCAAGGATTAGGATGATACCATATTTCATTAGGATTCACTTCAATTTTGGCTGCTACCTTATTATTGTCTTTTATTTCTGTTTCTTTTCGGTTTGAGATTTCTTCTTCAGAGACAAATTCTTTTTCTTCTTCATCTTTGTAAACTGTTTCGTACTCTACATTCTCCAGACGTTTTTTATTTCTGGATTCATGAATTAATACACAAGAGCTAAAGAACATCAGGGTAAATACTACTACAATTATCTTTGAAAATTTCATTGCTTTCTGTTTGTAAAATGACTGTAAAAATATACCTATTCAATTAAAATGTCCCGAATTATTCTGTCTGATTGAGTTTGGATATATAGTTCAGACGGATATCTTCAAAAATCTTGCAAAAGGTGACTTGTTTTCGTAAATTGTAAAAATCAGAACAAAACTACCCTATGTTGTATCACACCGACAAGACTATATTGTTTTTTAATGGAGTTTTTAAGAATGTAAATGATTTCAGAATCAGCCCTTTTAATCAGACGTTGCATTATGGTTATGGAGTCTTTGATGGTATCAGAGCATATAACACTGCACAAGGTCCGCATCTGTTTAAAGTAAGGAGACATTTTGAAAGATTGATTGCATCTACAGAACGCCTGGGAATTACGGTGCCTTATACAAGTCAGGAAATGATCAACTTTGCTTATGAGCTGATCGAACGCAATGGAATGAAAGAGGCCTATATACGTCCTCTGGTTTTGATGGATAAAAACATGACATTACGGGCAGATTCCGAGCATCCGAATGTATTGATGACCTGCTGGAAATGGTCACGCTATTATGAAAATAATCACCTGAACGTAATGGTTTCTTCGTGGAGAAGACCTCATCCGAGAACAACTTATATTGACTCAAAAATTGTAGGACATTATACCAATGATATTCTCGCTACTAAAGAAGCTAAAGACAATGGCTATGATGAAGCGTTGATGCTGGACGTGGAAGGGTATGTAGCGCAAGGTCCGGGATGCTCATTTTTTTATGAAAAAGACGGAAAGCTGTTTGTGCCTCCATCAGAAAAGGTATATCCGGGAATCACGCGGCTTACTTTGATGGAAATTGCCAAACAAATGGGAATAGATGTCATTGAGCAGGAATTTGGTGTGGAAGATGTGATCAAAGCTGATGGTGCATTTTTTACAGGAACGGCAGCAGAAGTTGCAGGTATTAAATATATCAATGGTCATGAGCTCAGGCTTCAGTGGGAAGATACGATCGGGCATTTATTACACAACAGATACAAGAGGATTGTCTCCGGTAAAGACACCAATTTTTTAGAGTATTTCTAATCTCATACCGATTACATATCTGTAATAGTTCAATTTTGCCTTTGGCAAATAGTCCTGAACAGCCATTGTACCGGCATTAACCATTCCAAAATTTCAAAATAGTTTGGACTATTTTAAAATTGGAATTGGTATTACATCCTGAGCATAAGTGAAGCAGGGTAATAGTTATTGACTCTCTGGGAGTTTTGCTTTATCCAGCCAAGATTTAATCCTTTCCACCTTACTACCGCCCAGCCATTGGGTAATTCCGGTTTTATAGGAATGTCTTTTTTTCTTAAATAATCCAGTGCAATATCGATTTCTGTAATATCGTAGTAAGGAATGTCTTCCTGAACAAATTCTGAATGAACTAATCCCTGTGAGGGTGTGAAAATGTTTTTCTTGAGTTGTCCTGCATCGATTCCGAAATGTGTTACAGGAATATGATCTGCTATAAAGCTCAGATCGTAATGATATTTTTTGGGGAAAATCTTCAGGAAATCTCCTGACTGATATAGGAGGTGGTTTTTGTCTGTCTTGACAAATTTTTGAATGACCGGATCCATTTTCTTTAATACTCCCCAGTTCCAGTGCTTTCGTTTTTTAGGAGTAATTTCTGAGCTTGCATGGGCGATCTTTTTCAATAAGGTGATGAAAAAACCACTTCCTTTGACCAAATGTGGCCAGCATCTGAGTGTGCCCGGAATGTGTCCCTCCCGGACACCATGCAAGGAGTTGGCGGTAAGATATATTAATTCATACAGTCCTGATTGCAGTAACTTCAATATTTGCTCTTCATTTTCCGAAGGCTGGAATGTACAGGTGCTGTAGCACAAATATCCTCCCGTTTTGATGCAGTTGTGAATGTGTGATAAAATATGCCCCTGGCGTGCTGAGCAGATTTGTACATTTTCTTCACTCCATTCTTCTACGGCTTCTGGTTGACGTTTGAAAAGACCCTCTCCGGAACAAGGTGCATCTACGACTACCAGATCAAAAAACTGTTCCAAAGCTTCAAAATCCTCTGCATCTCCTTTGGTGACAATATTGTGGCTGTTGCCCCATCTTTCAATGTTTTCTACCAGAATGTGATTTCGTTTTGAGATGATTTCATTACTGACGAGCAGACTTTCTTTCGGTAAAATACTCAACAAATGTGTCGTTTTCCCTCCGGGAGCAGCACAAAAATCCAATACCTTAACCGGTGTATCAGATAAGACTTGCTGACAAGCAAATCCTGTCAACATGGATGAGCTTTCCTGTACATAATATGCGCCTGCATGCCATGCCGGATCCAAAGCAAAGATGGGGCGCTCAGAAAGATATTGCCCGGAACTCTCCCATGGAATTACCTGAGATGCTTGTTTCAGCTGATAATTTCTGGACGGATGATATCGGACAGAAGTAGTTTCTTCTTGTTGTAAACTCTGAAAATATTCGTTAGCCTGCTGCTCTCCGAGGAGAGATATGATATTGTTTTTAAACGCAATAGGTAGTTCAGGTGATTTTTTCACTGAGCGTTTGACTTGTTTGAAGTGAAATAAATGTTTGCAATAACAGAAAAAGATACGATGAGAATGCCAATGATACTATATAAGGTATATTTTTCCCGGAAGAAAAGTAAGCTAAACAGGAATGCATTTATTGTACCTATAAACATGATACTGGTAGCCCGGGCAGCATTTTCTTTTTGAAGCGCTTTGGTCATGAAAAACTGTCCTGTTTGAGTAAATAAGCCGATCAGAATAATAAATATCCTATCTTTGCCGTGAGGTGTCACCCAATCAAATAAGCACCAGATGGACATTACCGGTACTGCAATAAATGGAAAATAGAAGACAATGACAGCCGGATGATCAGTTTCTTTCAGCTTACGGACAATCACATAAGCCATTCCTGAGAATATACCTGAAAAAACAGCCAGCGTAAAATAGAGCCGATCCACTTGCTGGTCAATTCCATTGATGCAGATTACGCCGGTCATCGCCAGGAGAATTAAAAGCCATTGAGCAGGCTTTACTTTTTCCTTCAGGTAGAATATACTGAAAACAGCAGTGAAAAGGGGAGCGCTATATTGTAAGGTTGCTGCTGTCGCTAAAGGTATCTTCTGAACAGCAATAAAAAAGCATGTCAAAGCAGCTGTTCCCCAAAAACCTCTTGCAAACAATAGTTTTTTATTATTGCCGAAAGCAGGAATTCCTAATTGGCGAATGTGGGCATAGCTCAGTATAATAGAAATCAGTGCTCTGAAAAATATCAGCTCGTGAGCCGGAATATGTCCTACAAATTTGACACAGACGCTGAGCAGTGAGAAACATAATGTAGCTATTGCCATCAATACGATTCCTTCACTCAACATGGCACAAAGATATTTCATCCCTGTCTAAATCAAAAAAGCCTTGCGAATTTCTTCGCAAGACCTATTTAATCAATCTGCTCCAAAGATTATCTTATTGGTAATTGGATAACCTCTCCATCTTTATTGTAAAAGATTTCCAGTTTGGTCTCCCCGCTTTTTAGTTCCAGTTTATAGAGTACACTTTCATCTTTAGTAACTCTTTCCACATCGTCAATCTTATAATTCGGATAAGACCGTTGCAGAGCCTGACTGACCTTTGCCGGAAGATCACTGACCCGAATATCCTCGTTAATCTTTACAATGTTCCCCATACTGTCTAAGAGGACTTCATGTTCCAATTTATTGAGTTTAAATTCGGCCTGGTAAAATTCACCTTGTTTCTCCCAGTCAAACTTTTTAATCTGAGCATATTTATTACTTACTGTGTTTCTTACCGCAGCTGGTACCTGTTCCTCTGTGATAATATCACCAGCAAAGAGAACTAAACCGTACGAAACTGAGATAATTGATAATAACACCTTTTTCATAATATCCTCATTTAATTATCAGATACGAATTTGTCATGAGGAAGTTTATCTATTTCATTTTTTTAGAAAAATATAACAGTTGGCAGATTGGGTGAATATGTATAAGTTTTGTCCAAAAGTGCGAATGGCACACGCGCTGAAATCCTTACAGAATCGGAATAAATCTTCTGTATAGCAGTAATTTTAAATCATTCTAAATAGCTATTTCGTTATCTTGTGACCCAAATTTTATAGTAAGATGTCAGACCAATTGAATAAGTATAGCCGCCACGTCACGCAGGATCCGTCACAACCTGCAGCTCAGGCGATGTTACATGCCATCGGACTTACAGATGAAGACTTGAAAAAACCGCAAGTAGGTATCGTTAGTTCCGGATGGGATGGTAATCCATGTAATATGCACCTGAATGTTTTTGCCGCTCAGGTGAAAGCCCAGGTGAATAAGCAGGGATTGGTCGGTCTGAACTTTTACACAATTGGTGTGAGTGATGGTATTTCTATGGGTACAGAAGGCATGAAATATTCTTTGGTGTCGAGAGATATTATTGCCGACTCTATTGAAACGAATGCTGGTGCACAATGGTATGACAGCTTGATTGCTTTAGTAGGTTGTGATAAAAACATGCCGGGTGCAGCGATGGGCTTAGGTCGTCTGAACAGGCCATCTCTGATCATCTATGGTGGTACAATTGCTGCCGGATATCACAAAGGAGAAAGATTAGATGTGGTATCTGCATTTGAAGCACTGGGTAAAAAAATCGCAGGGACTATCTCTGAAGAAGATTATAAAAAGGTGATTGAAGAAGCATGTCCCGGAGAAGGCGCATGTGGAGGTATGTACACGGCCAATACAATGGCTTCTGCATTGGAAGCAGTTGGTATGAGCTTGCCTTATACTTCATCAAATCCGGCTAACAGTAATGCAAAAAAAGCAGAGATGGCACAAGCTGCGGCAGCTATCAAGGTATTGCTGGAAAAAGATATCAAGCCGAGAGATATCATGACGAAAAAAGCATTTGAAAATGCGATTCGGCTAGTGATTGTTTTAGGCGGTTCTACCAATGCGGTCATGCACCTGATAGCGATGGCAAAAGCTGTAGATGTGGATATTACTCTGGATGATTTTATCCGCTTGGGAGAAATCACTCCGATGCTGGCGGACTTCCGCCCGAGCGGTAAATATGTGATGGAAGACTTAGAGGCATTAGGCGGAACACCTGCCGTGTTGAAATTTATGCTGGAAAATGGTATGCTGCATGGAGATTGCCTCACTGTGACAGGTAAAACAATGGCAGAAAACTTAGCTGATGTGCCGGGACTGAAAGAAGGGCAGGAGCTGGTACATTCTCTGGATAATCCTATCAAGAAAACAAGCCACATCCGTATCCTTTTCGGTAATCTGGCAAATGAAGGTGCTGTGGCTAAAATCACAGGTAAAGAGGGAGAGTTCTTTGAAGGTCCTGCTAAAGTTTATGAAAATGAGCCGGATGCTATCGAGGCGATGATGAGCAAAAAAATCAATAAAGGAGATGTGGTCATTATCCGTTATGTAGGTCCGAGAGGAGGTCCAGGAATGCCGGAAATGCTAAAGCCTACATCTGCATTGATGGGAGCCGGATTAGGTAAAGACGTGGCATTGATCACTGACGGACGTTTCTCCGGTGGTTCTCATGGATTTGTAGTTGGTCACGTGACACCGGAAGCTCAGGTAGGAGGCAATATCGGTCTGGTGAAAGAAGGTGATATTGTTCGCATTGATGCTGTAAAAAATACAATTGATGTACTGATATCAGAAGAAGAATTAGCAGACAGAAGAGCGAAATGGGTAGCACCGCCATTGAAAGTGAGAAACGGAGTATTGTACAAATACGCTAAAACCGTTGCTTCTGCTTCTCAGGGTTGTGTAACAGATGAATTTTAAGGAATTCATTTTCCTTTTATGAATAAATAGAAGCCTCCTTATGGAGGCTTTTTTAATTTAAGTGTTCGATTGCAGTTTCAAGCGTTTTGTCGGTACCGGCATTGATTTCGGACAGGTTATTTTTGATAAAGATATCCGGAGCCAGCCCGATGCCTTCATATGATTTTCCGTCAAATAATTCAACTTTTTGAGGTACCAGAGAATAAAACCATCCATTGGCCAGTTCTCTGCCTATCATCGTTCCGTGTGCTCCGCTGGTAGTGTCTCCGATGATGGTCACATTCGGTAAGGTCATAAAAGCCATTACTGCCCGCTCACCTGCGCTGATGGTGTACCGGTCGGTCAGGACGGTAATCGGTTTATTGACATAATTTCCTTTGGGTTGTATATGCCATTCATGCCAGCCTGTGTAGTCATTTATCCCTTTCCCGTTCTTTGTTTTGCTTTTGAAAACATATCTGGACTGATCTACCAATCTGCCGATTTCAGAAAAACAAAAGGTGAAATCTCCTCCCTGGTTGTGCCGTAAATCTATAACATAGCCATCCACATCAGCATAGCTATCCAGAAAATCATGGATTTTGAAAAAGTTATCTCCCACATAATCAAAATAGATGTAAGCAATATTCTGATTCCTGATTTTACCGTAGATGTAGCTGTTTTCATCTGCTTCTTTATAATCCGGCTCAAGATAAGTACGGATAACGGGATAGCTGAATAGCTCATCGTAGGTTTTTTCTCTGAAGATGCTGTTGGCATTGAAAAGCTCTTTGCCGGGAGCTGTGATTGTTACATGGCCATCATCCAGCTTTGCAAGCATCTGAGATAAGACATCAAATAATTCACTGTCACTGGTATTGGAATTGACTAAAGGTCGAAAGTGTTGATATTCTGCATCCCAATCAATATTTCTTTCTTCAAAAGGAGCATATTCATGCCGGAATGTTTGCCAAAGATTGTCAAAAATCGCTTCCGGATTGTTAGCTGGTTCCTCGATGAACATCTTTTTACAGGAAGCTAGCTGTACGCAAAGTAATGTAAAAACTATAATTGTGTATGTCTGTCTCATAGCTTAAAAACTGAAATTGGCAGATAGGTTAACGGACTGACGATAGGATAGCAGATTGCGGGGCTGGCTGGTATGAACAAATTCCAATAGATATTCTGCTCCCAGACTCCATCTCTGGTTGAAATGATATTTATATCCAAGTTGGAAATCTATACTTTGCAGACGATTGAGTGTAACCATTTTTCCGTCTCCAATAAATGAAGCAAGGCTTTTGAATCCGGAATGTGAGCTGATATTTTCTATGAATTCATCGTCATTGACCAGATACGGAGAACGTGCGTACCAGGCTGCTAATGGAACCTGAATAGAAGCAGATAATTTGTGCTTAGGAGTAATATCAAAATTTTGCTTTACGAAAACTCCGATTCCCAATGCTGAGTAGTATCCGAAGCTGCTGATCCTGCCATATACATAATTCAGTGCCTGTATATCTGTAGAAAAAGCTCCGCCTATTATTGTAGAAGTTTTGGAAGTTTTTTTGATGTTTTTTCCGATCAGATAATCTATATCTATCATGGAGAAGCTGTGCGGATATGCTGTTTCATTTTTGCCATCCTTCATGAATTCATAGCTTTGAGTCAACACAGGATTAAATCCTCCATATCTGACGGCTACTCTGTGAAATAATTTTGCATGTCTTTCATAGCTCAAACCGAAATTCATCCAGGAAACATCCTGATGTATAAAAGGGGAGAAGACGAGGTCTTGTCTGGCAATATAGCTCATTCCTGCCTGTAAGGTCAGCGTATTTTTGAGCGTGTCTGAGGCAAAGCACTCACCGGCGACTGAAAATATAATGATTGCGAGTAGAGACTTTTTTAGCATGTACATTTCTTTAACTTCTTCGAAACTGTAAAACCAGATATCACCAGCAGGGTGATTTCGGATTTTTTCAACAAGAGATTCCGAAGATAAAAGATGTTTTAGGTTACTTTATATATGTTGGATTTTTGTTAAGATTGATTAACAGTTGATGTTTTAAAAACTGGTTACGAGTTAAATCTCTAAGTTGATATTACTCTCGATTTTTGATTTAAACAGTTAATGAGCCATCTGCAATTCGCTCGTGGCGGTAAATATATTAGGAAAATGCTTACACATTGATTTGTTGTAAGTTTATTTTATATTCGAAAAGGTTACAAAGTAGATATTAGACACAAACTTAAAATGACAACAAGACAACAATTAGAATTAATCCTTTTAAACCAGTATAAATCTGAAGACGGAGAATTATATAAGGCTAAATTGTTAGACGGTATTACCGATGATGAAATCAACAAGCTTAAAAGTCAACTTCCAAACAACTTCTTGCCAAATGAAATAGAAGATCTATTACGATTTAGCAGAGGTTTTGAATTCGATGGACTCGAAGATATCCGTTTTGACACCTTCGGAAAGTTTGGCTTTGAAGAAATGTTCCCATACTCGATCCAACTTGCAGGAGATGGATTTGGTAATTTCTGGATTTTAGATATAGATTCTAAAGGAAACTGGAATTCTGTTTATTACGTGTGTCATGATCCGGCAGTAATTGTAAAACACTCAGAAAACTTAGCTCAATTCATACAACACATTGATGAGTTTGGACAAAAAGGAGATCAATCTAATCTGGATATTATTCATGAAAAGATTGTTTTTGATATTTGGGACGAAAAAGTCGGAATAATGGAAAAAAACGAAAAGGATTATGACTTTGAAATCGTTCAAATAAAATTACCTGAAATGTTTTTGATAGCAGATCTAACTGACCAACCAATAAAGACAGGTTTCCCTTGGGGAAAATCAGGACCGAATACAAAAATTATCAGACCAACTGACGCACCCATTTGGATTGTGGAGAAAAAAGTGAAGCAAGGTTTTCTATCCAGACTATTCAGTACAAGAAAATAAAAAACACTGAATAGATCATCAGACAATAACAACATGTTAATCCATAATCCAGCATGATACCAGCAGTTTCATGAACTATCAATCACTTCTACCCGTCTTACATACTCATCTTTCCATCCGAAAATAGTATCAATTAGAATTCTGCTGCAGCTTCTTTTTGTCCAGTTTGTGTTTCATTTGTTGTCTAAAGAAGTATTGCTGTGGTAAAAAGAGTAACAGCAAGAAAAAATTTCTTGAATAAACTCCATTGGCTATTGCAACAATAATCAGCAAACCTCCCAGAACCAACACAATAGTAGTGATCCAGTAGAATATTTTGATGTAGCTCTTTTCTGCAAGAACATCCCAACTATCAATTATTTTTATCTTGCGTTTTTTTGCAATTATTGCCAAACGACCAATCAATGCTGATACACCCTTAGGTTTTATCTTGCTTGTGTTAATTGCAATGGTCCTGTCACTCGTAATTATCTTACGCAAAAACTGTCCATTGTCTATCACCAAGGTTTCAATGTCATCATACCTAACCGGTTCTATTTCTCTGTAGTTGAAAATCAGTTTTCTTGTCCACTGAAATTGCAATTCATCTTTTGTGGCAATAACTGTCAAGTGTCCAATCAGAAAGTAATAGAACAGAAAGAGAAAAGCTACAAAGAATAATATGAACCATATATAACTTCCAAGTTCTACCGCCAGAATTATCGGACCCAATATTCCCGGCAACGCTAAGAAAATTCCTAAATGAGCCCTGTTCTCACTGATAATTGTCAGGTTATATTCTTCATTGTCGTTTTTTAAAATATCCTTCGGGTTTTGCTGTAAAGAAATATAAACCTTCAAGCTTGCACATCAGTTTGCCTGATATAAAACCCTCATTAGCTCTCGTACTTCTTAAAATCTTTCGTTACATCTCATTGAGCTATCAAATAATTTCTTTTCGTATTGTACATGAGCCAATACCCTCTTTTGTTAGCATCTGACAGGAATGAAGAAGTAAGCAATCTTTCTACCAATGGATGCTTTTCTAAAAATGGATTTAATAGTTTTTCAATCCGGCTTTCTACCACCCCAATTCGATTTGCCAATTCTATGAAATCTTTTTTTGAAGGATGTCCGTTTTTCTTGTACTGTTCACTTTTATAATCGTCTGCAAAGAGTCCTTTATCCAAGGCAAAATCTGTATCATCTACATGCAGTTTAGTATTTATTAAATCATAGGCAGGACTTAAAAGATAATCTCCACTGGATGATTCGAGCAAGGAAAAGTTTTTTAAATGAGCATCTCCGTTTGAAAACAGGAAATTGAAGACAACTAAAGAAAAATACTTTTCTATTTCTATCCGCCATGCCGGCACAAACTGTTGTATTAACAAACCAGCTTCTTCATAACTATACTCATATTTGAAATTAGGCCCTGAATTGTCTTTTGTTTTTCCTGCAAGTGTCGCGAAGTCTTCTTTACCCCATTTGCTTCCGTCTTTTTTTACATCAAATCGTTTGGTGATATACGCCGGGTAACCATTCTTAAAGAAAATCATAGCGTTTTCTGCTGTGTTCAAACTATACACCTGTCTGGCTATTTGCATCGTCAAATGTTCATTGGCCGGAACCTGGTCAACTTTTTTTAAATCCCGAGGTATTGGTTTGAGTATATATGTTCCTTGTTCACCTTCTTTTGTTAGTCGCAATACATTTTTGTCTAAAAGAAAACTCAGCTTTTCCTGCACACCCGAGATGGAAATACGCTTACGGTTTTCCATGAACTGCACTGCAACTTCTTCACTTAGTTGCGGTTGCTCGTATGGCAAAACATGGTTCACTTTTTTACCATTAAACACATTCCGCAAACAACCGGGACTATAAGTTGAAAAACCTTCAGCCAATGTTCCCGGACAACATTTTAATTCAGATAAGTTCATTGTGATATAATTGGTTTTACAGTTACTGCTCCTATCGTATCATATTGTGCAGTGGCTGCCAATAAGCCAAAATTATCTTCTTCATCTATTCTCAATTGTGTGCACTGCAATTTTCTGTTCACTCCTTCACTTAGCATATTGAAGAAAAACGGAAATAAAAAACTACTCTTATATTCCTGCTTTGTTTTTGGCAATGTCAAACTGATTGGCTGCATACCGGAATCATAAAAATAATTGTCATCATATCTGAAAACATAATGCTGACGATTCTCCTCGGTCAGTATACCTGCGAAAATTCCATTCCTATATATTTCCATTGCTCTCATTTACTCAATGTTTCTTTTTCACTTCAAGGATTAGTTCCATTCCCAATACTTCCGCTAATTTGTTGAGCACATCCAACGAAGGATTGCTTTGTCCCCGTTCTAATTTATACAGGGTGTTAGTGCTGATATTTGCCAGTTCTGCCAGATGAGGCTGGGTGATACTTAACTCCTTTCGTCTGTTTTTTATGGTTTCCCCGAGAACTTCAACTAACATTATACTGTGATTTTATTATTAAAAGTAGGACTTACCTTTCAATTAATCAAGACAAATCACACTATAATGTGTTTTACACATTAACAGACTCTAAGACTGTGATTGAAACAGGAAAAATCGCATTATAATGTGATTTTCAAATCACATTGTCTTGACAAATCGTTGAGCTTGGCTTTTTCAATAGCATTTCCGACCAACGTCAGGCTTTGAAAACAGTGAAAAGGGTAAAAACACTCGTCGTTAATACCATTTAGCAGTTCGTGCTTCTTACCAGCTGTGATTTTTTATTTTGTTTCAAGAGATTTGTCAATTACCCAGGGAATGTAAGTCATAAACTCTACCTGAACTAAATCTGTCTTGTCGGCAAAATGAGCTAAGTCATTACCGCTCACAAAACCAATAGAAAACATGTCTGATATCACTGTCAAATCAAAAGTGTATCCACCCGAAGGAAAGGGAACTCGATAATTTTTCCCTGTGATAACACGTCCTTTGAAATGAAACCAACCTCCAATATGATGTAATCCATTCGGAAGTGTCTCAAAAGAAGTAATTTCTACTTCTTTCTTGTAATCAATTCCTAACTCGTCAAATAGATTTTTAATTTCGTCAGAGAAAACGTTGTCACGATAAGCAACATAGTTTTTACAATCGTGGCAAACACAACTGTCAGCACCACTAACTGGAACATTTTCATAGGTCTTCCATGTCAACTCACGGTCAACTTCAAACTCCCAATCTCTATATTTTACTATCGTAATTGCCATTATTTTTGTCAGTAAATTGTTTTCACTGTCGTCATTCGTCTACCAACGTTTTATGTTGATTGAAAAATTACATAAAGGAAAGTCATAAGTTTTTGTGCTTTTATGCGGCTTTTTCTTTACTAGCCAATAAATGTAAAATATCAAATACAGAATCAATACTATTATCATTGGAGTATAGTTTTAGTTTGGAGCTAATCGCAGTCAGCAACTTGAAAGTTATATCAACCCCCAAAAGCCTCCTAAAATATCTGAAGAATCAGGTTTTTCAATTTTGGTAGTTGTGCAACGGTTACTCTTGTTGATAGCCGACTTTTTTAGTTATCGTAAATAAAAGTCAAGTCCTGTCAATGGATTTTGGTTAAAATATTTCTTTTCTTCGTGTACTTCAAAAGCAAATCTAAATATTTGATTTGCTCTTTCAAGTTCTCCTTGTTTGGGTTGTGTAAAATAGCTAGACGCCTTATTTCTCCACTGCTGTAAATAATCCCAACTTAACTGTCTTATATTTTCATTCTCATCTATTGTTCCAATCATAATATCTGCAATAGTTGTCCATTTTCCAACTTTGGTAAATAGTTTGAGCATTGATTTTTTCAAGTCATAGTTTCCGCTTGTATAAATTTCTCTTGCTTTTTGCAAAACTTCTGTTGTCGCTGTATTTGAAAAATATTCAATTATTACATTTCGTATTCCGATGTATTTGCTGTCCAAATTCTGTAAAGCAAAATCGTAAGCTTCGCTATTGTCTAATTGTTTAAGTGCTAAAAATGCTGTCTTTCTTATTTTCACTTTTGGGTCTTGCAAAAAAGGAAAAAGGGTTTCAATAAACTGCTTCCCATTTGTTTCTGCAAGTCCACTTAAAGAACCAATTATATTTTTCTTATTTAATAAATTGTCATTATAAATTTTTGCAAAGTCAGAAATATTATTTTTCAATTCATAACGAGCAAAATCACGAATAGAGGCTGAGTTGTCTGAAAGAAATGGAAACACTAAGTCTGAAAAATTTTCTTTGTTTTTTAAACTATAAAGTGTCTGCATCCTAATTCTTGCAGATTTGTCAACTAAAAGATTATTGATTTCGGATTGTGTGAATTTGTCGAAATGAGATAAGGCAAAATTCCGAACTAAAAAATGCTTGTCGCTTAAAAGTGTTTTTAAATCTTCAAGTTTAATCTCGTCTGAATTTACAATTTGTTTTGCAAGTACAATTCTTGTTCTGTCAGTAAATGTTTTGAAGTTTTCAATTACAAAGTTTTTGTTCTTTACAACTACAAAGTTCATAATGTCAGAATGAACCGAACTCAAATCAGTTCTTTCAACTTTCTGTAACCATTCAAAAATTGTAAGGTTGTTAACAAGTGCATTGATAAACTCTGGTTTTTTGAAATTTTCAATGCTTTTTAAAGCTGTTTGTCTAACGGCTTGAACCCAATCAGCCAATCTGTAAACGATGAATGGAATTGCTTTTTCATTGTTTGTCTCGGAAAGTCTTTTAACGGCCTTTTCTCTTACATAACCACTACTATTAAGTGTAGAAATAGAGTAGAGTGTTAAGCATTCATGTTGTGAGAAATTTTGGCTGTAAAAATCAATGTCTGATTTGGAAATGTCACAATGTTTTAATATATCGTAAAAACCTTTTTTAGTTTCTATTTTTTTGAATAATTGAGTTATTACTTTACAAGTTGTTTGTTGAATTTTTTCGTTATTGTCTTTGAGAAAAGGAATTAAGTTTGGGATTGAACTAGGATAACCAAATTCTAAAATTTTTGTCAACGCATGAAGTCGTTCTTCAACGTTATTTTTTGGGAAAAGCCAACCTTGTTTTTCCTGTTCTAAAATTTGTAAATAATTCCAAAGTTCCATTTTGTAAATTCTGTCTTACGGTTGTAGTTTGTTAGCCTTGCCCGTAACGGTTGGGAGCTACAAGAAGTTGGCGATTTCGAAGCACTAAACTGTCTGCCAACACAAAACTTGATACAAAGTACGAAACTTCATTTAAGCACTGTACACGTTTTTTGGCAAAATGGCTGTTATACACAGTTTTTTCTTTAGAATGGAAGGTCAAGTGTTTCATTTTCAATATTTAATAATTCAACTATTTCGCCATTTGATTTAATACTCAATACTAAAGTTCTTTCATTATTGACGTTAAATGTGAAATTGTAAATATTAAAAGGCTTAGAAGTAAAACAATCTGGATTTCTTTGAGTAAACCAACCTGAAAAGTCCATTAAATAAGTTATGTGGGTGTCAATGAGTGAAATGATTTTCAAGTCATATTTTTCTGACATATACGTTATGGCAATGATTTTAGCTCCTTCTTCGTCAACATAAATTCTATCACTTTTTTGAAAAAGTTTATAAAGTCTTTTTCCTATTTTAATCCAACCATCAATTCCTTTCTCTAGCTTATCTCCAACAGAAATAACATAAGTTATTGAGCTTAAAACTGCTAATAATAAAATCCAATCAGCACTTTTTCCAAAATTTGTTTCTGATATTTTTACTTCAACATCAATATCTTTGAGTTCATCTATGATTTCCTTAAGTTCAATTGACTCTATCTCTGAAAGTTCATAATTCATTAAATCTTCTGAAAGACCATTTGGAATAAAAACTATTTTCATATCAATTACTTTTCGATTCGTTCATACTTTGAAATTTAAACAAGTTACGGAATATTGAGGGCATTTCGGCTTCGCTCAATGGCCACCATCTCAATGACCGCTACTGGTTCTACTCCAACCTCCAGCGAGCAGCTCCGCTGCACGAGGGATAGAACGAAGAGCTTTGAAAGCCCGGTCCGCTTCACTACAACAATTTTGAGTGACATTTCGTCTTCCCTCGATGTTCAACTCGGTCATATATGTCCAACCGGCGGACGTGCCCAAAAATAAAAAAACCTCTGATACTGTTCGCACATTTAATATAGTCCAATCTTCATTGTACTATTTGACTGTAGCGTCGGCATTTACCATTGTAATATTTCAAAATAGTTTGGACTACTTTGAAATAACAATTGGTATCATATTGCCACCAGAGGGAAAACTGTCCAGATTTTATTTGCTACACACAACACAACAATTAACCCAATTTCTTATCTTTTTTGTAGGTATAATAAAATACTACTGGTAATACTGTAAAGGATAGCACGAGGCATATCAGCAGGCCGCCTACTATCATAATGGCGAGTGGCTTCTGGATTTCGGACCCCATGCCTGTAGATAGTGCAGCCGGAAGTAATCCCATAGAGCCCATCAGGGCTATCATGACGATGGAACGGATACGGCTGCGAACTCCCATACTGATGGCTTGAGTCAGCGGGTGTTCTTTGAGGTAGTCTTTCATGACGGCGATGAGTATGATGCCGTTGATGGTATTGACTCCGAATAGGATAATCAGTCCGATACCTGCAGAAATTCCGAAAATGGTACCGGTCACCCACAAGGATATGAATCCTCCAATGAATGCAAATGGTATGGTAATCGCTGCGATAGCGGTGTCTTTGAAGTTGCCAAAGTTGCTATACAACAGGAACAATATCAGCACTAATGAAAGCGGTATCACGGTCATGAGCTGTCTGGTTGCACGCTCTTTGCTTTCGAATTCTCCTGCCCATTCCATGTGGTTTTCTTTGGGAAGTCTTACTTCGCTGGCTACCACTTGTTTGGCTTCTTCGATGGTGCTGCCGAGGTCACGTCCCTCGATACTGAATCCTACTCCGATGTAACGGCTGTTGCCCTCCCGGTATATGAATGCCGGTCCTGTCTGATAACCAATAGTAGCTATCTCCTGCAATGGGATGTTTTGTCCGTTGCTGGTCGGTATGAGGATGTTGGCAATCTTTTCGGGTGTATCTCTGTAAGCTTCATCAAAACGCAGTACTACATCAAACTGGCGGTCACCTTCGTAAAATTTGGTAGCAGCCTGTCCTCCGATGGTCATGGCGACTACTGCTTGTACATCGGCTGTATAGACTCCGTATTTTGCCATCTTGGAATCGTGGAGCTGTATTCTGAGCTCAGGAAGTCCGATATTTTTATAGACGTTGATATCGGTGATACCCTGTACTTTTTCGATGGATTGGGCGACTTTATAGGCGTATTTTTCCAAGTCGTACAAATCATCGCCAAAGATTTTGATGACCAGTGAGCTTTTGACTCCGGCGACATATTCTTCTACGTTGTCCTGTATGGGCTGGCTGAATCCGAAGTTGATGCCCGGATAGTGGTTGAGCTGTTCGCGCAATTCCTGTATGATATCGTCTTTGCTGACTTTGCGCTTCCAGTCTTTTTCATCTTTGAGCTGTACGTTGAACTCTATATTGAAAAATCCTGTCGGGTCGGTACCGTCGTTGGGACGTCCTGTTTGTGTCAGGATAAAATCTATTTCTTCGCAATTGTCCACCATGATTTTTTTCATCTCTTTGGTGAGCCTGGTGGACTCGTTGAGATTGACACTATTAGGTAAAGTAGCTCTGATATAGATAGCTCCTTCATTTAACTGGGGTAAAAATTCGGAACCGTAATTCATGAATTTGAATACGCAAACGCTCAAAATCAGAACAAATAATGCCAGTGTCCACCTTCTGAACCGGAATGCTGTCTGAAACAAACCACCTATGGATTTCTGGAAAAACCTGGTGATGAAGTTTTCTTTTTCATCAATATTCCCGGTAAATAAGAGCTTGCACATAGCCGGTACATAAGTCAGACTCAGTATCAATGCTCCCATCAACGCATAACCTAATGTGAATGCCAGTGGTGAGAACATTTTCCCTTCTACTTTCTGGAAGGAGAAAATCGGCAGCAATGCCACTATCAGGATAATCAATGCATAAAAGATATAGGATGCCACACTGCCTGCACTTTCTTTGATGACTTCCATCTTATTGATTTTGGCAAATCTTTCGGGGCCCAGCTTGTGTGACATGGTGGCGAGCGCAACAAAGACGGTCTCTACGATGACGAGTGTACCTTCCAGCAATAGGCCGAAATCCAGCGCTCCCATGGAAATAAGATTAGCAGGCAATCCCTGTATCTTGAGCATGATGACTGCAAACAGGAATGACAATGGAATAACGGAGGCCACGATGAAGGTGGATTTCCAGTTGTACAGGAAGATGAATACTATCAGTGAGACGAGCAGGATTCCCTCTACGATGTTTTTGGAAACGGTGCGAACGGTATTATCCACTAATTTGGTACGGTCGATAACGGTTTCTATGTGTACATCATCCGGTAAAATCCTTGTATTGAGCTCTTCGATTTTGTCTTTCAGACTGGCAATCACTTCTGAAGGATTTTCTCCTCTGAGCATGACGACTATTCCTTCTACCAAATCATCTTCTTCATTGAATCCGACTTGCCCCAAACGCGGTTTGGCAGAAACGACTACTTCTGCTACATTTTTAATCAGTACGGGTGCTGAACCATAGAGCTTGACCGTAACGTTGCCGATATCATCTATCTTATCCAGTAGTCCGACTCCTCTGACGACATAGGCCTGATCGCCCTGCTGTATGACATCGCCACCCACGTTGATATTGGATTTGGACAATGCTTCATATACATCCAATGGTGAAAGGTCATAATTTTTCAGCTCGGTGGGATTAATACGGACTTCGTAAATCTTTTCTTCTCCTCCAAATGAAATCACATCTGCTACTCCGGGGACGCTGAGCAATTCTCTTTCTATCACCCAGTCCTGAATGGCTGTCACTTCTTTGATGGGCAAACTGCTTTTTATCACATATCTGAATATCTCTCCGGTAGCTCCGGACGGCGGCTCAATGGATACGTTAGCATCTTCGGGTAAATCGACTCCGCCCAGCTTGTTGGAAACGTATTGCTGTGCATAAAAATCTTCCACTCCGTCTTCAAACTGAACTGTCACTACTGACAATCCAAACAGAGATATCGAACGGATATTGGATTTTCTGGGAATGCTGTTCATCACTTTGGAAATTGGCAGCGTCACCATTTTTTCCATTTCTTCCGCACTTCTGCCCGGCCACTGTGTGATGATACGCGCCCGTGTGTTGGTCACATCTGGAAACGCTTCTATCGGCGTATGCTTCAGTGTATATATTCCTCCGAATAGCAGCACCATCGTAGCAAAAATGACCATAGTGGTATTCTGCAACGAGAATGTCACGATTCCCTGAACTAACTTTTTCATTGTATCTTACTTGTTGAGTTCTTCAAATAATAGTAATGTATTGGAACCGATGACTTTTTCTCCCGGTGCCAGCTTTTCCTGTATATAAGTCAGTTCTTCGTTGGAAGCAATTTTGGTGATTCTTCTGGTTTCCAGCTGACAATCATCTTTGTAGACTACTATGTATTCTTTGTTGTTGCTGAATACTGTTGCTTTGTTCGGCACTGCAAATGCTTGTCCTGATACGTTCTTTTTGTCGATGATGATGTCTGCACTCAATCCCGGCATGAGGTTGAGTTTTTTATTTTCGAGTACAACTCTGGCTTTGAGTACGTGCTCATTGTCATCGAATACGTTGTAGATTTTATCTATTTTTCCGGTATAAAACTGGTCCGGATATGCGACTGTTCTCACCTTGACTACATCACCGGTATGAATGTATCTCAGGCTGCTGGCGTAAATATTGACCATCACCCATACTTCCTGAAGATTGGAGATGGAGAACAAAGGCTCGGTGTCACTTGTGATAGTTTGTCCTGCACTGACAGACTTCCTGATGATGTAGCCGTTTTTAGGTGATAATATCTGAAAGGACTGATTTCCTGTGGCTTTGTATAGCTGTAAACTAAAATTGATTTTGTCCAGTTCGATTTGAGCGGAAGACAATTCATGTTCCAGTTCCAGCACTTCGGTAGCAGATACCAATCCGTCATTCAGAAGCTCTTTTTTAGTCTGTATCTGTTTTTTGTACAAATCTATCTGGCTCTGATGCAGCTTTCTCAACTGGTACAATTCCTGTATCTGACCGGATTTGATAGTAGCCAGTACCTGTCCTTGCCTGACATAGTCGCCTAATTCGAAGTGTACGTTTTCTACGATTCCTTCCAGCAAGCTCTTGAATGCCACTAAATCGTTTTCATTGTACTCGATTTTGCCTGTCAGTGTGAGCTGCTCTTTGATAGGCTGCTCATTGACATCTACTATTTCTGTAGATTTTTTTAGTTGTTCGCTGATGCAGAATGTCGGTACAGAAGAAGTATCCTTTCCGTTTTCAGCTTTTGTATTACAGGCTGAGATATTTACCAATATCCCTAATGCCATTGATAATCCGATTATATTTCTCATTGCTTAAAAATCTTTTCCGACTACGTATTGCAGTTCTTCGTAGGTGTTCTTATAATTTTCCAATACTTCTAAATATGCTTCCTGTGTCTGTCTGTACGACTGTGTGAAATCTATGAATTCCATCAGCGTGACTTGTTTGTTTTGCAGATGCCTGCGATAGTTTTCTATCATTTTTGCCTGTTCCTCCATCTGTTCTGAGGGCCATTTTTGCAATACCTGCTCAAATTGCTGTATCTGGCGGGTCATTTTCTGTACTTCGTTTTCCAGCTCCCATTGGAGGGCAGAGATTTCTGTTTTCTCCTGTTCGATGGTCAGCTGAGCCGCTTTGATATTGCCTTTGTTTCTGTTCCAAACCGGTAAATCCATGCTGAATCCTAATCCCGTAAAGTTATTCATGATATTACCGCCACGATCGTAGTTGACATTCACATACACATCCGGACGACGCTGTGCTTTTTCGAGCTCCAGATATTTGCGGGCAATGTTCAGCTCATTTTCCTGACGTTTGAGTCCGATGTTCTGGTCTTTGGCAATATCCATCATATCCAGTGGCAGCCTTTGCGATAGCTCCGGCGCGCTTTGCGGAAAAGCAATCTGTTCCAGTTCCAGTTCGCGGAGCTGAGTCAGGACTTTCAGCTTGTGCAATGCATCGGCTTTTTCATTGACCAGATTTACCTGTTCGAGCTGTAAACCTGTCAGCTCTGTATGTACTCTGAAAAAATCTGCTCTGGAAACATTCTGCAGCTGGGATTGTCTTTCGTACTGTTCGCGGAGTTGTCCATAAAGCTGTACCATATTTTCCAGCTGGGTTTCAGCCTCTTTGATTTTATATAAGTTGTTGATTGTTTGGCGTAATTCTTTTTTGAGCTCACGCATCAGCTCTTCGAAATCAAACAAGGCAGCATTTTTCTCCAATCCTTTGATAGCGACTCGTTTTTTGCGTTTCCCGGCTGTTTCTATCATCTGTTCGAGCTCAACAGCGATTTGCTGGGTTTTGCCCCAATTACCGAAAATATTGGACATTTGCTCACTGCCTTTGTTCGTCCATAGATTGATTTCTCCGACGGATAATGTGGGATTGGGCCACAACTTTTCCTGAACAATCTGTGCTTCTGCTTTGCCGATATTGAATCTGGCAGCAATCAGCAGATAATTGTTCTGCAGGAATTGTGCTTCCAGATCTTCTACCGTATAAGTCTGTGCTTTTGCAAAGGAGAATAAGCTCCACACAATAGCGACTAAATACATCTTTTTCACCTCATCGTATTTTTAACTCTGCAAAAGTATCTTTGGCAGATTAAGGCGAATTTTAAAGTAGATTAGAATTCGATTAGAACGAGTGGATTGATGATTTTGGATTTTTGATTGACGATTTGCTGACGCAAGGATCAGTAGAAAAGAAAACAAAATGAGAAAAATAAAACTTGAATGATGGCTCAGTGTTATAGATTTTTTTGAAAAGATAATTGTGGTAATCCATAGGGCGTTTTTTGCTGATAATAGTTTAAGGTTTTTTATATTTATGCAACACTACAGGCACTATGAAGTTATTACACGCTATTTTACTGTTGATTTACTTATCTGTTATTCCGGCTGCTCAGGCTCAGTTTTGTATCGATGGAGACAGGTTTTCTCAGAAAGAATTTTTTGCAAGAAATCAGATTACTGAGGTCAAAAATGTTGTTTACGGCCAATCTGTTAACTGTAAAAACCAGACTGTCTCACTTCAGCTGGATGTTTATGCTCCGGACAAAAATGCAGATAATCTTGATAAAAGACCTTTGATTCTGATGATGCACGGAGGTGGATTTGTTTCCGGCGAAAGGACGAATCTTACCAATGATTGTATTGCATTGGCACGTCGGGGTTATGTTGCTGTGACGATTAGCTACAGATTGGGTTGGAATAATGGAAGTGATATTTGCTTCAGCAGTGCGAATACTCAGACTCATGCTGCATACAGAGCGATGCAGGATTTACATGCAGCATTGAGATTTATGGTGGCAAATGCGGATAGCTATGGAATAGATACAAATTGGATTTTTATAGGAGGAAGTAGTGCCGGAGCAGTCGCTACTTTGAATCTGGCATTTGGAACTCAGGAAGAATTTGATGTCAGAGTACCTGCGCTTCGAAATAGTCTGGGACTTTTGAATAACTCAGGAAATACATTTAAGAGCGAGTTTACAATAAAAGGTGTATTCAATAACTGGGGTGCTTTATTTGATGTCAATTTGATTCAGGCAGAAGATAAAATTCCTGTAATAGCTTTTCATGGTGATCAGGATGGTACAGTACCTATAGATTTTGCATCGAAAGGCGGAGCCTCACTATATGGTTCGAGATTGATACATCAGCGTCTGGATTCAATGGGTGTTTGCTCTGACCTGACAGTGAAACCAGGAGGCGGTCATGGTGTATATAATGGAAATCGCACGCAAAGTGATTTCAGGATGAATCGTGCTTCCTGTTTTTTCAGACAGATCTTTTGTAATAATTGTACATCTTTTTATTCTACAGACAGCATTGCTCCGGAATGTAGCAGCCTTGTGACAGATACACGTCCATCCAGAGTGGAACTGTCTGTGCAGATATATCCCAATCCTGCCAAAGATATTTTGAATATTAGTGGTGTAAAGAGTAATCAATGGAGTCTGAAATTGTTCAATGTACAAGGACAAGTGCTGCAATATCAGGAGTATAAGCTTCAATTAGATATTAAATCGTTAAAATCCGGAGTCTACTTTCTACATATCAGAGAAGGGGAGAACCGGACCATACACCGGTTTGTGAAAGAGTAATAATCAGATAAATAGCAATGTAACTTACCTGCTTCTTATATAGAGTTTTATGGATTAATGGCTTTTGATGGACATTTTATAATGCAGATTCAGAAAGTTAACACCATAAAATCTGAAGCGGTGATCTGCTCTTAAGGTTTCCTGATCATCCACATATATATGCAGCCATTCATGAAGAACTTTTACAAATTTTGCCCAATGCCTGCCTTTGTGATCAGTCAGGTAAAAATAAAAGCCATTTTCACCAAATCTTTTACCATCGCTACTCAATAGCAGAGAACCATCCTCTTTCACCTGGATGGACATGAATACCGATGCGTTTCCGTTGGGTAGGGGAAAGATCACCTTGATGCAATGACTTTGGAGGTGAGGATTTTTGACAGTGGTGTAAATGCCTGAAAATACGACATCGTTTGTTGTTTTGAGTTTTCTGAGCCAGATCGTCCAGATAGATTTACCATCTTTTCTGATCTGAATGATTTCACTGTTCACACCTTTTTCTATGGAAGAAGAATTAGTAGGCAGATTTAACTGTTGTAATCTTTTACTAAAAAACAGGGTCAGAAGCCAACCGAAAGGCTTAAAAAGTCCCATCCATTTACTCCTGATTTCAAAATGGTAATTGCTGGTATGCAAATAAAAATCTTTGATCAGGGAATGTAATTTCATTGTATCATCTGGCGATAACTGAAAGTCTTCTACATTGTTCAGTATGCCGCTACCGGCTTCATTCCGGACTATTGTTGCATCTTCTTTTTCTTTAAGCAAATCTATATACCGCTCGCCTATAATATCTTCATGTCCAATCGGACCTAAAAGCCAGTGGTGTTTTTCAGGACTTATTTTTCTTCCGGATAACTTTACCCAAAATTGCGTGATAGTGTCTTGTAACATGCTTTCAGGATAAGCCGGAGTTTTGAATAATATTGATAACCTTAAATTCTAACATAGCCAGGTAGAAGATGATCATTGACTCAATCAGGAAATATGTGACACCTAAAAGTGTAAGTGTTTCGTGACCTAGAATAACAAAAAACATCATACAACAGGAATAGCAGATGTTAGCAATTGCAATTACTTTCAAAAAAAGCGTCGGATTTGCGGGGCGGATCAGATAGCAGCTGAGCGAGAAAATAGCATAAACTGTAGCAATAGAAATCAGTGTAACCAACATTTCTCTATCAATTCCAATCAGTTCTTTGAAAAATAACAGCATTAATACCAACATAAAAACAGTTAACAAGGCTCCGATACCATCCGTCAGGAATAATTTATAAGGATGCCGGGAGAAGAAGTCGACTATTTTCTGCATGTAGAGGATTATTAATAGATCATCATCATTCAGCCGGAATTTCCCATTTTTTGACCTTTTCCAGGATGATACTGGCTACTTCCAGGGCTTTATATCCATGTTCTACAGCAACCTCCGGCTTGGTCTGCTCATAAATAGAGAAGGCAAAACTATCCATTTGCTTTTTGAGCGCATCGTATTCAGTAGATGTAATCAATTGTTGTATGATATATTTTTTTTCACCTTTTACATTTGTTGCTATAGAACCGTGGACATGCTCATCTTCGATAGAGGTACATTCAGCAGTACGTTTGATAAAATCCAGTGAGATTTTTCTCCCGTTTTCAAGCAGATCCATTGTCCGGGAACGTTGTGTAGTAGAACGGCTGGCATTGAGCTGCGCTACACATCCGTTGTCAAATTCTATCCTCGCATGTATGGTATCGAGAATCATGCTCATAACTGCTACACCTGTAGCATGAATATATTTGATATTGGCTTTGACCAGATTGAGTACCAGATCTATATCCTGGATCATCAGTTCATAGACGACTGATGTCTGATTCTTTTTAGGATTGATGATGCCTACTCTGTTTGTTTGTATGATGAGTGGCTGGGGATTCAGCTGTTTGACCGTAGTGAAAACCGGATTAAATCTTTCTACATGACCAATCTGGACTATTACGTTGGCCTCACGGGATAATTCCACAATGCGTTCTGCTTCTACTAAATCTTCCGTAATCGGGCTTTCAATAAATACATGCTTGCTTTTTCTCAAAGCTTTTTCAGCATAATAATAATGTGATCCCGGGGGCGTGGAAATATTGACTACATCGACTGCATCGAGTAACTCGTCCAGGTTCACAAAAACATTCACTCCATAATCTTCCTGAATTCTGCTTAACTTCTCAGCATTTCGGTCGTAGCAACCCACTAATTCAAAGTATGGTGATTGCTGCAGGTATTCCAGATGAATACTTCCCTGGCGACCGATACCTATGATACCTATTTTGAGTGATTGCATACTACTAATTTACACAGCTTTGAATGTTATACTTACCTTAAAATATACACATTGTTTATTAAATCAATTTCCTTTAGGTAATTTTGCATTTGCATGAACATCGGAAAATCGGTAGCATTCTATACACTGGGTTGTAAACTCAATTTTTCGGAGACTTCCTCTATTGGAAGATCTATGGAAATACATGGTTTTCAGGTAGTTCCTTTTGAGCAGCCATCCGATGTATACGTGATTAATACCTGTTCTGTAACAGATAACGCAGATAAGAAATGCCGCTATTATGTGCGTAAGGCATTGCGTAAAAATCCTGATGCATATGTAGTGGTCATAGGATGTTATGCACAATTAAAACCAAAAGAAATCAGTGAAATCAAAGGTGTGGATCTGGTTTTGGGTGCAGCAGAGAAGTTCAGACTACCGGAAATCTTACATGATCTGAGTAAAAATCCTTGCGGGCAAGTACTGGCTTCCGACATCAAGGCAGCAGATTTCTTTGTGGATGCTTATTCTGTAGGAGACCGTACCCGTTCATTTCTGAAGGTACAGGATGGTTGTGATTATAAATGTTCATTTTGTACGATTCCGCTGGCTCGTGGAAAGAGCAGGAGTGATCTTCCTGAAAATGTGCTGGCCAATGCTAAGAAGCTGGCAGCTCAAGGAGTGAAAGAAATCGTGCTTACAGGTGTTAATACAGGAGACTATGGAAAAGGTCTGGATGATCAATGGAATTTTTACAGACTGATACAAATGCTGGATGAGGTAGAAGGGATCGAAAGGTTCAGAATTTCATCTATTGAGCCAAATCTGCTGAGCAATGAAATCATTGAGTTTTGTGCTCAAAGCAAAAGATTTGTACCGCATTTCCACATCCCCTTGCAGTCAGGTTCAGATGAAATGCTTGCTTCTATGCGTCGTCGTTATCGTAGCGACTTGTATACAGATAGAGTTGCACATATCCGCAGAGTGATGCCGGATGCCTGTATTGGTGTGGATGTGATCGTTGGATTTGCCGGAGAAACTGATAAACATTTTCAGGAAACAGTTGATTTTCTAAAAAGTCTGGATGTGTCTTATTTTCATGTGTTCACATATTCTGAACGTGCCAATACCAAAGCTGTAGAAATGGAAGGCATTGTTCCTCAAAAAGTAAGAGAAGAGCGCAATGCCATTTTATCTTCTTTGTCAGAGAAGAAACGCAGGGCATTCTATGAGAAATATATCGGTCAGACTGCGACTATTTTGCCGGAAGATGAAGAGAAAAATAGCTTCATGTATGGCTTTTCAGATAATTATCTCAAAGTAGCTATTCCTTACGATGCTCAATTGGTCAATCAATTAGTAGAAGTAGAATTGTCCGGATTCAATGAAGAAGGATATATGCTGGGTAAAGTGCTCGCTGAGGCGACTGTAGCAATGTAAATGCGTTTAAGCATCATTGACATTGGTTAAATCCCATAAAGACAAGAAGTTACAAAGAAAATGCATAAAAAACTTATGGTCTTAGTGCCTTAGCGATTAAGACAATTTTCATTTTCATCCTATAATCTTACCCGCAACTGCACCTTGATTTCTGATCTCGTGTTTTTAGGAAGCTCGTCCAATCCGCTGCCAATTACCTTGATATCATTTCTGAACCATTGAGCATATCTTACCCAAAGATCAATATTTCTGTATAATCTGACTTTGGCAAGTAAGTAAGCTCTTGAGCCTGTGCCTATATATGCAGGGATGGAAAATGCATACAATACATCATTTTCATATGCATAAATCCGTGCATCATAGTCATCAATTTTATAAATAGCATATCTGCCGGAAATTGCCCATCTGCCGGAAGGAAACTTGTAGCTGATATCCTGATAGAACAGATATCCTTTTTTTAATCCGTTGACCCGATCGTTGAAAAAGCTCCATTCTCCACGTGTTTTGAATGACCAGTTATCAGATGCTCTGTAGTTCAGATGTAACCTGAAAGATGATTTCTTAATATAGGTGACATCAGTGATCGGAGCAGTAGCATCGGTCAGATTTCTGGCTTTGGTTTCATATCTGAATCGAGCAGTAATGTCCAGTTTGTAATTGTGACGATACACCCATTCATGGAAGATGTCATATCCGTTGGTACCAGGTACATCCACACGATATTTCATCCATGGGAAATGATAAACGTCCACATAGTTATTTAAGGTAATTTTTGGATGAACTTTAAAGCTCACACCGGCATACAATCCATGCTCATTGGTAGGATTATTAGTCGTCGTTTCACCAAAAGCACTACCGGCAAGGGTTTGAAAGCTTTTGGAATAATATCTGTGTACCACACTCAATGTAATGCCCGGAGTTGGTCTGCTGCTGATTCCGTGAAGGAAGGCAACTCCACCATTTTCTGACATTGCTGATTCTCCGAAGAAATTAAATCTTTTTCCAAGATAGTTATAGTTCACACTGGAATTGAAAAGAGAATTTCCACTGAAAGAATACATTCTGTATAAATCCTGAGGCGGTGTGAGCGTTGTTCCGAATTTGTGGAAAGTGGTATTGAGGTAGACAGAAAAGATACGGTTACTCCATCCTACGCGACCACCTGTTGCCCAAAGCTTTGTATTGGCTCTGTTCTTTAATTCTGATTCAGTACGATGCATTCCGCTGGTTTGCAGAGATTGAACTTCCAGCACGTCATCCGTCAATGTATCCACCGCTATACTGGAACCATCCCGAAGTCGGTGAGATAGAAACCCTGTTACTTCAAAACCTTTCATTTGAAAAGTAGCACCTGCACCTCTGTTGAAATTGTCTTCAATGACAGAAGTATGTGGTCTCAAAACATCAGAAGTATGTTTGATATTGTTTACGGTGACAGATTTTCCTACACCGAAACTTTGCCACATCAACAATCCCTGACCCAGATTTACTTCAAAATCACCCAAAGCTATATATCTGAAAGGACCTTTATTTTCGAGAAAAAGATGTGCAGAAACATAGTCAATTTTCAATTTTGCATTGTTCTGAAATAATTTTTCGCCGGGATCTTTTTCCAGTGTAATTCCATAGCTGATGCCTTTCAGAAACTGGTATCTGTATCTCAGGTACTGACGGGTCCGGTCTCCGGCATATCTGCTCGTCCATCTGTTTTGATACCATTCCGGGTCAGTATAGCCTTTTGCTTTTTCTATTGTTTGCTGATATCTGTATAATACTATATGTCTTCCCTTAGTCAGCTGATCTCTCCAGCTGTATGCCTGCTTTTTAGGATCTGCTACCATGACAAACGGGAGTAATTTATCAATTGTAGCCTTGTCCAGGCCTAAGACACCTTTTAATTCATATATACTTTGAAAGTCGCCATAAGTTGTTACATAGTTGATAATAGACATTGCCTGCAACTCTGTCAGAACTGTCGTTCTCATCAATTCTTCTATAGTTGTGTTGTTCAGATTAATTTTTACGGAGCTTAACAGTTCCAGATCTTCCAGAAATGTATTGTTGTCAAATTCTCCATCTTCATTTTCTGCCTGCTCAGCCAGATCTTCCAGAATGTCAGTAGGAATCTCCTGTTGCAGCGTATCCAGTGATTGTCCGTAAATATTTACAGAAATCAATAAAATGAAAATGGTCAGGATACCGTGCTTAGAAAACATAAGATATACCTAAGTGTGGTGAAATGCCTGTGATTTTCTGATATGCTCCCAATACTTCAAATCTCAAACCTTTATATGCAATTCCTACGCCTAAAGTGCCTGAAAGGGGATAGGTCAGCATTCCTGCGCGTACAAAAAAATACTGATTGACCTTATAATCTATACCAGCACGGAAAGCAAGATTCATATCCAGATCTTGTTCGATTTCGCCGGTGATCCATACTTTATCTTTGGTAGTATAAGTTGCGCCTAATCTGAATACTGTTGGTACTCTTTCTTCGGTATCTTTTCCGTAACGTACACGTGCGGAATTGTAAACATGTGCGCCTAATTGTACATTTTTGTTGACTTTGAATAATGCTCCTAATTCAAATGTCACTGCGGTATTGGAACCATAACCGGACACTTTATTATTCAGCACATCTATCTGTGCGCCTATAGAAACAAAATCTGCCAGCTTTAAGCCGTAGGCAATGCCGATTTTTTTGTCATTGAATAGTTCGTAACCATAATATGATCCGGAAAACCCTATCGTTCCACCTTTTTTCATATGGAATTGTCCCATTGCCATAAAGTTGTTTACTCCTTCTGCTAAACCCGTATGAGCATAATATACACTGACACTGGATTCAGTCGCAAATCCCATTGCAGCCTGATTACTTGAAGGGGCATAGGGTGTAATGACACTTACTCCGCCCAGACCCGGAGTCATCATTCTGGTACCGATTGCGCGGTATTCACCAGCAGCATTTGTATCAGTAGCATTGAAGACCAGCAAACAGCCAACGATAGCCGATATTTTATATAAAAACTTCACAAGGTTAAAATAAGTGAAAAAAATGAACCTTTAATACTTCATTTTAATTATGAGTAAATAAATGAAGACACTATCTTTGATAACTTCAGCAAGATTGCAAATTATGAGAGTTTTAAGAAACGTAGTTACAGGTTTAATGATGGGATTGGGCTTTACTCAACTCCATGCACAACAAGATCCGAATAATCTTTTTTTAGTAGAAGTTGATAATCTTTACAATGCATCTCTGGCAGGTCAGGTGCTGGGCATGGCCAATATAGGAGACCGTAGCATGAGTGCTGAGGAAATTCTGATGTATCAGGTATTGAACTGCAGATGGGAAAATGGACGATGGTTGAGATATACCGGTAATCCCAACGGGAAAGGAACAATCAAAGTGGGACATCCTTTTCTGCAGACTGATGGTAACAGGGTATTCTTTGTATCCAATATTCCGGGCGGAGCAGGCGGTTTTGATATCTATTATTCTGAAAAAAGAAATGGCAAATGGACAGATCCTACGAATCTGGGTTTGAAAGTAAACAGTGCTTCTGATGAGTTTTTTCCTTTTATCACAGATGCCGGAATCTTACAGATTTACAGAAATTCTACTCAGGTGAATTTTGATCTGGCTGAGGTAATAGGCGCGACTACACAGCTGGCTATCCAATCTCAACCAAAATCAGCTCCGACCCAGGCTCCATCTCAACCGGCATATACACCTGCGCCAGCACCGACTCAGATGCCGGTAAAAACACAACCTGCACTTGCTCCGGTAGCACAGGCGCCTGTAGCTGCGACATCAGAACAACAAGCAGGAGTAGAATACAGAGTTCAACTAGGCTCATTTTCCAATCCTAACTGGACTGTATTGAATCAGGTCAGTGATTTAGGCAGCTTCAAAACAATTAAAACACCAACGGGGCTAACCAGTGTACATTTGGGATCTTTCAAGACATTGGCAGATGCTCAACAACTGGCACAAAAAGTAAAGCTAAGACCGGGCTTTGGTAATGCGTATGTTGTGGCAGTAGAAAATGATAAGGTCATCAGTGTACACAGATAAGATTTAACAGCATATCTTTTATATCATCCCTTTCTAATGAAAGGGATTTTTTATTTCTCATAGTTCTTAATGAATGTATCAAAATCTGGTAAAGATTGATCTTCATAAATTTCTACAAACTGAGAAAACTGAATATAACCGTATTGATAGGGATCAGCGGCTAGCTTACTGTAGTGTTGAGTTATATATTCTTTAGTATTCTCATTTTCGGGAACCGGATTTTTTAAAGTTTTCAACATTTGTTTTGCATAGCTATAGCATTTTTCTAATTTTTCATTTTGCTCAGTTGTTCTCCAATACAGGATAGCGATGATATTTGCATCATACTCGCTGTCAAAGGCATTGTCAAATTTCTTTCCGGCATTGGCTGAAATAGAATGACCTAACTCGTGAGCAATATAGAATCCATTAAAGAACAAGCCGAAAACTTCTTTTCCTTCATTTTCACTTCCTGCAATCTCCTGGAAAAACTTCTTTTGTGGTGGTATCACTTCCTCCCACATCGGTAGATTTACTGTGGCGCTGTCAATATAAATCAGGTAAGGTGTTGTATTTTTTACAGCTACATTCCCCGGCATTTGTATCTCCGGATTGGTATTCTGAATTTTTTCCGTCATCTGTTGGATGATCGTATTTGCATCCGCTACCAAAGCAGCGGAGTCACTATATGCAGAGAACCATAGATTCTCTGCATTTGCGTAGATTGCTATTGTGAATGTCAGAATCAATGTGATAATATTTTTCATCTGAGTCTATTTTAATGCTGTCAGCTTATACTAATTAATGAATAAGTAAATGTGATAGGCACAGATTCATTCACAGATTAAGAATTAATAATTCAGACTCAGTCCGATACCCCAGCTCATATCACTGTCATAATGAGTCCTGATACTCATGTTTTTATTCACAATATATTTGAGTCCTACCATATATTCTCTATCGGTATTTACCATAAAACCGGCTCTTAATCTTTTAGAAACCGGGATATCTTCCCGCATCAATGATAATCGTACAATACCATCATGATAAATTTCTGCCTGAAAGTTGACCAGCATGGGGAGGGTATACATGAAACCCAGGCTGACAGCACTTCTGTTGTCTTTTTTATTGACCTGCCCGAACAAATTCTTTTCATGTTCGTCCATGCCCATTTTTCTGTATCGCCAGTCGAAACCAATGAACGGCATGAACCATTGCATTTTACCGACGTATCTACCGACATGTGTTTCTATTTCATAACCGTGCATATTGTTGTAACCTAAGCGCCATTCTGTACCAATACTCCAACGGGTATTCTGCAGCATCATTTCTCCGTCATTACCGTTGGATGCAAAATCATTTTCTATCATGAAATGGAATTTTCTGTCATCTGCAAACAGCTTCCTCTGAGCTAATTTCGGATTTGGAATTAAGGGATTGGGCTCCTGATTTTCGTAGCTGAAAATTCTTCCCATTCCACTCATCATATGGTATAGAATATGACAGTGAAAAAACCAGTCACCTTCCATATTGGCATTAAATTCTAAAGTATCGGTTTCCATCGGCATGATATCTATTACGTTTTTCAATGGGGCGTAATCACCTTGGCCGTTCAGTACTCTGAAATCGTGCCCGTGCAGGTGCATCGGATGCCGCATCATAGAATTGTTGTATAAAATCAGCCGGACATTTTCTCCTTTTTTTATCAGGATCTTATCAGCTTCCGACACTACTTTGTTGTCCAGGCTCCAGACGTACCGGTTCATATTTCCGGTCAGTTCAAACCGTAGCTCTTTTACCGGAACATTTTCAGGAAGATTGGTTTTAACGGGTGATTTGAGCATGGCATAATTGAGTGTAACGATGTCTGAATTCGTATCCGTATCATGATGATTACCGGAGTGCTTTGTCTTTTTGTTTCCTGTAATTTCAGGATACATGACTGCGTTCATATCCATCTGGTTCAATGACATCTGCATTCCCATATCTTTCATATCCCCGTTCATTTTCATCATGTCATTCATCATTTTCATGCCTTCAAAGTATTTTAGCTTCGGCAGTGGTGCAGTGAGTTGTTTCACTCCTTTTCCCAGATAAACAGAAGTTGATTGGGTGCGATCTTCTGAAGTAGCTAAAAACTCGTAGGAAGTATTTGCTTCAGGAATGGTCAGAATGACATCATAAGTTTCTGAAACAGCAATGATCAATCTGTCTACATCTACAGGTTCTACGTCATTACCGTCATTTGCCACCACTGTGATTTTTCCACCTGCATAAGTGAGCCAAAAGTAGGTCGATGCACCGCCATTGGCAATCTGCAGACGGACTTTATCTCCCGCTTTGAACTGAGACAACTGCTGCTCTGTTGTTGCGTTGATCAGGAATTTATCATAATAGACATCGCTTACATCCATGGCTAACATCCGTTTCCATTCATTAGTGAGCTTGGTTTTAAAGTGCCTGTTTTTTATAGCTTCAAAATAACTTTGTGTTGTTCCTTTCTTTATCGCAAACCAGTCATTTGCATTGTGTAGCATTCTGTGAACATTTTCGGGTTTATAGTCTGTCCATTCACTTAAGATGATCGGAACACTGGGTAAATCGTCAATTCCTTTTCTAAATGCAGGATCACTTTCTTTTTTCTTTAAAACCAGAGAGCCGTACATGCCGATCTGCTCCTGTAATCCTGAGTGGCTGTGATACCAATATGTACCATTCTGAATAACCGGAAAACGATAGATGTGCGTAGTATTGGGCTCAATGGGCATTTGAGTGAGGTAGGGAACACCATCCTCCTTATTAGGCAGGAATATTCCATGCCAATGCAGCGATGTGCTTTCTTTTAACTGGTTGTGCACATGAATTTCGGCTGTATCACCTTCTGTAAATGTTAATACAGGCATGGGTATTTGCCCGTTTACTGCTATGGCTCTTTTGGATTTCCCTGTGAAATTTACAATAGTATCTTTCACATAAAGATCGTAGCGTACAACTTCTTGTGCAGACAGAGTGGATATAACGGCAAAGAGTAAGATTGTCAGAAATACTTCTTTTCTGAAACATTTTAGGAGTTCCATTTTATCTGTTTTTTTAACGCCGCGAATACATTCATCAGAGTGTATCCACGGCATTAGGGATTATTGAATAGTTTCTACTGTTTTTCCGCAAGTGAGCATTTGCGAACCGTAATAAGGATTCCTGATAGCATTTTCTTTACTCAGCCAGTTTGCGCCTGCACCATTATTTGCCATCGGACAAAACTGATAGTAAACAGGTGTGTCAGATTTAGAAACTTTTATCAGCTCGTACATATTTTCTGACAAGGACATAAAATGCTCTCTCTGATGTCCGACATCTTTGGTATTGGCAATATGCTCTGTGTCCAGAGAAAGGTCTTTCATTACTTTCATCCAGATAGTATGCTCTTCTGTTGTCAATGTTTCCATTTTGACAGATGAAATAGCATTGTTCAGCTCTTTTGCTTTAATGGAGACACTGTTTCCGTCAGATTTTACCAAAGCGTCTTTTACCGCAAAATAGCTTTCGAAAACAGCATCTAGCTGACGGATATCCTGCTTTTGATGGATTGTGTTGCCAGTATGGTTGTGTGCTTCTGTTTCTGAGGATTCGTTTTTCGAAACAGCTTTGTTTACTCGTTCATACTGACAACATTCGTGAAGATTAGCATACACATTGTCAGGAGCCAGAAATTTGTCGCTGTCGTAACCTGATAAAGCTATGCGTTTCAGTATTTCATCCTGGTTTGTTTTTATGCTATCATAGGTTAGCGTGGCTATTTTAGTATCCTGGTTCCAGTTTACCTGAGCTACTTTTTTTATATTTCCGGCTTTTTCAATGGTGCTTTTACACATATCACAATTCCCGTAAATTTTTACGGTTTCAGTTTTAGCATTTTTTATCTGAGCGTTGCACGCTGTGAATGACAACATTATCAATGCTGTCATTAAATATTTTAATGAGTTCATCTTTGAAAATTTTAGATTCCTGTAATATTGAGGTTGAAAGCAACAATTGCATTCAACGGAACATGACTATGGCTGTCGTGTAAAGAATCAGCCTATTTTGGGAGGCTGCCAGATAGAACGGAATAGTGATGAAACGTAGGTTTCTGTATAATGAATGCTTTGTTTTTCAACAAATGTAGGAGTGTTTTTCAGCCCGGAAATAAACGGGAGAGCAATCGTTATTTTGGCACCCGGGCAATGACAGGAAGCATTTCCACATTTTCCACTACAATCATCATCGCTTGTGCCTTTTGAGGATGAGCTTTGTTTGCAACAATCTTTGGTATTAGCTTGAGCATTTTCCTTTTTACAGCAGGACATTTCGATGGTTTCTGTTGCCTTTTCACACGCATAGCTCAGCGTTGGAGTCAGGTAGGATCCAAGCATCACAGTCATCAATATGGAAAGAAGTTTCATCATCCAACAACAAAGGTATATCTTTTCTTTCTTGTTTGTCGGGATTTATATTTAATTGTCAGTGAGTCTTCTTTTTAACGCCGTTGTGATAAATCAGCCAGTAGCTAATTGTTATCTGCTTTCGCTGAATTGATAAATAGTCCTATTGCAGAAATGAGTATGGTTACAATTTTATCATTTATTGTCGATGTGTAGTCCGATTATTAATTCTGATACCAATGGACTGCTTTTTCTTCATGGTACTTTATAAATTGATCTTTTGCTTTGTTGTATTCATTACCGTCTGTCCATTCCTGTTTGCTTAATTCTTCTTTTAGCTGCTGGTATTGATGCCTGATGTCAGGATGAATTCTTAAATAATCTCTAAAAGCGATGTGCCTTATCCAATGTGCAGAGTTAAACGGTAAAATATGAATATGAGCCAGTCGTTGGTTATGTTCGAATGTACCGGAAGGAACCTCATCTTTCTCCGCAATTATTGTTGGAATAGCAAGCTCTGCAGGATTGACTCTGTGTTTGACAAAAAATCTCCGGTAAGGCATTTCCTTATTGTACAGCTTATAATAGATATAATTTTTGCTTGTCAGCGGTTGGATAATTTCTTCCAAATCTTTTACTGAACTTACTCCGACCAGAATATCAATAATAGGCTTAGCTGACAAACCTTTTACCGAAGTACTTCCAATGTGTTCGATTTTGGGATGAAGAATTCCAAATTGCTCTACTAGCTCTGTTCTGATACTTTCAAATTCAGTTATCCATACAGGATTATATTTCTCCAGCTTAATTTTCATCTAAAAGATTTTCTGCTATATCAGAATCAAAGCCCTTTACCTTTGATGATAGTCATTACTGTGTAAATGAGTATTCTGAAATCCATGAGTAGGGAAAAATTGTTGACGTACATGAGATCGTATCTCATTCTTGTGATCATTTCATCTACACTGGAAGCGTATCCGAATCTGACCATTCCCCAGGAGGTAATGCCGGGTAACATTTTATAGATAAACTTGTATTCGGGGGTTTTCTGAATGATCTGGTCAGCAAAAAATTTTCTTTCCGGTCGTGGACCTACCAGTGACATATCGCCTTTCAGCACATTGAAAAACTGAGGTAACTCATCTATTCTGTATTTTCTGATAAACTGACCAATGGTCGTCGTCCGGTCGTCGCCGGTTTTGGATAATTGAGGCCCACCGGCTTCGGCATTCACATACATGGAGCGGAACTTATAGATGGTAAAAGGTTTTCCGTATTGTCCTATGCGTTCCTGCTTGTATAATATAGGTCCGGGAGAGTTTCTTTTGATCAGGATGGCAATGACAACTAAAAGAGGTAAGAGTATAGTTACAGCTAATACAGAGATTGTAATATCTAAAATTTTTTTGACAGAGATCTGCCAGGGTGTCATCACATCCGTATTGATGTCGATCAGAGGAGCTCCCAAAGGATTGCTGATTTTGGTATGTGAGGTCAGCGATTCATGTAATTCCGGAATGACTTTGATTTTTATACCAGTATCATCTATCAGACTGATATAGGTAGAGAGCTGATCTTTCTCCTCTTTGGATAGTGCTAAAATTACATGTGTGTAGTGCGAGCTTCTTAGTTTTGTTTCAAGTTCAGTGATAATGTATTCTTCTGTAGGGATTTCAACATGTATATTCTTAAGGTTTGTCCAGATGCTTTCTACGGATATTCCCTGCAAAGGCTGTAACGTTTTTGCATCATTATAGATTTCTGCTATATCCGGATGATTTCCTATTATCAGCGTAGGGAATTTAATCCTGCCTGTTTTTATATCTGATTTGGCAGAAAATAACCATGCTATTCTGAAAAACAACGTAGGTATCAGATGCGTCAGAATCATGACATTCATCAGATAGTAATAATCTTTATAATTGTCAACCAGGTCATCCAGAACGACTAAAATACTCAGAAACAGACAGCCTAACAGACTTTGAACTATAGTCTTAAGAATTTCTGCAATTCTTGATTTGGTATATATACTCTGGTAAGTATTGGTCAGCGCATAGATGTATAGCCAGTACAGGCTGACCGCTATTCCACCATATAAAAAGTTATCGTCTTTCAGGTAAGTGTGAATATCTATGGGAAGATGCTCGACTTCAGACTTCCTGATGACAAAGAAGACCAACCATCCTAAATATGCGGCTATTAAATCACTGATGATATATTTTTTGATACCCGTAGGAGGAGGCTGGTGCATGAATATTCAAATAATTTTATCTAAAATAGATTGATTTGTACTATTTCTAAATAAAATACTGCTTTTTTTATACCGAAATAACGCCGGAACCTACCAGCTCTTCGTTCTCATGCCATGCTGCAAATTGCCCTGGCGCAATTCCTCTCTGCAGATTTTCAAATACAATATACAATCCTTCCGGTCTTTGATATAAGCAGGCATTTTCCAAAGGCTGACGATAACGAATACGCAGTTGATAGTTTTTCTGCTCGCCATCAGTGAGTTGTAAATCTGTCCTGACCCAATGTGTTTCTTCTTTTGAGATAAATAATGCAGGTCTGTTGAGCCCGGGATGATCTTCACCTTTCCCTACATAAACATTATTGTCTTCAGTATTAATGCCAATAATCAGAATCGGCAGGTCATATCCCCCAATACCTAAACCTTTTCTTTGTCCGATAGTATAAAACTGAGCCCCTTTGTGTTTGCCTGCAACTTTACCCATTTCAGCTTTATATTCAATATTCCGAGCTAAAAGCGGCAATAAATCATCGCTTACCTGATCATACTGATAGTCGAAAGATTTGTAAAGATCCAGATCAGCCGGAATTTCTATCACATTACCTTCTTTGGGTATTAATTGCTGTTGTAAGAATTCAGGTAATCTGACCTTCCCAATAAAGCAAAGTCCCTGAGAATCTTTTTTTGCTGCAGTTGCCAGGCCAGCTTCGGTAGCAATGGCTCTTACTTCTGATTTTTGTAAATCGCCGATAGGGAAGAGGGCGTATTTCAGCTGCTCCTGTGTTAATTGGCAAAGGAAATAGCTTTGATCCTTGCTTTTGTCCTTTCCTGCAAACAATCTATATACTTTTTGACCGTCAACTTCCAGCTCGTCTTTTCTGCAATAGTGACCTGTAGCTACATAATCTGCACCTAAGCTTAAAGCGGTTTTCAGGAAAATATCAAATTTGATTTCTCTGTTACAAAGAACATCGGGATTAGGTGTCCGACCAGCTTCGTATTCTCTGAACATATAATTTACGATACGCTCTTTGTAGGTAGCACTTAAATCTATTACCTGAAATGGAATTCCCAGCTGCTGGGCCACAATCAGCGCATCATTACTGTCGTCCACCCATGGACATTCATTGTTGATGGTAACAGATTCATCGTTCCAGTTTCGCATAAACAGACCTATGACATCAAAACCTTGTTGCTGCATGATATACGCAGTCACACTGGAATCTACTCCACCGGAAAGTCCGACTACTACCTTTTTGCGTTTTTCCATTTCCCTGCAAATATCGTAAATCCTTGTTGTATAAATAAAAGCAAAAGGTTAAACAATTATATTGCTGACAGTATAAAACAAAAATCCCCGACATCACTGCCGGGGATTCACTTTATGTTTTTTGAGATTAATTTTCTAAGATGTTAGCGGAGAGTTTACCTTTTACAGTGCTTTCTCCCGAAGGAATCTCTACTTCAATGTTTGAGATTTCAACTCTTACTTTTCCACCAGAAACAGTAATTTTTGCTACATCACCTGATTTTCCTGTGCTGAAAGTGGTTTTGCTTTCAGATAAAGAAACAATAGAAACATCATTTGCTCCTAATTCAGAACCAAGCGATTTAACAGTATAAGTTCCGGATGCAGTAGGTTTAGCAGAAAAAGCGATGCTTAATACACCTTTTGAGCCGATAGCTCCCAAGGTCGCACCTGAAAAACTTGGTTTTGCAAGTGAAGTCGCTAATTCATAAACAGTGCCGTCAATTACCCAGGTATTCTCTGCTACTGTGGCATTGTCTTCTTCTTCATCTTTTTTACAGCCAGTGAAAGTCATTGCGAAAGTGGCCATCATTAATAAAGCAATTAGTGATTTTTTCATAAATGTATTTTTTGGTTTTTTATGTTGTGTCCAATATACGTACATCTCGTTAAATATATTGCGAATGTGATCAGGAAAAAGATTTCTTTTGTGAAAATATTAACAAGGTCAGAAGTTATTGTTAAGTGTTACGTAATTCATGCCAGCCTTATAATGTTGTTCGAACACATTCAGCAGAGATTCGTAAGCATACATATCCGAAACCCAGTCTTTACCATTTATATCAATAATGACAACCTTAAGACCAGGATTTTGTTTGAAATATTCAAAATAAATTCTTTCAATTTTCCCAAGATAAAAACGGTTGATATTTTGCTCATAAGCTCTTCCGCGCTTTTGGATATTCTTTTTCAGCTGTTCAGTATCACCATGCAGGTAGAAAATGATTTCCGGCTTGGGTAATTTTTTCTGAATAATATCAAAAAAAGTAGAATAGAGCTTGAAGTCTCCCGGAGACAAATTGATCTTGGCAAAAAGCAGGGATTTTGCCATCATGTAATCTGCTATAATAAAATCCTTGAAAATATTAGGCTCGCTCAGGATGGTGTTGAGCTGTTTATATCTGTCTAAAAGAAAGGACATTTCCAGCTGAAGCGCATATTTTTCCTGATTTTCATAGAATTTAGACAAGTATGGATTTTCGTCAAATTCTTCCAGAATTAATCTGCCATTGTACACTTCAGAAAGTAACTGTGCCAATGTGGTTTTTCCGGCACCGATGTTTCCTTCTATTGCAATATATTTATAGTACATGATGAACAGATTTTATTGATCGGGGCTTTGACATTGTTGAAACAATTCTGAAATGCTTTTTTTCGTCACAGGGTCAATTATTTCAGGCGCGATTTCATTGAGTGGCTCCAATACAAATAACCTTTCTCTGAATAATGCGTGAGGAATAGTTAGTTTTTCATGGTACAAAACCCAGTCATTGAAAAGAATAATATCAATGTCAGCTGTCCTTGGCTGAAAATCACCTTTTTGAGTCCTTCCCAGTGTGTTTTCAATTTTCTGCAAAATTTTCAGTAATCCGAAAGGGTAGAGATCTGTACTGACTTTCAGAACCTGATTCAGATATGCAGGCTGTTCACCTTCCACACACCAGGGAGCGGTATCATATACAGCCGAACGTTCAGTAATTCTTATCTGATTTTTTTCCAGTAATTCGATGATTTGATTCAAATGGGCTTGCTTGTCACCCAGATTGCTTCCTAATGATAAATAAACAACGTTCAAAGTAAGAGCGGAAATTTTATGTAAAAAAAGGGAACTTCCACGTGATTTTGTAAGGAAATCTTAATTTGAGTATTAATTTCTTTTGAAATTTTACATTTAATAATGCACAAAGAGATGTATAAGTCAATCGTAATAAATAATTTCGACCTTTAAATTTGAATGTATGAAAAGCTTTCTGAAGCTGGTTTTTGCAACGATCGTAGGCGTCTTTATTTCTTTTTTCCTTTTATTCTTTGTTCTTGCAGGGATTGGGGGAAGTTCGTCAGCCCCTAAAATTTCGGCCAATAGTGTTTTGAAACTAAAACTAGTCGGAGAACTACCTGATTTGAGCGTAGATGATCCTTTTAGCTCTTTTGATCCTTTATCAGGTTCTTTTAATACTGAAGCAATTGTTGGCTTAAAAGAGGTGAAAGCAGTTCTGGAAGCAGCTGCCAAAGATGATAAAATCAAAGCAATCTGGCTGGATACAGATGAATTAGCGGCAATGCCGGCTAACTCTATGGAACTGATCAGAAGCCTGGAAACATTTAAAAAGACCGGTAAATTAATATATGCTTATAGCAATAACCTTTCTGAATTGAGCCTGATTGTCAACTCTGTTGCGGACAAATCATATTTGCATCCGATGGGTAATGTAGATTATAACGGGATTGCTACAGAAATTGTGTATTATACCGGTTTACTGGAAAAGCTGAAAGTGCAACCTATGATTTTCTATGCGGGAGAATTTAAGAGTGCAACAGAACCTTTCAGACTAAAATCCATGAGTCCTGAAAACAGATTACAGGTAGAAACTTACCTGAACTCGATTCATGACAATTATCTGGCTAAATTATCAGAATATAGAAAGATCAGTGTAGACAGTCTGAATATACTGGCTGACAATCTGGATGTATTCATGTCCGAGGATGCATTGAAGTATAGGCTGGTAGATGGTCTGAGATATGAAGATGAAGTAGAAGCTGAGTTGAAAGAGAAATTTGGTTATGATGCTGACAAAAAACTGGAAGTAGTTTCCTTAAGCACTTACAAATCCTCCATTGACACAGAAAAGACAGAAGGAAAAGGTAAAAGCAAAATAGCAGTGATCTACGCTGAAGGAGAAATTAAGGACGGATCAGGTTCCACTTCGGGTAGTATACATGGAAGAGAGTACGTAAAGCTTATAAAAGAAGCTCACTCTGATAAAGATGTAAAGGCAATCGTATTAAGAGTAAATTCTCCGGGAGGAAGCGCATTTGCGTCAGAGCAGATCCTGAGAGAAATCAAGCTGGCACAGAAAAAAATGCCGGTAGTGATTTCTATGGGAAATCTGGCTGCATCAGGAGGTTACTATATTTCTACATCTGCCAATAAGATAGTTGCTGAACCTACAACTATTACAGGATCTATTGGTGTATTTGGGATGATGTTTAATGTGGAGCAGGCTTTGAATACGAACCTTGGGCTAACTTTTGACAGAGTGAAAACAAATACGTATGCTGATTTTGGTTCTGGTGTAAAACAGTGGGACGAGAAAGAAAAAGCATTAGTAACCAAAAGTGTACAGAATACCTATCAGATCTTCCTGAAACATGTATCAGAAGGTAGAAAAATGACAGTAGAAGATGCTGACAAAATCGCAAGAGGCAGAGTATGGACCGGTGCTGATGCACATAAATTAGGATTGGTGGATACTTTAGGCAACCTGGATACAGCAATAGAAATTGCACAAAAACTCGCTAAGCTTGATGCTTATCAGATTCAGAATTATCCGGCATCAAAATCTATGATGGAAATCATCATGGAGAAAATTTCCGGTGAAAAAGAAGAATCTGTAGATGAAGTGCTGGCTAAAACATTCGGAGAGGAATACTTTTACCTCAAACAAATCAGCAGTTTAAAATCGATGAGCGGAATTCAGGCAAGAATTCCTTACGCTATCAGATTCAAATAAAGAGTAGTTTTCTATTAATTGAAGGCAGTCCGTTTGAGGATTGCCTTTTTTATATATCTTCGGGTTCAGATGGCTATTATTTTTGTATTACTTACATATAAATTGGCAGTTGTTTTGTTTGGTATTTTAGGTGATCGATTTTAAGTGAAGTATTGTATATGAAAAATTTGTTTTTACTGGTATTGCTCAGTGGTGTATTATTAAGCTGCAACAGAAGCGGTGGAGGCGATATCACTTACAAAAATGCTTACAATGTCAGTCTCAATGGACTGAATAAGAAAAGAGGTGAAGTCAGTGCCTTGATTGCTTTTCAGAATAACTATGAATCTACTGATTTTAAGCTGAAGGATGTTAATGTAGATATTCTGGTAGATGGAATAGATGTGGGTACATATTTTTCTACTCAGCCTGTCAGCATTAAAGCTCAGTCAGAAGCCAAAGTTCCTTTAAGCTACAGTATCGATAATAGCAAGCTTCAGAATGAAGACGGTTCTTATGCATCTTCTTTTGTAGTAGAATTGAACGGAACTGCTACTTTTACGAATAGTAACGGGGTAGAAGAAGCGATCAGCTTTAAGCATAAGGAGACGATACAACCTGTAGTTCCTAAAAAGCAAAGAAAAAATGCCAGAGAAGAAAAAGTGACTTCATCCGATAAAGATGGTGACGACACCAAATTGAAAAGGTCAGAAGTGCGAAAGCTGCAAAAAATGAAGAGACGACAAGGCCAGGAGTAAATGCTAAGGTTTTTTAAAATTTCTATTCTGATATCAGCGATGTTATTGCTGGTATCTTTTACTGATGACAAACCGGTTCAGGATCCTTATTTCGTAAAAATGAAAGGATTTAAGGTATTGTCATTTAATCTGCAGAAAATTGAAATATTCTCTACATCTGTTTTTTACAATACATACAAAAATAAGGCAAGACTGCAGGAAGTAGATGTCGATGTTTACCTGGATGGAAAGCTTCTTGGTAAAATTGTCAATCAGGATGATGTAGCTATTCCAAAATTAAGTGCATTTGATGTTCCGTTGCTGTTTAAGCTGGAACCTCCCGGACCTGCATTGAGAAATTCTCTTTGGCAGGGAACAAAGCTACTCACCGGGAGAAAGGTTAAAATCAAATATGAAGGATTTATCAAATTGCGGGTAGTGGGGATTATTCCCATTAAAGTAAAGTTTGAAGACGAGATCTTATACGGTTTATATTAAAAATTGACAATTGTTGATTTTAGATGTGCGGTTACAATCGTAAAATCTACCATCGTAATTCGTAAATTATTAGAATAATCCGAACAGCTCAGCGTTTATCTTTTCGACTACTTTACCGAAATCTTCTTTGTTTTCAGCAAAGTTGAGATTGTCAACGGATATCACTAAAAGTTTTCCGACTTTATAATTTTCAATCCAGTTCTCGTAATACTGATTGAGTTGCTTCAGATAATCGAGCCTGATATTATCTTCATAATCCCGGCCTCTTTTTTCTATCTGATTCACTAATGTGGAAAGAGATGACTTTAAGTAGATCAGCAAATCCGGAGGATTAATTTGTTTGGTGATACTTTTAAACAGGCTGATGTAATTTTCAAAATCTCTGGTTGTCATCAGTCCCATTTCATGCAGATTGGGTGCAAAGATGTGGGCATCTTCATAGATGGTACGATCCTGTATTACTACATTTTCACCATGTTGAATTTCAATGATCTGCTGCAGACGTTTATTCAGGAAATAAACCTGGAGATTAAAGGACCACCTGGGCATATCCTGATAGAAATCATTGAGATATGGATTGTTTTCGACATCCTCATACCGAGGCTCCCATCCGTAATGTTTTGCCAGCAGTTCGGTGAGCGTAGTTTTACCGGCACCGATATTTCCGGCAATTGCGATATGTTTGATTGAGTTACTAATGGCTTTGGAGTTTTAAAGTGATCAAATTATTCCCAAATGCTGGTAAGCCCCATTAATTCTCTGACACCTTTTAGAGTATCCTGAGCACTGATACGGGCTTTTTCTGCACCTTGTTGAGCAATTTTTTTCAGTAAAGCTTCATTGTTGTCTAAATCTACAATTTTTTCTCTGATTGGAGCGACAAAGTTGATCATATCAGCAGCCAGCTGCTTCTTAAGATCTCCATAGCGGATACTGCAATTATTCCAGCTGTCATCGAAGTGCTGAATAGTGTCAGGAGCAGATACCAATCCCATCAGTGTGAAAAGATTTTTGATTTCTTCCGGTTTTTCAGAGTTAGGTTCGGCAGGACCTGAATCTGTTTTGGCTTTCATGATTTTTTTAGAAATCGTTTTATCATCGTCTCTCAGATAGATCGCATTGCCTTCTCCCTCGGATTTACCCATTTTGCCGTTGCCATCTAATCCCGGAACTTTTACTAATTGTCCGGAGAAGTCAAATGCATGCGGCTCAGGGAAAAAATCTGATCCATATCTGTGATTAAATCTGACAGCAAAATTTCTTGCCATTTCCAGATGCTGTTCCTGGTCTTTACCTACAGGCACTTTGTGTGCTCTGTGTATCAGAATATCTGCAGCCATTAAGACAGGATAGGTGAGTAGCCCCGCATTGATATTCTCTTCGTGCTTTCTGACTTTTTCCTTGAAAGAGGCTGTTTTTTCAAGCTCTCCTTTATACGCCAGCATATTTAAAAGAGTATAAAGCTCTGTGATTTCAGGAACGTCGGATTGTATGTAAATGGACGAGATTTCAGGATCCAGCCCACATGCGATATATTCTGCCAGAACACCTTTGACGCTTTTTCTTAATTGTACGGGGTCCGGATGTGTTGTGAGCGCATGAAGATTAGCTATGAAGAAATAACATTCTTTTTCATGCTGTAATTGTATGAAATTACGTACAGCACCAAAATAATTTCCTAAATGAAGCTGACCCGTGGAGCGGATTCCACTCAAAACTTTTTCCATGTCGCAAAAGTAATAAATTTTCAGGCACCTTTCGGGCAGGAAAACTTATTTATTACTTAAACTTAATAAGGCTTTTTAATATTGAACTCAGAATATAATTTTTGAATGCAAGTATCTTAAAATCAAATGTGTATAGCTTCTCCATAAGCTGCGGCAGTAGCTTCCATAATAGCTTCGGACATAGTAGGGTGAGGATGTACGGAATGTAAGATTTCTTTTCCGGTGCTTTCCAGATTTCTGGCTACTACCACTTCAGAAATCAATTCTGTGACGTTGCTGCCTATCATGTGTGCTCCTAAAAGCTCTCCATATTTTTTATCATAAATCATTTTGACAAAACCTTCTGCATGTCCTGATGCCTGTGCCTTGCCTGATGCTGTGAAAGGAAACTTTCCTACTAAAATATCATATCCGGCTTCTTTGGCTTTGGTTTCTGTAAATCCTACAGAAGCAATTTCAGGTTGAGTATATGTACAGGCAGGAATATTGTCATATCGTAAGGCTACTGCATGCAATCCCGCAATTTTTTCTACACAGGCGATACCCTCTGCTGAAGCGACATGTGCCAGCGCTGGTCCGGTGGTAACATCACCGATCGCATAAAAGCCTTCCACATTGGTCCGGTAAAAGCTGTCGGTTTTGATTTTTCCGTTGACGGTCTCTATTCCTGTATATTCCAATCCTATATTATCAATATTGGCAACGACTCCGGCAGCTGAAAGCACAGCATCTGAGCTGAGCTGAATTTCACCTTCCGGCGTGGAGACAATCAGTATCGCCTTTTTCTCCTGAATTTTGCTGGTAACTACTCTGCTGGTTGTTAAGATTTTCATTCCCATTTTAGTAAATGACTTCCGAAGTGCCTGGGAAACTTCCTCATCTTCATTGGGAACGATCCTGTTAAAGAATTCTATCAGGGTTACATTTACTCCTATAGATTGATAGAAATAAGCGAATTCACACCCTATAGCTCCGGCTCCCACAATGATCATAGAAGAAGGTAATTCTTTGAGTGTCATTGCTTTTTTGTAATCGAAAATTATTTTTCCATCCTGAGGTAAAGAACCCAGAGGTTTAGATCTTCCACCGGTTGCGATAATGATATGGGAAGCTTTGTATTCCTGTATATTTCCTTTACTATCGGTGACTTCTATGCGTTTGCCGGGTTTTACTTTACCATATCCCTCGATGATGGTGATATTATTTTTCTTCATCAGAAACTTTACACCTTTACTCATGGTTTCAGCTACATTCCGGCTTCTGGAGATAATTTTTTCGAAATCAATCTGGATTTTTTTTGCCTGTAATCCATAATTTTCTGCTTCCAGTAAATAATGGTAAACCTGGGCACTTTTGAGTAATGTTTTGGTGGGAATACATCCCCAGTTCAGGCAAATTCCTCCCAGTGCCTCTTTTTCAACCACTGCTACTTTCATTCCAAGCTGTGCAGCTCTGATCGCTGCTACATATCCTCCGGGACCTGCACCCAATACAATGATATCAAATGTGCTCATACGCTTAAATTACCATGAAAAGACGATAAATACGAATGGTTTCAAAAAAATGAATGGATTTTTCTGATGTACAGAAATTTTGTTAGCTGTGTAAAATCATTTATTAGCCACAAAGGCTCTAAGGCACTAAGTTTTTTCTTTGTGACTTCGTTTCTTCGTGGCGTTTCTATATTAGCCACAAAGACTCTAAGACACTAATTATTTTCTTTGTGACTTCGTTTCTTCGTGGCATTTATTATACAAAAGCACTGAATCCGGTAATGGAGCGACCTACAATCAATGAATTGATTTCTTTGGTGCCTTCATAAGAATACAATGCTTCTGCATCAGCAACAAACCGGGCTACATTATGTTCGAGTAAAATACCATTGCCGCCCATTACTTCTCTGGCTTTGCTGACGATATCTCTTGTGCGCAGTGTGCAGAATACTTTTGCCAGCGATGCATGTTCATCCTTCAGCAACCCCTGATCCTGCATCTCTGACAGGCGATATACCATCGTTTGCATGGCAGTGAGATTTGACAGCATCTCTACGAGATGTCCCTGTATCATCTGAAAAGATGCAATAGGTCTGCCGAACTGATGTCTTGTTCTGGTATAGTCCAACGCACTTTCATATGCGCCTCTTGCGCAGCCCACAGCCATCCAGGCGACACCAGCACGGGTCATTTTCAGGACTTTGGCAGTGTCTTTGAAAGTATTGGCATTTTGTAAACGGTCAGATTCGGGCACTACACAATTTTTCATGGTAATCAATCCGTTCTGAACAATCCTGAGTGCCATTTTATCCCTTATTTTTTCTACATGAAAACCAGGATTGTCTTTTTTGACAATGAATCCTTTGACCTGTCCGTCAGAAATATCTTTTGCCCAGATAATAGTCATATCCGAAAATGTAGCATTTCCTATCCATTTCTTTTGTCCGTTGAGCACCCATCCGTCTACCGTTTTTTCACAGGTAGTAGTCAGACCTCCAGCCGCACCTGAACCTACTTCCGGTTCTGTCAATCCGAATGCGCCAATGCACTCCAGCTGTTGCATTTTAGGAAGCCATTCCAGCTTTTGATCTTCCGAGCCACAGAGATAAATGGAGCCCATTGCCAATCCTGACTGAACTCCGAAAAAGGTAGCTACGGAGGCATCAACCCGTGCTATTTCCATCGCGATAACACCTTCCATGAGAAAGGGAAGATTAGGACATCCATAACCATCGTAAGTCACACCGCAAAGGTTCAGCTTTTTAAACTTATCTATAATTTCAAATGGAAACTCATCATGCAGCCAGTATTCATTGACCAATGGTTTGATCTCTTCCTCCATCATATTCCTGAGCTGGAGCTGGATCACCCGATGTTCGTCGCTTAGCTTATCGCTGAGCTCATAGAAGTCAGCATTGATGTCAGGAAGCTTCTTTTTCTTACTTTCACCACTCATCATTCTGATGAGTCCTTTTATCTGAGCCTCATCCATTTTGGACAGCTGACCGAGAACTTCTGAAATATCCACTTCGGATGCTATGTTTTTAAGATGCTCTAAATCAATAGATTTTAATAGTCGAAGAACACTCTTGAAATTCGAAAAGTTATTGGACATAATGATAGTTTAGTGCATTGAGAAAATTACAATGCACATAATTTGTCATTATTATCCTGAGTTCGCAAGTTCCGGATACAGATGAATCGGACTGTTAAGATTATTTATCGTTTAGCTACTTATACAAGTAATTATCTGATCTGAATATTTCCAGAGCTTTTAGTACAGCCGGATCCTGTTTGGATGTAACGTATTGGAACCCTTCAGAACTGAATTTTTGCTTTGCAAAAGCAGCTTTTAGCCTGATCCTGATTTCTCTTTTGACATCCTGATTGGCCAGATTTGCAAATTTAGCCTGTTTGGTATTCGTACAGAAGTGGATAAAAGATTGATACAAAGCTTCTGAGATCTGAAAATCTCTTTCAAAAGCTTCTATGTTTTTAAATGCTGAAAACTCCTGTGGATGCCTGTTGAAGTAGGCATAGGTAAATTCCTGAATCCAACCTCCTGAGAAAATCTGAAGGCTGAAAGCATTGATATATGAAGTATCAAATGCTACAAAGTAATCCGGAGCAATACCTCCGCCGCCAAATACCGGTCGTTTGAGAACTTTGGTAAAATATTGATTCGTAGTATCCTGCTTCGCCAATCCCCGGTTATCTTCTGCGGTAAAAAGTTCTCCGTTTTCGTATCTGTCTACAAAGTCATGGTTATATTCTTCTCCCTTGCCTTTGACATATGGGCGCTGAATAGAACGTCCGCTGGGAGTGTAGTATTTTGCTATTGTAAGACGTACAGCAGATCCATTGCTCAGTGCATATTGCTGCTGAACGAGTCCTTTGCCGAAAGATCTCCTTCCTACTACTATCCCTCTGTCCCAATCCTGTATTGCACCGGCTAGAATTTCGCTTGCAGAAGCTGAACCTTCATCAATCAATATGGCAACTTTACCTTTCAGGAAATAACCATCTCTTTCTGCATAGTATGATTGCTTTGGAATGGTACGTCCTTCTATGTAAACAATTTCTTTTTTATCACCTACCAGCTCGCTGACAATTTTTACTGCTTCCTCGAGAAAGCCACCCGGATTTTGTCTTAGATCGATGATCAGCTGAGAGATATTCTGCTTTTTGAGAGCCTGCAGCTTTTCTGTAAATTCTTTGTAGGTCTGACCGCTGAAACGACCGATTTTAATATATCCTGTGCTTTCATCTATTTTAAAACCTGCATCTACGCTGTATAAAGGAATTTTATCTCTTTGGATCTGATAGTCAATCAGACTCTGCTGACCATTTCTTTTTATGCTGACCTTAACTTTGGTGCCTTTGGGACCTTTTAATTTCCTGATGACATCATCATTGGATATTTTTATACCTGCAACTGTCGTGTCATTGATTTTGACAATCTGATCACCTGACAAGATTCCCAACAGCTGGGAAGGACCGCCTGCGATAGGCGAGATCACTTGTATTGTATCATTGACGACATAAAATTCAATACCTATCCCTTCAAAATTTCCGGTCATTTCCTCCTCTACAAATTGCATGTCACTGGCTGGAATCAGATAGGAGTGAGGGTCCAGCTCACTGATGATTTTTTCGACTACCTCATCATAGTGTTTGTTAAGCTCAGGATCTTCCACGTAATAAGTGTTGATCAGATCCAGCGTTTCAGTAATCGGGTTAGAATCAGGTGAAATATTTAAGAACTGACGATAAATCTGATTCTTCTGAATATTATATCCCAGATATATGCCACTTGCCAGTATGATTGCAAAGATGAACGGAAACCAGATGTTTCTACTGAAATTGTTGCTCATAATAATGAACCAAAGTACAGACTTTTAGCAATAAAAGTGAATTCGTCGAGATAAGTTAATGATTTTTAAAGGTGCATAACCAATAAACTCTCCATCCATATCTATTGGTAATTCTCTTTCGTCTGCTGAGGTAATAGAGATTTCCTCACTTTTATAATAGAATACTTCAGGATGGGATAATCGCTGGCATTTTTTGACAGTGCCGAGATGTTTCAGATAATCCAATACGCCTATGTCGCCCAGAATCACAATATCCATCAACCCGTCATTCAGCTCGGCTTCGGGAGCTATTCCCAGTCCGTTTCCAAAGTACTTGCCATTGGCAACGATGACATTCATCGCTTTACCCTGATATTGAATATCCTGATGATGAACATTTACCAGCGATTTTTTATAAGTAAAAAATGTTTTGGCGATCTGTATCCGGTATCTGACTGATTTGGAAAATAATGAATTGTCTTTTTCCAGATTTTCTACGATGACTCCACCCATGCCCACATCGGTGATATTGGCAAAATAACGTTGTTTAGCTTGTTTGTTTTTATCAGAAAATTCAGCTGATCCAATATCTGTAAGGGTAACTCTGTCTTTGTCTATTGATTGTTTTAAATCCTTGAGAGATGATGAGATTTTAAGTGTCTTACACAAATCATTCCCTGTGCCCATTGGTATAATGCCAAGCTTAAACTCCTTGATTTTTTCCCAATCTGTAATATTGTTATGAGTAAAAGCTTCTGCCAGGCCATTGATCAGCTCATTTACAGAACCATCACCGCCGGCAACAACTATCTTTTTGTAACCTGCATGAACAGCTTCTTTTACAAGTTCAGGAAGATGACCTGCGTATTCAGAAAGGTATTTTTGATAAGTATCGTTAGAAAATACTGCATCTATTTGAGCGGCTACATTTTTCCATTGAGGAATATTGCAGTTGAGCAGAAAAGCAATATGAGACATGCTCAAAAATAAGGAAGAAACTTAGAAATCCACCTATGAGCGTATTTATATCAAAATTATTTCCATTTGATTATCCCTGTTATAAAGTGTTTTCTACTCAAAATATCAGAAGGAGCATTACGTTATTTCTGACAAAATATCTATTTTTTATTCCTCTCAATAAATTGTCTCCATGAAGTCTGTTTATAAATGTATCTTTTTGATATTGTGTCTGTTATTATATTCCTGTAAAAATGACAATGCTAGTGCAAAACAACGGGAATCCGTAGCTGATGCTGAATCTGTAGAGTTGTTTGACAGGCTATCCGGCAAAGCAGGAGAAGCCTATCAGTATTGTGTATCAGAAGATATAAATACCGATTTTTGTGTATTGGTAGACATGATGATTCCTTCAGGAAAATACCGGTTTTTTGTCTGGGATTTTAACACTCAATCCATCGCTCATCAGTATCTTGTAACACATGGTACATGCGATGGATCTTCAGTCAGTCCTGAAATGAGAAAAGGCGTCAACTTCAGCAATCTGAGTAATAGTCATTGCTCTTCTTTAGGAAAATATAAAATAGGCAAAAGAGATTATAGCAGCTGGGGCATCAATGTCAAATACTGGCTGCATGGACAAGAGTCAACCAATAATAAAGCAGCCGATAGGGTAGTCGTATTGCATTCCTGGGAAGTTATACCGGACGAAGAAGTACATCCGATAAAAATAGCAAGAAGCTGGGGATGTCCTGCTGTCTCAAATCAGGCAATGAGAGAATTGGATGATTTACTGAAAAATAAAGCAAAATCTACTTTGCTCTGGATTTTCAACTGAAACAATTTATTCACTTGCATCAGGGAGATGTTTATATCTATTACAGACATCTTTTAACTTTTTCAGATTAATCTTTTGATATTACTGTAAATTATTTGATTAGATTCATGTATGTTGAAAATCAACAGCTTGAATAATAGATATTTGCTTAAATAAAAACTTACTACCGAGAAGAATGGACATTAGTATTCAAAAAATAGAAGGCTGGGCACCCAATGCCGCGGCAGCCAAAAATGGCCGGGATCTGGTTGCTAAAAATAAACTCTCCAATTTGAAAATTGATGCTGAAAAAACAGTGATATGGGGTGATTGTGCCGGAAGCGGAAAAACTCCTTATAGTTGTTCGGCAGATTTTACAGAGCCATCCAATCCGGTTTTTCGATGTAATTGCCCGAGTAGACAGTTCCCATGTAAACATGGTTTGGGATTGGCTTATGCATTTGAAAAAGGTCTGACATTTTCTACGGATGCTATTCCTGAAGATATTTCTTCCAAAAGGGAAAAAATAGAAAAACGACAAGAGAAAAAATCTCAGGAAATAGAAGCTATCAAGGAAAGTATCCAGGACAAAGCCGCAAAACCCAAAAAGGTCAATGTGGCTGCAACAGTGAAAAAATACGATGCCCAGCTGAATGGAATCGAAATGGCCGGGAAAATTCTGACAAATATGGTTCAGAACGGTCTGTCTTCTATTGACAGCAAAGAGAAAAGAAATATTCATATTCAGGTAAAAGAGCTGGGCAACTATTATATCAATGGAATCCAGACGGCATTTAATGATCTGTTGCTCGAATTGGACGAGGTGAAAAATGAGGAGTATTCCAATGTGATAGACCGTATCAACTACATCTCGGCATTATTGAAAAAAGCTGCGGATTATCTTCAAAAACGCAAGGAAAATCCCGAAAGGGAGCCGGAAACCAATTCTGCCATAGAAGAGCAAATCGGCACAGTGTGGAAACTTACAGATTTGATTCAGCATGGCTTATGGGAAGAAAACGCAGAATTAGTCCAGTTGTCGTTCAATAGCTATGATGATTCTGCCCGCAAAGAATGGGTAGATGAAGGAAACTGGTTGAATCTGAAAACAGGGAAAATATATAAGACAAAAAACTATCGACCGTACAGAGCTGCTAAGTACATCAAAGAAGGGAACAGCGTTTCGGATATTGTTGCTTTAAAGGAGCTATACATCTATCCCGGAGATATCAATCCCAGAGTTCGTTGGGAAGCAGAAGCCCGTACAGAAAGGAATCTGGAATTGTCCGATATTAAAACCATTCATCAATATGCTTCTGCGAACTATGCCGAAGTAGTCAAATCCATAAAAAACAGTATCAAAAATCCATTGAATGACAAAAATCCATTGGTGCTGATACAGTTGCACAAAGCATGGCTCAATGGGGAAAATATTGTTTTGGAAGATTCAAACGGAAATCTGTTGACGCTGACAGAAGTACCCGGTAGTACAGCTTTGACAGCTTTAAAAATGATTTTACCCGGAAATCCTGTTTCATCCAGTTTGCTTGTGATGATTGACAATAATTTGCAGACAGGATTGTTTTCGGCATTTCCACTATCATTAGTGTCTGATAACAAGATTATTAAGTTGGTTTATTAATTAAGAATTTTAGTATTTGTCGTAAAAGATTTATTCATGAGATTACAACCGCTATACGATTTACAACAAGAGATTAACCGTCTGTTTGTTGCCGGAAGTAAGTTTGCAAAAGCGGATCCGCGACTCAATAAGCATATCACTGTATTCACTAAATTGGGAGAGAAAGCTCCTGTCTTTAAAAAGATTGCAACCGATCTGGAGGATCTGGTGAGTTCAGATTCATCTCAATCATCAGGAAAGCTGACAGCCATCAGTACACTGCTATATTCGGTTTTGTACACACAAGGTGATGCATTGGAAGAAGGAGTGGAGCGGACAGAATTAAATCCGGCATTTGACTCAGATGAGATTTATACAGAAAATACCTATTTACAGTTGAAGCCTGTCATTCAGGCTCTGACCGTGAGTAACTCCGGAAGACTGGAAATAATAGAAGATGCTTTAAAAAGAGGCATTTTTAAAGATTTCAGAACATGGCAGTATCTGGATGATGCATTGGGAGATAAATATGGCGAACTGGCAGACTATGTAGCGGAGACTGTAATTCCGTCAGTAGGGAAAATCATCTTGCCGTTTATTCAGAAAAATTTTGACTATACGGATAAGTCTGATCAGGTCAGAAGATTGAAAGTGTTGGATATTCTGGAAGATGAAAGCCTACAGGAAAAAATAGACAAGATTTTTGCAGAGAACTTACCTAATCTACAGGCTGCTGCGATTTTTATACTTGCCAGAGATCCTGCCAATGAACCTTTCATTATAAAATTAGCTGACGATAAAAACAAAGCAGTCAGAGATGCAGCATATCAGGTGCTGGTGTTTTACAATACAGAAACAGCTTTGGAGAAAATTAAGGATGTCTATCTGAAAGGTAAAAGTTCTGACATATTGATCGCAGCTATTTCAACATCTACGTTGCCATTTTTTTTTAGTGAGATTTATGCTGGCTTTAGGAAAACCTGGGATGCGTTTTTTGATCTTCCTAAGGAAGCTTCGGACAAAGAAGTTGTAAAGACTTTTGACCTGTTCAGAGAAAACTTATATCTGTTTACAAATAAGGATAGGGCAGAAACTTATGAAGAGTTGGAGTATCTGCTTTTGGATAAAAAGGCAAATGAATTATTGAAGTCAAAGAAGAACGTTTTAGGATATTCACTTGAAAATCTGTCATCTACCGTTATTCGGATTTTGAGCAGTCTGGATGTAACTAAAAGATTGGCATTCTACGAAAAGGTAATTCCGCTTATATCTGAGAAAGGTTGGTCAAAGGGTTTATTTGCGCAATATTATAGAGAAAAAGTACAAATAGGTACCGATAAAGAAACTTTGTATCAGCAGTTCTTTAATTTTTATACAAAGGGACTGATTGATATCAATGATTTATACAGATTAGTCTATCACGAGGAAAATGAAACTCCTGATTTGAATATTTTGAATGACAAATGGGTGAAATATTTGTATCAGGAACTGGGAAGACCTAAAAAATGGAATTATGATCTGAGATATCCGATTGCTTTATTGGATGCATATTCTCCTGCTCCGGACAAAGATTTTGATGACTTGATGATATATTTTGTCAAAACTTTTGAATTCAATGAAGCTGATTTTGCGATGAGGCAGCTTTTCAGAAGACAGATAAAAGGCCGGTTTGGATTGATTTACGAGAGCTTCAAAAGATATCAGTACAAGAAAGGATATTATACGTATTCCTATCTGGCAGAAGAAGATTTTTGGCAACAGTTTCCAAAAGAATATGTGATGAAATTCAGAGAATTATATCAGAAACAACAATTTGAATTGTTCAACCAAATAGCTGATGCTATTGAATTTTCACAAAGATAGAACCGAGCTTGAGGATTATTAAACAAATACACTTTACTAAAAAATCATGGAAGATATATTAAGATTACCCGCTGAAAAGCTTTACGCACATGAATTAGCGGCACTTTTAGAAGAAGATAAAAAACAAGAAAAACCTGCTGGCTGGCAACTTTCGCCAAAAGCTGTTTTTAAATTTATCACAGGTGGAAAAGCCGGAAATACAGAAATTACCCCCAAATATATCGGACACAACAGACTGGTAGAAATCGCTATAGCTACATTGCTGACAGACCGTTCCTTGTTACTGATAGGAGAACCCGGTACCGCAAAATCCTGGTTGAGTGAAAATCTGACTGCTGCGATTTGTGGTGATTCAGCCAAAGTGATTCAGGGTACAGCAGGAACGAGCGAAGAGCATATCCGTTATTCATGGAATTATGCTTTGTTGCTGGCAAATGGTCCAAGCAATGATGCCTTGATAAAAAGTCCTATTTACAGAGCGATGGAGACAGGCTCAGTGGCGAGATTTGAAGAGATTTCCCGTTGTGCTTCTGAAGTGCAGGATGCTTTGATTTCCATCATGTCAGAAAAAACAATAGCTATTCCTGAACTGGCAAAAGAAATTCCGGCTCAGAGAGGATTTTCTATCATCGCTACAGCGAATACACGTGACCGTGGAGTCAATGATATGTCATCAGCTTTAAAAAGACGATTCAATATTATTGTATTGCCTGCACCTGCAAATCTGGATACCGAAGTTTCCATTGTAAGCAAAAGGGTAGCAGAGATTTCGGGGAGTTACCGATTGAAGGCAGTTTTACCTAAAAAAGATGCAGTGGAGAAAATTGTCACCATCTTCAGAGAATTGCGTCAGGGACAAACTCTGGATGAGAAACAAAAGCTAAAATCTCCAAGCGGAGTAATTTCTACTGCGGAAGCAATTTCTCTCATTACCAATAGTATGGCGCTGGCTGGTAGTTTTGGCAACGGAACCATCAGTGATGAAGATCTGGCAGCAGGGCTTCAGGGAGCAATCGTGAAAGATGAAGATAAAGACAAGCTGGCATGGAAAGAATATCTCGAAAATGTCATGAAAAAACGCGGTGCTGACTGGCGGGGATTGTATAACTCCTGTAGTGAGATGAATAAATAAGACAGAAAGACGCAAGACATTAGACACAAGATTATCGTATAGATGTAGTCAGTTGTCTGCCGTCTCAATACCTAATACTCACTACTCAATACCCTAAGTATGCGTAATAATTTAAAAATATTTGGAGTCAGGCATTTGTCCCCGGGAGCATCCTGGCACTTATTGCAATATCTGGAAGAGCATCGTCCGAAATGTATTCTGATAGAAGGTCCTACTGATGCAAAGGATATGCTCATACATCTGGCGCATAAGGAAGTCGTTCCTCCGGTAGCATTACTGGCTTATACTACAGAAATGCCGATAGAAACAGTTTTATATCCTTTTGCAGAGTATTCACCGGAGTATCAGGCAATCCGATGGGGGATACGACACAAAAGTGATGTGCGTTTCATAGATTTACCGGCATCCGTTTTACTGAAGCTTCGTCAGTCTGAAAAAGATAAAAATCAGGAAAAAGCATCGGCCTATTATGCATATCACAACGATTTATATCGTCAGCTGGCAGTTGGTGGTGATGAAAATGATTATGAAAGTTACTGGGAAAGAAATTTTGAGCACAATCTTCAATCTTATCAGTATCAGAAAGGTCTGGAATACCAGTCAACATCTATTCGCGAACTGGTAGAAAACGAAGAATTGGAAGCTGTTCCTTATGACTACTCGTACAATCATATCCGTGAAGCACACATGTGCATGGAAATCGAAAGAGCAATTTCAGAAGGATATCAGCCGGAAGATATTGTCATCATTGTAGGGGCATATCACGTCTCTGGTATCAGAAACATGCAGGAGCCAATGACATCGCAGGAACTAAAAAACCTGCCTGTAGCACCGGTGAATATCACTTTGATGCCATATTCCTATCACAGATTGAGCAGCAGGACTGGTTATGGTGCGGGAAATAAAGCACCATTTTATTTTGAGATGATGTGGCAGAGTCTCCAAAATGATACACTGAAAGATTTGTCTGCCGTTTATATGTCCAAAGTCGCCAGGAAACTGCGGGAACAGGGATATAATGCATCTTCTGCCAGTGTGATAGAAGCAGTAAGACTAGCGGATGCGCTGTCGATTCTACGTTCAGGAGATTTTCCTGTTTTACAGGATTTACACGATGCAGCTGTCACTTGTCTGGGTGGCGGAGAACTTTCAGTAGTAGCTTCTCCCCTCAATCATACGGATATCGGTACAGCTATCGGAAAATTGCCAGAAGGAGTGGGGCAGACCCCGGTACAGGAGGATGTCAATCTGGAACTGAAACGTCTGAAACTGACACAATACAAATCTGCCGTAGCACAGGAATTGAGTCTGGATTTGAGAGAAAATCTGAAAGTGAAATCTCAGGAAGCCGCATTTATAGATTTGAATCGTTCAGTTTTTTTACACCGATTACAATTGTTAAATATCCGTTTTGCTACTCCGATCAGAATTTCACAGGATAGTGCTACATGGGCTGAAAAATGGACTTTGCAATGGACTCCTGAGGTGGAAATAGAAATAGTAGAAGCTAATCTCAAAGGAGAAACACTGGAAATTGCAGCCGCTTATGAATTGAAAGAAAAATTATCAGCTTGTGAGGATGTATTTCAGGCAGCACAACTGATTCGTTTGGCTTGTGAATGTAATCTGGAAGGAATTTTTGAGAATGCATTATCGGTTTTACAACAGTTGTTGATAGATGCAGCCAATTTCAAAGATACAGCACATGCAGCGAGAGAGCTTTCACATCTGATTCAATATGGAAGTCTGAGAAGATTTGATTTGGAACCTTTAAAACCGATATTGCAGCAGCTGTTTCTCAGAGCTTCATTGCTGTTAATCGATGCATCTAATTGTGATGATAAAGCAGCCGCAGAAATTCTTACTGCCGTCAATGTCATGGAACTTATCTCGCAGGAGCAATATGATTTGGTAGATGCTGAAATCTGGCAGGCCGAAATTAAAACTCTGGCTAAAAGAGATGATTTGAATACTAAGCTTTCCGGAGTGGCATTTTCTATATTGTTGGAGCATAATCTGGTTTCCGAAGAAGATTGTGCCAGAGAAGTATCCAGAAGATTGTCACCTGGAGTACCTGCCGATTTAGGTGCGGGATGGTTTGAGGGTCTTTCAGGAAGAAACAGATATGCATTGCTTTCCAGAGTTGCATTGTGGAAAGAGCTGGATGAATATGTTCGCAGTCTGGACGAAGAAGAATTTTTCAGGTCAGTTGTTTTTCTACGTAGAGCATTCGGTGATTTTGAATCCAATCAGAAGAATAGCATAGCAGAGTTATTGGGTGATTTATGGGGAACAGGAGCCGAAGCAACTGCTGAGACACTTCAGGAAGAGCTCAATGAGGAAGAAATAAATAAACTGGATGAATTAAGTGATTTTGATTTTGAATTTTAAGAAAAGTCAGAAATGGAAGAAAATCAGTTGAAAGAAAACGGACGCAGGTGGCGTATGATTTTAGGAGAAGATACCAGAGCGCTGAATAATATATCTCTTGGAGAAAATGACAGTATCATGGATGCTGCTTTGTCGGCTATCTATGATGGAGACAGTGGAACATCCGGAGGTAAAGGAGCTGGAAAAGGAAAAGCGATGCCTAATCTGGCAAAGTGGTTGACGGATGTCAGGACATTTTTCCCTCAGGATATTGTGAGTGTCATCCAATCTGATGCAATAGAAAAGAAAGGATTGACAAAACTTTTACTGGAACCTGAAACGCTCAAAAATGTAAAGCCGGACATTTCTATGGTAGGAACATTGATGGCGCTGAAAGGTCAGATTCCCGAAAAATCAAAAGATACAGCCAGAGAATTGGTCAAAGCGGTAGTAGATGAAATCATGAAGCGCATGGAGCAGGATTTGAGAAGGGCTGTTACCGGTGCTTTGAATAAAAAGGCTCATTCGCCTATCAGCAATTTTGCATCTACTGACTGGAAACGCACAATTACCAGAAATCTGAAAAACTACGATACTCAGACTAAAAGATTAATTCCGGAAAAATTTTACTTTTTTGAACGAACAAGAAAACACAAAGACTGGACAGTCATTCTGGATATAGACCAGAGCGGTTCCATGAGTGATTCCATTGTCTATTCTTCTGTGATGGGTTCTATTTTTGCAAGTATGCCGTCATTGGATACGCATGTAGTGGTATTTGATACAGAAGTGAGTGATTTGACTGAGCTGTGTAAAAATGACCCTGTAGATATGTTGTTTGGAGTGCAGCTGGGAGGAGGTACTGATATCAATAAATCTGTTGCATATTGCCAGAGTCTCATTGCAAATCCCAGGAAAACGATGTTTATTCTGATTTCAGATTTATATGAAGGTGGAGTACGAAAAGGATTGCTACGCAGATTGGGAGAGATGAAAGATGATGGTGTAAAAGTGATTACATTGTTGGCATTGTCAGACCATGGCAAGCCGGATTATGATGTCAATCTGGCAAAAGATATCAGCAAGCTTCGAATTCCTGCTTTTGCATGTACCCCCGATCGCTTGCCCGAATTGGTAGAAGCTGCTTTGAAAGGTATCGATTTGAAAAAGTTCGAACAATCTGAAAAGAAATAATTGTCATCTACCTTCGGATTTTAAAATCAGATCTTATTGTATCTCTTTTAAATTGAGAGGACAGTTGAATCACTCAATGTACAATTTTCATAATTTTGTACTATGCCTTTTACTTACCAGTTGCAGGTATTGCCACAAGAAGCCGCACAGGAAGAATTGCTGAAACAAAAAGTTTCACAGTTTTCCGGAATTTCTGAGCAAGATATTCAGCATATAGAAATTGTAAAAAGATCCATTGATGCCCGGCAAAGGGTGATCAAGGTCAATCTAAAAGTAGATGTATATACAAACGGGGAAGATTTTTTACCTAAGAAATATATCTTACCGGATTATCCGAATGTAAAGAATAAGCCATCTGTAATTATTGTCGGAGCCGGTCCGGCAGGATTATTTGCTGCATTGAAAGTAACTGAGCATGGCAAAAGGCCGGTTGTTATAGAACGGGGTAAAGATGTCAGGTCGAGAAGGGTGGATTTAAGAGCCATCAATATTCATCACCAGGTCAATGAAGATTCCAATTATTGCTTTGGTGAAGGCGGTGCAGGGACATATTCTGATGGAAAACTCTATACCAGGTCTACCAAAAGGGGTGATGTTCAGCAGGTTTTGGAATGGCTAGTGGCATTCGGAGCCACACCCGAAATATTAGTAGAAGCCCATCCTCATATCGGAACGAACAAGCTTCCTGCGATTATTGCTGCTATCAGAAACTTTATTATTGATCACGGTGGGGAAGTTTTATTCAATACCAGAGTGACAGATATTGTTATTAAAAACAATGAGATCAAAGGTATTCAGACTGCCAACGGCGATAAAATTGAGGCAGATAAGGTAATTCTGGCTACAGGACATTCAGCGAGAGATATTTTTGAGCTACTGTATCGCAAAAAAATACATATTGAAGCCAAGCCGTTTGCGTTAGGTGTCAGAGTAGAACATAGTCAGGCATTGATCGATCAGATACAATATAAATGTGCTGATGAAAGAGGCGATTTTTTACCGCCGGCGCCATATAGTATTGTCAGACAGCAGGATGGAAGAGGTGTATATTCATTTTGTATGTGCCCGGGTGGAGTCATTGCTCCGTGTGCGACGTCACAGGGCGAAGTTGTTACAAACGGTTGGTCACCTTCCAAAAGAGATCAGCCTACTTCTAATTCAGGTATCGTAGTTGAACTGAGAGAAAAGGATTTTTTACCTTTTGCAGAATACGGCCCGTTAGCAGCTATGGAATATCAGAAATCCATCGAACAGAAAGCATGGAATCTGGCAGGACAGACACAAAGAGTGCCGGCACAAAGGCTGGCAGATTTTGTCGGGGATAAATTATCGGCTGATATTCCGGAGACATCTTACCAACCGGGAACTATATCTATTCGATTAACAGAGGTACTGCCACCGGAAATTTCTCAGGTATTAAGAGGAGGATTCCGCCAGTTTGGTGAAGCGATGAAAGGTTATCTGACCAATGACGCTGTAGTACATGCTGTAGAATCCCGTACATCTTCTCCTGTAAGGATTCCCAGAGATCCGGACACATTGGAACATGTTCAAGTCAAAGGTCTTTATCCATGTGGAGAAGGAGCCGGCTATGCAGGAGGAATCGTTTCTGCAGCTATTGACGGACTGAAATGTGCAGAAAAAGCATGTATAGCTTAAGAAAGGAAATTAATTTCTCAGAATTTCTTTCCATCTACCGCTTTCTGCATATGCTTTGATTACCTGATTTCTCTGAGTCAGAAATTTTCTCATATATCCGTTCAATATGAAAAAATTGAATATTCTGCCAAAGATTCCGAACGGACTTCTAAAGTGAAAGATATCAGTCATGATGGTTTTGTTACCATCTTTCTCAAATATATGCTGATGGTGGATGGATTTGAAAGCACCTTTCACCTGTTCGTCGACAAAGTAGTAAGGCGACTCAAAAGCAGTAATTTTAGACGTCAGTTTTTGCCTGATGCCAAAATGGGTAGCTTCCCAGGTAACGGTTTCGCCTAATTCTATCAATCCGGATGTCCTGCCCGCAATAGCTTTTTCATCTGTATCAGAGACTGAAATAGAATGTAAATCTATACTTCTGGACAAGTCAAAACAGATTTGCATATCTGCATGGATGACTGTTTTGAGTATGATGGTGGGCATTTTGAAAGCTACTTGATATAAAGTGATAATTTGTGTTGATTACTTTACAAGATCAATACTGAATTTATAAATCTTGCTGAGTCCGTTTTCATTATGGGAAATATACTCCTGCAATTCAGAAATATTACTAAATGATCGTGGCGAAATACTGTTTCGTCTGCTGGTAAAGTATAGAATCTTATTTCCCTCATCATAGTATGGACAATACTCCATCATTTTGGTGTTAATTGGTGCGCCAAGATTTGTAGCTTTCTCCCAGGTGTCATCAGCATTTTTATAAGAGATAAATAAATCGCCGCTACCGAGACCATCAGGATCATTGTACTTGGTAAAGATGATAAAATCTTCATTTAGTGAAACAAATGCATTGAATTCAAAACCTTTACTGTTGATATTGCTATCTAAAAGTATGGGTTCAGAGTATCCGTTTTTTGTCCATTTACAGTAATAGATATCATCATTACCCATGCCGTCAGGAGCAACTTTAGTGAAGTACAAATTATTGTTGGCAGCTAAAGAAGGATAAAATTCATCCAGCTCAGAATTGACAGGAGCACCCAGGCGGAGAGGAGCAGACCATGGTATATCAGGACGATTTCTTTCTACATACCAGATGTCAAAATCTTTTCTTTGATCAGAAGTGTCGCTCAAAGGTCTGTCTGACGCAAAGTATAATCGTTTGCCGTCCTGTGTGAGAAATGGTTCCATGTACATGTACTTATCACAAAACGGAAGTAATTCCGGAGTCGTCCATTGATTGTTTACTTTTCGGATGACTGCAATTTGAGCAATTTCCTGTCCCGGACTTTGTACCGTAAAATATGCTTCTGTTGAATTTTTATTAATTGCAAGATCTCTGACGTTAATAAACTCGTTCAGACTGGAATCAAACAAAGTGACCTTGTTATCTGCTTTGATATATTGAAAATCTACCAGAAAGAAAATCAGAGCAATAAATAATTTTGGATTCATCACATTAAGATATGGAATAAATCGAATAGTAGGACTGTATGGGTTTTGTGTGTATCAGGCGTCAGCACAGCCAGGATAGAGTGGGTAGCCCGCAGTGTAATGAAATGGAGCGAGGACTATGAACGATAGCCCGAATAGCTGCCAAGAAATAGTATTGGGTGTTTTGAAAAATAAAAGATTACCTATCGAAGTATTCGCAAATCGTAATTGTATTCTTGCCAATTGCTTCTTGCATCCTTGCTTATTCGCCAATCCCTATATCTGCTTATTCAGCTCCACCAGAAATGCTCTTAATGATTTTAATTTCTCTGAAACATCCACATTACTTTCTAATTTTTCAGGCTGCGTTTCCTTGAGTTTTTTACGGGCCCCATCCAGCGTGAATCCCTTTTCTTTGACTAAGTGATAGATAACCTTTAAATTATCAATATCCTTCTTGGTGAAAAGCCGGTTTCCTTTTTGGTTTTTTCTTGGTTTGAGGATGTCAAATTCTGTTTCCCAGAATCGGATTAAAGATTTTGAAACTCCAAACATTTCAGCAACTTCTCCGATGGAGTAATACAGTTTCTCTATTTCACGTTCTTTGTATGGCAAAATCTATCTTTTTAAATGGTTAATCAAAAGCCTGGTTTCCTTGCTCTGCTAATATAACTACTTGATTGTATTCTTCAGGTGTTAAATCATTAAAGAAAAAGTTGACAGGGTCAATTTTAACACCTTTTCTGATGACTTCATAATGTAAATGCGGTCCGGTGGACTTCCCGGTGCTGCCGACCAACGCAATTTTTTGTCCTCTTTTGACTTTTTGCCCTTTTCTGACAAGAATCCGACTGCAGTGTGCATACAACGTCTGATAGCCATAACCGTGATTGATAATGACTTTGTTGCCGTAACCATCTGCTTCGCTGCCTGAATATTCAACCACCCCATTTCCGGTAGCATATATTTCTGTGCCGATAGGAGCTGTGAAGTCCAGCCCGGCATGCATTTTAGGCGTTTTGTAAATAGGATCGATCCTCCGGCCAAAACCCGATGCAATACGTTTTAATTTTTCGTTGGCTACAGGTTGAATAGCAGGAATAGCTTCCAGCAGAAGACTTTTGTTTTTGTAAAGAGACTCCAGCTCATCATAGGATTTGGATTGCACATACAGCTGCCTTTCCAGCCCCTCTAACTTCTGAAGTGTAGAGCTGATCAGGTTTGTCTTATTTGTTTTGGATAACTCTCTGTAACGTTGCTGTACAGCAATTCCTTTTCTGAGTTGTTCAGGAAGCGGATCGGCCTCAAAAATGACTCTGTAGATCTGATCATCCCTATCTTCCAGATCAGAAATGACTTTAGATAATGATTCTATTCTCTTATTGATAACCAGATAGTTATTTTCTAACTCTTTAAGTGATTCTTCAATATTAGCCTGAGCTGGCGGTGTGATAAAAGTATAACCTAATGAGAGAATGATGAATGCAAAAAACAGAGCGGTCAGAAGAAAACCCAGAACCTGCGAGATGCGCTGTCCCCAGGTCTTTTTGACCTTTTCGTATTTCAACGTGTTCGGATTGTAATAATAGGTCTCCTTTTGCATAGGTATCCGAGGAAAATAACTACTTTTGCGTGTCGAAAAGTATCATATACTTTGACAAATTTAGTACAAATAAAAATTAACATCAGCTTCAATGGAGTATAAAAGTGCGAAAGAGATAAGAAAAGCCTTTTTAGACTTTTTTCGTAGTAAACAACATTTAATCGTACCGTCCGCACCGGTTGTCGTCAAAGATGACCCGACACTGATGTTTACCAATGCAGGAATGAATCAGTTCAAAGATTATTTTCTGGGCAATAAAACTGCGCCGTCGCCACGTATTGCAGATACACAGAAGTGTCTGAGAGTGAGCGGAAAGCACAATGATCTGGAGGAAGTAGGTGTAGATACTTATCACCACACTTTGTTTGAAATGCTGGGCAACTGGAGCTTTGGCGATTACTTCAAGGAAGAAGCGATAGCATGGAGCTGGGAGTTGTTGACAGAGGTATTGAATTTGCCGAAAGACAGATTGTATGCTACAGTATTTGAAGGAGATGCGAAAGAAGGAATTCCTGCAGATACGGAAGCTTTGGAGTTTTGGAAAAAATACCTGCCGGAAGAAAGAATTCTTTTCGGTAACAAAAAAGATAATTTCTGGGAGATGGGTGATACAGGACCTTGCGGACCTTGTACCGAAATTCACGTGGATTGCCGTCCTGATGCCGAAAGGGCAGTAGTGCCGGGCAAAGATTTAGTGAATGCCGATCATCCTCAGGTGATAGAAATCTGGAACAACGTATTTATCCAGTTCAACAGAAAGAAAGACGGAAGTCTTGAATCACTACCGGCTCAGCACGTAGATACAGGAATGGGCTTTGAACGTCTGGTGCGTGTGATCCAGGGCAAATCTTCCAACTATGATACAGATGTATTCTCAGGAACGATTGCAGCAACCGAAAAGCTGACAGGCAAAAAATATGACGGTTCTGATACCCAACAGGCAATAGCTTTCAGGGTATTGGCTGACCATATCAGAGCAGTGAGCTTTGCTATTTCTGACGGACAATTGCCTTCCAATACAGGAGCGGGATATGTGATCAGAAGAATTTTAAGACGTGCAGTGAGATACTATTTCTCTGCTTTGGACAGAAAATCTCCATTGTTGCACGAATTGGTTCTGGTGATTGCAGAGCAGTTTGAAGATGTATTTCCTGAATTGAAAAAACAGGAATCTTTTGTTACGAAAGTGATTTTCGAAGAAGAATCTAACTTCCTCAGAACTTTGGATGCTGGTCTGAAAAGGATGGATGCTATCATCAAAGAAAGTACAGATAAAAATATCGCAGGACAAGCGGCTTTCGAGCTATTCGATACTTACGGATTTCCATTGGATCTGACCAGATTGGTTGCTACAGAACAAGGCTACAATGTAGATGAAAAAGGTTTTGAAACGGAAATGGAGCAACAAAAAGCCCGTAGTCGTGCAGCGACCGAACTGGATATGTCTGACTGGGTAGTTTTGGGAGAAGGAGTAAATCAATTCAAAGGATACACTACTTTGGAAACTGAATCTAAGCTGTTGAAATACAGAAAAGTGACCGGAAAAGGTAAGGAATTATTTCAACTTGTTTTGGACCAGACACCATTCTATGCAGAAAGCGGTGGGCAGGTAGGAGATAGAGGAAAATTATTCTTCGGTGCGGAAATCATCGAAGTCGTGGATACGAAAAAAGATATGGATTTGATCATCCATTTCACAGAGCAGCTGCCATCCAATCCTTCTGCGCCGATACAGGCAGTTGTGAATGCGGATCTGAGAAAAGCGACGACGATTCATCACTCTGTGACACATCTTTTACAGTCTGCATTGAGACAGGTTTTAGGTACACATGCAGAGCAGAAAGGTTCATTGAATAATTCTGAATACCTGAGATTTGACTTTTCACATTTTGCGAAACTCACACCGGAGGAAATCCTGAAAGTAGAAGATATTGTGAATGCGAAAATCCTGGAAAATGTCCCGGTCGTTATCAAAGAAATGCCGAAAGATGAAGCTTTGAAGCTGGGGGCAATGGCATTATTCGGTGAAAAATACGGAGATACAGTACGTGTGGTCGTGATGGATCCGAACTATTCAGTAGAGCTTTGTGGTGGTACGCACGTAGGTAATATAGGTGAAATAGGTATATTCAAAATTACTGCGGAATCAGCTGTTGCTGCCGGAGTGAGAAGGATAGAAGCTGTAGCAGGACAGGAAGCGGTGAATTATTTCCGTGACAAAGAAACACAGTTGAATGTAGTAGCTGAGTTATTAAAACGTCCTCAGGATATTCAGAAAGCGATTGCTCAGCTATTGGAAGACAATGCTCAGCTGAAAAAACAATTGGAGCAGTTCCAGCAGGAGAAAGCCGGACAAGCGAAGCAACAAATCAAACAATCTTTTGCAAAGCAGGGGGATATTTCATACGTCATTGGTCAGTTTGACGGAATCAATACAGATAATTCCAAACAAATAGCGACCGAATTGCGCCAGGAAATCAGCAGCTCTGTTATCATTTTGGCAGGAGTGGCGAATGACAAGCCATTTATCACAGTAGCCATCTCAGATGATTTAGTGAAAGATAAAGGACTGAATGCAGGGAAAATTGTGAAAGAGCTCGCTGCAAATATCAAAGGTGGCGGAGGTGGCCAACCATTTATTGCTACAGCCGGAGGGCAGGATGCAAGCGGGATTTCTAAAGTAATAGAAGCTGCAAAAGAATTAATTAACAAATTGTAAGACAATAATTTATACGATATAATGGAAGCATCGGTTTACGATAAGTACGAAGTGGTCATCGGTTTGGAGGTACACGCACAGTTGCTGACAAAAAGTAAAATCTTTACATCAGATTCTACTGAGTTCGGAGCGGCACCTAATACACAAATCAGTCCTATTACATTGGCATTGCCGGGAGTTTTACCCAAGCTGAATAAAGACGTGGTCAATATGGCTATCAAAGCAGGTCTGGCACTGAATTGTAATATCACAGAAGTAAATCATTTTGCACGTAAGAACTACTTCTACGCTGACTTGCCGAAAGGATATCAGATCTCTCAGGATAAAACACCTATCTGTACTGACGGATATATGGATATCGAAGTCAATGGGGGGAAAAAACGTATCGGTATCACCCGTATCCACATGGAGGAGGATGCCGGTAAAAATAACCACGAGCTGGATCCATTCTTCTCTTTGGTGGATTTGAACCGTGCCGGAGTGCCTTTGGCAGAGATCGTTTCTGAACCGGATTTACGCTCTTCCGATGAAGCTTATGCTTATCTGACTGAAATGAGGAAGCTGGTCAGATATCTGGAAGTTTGTGACGGCAATATGGAAGAAGGTAGTATGCGTTGTGATGCAAATATATCTGTACGTCTTAAAGGAGCAACTGAGTTCGGTACGAGAGTAGAGGTGAAAAACATGAACTCTATCCGTAATGTTAAACGTGCTATCGACGGGGAAGTCAAAAGACAGATAGATTTAATCGAAAACGGAGAGCAGGTTGTACAACAAACCAGAGGATTCAATCCTGCAGATGGTTCCACTGCACCATTGCGTTCCAAAGAATATGCGCACGATTATCGTTATTTCCCTGAACCGGATTTGCCGCCGTTGATCGTCAAACAAGACAGAGTGGATGAAATCAAAGCGACGATGCCACCGCTTCCATGCGAGCTGGTAGAGAAATTTACAACGGAATTAGGTCTTTCTGCGTATGATGCAGGTGTATTGACCGATGAGCGTGAAATCGCCCTGTATTATCTTGCTTTGACGGATCTGACTAAAAATTATAAAGCTGCTGCCAACTGGGTCATGGGAGAGGTAAAATCTTATCTCAACCAGAATGCTATCCATATAGATGATTTTGTACTGAGACCTGATCACATTGTTGCTATCATCGAGCTGGTGGACAATGGTACAGTAAGCTCTTCCGGTGCTAAGAAATTATTTGATGCATTGGTCGAAAAACCTGAATCTTCTGCATTGGATCTGGCCAAAGAACTACAATTAGTACAAAACTCAGACGGCGATCAGCTGAAAGCGTGGGCAGAAGCTGCATTGGCTAAATTTCCTGCGAAAGTTCAGGAGTACAAAGGTGGTAAAAAGGGTATCCTCGGCTTGTTCATGGGGGAGGTGATGAAGCTTTCCGGCGGACAGGCGGATCCGAAAGCTACCACTAAGATTCTACAGGAGTTACTGGAGGGATAGAAGAATTCCAACTTTTCCAAAGTTCAGAACTTTGGAAAAGTTAATATTTAAAATAACTTTAAAAAGTTATTAACTTGTTATTCGATTTATCTTAAAATCAAATAGATGCTGTTGGACTTTTCGGAATACTACCATATTTACAACCATTCCAACGGAAGTGAGAATCTGTTTCTCCATTCCGGAAATTATGCGTTTTTTCTGAAAAAAGCCAAGACTGAAAATTCCTGCAGAATCAGCACTGATGGAGTTTTGTCGAGGGTAAAATAATTGAAAAATTCAGGTTTTCATCAGGATGCAACCCATCTGCAAACTTTTGACGCTGATTAGGTAGGTTTTTTTTGATTGATTTTAATACAATAAAGCTTTGTAATTTGCTAAGCGATATTCATAAGTTGAATTGATTTTTTGTTCCCTAATCTTTGTTTTATAGTCTTCTAAACTTGCTATATAGGTATTTGCAGCAGGAGATGGCGATAGTAAAACATAAGTAGGGATATTGACATCAGGTAAAATGTTTTTAAAATGCTTTTCAACAAATTTACTTGTACAAAGTATTTTTTTGATGTTAGAAGTTAAGCATTTTATTATACCCTCCTTATTGTATTCGACAATTTTTAGATTACTGTCACTACAATTATTTTTTGTTCTTTCAATTCTGTAAGCTATATCGGTTATTGCAATCTTGTTGAGTGAACATAGCTGTTGCTTATGTTCAAGGTTGCCAACAGGCAAATTAAATGTTTCGGATAAAAGTTTCCAAAAGTCACTTTTTCCACTTCCACTGTAAAACCATTCTCCATAATTTTCTCCGTTAAAACAAGGGAAACTACCTATAATTAATGTTGTTGCATCTTCTGAATAGTATGGCTCAAATGGATGTGTTTCTATGTTTGTCATTATTTTGTGGTTATTCGTTGAAAGAAAACTAATCTGGTATTTTACCTCATGGCTGATTCCTGTCTATGCAAACGTAATAATTTGTAATTAAATGTTTGTGTAATATTACCCACGGATTGCTTTCAGTCTTTCTATTTCTTTTGTAAGCGTTTGTTTTTCTGTTTTCGATTTTGTCAGTAGGATAGCTTGCTGGTAATATGAAATGGCTTTATTAATGTCTGTGTCCGCATACAGGTAACCCAGCAATTCATGATAGTAATTGCTTTCAGTGAATTTTAGCTTTTCAGCTTCGGAGATGGCTTTGTCGTGTCCGTAGACCCTGGCAAAAGCAAATGTCCGGTTCAGTGCTGTTATAGGTGAATACTCAATAAGAATCAGCTGATTGTATAGCTGTAAAATGTGTTGCCACTTATCCTGGCCGGTAGGGGTGGTGTGCCAATACGCAACGCCTGCTTCCAGATGATATTTTGAGATATCATTGTTCTGACAGGCGTTGACCAAAAAGTAATTTCCTTTTTCAATGAGTGTTTTGTCCCACAGATTTTTGTCCTGGTTGTCAAATAACACGGTTTCGCCCTCATGATTGATTCTTGCTTCCAGCCGGGAGCTCTGGAAGCACATTAATGCAAGCAGCGCGTTAGCTTGCGGAGTATTAGTCAATGGATTTTCTGTTAGCAGCAATGTGAGCCGGACTGCTTCTGAACAAAGTTCTTTTCTGATTTGACGGTTGCTGGTTGTAGAAAAATAACCTTCGTTAAACAACAGGTATAAAGTTTTCAGGACGGTATCCAACCGGGAATTGATTTCCGTTTGGCTCAAAGATTTGATTTGGAAGTGGTCGTTGCGCAGATGGGCTCTGGCTCTGAATAAACGTTTTTTGATGGTTTCGGTTTTTGTCAGAAAAGCTTTGGAAATTTCTTCCACGCTAAAACCACAAAGAATCTGAAGTGCCAGACATATTTGAGATTCGGGAGGATTTGTAGGGTTGCAAACTGCAAAAATCATTGCCAGCTGACTGTCATGAATCTGCTGACTACTCACCTCAAAGTCTGTTTCTGTTTCAAAGTCATCCGGTTTTACAGCTTCTCTGGCTTGCTTTTCAATAACAGCAAGATGTTTGAAATAATCTTTGGTTTTGTTTTTGGCAACTGTGTAAAGCCACGCCTCCGGGTTTTCGGGTATTCCGTTAATCGCCCAGTTTTCAGAAGCTTTTAAAAATGTATCGCTCGCAATATCTTCAGCGATTTCAATATGCTTTAAACCAAAATGACGGCACAAAACAGCCGTCATTTTAGCGTATTCCTGCCGGAACAAGTGAGGTAAAAGGTCCTGATATGACAGATGATTTTCTTGCATCAGTCACGTCTCAAAACTTCCCGGATTTCAATGTTGCCACCCACCTGCTCAAAAATCGGATTGGCTTTGGCAATTTCTACTGCTTCGTCGATATTTTCAGCACTGATGACGATGTAGCCGCTGATAAATTCTTTAATTTCTGTGTAAGGCCCGTCTGTGACCACATTGTCGGGTCTCACGGTTTTAGCGCTTCCCGGAACAGGTAAAAGAGTGTTGCCCTTGTCCACTAATTTGTTCTGTGCTGCAATGCCGGCCAACCAGTTCATGCGTTCCTGCATTTGTTCAGGCGATGGTTTAAAGTCGGTAATTTCTTTTAGTCTGAAGATGAGTGCGAATTCTTTCATTTTTTAAATTTTATGATTCATCCTTATGACGATTCACTTCTGAGAACGGGGACAAAGGTTGTGATTGGTTAATATACCCTTTTCTGCTGTATTCAATATTCAAAGTAAACATAATAATTTCTAATAAAATGTTTATATAAGGCGATATATGCTAATTAAACTTTGAGTATTATTGAACAAGTAATAAAATACAATGATGACAGCGGATAAGGATACACGTCGGATCTATGTTCCCCTTATTTTCTATCCTAAAATATATGTCATATTGATATTGACGTTACTATTCTTACTGCCGTGTGCGATGTTTTATTTTATTCCAATAAAGATGTTATATGTGTTGGCAATGGTTATTCCTTATCTATTGTTCTTGATTCCTGTAGCGTTTCTATCTCTTATGATAGTGATTGGAGGAGAGAAGTTTGAATTTTCTTTTGATAAAACAGGTATTTACGATAATACAACTGTAGTCAGTTTGGGGGAAATTAAATGGAGACAGATGATATCTTTTGAAGTAAGTAAAGTTTCTAATGTAGATGCCATTGTTATTCATTTGACTGAAAATTTTATTGATCAAAAGATTCAACAGCAAAGAAATATTTTCAGAAAATGGTTGATGATAATTACATACATTTGGATGGAGTATCCAGTATATATTTCTCAGGGTAGCCTAAAGTGGGATGTAGAGTTTGTGGTAGAAATTATGCGTGATTATCAGAATGGAATAGAAACTCAGGTGATAGATAGGGAAAATATATAGTGTAATCTATAGTGCCGTTTTTTGAGTTACAAGAGACTATTCGCTATAATTGAATGAGTTAGGAGATGTTGCTTATAAGATAAAATGGATATGCTGTTCATCTTTCAATAAATCGCTGACAATACTATCCAGCTCAAATTCCCCCTTAATTTCCGAACAACATTCCCACATTTTTTTGTCTGGTGATATTTGTTGTTTTCTGAAAAGATAATTGTCTGACAAGTTAAAGGTTCTTCTATCGGGTAGTGTCTCATTTATTTTGAGCAGATGTTTGTTTTTTCTATCTCTTTGTTATTTCTGCTCCATTCACTCCAGGAGCCTACGTATAGTTTAGGTATTTCCATTTCAGCGTATGCCAGCGCTAGTAAGGTATGGCAAGCGGTGACTCCTGAACCACAATGGATGATAATATTCGCAGGATCAGTTTTTCCAAATTTTTTGCTGTACTTATCTTTTAACTCATTGGGAGTAAGGAATAATCCGTCTTCATCTAAATTCTCTGTAAACGGAATGTTGATGGCCCCCGGGATATGTCCTGCAATTAAATCTATAGGTTCTGTAATACCATCATAGCGTGCTTTCTCCCGCACGTCTACTACTAAATAGTTCGGGTTTCGAGAAACTTTTTCTACTTCATTTATTTCAATGGTTGGCAAGTTCCATTTATCAATTGGGTGAGGAATAGGTGTCTGCTCTATTCTTTCCGTTTTTGAGCTTAAGGGAAAGTGGTGTTTTTTAGCCTGAGTCAAGCCTCCGTTTAATACCTGAACTTTCTCTAAACCGGCAGATTTCAACATCCACCAAAACCTTGCGGAAGCATTTGCTCCGTTTTTATCGTCATAGATAATGATATGCTTATCTCTGTCAATTCCTGATTCGGCTAAGGTTTTGGCAAAGGCACCCGGTTCTGGTAACGGATGTCTTCCGCCCAAAGAAAGATCTTCCTGAATATCTGCTAATTGCGTGTTTAAATCTACAAAAAATGCACCTTCCAAATGTTCGGCATCATAATTTGCTCTCGCATCCTTACCATTGCTCACATCGAAAATCAGCACATTCTCATTCCTGAAAATCTTCAAAAGCTCGCTTACTTCAATAATCGGAGAAATTTTCATTGTTTATTTTTTGTCCTATATCTATAATGACTGATATTTTTTTGATAAGTGGATTTTTCCCTTCAAGAGACTATATTGAAGCCCATAGATGAAGCAAACTTTAATAATACTTCAACAGAAACATCTTTAATATTACTAATCCTGTAATTGCAGACAGCTCTATATTTCTTTCTCTGTTATTGGTGAATTGCAGCTTCCTGATGAACTGTTGGTTTTTATCCGCTACGCCAATATAAACACATCCTACAGGCTTCTCTTCGCTGCCGCCACCGGGACCTGCTACTCCTGAAACAGCTATTGCCAGGCTGACATCCAGATGTTTGATAGCGCCTGAAAGCATTTCGCTGACCGTCTGTTCACTGACGGCACCATATTGTGCCAGGGTAGAAGGTTGAACATCCAAAGCAGAAATTTTAATCTCATTAGAGTAGGAGATAATACTTCCTTTAAAATAGTCAGAAGAACCTGCTACTTTAGTGATCAAGTGGCTGATATAACCACCTGTACAACTCTCTGCAGTACCTATGGTCAGCTTTCTGTCTCTGAGCATTGTGCCTATCACAGCTTCAAATGAAGGGTTTTCTGTGCTGTAAACATATTTTTCTACCAGCTTTGCAGCTTCTGCAGTCAATTTTTCAGATAATATTCTGACTTCATTCTCATCTTTTCCGTGCCCGGAAATTCTGAGCCGGACCTTTCCTACACTGGGTAGATAGGCCAGTGAAAAGTTTGGTGGCAGATTTTTTTCGAAATCCACGAGTGCATCAGCCAGAATAGTTTCGCCGACACCGGCAGTATATATATGTGAGTTGATGATGGCCGGCAGTGTGTATTTTTCTTTGATGGCAGGAATTACGGCCAGCTCCATCATTTTTTTCATTTCATAAGGGACTCCCGGCATAGATACGATCATTGTCCCGTTATCAAAATACATAGATCCCGGCGCAGTACCTTGCGTGTTGTGTATGACCTGCGCATTCTGAGGTAGATAAGCCATCTTTTTGGAAGGTTCATGTACAGGACGATTCCGGGAAATATACATATTCCGGATATTTTCCCATACTTCTTCGTGATAGACTAATGGCTGATGGAAATATTCTCCGATAGCTTCCACGGTCAGATCATCAGATGTAGGTCCGAGGCCACCTGTGATCAATATTATTTTTGCCACTTTCGATGCAGCACCAATATTTTCAATAATAGCTTCTTTGGTGTCAGCAATTGTCCAGTGTGCTGTCACTTGGATACCCAGCTGTGTTAATTCATTACCGAGCCAATGAGAATTGGTATTGAGCGTATTACCGATGAGTAGCTCATCTCCGATAGATAATAAGATCGCGTTCATTCTATATTTTTAACAATAAATAGTGGGTAATGCATACAGGGCTTTTTGCTACATTTACAATGAAATTAAGCTTTCTTTTATGAAAAATGTATTAAGTGTTTTTTTAGCAGCGACATTGTTTTTTAGTAGCTGTACAACCACCCAGATTCAGGATACAATGGGTGCTGTTTTAGGCAATAGCTCAGGAGTGACCAGTACGGAAGCTGCAAGTGGCTTGAAAGAAGCCTTGTCCAAAGGCTTTGTAACTGCCATCGGTCTGCTTTCCAAAGAAGATGGTTTTTATGGTAATTCATTGGTGAAAATTCCATGGCCGGAGGAGGCTCAGTTTGTCATGAATGCCATGCAAAAAATAGGCATGGGGGCACAAGTTGATAAGGTGACTTTGTCTCTCAACAGAGCTGCGGAAAAAGCTTCCGGTGAAGCATTGGATGTGTTTGTTCAGGCCGTCAAGCAAATAACTTTTCAGGATGCAATGGGAATTTTATTAGGCGGAGATGGTGCTGCTACAGATTATCTTAAAAGAACAACAACGGTGATTCTTGCTGATAAATTCAGACCGATAGTAGAAAGTTCTTTGGGTACTGTAAACGCTACCAAGTATTGGACAGATGCTATCACTATTTATAATAAAATACCTTTGACCAATAAAAAAGTTGAAACAGACCTTACCACTTTTGTTACACAAAAAGCTTTGAAAGGGGTTTTCAAAAAGGTAGAAGAGCAGGAAAACAATATCAGAAATAACCTGAGCTTCAGAAATACTGCATTATTGCAAAAAGTATTTGGTTTTGCAGACAGCAAAAAAACAGCTAACTAAAACCCCGGAAATATACAATGTAAAGTCCTGGCAGCTAAGAATTGCCGGGACTTTTTTATAGAAATTCTATAGTGTATTAGGGGAAGAGAGCAAAGACCTGAGCGCGAGGTCATAAACCAGGAAGATTGCCATATGATTTTGGTTATCAGGGGCTGATTTTTTTGTGTTATTATTCATTATAAGATATTGACTTATCATAAATTGATTCGTAGCTTTTACGTTATTTTCAGACAGCTAAGATTATATGTCACATTTACCTGCACTGATTACAGATTTGGCTTTGATACTGGTCATGGCCGCAGTTACTACTATCATTTTTAAAAAGCTGAAGCAACCTGTTGTATTGGGATACATCCTGGCAGGCTTGCTGGTCGAACCACAGATAGCTTTTTTACCGAATGTACAGGATAATAATTCTATATCCATCTGGGCAGAGATAGGGATTATCTTTTTATTGTTCAATCTGGGACTGGAATTCAGTATCAAAAAGATGGTGAAGGTCGGTCCGGTCGCAGCACCTACGGGCTTATTTGAGACTCTGATGATGATGGCGATAGGATATGTCGTTGGAGGAATTTTGGGCTGGCCACAGATGGACAGAATATTTCTGGGAGGGATGATTGCTATATCTTCTACTACTATTATTATCAGAGCATTTGATGAGCTCAGGCTTAAAACCCAGAAGTATACAGGTCTGGTGATGGGTGTGCTGATTATAGAAGATATCATAGCTGTTTTACTATTAGTGATACTTTCTACAATAGCAGTCAGCCAGAGCTTTGAGGGAACAGAGCTCATACTCTCAATAGTACAGCTGGCGATATTTCTGAGCTTGTCTTTTGTAATAGGAATTTATCTGATACCGACTGCACTGAATAAGCTGAGTAAATATCTGGATGATGAAACCATTCTTGTCATGTCGCTCGGGCTTTGTCTGGCCATGGTAGTGCTTGCCAATTTATCAGGCTTTTCTTCGGCATTGGGTGCATTTTTAATGGGAACAATACTGGCGGAAACCAATTACGTGGAACGAATAGAACATCAGCTGAAATCGCTGAAAGATTTATTCGGAGCCGTATTCTTCGTGTCAGTGGGAATGATGATCAATCCGGTTTTGCTTTGGGAAAATATTGTTCCAGTGTTGGTACTGACAGTGGCAGTATTGATAGGAAAAACCTTTTGTGTCACAATAGGAATGCTGATTTCCGGTCAGCCATTGAAAGCCTCTTTACAGTCGGGAATGAGCATGAGCCAGATAGGGGAGTTCTCTTTTATCATTGCCACACTGGGTTTATCGCTGGGAGTTATCAGTGATTTTCTGTATCCGATAGCCGTCGGGGTGTCGGTCATTACTACATTTAGTACGCCTTACATGATCAAGCTGTCAGAACCGGCATACAAGTTTGTCGAAAAGACGCTGCCTTCCAAATGGATAGAAACTTTAAACAATTATTCTAACAGCAGCCAGCAGATTTCTGATGATAGTGACTGGAAAATATTGGTGAAATCTTATGCAACAGTCGTATTGGTCAATGCGGTCATCGCTTTTGGTATTATTATACTGGCTTATCACGCATTATTACCTTATGAGGAAAAAATATTCGGAAAAAGCATCTTCAATGAAGTGATCTTCTTTTTTGTGACTTTATTAGCTGTGCTTCCTTTTGTCTGGGGTATTCTCCGCAGAAATGTACAGCAGGAGCTGTTTAAAAAAATGTGGAATGAAAATCCTTTGAACAAAGGGCCGTTATTGTCCCTGGAGCTGGCCCGTGTTTTTGTAAGCATCGCTATTCTGACTTTCCTTTTGAGTAAAGTGTTTTCTACAGGATTGGTGTTAGTGATAGCGATGATTGTAGTGATTTTGGGTGTGAGCTTCTTTTCTTCCAAAATTCAGGAATACTACAGTAAAATCGAATCGAGATTTTATACCAATCTGAATCATAAAGAAATAGCGGTCAAAGAACGCACGAATAAACTGTATGGTCTCATGCCCTGGGATACTCACTTTGCAGATATTAAAGTGACAGCAGCTTCTGATTTTGTAGGTAAAAAGCTGAAAGATTTGCAATTGAGAGAACAGTATGGAGTCAATGTAGCTATCATAGACCGGAAATTTGAAAAAATTTATGTTCCTTCAAAAGAGGAAGTCGTTTTGCCGGGAGATATATTAACAATTATTGGTGATGATGCTCAGCTGGCGCAGATAAAAGAATTATTTGATGTGCCGCTACCTGAAAAGAAAATACAGTCTCACGAAAAGATAGATTTAGGGAAAATTGTTGTTCACGAAGGAGATAAGATTTGTGGGCTGACAATTACCGAAAGTGGAATCCGGGAAGCTACCCACGGAATGGTCATCGGGATAGAAAAAGAATCTGAAAAAGATTTAAACCCTCCGTCTTCTACTATTCTGAAAGCCGGTGATGTCGTCTGGATAGTCGGTGACTTGAAGCTGATTCGTCAGTTTGAGAGAGAAGTAGCTGTGAAAATTGTATAAAATACCTTGTTAAGGACTTACAGATATATCCGGTTGAGTGGAAGTAAACCTCAAAAAACAGAGCTTATAATTCAAACCGCAAGTGTTCCTTGTTGCTTTTTTCTCAATTGATAAGCCTTTACAGTAGTTTTTATTTAATTTGTGCGGAATAGCAATAAAAAAGCACAGGTATTTTAAGATGAATAATACTGCCTGGTGCTGAAAATCATAAGAAAATGTCAAAAAAGAAATCAAATAAGAACAGTAGCAAGGATATAAGAAGCTCTATCCTTTCGTACATGAAAGGCCTGGAAGGAGGGAAAGCTATTGCCGAAAGTCAGATTTCGAGAAAGCTATCAGCATACTTTACAAAAAATGAAATTATACGCACCTTGTATGCGCTCACTGCGGAAGGGGCTTTATCTGTTTCAGGAGGAAATAAATTCAAACTGAAAGGTGGTGCAGTGTCCAAAGGTCATAAAACATTAGAAGTTGGTGAGGAAATCACCGGTACTGTAGATATGACAAAAAATGGCAGCGCATATATCATTCCCGATAGTGGTGGGAAAGATGTCTATGTAATCGCTAAAAATCTGAATCGGGCATTTAACAGAGATAAGGTAAAAGTAGCTATCAACAGCAGCCGGAATAAACCGGAAGGCGTAGTTACTGAGATCATTGAACGCAACAGAACGATTTTTATCGGAAAGGTGGACAAACGTAAGCACTGCTTTGTCAGACTGGATGATCCGACCATACCTGTCGATTTTTTCATTCCGGATGAACGTGCCAAAGATGCCAACCATGGTGATAAAGTAGTCGTGGAACTCACAGATTGGCCGCTGAATGTGAGAAATCCGTTTGGTAAAATCACTGAAGTGCTGGGTAAAGCCGGACACAATGACGTGGAGATGAAATCTTTACTGATAGAAAACGGATTCTATCTGCATTTCAGTAAAGAAGCGCTCAAAGAAGCTGAAGCATTGAAGATGAAAATTCCGAAATCAGAAATTGCCAAACGCAGAGATTTCAGAGAAATTACAACTTTCACTATTGACCCGCTGGATGCCAAAGATTTTGACGATGCAATCTCTATACGTCCTTTAGAGGATGGAAAGTGGGAAATAGGCGTGCATATCGCTGACGTATCACATTATGTACAGGAAGGGAGTGCCATGGACAGAGATGCCTACAAAAGAGCAACTTCTGTGTACCTGGTGGACAGAGTGGCGCCGATGTTTCCGGAACAATTATCAAATATCGTATGCTCTCTGAGACCGGAGGAAGAAAAGTGTTGCTTCTCGGCAGTATTTGAGATGGATGAAAATGCAAATGTGCTTTCCAGATGGTTTGGGAGAACAGTCATTTACTCAGATAAAAGATTTGTCTACGAAGAAGCGCAGGAAATATTGGAAGGGAAAGAAGGACCTTTTGCAGAAGAGCTGAAAAAGCTCAACCAGCTGGCGTACAAGCTCAGAGATAAGAGATTTCATGAGGGATCGGTGAATTTTGATTCACAGGAAGTCCGTTTCCAGCTGGATGAAAAAGGCAAGCCTGTCGGTGTATATGTCAAGGAACGGAAAGATGCTCACATGCTGGTAGAAGATTTTATGTTGCTGGCGAATAAGCATGTGGCTCAGTACATAGGGCAGGAAATGAATGCCAGTGGTAAAACTCCTTTTGTCTATCGTATACATGATGCTCCGGACGAAGATAAGCTGAAGGATTTTGCACTTTTTGCAGCACGTTTCGGTTACAGAATGAACTTTGACAATCCTAAAAAAGTGGCCAAAGAGCTGAACCGGCTCATGTTGGAAATTGAGGGACATCCGGAACAGACACTTCTACAGCAGCTGGCTATCCGCTGTATGGCAAAAGCTGTTTATACTACAGATAATATTGGTCACTACGGACTGGGATTCGAATATTACACGCATTTTACATCACCGATACGTAGGTATCCCGATGTGATGGTACATAGATTATTACAATTGGTGCTGGACGGACAGCCATTGCCGAAAGCGGCAGATCTGGAAGCAAAATCCAAGCATTGTTCAGAACGGGAACGTGCTGCTATGGAAGCAGAAAGAGATTCGGTCAAATACAAAATGATTGAATTCATGGAAGACAGAATAGGAGAGGTCTTCCGTGGTGTGGTATCAGGTGTGAAAACATGGGGAGTCTATGTGGAGCTGCCGGGGTGGAATACAGAAGGTATGATACGACTGGAAAATTTTTCGGATGATAAGTATGTGGTAGATGAGAAAAACATGATGATACGGGGCATTTTCTCCGATAAAAAATACTATCTCGGTGACGAGATCTATGTCAAATTACTCTTCGTCGATAAAGTGAAAAAAACGATAGACTTCGATCTGAGCAATGAACGGGAGTATGAAGAGCAGGATTTAAGTGAGGAGTAATTAGTTTTGCTTAATCATATTTATTGGATAGATAGTGTGAATCAGATTTTTTTACTGAAGATCTGATTGTTTTTATAACATAACGAGATGAGACGGGATTTGCTGATTCGGGAATACATGCGTAACATAAATCGGAGTGATAATTGGGCTGTAATAGCTTTTCTGGAAAAGTATGAGCCTGCGGTTTTAAGGCATGAGGGATTTCAAAGTCAGGGAGATTTTGAAAATTATGTGTTTTTTAGTAGATCATTTATTGTCGCTTTGGAAAATGAAAAGCTGTTTGAACGTGCTTTGCTACAGGTGGTTCAGCTGGAACAATCTGTTCAGGATAACCTGCTTAAGTATAAACTGTATATAGAACAGGAAAATCTGTATGGTAATGTGATGATTAAAAGGGGAGCTATATTGTATATGCTGGAAAGAAGAAGAGAATCCGAAGCCGTTTTTGATCAGCTATTAGAATTGCAACCTGAAAACACAAGTGCGAAAAAGTGGCGATACAAAATTCAATCTCATTATAATAGCAAACGTTACTGGAAATTTTTTTCGGTATTTATTATACTGAGTATACTCTTCAAATTGCAGTATAAATGGTTAAGTATTCCTTCGTTGTCCTTAGGGTTGCTTATTTTATCTGGCTTACTTTTTCTTTTTATGCATATTCGGTATGTTGTTGTTCCCTGGTATAAATACAAGAAGGGTAAATAAACCATCACAGAATTGATTGTTCAATTCTGTGATGGTGAATTCATCAGAAGGTTAACTTTTTTCTATTTCAACTGTCCAGATAGTTCCGCTGATATCCAGTAATTCCAAAGTGTATAGACCTTGTAAATGACGAAAACTGTCATTTTTGAATGTAAGAGTTGCTCTTGCACCTAAAGGTAGTATCAGACTGTGCTTGCCTGAATAAACTTTTGCCACGTAATCATTTTGAATTTGCTCAGATGCCAGTTGAGATATCTCCTGCTGATTTTGTTCGAAAAGAATATTCCCGGTTGTATCTTTCAGCTGTATCCCTATCAGAAAAGATCCGTAAACATCCGCCCCTTCATCTCTGAATACCTGAAAAGATAATTTGTCCTCATCTATTTTAGCAGATGAAATGGTGACATGCGGCCTGACGGACAGATTATGAAGCGTACCATACACACCTCCATGAAAGTACTGATTGGTGAAAATCGTTAATCCAAAAATGAATGCAGATCCTGAAAACAGGATGTATTTCAATGTTCCGAAAGAAAGTGGAAGTTTTCCGGAAGCTAATATCCGAAACAATGGGTGTGAGCTGGAAAAAAGATTTTTTCTCATCAGATATTCATCCAATGAAAAATATCCTCCGCCGGTAAAAAATATGGTAAAACCGGAAGCAACTCCCAGAACGCCAATCTGCCATTCGTCCAGACAGGTAGTACCCAGCCAGCCGGAACCTAAAAGAATACCGAAGGCCAGACTGAAAACGCCAATGCTCATGAGCCGGGTCATACATCCCAGCATGAACAATAATCCTACTATTCCTTCTATGATCGTGAAGATCGCCATCGCCCACCAAAGCTGATCGGGATGAGAAACGAGATGCTCTATCATGGGTTTGATGCCCAGTGCATGCGGGAGAAAATGATTGAATTTTTCACCAATGTAGCCCGCTGCTTCCGGATCTAATTTGTTTTCAAGGATGAGTCTTCGCCAGAATGCGGAGAAATATGTCCAGCCTGCTACCCAGCGCAATGCTGTAGTAAACATACCTGCTGTAGAATAAGTACTATTCTGCATAAAATATTGATTTTTAAATTTGAATTCGATTTATGAATAGATGCAATAGCCGGTCAGCGACTAATCCATCGGGCGGCAGCGCGGCAGGATAGAGGCTATAGTTCCGGGATCCCGATAACTATGCCTTTGGGAGGACTACATGCTCTCGAAGAGGCTGCCATCAAAATTTGTATATAAAAATCAAATGAGGTACTGCTCGTACAGCTGATGCAGACGGACAGGTGAATAGAGATAATGAGAAAACTGCCGGAAAGCGATGATTAAGCTCAGAAATTCTACATGATGATCAACTGAGCGATTAAGTTTCAGAAAGGGAATTATCGAACGTGCTTTTCCGGATTGGCGGGACTGAAGATCAGCCTGAATGTAGGTTATACATGAAGCTTTTACCTTCTGAAATTCGGTATTGGAAGAGGTAACAGGAGATGCAAAAACAGATTTGATCTCGCGTTTGGTTGCACATGGCAAAGAAACGACCACCATCATCAAAAGGATGAATGATTGGGTCAGAGTATGTTTCAAAGAAATGCGCATGGTATAATGAACGGATATATTAATTTAAGGAAGGATCTTCCGGTGAGTTTGCAATGATTTTGTATTTGCCGCCCATCTTTTCCAGTACATCTTTCCACATGTATTGACTGCCTTTGAAAATATTCCTGTATTCTTTGGCTACTATCCAGGTGTTGTCTTTGAGCTCTTCATCCAGCTGACCGATGCCCCAACCACTATACCCCAGGAAAAATTTAATATTGTGAGGCAGGATTTTCTGATCCTTAACAGCCCGTTTCAGTGCTTCATAGTCGCCATTCCAATAAAGATGCTCAGCAACATGAATACTTTTAGGGATCAGTTCCGGATAGCAATGTATAAAGTTCAGTCTGTCTAATCCCAATGGACCTCCGAGATATACGTTGACATCAAATTTGGGAAAATCAGTGAGAATTTCTTTCAGCTTGAAGATAGATGGTTTGTTGAGTGTCAGGCCTAATGTACCCGTATGGTCATTTTCGGTCACAAGGATAACAGCTCGTTTAAAGTTCGGATCATCCATAAACGGTTGTGCTACTAATAAATCTCCTGAATTGACTTTGGGAATATCCATAACTACTGTACTCTGCTGTTAAATGTTAAATGACCTATGATTCTGTCATAACGTTCACCGAAAGCTTTGTAATAGATGAAGATGTCATACTGATTCTCTGCATCATAGTCATTACCTTCTGTGTGAATGACAGTCTTGTTGTTTTTACTATCTGCAAAATAATAGATATAGTCGTAAAATCCTTGTTTCAGCGGAATAGTGGTTTCATACATATTGGTGACATTATTCCATTTCATTTGATTTTCAATGGAAGTATCATAATTATTGAAAATACCACCAATAAACAGCTTACCGTCCTGCAATGGTGCATTCATAGGCAGGTTGAAGTGCACATTGGCATAATCTGCCTCCACACTTCTGTTTCTGTATTCCAGCACATCAATAAAGTATTGACCGTTATAATCAGTTTCTATAAAATATTTTTCCTGGTTCCGGATTTTGTCAAATAAAAGATAAACATCTTTATTCTGGATAGCTCTGACACCCATTCCTAAAAATCTCAATGAGCGGATATCAAATCTTCTGTACTCTCTGCCCGCTTCAAATACAATTCGTCCGTTGTGGTCAAATTCCATCACACCATTTTTGAGAAATCTGGGTTGAATTCCTTCAAAAGCATTGTCCCATCTTTGGTTTTGCAGAATGGAAGCATGAATCTCCTGATACGGATTGCTGATGTTCATACCGGGATGTAATACATTGAAAATGATTTCCTGGTAGTCTCTGTAATTACTTCTGGTGCGTGGCAAAGTAACCCTTTGTTCTATACCCACGATTTTTTCCGTCACCATAAATCTTTTAGTCAGTACAGGCTCGGAAGGCGAATCTTCATATACGATGATGACATAGTTTCCTGACTGAGTGATACGCATATCCAGATTAGGTATCTCCAGCCTGTAATTGATATACGGAGTTCTGGTGTTATAGCTGTAGTTATAATCATCGATCGTCGCTCTGGTAAAGCCATCTATGTACTCGTAAGTTTCCTGGATGGTAGGCTCCCAGTTTTGGTCGCAATGCCTGATGGTATAATAATAAGTTTTGCTGTCCTGAGTCAGCTCGTCAAAATTGAAAATTAAAGTTTCATTGGAGTTTAAGGCAATCACGGGCAAACCCACTTCATTTGTAGATGGAAATAATCTGACAGTTTTAATATCTTCTGAAAAATTTTTGTCGGTCATTTTTTGTGCAAATGACCAGGTTTGAGTTGAAATGAAAATCGTTAAAAGTAGAAGTGTCCTGAATTGCATATATTTAAGCTATCTATTTTCCTGCCAATTTCAAAAGAAAAAGATGAAATTTCAGTTATCAGTACAAATGCCGTTATATCCGTTTCGTCTCAGACACGAAGACCGGATATTCTTTATGGGATCATGCTTTAGTGAAAATATCAGTGAAATGATGTCGCAGCATGGATTTTTTGTGACGTCCAATCCCTGGGGAATATTGTTTAATCCCGTTTCTCTGGCAAGACTCACTGAAAAATTGATTCATCCTGAAAACATAGATGATGCAGTGATTCCGGTATTCAGAGAAAAGCGTTGGTTTTCATTGCATCAGCATAGCCGCATTTGTTCTGAGTCAGAATCTGAGATATACGAAACAGTGGAACAGATTACACTTCAGGCTGCTGAAGATTTTCAGTCATCAGATGCGTTGATCGTTACTTTCGGATCTGCTTTTGTATACGAGTATCTGGACGGAAAAAATGAAATTGTGGCCAATTGCCAGAAGTTACCATCCGGAAGCTTTTGCAAAAGATTACTGGAAATAGATGAGATCGTGGAGATATGGAGCAAATGTATTCAGGAGATAAAAGGAAAGAAAATTATTTTTACTATTAGTCCGGTTCGTCACAGTAAAGATGGTCTGATCGAAAACAATCAGAGTAAATCAGTGCTCATACTTGCAATCAAAAAGCTTTTGAAAATTTTCCCTGAAAAATGCTTCTATTTTCCTGCTTATGAAATCGTAATAGATGAACTGAGAGATTATCGTTTCTTCGAAGAAGATATGGTACATCCTGCATTAATAAGTGTTAAATATGTTTGGGAAAAATGGTGTCAGTGCTTTTATGACCACTCAACAATAGAAATGGCAATAGAATTCAATAAGTTATATCTCTTTTCAAGGCACAGACCATTATATGGAGATGTGGAATTACATAGAATGCAGGCGTTTAATATGATGAAAAAATGCGAGCTATGTTATCCCAATATGAATTATTCGGTAATTTTCGGGTGATTGTATGGTTTTTATGAAAAAAATACAAGGTATCTCTTGATTTACAAAAGAATGTTACTATATTGAAAATCAAATTTTTTAATCCCATGGGAATCATAGACAAAGTAGATAATTTTAATCTGCTCAGAAGAAAAAGAGCAGTGGTTGAAAGATTAGAATTATTGCAGGAAAGAGCTTCTAAAATTAAAGGTTGTATGCCATCTTCAGAAAAATTGAAGGAGATGTATACACCTACGGTCACTCACATTAAGATGAAATAGAGAAAGCTTAATTTATTTGTGAGTGGCTCCCTTTCAGGAGCCATTTTTATTTTATATAGACATATTGCCGGGAAAATTTCTGAAGGACTTAATTACTTACAGTTTGCACTGCATTTATCAATAATAGCCTGATTGATTTCTTTGATAAGATCAGGGCCTTTATAAATGAAGCCACTGTATAGTTGTACCAGTGAGGCTCCTGCTCTGAATTTTTCCAATGCATCTTCGGCAGTCATGATACCGCCAACAGCAATAATAGGCTTCGTAGTGCGGGTCGAAAGATATCTGACCACTTCAGTCGAACGTTGAGTCAAAGGTTTACCGCTTAATCCACCTGCGCCGAGTTTTTCTACAGCTTCCTGTGAGATGCTCAATCCTTCTCTGGAGATAGTGGTATTGGTCGCCACAATCCCGTCAATAGCAGCTGTGTTCAGAATATCGACAATATCATCTAATTGCGAGTCCGTCAAATCCGGAGCAATTTTCAGCAGGATAGGCTTGCTGCGGGGCTTTTTGGATGCAGCAGCTTTTAGCTGCAGTAATAATTTTGTGAGCGGCTCTTTGTCCTGAAGCGCTCTCAGATTGGGAGTATTGGGAGAGCTTACATTTACAACGAAGTAGTCTACATAAGGATACAAAGCTTCAAAGCAGGTCAGATAATCTTTATTCGCATCTTCATTCGAAGTATCTTTATTCTTGCCAATATTTCCTCCGAGAATGATATTTCCGCCGTGTCTTTTTCTGCCTTTCTTGATGTTTTTGATCATATCTTCTACACCCACATTATTGAATCCCATGCGATTGATGATCGCTTCATCTTCTACGACACGGAATAATCTGGGTAAAGGATTGCCATCCTGTGGACGTGGTGTAACAGTACCTATTTCCACGAAACCAAAGCCTAGATTACCCATTTCCGGAAAAACTTCACCGTTTTTGTCCAGACCTGCTGCGAGTCCTACCGGATTGGGAAACTGTATGCCCCAGAATGTACGCTGAAGCTTTTTGCTTTTAATAGTATAAAGCTTTTCCATTACAGATGATGTCCCGGGGATCATCGTCAGATTTCTCAGTGCGTTTAATGTAAAATGATGGGCATTTTCAGCTGATAAGCGAAAGAGGATAGATCTGATAGCAGAATACATGAGCTCAAAGATAAGCTCCTGCTTTTTTTTAAAATCGTGGAAACAAAATCTTAATTAAGTGATAAAATTGGGTGGGTTATAGTGGGACGTATTGTAGTCCTCTAAATTAAAGTGAACTTTTTCTGAAATATTGAATGAAATAATTATTGGAAGTATATCAGTTTTGCCGAAGCTATCAGATGGAAAAAGAACAGAGAAAGCTGTATAATATCTAGATAATCTATTGGAAATGATATTTTAAAAATGTAAATTTACGTTATACTGATAGTAAAAATGCATTTTTATGAAAGCGCTTGTTAAACCTGCCGGAAAGAGAAAAACTTCAAATGAGTCGAAACGTCTGGTTGAGGAGTTTTCACCTTCCTGGGTAGTTTTTAATGTGAATACTACTCCGGGACATCAGTTAGAGCTGATTGACAGAATAAGAAACGGAGTAAAGAAAAATGATTGGAAACAATTGATAGAAGATATAGGAGCAACAGAAAAAGAATTTGAATTTGTTTTACCTACTTCTATCAGTAGTATGCAGAAGAAAAAAATTTACGGAAGAGAAACCTCAGAAAGAATATATGAAATATCACGTCTGTTTGGAATGGGTTTTGAAGTTTTTGACACTCCTGAAGATTTTAAAAAGTGGCTGATGCTGCCATCAAAAGCACTGGGTAATAAAAAACCTTTTGAATTGCTGGACAGTAGTATGGGTTTTGAATTGGTAGAAAATGAAATTATCAGAATTCAGCACAATGTTTACAGTTAATGATAGTATATCGCGTTGCAAATCTGAAATACAAAGATTTTACCCTGACCGGAACAGGAGCAGAAAAGGTAGGTGGAAGATGGAATGAGATAGGGACTCGTACTGTTTACTGTTCAGAAAATATTTCTCTGGCACTTTTGGAATACTATGTCCATTCAGAAAATATAGCTTATCTGCCTAAGTCAATTTTAATAGCTAAAATTGAATTTCCTGATGATTTTGAGATAAATGAGCTTGAGTCTTTACCATCAGGATGGAATCAATATCCCTATTCAGCCGTTACTACCGGTATTTTTTCAAAACTTGCTAAAAACAGGGACTTTTTTGCTTTAAAAGTTCCGTCAACTATTGTTCCTCATGAATACAATATACTTCTGAATCCATTATTTAAGAATTTCGGGCAAGTAGAGATAAAGGAATTTATGGAGTTATCCGTTGATGAAAGGTTAAAGTCAGAAAAGCGTTGATTTTTTAACAGTCTGAAATATCAAAAAGGCTGATGTAGTCAATTCTGTACGTTGCATTTAAGAAATTAAGCAGGAAATCAGATAAAGTAAAATCCATAGCCGATTAGTTTTTTTAGTTTTATATTCTATAAAAATCATTTCTTTTGAATAAGCCATTAGCAGAAAGACTGCGTCCGCAAAATCTGGATGATGTAATAGGACAGAAGCATCTGATCGGAGAAGGTATGCCTTTGAGGAAGATGGCAGAAAGCGGCACGCTAAGAAGCATTATTCTGTGGGGACCTCCGGGTGTAGGAAAAACCACTCTGGCAAGAATACTGGCAGAAACCAGCAAATTACCTTTTGATTATCTGAGTGCTATTCAATCCGGAGTGAAGGAAATACGTTCTGTAATAGATAAAGCCAGAATGTTTGGGACGACGGTATTGTTTATAGATGAAATCCATCGTTTCAGCAAATCTCAGCAGGATGCCTTATTGGGCGCAGTAGAGGAAGGGAGTATTGTCCTGATAGGCGCTACTACTGAGAATCCGTCATTTGAAGTGATTTCAGCCTTGTTGTCCAGATGCCAGGTATATATTCTCGAACCATTGGGAGTATCTGAATTGGAAGCTGTTTTAAACAGAGCATTGAAGCAGGATGAATATCTCGCTTCGCAAAATATAAAAGTGGAAGAAACGGGAGCATTGTTTACCTTTTCGGGTGGAGATGCCCGTAAGCTGCTCAATCTGCTTGAAATAGCAGTAGAAACCTTACCTGAAGATAAAAAGATCATTACGGATGATGCTATACAGCAGGCTTTGCAAAAAAATATTGCCCGCTACGATAAAAGCGGTGAACAGCACTACGATATTATTTCTGCTTTTATCAAATCCATGAGAGGAAGTGATCCCAATGCTGCGTTGTACTGGATGGGGCGTATGCTGGTAGCAGGAGAAGATCCTAAATTTATTGCGAGAAGGATTTTGATTTTTGCATCAGAAGATGTGGGCCATGCCAATCCGAATGGATTATTGATAGCAGAAGCTTGCTTTCGTGCATGTGAAGTGATAGGCATGCCTGAATGCAGGATTATTTTAGGGCAAACAGTGTCGTATCTGGCATCCAGTCCCAAGAGTAATTCCGGTTATCTGGCGATCAATTATGCTATGCAGCTGGCAGAGAAAACAGCACATTTGCCGGTACCGCTGCATCTGAGAAATGCACCTACAAAACTGATGAAAGAAATAGGTTACGGAAAAGAATATCTTTACGCACATGATTTTCCGGGACATTTTGTTGAGCAGGAATATTTACCGGACCAGCTTTCAGGACATAAAATTTTTGAACCCCAGCCAAATGCCAGAGAGAATGAAATGAGGAAATATCTTAAAACCAACTGGCAGGATAAATACGGATACTGATGAACTTTAAACAATACACACAAGATAATTTTTTTGTAATAGCAGGTCCGTGTGTCGTGGAATCTGCTGAATTATGCATGACGGTAGCTGATAAATTAGTGAAAATCAGTGAAGAGCTAAAGATTCCTGTCATTTTTAAAGCTTCTTATAAAAAAGCCAATCGTACTGCAGCTCATTCATTTACAGGAATAGGAGATGAGGAAGCGCTCTGGATATTGCAAAAAGTGAAATCTGAAACAGGATTACCTGTTTTGACAGATGTACATGAAGTAAAAGACGTGACAATGGCAAATGGGGTAGTGGATATTTTTCAGATACCTGCTTTTTTGTGCCGTCAGACGGATCTGATTCAGGCTGCAGCATCTACAGGAAAACCGGTGAATATTAAAAAAGGTCAGTTTGCTTCCGCAGACATTATGCTGCATGCGATAGAAAAAGTGCGGGCAGCAGGTAATGAGCAAGGCATGCTGACAGAAAGAGGAACGTTTCTGGGATACGAAGATCTGGTAGTTGATATGCGCAATATTCCCTGGATGCAAAAAGCTGGTGTGCCTGTTATCTACGACGCTACGCATTCCGTACAACAACCCGGAAAAGGTGGCGGAAAGAGGAGTGGAGGTCTCCGTGAAATGATCCTGCCATTATGCGATGCTGCCATGGCGATAGGAGCAGACGGCCTGTTTATAGAAACCCATCCTGATCCGGAAAAAGGTCTTTCAGATGCGGCTACAATGCTACCTTTAGCAGAACTGGAAAAAGTGCTGGCAAGAGCTAAAGGATTTTATGAGTTGACAAGGTCGGTTTAATATGACTTCATCAAAAGTGCTGGAGATAAAAGTCATTATTACCAGTGCATTGGGATATATCACCATCGGATATATCATTCATCATATGAATGTTGTAAAGGAGAGGTATTTGTAAGTTTTTCGTATGAAATCACCAAATAGGCTATGATTAGGAATCGGATTATTTCTAAAGTTTTACTCGCATAACGAGAATGAGATGTTTGTTTCTGAAAACACAAAGCAGGAATAATAAAAAAGAGTTTTTGTCAGGATTTTAATGTTTTGGTAAGTTTTATTAATTTAAGTGACACAAATACTATTGTTTTCAAAAGTGGATATTAAAAAGATCGAAAAAAGGAATAATGACATTATTGATGATTTTACAAGAAAATTTTCAAATGAGTTATTACCTATTGAAGTTGATTTTCGGAAAATTATACCTGAAATTAAAAGTGCAGAAAGACTTAGTCATTTAATTCATAGTTATCCCGCTAAGCTCTTAGTTCATATTCCATATTTTTTTTTAAATAACACAAAATTTTCTCAAAAGGGAGACTGGATTTTAGATCCATTTTGTGGTAGTGGTACAGTTTTATTAGAAAGTTTAATAGCAGAAAAGAATTCATTGGGAGTTGATGCTAATCCTTTGGCCAGATTGATAAGCGAAGTTAAGGTGACAAGGTATAATGAAAATGATTTGACGTCAACATTGAACGAAATGATTACCGCAATAGAACGAGTTCCCGAAAATAAAATAAACCCAGATGTTGTTAATTGTGATTATTGGTTTTCTAAGAATATACAAAGCCAATTGTCATCTATCTTGTATCAGATTAATAATATAGAAGATGAGTCTATTAGAAAGTTTATGACAGTATCTTTTTCGAATTGTGTAAAAAAGGTAAGTTATGCAGATCCTAGAATTTCTGTTCCGGTAAAATTAAATCCCGATAGATACGATTCTAAAAGTCTACAATATCAAAAGGTATTAGAAAAATTAAATGTTTTAGAGAATTATAATGTTTTGGATAAGTTTTATCAAATAGCAAATGATAATATAAATAGAATAAAAAGTTTTAATTCTAAAAAAAATAATATGACGTCAGCAGTTATTTCTGAAGATTCTCGCGACTTAAGTAAAATAAAAGATAATTCTATTCAATTAATTATTACATCACCACCATATGCTGGTGCTCAAAAATATATAAGAGCTTCTAGCTTGAATATAGGATGGACTCAATTAGCCCGAGTTAATGAATTAGTTATTTTAGATAGAAAAAATATTGGTAGAGAATCTTACAGCAAAAAAGAATGCTTTATTGAGAAAACAGGGATAGAAGATGCCGATTTATTGATAGAAAAAATATCTAAAATAAAACTGGAAAGAGCTGTTATTGTGAATAATTATCTAATTGAAATGCAAAAGTCACTAAAGGAAATGATTAGAGTGTTAAAAACAGATGGCTATCTTGTCCTTGTTGTTGGGAATAATATGGTATGTAATTTTGAATTCAATACTCAAGAATATTTAACACAGTATATTTTAAGTAAGGGATTACAATTGCAATTTAAGCTAATTGATGATATAAAATCATATGGATTGATGACCAGGAGAAATAAAACAGCTGATATTATATCAAGAGAATGGATACTAGTTTTTAAAAAGTAATTAGTAAATGAAAAACAACGATACTTTGCCATTGTATGATAAGCTTATGAAAAAGATATATGCTTATTATCAAACTATATGGAGAGATAAATGGAAAGAAGGAATTAGTGAAGAATGGCTTATGAATTTTGAGCATATTGATCCAGATACACTAGACAAAGAGAGAATTAATATGTTGTATCTTCTTTCTAAGTTTATGTATTTTGGAAATAATGAACTTAGACAACTACTAATTGCATTATATCGTGATCTTTTTAAATATCCCATTATTGAAAAAATAAGACGAAATAATGGCGATACAGTAGACGTTGCATTTATCGAAAATGGATTTTATAATGAATTATATAAAACACGCTTTTTAGGTGTGGGTAATCCTTCCGAAAGTGGTGTCCATATGTTATATTATTTTAGGCAAGAACATAATTTACCAAAGGATTTTTTTATCCATTCAAGCGAAATTTTTTCTACGGTAAGCGTCTCAGATCAGGATCGTGATGGCAATATTAGAAAATATTTGAAATCGTCAATCGCTAACTCTGCCATTAATAGATATATCTTTATTGATGATTTCTGTGGAAGTGGCTCGCAGGCATCAAAATATTTAAAGCACATTGTTGAGAATATAAAATTTGAAAATCCAAATATAGAAGTACATTATTTAATGCTATTTGCAACAGAGTTTGGGATTTCGGAGATACGTAAACTTAAAATTTTTGATAAAGTAGAAGCTGTTTTTACAATAGACGATACATTCAAAGCATATTCTGACAATTCAAGATATTTTAGTCCAACACTAAATCTTGATCCGATAATAGATAAAGATTTTTCTAGGACAACAGCTAATAGTTATGGGGCTACTTTATTTGTTGGAGCCCCGTTAGGATATAGAGATTGTCAACTATTATTAGGCTTATATCATAATACGCCAGATAATTCCTTGCCCATATTTTGGAGCCAGGAAAATAGTTGGAAACCAATATTTAAACGATACCAAAAAATATACTAAAATGATTAATGAGTTAGATAACCCTTTTAGTGTAACTAAGGCTACCGAGTTTTCCGATATAGAAATAAAAGAGTATTGGGTTAATTTCAATCCCAAAGAAGATGTATCAATAGATACTATTCTTAATCCTAATGAATATATGCCAAAATATATCATTGGAGGCAAGGGATGTGGAAAAACGCATATATTACGATATTTTTCATTTCCTCTTCAGAAAATAAAATATTCAAATGATATTTCTTTAGTCTTAAGTAATGATAAATACATAGGACTATATTCGATATTGAATGGCCTAAATTCAAGCCGCTTTGACGGTAAAGGTATCGATGAGTCGCAATGGTCGTCAATATTTGAGTATTATTTTGAGCTTTATATATGTGATAAACTTTTGCATGCAATCAAAGAAATATTTACAGCATTACAGTTGAATGCTGTAACAAAAATTCAGTTTGTAAAAAGTGTATTGGCGATTTTTAGAAATTACAAAGCCCTTGATGATATCATGTCACTTGATGGTTTAATAGAGTTTTTGTTTGATTTGAGAAATAAAATTGATTCGGAAATTTTAAATGCTGCATTTACAAGAAAGCTGAATTACGAAGAAGTTAAAATTTTATTTTCTCCAAGTGATTTGATTTTTGGCATTCCTAATATCATTGCATCAATTGTACCATCTTTTTCTGGAGTAAAGTTCATTTATATTTTAGACGAATATGAGAAGTTGTTTGAGTGGCAGAAAAAGTTCATAAATACTTTGGTATGGGACAAAAAGACACCTGTTACCTTTTGGATTGGAGCAAGACGATATGGTTATACAACAAGAGAAACCAAGTCAGGAGAATCCATGAAAAATGGGTCAGAGTTTCAAGAAGTAAATCTTGATGAAATTATTAGAAGTAACGATGATATATATAGAAAATTTGCACATAAGCTATATACAAGTAGATTAGATAAATATTATCTATCAAAAAATATTAGAACTGATTTAGAAATATTAAGCAAACGGTTTTGTGACAAATTTGAAAAAAATAATGATGATAAAATAATATCTGAGATTATTGCAAAAAATAAAAACAAGGAATTTAAGCACATAAAGGAATTAAGAAAAAAGCTTGAAACAGCAATCAGAGAGAAGCAAGCTTTAGAATTGAAATCTAATGAACAAGTTGATGAAGTAATAAATCAGATTAAATTTAATACAGATAATAATCCTCTCGAATTAAAATATAAAACATTTCTTTTTTATCAATTATGGTATAGGGCATATCGAGGAAGTCAATCTGAAAAAAAACTCTCCAATATGATTGATATATTAAACTTTATAAATGAAGAATATTCAAAATTAAAAAATGGGGAGAAAGGATCATTTGATGATATTAGAGAAAAACGGAAAAAGGATTTTATTGCGCAATTAACAAAGGAAAATAATGTTAAGAATACTGAGCATTCTGGTGTAGATCGGTTTGTAGAACTTTCGCAGGGTAATCCAAGGACATTTATTTTAATTCTGAAGAAAGTAATAGAATATTCAAAAATCCGTGGAGAACGTCCATTGGAAGATGGAAGTACTATCTCTTTGGACTCACAATATATGGCGGTTTATGATACAGCGAAATGGTTTTATGAGGATGCAGAGGTGTTTGATATAAAAGGCAAACACATGTATGCGTCTTTAAAATACCTAACAGAATATCTAATGTTGGAAAGATTCTGTGATAAGCCTGTAGATACGACAATTTCCTGCTTTTACATAAAAGAAGAAGACCAATCTGAAAAAGCTATCAATATTATTGAACTAATGAAAGTACATTCTGTCCTAATCGAAGATCCTAATGGACGACTTGGTAAAAACTCAGGTATAAAAGAAAGACTATTTCAGCTGAATAAAGTTCTCGCTCCACTTTGGAATTTGCCTATTGCAGAGAGAGGTACAATTTATTTAAAGAAGGATATAGCGGAATCAATTTTCAATTCAGAATATAGTAATGATTTTGAATCTTTTTATAATAAAAGAAAAGGGCAATTGAATGCTCCTGATTTTATAAAATCTAAAGGTTTGAATGAAGAAATTACACTCTTTTAAAACGAGTAAAATGGATTATACAATTTTTTATAAAAGCAGTTTTGAAAATGGAGATATAGATTGTGGGACTGGATATGATTTATTTTTCTCTGGATATGATGATTGTGAACGCACGAAGTCAATATTCGACAAAATAAAATCTACAAGAAAGATTTGGATAAATTTCCCTCATTATGGTCTAACTGTTAATGAAGATAATGTTTTCACTCATCAATCATACAAGGAAGATGAATTTCTTATTAGCTTGGTATCTGATATTGATATTCAACCTGCAACGAAAATATGTGTTGATATTACAGGGTTTATCAGACCTCATTTAATTTTCTTTATTAAGCTATTGCATTTAAAAGGTATAAAAAAGGTTGATTTTTTGTATTCTGAGCCTATTCACTATTCAAATGCCGAAGACACTACTTTCTCGGGTTTCATAAGCGATGTAAGATTAATTGAAGGTTGTGGCTCATTAATAAACAATCCTAATACTGATAATGATATTATGATTATTGCAGCGGGTTATGATGATAACCTAATTGCAAAAATATCTCAATCAAAATCAAAGATAAAAAACAAGTATTACATATTGGGATTTCCATCGTTGCAGGCAGACATGTATCAAGAAAACATTTTAAAACTATACCATGCTAAAGAGTCGATTGGAGAGATTGTTCCTCGGTATGCTCCAGCATTTGACCCATTTGTTACAGCTCAGGCTATTAGTGATATAATTGATGAAAACCCTAACTATTCAAATATCTATTTGAGTCCACTTTCTACAAAGCCTCAAACTTTAGGAATTGCGTTATATTATTTGTGGAACTTTGTAACTAAGCCAATAAATATAATATTTCCCTACAGTAATAAGTATTACCCTAAAACAGCACACGGAATCAAAAAAACATGGAAATATACGCTTGAATTGCCTTAATACACCACTAGGACAACTGATATCAAACTCACCCCCTCATCCTCTACTTGTTAATAATTCTTCAGGCTGAGAAGTTGTCTTGATTACTGAGCATGTATTCCATGATATGATTCTTGGTTCTCTTCTTCCAATTCCTTATATTTGCAGAATTGACTATAAATCAAACTGAATGAACTAAAAAACAATAAATAGACATATAACAATATAGCGTTTCGCTTAAAAATTTCCTGTTCAGAAAATACGACCAAACATTTCAAACAGTACGGGAAGTGAAAGTGGAAGCGCCTGCGGAATAGCGCGGGCGTTCCTTTTTGCTTTGTACTGTGCCTTTGGTCGGGCTTTCTGAACAAGCAATGGGAATCAGCCCGCGTTCTTTTTTGTCATAATCATAAGAAAGAAAGGGGCAAAGTGAAACGAATAACATCGTAAACACTTTAAATCCTTAACTATGTTTAAAAACACTTTCTCTTTTGAAGGTCGTATCCGAAGATTGGAGTACGGACTTTCTCACATCATCGGAGCTTTTTCTCTCTACGCACTTTTCTTGATTTTCGCATTGACCGCAGTATCAGTAAATGCTGATGCAGAGAATCTTACACCTGTTATTTATCTCCTGTATATTCCATATCTGCTGTTTATATGGGCGCAAGGGGCTAAAAGATGCCACGATTTAGGCCACAGCGGCTGGTGGCAGCTTATTCCGTTTTACGGATTGTGGATGACGTTTCAGGACGGGCAGCACGGCGGAAATGAATATGGAGAAAATCCTAAAGGAATCGGAAATCATCAATCATTAAATTAATCTTCACACATGAGTAAAAAATCTATTACTGTAACAGATCTGTTTCTGGCTGTTTTGGCCGTATTGCTAATCAGCGTAAGCTTTTATCAAACCTGGCTGGGCCTCGAACAAATTTTCGGAGGCAGCTCGCTGGTAGTTGCCCTGGTACTTTCTTTAATATTGCTGTTTCTTTTATGGCAAATCCGGCTTGCCAAGACACGAGGGAACTCAGCGAGCTCTCTGAGCTGGATTTATTTCTTCTTTGCATCTTTTTGTTTCATTGCCAACTTCAACGCTTTGTATACAAGGTTTATGAGGACTGATATCTACACAACAGAACTGAGAGATATCAATGAAAAATTCAACAATCTGGAGACCGACGTAGAAGCTAAACTCAGCTATTCGGTAGCTGATGCAAAAACCAGACAAGCAATCAGAAGTGAAATCAATCTGCTGAAGATTCAGATAACCGATCCCAAGAATACTGGTATTGGCACAGAAGCCCGCCAAATTATTGGTCGTATTGAAAAACTGATAGGGAAGAAGATTACGCCGCTTACACCTATAAATCAATCTCCATCAGGCTACGAAGACTTAGCCAACAGAATGGAAGAGCAAATTATTCAGATGGTATATAATCTCTCGACAGAAGAAAAAAACCTGATGACAGACATTAATAATGCTGTATTGAAATGGAACAAGGATATACAAAGCCTGCTGTTGCTGTCTCAAAAAGAAATAGACGACATGGCACAAGGGCAGGTCGATAAGGCATTGACAGAATACAACAAGTTAGGTAACCGGGCACATCAGATCCTGGGTGACGAGAAGTTTAAATTTGTACCGATTCACTCCAAAACACAGGAGGTTGGTAAAATCGGTTATGCATTTGACCATGCGATTAAGCACTTCGGAATGTTTCAGTTTGTGGTATTAGCAGGATGTATTTTATTGGATTTCGGGATTATGCTGATTATTCTGCTGATGCCGACTGAAAATACTGTTAACAATAGCAGTGGAAGTGTCTTCAATAACAAACGTAGCGGTAAAACTTTAATTCCTAATAATTAATTCCCAATATGAATAACGATAATGAAAATCTGAAACCTTTGTCATTGGACAATGAAGAAGAGTTGAAACCACTCTCATTTGAAACAAAAAATAAAATAAGCAACGATGATTTTGTTCCTATTGCGAAAGCAACCAGCAATGATATCAAAAACAAGGACAGTAATTTTGTATTCTTTTTTGGTGATGCAGGAACTGGCAAATCTGTTATTTTATCAGCAATGCTTTACTATATGCGTTCTCAGGTAGGAGTTATCCGTCCCAAATTAGGAACGCCAAATACAAAAGAAGCTCAGGTTTTATTGTCAGACTTTTTTGAAAATATCAGACAAGGAATATTACCCAACAGGAGTGACAGAGACAGAGTCATTCGTTTGGATTTAGTTTTTGAGCCTAACAACAAATCCTCAAAAGTTCCTCCTGTCAATCTGACTTTCTTAGAAATGTCCGGCGAAAATCATAAAGAAATTAAACGGGGAGGGAATTACCATAGCAGCATTGAATCATATCTCAATGCTAACATTCCTCTTACTTTTATTATGGTGACAAGTTTTGAATCTGCTCATAAAGATGATGTCCTCATCAATGAATTTTTAGATGAGCTGGAAAGAAAAAATAAAAACCTGAAATCTGTAAACGCAATTCTTATTGTTTCCAAATGGGATAAATCGGGTAGGACAGATGTAGATAATACAGAAGAATTGGACAGCTTTATTTACGAAAGACTTCCAATGACTGCACAAAGAATTGACACTTACGGATTGAGTAAAACCTATTTCACCATTGGCAGTATTGTAAACAGTGAAGGTCTTGATAAAATCAATTTATTGAATCTGAGTACAGCAGAGGTTTTATCAAAATGGTTGTATCGAAGCATTGTTGGCTACGATTTGGATTATGAAGGAACATTTTGGGAACGTATTAAATTCAGCTTTACAAATTAATGAGCAGCAATATCAATTTAATAGCCTTTGGAACATTTGGAAATCCGAATGGATTTACTCAAACATTCTTCGCGGGAAATTCTAATCTTGCTAAAAGCATAAGAACATTCGATATAAATACAAGTGCATTAAATCTTTTCCCCAATAGCAAAGTTTATTCAATCAGAAAGGAACTAGCCAATGGTTGCAATGCAATTGCTTACAGTATTTATACTTATGCAAGAGAACAAAATTCCACAAGAGGAGGAACATTCATTGGTTCAAGTATTTTGTTGATTGACAAAATCGCAGAAGAAAATATTATTATCAACTGCCTGAATGAATTTCACAGCAATCTGAAAAATAAAAATGTTCAGAATGATGTAATCAAAGTAACTCATTCCAACGATTTTTCAGTTAGCAGGCCTAAAGATTTCGATAAAATCAATGCACGATTAAGAGAAATCGGGAACCCTGACTTTGCCCGTACAACCAACAGGCAACTGGTTGTTTATTGCGAAACTAATCCTAATCAGCTACAGTTGATTTTCAAAAAAGCAGTTGATTTATTGGATGTTTACGATACAATTTACTTTACTGAAAATTCGGAAGTAGCAGAGTTTGTACATCAAAAGAGAATTTTTCAATTAGTACGAAAAGACGGTTTTGAAGCAGAAATTCAAAAACTGGAAGAAGAACGACAACGTAAAATTCAGACAGCGTTAGATGAGTTTGCAAGGGAAAGAGAAAGATTAGAAGAAGACAGAAAAAGAGCGATTGAGGAATACAAAAATCAGATAGAGCAGAACGAAAGATTACACCTGGAAAATGAACGCAGAATTAAAGAATCTAAAAATGAGCTGAATTGTATAGGACAGAATTATGAAGCATTTTCAAAAAATATTGAAGAATCTATCAGTCGTTTAAAAAAAGGAGAAAAATTAGAATCTATCAGGCAACTATACAATGAGAATAAACGAATTTTCATCGACAGCATTTACAATCAGAAAAAAGCAGAGTTTCTGAGAACTATTCCGAAATACGGTATTAAAACAGAATTAAAAGTAGAAAAACCAATTCATTCCGGGCAAAAGCAGTACGAGAGCGATAGCCATAGTTATGACCATTCTCAACCGAAGAGAAAAGCATATAAGATAAATATCTTTAAAGTGGCTACGATTGTTCTGTCATTGATGTGGATAGGGACATTGATTTATTTTCTTTTCTTCCATACATCAGAAGATAGTATTAAAAATCAACTTCAGGAATTACCTCAACAACAAGTGCAGATAGAAATCACTGACTCAAAAGCAATTATTCCGGAATTGAATCCGGTTCCTAATGTAGAGCTGAATGAAAATGATTATCGAAATGTGGCTAAGAATTTAAACTACAATATAAAAATTGATGAGGTAGTGAAAATAATTTTCGACAAAAATCCGACAGATATAAAGGGAACTTATACAGGTCAGGAAGAAAATTACGGTAAGCACATTATTGACTTAAATAAAGATTGCTTTGAAGAAAGGGAAGAGGTTTATTTCTTTGTAAAAGACACTTTGAGGCATATTCCTTCATATAAATACAATAATCTATGAAGTTGGCTGCTTTATGTATATTTTCAATAATATGCTGTGGTTGTAGCCATCCGGAAAGTGGGACTTATGAAAGACGACCGAAAGCTAATACTATTGAAAATCACGCTGCTTCCGGATATTCTGTGAATGAGATTGATGAACTTAAAAGTACTGATAGAGATGTATTACCAATGGAAGTTCAAAACGGAGTACGTTATATATGGGTTGAAATAAATGGTATAAAGCTAAAGTTCATTTTCGATACAGGAGCAAGCAGTATCTGTATTTCATCTGCTGAAGCCGTTGTTTTACTCAGACAAGGTTTATTGCGTGAAGAAGATTTTATCGGCTCCCAATATTTTCAGGATGCAACAGGTAGAATCTCTGAAGGGACAAAAATCAATCTGCGTGAAGTTAAAATCGGGAATGTTGTTTTAGAAGATATTGAAGCGACAGTCATTGATAACATAAATGCTCCGCTGTTATTGGGGCAAACCGTTTTTGAAAGATTTGGCAGTATAGAAATTGATAACGCAAACAACGAAATAATTTTTAAATGAGACTTCTGCAATTTGTTATTTTTCTTGGTCTGATATCCTGCACACATCCTGAAAGCATAGAATATCAAAGACATCCAACGAATCATACTTCTTCAGTTACTGAATTTAAGGAGTTTGAAAACAAGGATGCTTATAGAGTCATTGGAATAAAGGATGGTGATACATTTGTGTTGTTGATGGATGGTAAAGAGCAAACTATCCGTCTTGCACATATAGACTGTCCGGAAAGGAGGCAACCTTTTGGTACAAAAGCAAAGCAGCTTGCATCTGATTTGTGTTTTGGAAAAATTGTTGAGATTAAAATTCAAGGGAAACCGGATAGGAATGGTCGTTTGATTGCTGAAATCATTACAGAAGATAATATCAACGTCAATAAAGAACTGGTAAAAAATGGTTTAGCCTGGCATTATAAAAAATACTCTGATAGCGAAGAATATGCTCAGTTGGAATTAGACGCAAGAAACAACAGAACAGGCATCTGGAGTGAGTCTAATCCTATTACTCCATGGGACTGGAGAAAATCTAAGAGATAATGTCTTTTTCTAATTGGTCAATTTCGGAGAGCGAAGTCTGAACTTCAAACGCTTTACAAATAAGAAATTCAGATCAGCGTAATCAAAAGAATCAAACAAACCATAGTTCAGACTTTTATGGAAAATTCTCTGGCAGAATCTGATATGAAAGCAGTGAAAATCTTATTGCGATAAAAAGCAAGGAATATACAGTTCAACAAATTAATGTTTGTCTTTTATGAAGACAATCAACAGGATTAACGAGATCATCCAGGCAAAAAATGGAGGGTAAAGAACTTCCTGAAAACAAGAGACCTGTGATAGGGTTTAAAAAACCTTAAAAAGTACTTCGACTTTCGTTAGCTTTCGGTTGGCAAAACGATCAGATTTTCTCATCCGGATGGGTGATAATGATGTGTTCCTGATTGGATTCATCAATAATGGTTGATTTCCTTTGAGTAAACTCTTTTGTATAAAGATCGATTAGCAATATCAGTAATGATATTAGTGTAGGCCCGAAAATCAATCCTACAAATCCGAAAATATTGACTCCTATAATAACTCCAAAAACGGTAATCAGCGGATGAACATCTGCAATCTTTTTTTGCAGCATAAACCTGATAACGTTATCAATATTTGTAATGACCAGACCTCCGTACAACAGCAAGCCTATTCCGGCTCCGATATGTGACTGAGCGATCAGAATGAGTGATAACGGGACCCAGACCACCATAGTGCCTACGATAGGAATTACCGAAGTAATAGCAGTTATTACTGCCATAATAATCGCCTCATCTACTCCGAAAATGATATAGCCGATAAAAGCAAAAATACCCTGAATGACAGCCAGCAAAGGGATGACAATTGTATTGGATATGATCATTTCTCTGGCTTTGTCACCAACAATTTTTGTGTTCTTTGCATGCATCGGGAACAGATCTTTAAAGAAATTTTCCATTTGTCTGCCATTGGTGAACATAAAATAAAGGATGAAATACATAATAGCCACATTGGCAAATCCCATCATTGTGCTGCCCAGCATATTGGGAAGAAAGGAAGAAACAGGAGCCTGCAGCTTATTGATGATTTCCGCTGACATGATATCATATCCTGTCAACTCTTCTATTTTTTGCTGAAGAATATTCCACTGATCTATCAGTGGCTGTGGATTTTCAACGATGTGTGTAATCTTATTGACTAATATTACTCCTAAAAAGCTGAACGGTATCAAAATGACTACTGTAGCGAACAGCATGATCATGAGCGCACATACCCAGTCTTTCCATCCTTTTTTTTCTACTAATTTTCTGTAAAAATTTCTGAACAGAATGTACAGAGTCAAAGCACCCAAAAAACCGCTGATATAGCTGCTCAGGTTAGAAAGTACAATGTAGGCAATACCCAGAATTAACGTAAGAAGAAAAATCTGTTTTAGCTTTTGGTTGTCAAGTGTGGCCATAGATGAGACTCTTTTTTACAAAGTAATTCAAATTTTGAACATCATCACTTTTTATCTTAAAATGATATAGTATCTTTAAACCGTATGCAACAGTATATAGTTTCAGCACGAAAGTACAGACCTGTAAAATTTGATGATGTGGTAGGTCAGGAACAAGTGACCGTTACATTGAGAAAAGCTTTAAAATCAGGACAATTGGCTCAGTCTTTTTTGTTCTGTGGTCCCAGAGGAGTCGGTAAAACAACCTGTGCTAGAATTTTGGCCAAAGCTATTAACTGTGAGCAGCCGGACGAGAACTTCGAGCCCTGTAATACCTGTAGTTCCTGCTCGTCTTTTAATGCAAGCGCATCTTTCAATATTCATGAGCTGGATGCAGCTTCCAATAACTCCGTAGAAGATATCCGTAGTCTGGTGGATCAGGTACGATTTGCTCCACAAGCCGGAAAATATAAAGTCTATATCATAGACGAGGTGCACATGCTGAGTAATGCAGCTTTCAATGCATTTCTGAAAACCCTGGAAGAGCCGCCGTCTTATGCTATTTTTATTCTGGCTACTACCGAGAAGCATAAGATCATCCCTACGATTTTATCCAGGTGTCAGATTTATGATTTCAAAAGGATCTCCAATACAGATATCATAGAAAATCTTCAGGATATTGCCAATGCAGAGGGAATTCAGGCTGAGGAACAGGCTTTGCATATTATAGCACAGAAGTCCGACGGAGGTATGCGCGATGCATTGTCTTTGTTTGATAAAATTGTGAGCTATTCGGGTAAAGATCTGACCTACAATGATGTTATTACCAACCTGAATATTCTGGATTATGACTATTATTTCAAAATTACAGATCATTTACTGATAGAAGACAGCTCAGGAGTTTTACAGACTTTCAATGATATTCTGGCAAGAGGTTTTGACGGAGAGATTTTCTTAATCGGGATTTCAGAGCATTTCAGACAACTATTAGTCGCTAAAGATTCTAATAGCCTGAATCTTCTGGAAGCTTCGGATGATTTGAAGCAGAGATATCAGATCCAGGTTTCTAAAACCAATGAATCTTTCCTGCTGAATGCTTTGAATATTGTCAATCAGTGTGATATCAACTACAAGACTGCAAGAAATAAAAGGCTGCATGTAGAGCTGGCTTTATTGAAGCTTTGTTTCCTCAATACACAATTGGAAAACGTATTGGGTTTGCTGAGCACCGAAAAAAAAAAGATTTTAGCTTAAAAACTGCGGAACCATCTTCGCCAGTAATAAATGCCCCGGCTGAAAAAACGGAAGTTCCCAAACCTGTAGCCAAGCAGACGGAATCAATATCTGCTCCTGCTGCAGTTGTACCGAAAACACCCACACCGTCGCCAAAACCTTCCACAGCAACAGGAATGTCATTTCTGGATGCTATCTTAAAAGGTGAGCACCGGGCGATAGAGGAAGAAGTCGTTAAGCAACACCCTTCTCAGGAAATCATTTCAAAGCTATGGAAGTCTTATCTGGAAGATGCCAGAGATAAGGCAGATCCTTTCTTTTTGAGTTATGCAAGTACAGTTTCCCCGCAATGGAAATCGCCGGATGTGATCTTCTTTAAATTGAAAAGTAATATTGCACAGGGTGCATTGAACAATAACAAAAGCCAGTTTATTACGTATCTCCAAAAAAGATTGCATGTGGATACCCTGGTTTTTGAAAGTGAGGTAGAGCTGGATGAGCAGCTGAATCAGCCAAGAGAAGCAGTGACGATCGTAGACAGGTTAAAAGAATTACAAAACTCCAATCCCGCAGTAAATTTATTGATAGATAAACTCGGTTTAGATTTTTATAAAAATGATTAAGAAAACTTTAGTAATAGGTGCCAGCGAACAAGCTGACAGGTATAGCAACCAGGCTGTAAGACTTCTGCGCAGATATGGACATGAGGTAAAAGCATTGGGTGCACAAGAAGGACAGATAGAAGATACAAAAATAGAGTCTGTACCTCCTCAGGATGATGATTTTGATACAGTGACCATGTATCTCAATCCGGTAAGACAACGTAGTGTTGAAGATTACGTGCTTTCATTACATCCTAAGAGAATCATTTTCAATCCGGGTGCAGAAAATTCGTTTTTGGCAAAAAAGGCAGAAGATCAGGGTATAGAGGTGCTGGAGGCTTGTACATTAGTTATGTTGCGTACAAACCAATATTGATTGATGCGATCTCTTGTTTACGTTTTTGTTAGTGCGATCGTTTTTTCTTTCAGCGCCTGTAAAGAGGAAAAAAAGAATCAGAATGAGATCTTATTGAAGCTGCAATTGAAAGAAGGTCAGTCTTATGTGACTGAGATGAGTATTACTCAGAGCATGGAAGCTGATGTAAACGGTGTTTTTTCATTGATAGATCAGGAAATTGATTTTCAGCTGCTATCTGATGTGCTCAAAGATTCAAGTGGATTGTACAAGGTCAATAATCAGTATCAGAGAATACAGCTCAACCAGTCCCAGTCTGATGATGAAAAAGAAGATCTCATGCTCATCAATACCGGAGAGGAACTACTGGGAGAAGGTACTGAACTGGAAAAATATTATTACCAGCTGGTGAAGCAGTCCTTTCTGACTTATATGGATAAGAACGGGCAGGAAGTTTCTTCTGGATTGGATGAAATGAATAAAAGAATAGGAGGTGCAAAATTTACTTCACCTTTCCAGAAAATGTTTCAGTACGGTGTGTTTTTTCCTGATTATCAGTTAGAAGAAAAAGATGTCTGGCACAAAGAGATCTCTATAAAAGATTCTCAGATTGTAGTGACAGGCAATACCAGATACCAGCTGGAAACCTGGGATGATGAGCTGGTATACATACAGATGACAAGCAATCTGAAAGGCCGTCATATTGGTTTTGATGTAGGTGGCCAGATCGATGTGGAGAAATCAGGCGTTTTTATTTTATACAGAAAAAATGGCTGGATAAAGGAAGCTACAATAGATCAGAGTGTAAAATGGCTGGATGTCAATGCAAATGAAAACAGACTGCTCGGACAAATAAAGATCAAGTCATATCCTGAAAAAAAATAAGGCTCGAAATCCGAGCCTTATTTTTTATTGGAAGTACAAGTATTATTGAACCTTTACTACATTTCTGCCAATTTGCTGTTTGCCGTCAGTAATATTGACTCTGTATTGACCGGCAGGAAGCTTTCCTGCATCAACAGTATCGTAGTGCAAGCCAGCAGGCTTATTGCCCAGAGATTTTTCCAGCATTAGTTTGCCGGTCATATCGAAAATTTGTAATCGGAGATTCTGTGATTTTTCAACATAATATTGAAGGCCGATTGTAGCAATAAACGGATTTGGATATGCACCCATGATAGTCCCTATCTTTTGCTCTTTGATGTTGGTAACAGTTTTATCTCTTATTCCTCTCGGAACGAAATCAATATTTGTGTATGCCGGTTCAGAAGCCGTTCTGGTCATAGCAAATGCATTACGGTTATTAGTAGCGTACCAGCTGTTTTTATAAGCTACAAAATCGTGTGGTCTGTTTACCGTATTGATGAAGAAATAATCTCCTTGCGCTCTTTCTTTGTTTAAATCTAACAGTATGTAGCCTCGTTTGTCAAGTATAACATCTCTTACATGCGGGTTGAGAGCTCCCAATATTCTTGGACTTATTGCAAACGGTAATCCGGGAGATGTTACTGCTGACGTTACGAATTCAACACCGGCTGATCCGGTTCTTGCCATTGAGTTATATTCTGTTTTTGCAAAAGGTAAATCATTGGCCCAGAAAGTATGAATGTCACCGGTTAACACTACTATATTATTGATATCATTGTTATTGATAAAATCAAACAATCTTTTTCTTTCAAAAGTGTAGCCATCCCATTGATCTGTATTTAAAGTCAGGCCGAAAGCCAGAAGCGGAGCTACCATTACTTGTTGGGCAATTACTTTCCATTGAGCAGTTGAGCTCTTTAAGCCTTGTTGCAGCCAGTCCATTTGAAGCTCGCCGATCAATCTTTTATTCGGACCATCAGGATCAGTTTCCTGCTCTCTTTCGATGATTCTGGTGTCTAAGAAAAAGATTTCTGCCAGATCACCAACTTTTACAGAACGGTAGATTTTGAACTTATTGTCAGGATCTATTTCTCTGATAGGAACCCATTCCAGATATGCCTGTAATGCGGCACTTTTTCTTGCGCTCCAGTCACCTTGTCTGCTTGGGTCATGGTTTCCTGCTCCATCTCTCCACGAGTTATTGGCAAATTCATGGTCGTCCCAAACTGTATAAAATACATACTGCTGATGAAGTTTTTGCAGCATAGTATCCAGCTTGTATTGCGAGTGACGGGTTCTGTAGTCGCTCAATGTTACAATTTCATTTTCCGGGTTAACATGTCTGTTTGGATTTTTACCATACTCGTTCAATCCGTATTCATAAATGTAGTCACCCAGGTGTATAACTGAGCTGATATCATTTCTTTCACTGATTCGGTCATAAACATTGAAAAAGCCGTGTGAATAGCTGGCACAGGAAACTACAGCTGCTCTGAAATTGTTGACATCAGCAGTTGGGATAGTTTTCATTCTGCCTCTCTGAGACAATCTTCCTGATTCGTCTTCAAATTCATAAAAATACCAGGTGTCTGGTTCCAGATCCTGCACATCTACTTTTACTGTGAAATCTCTGGCAGCAGTTGTTGTGAAGACACCTTCATCTACTACATGCTGAAAAAATGAATCTGTAGCTACCCTCCAGATGACATCCGCGCTCGGCGCATCCGTGGTAATTCTGGTCCAGATAATGACTTTGTCAGAAGTTGCATCCCCGGAAGCAATTCCGTGGAAGAAAGGAGCATAGTCATCATTGACATAAGATCTTTCAGGTAAGTCGTATTGTGCCCGGGCGGTTAGCAGCAAACACGAGAACAGAGACAAAAGTAGAAGTTTTTTCATCTTTTTTGGTTAAATGCTTTTCATGATAAAGTTACAAGATGATTTCTTCTTTTGTGAATTTTATGCTTGATTTTTTAATGCTCCAGTAATATTTAGAATGATTTAATTTAATCATGTTAAAATAATTTGTTAACAGTACGGCAATGGAGATGTTTGTATTAGCCGGTAACAGCGTCTAAAGCCTGTGAAATGTCTTCAATAATATCTTCAATGTGCTCAATACCAACTGAACATCTGACCAGACCATCGGTAATTTCATTTTCCAGGCGAGTGTTTTTGTCTACTCCATAGTGACTGGTAGAAGCAGGGTGCGTCAACAATGTATCTGCTGTACCCAATGAAGCAGTAAGTGTGCAGAATTTTATGCTTTTCTGGAATTGCATGCCGGCCTCCAGGCCTCCATGTAGCTCAAAGCTCATCATTCCTGTAGTTCCATGCATCTGGTTTTCTGCCAGGTAATAATCAGGATGAGATAGAAGACCGAGGAAGTTGACTTTTTTAACTTTAGGATGCAGGTCTAAAAAATCTGCCAGCAGCTGCGCATTCTGCTGGTGTTTTTGTATCCTTAGCGGGAGTGTTTTGATGCCGTTGTTTAAAAGATACGCTTCAAAAGGACTACATACTCCACCGAAGTTTTTCATGATTTTATATAGCCTTTTGTGATCTTCAATTGTTCTGGTCACTGCTGCTCCTGAGATCCCGGTGCCGTGACCATTCATAAACTTGGTAGAGGAGTAGACAACGATATCTGCTCCAAATCTGAATGGCTGTTGAATGTAGGAAGTCGAGAAAGTATTATCTATGATCACCTTGATTTGATATTCTTTGGCCAGATCGCATACAGCTTGTAAGTCCACACAGGAAAGTGTAGGGTTGGCAGGAGTTTCCAGATAAAAAACTTTGATAGTAGGGTTGCCTTTCAGGATCTTTCTGACCTGATCCAAATCCTTAAAATGATTGCTGATAGTGTTGATGCCCAGAGCCGTCAGCTCTGAATGTATCAGATCACTGGTGGTTCCGTATATTACTGATTGACAAAGCACTGTGTCTCCGGCATTTAACAGAGATAGTAATGCTGAGCTGATAGCAGCCATACCTGAAGCAAAGAGTAGTCCTCTGGCTTCAATCTCTTCAGATAATCCGCAGACTTCTAATTCAGCAATTTTTTGGGCTACAAAAGCTGTGCTCGGATTTCCCAGCCTGGTATAAGTATGAATATTGTTTTCACCTCTGAAAAATGCAAAAGCTGCGTCCAGATCTTCATAGCTGAAAGTAGATGTCGCATATATCGGAGGTACATGAGATGCCTGATTTTCTATAATAGGATCTTTGACACAGATAGATTGATAGTGTCTGGATCTGTTATGATGAGATGTCATAAATCTTAATTTCTGTCGAATGTTAAACGCTCCCCTCTGACATTTGTTTGCAGGACTCCATTGAGTAACGCCGGTTGACCACTAACAAATGTATGGATAACTTTACCGGATATCGTATCGCCTTCCAGTGGAGACCAGCCGCATTTATATAGGATGTTGTCTTTCTGTACTTTCCAAGGGTGATTTAAATCTACGATGGCAAGGTCAGCTTTGTAACCTTCTCTGATGAAACCTCTTTGCTCTATATTGAAACAAATCGCCGGAGCATGGGACATTTTCTCTACTACTTTTTCCAAAGAGATTTTTCCTTTTTTTACATAGTTGAGCATCATGACCAGGCTGTGTTGTACCAATGGGAGCCCGGAAGGGGATTTTGTATATTCCTGTTGTTTCTCGTTCCAGGTATGTGGAGCATGATCTGTTGCAATTATATCCAGCTTGTCATTGAGCAGTGCATCCCAGAGAGCTTCCCTGTCAGATTCAAATTTGATGGCCGGATTACATTTAATCAAATGGCCTTTTGTGGCATAATCCTTTTCACTGAAATGAAGATGATGTACACATACTTCCGAAGTGATCAGCTTGTCCTTTGTGAGCTTTTCATCTGACATCAGGGCAATTTCTATGGCAGTGCTGATGTGCAGTACATGAAATCTCGTTTTATATTCTCTCGCCAGCTGGAATGCAAGGTCTGTAGATTTATAACATCCTTTATCTGATCTGATAACAGGGTGCTGATTGGCCGGGATATTATCTCCGTATTGTTCTTTCGCCAGTATGAAATTATCTTTGACAGTCTGTTCATCTTCACAATGTGCTGCTATGAGCATATTGACATTGGAAAAAAGATTTCTGAGCGTTTTTTCATTATCCACCAGCATATTACCGGTAGATGAGCCCATGAAAATTTTTACACCACAGACATTTTTGGAATTTGTTTTTAAAACTTCTTCCAGATTGTCATTCGATGTTCCCATGAAAAATGAATAATTCGCCAGAGAAGTATTAGCAGCGATATCATACTTTTTCTGTAAAAGTTCCTGAGTCAATGAAGCGGGATTGGTATTGGGCATTTCCATAAAGCTGGTTGTCCCTCCGGCAACTGCTGCCGCTGCTTCAGAGCCGATATTGGCCTTGTGAGTCAGTCCCGGTTCTCTGAAATGTACCTGGTCATCTATTACTCCGGGTAGAATATGCAAACCTTCTACATTGATTTCCTGTGCATCAGGATGTTGAATGTCAGTATCTATTCTGGTGATGAGTGAATCTTCAATCAGAATATCAGCATGAAAAGTCTTTCCTTCATTGACAACTGTTCCCCCTTTCAGTAAATATGCATTCTTTGACATGGATTATTTTCTTATCTCAAAGATAGAAAATTGGATATCAGAGAAAGGGTTTTCTGCATATTTTCCACGGTATTTGTATTTATCTTTTTTGCGAATGTTTGTCAGGTAATCATCCAATGAGATAGCAACGAGTTCACTAATTTAAGTAGATAAATATTCCTGTTCCTTTCTCAAAAAGGTAGTCTGATGATAAATAATAGCAATGAAAATTTCTTTGTCTTGCTGAAAAATTCAATTGGTGTATTAGTGGCGAATAATAAATTTATAAATGTAAACATCGGTTTATTTTCCTTCCCTAATCCACAAGTCTCCGTTTCTGGTCGTGATTTTACTCAGCTCGTTTTCACTAGTCAGTTTATTCAAAAGAATTTGAGCTGCAGATATTGATATTTCACTCAGCTCTGCAAATTCTCTCAATGTCAGAGTAGGATAGAAACTGAACAGATTTTTCCAGTCTTTGGAATACTCTTTTTTGGAAGCCGATGAATAAACTTTCTGAATGCCGCTTTCAAATGTAGCATAAGGCTTGAATCCGTATATGAATTCTGATTGCCCTTCACTGTTGGTGATAAATATGGTGGGAAAACCACGAACACCCATTTGTCTGGCAAAGTTCAGATCTTCCTGAAATAAAGTTTTTGCCTGATTTTCATAATCAGATTTCAGTTGTACTTCATCCAGGCCTGCTTTTTTCGCTGCTTGCTCCATAAATTCCCATTTGGTGATATTTTTCTTTTGGAGGAAAAGCATTTCACGAAGGATCCTCAAAAATACAACTGCCTTAGCTTTATCCTGTAGTTGTGCTGCTTTAAAAGCTATGGAAGGAGGGTAGGAAGAAGATAAAGGATCTTCCAGCCATACGTCGCCGTCAATCGGCATTTGGTAATACTGACTTACCTCGTCCCAATGATGCGCTACATCTGAGGGTTTGCTGATTCCGCCGCTGTTATAGCTCCAGTCCGGCAGCAATCCGCCCATATAATATTCGATTTCTACATCATGACCGTATTCCAGTTTCAATTTGCGGAGCTGCGGCTCAATTCCCCAGCAGGATGAGCAGATAGGATCAGTAAAGTAAAGAATTTTTACAGGTTTGTTTTTTACTTCTACAACCGGCTGTTGCTGAGTAGAATCTCCAACAGGTTTTATTTCACAGACACCTTCCTGAGGGTCACATATCAATGGGTTATTAGCTTTCATTTTTTTGTTTTTTGTTTGTCCATTACAAGTACTCATTGATGCCAATGCCAGAAAACAAAGAGTGTATAATGATTTCATTTTTCTAACTTTATGTAAAGGTCTGCAAGTAAAATCAATCAAACAAGCAGTCAGAAAAAGATGACTACTCATAAAAAAGATGATAATCAGGAAACTTGTCCTGCTCAGGGATTATTAAAGCTGCTATCAGGTAAGTGGAAGCCGGAAATATTCAGGCTGGCAGTGAAGGAATCTCTGCGGTTTAATACTTTGCTCAGGCAGATAGAAGGTGCTAATAAGCAAACATTGTCTACTGCTCTCAGAGAGCTTGAGGAATCTGAGCTGCTGAAAAAAGAAATTGTACAACAAAAACCTTTGCATATAGAGTATTCTCTCACGGAAAAAGGCAGATCACTGATACCTGTTTTTGAATTACTGGAGAAAATGGGTTGATGCATCTTTGCTAAAAATGGGTATTTCTTATCTGCCGGAATATATTTTTTACAGCAGAAACATCAATTGATAAATATTTTACCTTATTTAGTGACATAACTAATCAATAATGAGTTTTAAAAATAAAACAGTATTTATTACCGGTGGAACGAGAGGTATCGGTCTGGCTATCGGAAAAAGACTGGCACAGGAAGGTGCAAATGTTGTTATCGCAGCTAAGACAGTTGAGCCACATCCTAAGCTGGAAGGAACAATTTATACAGCTGCTGCTGAGATAGATGCAGCTGGCGGACAAGGTTTAGGTGTACAATGCGACATCCGTGAAGAAGATCAGGTAGAAAGAGCTATCCAGGAGGCGGTAGACAGATTTGGCGGGATTGATATTCTCATCAATAATGCCAGCGCAATCAGCCTGACGCCTACATTACAGACTCCTATGAAAAGATATGACCTGATGCATCAGATCAATGGCAGAGGCACATTTTTGACTTCACAGAAATGTCTGCCTTATTTGTTAAAATCTGAAAATCCACATATTCTCAATCTTTCTCCGCCATTGAATTTTGAGCCAAGATGGTTTGGCCCGCATGTAGCATATTCTATCGCAAAATACAACATGAGCTTGTGTGTTTTGGGTATGGCAGAGGAGTTTAAAGGGAAAGTAGGAGTGAATGCGCTATGGCCGAGAACGACGATAGCCACTGCCGCAGTACAAAATCTTTTGGGAGGCGATGAAATGTCCAGACGTTCCCGTATTCCTGAAATCATGGGCGATGCGGCTTATTATATTTTGTCCAGATCTGCCAAAGAATGTTCCGGTAATTTCTTTATTGATGATGAAGTGCTTGCATCAGAAGGTATCACTGATCTGGATAAATATGCTGTAGTTCCGGGAATGGAGCTGATGCCTGATTTCTTTGTGTAAAACTGGTTGTGTTATAGAGATGCTTACAGCATGACAACGTAGTAAACAGCATTAAAATGTCATTGGCTCCGCCGAAACTTAACGAAGTGGTTCAGCGAAGCTAATTTCCGATTTCTGAAAGGATCTCTGTCAGTGTCATTTGTTCAATTTATGACTCCACAGTAAAACTTAGTTTCCAAAAATTAGTAAAGGCTGTTCATGGTTAGTGAACAGCCTTTTATTATAAGACAGACTGAAAGTTAGGTGAATGCAGAGAAACAAATTTCAGTTCCCATCTGTCTTTTTATTCTTTTCCACCATTATTTGGATTGTTTTGAGAATTTCCACCTGGCTTTCTTCTTTTATGGTGGTGTTTTTTCCTTTGGTGTACTTTATCTCCGGTATTAGTATCGATAATAGATTCTTTTGGCTTATTATCATTATTGACGAAGAATGACGGCTCTTTTGCAGAAGGAGCAGGTTCTATAATCGTTTCTTTTACCTCACTGCGATGTAGATTTTGCTGCTGCTGTGGTCTGTTTTTTTGTCCATTGCCTTTTTGAGGCTTGTTGGCGGATTGATTTTGAGCAGGGTTTTCTGCAGAATCAGCATCTTTGGATTTTCTTCTGTCTTCTTTTTGAAATTGAGGTCTGTTCTGCTGATTGTTGCCGGAAGGAGCTGGTTTGCCGGCGTCAGCAGGGGTATTTTGTGATCGTTCTCTTTCCTCTTTTTGATTTTTTTTCTTCTTCCTGGATCGTTGCTCGGTTTTTTCAAGACTTCTTAAAGATACTTGCCCTACCACATCTACAAATTCTACAGACTCTACCTTATCCTGAACTTCTGCCATTTCCAGTAAATCAGCAGGTTTTTTGCCATGCTGATTCATTTCCAGTATTTTTTTGACCTTGTCGATAGGAATAGGATAGAAGGTGCCGCTGCTTGGGTATACATAAAACATAAGCCCTTTGAGCACATCTGTTTTTACCAGCTTGGCTGTGCCTGCTTCAGTTTCGATATAATCGGCTTTATCGGGGAAATCTTTCAAGGCATCCAGATACGAATCCAATTCATAGTTGAGACAGCATTTTAATCTGCCACACTGACCTGAAAGCTTCGTCTGGTTGATGGAAAGATTCTGATATCTCGCTGCAGAGGTATTGACAGATTTAAAGCTTGTCAGCCAGGTTGAGCAGCAAAGCTCCCTTCCGCAGGAACCAATTCCTCCTACACGTCCGGCTTCCTGTCTGGCACCGATCTGACGCATTTCAATTTTGACTTTGAATTCTCTTGCCAGCTCTTTGATCAATTCTCTGAAATCCACCCTGTGGTTAGCTGTATAGAAGAAAGTCGCCTTTTTACAGTCGGCCTGATATTCCACATCACCCAGCTTCATATCCAGACCGAGACTTCTGGCCATGATTCTGGCTTTGAGCATGGTTTCTCCCTCTCTGCTACGAGCCTCATCTCTTAATTCAAGCTCTCTCTCACTGGCAATTCGCAGGATTCGTGCGTATTCATCCGTTTCTTTGACTTTCCGCTTTTTCATTTGAACTTTGACCAGCTCTCCGCTGAGCGAGACGATCCCGATGTCATAACCGATCGCTGACTCTACTACAACCTGATCGCCTGTGTAAATATCCAGATGGTCATTATTGATGAAAAATCCTTTTCTTGCTCCGTTTTTAAAACTGACTTCGTATATATTAAATGCATCGTGAGGTGCGATGGCAATGTCTGATAACCAATCGTAAACGTGCATCATAGAGCAACCACCTGAGCTACATCTGCCTTTGCTTTGGCAACCGCCGGGTGTGGTTCCACAACTGCTACATCCCATTTTTTATAATTTATGTTGAAGCATTGGATATTTATAAATCCTTTGCTGATAGTCCAAAAATAACTTAAAATCTACAATTTTCTTACTTATCTGGCAATGATGAATTTGCTGTAAGAAGTTTGTCCGTTTTCTTCTATAAAAAGAAAGTAGGTGCCATTGTTCAGTTCTGACACTGAGATAGACGGAGAATTCAGAAATCCCCCACGTATTTTTTTGCCGCTGATGTCAGTGATAAAGAAATTTTGACCTTTCACCAGTGTATGATCAACAAAGATTTCTTTTGTTGCAGGATTCGGGTAAAGATTTGTAGCAGCTTGCTGGTAATTTTTTACACCTACTGCTTTACAATTTTCTGTTTTCCAGATATAAGTAACAAACTGAGGAAAGTCCACAAACGGATTTCTGTTCTCCTGCAGCTTTTGAATTTCATTGTTTCTGCCAATTTCTTTTGGAGAAGGAGGATCCTGCTCGTGCCATTGGATCAGCATATCCAGATATTCCTTTTTGTATCCCATGAGCTTGTCTGTCCCTTTTACCCTGCTGAAATCGCTGTTTGTCCATGAGCTGAATTTATCGGCATATCTGACGGACATAAATAACAATATCCGGGCTATATCGCCCTTGTACTCATCAAGTGGCTCAAATACAGTTCCCGAAATACCTGTGACGGCACTGCTGCCAAGCTTGCTTCCGTTTTTACTCGTGAAAGTTGCAGTGTTTACTTTTGCATGCGGGTTATTGCTTCTTCTTGTGTTTACATAACCATCTGCAGGTAAAAGATTATGAAAATCAGTGTGCATAGGTGCTACTTCGCCGCCGAACCACGATTGAGGGAAGATATGTTCTCTGTTCCAGCATATTCCTTCAGAGCCGCCTCCGGTCTCATTGGTACATTTATCGCCGGGCTTGTAAGTGTATGCCTGCTCTCCGACAGATTTAAAGGAATATATATCCCAGATAAAACTTTCTCCGTTAATGCTGATACGATCAACGTCTCCCAGAAAATTAAATGCCCTGTCATAAGTAAATGAAGCTGCATTTGTACTTGTCAGTATATAAAGTGCATCTTTTAAATCCTGGCACCTTTTATTGGAGTCCAGTGAGTTATAATAATTGCCTTGCGCAAACAGAATTGTACAGGACAAAATGATATAAGTAGTCAGTAAAAGTCTTTTCATAATGATGAAATTATGAAAAAGTGACGACTACTTGTTGCAAACCAGCTATAATGTTGGAAAAGAATATCCCTATTTGTTGAAAACTCCCAGATTTTTAGCTTCGTCAATCATTTCTTCGATAGCCATTTCTTCATTTTCAATATGAGCATAAGTGCCACCTCCGATTTCTGATAGCTTACGCAGATTTTCTTTTGTTCTCGGTACTAATTTCCCGAAAGAGAATACTGTTAATGCAATTTTCTTGGAGTACATCTTATTGATGAGCTTTTCCATAGATGCATATTGCTTGGTTTCTGTACTGGTAAATTTGCCGTCTGTCACAAGAATAACTTTGTTGTTTTCACCTTTCAGGTAATTTTTCTTCGCCACTGTATAAGCTAAATCCAGTCCTAAGCCACCCATAGTGATTCCTTTGCATGTCAGGGAATCAATAGCCGCATGTATTTTTTCTACGTTATCACCGGTGGTAGTTTTCATATAAATTCTGGCTTCAGTAGAATAGACTACAATACTTACCTTGTCAGTAGGTCTGAGTAAGGATGCCAGCTGCTTGAGCGCTATTTTTAGCATGTCAATTTTCTTGTCTTCATTCATGGAAGCAGAAACATCAATCAGGAAAACCAGGTTACTGGTAGGCATAGGTGCTTCTACAAGTACAGGAGTTTCTACAGAAGCGGATGCTGCTTCTGCCGGTTCTCCCGGATTGATTTTCATGTAGAAATTTCTGACAGCCTGATCTTTTACCAGCACTATTCCGTTCACAGTGTAATAATCCTCCTGGGTTAGGGTCATTGAATATTCTCCCTCTATCCAGGTCGCGGGTAGTTGAATAGTATAGCCTCCATTGGTATCGGTAATAGCTGTAATTTTCTCATTTTGCCCTTTTACAAAAACTGACAACGTTGCATTATTGACAGGTTTTTGAGTATCCATATCATAAATATGCCCATTAATGGAAACTGCATGGACAGCCAGGCAATAAATGCTTGTAAGGAAAAATAGTAAGTATTTCACTATTAAGGTTTTTATACGATAAACACAGTAGAAATTGTAAAGTAAATATATAAATATCTATTTTTGAAAAATGAAACGTTATCTTTTTCTATTGTTCATAATAAGTTTTTGGGGTGCTGAATCTCAAATCTTTGCTCAGGATGTTACTACTTATAAATTTAAGCCGGCATTGGATATTTCTATCGGTGCTGTCACCATCGGAGCTGGTACTACAGGATTGATCAAGCAGAAAAAAAATAAACCTTTTACAGAGTATGAAATCAATAGCCTGGCATATGATGTCAATAGGCTGGATCACTCATCCATTAACAGAAGCTATAACAAAAAAATACATCTGACCAGTGATATCGGTATGATGGCTGCGGTAGCTTCTCCGTTGCTACTACTGGCAGACAGAAAAGTAAGGAGCGAGATCAAATATGTAGCTCCGATGTGGCTGGAAACATTTGCCCTGACTTATGCGCTTACAGGGATGACGAAAGAGCTGGTGAGAAGAACCAGGCCTTATGTTTATTATGATGATGTTCCATTAGAGAAGAAGCTGCAAAAAGATGCCAGAGCTTCGTTTTTTTCCGGCCATACATCTATGACCGCATCCAGTGCATTTTTTACCGCAAAGGTATTTGCTGATATGAATCCTAACAGTAAATGGAAACCGCTTGTGTGGACAGGTGCCGCATTATTTCCTGCCGGCGTCGGTTTTTTGAGGTATAGCGGCGGTAAGCACTTCTGGACAGATATCATCACCGGATATATTGTAGGTGCTGCGGTCGGTATATTAGTCCCGCATTTACACAGGAACAGGGATATACCTCAACAGGCGGGACCTCAGTAGCTTCCACTAATAATCCTAATAAATTAAGCCTGACTGCTGATAATCTGCAGTCAGTTTCCTATTTTTGTGCACAATTCAAATCAGTTCATTTATATGTCAAAACAGCCAGTCGTAGCCATTATCATGGGTTCGGATAGTGATAGCCCGGTCATGAATGAGGCGGCAACAGTATTAGATGCATTTAATATTCCTTACAGATACACAATAGTTTCCGCTCACAGAACACCTGAAAGAATGTACGATTTCGCACGTACAGCCCATTCAGACGGTTACAAAGTGATCATTGCCGGAGCAGGAGGAGCAGCGCATTTACCGGGGATGGTGGCGGCTATCAGTCCGTTGCCGGTGATAGGAGTTCCGGTACAATCAAGAACTCTTTCAGGATGGGATTCATTGTTATCTATTGCGCAGATGCCGGGTGGAGTGCCTGTGGCGACTGTAGCTATAAATGGTGCAAAAAATGCAGGTTTGCTGGCAGTTCAGATTTTATCAGCCGGACAACCTGAGCTTATTGAGAAAATGATAGAATATAAAAAAGGTCTGGAAGCTGAGGTTTTGGTAAAGGCTGACAAAATGGAGGCAGAAAGATAAAAATATGGAAGTTTACGGAAAAGAACTCATTGTTACCACCCTGAAAGGTTTGGAAGAAGTACTGGAAAAAGAACTTCAGGCGATGGGCATAGAAAAAACGGAAATTATCAACAGAGGCGTGGTAATTCCTTATTCTCAGAGAAATCTTTACAAGACAAATATGTCATGTAGAGTAGCGATGAGAGTATTAGTACCGGTATTTAGCTTTGAGGCTCAGAATACAGATGAGCTATATAAAAATGCATTGGATCTTCCCTGGTTGAAATATCAGGATGTAGATCAGACTTTTGCCATTTTCAATGCAATCAACTCTTCAGTTTTTACGCACAATCAATATGCATCGCTGCGTATAAAAGATGCACTTTGTGATGCATTCAGAAAAGAATATAAACGCAGGCCGAATGTGGATACAGAACGTCCTGATATCAACTGGCATCTGCACATTTACGAAAACAAAGTAACAATATCATTAGATAGCTCAGGAGATTCCTTACATATCAGAGGATACCGAAGAGGACACCACGGCGCGCCTATCAATGAAGTACTAGCTTGTGGATTGTTATATCTTTCCGGTTGGGATCCGAATATTACGCCTTTTATAGATGGTATGACTGGTTCCGGGACGATTGCTATCGAAGCGGCAATGATGGCTGCAAGAAGAGCTCCTAATCTCAACAGAAGAAATTTTTCTTTTAAAAACTGGAAAGATTACAACGATGTGCTTTTCCAGGAGCTTCGTAAAGATATGATACAGAGTACGAGAAGCTCTGTACCTGAGATCATAGGTATAGATATTTCTCCGAGAGCTATACAGACAGCTGAAATGCATGCTAAAATAGCCGGAGTGGAGAAATTTGTCCGGTTTAGAAAAGGAGATTTTTTAGATTATAAACCAGAACCGCGCAGGGGAGTAGTCATTCTTAATCCGCCTTATGGCGAACGTATGGAACTGGAAGATGTAGATGCTTTGTACAAAGAGATCGGATCAACTTTCAAGCACGCTTTTCCGGGATGGAAAGCCGGAGTTATCAGCAGTAGCAGAAGTGCGTTGAATGCGATTGGGTTAAGTTCCTCAGAAACACATCACCTGCTCAACGGAAAGCTGGAATGCGATTTCAAGCTGTATGAATTGTTTGAAGGAAAAAAGAAAAAAGATATACCGGAGGAATGAATTTCGAATTTCTTGAAAATATAGATGTAGCGTAATGGGAAACTGTTACGCTTTTAATTTTGTGTTTGAATGTAGATTGGCAATTGTTGTATACTGAGATATTTCACTATAGGATATTTACACAAAGGAATAAATGCTGCCGTTTATGTGTAATAGCTAGTAGTGTTAATTTTGTTTGTCAAATAAGCTTTCTACTATAAATATCTTCTACTTTGTCTTGTAATATTCGAATTAGCTCAGTTTGCATATAGTCGTAATCATCAGGAATATATAAGCAAACAATTTTCTTGTTTTGATAAATATCAGGAAAACGCTTTCTTATATAATTTCTATGACATTTACTTTTAATAACAATATTGTTTGATGAAATTATTTTAAATAAACAAATTGCTATATTTAGTTTAATTAAATTTTAAACTATGATTTATTTAAGTAATCTTCTAATTCCTGTAATAGCTGGTGATGATTCTATTATAACTGCCAGCGGAAACACAAAAATCATTTATGATATAATAAATGATCCTAATGCAAATGATTTTGATATTATGGTTGATGTCGGTGGAATTATTTATTTAGCACCTTATGATGATGGTAGCCATGTTCATTCTGTGTTAAATGGTAATTTATTGATTACACCACCACTTAATGCCAATCGTGCTACTTGGAGTTTAACTTTTCAATATGGAGCCAGCTTTGCTACAACAGATAAGCAAGCTACCATTATGTCCATAAAAAACTTCCAAGTAGAGGCCTCTGAGAAAGCATTTTTATTTGAAACAATTAATGATTTAACCAGAGTTGAAGTTACAGATCTTTATAATTCTAGAGCAAGCGTCTGCTGGTTTGGTGCAGTAGCAGATTGTACAAATTCACAATCAGCTGTAGCTAATGCAACTGATAATCATATGCCATTTAATAGAGCTATTAAGTGTTTTAAAAACTTAAGCCATCAAACTTTCACATGGAAAAACTTTGTTGATGTGCCTGCTAGTTTGGGTGTGAATAATAATCTTTATTGCCTTAAAAATCCTCTTATATTACATAGTAATGTACAGCTTGTTGGAGTTGGAAAAGCGAAATCTCAACTATTTTTTCCTAATGAGGGTGGAGGTATCACTGTCTCAGAAAGTAACAATGAGGGCGGATCTGCCGCTAATTGTGTAATAAGCAATTTAACTCTTTTTGGACCATTATTAATTTACTCTCCTACTTACGACAAAGGTAATGGAATTACAATAAGAGCTACCTGTTCAATAAACGAAGTTCTTATTTCAAGCTTCGATGGAAATGGTATTCATCTGTCTGCAAATATAGTAGTCAATACTAATGCTAATAGAACTCAGATTAATAATGTTAGTTGTAGAGGAAATTCAATCAATGGTATATTAGTAGATACAGCAGATAGAGGTTCCGGTGATACGAATGCTTGTTTGATTACTGCAGTGAGTGTTGTGTCAAATGGTGCGTGTGGTATTCGTGATCAGTCTTTTCTGGGCAACACTTATGTAGGTTGCCACAGTGCGACAAATAGTGTAGGAACAAATAATAGATCAAGGGTTTTTAACAACGGAACGAGATACATTTGTATTCAAGACAATAGTGGGACTATAGAGCCAGGAATAACCTCAGGATGGGAAAATTATTGGGTTGAAAATGGTACTTTAGCTGCTCCGGATACTACATATAAGCAATGGCAATTAAATAATACTTACTTGATGTCATTTGGCTATGCATTTATCAGTAGCGAAAATAAGTTAAATAATCAATCTCTCTTGGTTGGTAGCTATAGTGAATCGGATCAAAAAACAATTTTTAATGGGTCATTCTGGAACAATGTTGTTACTTCAATGACCGATAATTTAGTGATAGGAGGTACTATAGGTGGAGGTGGAAAATCACCTGGGCATTTGTATAATCGAAATAACGTAATTTGTGCGCAAAACTTTAGAGCCACGGATGATGTAGCTGCAAACACACCAGACAAAGCAAGATATTCAATGATCTCTAATACTTATGGAGATGCCACTGATAAGGGTGGGTTTAGGATAAATGTCCCTATAATGAATCAAGCTGGAAGTACAACAAACAAAAATTTTACTTATGGATATATTTCTCAATATAAGGCCTTTGGTTTTTATAATCAATGGCAGCATGGACTTTCGCAGATGTTTGTATTTAAAGATAGTTTTGAACAACAATTAACTGAGAATGTATTTGGAAGTAGATCTGCCAGTACGTATGATATATATCCGACCATGATGCAACCTATGTTTATGAAACATTGGGGTAGAGGATATGCTCGACTATTTGGATATAATGCAGAAAATCCTCAATCGTACGCAGAACTTAAATTGCCAGGGTGTTACAAAGGAGACTTGTTCTTAATGAGTAAAGTTCTTAACACCGGACAAAAGTATAAAAACCCAATAGGATGGCGTTGTGTAGGTAATCCTACAGAATTGCTGCCTAATGGTGAATGGGAAACTCTTCATTATTTTGAACCTGCACAGCCATCACCCGATAGCGCAAGTGCCGCCGGACCTAGTTATTCACAAGCCCAAGTACAAGAAATTCTAGATGAATTGAGAGATTTGAAAACTAAAATGAGAGTTGCAGGAATATTGCTAACATAAGAATGTTCAAATCCCAAAAATAACTAATCAGAAGACTCAATCTTAAAAGGACTTATACTTATTATCCTGTAGTTTCAAAAATAAAATCAGATTATTTTTGATTTTTTCACTTTACGAACCCAAAAAGTAATTATTCTGCAGGATTAAGTGTTCTCAAATAGAATCAAAAGAGAACAGCAATTGTCAATTTTACTTTAAATTATACTAAAAGTCGCTGTGTTTATTGGGAAGATGGCAGATTAAATGTAATTTCGTTGTTAATGGGAAAAAGTTGCAAAATATCTATGTGCTGCTGTTGTCGTAACTCCGATAGAGTTAGATAGAGATTTTGTATTATAATAAAATAAAGCAAGACCTGTCTGATTCTAAATCACAGGTCTTTTTTTGTAAATAAAAATGAAAAACACGTCGGGAAATGACTTTAAATATCACAGAAAACATCTCTAAGGAAGCGGTAAAGGATATTCACGAGCTGGATGCTAAAATCAAATCTTTTATCAATGGTGAAATTCCTGAAGATAAGTTTAAGCTCTTCAGATTGACTCGCGGAGTATATGGCCAGCGTCAGTTAGGTGTACAGATGTACAGGATAAAATTGCCGGCAGGCCGTATCTCGCCTAAGCAATTGGTGAGAATCGCTGATCTGTCTGAACAGTATGCCAGCGCTAACCTGCATTTTACTACCCGTCAGGATATTCAGCTGCACTATGTGAAAGTGACGGATGCGCCTGCAATCCTTGCAGGATTAGAAGATGTTGGAGTTACTTCGAGAGAGGCGTGTGGAAATACTGTCCGTAATATTACAGCATCTGCTACTGCAGGAGTAGATAAAAACGAGGTGTTTGACATATCGCCTTATGCGTATGAAGCTTTCAGGTACCTGCTGAGAAATCCAGTCAATCAGGATATGGGAAGGAAGATAAAAATAGCTTATTCATCTTCTGAGCATGATACTGCATATACATTTTTACACGATTTCGGGTTCATTCCGAGAATACAGGATGGGCAGAGAGGCTTCAAAGTAGTCGTAGGTGGCGGTTTGGGAGCGCAGGCGATATTGGCTCAGACAGCGTTTGAGTTTTTGCCGGAAGACCAGATGATACCTTTTATAGAGGCCGGTTTGAGAGTTTTTGACAGATACGGAGAGCGTACCAGAAGGAATAAAGCAAGGATGAAATTTCTTGTTAAAGAGTTGGGATTAGAGAAATTTTTGCAGCTGATCCAGGATGAGTGGAAGACTCTGAAAGTTAAATCTTATACAGTAGACAGAAACCTGATCACTCCGGGCGAAGCTCCCGAAGCAGTGGAAGCTCCTCAGGTAGTGATTGAAAATGAGCAGGGTTATCAGGACTGGTTGAAAACCAACGTCTTTGAGCAAAAGCAGGAAGGACTTTACGGAGTATTCTTAAAGGTGACTAACGGCGATATAAAACCTGACCAAGCTAGAAGGTTAGCAGCTTTGGCTGAAAAATACGCGTCATCAGATATGAGGGTAACGATGAACCAGGGATTTTTGATAAAATTTGTGCGTCCTGAATATCTGCCTTATGTCTATTCGGAATTAAAAGATATGAATCTGGCAAATATTGGTTTTGATTCTATCGCTGATGTGACTACCTGTCCGGGTACGGATACCTGTAACTTAGGTGTAACGAACAGTATGACACTGGCCCAAATTTTAGAAGAGGTAATCGAAGGGGAATACCGTCATCTGATTTTTGACTCAGAAATTAAAATCAAAATGAGTGGCTGTATGAACTCCTGCGGTCAGCATATGGCAGCTCAGATAGGTTTTCACGGAAGCTCTATCAAAGTAGGGCAACTGGTAGCACCCGCTATGCAGGTAATACTCGGTGGAGGAGTAGACGCTCAGGGTGTCGGTTCTGTAGGAGATAAGATCGTCAAGCTTCCTACAAAACGTATTGCCACTGCTTTGAGAATGCTTTTGGATGATTATGAAGATTTGTCTAATGAAGGTGAATATTTCAACGATTACTACAGAAGACAGGGTAAGCAATATTTTTATGCCTTGTTGAAGCCGTTGGCAGATACAAGCCTATATACTGATGATGATTTCTTTGATTATGGTCAGGACCAGCATTTTATACCGGAAATCGGTGTGGGTGAATGTGCGGGTGTCATGTTTGATATGGTTGGTATCATTCTGAAAGATGCGGAAGACAAGAAAGGTCTGGCGAAGCAATTGATTGCAGAGGAAAGATATGCAGAGGCTATCTATCATTCTTATACTGGTTATATCATTGGTGCTAAAGCTATTTTGCTGAGTAAAGACATTGAGTGTAATACTCAGATCAAAATCATGAAAGATTTTGACGAGAAGATTGTGGCTACCGGAATCTTCCCGATTGAAAACGGAACTTTCGAATCTACTGTACTGGAAATTCAGAACCACGAGCCATCTTTGGAATTTGCTTCTGAATATGTGGCTGGTTTTGAAAACTTCTTGTCTAAAGTAATTTCTCACAGACAAGCGGCTATCGAAGCTGACAAAGTGGTCGTAGAAGCTGCTTATAAAGCATAGTTTGAAAGTACGAGGTACGAAAATTAAAGTACGAAGTAAAGTAGAAGCTGCAGCGAACCAGTGTATGGTCAACCGTTTGTCTTCAAAATTGGCAGAGTCCCAATACTAATAAATGAATTGGCAACCATCTGAAAATTTACATCAGAAAGCCCGCCTTACGTTAGTGGGAGCGGGCCCAGGTGATCCTGAGCTGATTACCTATAAAGCGGTAAAGGTGCTGGAAACTGCAGATGTGGTTTTATATGATGCGTTGGTGGATAAAAGTTTGCTGCAGCATGCGCCTGATGCCCAACATATCTATGTAGGGAAAAGAGCTGGTCAGCATTATATGACTCAGCTGGAAATCAACAGGTTAATAGTAGACATGGCTGTGAAATATGGTCATGTGGTGAGGCTGAAAGGAGGTGACCCATTCATTTTCGGACGTGGCCAGGAAGAATTGGCATTTGCTGCAGAGTTTAAAATTCCTACGACCTATGTACCGGGGATCAGCAGTTCGATAGCTGTACCGGGACTGGCGGGAATTCCTTTGACATCCAGAGGTGTAAATGAAAGCTTCTGGGTAACGACAGGTACAACTTCCTGCGGTGTGTTATCATCAGATATTCCACTGGCGGCACAATCTACCGCTACAGTAGTGATATTGATGGGTATGGGAAAGCTGGAAGAGATCGTAAATATCTTTAAGCAATATCGCTATAAAGATTTGCCTGTTGCAGTGATACAATCGGGTTCAACTCCGAAAGAGAAAAAGGTTTTCGGCAATCTGAACAATATAGAAGAAAGAGTTCGGGAAAGTGGAGTGTCAACTCCGGCTATCATCATTTTAGGTGAAGTGGTAGCCCATTCTAAATCTTATTCTGAGTATCTTCAGTTGTTGTTTACTTCTGATAGCAATGGGACAAAATAAATTATACCCTGTATTTCTTAAATTACACAACTTTACTACACTAATCGTAGGTGGTGGCAAAGTGGGAGAGGAGAAGCTGCATTTTATTCTGAAAAGTAGTCCGGATGCAAAAATTTATCTCGTAGCAACAGAAATTTCTGAAAATATCAGGGAAATAGTGAGAGATTTTCCGCAGGTCACACTCGAAGAAAAATCATTTGAAGGAAAAGATGTTATCGGTAAAAAAGCAGTCATCGCAGCGACTTCTGATCATGAGGTAAATATGAATGTCTACCAGGCTTGCCAGGAATACGGAGTTTTAATCAATGTAGCAGATACGCCGGAGCTATGTGATTTTTATCTGGGAAGTATTGTTACCAAAGGAGATTTGAAGATTGGAATTTCCACCAACGGACAATCGCCTACTTTTGCCAAAAGATTCAGAGAAGTTCTGGAAGAAGCTTTACCGGACAGTATAGATGGAATTTTGAGCAAGCTGGCAGAAATCAGGAATAAGTTGTCCGGAGATTTTCAGCAGAAGGTGCAGAAGCTGGATGAGATCACGGACGTGTTGAGGGATAAGAATGGTGATTAGATTTAGTCTCCCATCTTTAATCGTACGTCAGTTACGTCCGGATAGAGGCGGATAAGCCACAGCGAAGCGAGGATTATAAACCCCAAACCGGAAATTTTACCGGAAATCTAATGTAATACTATTACTCCTGAAACCGGACTCAGCTTTAACCGGTCATTCTCTATTTTAGAAGAGGCGTGTGTAGATGCTATAATTTTACCTTTTGTACTGATTGTATGTTGTTTGCCGGAAAAGTTCAGAATGATGGAGATCTTTTCATTTTCATGCTGTCTTTCATAAATGAGCATATCAGAGTTGTCAGAGTCTTTGATAGTAAGATTTCCCTGGTGTAAAGCCTTGTGTTGTTTTCTCAGCTCGATTAACAGCTTGTACCAGTTCAGAAGGGAATCCGGATCCTTTTGCATCTGAGCGACGTTGCGGTGAGTATGCTCCTGTGTGACATCCAACCATGGTGTATGTTGTGAAAAGCCTGCATGCTGGCTGACATCCCATTGCATAGGAGTGCGGCAAACATCTCTGTTAATACTAACGGGCATCAGCTTCAGCAACCAATCCGGAAGCCATTTGAAGACTTCTGCCATCGGATCTAATGCAGTTTCTCTGGTCAATTCTCCGTTGATGATACCGATTTCTTCTCCGTAATAAAGTGTGGGAACGGCCCGGACTGTAAGCTGTAAAAGTGCCATCATTTTGGCTTTTTCGAGGTCATTACCGATTCTTCGGGTATATCTGTAGATATCGTGGTTGCCTAATACCCAGGTAGGAATCAATGGGTGCGGAAGCTCTTTCTCGAATTCTTCGATAGTTTTTTTGAACCACTTTGCCTTGAATTTAAAGTACAATGTCTCAAAAAGAAAGATGAGGTGAAGTCCTTTTCCTTTGGCTAAATATTGTTTGACAATATCTCTGCTGCCAAATACTTCTCCGACCAGAAATCTTTCATTGGGTCCATATTCATCCATGACAGCTCTGAGCTCTTCTGCAAATCCAAAATTTTCCGGTTGGTTGACAGAGTATTTCCTTTTCTGGAAATTGCCGCCCGGCCAGTCCACACTCGGTGCAGGATTGGGTGTCCACGGATTATTTCTGAAATCTTTGTCTTTGAGGATACAGTTGAAAATATCTAATCTGAATCCGTCTACACCTTTGTCTAACCAGAATCTGACAGTGTCAAACATCTCTTTTTTCACTTCGGGATTTCTGTAGTTTAAGTCGGGCTGGAACGGAAGAAATGAAGCATAATACCACTGGTTTCTTTCCGGACTGTAGTGCCAGCCTCTGCCCCAGACGATGCTTTTCCAGTTGTTGGGAGGGTTGCTGCCGTTACCGTCTTTCCAGATATACCAGTCAGATTTGGGGTTATATTTGGATTTTTTTGACTCCTGAAACCAGGCGTGCTGTTCGGATGTATGGTTCATGACCATATCAAGGACGATCTTCATACCGCGCGCATGGATGCCGTCAATCAATGCCTGGGCATCTTCCATGGTGCCGTATTCGGGAGCGATGGTTCTGTAATTGCGTATGTCGTAGCCGAAGTCTTGCTGCGGACTGTCGTAAAACGGAGAGAACCAGATGGTTTCCACACCCAGCTCTTTGAGATAATCCAATCTTTGTATGATACCAAGGATGTCACCGATACCATCACCGTTGCTGTCCTGAAATGAACGGGGATAGATTTGATAGATCACGGTTTTCTGCCACCAGGGTAACTCCGGAAATTGCATACAGATAATATTAAGATTTGGTATTGAAAATTCTGACCCATTCAGCTAACTCTCTTTCTGATGAATTTTCTGACTGGCTGAGATGTTGTATGATGTTATTGATTTCGACAGGCGTCCGGTTCTGGCTGAGCTTGGAAATGCCTTCGAATCTTTCTACTTCGATTTTGAAGGCACGGATACCCATCTGAAGCCCGTTTTTATATTTATCGGGAAGCAGATACCATTTTTCCAGCGCCTGAATTTCTGTCTGACGCATCAGATCTTCCACAATTCTGATATTATCTTCTACAGGGAGAAATTCGAGCTTGCCATAACAGTTAACTGCAAGATAATCCCACGTAGGTACGCTGAGAGATTTTTCATACAATGCAGTAGAGATATACGCATGAGGTCCCTGAAAGGTACAGACGCAATCTTTTCTATTAGAATTTATCACAGGATTGTTGGCAGCTACGTGACCTTCCAGCAGGATTTTTTCTCCGTCAATATGGATATTGAAAGGGATATGGGATACTTTGTTTTCACAAAATAAAATACCGAAAGAGTTTTCCTGTAACAGCCGGCTAATAATGTTGAAGTCATGCAGTTGATAGTAACTTGGTATGTACATGCTTGGCGTTTAATATTCCCAGATATTCACTTTTTCCTGATGTATGGAATCACCTTTCTGTTCCTGAATATAGATGTATCCTGAACCTGCAAGCTGCACAGAATTTTTTCTTGCTTCCTGATCACTGAACAAAGTATTATAGTTTACCTGAAATTTTTTCATGATATTCCATGTTCCTCTTTTGAAAGTATAGATCGTGATGTATCCTGTATTCCCGGTTTTGGTGAGCGCACTGAATTCATCCATTCCATCCCCGTCCAAATCTCCCTGATTGAGCAGCGAAGCTCCTTTTGTCTCTTTGATATCTAAAGGAGGCAGAAGCTCATTGGAGAAAAACAAGCTGGTCGTACAATCCGAACAGTTAGGGTCATCCGGAGGGAATACATAAATCGTTTCAGATCCTTTTCCTGAAAAATTACCTTTTATTTCGGAAGTAGACGGGCTGTACCTCTCCATCAGTAACTGCATGGAATCTTTGAGCTCTTTGGTTTTGATATCCGTTTCAGGATCGCTTTCAGCTACGATGACCCATTTGTTTTCTTCTGTTTTTTTGAAGATGATATAGGCAGGAACGGGTGCTGTAATTTTCCCTACGCTGATGTATTTAGTGAAATCGGCTCTATATTCCGACGGATTGATTTTTTTGACCCGGATACCTCCAATAATTCTCTGAAAGTAATCGGGATACTTGTTAAACACTTTTCGTTTGATCTGGACTGCATCATAACTATTGCGGTCTTCTCCATAAAAAAAGATCTGGGAAGCATATAAATCCTGGAGATTATCAATGAATTTGGCATTGTGACATCCATTCCAGACTCTGACCATATGAGCTACCTGCATGGTATCATGCATTTGTTCAAATGGCATGGTCTCACCTAAATTATCCTGAATTAATTGTTCAAGCGATTTATCATCTCCGGTGCCATTATCTTCATCATTTGAATTGCAACTGCTTATAAAAGAAACGCTACACCCAATGATTGTTAATAGTAGAAATACTTTTGCCACTTTCATTGAAACAAATATAAATAGCATAATTGAATAGTACAGTATAGAATGCTGAATTCTCTGTGTCTTGCTGAGAAATTATTCATTTACATCATGTTGCATTTTATAGCTGAATTCAGCCGGTTTATATGCTTTCAGTATCTGTTATCAGATTTTCTAATATTTCAGTAGTAGACTTTCCACTGAATGGGTGAATCGATTGACCGACCCACATACTTACAAAATCTGCATTGTTACACAATTTTGCCACTCTGCGTAATTCACCGGTCAGCTTATTCTGATAAGGATAGGGTAGCATGTAATCTGAATGCTCAATAGCTTCTATGAAGAGATTTTTAATGCCTCTGGCATAGCGACCAGAAAAGCTTTTGGTCAATATAATTTCATCTTCTTTTACGTTTCTCAATCGCTGCTTTTCAAAATCTTTTAATGAGCTTTCTGCTGAACTCAGAAGCAGGCTACCTACCTGAAATCCCTGTGCTCCGAGCATTTGTGCTGCTAATAATGTTTTTCCATTGTAAATTCCGCCTGCATAGATCATCGGAATTTTTACATTGTCGAGTATCTGAGATAATAAGGAAAATCCCCCGATTTGAGGGATGTTCTCAGCAGAAAAGCTGCCCCGGTGTCCGCCGGCTTCGATTCCTTGCACACAAATAATATCAATGCCGGCTTTTTCTAAAGCAAGCGCTTCCTGTAAAGAGGTACATGTCCCGATCAGGATCGTTCCATTATTTTTTAACAGATCGATACCGGATGAGTCAAGATTGCCGAAAGTAAAGCTCAGAATTTTACAGTTTTCTGCAATGATAGCATCTATTTGTTCGTGATAGGAATTGATCTTTATTTCGTGGATCTCAGGCAGATGGACATCTAAATTATTTTTCCGGGCTAATTGCTCTATAAAGCTTTTGGTGTTGCTGTATTTTATTTTTAGCTCGTTCGTGATTTCAGGAATGTTGTTTACAAAAATATTTACTGCGAATGCCTGACCGGTAAGCTGCCTGGTAGCGCGAATTGCTTCCACGCATTTGTCAGCAGATAAATCTCCTAATGACAATGTGCCCAGACAGTTTGCTTTTGCAGCAGCAGCTACCATAGATGGTGTGGTCACGCCAAACATTGGAGCCTGAATAACAGGATAGCGAATGTTTAATTTTTGACTGAGCTCATTGGTCCATTTCATGGGTATTGTTTTTGGTCAGCTCTTCTGATGAAGATGATATTTTTAACATTAGAGAAGATATTTTGTTTATTCTAGCAATCAGCGACGTTTACGGTCACTGCCAGTCCGCCTTCTGAGGTTTCTTTGTATTTGTGATGCATATCTTTAGCAGTTTCCCACATCGTATGTACCACTTTGTCTAAAGATACTTTAACGTCTTTGGGATCCGTATCCAATGCAAGCTCAGCTGCATTGATGGCTTTGATAGCTCCCATGGCATTCCTTTCGATACATGGTATCTGTACCAGTCCGCCAATAGGATCACAGGTCAGTCCCAGATGATGTTCCATAGCAATTTCGGCAGCAATAGTTACCTGTTCAGGAGAGCCGCCCAATAATTCGCATAAGGCTGCTGCTGCCATAGCAGATGATACACCTATTTCTGCCTGACAGCCACCCATTGCCGCAGATATGGTTGAACCTTTTTTAAAGATGCTGCCAATAACTCCAGCCACCATCAGAAATTGTTTGATTTCTTTTTCTCCGGCCTCATGATTTTCTATTACCAGATAGTACATTAAAACTGCCGGAATTACACCGGCGCTTCCATTGGTCGGAGCCGTTACGACTCTTCCTAAGGAGGCGTTTACTTCATTGACTGCGAGAGCAAAGCAACTCACCCATTTGAATATCTGCCTGAATTTGATCTTAGTTTTACGAATGGCGTTCATCCATTCCTGTGGATTGTGATAGGATATTTCTCCCTTGAGCTTACTGTGTATTTCATAAGCCCGTCTGCGTACATGCAGACCACCGGGCAATTCGCCCTCTTCATGACAACCGATATACATGGATTCCAGCATTGTCTGCCAGATACGCATCAGCTCAGTATGAATGAGTGCTTCGCTCCGGACAGACTTTTCATTTTGGTACATGATCTCAGTAATAGAAAGATTGGTCATCCTGCATAGCTCCAGTAATTCTTTCCCATTGTTGAAGGGAAACGGGAATACTTGAGAATAGTCTGTCTGAATGTTTTCATCTTCTCCTTTGCTGATAAAACCGCCTCCGATAGAATAAAAGGTAGATGTTATTGTATTGCCATCGATAAGTTCAGCCTTGAAACAAAGGCCATTGGCATGAAAGGGGAGGAATTCCCTGTGGAAAATGATATCTTCTTCAAAAAAGAATGCGATAGGATAGATGCCTGCCAGAAATAATATTTTTTCAGATTTAATCCCGCTGACGATCGGAGCAATATCTTTTATTGGAATATACTCCGGATCTGTGCCGCTCAATCCCAGCAAAAGAGCCAGATCTGTAGCATGTCCTTTCCCGGTAAGAGATAATGAACCGTATAAATGAATCTGTATTTTTTTGACCCTGGAAAGAAGATCAGTAGCTTTTAATTCTTTCAGGAATCTTTCTGCAGCTCTCCACGGGCCCAATGTATGGGAGCTGGATGGGCCAATTCCAATCTTTAACATTTCAAATACAGATATATTCTCCATTTCCTTTCCCGCTCTCTGATAAAGTTATGCTTTAAAAGTCATGAACGGCAAGGAGAAAATATAAAATATCTGTTTGTTAAAAATAAACGAGCAACGATATGATTGTCGTCGCTCGTTGTATAAAGAAGCTAATGTGGTTATTGTATTGTGAGCGGGAAGCTGATATCCACATCTGTGGAACCGTTGGAAGGATTTCCATCTTTATTTCCTGAGTAGTGTTTGAGTAATACCCGTAATGATCCTGCATTTACAGAAGTTGTAGTGATTTCAGATTCGATGCCAATAGGAAGTCCGTTTTTATCCTTGTCTGTAGATTTTATCTGCAGTAAGTCAGCCGGAGTGGTAGTGATAAACACCTGATGATTGTGGCCATCTTCCTCTATCTCATGTGTGATATCTTCTTCGTGATGTTCGATATTTAAAAAAGTTATATTGGTCTGATATAACGTACCTGCTGTCAGTACAATAGGGTCTACAGCGTCTTCATTCCATTCGAAAACTTTTGTTTCTTCTCCGCCAATGAATTCTATGCGAACAGCATTGATGAATTCGTTTTCATGCTCATGTACAGGATCATCTTTTTTACAAGCTGTGAAAGACAATGCAAGGATGAAAATAAACAGGATTTGTGATGAAAATCTTTTCATAAGGTATTGTTTTTAGAAATTGTAATTCCATTTTAGGATAAGATTAATACCCTGCAAGTCAGCAAAGTATCTGAATCTGTCCAGATAATCTCTGTAAGAGTTGTTGGTAATATTGGTGATTTGTAATCCTGCACCCATGGTTTTGCTCCGGACTTTCCATTCAATATGGCTGTCAAAAGAAAGTAGGTGATAAGCTCCGGGAGGAGGGAGGAAATCATTGGTGCGGCTGACGTACAATTGTTCGCCCACATATTTCCATTCCAGCACAGCATAGAGATTGCTGAGCTTTTTCCACTCTGAGCGTTCTAACCCTGCTGCAAGCTTTAATTGATTGGGAGGTGTACCTATTAAATCTTTTTTGTCAGTAAGATCTGTCATCCGTATAAAGCTGTACTGCGCCTGTAATTTTAACAGGTTAACAATCGGGTAGAAGACCAGGTCTGCGTCTATACCGGCAATACCCACTGCGCCTACTTGCTGATATCTGAATACCGGAAAAGAACCGCGAATAGTCGTTTCAAACTCATTTTGTGGTTCCAGATAGATATATCCATTAATAAAGTGCAGATAAGGTGTAATATCCAACTTGGCCTTGCTGTCCCATTGCAGCCCAATGCGATTGGTCCATTTGAAAGAACGTTCAGGATACATGGACGCATCGCCGTATTCTATTGCCGCAGCTGACTGATGCACACCCGCACTGTAAAGCTCACTGACATTAGGAGCACGGCTGGCTAGGGCTATGTTACTCATGAAGTGCACAATCTTGCTGATTTGAATATCTCCGGTGAGCATGAGCGCGAATGTGTGAAAGTTATGACGAGGTTTGTACAGCTCGTTCTGAGCATTGAATGCAGCGACTCTGAGCTGATGGTTTTCATAACGGAATCCTGATTCCAGACTGACTTTCTTGTGTTTCCACTGATTGCGGGCCCATAGAGCGACGTTGTAGAGCTGATAATCAGGAACAACAGGTCTGAATCCGGTTCCGGGTACATTCGTATTATCTTTCTGGTAATACTCCAGTCCCGTATGAAAGGCAAACTGACGTATCTGACGGTTAAATTTCGTGGCAATATGATGGGTAAACAATTTCAGATCCAACACAGGGATTTCTGAGCGTCCGTTTCTTCTCAGGTCGTATTCCTGCCGGCGGTCCTGTTGCAGGTCATATTGTAGCTGGAGCTTACCCCATGCTGCGCTGAGCTCTACCTGTTGCTTGAAAGTATGATGGTGGGTTTGTTGTCTCGGATACTGAATTTTGTAGGTCCAGTCATTGATGATGAATGGCTTCTGATTTTCGATAGCATTTTGCAAATCCTCCACATTCCCGATATGTGAAGCTGCAAGAATGCCGGATTTTCTGTAATAATGATTATAAAAAGTTTGCGACTGTATATGCAGATTACTGAAAAGCCTGAGGTATGAAAAAGCTCCGTAAGCGTTATTTTCCTGTATACCTGTATTGGATAGTACATATTTCGGAGCTCTTGCATCTCCGTTCCTTTTGAATGTACCACCTCCCTGGAATGACATTTTGTGATCATTTGGAAGCACCCAACCTTTGGAAATACGGGCGTGTGTGGCAAATCCTGACTGATTGGTGTTGAACGATGAACTGACTTGTCCTGTCCAGTCTGTACGGTAATCCGGTATAGTCTGCTGGATAACGATCACTCCACCCAATGCATCTGTTCCGTATTCAATTCCTCCTGCTCCTTTTATGACATGTATAGATTGAGCAGATGCAGCATCTATTTCAGGCGCATGCTCTGCTCCCCATGACTGACCGGAAAGCTTGACCTGATTTTGTAGTATCAGTAATCTGTCAGAATGCAGCCCGTGAATGATAGGCTTGAAGATATTGGTACCGGATTGCAGTATGTTGATCCCACTGATATTACTGAGTATCTGTCCCAGATCTTTAGATGGATCTTTGAAATGGAGCTGTTGAATAGATTCCTGTATATTGAGCTCTTTGCCTAATTCTTTATTGCCAATGATTTCTGTGACAATAAGCTCCTGGTATTCGTGATCCAGAAAAAGCTGTACATCCGTATTGCCTTTGACAGAGATCGTAGTATCTCTGGGTTGGCATCCTACATGCGTAATTCTGAAAGTATAAATATCCGGGCAGATATTTGTAAAAGTGAAAAAACCATTACTGTCGCTTTGTTCCCCTCGTTCCAGCTCCACTATGAAAACCGTGGCGTATGCGAGCGTATTTTGGTTATTTTCATCTAAAACATTTCCTTTAATAATGTATGAACATACAACGTCTTTGTTCGTTGTCTGGGCAAAAGCAAAATTGCACCATGTTATCAAACCCGTCAGGAAAAGTAATTTCTGCAGCACAAGGACAAAATTAATCAATCTTTTATCAAATGCAACTATGTTGCATTTTGTTTGTGCTTAAATTTTGAGATCAATTTTATCTGAGCTGAATGAGATATTGAAATGGCTTAATTCCATTTTATTATGTGTCATTAATGCATGAATTATATATTGTGAATTTTACTTATTATGTAAAATATATCTTCCTGGGAGAGCTGCAGGAATACTTTAATCATTCATTAGTGAATTCGTGGCTATTTCTTTCAAAGGTTGTGCTGGATGTCCTGGGATAAATTCTATCGAAGAAATATGGAGTAAATGTGTATGTTTTTAAATTTTGACAGTATTTCATCGATCTGAATTTCTTTTGTCAAACTGGTTCAGGACTAATTCGCTTGAAATATCAGTAGGAGCAAGGCATAATTATTAAACTTTTGTACTAAATTTCAACAACTTCTGAAACCCGATCAACTTATTCCTGTATAACACTTTTGTTTTGAGTAATTATATCCTTTCGTACCGATTTTTAATTTTGTTATCAGGTCTGCTGTCAGCGTGTCAGCAGAAGAGAGAGCATGCGATAGATTTCTATTACTGGAGATCAAATTTTAAAATCACTGAAGCTGAACAAAAAGCAGTCACGGATCTGGATGTAAACAATATCTATATCAGGTTATTTGATGTAGATAAAAAAGGAGCGGAGACTAAGCCGGTGGGAGTGATCCATCAGTTTGATGCCACACAATTATCTGTGAATTATATTCCTACAGTATTTATTACCAATAGAACTTTTGCAGGCGCCCATCCGGAAGAAATCAAAACATTAGCTGAAAACGTCTTTAAGCTGATCAGTAATATTGCTGTTTCCGGTCAGATACCAACTTTTACAGAAATACAAATAGATTGTGATTGGACGCAAAGTACCCGTCAGAATTATTTTATGTTTTTAGAAGCATTGAAAAAGATTTCGGGTAAAAATATTTCAGCAACACTGCGATTACACCAGGTGAAATTTAAAGAGAAAGAAGGTGTTCCGCCACTGGATAAAATGGTGCTCATGTGTTATGCTACTGAAAATCCCGGTGATGTGAAAGATAAAAATTCAATTCTGGATCTGGACCTTGCAAAGGATTACCTGCAGCATCTGGATCAATATCCGGTAACGCTGGATGTAGCTTTACCTGTTTATTCCTGGGCGATTATTACCAATCATCTGGGTAAAATCAAGCTGGTCAATTCTTTCAGTGAAGATGATCTGAAAGGGCAACCTGTACGTCAAGCCGGAAATGGCGTCTATGAAGTGCTGGATGATTTTTTTATTCATAATCTTTATCTCAGTAAAGGATTTAAAATTAAAGTGGAAAGTATTTCACCTGAATTATTGAAACAAACGATCGCATTCCTCAATAAAAAGATCAAAAAGGATTTTCATATCGTATATTATCATCTCGACGAGAAATTTATTAAGAATTATCATTTAAAATCACTTGAATGAAGAAGGCTTTGCTTGGATTAGCTTTTACTATCGGAACTTTTGCATCTGCATTTGCCTGTGCGGATGGCGGTGGTGAAGATTACTATTATTATAATCTGTTTGATCAGGAAATTTCACGATCTCCTCAATACAGCCCGTTCCTGATGACCATGGATGAGGCTTTATACAACGTCCGTGACATTTATAAAAAAAATGAGAATATTGAAGATTGGTCAACATATCTGGGGATTTCCTACGATGATGCCTGGTACCTGGTTTTTAAGTCCTCCAAGCAATCAATAGATCAGCTGACCAAAACAGGAAAGACTACTGATGTCAGACTTTCATTTGCAGATGCTGAATTTATCAGTAAGCACAGACAGGCTCTTTTGTACTTGTCATACTCCAAATATCTGGAACCATATATGTTTCACAACAGGATAGAGACGGAAGATTCCTGGTATTATGGTGATAAAGCTGAGAAAAATGCGTCACAGCTGGATTATGCAAAGGTCATGAATGTATTGAAACGAAGCTGGAATGCTGAAGCTGACAAAGCATTGAAGTTGCGCTATGGCTACCAAATGGTGAGGTTTGCTCACTATACCAATCATTATAAAGAGGCGATCAGCTTATTCAGAGAATATGTGGTGCCTTTGAAAATCAAAACGGTCATGTATTACTACGCACTGGATCAAAAGGCGGGAGCAGAAAGAGCGTTGGGTAATCTCATTCAGGCTAATTATGACTTTTTTGAAGTTTTTTCTCATACTAAAAACAAAAAAGAGAGTGCTTATATCTCGATGAATTTTACAGAAGATCTCGATTTTAATCAACTTTTGAAAAATGCTGCTACTGATCAGGAAAAAATGGATTTGTATCTCTTGATCGGCTATAAAGATTTTAGTAATCCTCTGGCTGCTATGCGTCAGATTGTGAAGATAGATCCCAATGCAGAACAGGCTAAAATATTGTTTGCCAGAGCCATCAATTTAGTGGAGAGAGCTTATCTTTTAATGGATTTTAATGAGAAAAAGCAATCCGGTAAAATACCTTTCCTGGCAGACGGCGGATATTACACACCTGATCTGACAGAGAATTTTTTGAATGAAACCATTCACATCGGCGAAGAACAGGCCGGGGCAGCACAGGATACAGATTTCTGGAATCTTTCACTGGCATATCTGACTAATCTCAGCAAGGATTTTTCAGCATCAGAAAATTATCTGGCGAAAGTAAATAGTAAGACGACCGAATATCTGGCTCACAAGAAAATGATCACTACATTGCTGGAAGTCAACAGAATAGATAAAATTACTCCTGAGATAGAGCAGAATTTATTAAGAAAATATAGTGCTATTCTGAATTTTGAGCTGGTGTATCCGGAAGGTGTCAGTTATTATGATCATACTTTCAGCAGAGAAGAGCTGACTAAGAACAGGATGAAAGAACTGATCAAGGATATTCTCGCAAACAGATATTTTCTTCAGGGAGATAAGGCAAAAGCTTTTTTGCTGCACAATACCATAGAATCTTTTGCCAATAATGTACAATGGGATTTGTTGAATGATCTGGAGCGATTGAGTAACAAAAAAGATAAAAATGAATTTGAAAAATATCTGACAGAAAACATGTACTACTTTGCTTTCGACCAGAGTACTTACATGTCTCACAAGAAAAGATCACAGTTTGTATTAGGTGATTTCCTGTGCAATTACAAAGGAACTTTGTACCTGAAAGAACAGAAATTTGATCTGGCAAAAAAAGAGTTTCAAAAAATCCAGCAGGATTTTTATCCTGAAAGCACCAATTATTTTTCTGATCAGCGGACTGGTACTTATGATGGATTTTCAGGAATATCAAGCGGAATTTTTGGCTACAACATCAAAGAGTGTTTTGAGTGTCAGGAACAGGAAATGATCTCTACTCCATATATTACTGAGTTTAGTTTTATCAGGGAACTGATGAATAAAACCGAGTTGACAGATGTCTTGATCAGGTTGTCAGATATCGCCCGGCAAAATAGCGAAGCAGGAGTGAAGGCCAATTTCCTGCTGGCCAACTTCTATTACAATACTACCGGTTTAGGATATTTCAGAGAGCTGCTTTCTTTTGATCTGAACAATGCTTATGGACCTAAGTTTCACGACTTATTGTCTCCGGAAGACGAAGTAAAGAAGCTCAATGGGGTATTTTCCAATTATTATAAGAATTTTGATTGGTATTCAAGTTTCTCCGGCGATTTCAATGTCAGTATGAATTATGCAAAAGCCGCTCTAAAAAATGTCAACGATCCTGAGCTAAAAGCACAGATATTGTTTACAGCATCAAAAATAGAGCAGGGACAATTTTATCTATATGCTCAAAATAATTTGCTGGGCGAATGGTATAACTCTTATGATCTGGAAAAGCCTGAAATACTCCGTTACAAAATCAAAAATTACAGGACTTATTTCAGAGAATTAAAAGCTCTTTCCTCTACTAAAGCATACAAAGAAATCAAAAGTAATTGTCTTTATTTCAATGCATACGTAAATATGTAACAATGGGATTCAATGTCGTTTAGTTAAGCAAAAAAGATCTCGTAGAGGTCAAATGGTTATAGAAAAAATGATGCACAATATACATTCGACCCCATTCGGGGGTGCACAAAATGATTGCCATTCATGGGCTATAAACATTAGAATCCTACGGATTCTCTTAACTAAACAACATTGCAATGGGATTTGATAAGAAAAATAGTAGCAGACAAATGTTTACTACTGTTTTTTTTATTGCATTAAATCCACTTCTTGATTTTAAAATAAAAGATCATCATGATTGCTAAAATTCCCATGGCTGCGAGACAGAGGTAATACCCATAATGCCATTCGAGCTCAGGCATGTACTTGAAATTCATACCATACACACCGGCAATAAATGTCAGAGGAATAAAGATCGACGAAAGGATCGTCAGTACTTTTATAATTTCATTCAGTTTATGGCTGGTGGATGACATATACATATCGACCAGCCCGGAAGTAAGATCTCTGTATATTTCAGCAGTTTCTATGATCTGAATGCTATGATCATATAAATCTCTCAGATAGAGCGTTGTTTTTTCTTTGATAATATCCGTATCATCCTTATCCAGCTTAGTAATGATCTCTCTGATGGGCCAGACCGCTTTTCTGAGCTGCAGAAGCTCTCTTTTTAATGAATAGATTTCTTGGATCTGCATTTTATGAGGGTGCAGCATCAGGATCTCCTCGAATGCTTCTATTCGTTCACCTATTTTCTCTATCACGTCATAATAATCGTCTACTACTACATCGAGAATAGCGTAGGCAAGGTAATCGGCAGAAGAATTTCTGATCTTTCCGGTGTGATTGCGCATTCTGGTTTTAAGCACCTCAAAGATATCTGAAGGACTTTCAAGAAAGGTTATGACATAATTACTCCCCAGAATAATGCTCAATTGCTCAGATTCTACGGTGTTATGATCTTCATCAAACTTGAGCAGCTGTATGACAATATAGATGTAAGTGTGAAAGATATCTATTTTTGGGCGCTGATTGACATTGAGTAAATCTTCCAGAGTAAGAGAGTGGATATTGACAGCTTTGCCTATGTTTTCAATCAGCTTTATATCATGTAGCCCGGTAACATCTATCCATGTAAATTTGCCTTCCTGTTGAATTTTAATATCAGAAGTAAAGGAGTCCGGAGCTGATTCCTGAAAAGATTCCTGATTATACTCAATAACTTTAATAGAAATGGGAACATCCTTTTTGGGTCCGAGATATATCAGAGAACCGGGAGGCTTGCCTACCTTTGGCGTATTTTTGTGCTTGATGATTTTTTTGCTCTTTGCCATATCAAATCCCAATGTATAAAAGATAACTTGATTTTGTACCAGTCGAAAGAGTAGAAATTTAAGTTGGAAGTAAGATGTATTGTTGCTATAGTTCTAAATTATTATTTTTATAGAAACAGAATTTTATGCGGACAATAGAATTGAAAATAAGTGATGATGCATACGAGAGGTTTTTGAATGCATTGGAGAAGTTCACAGAGGAGGAGATTTCTATTGTAGAGAAAAATAATAATGACAGACAAATCAGAGAATATCTGGAAGTGGAATTGAGTAATCTGAAATCAGGTCATTCAAAATTGCTTACACAAGCAGAGTTCAATAGAAGTTTGGATCAGGTCGTGTAATTATGAATATTGTCTACACTGAATCATTTACCGAACGTCTGAAAAGTCAGGTTAAATTTATTTCAAAAGATAATATTACTGCTGCAAAGAAATTTAAGAAAAATGTGGTATTGAAAATTCTAGAAATTCCCCAAAATCCATTCCGATACAGAAAATCCGTTTACTTTAACGATGATTTGATCAGAGATTTGATTTATAAAGGATATACAATTGTATTTAGGATAAATAAAGAATTAGATAAAATAGAAATTTTCGGTTTTATCAAGTATCAGGATGGGCTTGAATTCGATATTTGATTTGATATAAAAAAGCTCATGACATTGCCATGAGCTGTGAAATATAAAATACAGTGAGTACTGCAAAAAGTATTTTCCGGATATTATAAGTTCTCCAACAGTTTGTAACCTGTTCCGTGTACGTTCATGATAGAAAGCGTTTCATCATCTTTGAGATATTTTCTCAGCTTAGAGATGAAAACATCCATACTTCTTGCCGTGAAGTAGCTATCATCCTGCCATACATGCTTAAGAGCAACTTCACGCTCCAGGATGTTGTTTTTGCGTTCAAAAAATAAACGTAAAAGCTCATTTTCCTTCGTTGTGAGTTTTGTTACCTGTTCTTTGTAAATCACTCTCTGATTTTTATAGTCCAAAGTAGTGTGTCCCGCTACATATTCATCCTGAGCTACCGCTACTTCTTTTTTCTCCACCCTGCGCAGGATAGCATTGATTTTGAGCTCAAGCACTTCCATGCTGAACGGTTTGGTGATGTAATCATCTGCACCGATGGTAAGACCTTTGATTTTATCTTCTTTCATGGATTTTGCTGTCAGAAAGATGATAGGAATCTCCAGATTGTCTTTTCGGATTTCTTCAGCCACAGTGAACCCATCCATTTTGGGCATCATAACATCCAGCAAAACGATATCAAAAGACCCTTTGCGGAAAGCGAGAAGACCTTCTTCTCCGTTTCTTTTCAGAACTACATTGAATTGTTTGTGTGAAAGATATTCTTGCAATAGCATGCCAAGATTGGGATCGTCTTCGACGAGTAATACCTGCTTGTTTTTGGGTGCTATATTCATACTAATTAGTTTTTGGTAAATATATGGTAAAAGTTGTTCCTTCCTTTAACTTACTTTCTACAGTAATTGTTCCATTATGTGCATCAACAATTGATTTAACATAATTTAATCCAAGTCCAAATCCCTTTGTGTCGTGGATGTTACCGCCTTGTACACGATAGAATTTTTCAAAAATTCTTTTTTGATTGTCTTTGCTCAAACCTATTCCGTTGTCCTTGACAGAAATATAAATTCCTTTGTCATCATTGTAAGTGCTGATCAGTACAACAGGATTTTTGTCATTGTATTTCAGGGCATTATCTACAAGGTTCTTAATAGCGTTGGTGAAGTGCATCTCATCTAAGACAAGAAGAGAAGGATCCGCTTTCAGATCTACATCAATTGTCGCCGAATAGTCTTGTCCGATAAGGTCAAAATGATGAACAACAGAGCGGATAATAGCATTAACATCCCTTTCTTCTTTATTGAGCTGCAGCTCGCCTTTTTCAAGACGGGCAATCTGTAAAACCTGCTCTACGTGATTGGCGAGACGTTTATTTTCTTCAAAGATGATACCTGCGTATCTCATCCTGCTGGATTCAATAGAAGAGATGGATTTATCTTTGAGCATTTCACTGGCAAGAGATATAGTAGCGATAGGTGTCTTGAGCTCGTGAGTCATGTTATTGATGAAATCAGTCTTCATATCAGAGAGCTTTTTCTGATTGAATATGATTCTGAAGCTCACAATAAACGCCACTATGATCATTATGATAAAAATGATAGAGGACAGGATAGGCATCAGAAATGAAAGGACTACAAACCTCTTTTTTTCAGGGAAAGTAATTTTGAGCAGCTTGTGTCCGTCAAAAAAGCTTCTTCTGAATAATTTGGTAGTGTATTCGGTGTGATATAAATTCCCAAGATCCGCTCCCGGAGAAAGGTAAACGAAATTATTGTCGGCAAACTCCGTGATACCAAACTGGAATTCTGTTTTTAATCCATGTTGTAAGAGCACTTTCTTTATCAGGTCATGCAGCTGGTCTATATTGATGATTTCCTCAATCGGACGGAGAGTAATCATCTCTCTTACAAGCATTTGCTGGAACTCTTCAATCTGAGATCTGTATACTCTGTTAAATTCTTCTCTGGAAATACGTGGTCCGGGGAAATCGCCGGGTCTGGGTGGGGGAGGCGGAGAACCCATTGGGTCCATATGACCGTGCTGGTGTAATCCCATACTGTCCTCTTTCATCCATCTTTGATACTGGGCATCAGCCATAGTGTCGATCTGGATCTGCTCCAGAAACTCTTCAATATATGGGTGATAATCAATGTTATCTATCCCGTAGGCAATTTCTTCCATCGATTCATACACTCTTTGGTCAAAATCGGCCTTACGGTTTTCTATAGCTGCTTTGAGCCAGAGTGTTTGTACTACTCCGACCCCCAGAAGTCCGATAATGATCAGTACACAGGAAAAAATGAATAATTGACGGTTCACAATACTAAGTTAAAGTGCTCTGTTGGAATTTATAAATCTACTTAACATTGGTTAACCAACCTCATCTGATTTTGATAGTATTTTACAATAATACTCATATAGAATGTATTTTTTTACGTTTTTTGTACGAAATACAGATGCTTTGCTTCCCGGATTTTTACCTGGTTTTATGACAAGCGAAGAAATTATTTTATATCAGAGATAATTGTTGTCCGAAAGTTTTATAAAACTGGCAAGAACTATTTTGTATCCTTTAGCTCAGAGGTTTAATCTTGGTTCCGGCTGTCAAATTACCTGAAAGATTATTTGCATTTCTTACGCCTGAAACGGATATTTGCGAAACTTAAATCTCGAATATGGTATTTCAAAACCTTTTATGGTCATTAGAGTCGGGAATCTTAACTATCACTATCAACAGACCTGATAAGCTCAATGCACTCAATGGTGCTACAGTATTGGAAATCAAAGAAGCATTTGAATCTGCCCGTCAGTTAGAGGGGCTAAAAGGTGTTATTCTCACAGGTGCAGGAGAAAAATCCTTTGTAGCAGGTGCAGATATTTCTGAATTTCAGGGTTTGAATGTAGATGAAGCTAAAGCTCTGGCTCAGCGCGGACACGATATCTTTAACTCCATTGAAACGATGCCGGTACCTGTTATTGCAGTTGTCAACGGTTTTGCATTAGGTGGCGGTTGCGAATTATCTATGGCATGTCACATGAGAATTGCTACCATCAATGCAAAATTCGGTCAGCCGGAAGTGAATCTCGGTATCATCGCAGGATATGGAGGTACACAAAGACTGATTCAGTATGTGGGTAAAGCCCGTTCATTGGAGTTGCACCTGACAGCTGATATCATTGATGCTGAAAAAGCACTGTCATGGGGATTGGTCAATTATGTAGAAACAGATAAAGAATCAGCAATCGACAAAGCCAGATATTTTATCAATAAGATTGGTACAAAAGGACCTGTTGCTGTATCTAAAGTTATCAGTGTGACGAATGATTATTTTACTGACGGAGTAGATGGTTTTGCATCTGAAGTCAATGCATTCGGCGATATCTTTAACTCTACAGATGTAGTAGAAGGAGTGAGCGCATTTTTAGAGAAAAGAAAGGCAAATTTTACCGGTAAATAGGTCTGAACTATGATTTTTGTGATGAAATTATTCATCGGAAAAATCATTACAATCAGATAAATCCGGTTCGGGTAAAATCAGGCGTAAGCAAACTTTAAACCTTAAACTTTAAACCCAAAAATAGTCGTCAATCGACTAATAATAAAATGGAATACAGAATAGAAAAGGACACGATGGGAGAGGTGAAGGTACCTGCTCACGTGTATTGGGGAGCGCAGACACAGCGTTCTATTGAAAATTTTCAAATCGCGCAGGACATCAACAAAATGCCGCGTGAAATCATCTTGGCATTTGCATATCTGAAAAAAGCTGCTGCTTTGACCAATTTTGAAGCAGGAGTATTACCTGCTGGGAAAAAAGATTTAATTGCTCAGGTTTGTGATGAAATCCTGGCCGGAGGTTTAGCAGATCAATTCCCGTTGGTTGTGTGGCAGACAGGTTCAGGTACACAATCCAATATGAACTGTAATGAGGTCATTGCTTACCGTGCACATGTATTGAATGGCGGTAGCCTGGCTGATGAGAAAAAAATCATCAATCCTAATGATGATGTCAATAAATCTCAATCATCCAATGATACATTTCCTACAGCTATGCACATTGCTGCATACAAAATCTTAGTGGAGAAAACTATTCCTGGTATTGAGAAGCTGAGAGCTACATTGTACAAAAAGTCTCAGGATTTCAAGCACGTAGTGAAAATCGGCCGTACCCACTTCATGGATGCTACACCGTTGACATTAGGCCAGGAGTTTTCAGGATATGTGTCACAGCTGGATCATGGATTGAGAGCGATCAAAAACACACTGGCACACTTATCTGAGCTTGCTTTGGGTGGAACTGCAGTAGGTACAGGTATCAATACACCTGAAGGTTATGATGTAAATGTAGCCAGACATATTGCTGCTTTGACAGGCTTGCCGTTTGTAACTGCAGAAAATAAATTTGAAGCTTTGGCTGCTCATGATGCTATCGTGGAGGCGCACGGAGCATTGAAAACAGTAGCAGTTTCTTTGATGAAAATCGGTAATGATATCCGTATGCTGTCTTCGGGCCCTCGTGCAGGTATCGGAGAAATCTTCATTCCTGACAACGAGCCGGGTTCATCTATCATGCCGGGCAAAGTCAATCCGACTCAGTGTGAAGCGATGACAATGGTAGCTGCTCAGGTGCTGGGCAACGATGTAGCTATCAATATCGGTGGTGCTACAGGTCATTTCGAGCTGAATGTATTCAAACCGGTAATGATTTACAATTTCTTACATTCTGCAAGGTTGATTGCTGATGTATGCGTAAGCTTCAACGATAAATGTGCTGTAGGTATCGAGCCATTGACAGAGAATATCACCAAGCATGTGAACAATTCATTGATGTTGGTGACTGCATTAAATCCTAAAATTGGATATTACAATGCAGCAGCGATTGCTCAGGACGCCCACAAACGCGGCATCACATTGAAGCAAGCGGCTTTGGAATATAAGCTCAAAGGCCTGGATTTCGAACACATGACAGAAGCCCAGTTTGAAGAGTGGGTAGATCCATTGAAAATGGTAGGTAAGATATAGTCAGAAAGGACAGAAATTCAGTTCATGTATCATAATAATTAAAGGGGATTCCGTGTGGTTTCCCTTTTATTATTATGATTCTGTATTAATCAGATTGAGAGCGGGAGGTTTTTTAATACACAATATGTACGGTTACAAAAAAAGCGCTTATCTCACGATAAGCGCTTTTTTATAATTCAGCAATCCTATTTGGTCAGATAATAAATAAGATATTCATTTCTGAGTTCTACCGTTTTTGAAGTTAGATTGGCAATTGTTACTTTACCAATATTAGCAGGGTCAGACCATCCTGAATGGGTGTATTCAATTTCCTTCTCCTGGCTATTTGCCCATCTCCAGGATGAAAGATATGAAAGACCTGTAGGGTATAAGCTTAAATAAGTTCCTGCTCTTGAGAATAGTACATTAGAACCTTTGTACATTGATGTCAATGTATTGTCATCAGTAGTTCCAATATTCATGAGTAAATAATTAAGTTGTTCCTCTGTCATATTCGGAGCTTTAGTCACTCTGGTGATGTCCCATGTCTGACACAATAAATTAGTTTTATCACTTTCAGAGATAGTGTCACCAAACTTTGTCGCTATTAGTGCTGTTCCTGTCGCATTTTCTTTAGCAGAGAAAGAAAAATGAAATTCCGCTTCAGTAAATTCCATATCTCCAATGATACCAAATCCTTCTAAAATAATTTTGTCGCCTTCAACTCTATATGTTCCGAAACGAATTAGACTGCTGGCTGCTTTGGCATTGTTTAAAAATTGTGCCGGTCCAAATGTGGTGGAGGTATTTACTTTTCCGAAAGCATAATTAAGCTCTATTAAGTAATGCGCATCATTAAGCAGTTCAACAGAATAAATCTGAGATTTTGCGTCTTTGATAATCCATTTTCCAATAAACTCACCTTCAACAATTGGAATGACTTTTTCTTCCGGATCTTTATCTTTCTTACAGGAATGTAAGCCAACGGCAATTACAGAAATAAGTGTAACTAATAGATAGTTTTTAATATTTGGTAACATAAATAATAATTTGTGTAAAACTAGTATTTTTTATTGATATTATATAAAACATATGTTTGTGTAATAATAATTATATATTAACTATTGTGCTTTTGAAGTCCATAACTCATATTCGCCACTTATTAAGTCTGGTTGATTGGGAGTATTTTAAAGGATTGTTATAAATAAAAAAGAAAAGGCTGTCTTTTCAGACAACCTTTATATTGATTTTAAAATGTAAGATTATTTACTTGCCGGAGCGCTTGCCATTTCAGCAAATTTGGATTGTGCGCTTACAATGAAATCGTTGAACTGTTGTAGCTCTTCCGGTTTTATTTTACCTGCCAGACCTGCAGCTTTTGTAGCCCAGGCAGTGAATTTATTTTGTAATTCAGTAGCTTTAGCAGTGTCTCCTGTACCTTTGTATTGAGCATATTCTGTTACTAAATCTTTGAATTCCTGACAAAATTTAGTGACATCAGGGTTCGTAAATGTCGGAACGACAACTGATTGAGCCACATCTGATGCAGTTGAGGCTGGTACAGGCACCGATTCTTCAGTTACTACCGGAGCAGGCGTTGGTTCGGTTTTGCTTTTACAGGCACTGAAAGTCATTAATACAGTTCCTGAGATCATAGTCATTAATAGAATCTTCTTTTTCATTATCTCTATTTTGGGTATAAAAAATTTATTTACAATGTAAATGAAATTCTTTTACATATCATCTTTCGGATTAAAATTTTATAGAATATTGTTTGTTGTTCACGCTTTTGATTATATTGAACACACTAAAATTTTTAAATACAATTTGATATGGGATTAATTTCAGTCATTAAAAATGCCGGAGCCAAAATTTTCGGAATCGGAGACAGCAATGAAAAGAAACAGGAAAAGATTATTGAGCACTTGAAATCGTTCGGTTTAGGAACTGACGGTTTACAAATTCAGGTAGACGATGATAAAGTGACCCTGGGAGGATATGCCAAAGATATTTTTGACAAAATCAGAATCGTTGCTACTGCGGGAAACATTGATGGAATCGCGGAGGTAACAGACAATCTTGCAGTAGGTGAAAGTGTGGAGGTAAATCTTGATCCTGTTGCCGGTGATGCGCAGTACTATACAGTGGTAAAGGGAGATAATCTTTCTAAGATCTCAAAAAACTTCTATGGTGATCCTAATAAATACCCGAAGATTTTTGATGCCAACAAGCCGATGCTGAAAAGCCCGGATCTGATATATCCGGGTCAAGTACTGGTCATACCGTCCTGAAAATAAAGATGTATTGTAAAAAAGCATTCAGGAAACTGAATGCTTTTTTTATGTAGATATTATACTCTTACAATTCCTCTGAAGCCTCTGGCTGCATAGTAAGATTCAGCACCATTGTGATAAATGAAAACCTGACCATATCTGAAATCGCCGAAAATGGCTCCGCCTGATTTTCTGATAGGTTCAGGAGTAAGCAGCCAGCTGGATGTTTTGGTGTCAAATTTTTCTATTTGCTGTAAATTACGGTACTGTTCTTCATTCAATAACTCAATACCCATTTCGGCAGCCCATGCTACAGCACTGTGAGCAGGTTTATGCTCTTTCCTGGAATCTAAAGCTGCCTGATCATAACAAACACTTCTCCGGCCTTTCGGACTTTCTGCTGTACAGTCACAAAAGATATATTTCTTGCTTTTTTCGTCAAAGCCAATTACATCCGGTTCACCATGCGTTTCTTCCATAACATAAAGAGAGGCTAGCTTTTCGGGTTGTGATTCAAGTCGGGACAGCACATCAGACCATTTAAGTTCGGGATGTCTGTGCATATTTTTCTCAAATCGTTCCGCAAGTGTTTTGAGTAAAGTGTCTTTTTGTTCTGAAGATAGATCTGTCATCTGGATCATTTTGGAAAATGTAATTTAACATTAATTCTATTTTCTGCCTATCAAACCGGAGTTAGTTCTTTTTGAATTCTTCCATTTCTTTATAAAATTCCATAGCCTCCATGACTGATTTGCCACCAGATCCGGCAATCATTGTTCTGAACCATTTTTTCCTTAAGTTTTCCGGAGTATGATTTTTATACAACCAGTAGCTGAATATGGTAAATGACCCGGTCAATAGAATCTGAAAGATGATATATCCGATCCCTATGTTCTGAGGAAACCACATATTAGTCAGGTAAAAAGTAGTGAAAAACGGAAATTGCAGACACATGGTTCTGGCGTGATTGATAATGGATAATTGTAGCCGGGATAGCTGTTGTTGTATTTCAATTACAGAACCGTTGTAGTTGATATTATTCGTCCAGTTAAGGTGCTTGATGTAATCAGCCAGACCTTTGAAATTGATAAGGAAAATTGCCCCGATGGAAATAATAAAATAATTCCAGGCTGATGAATAATGATTCAGCGCATAACCCAGCGCATAGCCCAATATCAGAAGATAGATAATAAAAGCAATGATGCCGGCTGTTTTTAGTCTGACCAGTGATCTTAAAGAATTTTTTGCTTTATTATCAATCACTTCTTTTAAAAGTATCTGATTGATAGCCAGTGTTTTTTCAATCTTCTCGTTTTGTGCTTTCCAGATTTGGATGAGTTCTGTATTTTCCATGTTATTGATTTTTAATTAGGATGAATTTTTGCTTTAAGCTGTTTTTGATTCTGTTGATTTTAGTAGCTACATTTGATTCAGATATGCCTATAATCTGAGCAATCTCTTTATGAGGTTTTTCTTCCAGATAGAGCAGCATCAAAGCTTTATCCAGATCTTTTAACTCTGCTATCATCTGTTGTAAAATTCCCAGGTCGGTTTCCTTGTCATTGATGTTATCTTCATTGGTAAAGTTGAAAATCCCATCATTTAACGGAGCGGAGATTTTCTTACGGGTATTTTCCTTCCGGTAATAAGAGATGGCTACATTCAGGGATATCCGGTAGATCCAGGTAGAGTGCTTGTACTGCTGATCAAAATTTTCAAATGTTCTCCATAGCTGAATGATGATTTCCTGCACCAGATCCTGTCTGTCGTCAATAGATTTACAATAGGAGTTAGCTACTTTGTATACAATTCCCTTGTTGCGCTCAATGACCGAGAGAAATAACCCTGATTTTTCCATTTCATTCATGATGAGAAGGATTCATGCTATGAATGATTAATTTACCATTTGTTTTTTTTCTATGTTTCATCAACAATATTTTATGGTTTTATTTTCCTAATTATTCGCACGAGGTATCAGAATATCACAGCAGAGATTAAAATATTTTTCGGCTGAGTAATTCCAACAGTAAGACAGTACTTTCCTCAAATGGAATGAAATCAAAACAGGCTGCCTTTTCAGACAGCCCGTTCCATATTTTTGAAAATAAAAAGCATTTATCTGCTGGCTGTATCCAGTAATTCCAGATCTTCTGCATCCAGATTCAGTTCAGGTGCAGCAAGCAAAGATTGTAGCTGTTCCTGATTCGTGGCACTTACAATAGGTGCGCCTACATTAGGTTGCGCAAGGAGCCATGCCAATGCTACAGTTGCCTGCCGGACATTGTGCTTACTCGATACAACATCTAATGCATTTAAAACAGTCAGGCCTTTTTCATTGAGATATTTTTTTGCAGCACCTCCTCGAGCGCTTTGTCCTAAGTCAGCTTCAGAACGATATTTGCCGGTGAGAAATCCGGAAGCCAGAGACCAGTAAGGAAAGACTGTGAGGTCATATTTTGCTACCAATGGCAGATAATCTGTTTCGTATTGAGCTCTTTCTACCAGATTGTAATGTGGTTGCAGTGCTACATACTTTGGGAAGCCGTTTTTCTCTGCAACATCAAAAGATTCAGTCAGTCTTTCAGGAGAAAGATTAGAAGCTGCAATATAGCGTACTTTTCCTGCCCTGACAATTTCGTCATAAGCAGATAAAGTGTCTTCTACTGGTGTTTTTTTGTCATCAAAATGCGTGTAGTAGAGATCAATGTAATCAGTCTGCAAACGTTGTAAAGATTCATCTACAGATTTCAGGATGTGCTTTTTGCTGATGTCGTAGGGATGCTCTTTGGTTTCAGAACCTACTTTGGTGGCAATAACCACATTTTTCCTGTTATTTCTGGATTTCATCCATTGACCGATGGTGGATTCTGACAAACCTCCTGTACCATTGATCCACCACGGGTAGGTATCAGCCGTGTCGATGAAATTGAAACCTGCTCCTGTAAATGCATCCAGAATGTCAAAAGATTGCTGTTCATTTAGTGTCCAGCCGAAAACATTGCCTCCGAAGTTAAGGTGTGCAATTTCCAGATCAGTGTTGTTGATGATAATTTTATTAGCCATAGTATTGAAATTGATTGTTTACTTTTTGAAAAAAAATCTTTGAAAGACCCAAGATTCGGTGTCAGAGAATATCTAAGTCAGAAGTAATGACAGATCTGCTAAGCCTGTTGGTTTCAAAAAGCTCTGTGTACATAAAGTGATGTTGTGTTGCCTAATTCAGAACACGTCATATGTTTTTTGGTTCATTAAAAATTATTAAAGTCATTTTAACTTATTATGATATAATGACCGAAACAACGATATAGTTTGATAGTGAATCTGTTTTACTTCTTTTATCCACATTTTTGTTAAATCAGAGCAAGGGATTTTTCTATGATCTATCTTAGAATTCTAATCCTGAAATGATGTTTGCTTTGGTCGATTGTGACAACTTCTTTGCAAGTTGTGAGCGGATATCCCGCCCGGAATTGAAGGATAAGCCCGTTGTCGTGTTGTCCAACAATGATGGCTGCATCATTGCCAGAAGCAATGAGGCTAAGGCATTAGGCATTCCTATGGCAGCTCCTGTCTTTCAGTATCGCCATATTATAGAGGCACATCAGGTAGTCATGTTTTCAGGGAATTTTTCGCTATACAACCGGATAAGTAATCAGGTCATGCGAATTTTGGCAGATTATTCGCCGGATGTAGAGCATTACAGCATAGATGAGGCGTTTATGGATATGCACGGCTTTGATAATTGGGACTTAAAAGCACATTTCACAGAGATGAGAAGTCGTATCGATGAGACGATGAAAATTCCGGTAAGTGTGGGAGTTGCGCCTACAAAAACGTTGGCTAAGGTCGCAAGTCATATTGCCAAAAAATTTCCTGAGCATCATTCAGGCGTGTATGTGATGACTGCGGATAAAATAGAAAAGGCATTGAAATGGCTGCCGATAGGAGATGTTTGGGGAATTGGTCGCAGGATCTCTAAAAGACTTCAGGCTATCGGTGTCAAGACTGCCTATGATTTTACAAAATTACCTGAAAACTTTGTGCTGAAAGAGTTTTCTGTATTATTGCTACGCCTGCAAAAGGAGCTGAAAGGACAATCTGTCCTATCTCTTTCAGAAGCAAGGATGAAGCAGAGCATTTCATTTACCCGGACTTTTACAAAGGAAATCATTCAGAAAGAAGAAATTGCTGAGCGTATTACCAATTTTGCCATGGCTTGCAGTGAACGTTTAAGAAGGCAGGGTACATATTGTAAAACTGTGACGGTTTTTCTGGCAACTAATTATCATAAAAAATTTCAGGCGCAATACTATAATTCTTTTACTATAAGATTAGCACAGGCCAGTGATTCCAGTATAGTGATAGGCATAGCGGCAGGAAAGGCATTGGAAAAGATCTTTATGAAGGGATTTGCCTATAAAAGAGCAGGTGTCATCATAGATGAATTTGTACCTGAAAACGGATTGCAAATCAATCTTTTCGAAGGAGAAGACCATCTCAGACATAAGAAGCTCATGACAGCGATGGATACAATCAATAAAAAACTGGGTATGACAAAGCTGAAATTAGCTTCTCAGGGTCTTGAATCATGGAGAGTGAAGGAAGAGGATAATGCTATCTTGCCGCATACAATAGGTTTTATTGATTCTTTCGTAGCGAATGTATGAAACGCTAAATTTATACTTGCGGGCATGGGAAAAGTGGGATAGGACTCCAGAGCTACTAACCGATAGTTTTAACTATGAAAGTCTGTTAGAATTAAATATTGAGTAAAATATAATAGCATTTTTGTAAAAATCTTAGCCATGATGCGATAATTGATTTCAGTTATTGTTCGTAACTAATAATAAATCAGCAAGATATTTTAGTTATGAGTTTTGCTATGGAAAGATATTTTCAACACTTACGACATTCAGGATATAACATAATTTGCTTTAAAACAAGATATTTTTAGTGGTCTGTTCCTTATTCTTTACGTTTGTAATGCAGTTGTACTAATCCGGTATCGTAAGCTTTTGCACTTAAAAGCTCGAGTTGTTGTTCTGGTCTTCCATCTTTGAAAAGCCTTATTCCACCACCCACCAGAACTGGAATAACAGAAATGATCAACTCATCGATCAAGTCATTTTTCAGAAGCTCGTCAATGATTTCTGCACCACCATCACAATAAATATTTTTTCCTTTTCCTGATTTTAATCGTTGCACTAATTCTGTCAGATTCCCTGTATAGAAAGTAGTTTTTCCAACAGATGGCTTTTCTGTTCTTGTAATGACATACACATCTCTTTCTCCGCTATCATAATGAGCAGATCCAATTTCTTTCAGTACCCAATCGTAAGTTCTTCTGCCAAGAATAATGGTGTCGATAGTGGCTGTAAATTCCTTATAGCCATAATCTTCATCCTCCTTTTCTACTAATTTCAGAAAGCTGAGATCATCATTGGGACCGGCAATATATCCGTCCAGGCTTGTAGCTATGTAAATGAATAATTTTCTCATTGTTAAGATGCCCGTTGAAGGAAGCTGCCCGGAATTAATAGTACTGATCAATAACTTTTAGTCATGTCTTTGGGTACGACAATAATATAATCTGCCGTATATTTATTTTCATCTAATAACTTTTCCAAATTATCTTGTTCCACAGTATGGATGGTGATAAGATTCAGATTATTAGGACGATACTGATTCATGTACCAGATGATACCTTCTTTGTTTTGTGTATGGTAAGCTCCGTTCAGGTGAAAGATTTTTTTGCCGGCATTTTTTAGAATAAAATGTGCCATTGTTGCATCTTTAACTGCCTGCGCATAAGCAATATTGTTAGGATTAGCAGAGCCCTGTCCGTGTCCTCCTCCCATAGATTTAATCATATCGGCATATCCGGGAAGTGTCAGATCTACCTGAATAGGCAATGGTGCAATAGATTTTTTAGCTTCATCGCTGAGCTTATCCAATGCTACGATGCCTTCACGATACACGAGATTTGCATAACGTTGCGGCACATTAGATGCAATCACCGGAAGCTGATTTTGTTTGGCAAAATCTACCAAAGGATGATAATCTGTCTTATATCTGTCCCAAAGCTTGGCTTCTTTGAGCAGGTGTCTTTCCTGGATAGTTCCGTTGAGATACTCATCTATAATCAGCTGGTTATCTGCTTCTAACATTTCCATTGCCAATGCAAGATTAGAGCCGTGTATTTTTTGTAATGATTTAAAAACCTGCAGTTCCAGCCAATGATTAATGGTATTGTTGTGCAATTCTCCGAAGAAAATAAAATCTTTATTGCCCAGATCTTCCACCATTTTATCGTATGTAACTGATTTTCCGTTGGATTTATAAATTTTGTACGGAAGCGCATCCTGTGCAAAAGATACTGTCCAGATAGTAAATGTCGAAAGCAGGAGAAGGAAATGTTTCTTCATCGAAGTATATTTTTATGCGTTTTGTTTTAAATCATGCTGCTGAATAACAGCCTGTACATAGGCGGCAAACAACGGATGAGGGTTCAAGATAGTACTTTTATATTCAGGATGAAACTGTACACCCACAAACCACGGATGTTCAGGAATCTCTACTATCTCTACCAGATTGGAATCAGGATTGATACCGGTTGCTTTCATGCCTGCCTGCTCGTACTGTTCCAGATATTCGTTGTTGAACTCGTAACGATGTCGGTGTCTTTCCCAGATCATGATAGATTTATATGCTTTTTCAGCATGTGAACCTTTCTTGACTTCACACGGATAGGCTCCCAACCTCATCGTTCCACCCATTTTGGTAATGAGCTTTTGCTCTTCCATGATGTCGATGACGGCATGCTTAGTTTTTGCATTAAACTCACGGGAAGTAGCATCATTGATATGGAGCACATTTTTAGCAAATTCTATCACCGCACACTGCATACCCAGACAAACGCCGAAAAAGGGAACTTTATTTTCACGGGCAAATCTGATAGCTGTTAATTTACCATCAATGCCTCTGTTGCCAAATCCTGGTGCTACGAAAATACCATCCAGGTGAGCGAGCTTTTCAGTCACATTTCCCGCATCCAGCGTTTCTGCGTGAATTTGTTCTATTTTAACCTCACAGCTGTGCTTTGCCCCTGCATGCTTAAACGATTCATAGATAGAGATATATGCGTCTTTCAGCTCTACGTATTTACCAATTACACCGATGGTGATAGATTTTTTAGGATTTTTATGACGTTTGATAAATTCTTTCCATTTTCTCAAATCCGGCTCAGGCATATCCTGATACCCAAAGTGTCTTAATACAGAACTGTCTAATTGTTCTTTCAAAAGATTCAAGGGCACATCATAAATGGAATCAGCATCGCGCATCTCAATCACTGAATCCGGATCTACATTACAGAATTCTGCAATCTTGCGCTTGCGTTCTTTCCCCAATTCATGTTCAGTGCGACAAATGAGAATATGTGGTTGAATACCATAGCTTTGAAGCTCTTTTACGGAGTGTTGTGTTGGCTTGGTTTTCAGCTCTTTTGCAGCACTCAGATACGGTACTAAAGTCAGGTGAATCACTAAATAATCCTGCTTAGGCAGTTGCCATTTGAGCTGTCTGATAGACTCGATAAAAGGTAAAGATTCGATATCTCCGACTGTTCCGCCAATTTCTGTAATGATGACATCAAAATCTCCTGTATGTCCCAGGAGCAACATTCTTCTTTTGATTTCATCTGTGATATGAGGAACAACCTGTACAGTTTTACCGAGATAATCACCCTTCCTTTCTCTGTTGATGACTTCGAGGTAAACTCTTCCTGTAGTGACATTATTCGCCTGGGAAGTAGGAGTGTCCAGGAACCGTTCGTAATGTCCCAGATCCAGATCCGTTTCAGCTCCGTCATCAGTAACAAAACACTCACCATGCTCATAGGGATTCATTGTTCCCGGATCGACATTGATATAGGGATCAAATTTTTGAATAGTGACTTTGAGGCCTCTGGATTTGAGTAACTGAGCCAGCGAAGCTGCTAAAATGCCTTTTCCTAAAGAAGATGTTACACCACCAGTAACGAAGATATATTTTGCCATAACCGAGAAATTGTAGCCTTAGCTATGGAATTCAAAGATAGGGTAAAATGTGGCATCTGCAAAATAAATGCATGTTAAGAATAGAGAAATCCGCTCCCTGAATTTCATTTATTGTCTGTTGGTATATCAATTTTTTAATCAGAGCAATAGCGTTTTTTGCTCTGGCTAAATCACTGCTACGATTACATAAGTACTTTTGTAAAATGTTATATAGTGCTTATTTTCAGATTTTTATTGTCATTTTTTATGGAAAGTTTTTAAAAGACAGATGTTTTTTGCAGATAAAAAGCTTGTAACATAACTACAGGTACTTTTAGTTGACAATACGGAATTTTGTTGTTGAAAATAAAAGTAACAATGGAGGACAGTATTTATTATTCCTTCTTCATAATAGCTGCAGCTATTGCGCCGAAGATAGCAGAAATGACTGTATTGACTAACAATCCTATAGGTACAGAGACAGTAGGAGAATTAAATGATTCGGCAAGTGCCATGCTTTTTTCTATCATTTCTTCAGACATACCTCTGCTCAGCATTTCTGCTCTCTGAGCCTGTTCCAAAGCTTCCATGAAGTTGGTATTGACAAACTGAATATGAATAAAGAAATATATTGAGCTGATAATATTGGCAAAAAGAAGCGCAAAAAATACCACTTTAAAACCTTCTCCGAAGGTGATCAATCCGTTTTGGGATTTGCGTACATCGTATATCATATAAAATGCAGCCACCAGCATAATGCCCCACGAAAGATATCCTGCCCATTTCTCCGTATCCATATCCAGCAGATAAAGTAAAATTGTCATGACTATGAAGAATAAACCGAGAGGCAGACCGTATCTGATGAAAATCTGAGCAATAGTTGGCGGAGTATAGTTTATTGTTTGCATGGTTAGATAGTTGTACATGAAATTAGTCTAAACAGTGCATTTTTTTGTTACTTTTTAATTGTTAAAATATGTTGCAATACTGTTTGTTAGCAATCCAATGACATCTCTGTGACAATTCAAGTGTAAGGTTACAAACATAATCATCTACCTTTGAGAGGATTCTAATTTGGGAGAATTATGAAAAAGACTCACATCATTGCATTGTTATTTATTGCAGTACTTGTAGGTGTATTGATCAGTATGCTGGGTGATTTCAGCCGATACGAAACATTTGATTCACCTTATGCACAGAAAGGAAAAGAAATTAATGTAGTAGGAGTGTTGGATCTTGATGCGCCAATGGTATATGATCCGATCAAAGACCCTAATAAATTCACTTTCTATCTTCAGGATGAAAAAGGTGGAGTAAGAGAGGTACTCTACAAAGGAGAAAAACCAAGAGATTTTGAGCGTTCCGAGAAGATAGTCATTACTGGAAAACTGGAAGGTAATCAGTTCATGGCTTCAAAAATCCTGATGAAATGCCCGTCCAAATACGTAGAAGAACAAGCTAAAACTGCATCTCTATAATTAATTTATGAATATATACGCTGAAGGCAATAATCTTATTTATGGCCAGATAGGTCATTTGTTGCTGATTACAACTTTTATTGCCGCCATTGCATCAACGCTATCTTATTTTTTTGCAGTAAAAAAATCTGCCGTTGTACCGGAAGCTGCTACCTGGCTCAAATCCGGCAGAAACTGGTTTATCATACATGCGGTGAGTGTCATCGGTGCATCAGCTATTTTGGTACTGATGATACATCAGCATATTTTTGAGTATAAATATGTTTATCAGCACTCTTCCCGTGAATTACCCTTCAGATTTTTATTGTCTGCTTTTTGGGAAGGACAGGAGGGGAGCACATTGCTGTGGTTGTTCTGGCAAAGTATTATCGGGTTTGTCTTAATATTCAGAGCTAAAAAATGGGAAGCTCCTGTAATGGCTATTATGGCACTTTCACAGGTAATGTTGGCATCTATGGAACTGGGGATAATTATTAAAGTACCGGACATTGACATAGATTTTTCTCCATTATATCTGGCACTGAACTGGGTCGACTATAAAGTGGGAAGCAATCCTTTCTCTTTAGTAAAAGATACAATGGATATTCCTGTGTTCACGATGGATCCTAACTATGTTTTTGAAAATGGAAACGGGTTGAATCCTTTATTGCAGAATTACTGGATGGTCATACATCCGCCTACATTATTTTTAGGCTTTGCAGCTGCTACAGTTCCTTTTGCTTATGCATTGTCTTCACTTTGGTTGAGAAATTATAAAGATTGGTTACAACCGGCTATCGGTTGGACATTGTTTACCTTGGTAGTATTGGGAACAGGTATTTTGATGGGCGGTGCATGGGCTTACGAAGCATTGAGCTTCGGAGGATTCTGGGCATGGGACCCGGTAGAGAATGCATCTTTGGTGCCGTGGTTATTTCTGGCAGCTGGTCTGCATACAGCATTAGCGTATAAGAGTACAGGTTATTCACTGATACCGACTTATACTTTCCTCATGTCGGGAATGTTGTTTGTACTGTATTCCAGCTTTATGACCAAAAGTGGAGTGCTGGGTGATTCTTCTGTACACTCATTTACAGATATGGGCATGTCAGCTCAGTTGATTATTTCCGTATGTGTATTTTTGATTCCGGCAGTTTATCTTCTGTTTAAAAGATATAAAGAAATTCCGGGCAGAAAAGATGAGGAATCTGTCTCATCCAGAGAGTTTTGGATATTCATCGGCTCATTGGTATTTCTGGTGTCAGCACTGCATATTATTATCTTTACTTCATTCCCGGTTATTAATAAAGTAGCAGGGTCAAATATCGCACCGCCGGATGCATCGCATTACAACAGCGTGGAAATATGGATCGCTATCATGCTTGCAATTGGTTCAGCGATGACTCAGTTCTTTGCCTACAGAAAATCCAATGTGCAAAAGGTATTGAAAGCGATCATTTCTACTTTGATCATATCTGCAGCACTGTCAGTTCTGGTGATTTATTACTTTAAATTCTACCGCGCAGATTATCTGGTGCTGACCATCACATCTATTTATGCTGTAGTAGCTAATGCATACTATTTATTCGGAACTCTGAAAGGTAAGATCTTCCATGCAGGTGGTTCGGTAACACATATCGGTTTCGGAATTTTTATGCTGGGAATATTGATTTCACAGGGAAGGCAGCATGTAGTGTCTTTGAATAAATTTGGTATCAACTACGGAGATAATTTCTCTGAACAGGAAATAGCAGAAAATATTCTCTTGTATCAGAATGAGCCTCAAATGATGAGCGGCTATAGAGTGACTTATCTTGGAGACTCAACTGAAATGCCGAATATTTACTTCAAAGTTCTTTATGAGAAACTGAATGATAAAAATGAGGTCGTCAAATCTTTTGTGCTGACTCCTAATGTACAGATGAATATCAAGATGGGTAATGTGCCTAATCCTTCCACACACAGAACCCTTGATAAGGATTTGTATACTCATATTACAACTGCACCTTTAAATGAAGATGGCACACCTGCAGACAGCTTGCTGGTAGAAGCTAAAAAAGTGGCTGTAGGAGATACTATTTTCGCATCCAGATCTTTCGCAGTATTTGAAGAGCTCAATCCAAGTGCTACAACGGATAAAATGGAGCTGAAGCCGGATGATATTCTGGTGGGAGCCAAACTGAGATTATATACAGCTGATACGAACTACCTGATAGAGCCAAAATACTTTATCAGAGAATTGATGGCAAGCTCTATTCCTGAAAGGGTAGAAGATTTGGATGTCAGATATTCTTTGACAAAAATTTTCCCGCAGGAAGGAATGGTAGAAATCTCTATCGAACAAAAGCTCAAAAAGTTTATTATCATGAAAGCGATTATTTTTCCGTTCATTAACTTGTTGTGGCTGGGATGTATCGTAATGATAGCAGGAATCTTTATGAGTCTGAGAAAAAGATATACTGAAAATAAAAAGTTAAATGCAGCCTAAGTCGGAAAGAATAGTGATTTTGGGGTCTGGTAGTGTTGCTACCACGGTAGGGCTTGCTTTGTATGAGAGTGGTCATGAAATACTGGAAGTTGTTTCCCGGAATAAAAAACATGCGGAAGATCTGGGACGCAAGGTACAGGCAAAAAGGATGCTGAATGATTTTAAAAAGGTGACAGAATATGCCAGCTTATACATCATTGCAGTTTCTGATGATGCAATTACCGATGTGATTGGTCAATTACCTGCTGTTAACGGAGTTGTAGTACATACATCCGGAACAGTGAGCAGCGATGCTTTGAAAGATAAGTTTGAGCACTGGGGTGTTTTTTATCCTCTGCAGACATTTACTCCGGGGAGAATCCTGGATTTTAATAAAATTCCTTTTCTCGTAACATCAGACAGCATAAAAACAGAATGTTTTTTGACTGATTTGGCGGCCAGTATCGGTTCTGCTGTATATCATCTGGATGATGATGCCCGCGCGCACTTGCATGTGGCTGCGGTAATGATCAATAATTTCACGAACCATCTTTTGGTTTTGGCAGGAGATTATATCAGACAGCACCATTTACCTCCGCATTTGTTTAACTCCCTGGTATTGGAAACGGTAAAAAAATCAATGGATTTAGGTGCTGAAAACTCACAGACCGGTCCGGCAAAAAGAGGTGATACCCAAACTATTGAAAAACATTTAGAGTTAATTCAATCTTCTGATAACGCTACTCTCTTATCTTTGTACGAAATTTTTACCAAAAGTATCATGGAGAAATACCAGGATATAGCCGGTAAAAGCTAATTAATTACTTCAATTTAGTTATAAATATAGATGAGCTTTATACACGCTTCTGTTTTTTATATACATATCAAGACATTTCTGAAAATTGTTTACTTACAGTGTATTAAACACTTTAGTATCAAAAGATTATTAATAACATTATTGTTTGTTTTCTTATTTAGTCTGGTATCGCTGACTGTTTTGATTTTCAGAATTCTGGATGAGATTCTTTTTCCGAATTACAGAAAGCTGGAGGTTAAAAAGCCGGTTTTTATTATTGCAAATCCTCGCAGCGGAACCACTTTCTTACATAGATTATTTTGTCTGGATGAAGAGAGATACGGATATACATTATTGTATCACACACTATTTCCATCTATTACCTTTTTTAAGCTGGTAGACTTCTTTGGTGCTATAGATAGAAAAATAGGTCATCCCATGCGCAAAACTTTTGATTTTCTGGATGGTATATTTTTCAAGGGCTGGGAAGAGATTCACCCGATGGGATTTAATCAGTCAGAAGAGGATGAAGGTACATTTATCTTTACATTGATCACCAGTGGTATCTTTTTATTGTGTCCGTATATGGATGAGATCGATTACGTGAAATTTCCGGATCTGATGTCTGAAAAAGAACGCAAGAGTCTTGCTGAGTACTACAAATCTTCTATTCAGAGATTTATGTATTCATTCGGTACGGATAAAATTTTCCTCTCTAAAAATGTGATGTCAACCGGAAGACTGAATACTATCATTGATATTTTCCCGGATGCGAGAGTTGTGTACGTCGTCAGAAGTCCTTACGAAGCTGTTCCTTCCTTTATCAGTATGTTTTCAGCTGCATGGAAAGCACATAGTCCTGAAATTCCCGAAAACTCCAAATATCACAGAGCATGGGGCGAGCTGGCAATGGATTATTATGTCTATTTCCACGAGAATATCCGGAAGCTTCCTGAAAATCAATGGTGTACTCTGAAGTATGAAGACCTGGTGGAAAATCCGCACAGGGAAATGCTCAAAATCTACCATCATTTAAATATGCCGGTCAGTCAGGTTTTTGATGAAAGATTAAGACAGGCATCTGGAAGAGCTAAGAAATATAAGAGTGGACACAGCTACTCTCTGGAGCAGTACGGAATGACAAGAGCGGAAGTGTTGGCAAAGCTAGAGCCTGTTTTTGACAGATACCAATTCGAAAAATAATTCTAAATATTTGTGAATATTATACCCACGGTATAATAATTGCATTACTTTTGCGTATATATTTTAACAAAATTTTATGAAAGTTAAGTATTTGATTTTAGCAGGAGCGATGCCATTGATATTGGGGACATCTTGTGTAAGTAAGAAAACATTCAGAGCAGAAGCAGCAAAACTGGAAAATTTGCAAACTACCTATTCAGCTTTGCAGACAGACCTTCGCAATTGTGAGACTCAAAAATCTGAAGCCAACAAAAAAATCAACACCCTTGAATCTGAAAAATCTTCACTTGAAGGTAGGATCAAAGACTTGTTGGGCCAGATTGATTTTCTGAAAGATAATAATAATTCAGTATTGAAACAGTTGAGCGACTTGTCCGTAATGTCTTCCTCACAAGCTGAAAGCATCAAAAAATCTTTGGAAAATATCGGAGCAAAAGATATCTATATCAAAGATTTGCAATCTGCCATCTCCAGAAAAGATTCATTGAACATGGCATTGGTGATGAACCTGAAAGGTGCATTGAATGATGTAAATGATACTGATGTAGAAATCAAAGTAGAAAAAAGTGCAGTGTACATTTCTATCTCTGACAAATTGCTCTTCAAAAGCGGTAGCTATGAAGTAACTGATAAAGCAATGACAGTATTGGCTAAAGTTGCAAAAGTACTTCAAAACCAGCCTGATATTGAGTTCATCGTTGAAGGGCATACAGACAATGTTCCTATCAAAGGGGGGGCTGTAAAAGATAACTGGGATTTATCGGTGCTAAGAGCAACTTCTGTAGTGAGAATCTTACAAAATAACTACGGTCTTGCGCCTTCACGTATGACTGCCGGTGGTAGAAGTGAGTATGTACCTGTATCAGATAATACTTCTGCAGAAGGACGTGCTAAAAACCGCAGAACGAGAATTGTTATCTTACCTCAGTTAGATCAGTTCTTCAAACTACTTGAAACTAAATAATTGTAAAAGCTTTATGAGAGATGCCTGCAGGAGACTGCGGGCATTTTTGTTTTATAGAAAACGTCTTTTTAACTCATCGAAATGTTCAATTTCTTTAGGTATATAGATTATTCCTTTACCCGTAACAGAATTAGCATTCTTACTTTTGATAACCAGATTTCCACTTTTCAGCTCACATGATTGTATATTATCTAACTGAATGCTGATAAATTTTGAATATAAAGGAGAATTTTCAAGCTGCTTTAACGAGAGCTTATGCATGAAATTTAATCTGGTTTCATGACTCATGTCTATGGATCTGGAAATAGTATTTTCATCGATAGTATAAATCATATTTTCCGCCATGATTCTTCCAAATTTTAAACTATTGAAAGCATTAGCTATTAACATCAGGAATGTAATGCCCATGCTAATGATATGAATATTGATATCGTTCTGGGAAGTATTATCATTTATATAAGTAAAATAGGTAAGTGCAGAAAATCCTGCCATGACAATAATGAGCATCTTTAAAAAATTACTGTTGCTGCGTCTCGAATAAGTTGTAATTTGATTGGGGTCAATTTTGTATGTTTTCATCTGCTGAAATTATTTGTGCCTGATGTTTTAATAATGCTTTCTTTTTTAGGAAAATACCATAGTTGGCATATTGGATGAATGTATCCAGAGAAGATAAGAAAACAGTTAGTCTGTCAGATTGTAATTCTTCATTTTCAATATAACGCCATTCTTCTGAAAGATATTTATTGAAATTTTCTATGACATTTGCGTCTATTTCATCCTTATAAGAAGGATCATCCATTATTTTTTGAATGGAAATTTTTAATTCCTTTTCGAAGGTTCTGACATGCATGAAATTTTCGATAGCATCTCTGACTGTCATGTTTGAGTTCAGAAAACCCAGTGCTTCTGAAATATTATTATACAACTCCTGTTGTTTGGTAAGCCATTCATCAAATTCAAACAAAGCAAGGTACATATCTTTTATCTGAGGGGAAATGGAATTCTTCAGTTCGATACTCGTAAAAAACTGATAGATATTTATATCATTTTTCAGAATAAACTCCTTATTGGATTTGACTTCTTTGTCCAGCCTTGTCTGGATCTGTATACTATCATCCTGATCGTATTTTACGCCGTCATATTCAAAGGTTTTTACAGTAATTTCATTCATATAAATTTGTTTGAGAACAACTGCATCCTGTGCCATCGCTTCAGTTTCATAAATTAATTGAACTTTTTCATCAGAAAATAAATCCTTTAATGAATGATTATCGGCTGTATCATGAGAAGTAGCCAGTTCAAATCGTACAGGAGAGTATCTGTCGTAATAACCGTTGTAGATTTCAGGAAATTTATTGTTGAAATGCCTTTTCTCAAATCTGGTTTTGAAATCTTCGATTTCTACAAATTGCAATTGATCTTGCGGGATATTTTTCTGAAAAGCCTGCTGGGTAAAATACTCCTGATATTTTGTGATCTGTTTAAACAGAGTATTTGCAGGTTCGTTATCAGTAGCTATTGTCTTTAATCCATAAGAGTCGATCTTTTGTATTCTTTCATGGAGCGTAGGATGAGAAGACCACTGATCTTCAAAGTTGAGCTTGGAAAACATGAACTTGTTATGATCTTTGAGCTCAACCATTGGAAACCCGTTCTCAATTTTCATCTCATTTTCATTTGCATAAAAGGAGGTGAGATACTCATGTTCCAGGAACATATTTTTACTTGTTAATTGATTATTTTCATACTCCGCGTAAAAATTATGGGTCTGCTGAAATGCAAATTGTGAAAATTCTATACGCATCAAGGCGGTCCGCATAGGTGTAGATCCCACTGTTCTGACAGCAATTTCATCAGCGTGGTATTCCATCTCTTTAGAAAGTGCCATGTAGCTTTTATTGACTATTTCATATAATTTTTGAAGTATCCACTGGATACCCTGGATGATTTTGATAGAGATGTATGTGAAAAATGCAAATACAGAACTCATGTTTGCCCATTTGTCTATCCAGTTTGAAAAAGATTGGTTGTCAAAAAGAAGATTATAAGTGACCTGATTAAACTGATAGATGATACTACCTATTTTCATGGAACTCTGAGAAAAATGACCAAATTCATGAGCCAGAATAGCTTTTAGTTCGTCTCTGGTGACAGAATTAATTAAACCGATGCCTATGACGAGATTTTTTTTAGTGGGAAAAAATATACTCAACCAGGTGGAATTATAAAAGACATATGCATTAACCTCCGGAGAAAGGTAGATTTTCTTGGGAAAATGCGTGTCAATATTCTTGGTCAGCTGATCTATTGTCTGAAACAGCTCAGGCTCATCTGTTTCATATATCTGTAGTAGATGACTATTATCTGTTTTGTTGGAAGAAAAAATAAACTTAAATAAAAACATAAGTAAAATAACTCCGATACCGGCGATGCCTAAACCTAATATAATTGTCAAGCTGTTGACAATAGTCAATATTAGCTGTACACCTAAAAATATACACAAAGCAGAAAGTGCGATTCCTAGCGTCAGGATGAATAAGAATGAAATACTGAATAATAGAATCGATAGGATGGATCGGATCGTCTGTTTTTTAAATGATTCAGATATTTCAATTTTAGAGGTCTTCATGAGTTTGTTTTCAGGAAGCACAATATATGTAAAAAGCCATATGCTGAAAATTTTTCACCTGAAAAATAGCTACTATACAGCATTATACATGATCATTATTTTACCGTCATTCTGAACAGAAAGTAGATGAGGTAGTGTAAAATACAACGGACTACTTTCGGTGGGGAACAAAAATCCGAACAGTTATTAATGATACTTGCTTTGACAATCCGGATTCTCCCGGGTATTTACTGCCTTATCCGGTTTCAGATATTCATCGGTAAAGTGAGCGATTTCTTTAGGCTTTGAAAATTTTTCAGAATTATAGCTCTGAGAATTTCCTTTTGGAATCGACAAAGATGTCCAGCCATTTTTTGCAAGCATTTTTCCCAAAAATACAATCTGGCCAATATGATATGGGTAATGAGCCAATTGCCTGTTGATCGCTTCTGTGACAGTATGCCCTTGGTTTCTGATATAGATGATACGATTCAAATCTTCTTTGTTCAAAGAATTGAGTGCATTCAACAGGCAATTCCAGCCTTCATTCCATTTGTTGATGAGCTCTTCTCTGGTTTTGATGACATTTTCAAATTCGGCATCCCGGTTTCTCCAGTCTTTTTCACCATCAGAATGAAGAAAATCTGTCCAGCGTGAAAGCATATTTCCCCAAAGATGGTGAACAATGATGGCAATGCTGTTGCTGTCTTCATTATATTGCAGGAAAAGATCTTCATCATCCAACTGTGCAAAGGTTTTTTCTCCGAGCATTTTGTAATATTCGAATTGCTTTTTTACGCTGTCGATATAATCATTTTCCATATTCGATCGAAATAAAAAGTCAGAAATATATAAGAAAGTTAGGTATTTTAAGCTGAAAATTCACCCGGAATATAGTCAACTTTAAAATACATGGCGAACCAGATAGGTCCGCCATGTATCGTGTGTTATAAGTTAATTAATAAGTGGACAAAAATCCTACTGACATAACGCTTTAAATGCAGCCAGCACTTCATCAGCTTGTTCCTTGGTAATGTTCAACGCAGGGAGCAAACGGATAGTGTTTGCATTAGAAGAGTTGCCTGTCAGGATTTTATATTCATTCATCATCTTGTTGCGGAGACCTTTGATAGGGTAGGACATTTCTATGCCTATCATCAGACCTTTCCCGCGAACTTCTACTACGCCGGGAAGATTTTTTAGCTCGTTCATCAGATAATTGCCGATTTCGTTGGCGTATTCTACCAGATTATCTTTTTCGATGATTTCCAATACTGCCAGAGATGCTGCACAGGCTAATGGAGCTCCGCCAAATGTGGTGCCCAGCATACCGTGCCATGCCTGTATATGTGGTGCTATCAGGAGACCGCCGACAGGAAAGCCGTTACCCATTCCTTTGGCTGTGGTGATAAGGTCTGGTCGTACATTTGCCCACTCATGTGCAAAGAATTTACCGGAACGTCCGTATCCGCACTGGATTTCATCAGCGATGAACAATGCTCCGTTTTCTTTACATTTCTGAGAGATATATTGTAAAAACTCTGTAGTTGGTTCATAGATACCGTTCACGCCCTGGATAGGCTCTATAATGACGCAGGCAACTTCATTTTCTGCAAAAGCATTATCCAGTGCTGCCGTGTCGTTAAATGGAAGAAATACTACGTGATCGTCCGGATTGACTGCAGGCTTGATCTTTTTGTTGTCTGTACATGCGACCGCTGCTGCTGTACGTCCGTGAAAAGCTCCTGAGAATGCAATAATCGTTTTTCTTCCGGTATGAAATGAAGCCAGTTTTACAGCATTTTCATTAGCTTCCGCACCGGAATTGATGAGGAAAAGTGCATAATCTTCGTAGCCGGAAACTTTACCGAGCTTTTCTGCCAGCTCATTCTGAATCGGTAGTTTAACAGAATTGGAAAAGAAGGAGATGCCTTCGTTCAATTGATATTGCAGTCTATTTACCCATGCAGGATGGTTGTGACCGATAGAGATAACGGCATGACCGCCATAAAAATCAAGATATTTTTCGCCTTTTTCGTTCCAGACATGAGCACCTTGTGCTTTGGTCAGGGTAAGGTCGAATAGCGGATATACGTCGAAGAGTTTCATTTAGTTTAGACTTTTAGACTTAAGACAAGAGACAAAAGACTCAAACCTTAAGATTATTAATTTAAAATTTTACAGATGCCGCAAAGTTATAATTTCCTCGAAGTTTTTAATGATACTCAAAGGATGAATTTCCATGGCTCTGCTGCGCAAAGGATAGAAGCGAAGTATCGTCCGCCGTGGCGGAAAGACGGAGTGATAGCCTGACCCGCCACAGCGGGGTGCGTCCTTATAGATTCCGGACAACTGATAACAGCCATCCGTTAACTTCTAATAGACGCTGGCCTTGATCCTTAATCCTGCCTGCTCGTCCCAACCCATGATGAGATTCATATTTTGTACGGCTTGTCCTGAGGCTCCTTTGAGCAGATTGTCAATCATGGAAACAATCGCTATCTGTCCGTTTTTGACGAACGGGTAAACGATGCATTTGTTAGTGTTGACTACCTGCTTGAGGTCAGGATTGCTGTCCGTCACATGGGTGAATGGGTGAGAGGCATAATAGGTTTTATAGAGTTCCTGTGCCTGAGCGGTCGTGCCGTCAAATGGTGTATAAATGGTTGCCAGAATACCACGTGTAAAATCTCCTCTGTAAGGAATAAAATGTATGGACTGGTCGAAAGTGCTTTGTAATGTGGTCAGTGTCTCGCCGATTTCGCCGAGGTGTTGATGGTCGAACATTTTATAGGCGGAAAAATTGCTGCTTCTCCACGTGAAATGTGTGGTTTCGGACAAGCTCACGCCCGCGCCGGTAGAACCTGTCACTGCGCTGATATGAATATCTGATTTCAATAGACCGGCATTTGCCAGTGGCAACAAACCCAACTGGATGGTAGTAGCGAAACAGCCCGGATTGGCTATTCTTTTAGCTCCCTGAACGGCTTCTCTTTTCCATTCGGGAAGTCCGTATACGAAATCACCTGCATCTTTGTGTAGTCTGAAGTCGTTGCTCAGATCAATGATGACAGTTTCCGGAGCAAATATATGATCTGCGAGAAATGTTTTAGCCTGTCCGTGTGGTAATGCCAGAAACAGGATGTCTACATCTGTCTGTATTGTATCAGTAAAAGCTAAATCAGTATCACCAATCAAATCTTTATGCACAGATGTCAGTGGCTTACCTGCCTGCGAGCGGCTAAAGGCAAACTTCAGTTCCACATGTGGATGAAATAGTAACAGTCGTACTAATTCTCCGCCTGTGTATCCTGCTGCGCCTATTATGCCTGCTGTTTTTTTCATTTTTTAGTGTTGGACTGCGTCCTGACTCTTGGTTCTAAGGCAAAGTTAATAATGTCCGTTTTTATTTCAAACTAAACAGAGAAGTGTTTTATACGAATGCTTCGAGCATCTGATTTTATTTAAGAATCATAAAGCAAATCAATACTTCATGTAAATCTGTGTATATAATAAAGTTTAGTTTAATTTAAATGGATTTCCCTTACCGGTTTCTATAAAGGATTGCAGGCTGTCTGTAAATTGTTGCCAGCCGGCTTCACAAATATTGTAACATTCAATATGCTGTGTTAGACCGAAATGAGTCAGATGCAGCTCAGTTTTGTTATCAGCAGAAGATATTTCCCATACAATCCGGGTATTTATCCATTCTGTTTTATCCTTCAGCTCAGGAATATCAATCAGTGAATTAGTTACTCGCCAGACTACTTTTTCGTCAGGTATTAATTCTTCCACCAGCATTGTTTTGAAAATATTTGCACCAAAACGTATAGTAAAAGCTTCTCCCTGCTGATTGGATTTGCCTTCAAACATTTCCGTCCACCATTTATCGATGGTATTCGTCAATGCTTCATAAATATTGTTATCTGTTGCCTTGAAAACAATCTTCTTTTTAAAATTGTCCATATACTTGCTATTAATAAAAAAGAGCGCTTGATGCGCTCCTTTCTTATTTTTTAATCCCAGGATTCGTTTTGAGTAACTACCGGATTTTGTATTGAAAGAGATTCTCTTTTATTGCTTTCTGAATATTCTCCCTCTTCAAAATTATTGGGGTTTTCAAAATCAAAATCGGGCAATAATTCAGTTTTTACGTAATCAATTGTATCCTGCAAAGTGTTGATGAACTTGACAAAATCTTCTTTGTAAACAAAGATTTTATGTCGTTCGTAGTCGTCATTGGGTAATTTTTTACTTTCAGTGATAGTAAGGAAGTAGTCGTTGTTTTTTGTAGTTCTTACATCAAAGAAATAGGTTCTTTTTTTTCCTGCTTTCAATCTCACAGAATGGACGTCATTACGATGCTTTGGTTCATTTTCCACTTATTGCAATTTTCGCGTGTTCAACAATAGTGTAAAAAAAGTAAAAAATACTTAATTAAAAAAGCATTTTATTACGAATTTACTTCTTCTTTCAATTGTAACTGATAGAGATCGTAATAAATGGACTTCCTGTCGTATAGTTCCTGATGATGTCCGGTCTCCACTAACTCACCATCATCAAAGACCAGAATTTTATCAAAGTTCCTAATTGTAAACAATCTGTGCGTGATAGAAAAAACGGTCTTGTCTTTCCAGCTTTTTTCAAAATTGGATAAAATGACATTTTCAGTTTTGGCATCTACCGCAGACAAACAATCGTCCAGAATGATGACAGAAGGATTTTTTGTCAGTGCTCTCGCTATGCTGATTCTTTGTTTCTGACCACCGGAAAGCATGACGCCTCTTTCACCAACTACTGTGTCAAATTGTTTGGATAAGGAAAGTATATCATCATACACACTGGCTATTTTGCTATAGTGTTCTACTGTAGCATCGTCAACTGTCGGCTCTCCGAATTTAATGTTATTTTTCACTGTATCAGAAAACAGGAATACTTCCTGCGGAACATAACCTATTTCGGAACGATACGGATTCAATTGGAGATCGCGGAAGGGCAATCCGTTGATGTAAATAGTCCCTGACGCAGGATCGTAATTTCTCATGAGCAATTCTGCAACTGTACTTTTACCGGAAGCTGTTTTACCTACAATAGCTACTTTCTCACCTTCCTTTACCTCAAAAGAGACATTCTTCAGTGCGACTATGCCAGTGTCAGGGTAAGTAAAGGTAACATTCTCGAAACGGATGGATTCTATATGATTGACTTCGTATTTCTGACCGCTGGTGATTTCGGGTGGTGTCTGTAAGAATTCATTGATTCTTTTTTGTGATGCAGATGCTCTTTGTACCAGCGAAACAGCCCATCCGAGTGATGCGACCGGCCAGGTCAGCATATTGATATACACTACAAATTCAGCAATATTACCTGCAGTAAAGGTACCTTTTGCAACCTCAATACCGCCCATATAGATAGCCAGCAATGTACTCACCCCTACAAGAAAGAGCATGAGCGGACCAAAAAATGATTCCACTTTAGCCAGTCCCAATGATTCTGTCCGGTATTTGGATGCGAGTTCCTCAAATTCTTCCTGCACCTGTTGATCTCTGGCGTAGCCCTGAATGACACGTATTCCTGAATAAGATTCCTGTGCTTTGGAAGTAAGCCCTGAAAGTGTCTTTTGAATACCTTCACTTCTGGCATTAACAGCTTTACTGACTTTGAAGATAGAATATGATAAAACCGGCAGCGGCAAAAGTGTCCAGAAAGTCAGGTAAGGATTGATCACCAGCATGGAATAAATCACCAGCGTAAAAGTGACCACCAGCCCGGAAATATACATAATGGCTGGTCCGGTGTACATTCTCACTCTGGAAACATCTTCGGAAATGCGGGACATCATATCTCCGGTAGAATTTCTTTTGAAAAATGACGGAGTCAGGATCTGATAGTGCTGGTATAATTCGTTCTTCTGATCGTATTCAATATGTCTGGACATTACAATCAGTGTCTGACGCATGAGAAACATCAACGCTCCTCTGATGAGTGTAGTAATAATAATTAAAGAACAGATCACCACTATAAGGAGAATCACCCAGTCATAAAACAGGTTACCTATCTCCAGTTTATTAAAGCTGTAAGCAAAAGGTAAATAGACCTGTATCTGTTCAATACCGATCCTGATCAGCTGAGGAAGAAACAACGAAAAAATATTGGAAGTAACGACAAAAATCATCCCCAATCCCAATAAAAAACGGTATTTATAGAGGTATTTATTCAGTGCAAATAAAGCATTCATCTGTCCGGCAAAGGTAATTAAAATGCTACTTCCTTTTAAGTATTTAACTCATTTTAAATCAATAAAAAAGATGGATCAGCACGTCAGAGTTATTTTAGTATGTTATCTTTTTTAGTCCTCAGATTATTACCACCTATAATGATCAGACCGAAAACGGAATATGTGGCCAATGTCAGAAAAGTATTTCTCACCACATCGAAAACCGGCATTGTTTTCAGATTGAAGATCGGGTAGGCATACTCATTTGTGATCAACCCGTTGACAAGTGTCAGTGTGGCATAAATGGCAGGATACCAGAGCCATTTGATGCTTTGGTTATAGCTCATCTTTTCTTTTGGCTCAAACAGCATCCAGTAAATAGTAAAAAGAGCAGGAGAGATGTAATGAAATATCTTATCGGTTACCCATATTTTTCCGGTAGGATGCCATAAATGTGATAACGCAAAATGATAAACTACTCCTACAATTAAAATGTACACAACTATTGCACTCAATGAGCTATGTGTCGTTAGAAAGTTCTTTTTGTCCAGTGCCAGATTCCAGAGTGTGACACAAACCAGGATATTGGTCCAGATTGTCATATAAGATAATGACATCTTAAATGAAGCAAACCAGCTCATACCATCAATATCAACTCTGTCTTTTATGATGAAAAATTGAACAATCAATCCAAATGTAACGACAGCAGTTGCGAAGATTTCGTAAGTTTTTTTGATAGAAAGGATCATGACTTTTTTCTTAATGTATTTAAAACTTTTTTCCCGCGGCTTTGTAAGGCCGGATCTTTTTTATACTCCAGTATTTCAGAAATGACAATATCCAGCTCATGACCTATTTCAGGATAAATCTTTGAATAGTTGTGCAGAATTGTCATACAGTTTGCTCTTTGAGCGCTTAAATGCTCATCAGAAGACAATATATTGAAGCAAACATCAATTATTCTTCCATGATAATCTTCCGGTAATGTGATATATTGGAATAATCTGGTAATACTTCTGTGAATAGTTGGATGCAGCTCCTGTATATCTAATAAATTGATCAGATGAGTGAAATGAGGCTCAAATTGTCCTGTTCCTAACGGCGCAAGATAACCCAGCACCCATGCTGCCCGGTATTGTGACTCTGATTTATTACTGATATCCAGCAGCTGTATCAGTTCAGGCAATTTCTCAGGATACTGAATAATATGACTGGCCAGGGCTTGCATATTTTCCTTACTTCTGTCGTTTAATAATTCAGATTCAAAATTCATTTTACAGATTTTTGATAAAGTCTACATAGAACCCTATTCCCTTTTTATAATCTTTCAGATTCAGGAACTCATCTACACCATGAAAACCCACCGGGTCAATCATTGGACTGAATTTGTAGATATTAGGTGTGACAATACCAAAATGTCTGGAATCTGTACCGGCAATCATCAGGAAAGGAGCTACAATTACACTATCAAAATTCAGCTGAATAGCATTCATGATATATCTGAAAGGCTCCGTATCTGAAGGAGATACACCGGTGGCTTCCTTTTGTTCCCGTAATGCAGTGACTTTAATCAGCGGATTATTGATCGCTTTTTCTGTGTGAGCAATTGCATCTGCTACACTCGTTCCCGGCAACAATCTGTAGTTAATAGTAGCTGTCACTATATTAGGGATCACATTAGCTTTTTCCCCGCCACGGATAATCGTTGGTACCATCGTCGTTCTGATCATTGCGTCACTGGTAGGAGCAGAACTGTAAATATTGTAAATCAGTGGCTTAAATAACCACATATTGCTCATGGCCAGTCTGTTGATGAAAACCGAATGCGGAGCAATATGCTCGATAAAATCTTTTACAGAAGGAGTGAGGGAAGGAGAAAATGGTTGCTCACTCAGATCCGACAATGCTTTGCTCATGACATTGACGGCATTTTCTTTTTCCGGCATAGAAGAGTGGCCACCCTCAATATTTAAGGAAAGTTCCACATTCAGAAATCCTTTTTCAGAAGTTCCTATCAATGCTACAGGCTGATTTACTCCCGGCACTTTATCATTTGTCACAAAGCCGCCTTCATCCAATACAAATTCTGCCTGTATACCTCTGGAATGCATCAGCTCGGCTACTTTCTGAGCGCCGTTTGTACCACCGATTTCTTCATCATGACCAAAGACAAAATACAGGTCTCTTTTAGGCTTGAAGTTGCTTTTAAGCAGAAAATCAATAGATTCCAGTTGAGCCATCAGATTGATCTTATTATCTACAGCACCTCTGCCATACAACAAATCTCCTTTGATTACACCTTCAAAAGGAGGGACCGTCCATAATGCTCTGGTGTCATCTGATACCGGTACGACATCCATGTGAGCAAGGAGTATCCCCGGCTTCAGAGTGCTGTCAGCACCTTTCCAATGCAATACCATCGTATAGTTACTGACCAGCTCGACATCCAGATTATTAAAAACCAAAGGAAATGCTCCTCTCAGAAAATTGTGGAATTCAAGAAACGGCGTAAAGTCAATCTGTGCTGTGTCTTCATGAGAGATAGTTTGATAAGTCAATGATTGAGCAATACGCTGATCTGCACCTTGTATAGAAGAGATATCGGTTTTATTTCCTTCTGTTGGTAATTGTTTGGATGGGACTGTAAAAAAGTTAAAAAAGAGAATTCCGACAAGTACGACAAGAGCCAATAACAGTGTGAGCGCAATTTTTTTCATAATAACTATTTCTGGGTAATGAAATTAATGTATTCAACTCAAAAAACACCTGAAAATGAAGTGGTTTTTATAAATTTTATGGGTTATCGACAGAAGCTTTACTATGTTATTCTAATAGAAGAAACCAGTATCGCATCTATACGAATTGATAGTAGACAGGATATTTTCTCCTGATAGTACTTGGAAAAGAAAAAAGAATGACTACCTTTGCGCCGGGCAAGTCTTATACGACCAGCTCCTGATGAATCCCCCAGGGTCGGAAGGCAGCAAGGGTAATTGGTTGAGCGGTGCGATGTGAGTAACTTGCCTACTTTATTTTCAGAAGGTCTCTTAATTTCTGATTCGCTGAGAAGTTTATTCCTGCTTCATTCCAATTGTAAAACTTTCGTTCTGATTGCTGCTTAGGGTGATAAATTTAGCTGTTACATCCTGTGTTCCGAACGCTCTTTCTGGACTTTCAAAATATTGTTTTGTATGTCTTTCATGATCCAGGTAGCCCACCAGCTCGCATAGAAATTAAATGTAGTTTTCAGCTTGAAATTGCTGTATAAATGCAATCTGTAAGCAGATTCGTTGAGTCTTTCCAGTTCATACGTCCCATTCAATACATCAAAAAATTGTCCGCCGATGACTACATGTTCGTCCAGAGTCGTTGAAGGTATTTCATGCGGATATGCTTTAATGGTAAATACCATTTTCTGCTTGTCTTGATATTCTGTAACAGTTTCTTGAAAGATCAATCCATTTGTAAAAATCGCTTCTCTGTATCCGCCTACAGCCAGTGTATCCAATTCTGCGCTGAGTGGTCTTGGAAAACCAAGGAATTTATTGAGCCAGCCGCTATCTTCTTTAGCAGGAATTTCTTTTACTCTGGTGACATTATTCCAGATTGTTGTTGCATCTGATTGTATATCAATAAATGTATATGCTTTGTAAGATCCCGGAATAGATCCGATAGCTTGTTCTATGGGTGAAATTACAAGCGGCGCAAACATCAGCAATGAAATATACAGCCGATTATTTTTCTTTTTTCTGAACTTGAGATATGCACCTAATGCACCTCCCAATGAAGAAATTCCTAAAAAAAGAGGTAAAGCCATGATCCAGCATGCCCAACCTTCCCATGCAAAAAACAACGTAAAGATCATAAAAAGAATGACCGGAACCCAAGGAACAAAATATCTGTAAATCTTATTTTTTACATTTTCTTCAGGAGAAAAATATATGGCTATAGCTCCGACAATTGCAGGTCCTAAAAATAGAAACGTCACAGACATGACACTATAAAGCTTCTCCCATGAGTCGACTCCAAATACAATTCTTAGTCCTATTGCATAGAGTGCTGCTACGATGATTGCAATAAAGATTTTATTTCTGTACATGAGTGTTATTTTTTATTTCCGGGAAAATTGCTGAACTGATTGACGACATAAGGCATGCCTACCCGAATCGATCCATCTTCACCAATCCAGGGACCCATCAACCACAATGCTTCTGCTACTTTATACTCTAACAGCTGAAACGTTTCTTTTGAATGTTTCACTTTTGACAGTTTATCCGCATCATTGGTAATTGCAAATAATGTCAGAGATGGTTGAATTAAATCTTTAAAATCCTCATCTTTTATCATTTGAATGCTGCTGATTTCATTATTTTGAATATTAATTGTGGTGATTAAATCATGCTGAAGGTATGTTTCCCAGACGTCTACAGGAATTTCTACCAGATTGATATAAAAGTCATTGGCAAGAATATAGCCTTCCATCGGAGTGAGAGAAGCTGTATTTTCCTGCTCAGTGCGGTTCAGTATATACCATTCTTCTGTATTGTCATTTTGAAGGATAGCTGTTTTTGCAAAATATTGAGTGGGAGCGGACTGTTTCAGATATTTCTTATTATCAAAATCATAGACAAAAAGCTCTTTTTTACCATTCCAGTCATATACTTTCCATATCCCTGAAGGAACACCATTTTCATATTTCCCGGTTTTAATGAGCGCATTTTTATCATTGTAATAATTCCAGACGCCACTCTTTTTCCCGTTGACAAAAGTTCCTTCCAATTTTTTCTTTCCGGTAGCAGGATAAAATATTCTGACATTCCCATGCAATACACCATTGGAATAGTTGAACTCCCGGGCAGGATTTCCCTTTTTACTCCATGTCTTCCAGACGCCATCTTTTTTGCCGTCAATAAATCTCCCTTGTTCTATTAGTTTTTTGTTGCAAATTCTTTGATATGAGCCATTCAAAGTGGGTTCTGTTTTTTCAAAAGTGTCCGTACATCCACAGTGTTTTAATACGACTGTATTTTGAGCATTTATCAATTGAAAAGTGAACAGTAGTGTCGCAAGTACCGGGATTTTTATATAACAATACATAAAGGATGAATATTTAAAGCATGCAATTTAAATGAAATCATGACAACATTTTCTATAGATACAGATATATTGAAAGGTAACTTTCTTAAACTCAGGAAGATTTTCTATTTTGCCATACAATCGTTATTAAAATGAACCCTACAGCGCAAAAGCTATTAGATGCTCATGTAGCATATACCGTACAAAAACTTTCAGGATATCAGATTTCAAAAACCATAGGAGAGGAGTCCCGGATCGTCTACAACTGGGTGGCTCAGCAAAATCTGTCAGATATTTTCTCTCAGGAAAGAGTCAAAGCATTCGGAGAAAGACTCATTGAGGAATATGAGATCACTCAATCCACCAAAGATTATGTAGAATCCCTGGTCAAAGCAATTCTGGATGATATTGCTAAAGAAGATATAGAAATCGATGATCTTATTACTAAAAGCACCTGGGACAGAATTGTCACTAAAATAGTAGAACAAAGAGAATTCAGAAATGAGCTGGTACGCAGGCTGACCTCGAATAAGGCTTACGGAGAAATGCTCTCTGAAATCCTCTACAACAGCATCAAATCTTTTATGCAGCAATCTCCGATGGGCGGTGGCAGCAGCAGTGATAAAGGACTGGGTGGATTATTCAGCGTAGGAAAGGGAATCCTTGGTGCAGCTCTTTCCGGAATGGAAGATACTATCGACAAAAATGTCAAAAAATTCCTTTCTGATAACATCAATAAAACACTAAGAGACAGTGAGAAAATCATTCAGGCCCGATTAACAGATGAGAATATCAGAAAAACTGCCGACAAGATCTGGAATAAGCTGGATACGCTCAATTTTAAAGAGCTGGCAGAAAAAGCAAAAAAATACTCATCAAGCGGAAAAGATACGAATTCTGACCTGGTTTCAGCAGTAGCACTGGAAGTAAAGAATGCCAAAGCGTTCAGACATATTACAGGTTTTGCTTTAAATCACTTCTACGAAACTTATGGAAATCAACCAATTAAAGTTTTATTTGATGGTTTGTTGATCACAGAAGATAAGGTTGTAAGAGAATCTATCAATATCGCTGAAGATATTCTGAATCAGATGAATAAAACCGGATTTCTGGAAGAAAGAGTACGCGAACACCTGAAAGGATTTTATGAAATTGAAGAAGTTCAAAGCATTCTTGGATAAATTGTTAGCCTCTAAATATTAGTTTATTTCAAGCCATTTATAGAACTAACAATTCAGTATCCGGCATTTTGTTGTCCCGATACCCAATACTATATACTCAATACTAATAAAAACATCATGACACCATCATCACCAGTAAAAACACCGGAAGTGTTACTTTTAGGACCAGGTCCATCTAATTCGTTTCCAGGAGTTTTACAGGCTATGTCTGAACCGACTTTAGGACACTTGGATCCATACTTTTTTGAGGTTATGGACGAGATCAAATCACATTTACAATATCTTTTCGGAACATCCAGTCCGCATACATATGTGGTTTCAGGACCAGGCTCATTGGGAATGGAAACATGCTTTGTCAATCTGGTAGAGCCGGGAGATGAAGTCATCGTTTGCCACAATGGATTTTTTGGTGATCGTATGCATGAGAATGCGAGAAGATTCGGCGCACAAATCATTTCTGTAAAAGGCGAGTGGGGCAAAGCTCTTTCTCCGGCAGATGTGGAAGCTGCTTTTGAGGCACATCCGGATGCAAAAATCCTCACAGTAGTACATGCAGAAACTTCTACAGGTGTCAGAAATGACGTGGAAGCCATTACTAAAGTAGCTAAAAAGCATGGTGCTCTGGTGATTGTTGATGCAGTAACGGCTTTGGGTGCGATACCTCTGCAAGTAGATGCGTGGGGAATAGATGCAGTGTATTCCTGTAGCCAGAAAGGCGTAGGAAGTGTGCCGGGCATGTCTCCGGTGACATTCAGCGAGGCTGCTTTTGCTAAAGTATCTGATCGGAATACGCCCGTAAGTTCCTGGTTTCAGGATATTTGTGTGTATGATGCTTACTGGCAGATAGCGCCTAAACGTCCGTATCATCATACAGCACCTTCGCAACAATATTACGGAATTCTCGCAGCACTGAGACATATCAAGTCTGTGAGTAAAGAAGTGCTCTGGTCACAACATCAGGATATTCATGAGTATTTTGCTCAGGAAATGGAAAAACGCGGCTGGAAATTTTTCGTAGACAAATCTTCCAGATTACCACAGTTAAATACAATATTATTACCTGAAGGTCTGGACGATGCTGCCGGCCGTACAAAATTGCGTTCAGAATTCAATATTGAAGTTGGTGCCGGATTGGGTGCTATGGCCGGTAAACTATGGCGCATCGGCATCATGGGCGGTAATGTCAACAAAGCAGCAATTGACAGATTATTATCAGCGATTGATAGTTTGTAGTTATAAATGAGCAAATTTGCAAATTGTGATAATTAGCAGATTTTGCTCAACAAACAGCAAGAATTATATATACCCGGCAGAAATGTCGGGGTTGTTTTTTTATTATCCTGTTCATCATGAATTTCACTAATTTCTTTATTATCAATTTATTTATTTAACATAATATACATTATAGGACAAAATAGAGTTGGTTGATTAACTCACAGAAGTGTTTTCCTATAATGTTAGGTTAGACACACATTCTGAGTATTTAATTCCATATTTTTTCAAATGATTTTGATAATATTTTGAAGACTTTAAAGCGTAGATTTTTCCATTTACTACAAAACCATCTAACTTATGCTGAATGGTATATAATGAAAGGTCGTCAAGCTTGTTTATAAACCCTCTACCATTAAAATTTAACGATGTATTACATAAAACTCCATAACCTGTGAGCTTCTTAAAAGCCTCAAGCAGGTTATATAGATTTTGATTTGATAAAGATGAAACTGTTTGGATCCGTGCTGTTTTATTAACATGAGTAACTGCGGCTAATGCATCAGTATTGGCGATATAGGTATAAAGCATATATGGGCTTGGATTTTCACATCCAAACCATTTAGCGGCATCTTCTTCTAAACAGACTGGAGCAATTGGTCTAAATTGTTCACGTTGCTTAATCTCATTCAATCTTGTCTTCGTACTCTCATTAAAAGGTGCTGCAATAATTGAACGATTACCTAAGGCTCTAGGTCCTATTTCATATTTGCCATTAATCCAAGCTAAAATCATATCATCAGCTAACATCTTGGCTACTTTTTCATTAGTAGCCTCAAGAATATCATACTCATCTAAATTTATATTGCAATCAACATCAAAGTGCTGACCTGAGTACACATCCCAATCAATTTTTGGGTTGCCGGTAAAATAGAATTGAGCATCTATCGCAGTTCCGATCGCAGAACCTGAATCATTCGCTACTGGAGGTACAAATATCTCAGAAAAAAGCCCTGTTTGCTTCCATTTGCTATTCCAGTCACAATTTAATCCACAACCTCCAGCAATAACAAGAGGTAATTTTTTTTTCAAGTTAGCTTTTGCAAACTGATAAAAAATATCAAAAATTCTATCACTAAAAATACCTGCAAAATTTCTGAATTCGTTATCATCAACTCCAACATTATAATATGGTGAATTTTCAAGATCATCATATAAGCTTAGTTGAACATGTGAAGAATCTAATAGAAAATTCATTAATTTTTCTTCATCTATTGTAGGAATACTTCGTTTTGAAAAAGAAGATAAAGCCATTAATTTACCTGCATCAGAAAACCTAGAAAAAGGTGCATTTTTTGGAAAACTTGGATCAGCCAAACCATATATTGAAGTATATCGATTTCCTGGTTCATTCAATACATCTGCAATAAGTTTGATATTCAATGCTGAGTCAACTTCATAAAAGGTACCTATTGCTCCTTCCCATATTAAAGCATAGAAAGGACTTCCTTTAGGTAAGTTTGACATGCCAAAAGCAGAAAGCAAATGTGATCTCTCGTGTGAAGATGAGAAAAAATGCACTTCTTTTCCCAACATTTGTTGTTTCCGTATTGTAATACTGCTTTTTTCAATACCACGATATCCTACATGCTGAGAGAATCCTATTATCGGCTCCTCTCGGGGCCACCAACCTCCCGTGCAAATAACGTCAGGAATTTCATTCATTTCGCTTAAAGTACGAAATACATCATGGCTAGATATTGGAGAATATCGATAATTTGAATTTTTTTCTGCTTCAATTGAAAATATTAGTCTATTATTTTTCAGATATGCAATCGAACCATCATGTCCAGGGTTAAATGAAAGTATATTCATATTTTATAATTGTTTTGCGTTAATTATTACATTTTTAAAAATAGTCACAGTAGGAAGTGATCGGTCAGAGAGTGTTCCAGCAAGTTCTTTTGACCGACATGGCCAAATATTTAAATGAAGTGACATTGGAAGATGCGGAATAGGTGTTGGATTCCATTCCACACGTTTGTGCACTAAGTAATCATCTACGAACCACCGTATCTCAAATTCATCCCATTCAATCGTATATTTATGAAAGGATTTTGACGCATCAAAACCAAGGTCAATATAAGTCGGTGTGCCTCGATAACCATAATCAAATTTATCACCTTCATCACCAGGATTGTAAAAGACATTCACCAGTAGACGATTAGTATCTTTACCAGAAATCTCAATATCAATCTCTTGACGAGGAGAGTCTCTATGCAAAAAGAAACCTGTTATAACTCCGGGTACATTAGATGCTTTCAAGACAGCTTCAAATCTACCGTACAAATATTGACGGTTACTCGTTATAGCTCCCGCACTATACTTTCTAACACCAAGATTGTTTTTTTTGACAACTAACGTAAGACCTTCTTTTAAATGAAGCTCTATATTTTCCTCTCTAAATAATGCGAGATTATCAGTAAAAGTATCATTCCTAGGTGTCCAAAATCCATTATCTAAAACCCTGAAATTTTCTTTTCTTATTGTATAATTCCCCTCTAATCCTCTGTCATCACAAATTATATCAATCCCTCTCCATTGACGATCAACTTCTACCACCCATGGAGAAGAGTCGTGCTTTAGTTTTCCTAACTCTACAATTTTATTGTTTTCCTCTTGTTGAGTTTTAAATCTTCTAATTCCTTTATCTGTTAAATCTGGAAAAGGATAATCTGGAGGTGCAGTTCTGAGAAATTGACATATAATCTGCCATTTATGTAAATCTGTTGAATTTAAAACTAAAAAATTATTTTTATCAAGATTTTCAATTAATCCTAAATAACTTTCGTTCATCAATTCGTTTCTATTTAATGTAAAAATAAATTTAGCATTGGGATAAGACTTCTTTAAGTCGCCGATATGTTGTTTTAAGATATTAATATTAACGTAAGCGTTGAAAAGCTGTTGATTCTTTCCTGCTATAAGATTATCAAATTCTACTTTTGGTATGGTTTCCAAATCGCTACAACATCGATAACCAAGCATTGACAATGCCATTGCAAGAGATGTAAGCCCCGAATCTTTCGGACCAAATGCAAATACTGGAAATTCTCTTGGAGTATTGTGAAATAACGCTGCTCCTTCACTTGTAATAGCTCCAATTTTGGTAAGTGTGGGCAATATTGAATAAGAATTGGTAGAGACTAAATCAAGTCTTTGACTGATTATAGACTTATGTGTAGCGAGAACATTCAAAAATTTAAATTTATGATTTATCCATAAATCTATTGGTCCTTTACACGGAAGAAGTTCAAGAAGTTTTTCTGCCCCCTGTTTTGAAATGACATAACCTGAGAGATTCCATAAACCACGGACTGGACGAAATACTTTATTGGATATAAAAGTTTTTGGAGCTCCGTTCTTTACCTCCTCAAAGGATAAATAAAGTATATCAAATTTACTTTGTCCATTTTCTTTTATTTCTGACCAAGCATTATTGAGTTCTTTAGTAAAACCTGGTTTAAACCAAATATCATCTTCCAAAATAAGAGCATATTCATTATTGTTAGAAGCTATACTTTTCCATAATGCTATGTGTGAATATGCAACAGCTATCTCAGGTCTGCTCATTCGGATTTGGGAATGAAGATCCAAATGAGTTGGCATCGCAAGAGGTTGAGGCTCTACGAAAAGTTGATCTTCAAGTGTATAATTTGGATCTAAATCATTATTCTTAATAGGATCTTTTAAAAAATCCTTTGCATCTATAGCATTATAGCGTTCTACCAAGCTATTGAGCTTAGCTCCTGAGACGTCTAGTATTTGCTTTAATTCTGCATCAATCTCTTTCCAGCGGGAAGGTTGACGCTTCAAATTAATCACATAAATATGGCTAATTAGGAAGCTTGAGTTATTATTTTTAGCCCCAAATGCTTGACATTTTTTATTGGGGAGTAATCGTCTATATTTTAGTCCCGTACGAAACAAATATTTTAAAGGCGAGGACCAATTGGATTTTTTCCTCATAAATAGTAATTCAATTGATTCCTTTAAAATTTTGACCATTTGACAAACGCCAATTTCTCGCATCATTTCTATAGCTCAAGGGCCACTTACTTTCAGCAATATCCTCCCAATCCGTTAATACTAAAATTAACTGTTCCTTTGTATTCGTTTCAGCTATGGTATCAATTACTGATTTCGTAAGGTTACCTGGACCAGTTGTAGATTGTATCTCAGGTAAACTATCAATTGTATCTGTTTCTAATAATGAGATAGCAAGAGAAAGGGCTTGCTCAATTATAGGATGCCTACTTTTAGCAATAAGAGGATTATTATTGAAATAGAAAATCCAACTTTCCGAATTTGCTCCAAACTTGGTAAAAACTGATGGAGAAACCATAGAATGTGTAGAAATGTCATAACATAGTGGCTGAATTTTTAATCTTCCATCATCAAAGAGATGATCAATATCTGCACCATAATAAACATCATCTGCATCTATATAACAACCTCCTTCAATAAAAATATAACATAGACGAAAAAAGTCAGATTGCATTGCGGGATGATAACATTTATCGTAAGCGCTTTTATATCTCTGACCTAATTTTTCGAGAATAAATTCTCCTGATTTTTTACTATCAAAAAGTAATCTTTCATAACCTAAGGCTTCGAGTTGTTGCCAACTTTGAATACAGTCGTTTACATCTTCAGGTAATCCTTCAAGATTATCCCAAAATTGTACAATTTTCTTCGGAATTTTATTATTCTCTAATAATCTATCATTATTAGCATTTGTGTTTTGAACGAGTGCTTTAACAAAAGCAGAACGATTTTGGTTTTCCTCTATCTTGGATCTATTCATTTCCGAGTTAAAAATAAATGGTTAATAAAGATAGATTTTGTATAAAAAATATTAAAATAACAATATACAATATTTGGGCTTGCTAAAGAAAATACCAATTATATATTTTTCAATATCGTAATTATAAAAAATAAGGGAAGCTCGATAATTTGAAAAAAAAATAAAACAAATCTTTTTGAAAAAAAATTGTCTTATTGAGCCTAAAGATACTTTAATGTTCTAAACAGACTTTCTTTGAAAGTTAAAATATTTATTTTCAGTAACGGTCTGCAGGTTAATTACTAATTTTAGTGTTATCCATGAAAAGGTCAGGCAGCGCAGATTTACCATTACATTATGGCCATGTTCCACCATGGCTGGCTGATCGCATGGCTAAATTAGGGAAAGCTATTGTAGAGGAAATACTTGCTGATCAGGGTAAAAGTGTCTTACTGTCTAAGTTAAGCGACCCTTTCTGGTTCCAGAGCTTAGGGGCAGTCATGGGTATGGACTGGCATTCTTCAGGTATCACCACTTCTGTCATGGGTGCTTTGAAAAGAAGCATCAATCCGCAGGCTAAGGAATTTGGAATTTTTATCTGCGGTGGCAAAGGCAAACAATCAAGAAATACACCCAATGAGATATTACGGTTTGCTGAAATCAATGGTTTAGCCGCAACAGAACTGGTCAGAATCAGCAAGTTGAGCGCAAAAGTTGATAATGCAGCGGTTCAGGATGGATTTCAATTGTATCAGCATCACTTTATTGTCAGTAACGAAGGTCAATGGACAGTCATACAGCAAGGGATGAGCGACACCAGCTCTACCGCCCGTCGTTACCATTGGCACTCCCCTACCGTGAAATCGTTCACAGAAGAGCCGCATACGAGCATTTACGGAGAAAATCAGGGTAATATCCTCAACCTTACTGATAAGATGGCGCAGCCTCTGAAGACGGCTATGCTGGAGGTCACTGCGGAGAATCCGGATAAAATGCTGTATGAGATTGCTAAAATCAGGCATCTGGTCATGCCCGGACACCATGATGTCAAGGCAAAAGATGTGGATATAAAGCGTTTGGGAGCTGTTTTATGGCTGGCACAGGAAAAGAATGTGAGCAATTTTGAAGAGTTGCTGCTGTTGGAAGGCTTGGGACCGAGAACTTTGCAATCACTGGCTTTGGTCAGTGAGGTGATTTACGGACAGCCGGCACAATTTAAAGACCCTGCACGCTTTTCTTTTGCTCATGGCGGAAAAGACGGCCACCCCTTCCCTGTTCCCACCAGAGTTTATGATGAGACGATAGACACTTTACAGCAGGCGATACAAAAATCGAAGCTCGGACAGCGGGATAAAATACAGGCAATACAGTCTCTTTCGAAGGTGACGGCAAGGCTGGCAGAAGATTTTGTACCTGATGGAAGCTTTGACGAATTAATCGCTCATGAAAGAGCCAATTCCTGGAAATATGGCGGCAGAACCGTATTTGGCAAAGCTAAGCCTCCTCAAAACCGCCAATTAGATCTATTCAATGATTAATTATAATAACCTGACACTTGCCCAGGCGACAGCTATACAGAATGAGCTGAGCACTCAGCTGCGTTTTGACCTGGCGAAAGAACAGAATTTTAAGACCATCGGTGGAGCAGATATTTCTTTCAACAAAGGCAGCAACCAGTTTTTTGCGGCTATTGTTCTGCTGAGTTTTCCGAATATGACCTTACAGGGATATGCGTTGGCACATGGAAGCAGTGATTTTCCTTATATCCCGGGATTTTTAGGCTTCAGAGAAATCCCCAGCTTACTAAAGGCGTGGGAAATGATTCCGGACAAGCCTGATATTCTGGTACTGGACGGACAAGGTATTTTACATCCGAGAAAAATGGGTATTGCCTCACATTTTGGGGTGCTGACCCGACATCTCACCATCGGGTGTGCAAAGAATTTGCTTTTCGGAAAATATGAAGAACCCGGTCTGCAGAAATTTTCTGAGAGTCCCGTATATGGTCATCATGAGATTTCAGGCTATGCGCTCCGTACCAAAGAGCGCATTCAAGCTGTATATATTTCTCCCGGATATGGATTAGATGTATCACAGGCTCTGGCTGTTATTCACAGATGTACAGGCAGATACCGTATTCCTGAACCTACAAGGATAGCTCATGAAATTGTGAATCAATTCAGAATTGGTAGTTTACAAGAAGGCTATCATAAGATTACTCAAAATCCGGAGTTGTTTTAAGCTACATACTAAATTTTCGAGTCCAATCTAATGCTTCTAAAAAGGAAATGGATTGTTGTTTTTTAGAATAATATTTATTCTCAAGATACCTAATGTTATCGTTGAGATGTTTCATGTAAGGATATTTGCTTTAACCAAATTCTAAATTGGTCACTTAAAGTATAAAAATCTTGTTCATTGTTACTTGCTAATTCAATCATTGGTGATAATAACTGACTACGATTAATCCATTCGCCACTTCCATAATCATTGACCATACTATCATCAAAAATTTCGATTAACCCTGGCAAATACTCATTGTCTAAAGAATTATAATCAATGTGATTCTCTGGTAATTTTTTATTGCTTAAAATCCATTCTTTCAAATATGAAAATCCATCATTAATATAATTTCTTGTCAACAATATCAGGTACGTTTCATTTCTATCAACTTCTATTTTCTTCTGGATAAAACCTTTCACTATGCCATAATCTTGGTTAATTAAATTACCTACAATGAACAATTGAACATCCTCTGAAAAAATATCAATTATATCAACTAATTTATTCTTATCACCACCCAACTCGATAAAATGAACAACTAATCTTCGCTGTTCATGTTCTTGATATTCTTTTACTTTCAAAAGCTCATTGAAAATGTACGGAGTTGATTCATAAAGATTTAATTTATAAGCAAACTCGAAATGTGTTAGTTTAACTACAGGTAATAATTCGAGAGTCAGTAAATTCTCTAGAACATAATTTTTTAGTTTTTCCTCTCCTAACTTATTCACTAAGAAATCATATGTACGATATTTTACATTAATTTTTTGAGGTAAAAAGTAATCAACATGTATTAATTCAAATAATACATGTTCTGGCAAATCAATATCTAATCTTTGAATAAAATAGGATAAATATGTTTCTAAATAATTGTAATAATGATTACCGTTTTTAATGCTTATTCCAGTTTTAAAGTTTGCCTTGTCAATATTATTAAGCACCCACTTTTCTAGAAAATTGTTAGACGCTTCATCAAATTCAAAAATTTTACTTTCTGTATCAAATTGAATCAATCTATGTAATACAAACCATTCCCATCTTTTCGGGGTATTGACAAAGTCAATGATTTGAGACAAACGAACATTTTTCTTCTCTTTTACAAACAACCCTATGGTATTAGCTACTATCTGGTTGTTCATTTTATTATTATTAAAACAATCCTTATTTGCATCATACACTTGTTTAAATGTCAATTCATTATTATTACTTTCTGATTTGAACACATTTTCGACCTCTGCTAAAAAAATCTTTTTATCTAAAAGAAGTTCTATATCTCTTTGTTTTTGTCTCTTTTGTAAATCCTCATTGCTTTCTGTGTATAAGTAATATTTTTCTTTATCAATTTTCAATAATTCCGATTGTAATAAGTTAAATATGTCAGAGGAAGCATCCCATGAAATGGTAGAACGTAACAGTAATATTTTCTCCTCACTGATTCTAGCATGCTTAATTTCTTTAACTAAAAAAGCTACAGCATCTTCATTACAGACTATACCTAATGGTGTTCGCTTTTTTAATATATATCGCTTATGTAAAATTTTGAAGGCTTTAAATTCTGTATTCGTCTCAACAAAAAAAGTTTTTAATTCATAATTTAACCGTCTATATTCTGTGTGTATTTTTTCCAATAATTCCAGTACTAACTCAAAAAATATCTCTTCTCCTTTATTATATTGTTTCGTTGCAAGATTTAATACAATTTTTATGAATTCAGAAAAAAAGCCATCAATTTTGTTATAATTCAGTTTTTCATTGAGTATATGTTGAATCAAATATTTTACAGAATTTGAGGTTTGAATCTTTTCAAACAATAATTCTATTAAACTTTTTTCTTCTTGATAAATATTGTCATATAATGAGGTGTCTTTGTGATTGATTAATTCAACTCCATCTTTAAGTAACCATACATAATCATCAATAAAGATGGATTTTTCAAGATATTTATAAAAACCGACTCTGATATAGATACTTGAAGTCAAATCGTTGTGTTTTAGTATACTTCGTGTAATTTCCTCATCTGAAATATTTAATTTGGAAAGACAATTCAATAAATTATACTTTGCTCTTTCATCGATTTGAGTATTACATATTTCGTCTAATAAAACTGACTTTATTTCTTCCTTAAACTTATTTATGTGAGTAAAATAAGGTAGTATCTCCAGTATTTCAGATGTAAATAATTCATTTTCAATAGAACTAATTTTTCCTAAGAGAATTTCAATCAATTTCTCACTATCCTGTACAAATAAAACCAGACTTTGTTTATTAAATTTGGGACTCCGAATAATAGTTTGTGCTTCTTCAAACTCAGCAATTATCTGAAGAAATAATTCTTCTCTAACTTCAAGGCTTAGTTTATCTTTTTCACATCTGATTAAGATATCAGGCTCATTTGCGATTACCCAGTTTTTTAGCTGTAGAAAAAAACCAGAGTCTTTTTTTAGGATACTAAATAAAAACAAAAGTGTATTGAACCAGATTGGTTTTACTCTATGAATTTCTGTAAAGGAGATTAATTTGATTACTTTTTCAAAATCTAATTCTGATAAATACTTAGCTGCTAAAAACTCTTTAAAATTATTGTGTTCAAATTCCCAAATATCTGAGCCATTAGTTCTATTGAATAAAAACGCTCTCTTTATTTTTTCATACAAACCATCGTCAGAAATTGTGCGTTGTACTTCCTCTTCCTCTATATAATTTCTACCTAAGCAGATTGTAATTACAGCTAATTGCTGTATTCGACGTTTAATATTCCATGTAGTTTCCTTCAGTGAAACTCCGGAATTTACATATTTTTTAGAATCATTATCAATCTTTAGAGGAATCAGGTGCTCGTAAAATTCGCTTTGAGATTCAGGAATTGTACCTTTCTCCATATAGTATGCTACAACGTTAATTAGCATAAATGGTGATGAAAGTAAATCGTAATACCTATTCTGTCTTAATTTATCAATCAACACTTCAACTCGCTTCTCTCCCACTTTTTCTTTCATGTAACTATAAATGGAATAATCATCCAACGATTCTATATCATAGCTTTGAAATCCATCTAATTTTGCAGGTTGATTTTTGTTCTCAGTTATATAGAAGTTATTTCTACTTGAAACTACTATAGCTGACTTTGAGTGTTTTTTCGAAAAATTGACAATTTTAGAAGATACCTTATCAATACTTTGCTCATGTATTTCATCCAATCCATCCATTATTACCAAAAGTTGCTCTTCAGGTATTTTTTCAAAATCTGGCTCCTCTATCAGTAATAGTTCTTCAATACTACCATCTGTAATGGTATTTAATCGGATTTTGACAGGAAACAGATTTATGTTTTCAGAATAATTAGAGAAATAGTACGCTAAATAATCTAACTCTACACTCTTTCCCAATCCAGCTACACCTAAAACAACAATCCTTTTGTTCTTTTTTTCGACCTCAGAAACGTGTTGTTTTATTAGTTCTGTAAGATATACTGGAGAACTAATTGCCCCATGAGAATATACTGCTTTTACTTTTCTATGTATATAATCGACTGGTATGGGATATTGTTTTTTAGGTGGAAGTGATTTATAATTAAGTAAGTGTTCTATAAATTCTTTAAACTTCTTTAAATGTAAATTTCTATCGAACTCATAAGGACAATCTTCATTGTAAATTCGTTTATAAGTCAATGGGCTCAATGCTAATATTTCTCTAATACCTTTATTAGGAGTTAAAAATTCTACAGGGAAATTTAAATAATTATCAACTATATTTCCTTGTAATTCATCTTTAGAGTTTGTCAAATCAACAAATGGCGACAGCAATAAAAAAGCGTCAACATTATAATTAGAAACTTTTAGTTCCACCTGCTTAAGCAGAATTTTACTCCATTCTAAACGTGTTGTATAGTACTTACACTCGATAAAAAAAAGTCTTCTTTGATGATTACGGTCATTGAAATCTATTTTAATATCAAAACCATTCTGAATTCCTGAACCCTGATTTCTGACCTCAAATACGTGATATCCCATTTCTTTAAAAATGTTTTCAAAAAAAGGTTTCATTAATTTTTCAAATTCAACTCCTGTCATATTTAATATATGAGATGTAATTTCACACAACAATCCTAAGATAATTCTTTATAATGCCATGTTTACATAATACTTTTCAACTATGTTGTAAAAGTCAACATTGAAAACTCAACTAGTAGCATAAAGCATTATATTCAACAACGATATGGACATCGGAGATTTAATAGAAACTATTGGAGATATAGGAGCAAATTTGCCATCCAATCAGCCTCAGGATAGCAAAAGAAAACGCATTTTTAAATCGATTATCAATGTTATTGGAGTTTTGATAATTCTGACGCTCATCATTATTGGCATTATATATCTGATTGCTGAAAAGCTATAGATTGTTCAACTCATTATACTGAAGTTCCTCTCTTATATATCCTGCAATCTCTTTCAACTCGTCTTCTTATAATTCCAAATTGCCAGACTATTCAAAATGACTGCAAATCCTATCATGATCAGGAAGTGTTTTTTAATGTGAGCGAAGCCGCTTCCTTTCAGCACTATCATTCTCACGACTTCGATAAAGTAGGTCACCGGGCTGCTCTTTGCTATGATGTATGCCCATTGCGGCATCCCGTCGAGTGAGGTAAATAATCCGCTCATCAGCATAAAAATCATGATAAAGAAAAACGCCACTGACATGGCTTGCTGCTGTGTATCGGCAAAGGTGGAAATCAGCAGGCCTAAGCCCAGTAATGCCACCAGATAAATGGCCAGATAACCATACAATAAAAGCAAGCTTCCGACCGGAACGATGCCATAAATAAAACGTGCGACGACAAATAAGCCGACACTGAAAACAAACATGCCGATGAACCAGAACGGAATGAGCTTGCCCAGAATGAACTGGTATTTTTTAACTGGTGTTACATTGATTTGCTCTATGGTTCCGACTTCTTTTTCTTTCACGATATTCAGGGAGCACATATACGCTCCTACCATCGTCACCAAGACGACCAAGATACCGGGAACCATGAAAAAGCGATAGTTCAGATGAGGATTGAACCAGTTGGAAGATGTAACCTCAATGGCAGGGACTGCATTGAATTTATCCGGTTGTATCCACTGCAAACGAATGTCGTTGTTGTACGCTGAGATAATCTGATTGAGATAGGCTCCGCCCAGGCCTGCTTTTACGCCGTTGATGGCATTGACAGCGATAAACAATTGCTCACTGTTTTCACGGACCAGATTTTTTTCAAATCCTTGTGGTATTTCTAAAATCAAATCGGATTTATCTTCTTCTACCTGATGGAGTGCGCTTTGAAATGAATTGCCGTAATCTGCCAGCTGAAAATATCCGGAAGCGGTAATTTTTGAGATCAATTTTTGAGAACTGGATGAATGGTCGTGGTCTACGATGGATATGTTGATGTTCTTTACTTCGTAATCAGCAGCTAATGGAAGTACGAGCAACTGAATAATCGGGACGACAAAAATCAGCGGCAACAATGCTTTATTGCGAAAGATTTGCCGGAACTCCTTTTGTAATAAAAATTTCAGTGTTCTCATTTCTATTTAATTTAAAATGGAGAATGGACAATTGAAAATGATGTATTGGAAACTATATTGTTCATTTGATTTTTTTTAATGGAGAATGGAAAGTTGAGAGTTGAGAATGAAAAAATATTGGTCATCGTTTTTAAGCGAGCCTGATTTTAAAGGTTTTTAAGCTGACCAGCAGCAAAAAGCAGGTCATTCCAAACAGGATAAGTGTTTCTTTCCATATTGCGGAAAATCCCAGGCCTTTTATCATGACTGATTTGACAATGATGTAGTACCATTTGGACGGGAAAATATTGGTGATGATCTGAAGCGGTACCGGCATGTTTTCGATTGGGAACATAAAGCCTGTGAACAACATGGTAGGCACCAGCATGCCCATCATTGAAATCAGCATCGCTGACTGTTGGGATTTTGTATTATTGGAAATCAATAATCCGAGCGACAAAGCGCATACTATCAGCAATGTGCTTTCTGCTACCAGTAGCCCAAGGCTGCCATTTATAGGCATTTCCAGCAGAGTAACGCTCAACACGAGGATGACTGTCAGATTAATCAGGGACAAAAACAGGTAAGGAATTGCTTTGGATATGATCACCAGAAACGGGCTGACAGGCGAGACGAGTAGGATTTCCATGGTGCCTGTCTCCTTTTCTTTTACGATAGACACTGCTGTCATCAATACGCACACCAGCAGCAATACCAATGCCATCACTCCAGGTACAAAATTGGTCGCACCTTTCAGCTCGGGATTGTACAACATCCGCATTTCAGGAACTATACGAAATGGAACCGAGCTGTTTTTGATCATTTCTTGCTGATAATCCATGATAATGGATGTTGCATAAGAGGTCAATGTATTGGCGGTATTAGGGTCGGAAGCATCTGCAATAATCTGTACCTGTGCTTTATTTAGATGCAGTAAATCGTTGTTGAAATTAGCCGGAAAAATAATTGCCAGCTTGATGTTACCTTCTTTAAATGATTCCTCTATCTGCCGATGGCTGATGAGCATCTTCTCAACATTAAAATTGCTGCTTGCTTCTATTTTACGGATAATTTGCTGAGAAGCTTCATCTCTGGCATAATCACAAATAACTATTTTTGAATTTTTGATTTCATTGGTTACCGCAAAACCAAATAAGACAATCTGTACAATCGGCAGGCCGAACAGCATCAACAATGTTTTCTGATCACGGAATACATGATAGAATTCTTTCCTAATGAAAGTGAATAATGGGGAGCTGAAGGTTTTTTCTTGTATCATACTTTTCTTTTTAGTTGAAGATTGAGGGTTGATAATGATTACAAATTCTCCATTATTCATTCCGTTTTGCCCCTCTCGCCAGCTCAACAAATACTTCGTCCATAGAGGCTGCAGCATATTGTTGCTTTAGATTTGCTGGGGTATCCAATGCCTTTATGACACCGTCTACCATCATGGAAATCCGGTTGCAGTATTCCGCTTCATCCATATAGTGGGTCGTTACAAAAATGGTAATACCCCTATCAGCTGCCGAATAAATCAAATCCCAGAACTGTCTGCGTGTGACAGGGTCTACTCCTCCTGTTGGTTCATCCAGAAAAACAATTTTTGGTTCGTGCAGTACTGCTACTGAAAAAGCCAGCTTTTGCTTCCATCCTAAAGGCAAGGACGCTACAAGCTTTTTTGCTTCATTTTTCATCCCCAAAGTCTCAATCAGCTCACTGCTTTTTTCTTTCAGCTGCTTATCGCTTAAGCCATATATTCCGCCAAAGAATCTGATATTTTCTGTTACGGTCAAATCTTCGTACAATGAAAATTTCTGGCTCATATAACCGATGTTCTGCTTAATCTGTTCGGTCTGCCTGTAAATGTCAAAGCCCGCAATGGTAGCATCTCCAGATGAGGGTGTAGAAAGTCCGCAAAGCATTTTCATCGCAGTAGTTTTACCTGCTCCGTTGGCACCCAGAAAGCCAAAAATCTCGCCTGCATATACTTCAAAAGTGATTTCATTGGTAGCGATGAAATCTCCGAAACGCTTGGTGAGCTTATCTGTTTTTATGACTACTTCGCTTGTCATATTTTCTTGTTTGTTTTGTTTTTAACCACACCGGAACATAGGTTTTATTGATTGGGCATCTGACTTTTTATTTCCCGCAAATTCCGCTGATGACCGCTGATTTTTCTTCATCCTCTGCGTAAATCTGCGGGAGCTTATTTTGTTTCCCGCTGATTTTTAATAGTATCCTAAGAGTTTGGTTTCTTTTTTCCCCTTCAGTTCATCAGATTGATAAAGCAATCTTCAATGCCCGGTGTAATCGGTTTAAATTCTACATGCTGATGTCCTGCATTCTGTAATTCCTGTAACAGCTCATTTTGTGATATCCCGTTGTCATTCCGAAAGGTGATGTGATGGAATTCACCGAAAGCATAACAGGTTTTTACCAGGCTGTTGTTTCTCAAATCATGTAAAAGCTTGCTCATATTGCCTGATTTTATAGCAAAAAGATGGTCGGGAAACTGTCTGATAATCTCATCGGGTGTATCTATGGATAAGATTTTTCCATTTTGTATCAATGCAATGCGTTCGCAAAGGGTAGCTTCATCCATATAAGGCGTAGAGACCAGAATAGTAATTCCCTGTTGTTTCAGGCGTTTCAGCATTTCCCAAAATTCTTTCCGGGAAACGGTATCCACTCCTGTGGTAGGTTCATCTAAAAACAGAACGGTTGGACGATGAATCAAAGCGCAGCACAAAGCCAGCTTTTGCTTCATACCTCCTGACAGCTTTCCTGCTCTACGGTCTTTAAAGGGTTCTATCTGTATATAAATATCTTTGACCAAATCGTAATTCTCCTCCACAGTAGTTCCGAAAACAGAAGCAAAGAAGTTCAGGTTCTCCTCTACTGTCAAATCCTGATACAAAGAAAATTTGCCGGGCATGTAACCTATATTTTTGCGGATGGACTGATAATCTTTTACGATATCTAAACCATTTACGGACGCTGTACCGCTATTGGGCAACAACAATGTGGTCAATATGCGAAACAGGCTTGTTTTACCTGCCCCGTCTGCTCCTATCAGTCCGAACAATTCCCCTTTGTTCACTGAAAAGGAAACATCGTTCACGGCTTTGATTTCACCTTTGTTGTAGGTCTTTACTATGTTGTGTAATTCAACCATATGAGTTGAGAATTGACAGTTGATAATTGAGAATTGGGAGTGAAAATATTAGTAGTCATTTTCCATTTTCCATTGTCAATTGAATGAAATTTCCCCATACATCCCTATTTTATAAGTACCGTCATTTTTTACTTTTACTTTGATGGCGTACACCATATTGGCACGCTCGTCTTTGGTCTGAATTGTTTTAGGTGTAAATTCCGCTTTGTCATTGATATAGGTGATTGTTCCTTCCGTTTCCTTGTAGCCACCATTTCCATCATCTGTGTGTACTTTTACTTTCTGGTTGAGTTTAATTTGCGGCAGTTGATTACCTGTGATGTATGCCCGTAGGATAATGTCTGACAAGTCGGCAATTTTGTAAATGGGCTTTCCTGTTGCAGTCATTTCGTTGACTTCGGTGTATTTGGTCAGAACTGTTCCATTGACCGGGTTAACAATCCTGCATTTTTCAAGCTGGTCATTGAGCTGTTTTATCTGTGTTGTCAAGGAAAAAGCATCTTTGCTGATACCTTCAGTGGAGATACTTAAAGATGATTTTTGTGCTTCGATTTGTTTTTTGATTACATCAATCTGAGCATTCATATCGTCTAATTGTTTTTGTGGAGCAGCATCTCCGCTTACCAGATTGGTCAGCCGTATTTTTTCTTTTTGGGCAGTTTCTAATTGTGATTGTAAAGCTGCAATCTGAGCTGAAATGTCAGGTCTTCTGATGAGAGTAGCATTGGCTTGTGCTTCTAATTGTTTTTTCTTCAGATACAATTGTGTGCTGTCAACATAACCGATGAATTGTCCCGCTTGCAGCAATTGTCCTTCTTCGATTTCCAGCTGCATGATTCTTCCTGTTGCTTCGGAGGAAATGATGGTTTCTTCTGCCTCAAAACTTCCCGATGCGTCAAATGCGACGTCGGTATTTTTGCAAGCTGTCAGTATGACTGTCGCCACAAAGATTTTTAATGAAAAGCTGAAAAAAGAAAACTGCATCTCTTCTTTTTTCTTAGTCATTTTTAGATTCGTCTTCATTGTTGTTATTTTCTATTTCTAATTCATTTTTATTGTCTGTTTTCCGGACTCAATTCCCCGAAGTCGCCTGATAGTTGTATTGAGCCATCAAAAGCTGTATTTCGTGCAAAATCAGATTTTGCCGCGCCTGGTCTTCAGCATTCACAGAAATGAGGTAGTCGTTGGTAGTAGCTGTTCCGTTCTCCAGCTGTATTTTCGTTGTATTCTTCACACTTTCACGAAGCGAAATGATATCGCTGTCAGTTGCAATCAGCTCCTGTACTTTGTTTATTTCCGAATTTTGCTGCTGTAAATTCAGGTTTGTATTGAACAGAAATGTTTCCCGCTGGATATCTGTAAAGTTCTGATTGACTGCAAGGATTTTCTTTTCTTTGTTGTACGTATAAAACCCGGATAAATTCCAGTTCAACCGTACACCGCCGATGTAATAGCCCTGCAAATCATTGCTCAACATATTTAGTGCTGGCCTGCCAATACCTCCTTGTAGAAACACACTGAAACGAGGAAGATTTTTTGCTGTCACCAGCTTGCTCTGCAGGTCAAATGTTTTTTTCTGCAATTCATACAGCTCTAATTCAGGACGGTTGATGGTACCGGAAATCACCTGTGGCGAAGGTTTTACCAAAACAGTGCTTTCATCCACTGTGCTGCCGATAAAATGTGACAACATATCTGTATATCCTTTCCGGGTGGCTTTTAGCTCTATCGTACGCTGGTCCGCTTTCAGCAATTCTGCTTTCAGCATATTGAGGCTGCTTTTCGTAGAGATACCGTTCTGAATGGCGACATTCATTTTGTCAATTCCACTCTGTATATCTTTTTTGAGCAGTGCTGTTTGCCTCAGCTGCTCATCTATCAGCAAAATACCAAAATAAAGCTGGAGAATCCGTTCTCTCAGCTTATAGAGCTCTACTTCTACCTTTTGGATTTCAACCTGTGCATTCGCTTCTATCAGATTTTTCTGGTCTTTATTCACAAATAAATCCGTAATAGGCTGTGCTACTTCACCGTATAGCTTGTACTGGTCTTTGCTGATGGTCGGAATATTTACATTCGGCAAAGAAATAGGTACTTGTGTTACAGTAGACTGATAGGTCAGCTGCCCGGCAATGCTGAGCTGCGGCAGATAGCCTTTATTGGCATTGTCGATAGAATATTCCTTGGATTTTTCTATCAGCTCATATTGCTTTATCAACGGGAAATTCTTTCTGGCCTTTTCGAGACAACTGTCAAGATATATAGACTGCCCGTTTGCATATCCTACTCCTATCAGCCAGCTGATGGTGAAAATCATTTGTTTAATCATTTTATTTAACTTCATGTTTTAATCATTTGATTAATTGCCGGGTAAAAAAAAATTATGCTGTTTTCATCATTGCTTTTACCCAGATTGGAATTTGCTTTTTGCGTTGCATCATCAGCTCATCAAATTGCGTGTCTTTTAAATCTCCGATAGATTTCAGTAAAGGCTTTGCGATGAAAGGAAATATTATCAGGCCGAGCAGATTCATAAGAAATTGCAATGGATGTGGTTCAGTGATTTTGCCCTCGGTTACTGCCTGCTGATGTTGCTTTATAAATATGGAATTGTGCAGCAGCTTCTTTACCGGCAGCTTTTCCAGCAATGCATCGGGATTATTACGGATTTCACTCATGATGAAAGTCGGGATTTCCGGTTCAATACTAATCATATCAATATAATTGGAAGCAATCAGCTCTATTTTTTTTTCCAGAGTGGTTGTTTCGTCGTTTAGGACAAACGCCATACTTTGTACAAAACCGGAAATAGTTTCTGTCATGATAATGCTGAACAATTTTTCTTTGCTCCGGAAATAATAGTTGAGCAATGCCAAATTTATATCTGCTTCTTCGGCTATATCTCTGGTACGTGTGGCAGCATATCCTTTTTTATGAAACACAGTACGGGCAGCATTTTTGATTTTTGCTTCAGTTGTTGTATCTAATGCCCTTGTGTCCTTTTTAGCTGCCATAACAGAATCTCCTTTTACAAGGACAAATATAAATGCTAATTTTGGCTTAATCAATATTTTTAATCAAATGATTAAATTTTATTCAATAACTACTAATGAAATTCTCTGCCCTGCGAATAATCTGGTGAGTCATCCAATAAAAAAGAGCCAATCATATATTATGACCGGCTCCCGGGGTATTAACAAATAATTATGCCAGAATTCTGTCAGCTCATCCGAACGTCTATCTCCATCTTCACACAGATAGCCGAATCTTTCTTTTATTTGTGATTCTTTTGTTTTTCATCATCTTTATTTACAGGCAAAAAGATTTTTGATATTCCGATGTTTTATTTTACATCGCAATACTGGAAAAAGGTCATCACTGAATAGAACTCCTCTCCCTTCCGTTTTAACGACTTCAAAATTTATTCAAAATTCAAGTTGTAAATTTACCGGATGAAAATCCTGATCATAGAAGATGAACCGGATCTTGCTCAAAGTATAGCCGAATACTTATCGGAAGAAAGCTATCTGTGTGAGTTCGCATCTTCATATAGTCAGGCACTGGATAAAATTGAAACCTATCATTACGATTGTATTCTTCTGGATATTATGTTGCCTGACGGCAATGGAATGCAGATTCTGGAAGAGCTGAAACAACAGGGCAAACAAGACGGCGTCATTATTATTTCGGCAAAAAATGCCCTGGACGATAAGATAAAAGGCTTACAAATCGGTGCTGATGATTATCTGACCAAACCATTTCATCTTGCAGAGCTGGCCGCAAGAATATATTCTGTCATTCGGAGAAAACAGTTTGGAAACGCAAACGTCATTCAGCAAAATGAATTGCAAATTGACTTGCTGGCTAAAACGGTTTTTGTAAATAATGCAGAAATCTCGCTGACGAAAAAAGAGTTTGACTTATTGCTTTATTTTATCGGCAATAAAAACAGGGTAATTTCTAAAAGCACATTGGCGGAACATCTTTCAGGTGACTTTGCTGATATGCTGGACAACCACGATTTTGTGTATGCTCACATCAAAAATCTGAAAAAGAAGCTCCATGAAGCAGGCTGTGAACCATATTTAAAGACTGTTTATGGAACAGGTTATAAGTGGGAAGATTGAGTTGGGTTGAGGAATGAGGAACAAGGGTTGATTTCATCATTCAATCCCTCCTCAATTCTATTTTCACTCCCTTCTTTTCGTACTTTAGTCTGAAAAGATACTATGGATAACAATATTGATAAAATAACAGCATTCAAAAACAGAACGAAAAAGTTTTGTCTGGACATTATTTCTTTATTCCGCTCTCTGCCTAAAACAGATGAAGCAAGAGTAGTGGGAAAACAATTACTTCGTTCTGCAAGTTCTGTTGCTGCAAATTACAGAGCTGTTTGCCGGGCAAGGTCAGAAGCTGAACGATTTAGTAAATTATGTATCGTTGTTGAAGAGGCTGATGAAAGCTTGTTTTGGTTAGAAATACTTATAGAGTCAGAAATTGCAAATCATCAACAGACAGAAAAGTTGCGACAAGAAGCAGAAGAAATTACCAAAATAGTAAACGCAACTCGACACAAACTTAAAAAGGGGTGAGAAATCAGGGTTGAGGGATGATTTCCAATCCTCAATATTCGATCCTTAAATTTTCAATCCTCAGTCCTGAATATGAAAAATTTATTACAAAAATCTCTCAAGCCGCTTACAATCTTTGCCTTTGTTGTTTTCGCATTAAGCGTTCCCTCCTATTTCCTTTTGGTGGACTGGATTTGGTAGAAAGAGCTGGACGAAAACAACGAGCTGATAGCACAACGCATTGAAAACGAGTTCAACGAGCAACAAATCAGTGACGAGAAATTAGAAGAAAGTATAGCATTCTGGAATGAAATTCAATCTGTAGGCCGAATTGAACCTGTTTTTAAAACATCGCAAAAGGACAGCATTTACACTATCCGCAGACAAAATCCATATTTAGAAAAACAATCCGTTGATCGTTTCCGGGGATTGATAACGAACATCAAAATCAACAGTAAAGACTTTACCCTGACAATAGAAACCAATGTTGAAGAAAGTGAAGAAACGATGGCATATATTGCTGTTGTAACGCTTTTGTTCTTTCTTGTTCTGGTGATTGGCTTTTGGATTTTAAACAGACATTTATCGGTTAAACTATGGAAGCCTTTCAGAGATACATTATCCAGACTGCAAACATTCAATTTAAACCATCAAACCTCTATCGAATTTGAACCGTCTGACATCCTTGAATTTGAAGAATTAAACGAGGCATTACGGAAGCTCATAGAGCAAAATATATCCGTTTACAGAATGCAGAAAGAGTTTACCGAAAATGCTTCGCACGAATTACAGACACCTCTGGCTATCATCAAGAACAAGCTGGATGTATTGCTGCAAAAAGAAACCATTACAGACCGGCAGTATCAGATTATCGAAGAAATAAACAGGGCATTGACGCGCATTACACGCATCAATAAAAACCTGCTCCTGCTCGCAAAAATCGAAAATAATCAGTTTGAGGATCAACAAACGATTGATATCAGTCAACTGGCCCATCAATGTTTGGAACAGGTGGCAGAACATGCTGACAATAAAAATATCAGCATTCAAACCAATATTGACCAACATGTTATGGTTAAAGGTAATAAAGCACTGATAGAGATACTTGCCAATAATCTGTTGCTCAATGCCATTAGACATAATGTTCAAAACGGACAGATCACCATTTCTCTCACTAAAAACGGATTCAACATATCCAATACTGGCGATACAGCTTTAAACAAAGAAAAGCTATTTAAACGGTTTACAGTTTCATCTTCAGAAACTACCAGCAGCGGTCTGGGACTGGCAATCGTTCAGCAAATCTGTCATCTGCATCACTGGAATATTGATTATCGGTTTGGTAATAATTCACATTGCTTTTCTATACGTTTTTTAAATTAAGAGTTTATAAATACCTGACAATTCATTTTTTATCTATAAGCTTATATAATCAGCAAAATTTTTAATCATTATCTTTGCTCTATGTTTTACAGACGAAAAATCATATTGGCTTTATTACAACTTTTTGAAGGAAAGATAGATAAGATCAGCCTGCAAAAGTTGCTTTTCTTGTTTACACAACGTCAGGTAAAAGCTGAATACGATTTTATCCCGTATAAATATGGTTGCTATTCTTATTCAGCAAATGCCGACTTAAATGCTATGGTAAAAAAGGGAATTTTGTCGGAAACAGAAAGTCATTTTGTAAATAATGAAACAACCGACTATTTTAAAATGCTTAAGGAAACCGATAAAAAACTAATGTCGGATATAAAGGTTCTTTATGGGAAAATGAATACAAACTCTTTGATAAAGTATACTTATCTGAACTTTCCGTATTGGGCGATAAACAGCGTAAAAGCACAAGAAATATTAAATACCGAACAGCTTAAAAAAGTAAATGAAAGCCGTCCGAAAAATAAAGAAACAATTTTATTTACTATCGGTTATGAAGGAATTTCTCTGGAAGAATATTTAAACCGTTTACTTAAAAATGATATAAAAGCTTTAGTAGATGTTCGTAATAATCCACTAAGCATGAAGTATGGATTTAGTAAAAGTCAGCTACAACGTTATTGTAATAGCTTAGGAATAGACTATATACATCTTCCCGAAGTCGGTATACAATCCGAACAACGTCAAGCATTAAACACACAAGATGACTATGATAAATTATTTGCGGTATATTGTCAAAACAACCTGACAAAAACGACTTCTTCGCAAGAGAAAATTTTAAACTTACTGAAAGAGCATAAACGCATTGCTTTAACTTGTTTTGAAGCAAATATTTGTCAATGTCACCGCAAACATTTAGCAGAAGCAATTGAAAATTTACCTAGTTTTAAATATGTAGTAAAGCATATTTAAGATGGCATTAACAAAAGTATTAATTACAGTAAAGACTTACCCTGCTATTTCAAGCAAATATGAAGAATTGGTTTGTACTGCAGGTTTTCTTGAAGATGGTACCTGGATTAGAATTTATCCAATACAGTTCCGTAAAAAATCTTACAACGAACAGTATAAAAAATATGATTGGATTGAGTTGGATTTAGTCAAGAATAAAAGTGATTTCAGGCCGGAAAGCTATCGCCCGTATTCTCACGACACCGAAATAAAAATACTGGAGCATCTTGAAACAAATGGCAATTGGACTGAAAGGAAAAAATTTGTCTTAGGTAAAATCTATTACAATTTATCCGAATTGATTACCGAAGCCAAAAACAAGGCTATTTGTACTTCGCTGGCAGTTTTTAAACCTGCCAAAATTCTGGATTTTACCATTGAAGAAGTTGAAAGAGAATGGGATAAAACTAAATTGGCCAAACTTGAAGCAGAACGTCTACAGGGGAATTTATTTCAGCAACCGGAAAACCCTTTTGATGTTGTGCGGAAATTACCTTACAAATTTTGCTACGTATTTGAAGATAATCAGAGAAAGCAAAGTAAGTTGATGATTGAAGACTGGGAAATCGGACAACTTTATTGGAACTGTCTCACACGACACGAAGGCAACGAAGCAAAAGCAGTTGCAGACGTTAAGAAAAAATACTTCGACGATTTTGCCAAAACCAAAGACTTACATTTATTCTTAGGAACATCTCAACTTCATCATTACGTTTCTCATAATCCATTTATGATTATTGGAACATTTCACCCTAAAATAGAAGTCCAAACGTCTTTATTCTGACAGAAGAACATAATAAATATTACCAGCAAAAAGTATTATTGCTGTTTGGATCAGATCGATATTTTTTAGGACTTCAAAAATTCAAAATTTCTTCGAAGCAGCTTCGAAGCTTTGAAGGAAAAACTACCTTTGAAAAACAATAAAAAGAAATGTGATAATGTTAGAAGAGCTTCATAATTATTATCTGAATAAGGAAGAGCCCAACAGAAGCTGCCTGCTGGCATTACGAAGCATTATTCTTGAACAGGACACAAACATTACTGAAACGCAGAAGTATGGAATGCCCTGCTTTTGCTATAAGAAGAAAATATTTTGCTATTTGTGGACAGATAAAAAAACGACTCAACCTTATATTCTTATGGTAGAAGGCAGATATCTTGACCATCCTGAACTGGAAGAAGGTAGCCGTTCCCGAATGAAGATTTTCAGGGTTCATCCGGACAAAGATTTGCCCATAGAGACAATTGAAAACATCTTGCAAAAAGCGTTAGACTTATACAGGAAAGGAATAATAAAAATCAAGGAATAACGGCATATACTTCGTAAAAGCGGTTGTGCGTCAGACAGGTGGAGTAAATTCAAAATTTCTTCCAAATCACTCTGAAACTTTGCATCTGTAAAATGTAAAATTTCAGTTAATGGATTTCATCAAAAAAATTTCAACGAGCTTTATTTCCCTGGTCTTATGTGCAGTAGCTTTTGCACAAACATCATCTGTAACCCTTTCGGGAATTGTAAAAGATAAAACAGACAAATTCGCATTGCCATTTGTAAATGTGGTATTGAAAACAGAAAAAGACAGTGTTTTCGTAACAGGCACTGTTGCTGATGAAGAGGGCAGATTTACGCTTTCGGGTGTAAAGCCCGACAATTACTTTCTGGAAATTTCTTATGTCGGTTACATTACGAAGAAACAACAGCTTTTTGTCGGAAGTCTTTCTGAGTTTTTAGATGCAGGAGTGATCGAATTGGCAGAAGATGTTACGACTTTGGGAGAAATTGTTGTAACAGGAAAAGCAGATGATGTCAGCAACAAAATGGACAAAAAAACTTATTCTGTAGAAGATAATGTCAGTCAAAGTGGTGGCTCAGTCTTGCAAACCATGCAAAATCTTCCTGGTGTGACGGTGCAGGACGGAAAAGTACAGCTTCGCGGAAACGAGAAAATCACCGTGCTCATTGACGGCAAACAGACAGCTCTGACTGGTTTTGGTAATCAGTCCGGTCTGGATAATATTCCGGCATCTGCAATTGAGAAAATTGAAATCATCAACAATCCATCTTCAAAATATGATGCCAACGGCAATGCGGGTATTATCAATATTGTAATGAAGAAAAACAAGCAGGAAGGCTTTAACGGCAAAGTTGGATTATCTGCAGGTTTGGGAGCTTTGTGGGTTCGGAAAGAAAATTTGCCGACCATAAGACCACAATATACTTTTACACCTAAAGTCAATCCATCTTTGGCATTGAATTACAGAAAAGGGAAAGTAAATGCCTTTTTACAGGCGGATAATTTATACACACAAACGCTCAACAAAAATGAATTTGTTACCCGAACGTATGATGACGGAACAGTTATCCGGCAACAGTTGAAGCGGAACAGAAATACCAATTATTTTACTTCAAAAGCAGGCATTGACTGGTATATGAATGACCAAAATATACTGACCATTTCGGGTTTGTTCGGAAGTGAAAAAATCATTGACCGTGGTGATCAGCCTGTTTTCAATTCAGATTTATCACAACGCAACCGACTTTGGCAATTCTTTGAAGATGAGCTGAAAACAACAGCAATGGCTTCAGTGAATTATCAACACAAATTCAAACAGGCAGGACATTTACTGAATGCAAGCTTCAACTATACCTTTCACCGGGAAGACGAGAAGTACTTTTACGACAACCACTTGCCAACAACTACAGGAACAGATGCTTTTAAGCTGTTGTCAGACGAACAGGTATATGATTTTACGATAGATTATATAAAACCGCTGAAATACGGACGAATCGAAACCGGTGCAAAATTTCGTTACAGGAATATACCAACTGATATGAATTTTATGCCCGGTGCTAATTCTGTTTTAGATACCAACGCAGGTGGTTGGGCAACTTATAACGAGCTCATACCTGCTTTGTATGGTAACTACATTTTTGAAAATAAAAAGCTGGAAGCAGAAATCGGACTACGAGCTGAATACGTAAGAATAAATTACAAAGTAAATCCTAACCATAGTACTTATAAAAGTGACGGTTATGATTACATCCAACCATTTCCTAATCTTCGTTTAGCGTATAAAATCAATGTGCAGAACAAGATTTCATTGTTCTACAATCGCAGAGTTGACAGACCTAATGAAGTAGATATCCGGATTTTTCCGAAATACGATGATGCTGAAATTATCAAGGTCGGAAATCCTGCATTGAGACCGCAATTTACCAATTCATTTGAGCTGGGATATAAAACCAGCTGGCAAAACGGCTATTTTTATTCAGCAGCATACCATCGTTTTGCAGACGGAACTATTACACGTATTTCTACCGTAGTTCCAAATGACAACCTGATTTATGCCATCTTTCAGAATGCAGGAAAAAGCTATAACACTGGTCTGGAAACAGTACTTGCTCAAGATGTAGTCAAATGGTATTCGTTTAACCTGAATGGTAATGTGTATCACAATCAGATCAATGCTTTCAATGTTGAAAATCTGTATCCGGTATCTCATACATTTTCCATGGACAAACAGACTGCATTCTCCGGCAATATAAAGCTGAACAACAACTTTCATTTACCCAAAAACTTTGAATTACAACTGACTGCAGTTTATCTGGCTCCCGACATTATTCCACAGGGGAAAATTGACCAGCGTTTTTCATTGGATTTGGGAGTTAAAAAATCCATTCAGAAAGGGAAAGGCGAATTATTTTTCAATGCTACAGACTTGCTGAATACAATGGTGATTAAAAAAGAAATTCAGGGAAATGGTTTCCACTATACGAGCGATGATTATTACGAAACACAAGTCGTTCGATTAGGATATAGTTATAAGTTTTAAATTTATCTGATTGTGGTTCAAGGATATTAACTCCGGGTAGATTCTGTTTAAAAAGAATAGATCGTCAGAGTACTGCTTGTTTCAGTAACATTATGTAACATATCTGAACAATAACTTCTTTTACATTTGATACAGTTGACAAAATAAATCTTAACCTGTTTCAATATGAAAAAGAAAATTTTCAAATGGTTAGCCGGTGTTTTAGTAGCCGGGATAGCTTTAATATTTCTTCTGGTAGTAATTGTCTTAAATCCGACTATTTTGTACGCTAACGAAACCCGGCACAATAATTTTACTATTTACCATAACGAGGCAATCGATGGATCTTTGATTTCTTCACTGGATGAAGCTGAAAATCTGGTATCAAAAAGTGAGTTTTACCGCCCGGAAATTACTTTGGATATCTGTCTGAATGACGGGAATCAGCTTTATCCCACGCTTATTCAAAAGCTCAGGGGGAAAGCTTTTGCCTGGGGATTTTATGATAAAGTAGTTATGCAGGGCAATGCTGATTATCCCGGAAACTTTGTAGAGCTCAATGGATACAAATGGAATATGACACAACTTTTTGCCCATGAAATGGTTCATTGTATTCAGTTTGATCATTTAGGATTGTGGAGATCCAATCCTATTGCAAAAATTCCCGACTGGAAATGGGAAGGATATGCAGAATATATGGTTCGTCATCAAGATGACCAGAAAGACTTGTACCTGAATCTTTCAAGGTTCAACCAAACGCCTGCTGAACAATGGGATATTGTTTTCAGGGATAAAACCATTGCACCGAGAGATTACTACGAGTACTGGACTTTAGTGCAATATGCTATGGATATCAAAAAGATGACTTACACTGATATGCTGAAAGAAAATGTATCCGAAGCATCTGTCAGAAAGGAAATGAACCGCTGGTACAATCTACAATCCAACTAATATTCTATTCCTTGAGCATGGTTGCCCCCGAAGAATGCCTTGAATGGATACTGGAAATTATAAAATAATTTACTGTCAATTTTTATATACTTGCAGCAAAGTTGCTCTATGAACTCCACAAAATATCTTTCAAGGCTACGTTCTGTTTACTTATCTATGCTTACAGGTGCAGGAGCAGTTGCTCTCATCTCCAGCTTTTTCTTAAAACCGGCTAATGGTGTAGCAACCGGACAAAGCTTGTATGTCATGCTGGGGTTCAGTGTCAGCATTTTTTTCTTTTTGCTGTATATGTTGATGAATAAGCAGAAAAATCGGGAGGCATCTGAATATAAACTGCTACCAGATAAGCTAATGGCTTTTCAAAACAGCTATATGACCGTACTTTCATTTCTGACAGGACCGGCATTGATGAATTTTATTCTGTACGGAATTGGTGGGCCAATGATCAACTTTTACATCGGTTTATTTTTTCTTTTATTACTCGGAACAAGATTCCCTTCGGTACAGCATATCAGCAAATCGTTGCAGCTCAGCCAAAAAGAAACTGAACAGCTCAGCAACAGCCAGTTCAAAATCTTTTAATTTTAGGTATGTGCCTGATTGCAATAGCTATAGAGCAGGATGAAAAGTACCCTTTTATCTTTTTGTCCAATCGCGATGAATTTTATCAGAGACCTACAGAATCTATGCATTGGTGGGAAGGGGAAAATATTCTTGCAGGGAAAGATTTAATTGCCGGCGGTACATGGTTAGGTATCAACAACAGGAAGCAATTTGCTGCTGTTACCAATTACAGAGATCCTCAACGCAACGACCCTAAGGCTCCGAGCAGAGGTGCTATTCCAGCTGATATTCTGAAAGATAATCCTGACGATTTCGGATATTACGTTAGCCAACATCAATCTTTATGGAGTCGCATGAATGGTTTTAATCTTTTGTATCACAATGGAAAATGTACTTTTTACTACTCGAATATTTCTAAAGAAATTATTCAGCTAAACAAAGGCATTTATGCGATCAGCAATGCGTTTTTAGATACGCCCTGGCCCAAAGTCACTCAATCAAAATTAGCTTTACAAGCTATTATCGCAAATCAGAAAATCACAGCAGATCATCTTCTGGAATTATTGGGCGATAATCATCGTTTTCCGGATGAAATGCTGCCGAACACAGGTGTCGGATTAGAGTGGGAAAGAATGCTATCCCCGTTGAGTATACAATCCCCCATTTATGGAACCCGGACACATACTATCATTTTGAAAGACAGTTCCGGAACACTACATATCACTGAAAAGCAAACACTTTCAGATGAAAGAAATGAGTTTGATGTTTTGTAGGGACCCTGAATATCATGAGTTTTAATTTCGCCAATAGTTTTATTAAGCTTGAAATATTATGTATTTTTGAATAAATAAAAAAATAATGACATTCAAAACTAAAACCACATTTATTCTTTGCTTCTTAATGTTAGCAATTGGTTTTCAATCTTGTAAAAAAGATAAAGATCCTTCTGGCTCGGAACAGGTAGTCCCGGTATATGACGGAGAATATATAGGAAAATGGACTTTAAAAGGTTCTGGTCAGATATATTCTATTGAGCTTCTGGGAAATGCCAGATATATCGTTCAATTGAATTACGGTGCAAGGAAAATAAAAAATCAATCACCAATAAACAGTCCTGTAGCATTTCCTATTAACGCAAAATCGGCGAGTAGCCTTGTTAAATTGGGCACTTACAAGGTAGAAGGTGATAAAATTATCTTGATCGGATTTGGGATTATTGGCGATATGAAGTTTACAGAAAAAGAATTTCATTTCTCTTTCGCTGTAAATGAGAATTCAGCAGGTAAAGATATGGTAGCCACAAAGAATGCTCCTGCTATCTCAGAAAGTGATAAAACTAATTTATTATGTCAAACCTGGAAAATTTCTAAAGTAACAAAAGCCGCAAATCTAACTCAAGAGAAATTAGATATGATTGCTATGTTATTTGGAAGTACTGATGACAAGCAAATTCAGAGTGTGTATTCCGGTTCTACTATATTGTTTTCCAGAGCCGGTACTTATTTGACATTGTATCCTACTGGTGATGCTGTCTTATCTGAGTGGAAATGGCATAACAGCGAAGAAACTGTAATGCAATATTCTCACATGGGTTGGACTGAACCTGTACCTACCACTGCTCAAATTAAAAATCTAACAGCTGGTACAGTAGAAATACATGATGCCTTATTAATCTTTTATCTGACGAAATAGGCATATATTGGTTTATATAAAAAGAGGCTGCTCATTTTCATGAACAGCCTCTTTTTTAGTTAGTTTCTCCCAAAACAAAAGCCCTCAACATTCTGTTGAGGGCTTTCATATTTATTTTAAATCAGATTACTGATAAGATTCTATCGGAGGACAAGTACAAATCAGGTTTCTGTCACCATGAGTGTTGTCAACTCTCGCAACCGAAGGCCAGAATTTATTGGACTTCAGGTTTTCTACCGGATAAACAGCTTCCTCACGGGAGTATGCATGATTCCAGTCTGAAGATATTACCTCGCTAGCTGTATGAGGAGCATTCACCAATGGATTATCTTCCTGAGAAATTTTTCCGTCGGCGATATTTTTAATCTCCTGACGTATCTGCAGCATCGCCTCTATAAATCGGTCTAATTCATATTTGCTTTCACTCTCAGTGGGTTCTACCATCAAGGTATTCGGAACAGGGAACGATAATGTAGGTGCATGGAAACCATAATCCATCAGGCGTTTTGCAATATCTGTAGCTTCAATACCTGTATCTTTTTTGAACGGACGAATATCCATAATGAACTCATGTGCCACAAAACCATTGTGACCTGTGTACAGTACTGGATAAGCATCTTTCAACCTGGATTTCAGATAATTGGCATTGAGGATAGCATAAGTAGTTGCGTTTTTCAATCCTGCATCACCCAACATTTTGATATATGCATAGGATATCAGCAAGATACTCGCACTGCCGTAAGGTGCTGCAGAAATTGCATGAATAGCGTGCTCACCACCTGTTTTCACGATAGGATTGCCCGGTAAATACGGAGCTAAATCTTCCACTACACAGATCGGACCCATACCCGGACCACCGCCGCCATGAGGAATAGCAAATGTCTTGTGTAAGTTCAGGTGACAAACGTCCGCACCGATATTGGCAGGAGATGTCAGACCAACCTGTGCGTTCATATTGGCACCATCCATATACACTTTGCCGCCATTAGCGTGGATGATATCGCAAATCTCAATGATAGTATCTTCAAAAACACCGTGTGTAGACGGGTAAGTGACCATCAGACAGGATAATTCTTCTTTATATTGCTCCGCTTTTGCTTTCAGATCAGCGACGTCGATATTACCTGCATCGTCACATTTTACGATAACGATTTTCATACCTGCCATAGCAGCAGATGCGGGATTGGTTCCGTGTGCGGAAGATGGGATTAAAACTACATTTCTGTGATGGTTACCTCTTGCGTGGTGGTAAGCGCGAATGACCATCAAACCGGCATATTCTCCCTGCGCACCGGAGTTAGGCTGTAATGAAGTAGCTGCAAATCCAGTCGTCCTGGATAATGCATCTTCCAGCTCTGCTATCATTTTCAGGTAACCTTGCACCTGATTAGCTGGTGCATACGGATGAATTGCCGAAAACTCCGGCCAGCTCAACGGAGCCAGCTCAGAAGTTGCATTCAGCTTCATCGTACAGGAACCTAAAGGAATCATGCCGTAAGTCAATGATAAATCTTTGGCTTCCAGTCGTTTGATATATCTCAGCATCTCGGTTTCAGAACGGTAAGTATTGAATACCGGATGAGATAAGACTTCTTCCTGGCGTGCAAAATCAGCAGGTATCACATTCTCCCCTTCTATCACTTCCGGAGCAGTGGTTTCTTTTGCCTGTGCAAAGATTTCTACTACATCCTGAATATCTGATAATAAAGCTGTTTCATCTATTGCGATAGTAATTTGCCCGTTTTCAAGATATCTGAAGTTGATACCTTTATTGACTGCCAGCTCTTCAATTTTAGTAGATAGCTGACCAGCTTCTACTGTAATAGTATCAAAAAATGCTGTATTGATATTTGTAAACCCTAAAGTTTCCAAAGCATCAGCCAAAGCACTTGTTCTGCGGTGGATAGCAGAAGCAATATTTACTACTCCTTCGGAACCGTGATACACTGCATACATGCTCGCCATAATAGCCAGCAATGCCTGAGCAGTACAGATATTAGAAGAAGCTTTTTCACGTTTGATATGTTGTTCACGGGTCTGCAATGCCATTCTCAAAGCCCTGTTTCCATGTCTGTCTACAGAAACTCCGATAATGCGTCCCGGAATCTGGCGGGTATATTCTTCTTTACAGGCAAAATATGCTGCATGAGGGCCGCCGAAGCCTATAGGCACACCAAATCTTTGTGTAGAACCTACTGCCACATCAGCACCCAGACTTCCCGGGCTTGCCAGTAATGCCAGGCTCATAATATCAGCAGCCATAACAACATATACTTCCTGTGCCTTACAGGCTTCTATGATAGATTTAAAATCTGAGATATTTCCGTTGACATCCGGATATTGGAACAATGCTCCGAAGAAATCATCTGAAGGAATAAACTCTTCAGCTTTACCTGTTACCACTTCTACACCGAACGGAATCGCTCTGCCCTGTACTACGTCTATTGTGGATGGGAAAACAGTATCTGCTATGAAGAATTTCAAAGATTTATCCGTCTTTCTTCTTTTGTTTTTTACATCATACAGCATATACATTGCTTCAGCCGCTGCTGTAGCTTCATCCAGCAATGATGCATTAGCGACAGGTAATCCTGTCAGATCAGCTACCATCGTCTGATAGTTGAGCAATGTTTCCAGACGTCCCTGAGAGATTTCTGCCTGATACGGGGTGTACTGTGTGTACCATCCCGGATTTTCAAAAATGTTCCTCAAGATAACTCCCGGTGTGATCGTTCCGTAATATCCCAGACCGATATAGCTGCGGAAAACCTGATTATTTCCGGCTGTAGTGCGCAATGTTCTGAGATACTCGTATTCACTGATTTCCTGACCAATTCCTAAAGGATTTTTCAATCTGATATTATCAGGGACAGCCTGTCCGATTAGTTCGTCAAGACTATTCACACCAATAGATTGAAGCATTTCTGAAGTCTCATTTTGAGAAGGTCCGATGTGTCTTGAAGCAAAATTGAAGCTCATGAGCAAAAGAATATTTTCGTAAAAGATTTGGTGGTGCAAATATACGGAATTACAAGGAGTTGAAATGTGAATTTTAGGTTGTGTGGATAACGGTTTTCAGTGAGTGGATAATGCTGAAGAATAAACAGCAAAAAGGCGATCCGGGTAAATCCGGACCGCCTTTTTTATTATTAAGAACCAATTAATCTCTAAGAATATAATTCTGCTTTTTGGGCAGCGACTCTGTCATCAGCCAGATATTCATCGTAAGTCATCAATTTATCCAGAATTCCTTTTGGTGCTAATTCGATGATACGGTTTGCAATGGTATGCGTAAAGGTATGGTCATGAGATGTGAAGATCATTGTACCCTGAAAATCAACCATTCCATTATTCAATGCTGTGATAGATTCCAGATCCAGGTGGTTCGTAGGCTCATCCAGAATCAGGAAGTTGGCTTCTTCCAGCATCACTTTGGACAACATACATCTTACCTTTTCACCTCCGGAAAGCACTGTACACATTTTCAGCGTTTCCTCACCGGAGAACAACATTCTTCCTAAGAAACCACGGATAAACGTCTCATCTTTTTCAGCAGAGAACTGACGCAGCCAGTCAATCAGATTGATTTTATCCTGAAAAAATTTAGAGTTGTCATTCGGCATATAAGATTTCGTGATGGTCACACCCCACTCTATACTTCCGGTCAGTGGCTGTTCCTCTCCTGCCAGAATTGCAAGGAATTTAGAAACTGCCAGATGGTCTTTACTCAGAACAGAGATTTTATCTCCTTTGTTTACAGTAAAGTTTACATCTTTTATAATACCGCCGTCACCGTAATTGAAGCTCAGGTTATCTACTTTCAAAATCTGGTCACCCGCTTCTCTCACTTGTTTGAAGAAAATACCCGGATATCTTCTTGAAGAAGCCTGCATATCTTCCAGATTGATCTTATCCAGCGCTTTCTTACGGGAAGTTGCTTGCTTGGATTTAGATGCATTCGCACTGAATCGCGCAATGAAATCCAATAATTCAGCACGTTTAGCTTCAGCTTTTTTGTTTTTATCCGCTCTTTGCTTCAATAATATCTGACTGGTTTCATACCAGAAAGTATAGTTACCCGAGAACAAAGAAATTTTCTTAAAGTCGATATCTACAATGTGCGTACACACCATGTCCAGGAAGTGACGGTCGTGGGATACAACTATTACTGTATTTTTAAAATCCGCCAGGAAGTTTTCCAGCCAGGATATTGTGTTGATATCCAGATCATTGGTAGGCTCATCCAGTACCAGAACATCAGGATTTCCGAACAATGCCTGAGCCAGCAATACTTTGATTTTATCACTACCCTGCAAATCTTTCATAAGACTGTAATGGATATCTTCTTTCACTCCTAAGTTGCTCAATAGCTCGGCTGCATCGCTTTCAGCATTCCAGCCATCCATTTCAGCAAATTCTGCTTCCAGCTCACCTGCACGTAATCCATCAGCATCTGTAAAATCCGCTTTCATATAGATAGCATCTTTCTCTTTCATGATTTCGTAAAGGTGCTTATTTCCCATGATGACAGTTTCCAGCACCGGAAACTCATCAAATTCAAAGTGGTTCTGTCTTAGTACAGACATACGCTCACCCGGAGTCATCTCTATGCTTCCGGTAGTAGCATCTATATCACCTGCTATTATTTTTAAAAATGTAGATTTACCTGCACCATTTGCTCCGATAACACCATAGCAGTTACCTTTGGTAAATTTCAAATTTACTTCTTCAAAAAGCGTTCTCTTGCCAAACTGCAACGAAAGATTGTTGACTGTAATCATGTAAGCTTAAAAAATATTTCGCGCAAAGATACAAAAAATAAAGGGCTATATCGAATTTATAAATCGATATAGTTTTTTGAATTTCGGGACGACTAATCTTAGCTGGGAATTGAAAAATTGAGAATCAATATCCTTTAGTTTGTAAAATGGATTGATTTAGATTCTTTCAGAATCGAAGCGCGATCAGCGAGCAGGGCCGAGCTGTAAGCATCTCATAGACAAAACAAACCTTTACTAAACGACATCCTATATTTGTAAATCAATTCATGATTCTTTCAGGAAAGTAATATTTCTCTGCAATCCTGACCACTTGGTTCTTTTGACAGCAGATTTTTTAAACAGACGGCTGAATGTTTCCTGAGTCAGATATTCCCAGTCATTTTTCTTCATCTGCAGTAATTCATCTGCCGGTTGAAATGCACTTTCTGTATGAGCTATGCTGAACCGGTTCCACGGACATACATCCTGACATGCATCACAACCAAATGCCCATCCGTCCATTTGACCTTTGAATGAATCCGGTATGGCTTCCTTCAGCTCAATGGTCAGATAAGAAATACACCTGGATGCATCCACTATTTCGGGAGCTACGATTGCATCTGTCGGACATGCATCTATACACCTGGTACATGTTCCGCAGTGATCTGCAGTGAATGGCAGATCCTCTTCTATTTCCAGATCAACAATAATGGTTGCCAGAAAAAAGAAAGATCCCTTTTGCTTATTAATGAGTAATGTATTTTTTCCGGTCCAGCCCAATCCGGCCCTTTTTGCCCATGCACGTTCCAGTACAGGAGCAGAATCTACAAATCCTCTTGCCTGAATATCCCCGTAGCTTTCTCTCAATCTGTCTATGATAATCTGTAATTTCTCTTTGATGACATAATGATAATCCTGACCAAATGCATACTGAGAAATTTTAGGCGCATCCTGGTCTGTCTGTTTTTGAGGTTGGTGATAATTGCAGGAAAAAACGATCACAGTTTTAGCACCATCCAGCAATAATCTGGGATCCAGTCTTTTGTCAAACCAGTTTTCCATATAATGCATCTGACCGTGAAATCCTTTTTTCAGCCATTCTTCCAGCAAAGGAGCTTCCTCTTTCAGGAAACCGGCTCTCGCAAAGCCAATCTGCTGAAATCCAAGTTCCTCCGCCCAATGCCGAATCTTTTGCTTGCTGATCATTCACTTATGTAGATACAGTATAAATGTCTGCTTAATTCTATAAATTTTGCAGGCCAGTGGTATAAAATTTGTATAATTGTTTTCGTGTTAGCATTGTTTGAAGGAATAAGAGTAGGAATAGTTATTTGTTTCCTGATAGGACCACTGTTTATTTTAATACTGGAAGAGACTATCAAAAGTGGCAAAAAATCTGCATTAATGCTGGCTGCCGGTTTGTGGGTAAGTGATGGCTTGTTTGCTCTTTTAGCCCACTATGGCATGCATACATTCCTGATGGATAAGCAGATAGATTACCGTTGGGGATATATTGCAGCTCTGATACTGGTCATTATAGGGATTACTTCTATAAAGACAAAAGATAAATTTACCCCTCAAAAAGAATTTCAGTTTGTACGTTCCGGCAATCTTTTTTTAAAGGGATTTCTGGTAAACTCTTTGAATCCATTTGTCCTTTTACTTTGGATAGGTATTGCTGCACAGGTTAACTACGCAACAGAAAATACAACATTACTTTTCTATGCAGGTATGCTCTCAACTGTAATGTTCGGAGATTTAGTGAAAATATTTTTTGCAAATAGTATTTCTCAGAAAATGAAGCCTAAGCATCTCTCAATGATCAGAGCTATTGGCGGTGTTATACTTATTATTGCCGGTTTAGTAATGGCATATAGAATTATACAAATGCAATAACACTCTATACGTTAATATTATTAACAAAAGTTTCTTCTATTACATAACAAAAGTTAAGCATAACTGGCTGTAATCTTTTTTGATATATGTTTGCATGAGGTAAAACCAATTAAACTATTAACTTATGAACAATCATTTACTAACTTATTCTAAAAAGAAAGCATCGCTGTTGCTGGCGTTTTCTCTTTTAGTCGGAACTCATGTACAGGCACACGAGGGACATGATCATGCACAGACAAAATCCTGCGGCGATTTCGATCACTACATCAATGCTCAATGGAAAAAGGACAACCCGGTACCTTCCACGGAAAGCCGCTGGGGATCTTTTAATATTCTGGCAAAATCCAATGAAGAAAAAACTCAGAAAGTAATTGATGAGCTTCTAACCAAAACTTATCCTAAAAACTCTTATCAGCAGCAAATTGCCGATTTATACAGATCTCTTACTGATGTGGAATCCCGCAACAAAAGAGGACTGACTCCTTTGAGCAACTATTTCAAGCTCATTGATAATGCTCAGACTTATAATGATCTCATCACTTTAAATGCTATTATCCCGGGTATTACATTGCCTGTAGAAGGTGCAGTAGAGCAGGATCTGATGGACTCGAAGTCTATGACATTCTATCTGTCACACTCCGGATTGACATTGGATGATAAAGAATACTATCTTTCTGATTCAGAAGATAAAGTCAAAATCAGAGAAGCTTTCAGACAATACCTGAATAATATGGAAGTTTTGATGGGTAACAGCCCTAAGAAAGCAGCTAAAACAGCTCAGCAGATCTTTGATCTTGAAACGGATATTGCAAAGTACCACATGTCTAAAGAAGACATGAGAGATCCTTTTAAAATCTACAATAAATACTCTTACGAAGATTTAAAAAAGGCAGCACCTACGGTCAACTGGGATGGATATTTCAAAGCGCTGAATATTAAACCGGATGTAGTGATTGTTGCAAATCAGGATATCATCAAAAATTATCACAAGCTGATCGGTAAGCACTCTATTGAGACCTGGAAAGAATATATGAAGTATCACTTTGTGAAAAACATGGCATCCTTCCTGCCGGAAAGTATTGAAAAAGAAAATTTTAGCTTTTTCTCTACTACAATGAGAGGTATCAAAGAACAAAAACCTGTTAAAGAAAGAGCTATCAGACAAATAGACAGATTACTGGGTGAACCTGTAGGAAGATTATTTGCCAGTAAATATTTTTCTCCGGAATCCAAGGCTAAAATTGAGCATATGATCGAAAATATGCGTGCAGTGTATGCTGACAGAATCAATAACCTGGCCTGGATGTCTGATGAAACAAAAAGGGAAGCTTTACACAAGCTAAGTACTTTCAAATACAAAATCGGTTACCCTGTAAAATGGACAGATTATTCCAAAGTAGATATTCAGGCAGACAAAGCATTTGAAAATGTAGTCAAAATCAACAGCTTCAATCTTAAAAAGAACCTGAGTGAATTCGGTAAAGATGTAGATCCTGACAAATGGGAAATGAATGCTCACGAAGTAAATGCATATTACCATCCGATGTATAATGAAATCGTTTTCCCGGCAGGTATCTTACAGCCTCCATTCTATGATGCTGCCGGTGACGACGCAGCTAATTATGGTGGAATTGGTGGTGTAATCGGCCATGAGTTTTCTCACGGTTTTGACGACCAGGGCTCTAAATTCGACGCTGATGGAAATCTGAGAGATTGGTGGACTCCCGAAGACAGAGAAAAATTCACCGGTTTGACTAACAAATTAGTGAACCAATACAGCAAATATGAAATCCTACCCAATCTGAATGTGAACGGAGAATACACATTGGGAGAAAATATCGCAGATCAGGGCGGAGTACTTTTAAGCTATTATGCTTTATTGAAAGAATATGAAAACAAACCTGAGCCGCCATTGGTGAACGGAATGAATTACAAGCAAAGATTTTTCTATGGTTGGGCTACCATCTGGAGAAATAATTCAACGGATGAAGCTGTTAAGCAGCTGATTTCAATTGACCCGCACGCACCAGCCAAAGCGCGTATCAATGTAACGCTTTCTAATCTGGAAGAGTTTTATGATGCTTTCGACTGCGGTACACCTCAGGTAAAAAAGGATGACAGAGTAATTATCTGGTAGTTCTTAAAAAATAATTTTCAAAGGCGGATCAGTAATGGTTCGCCTTTTTGTTTTTCATTAAAAACGGAGCGTATTTTTGAATAAGCTGACAATCTCTATAATATTCAGGACTTTCAGAAAGTATCTTTTCATTCCATCAAATTGTATTTTTAAATTTGATCATCAGAAACATCTGTTAACTAAAAATATATCTTTAGCATTATCATTATGAGTAACAGTACTATTGACAGCTTACGGGAAGCCCTCAGACACTCACCCGACAATATTCCTTTGCGTCTGCTACTGGCAGAAACTTTATTATCCTTTAATCAGATAGATGAAGCGGAGGCAGAGTATCATACACTTTTGAAAATATCTGCTGATTCCAAAATAAAAACAGGTCTCGCACGTGTATTCTTTCAGAAAGGAAGTTTTTCTGCCTGTAATGTCATCCTGGAAGAGGTCATAGAAAACGGCACTCAGGATATTCAGGTTTACACTTTGTATGCCAAAGGGTTGCTGAAAGAACAGGCAATAGGTAAAGCTATAGAAGCTTACAAAAAAGTCTTGTCAATGGATCCCGGTTATTATGATGAGGAGCTGGATAAGCACCTGAGGTTAAGAGGTGTTGTTGAAATTCCGGATGACGATGATTTCGAGTTGACTGACAGCAGATTTTTAGAAAAGCCTACTATAAATTTCAATGATGTAGGTGGCATGGAAGCTGTCAAAAAAGAAATTGAGCTTAAAATCATCAGGCCACTTCAACATCCTGAGCTATACAAAGCTTATGGGAAAAAAGCCGGTGGCGGTATATTGCTATATGGTCCTCCGGGTTGCGGTAAAACTTTCATTGCAAAAGCTACAGCTGGCCAGGTTAACGCAAAATTTATCAATGTCGGACTCAATGATATTCTGGATATGTGGGTAGGCAACAGCGAAAAAAATCTTCATGATATCTTTGAGCTTGCCAGAAAAAATGCGCCTTGTGTACTATTTATTGATGAAATAGATGCTTTGGGAGCCAGCCGGAGTGATATGAAACAATCCAACAGCAGACACCTAATCAACCAGTTTTTACAGGAATTGGATGGCATCAACAACAATAATGATGGTGTCCTGATCCTTGGAGCGACCAATACTCCATGGAATTTAGATCCTGCATTCAGAAGACCGGGGAGATTTGACAGAATCATCTTCATACCACCTCCGGATGAAGCTTCCAGAGAGACTATCTTAAAGCTCAAGCTGAAGAACAAACCTGTAGAGGCTATTGAATACAGCAACATTGCCAAAAAAACAGAACATTTTTCGGGTGCTGATATAGATGCTCTGATAGATATTGCCATAGAGCAAAAACTGGAATCCTCTTTTGAGGATGGAATTCCCAAACCGATAAATACCAAGGACTTGATTTCGGCTATCAAAAAACACAAAGCCAGTACACAGGAATGGTTTATGACTGCCAAAAATTTTGCAATGTTTGCAAATGACTCCGGGCTTTATGATGATATCCTCTCCTACCTGAAAATAAAAAAATAACATGTCAGAAGACTACAGATTATCGAAAATTGAAATACTGCTGCAACAGAAGAAATACAACGAAGCGGAACGTATTCTGAAGGATTTATTGGCAGAAGATTCCAATAATATCCATTTTTTATCTCTGCTGGCAGAAGTCAATATCAGGCAGGATAAACCGGAAATTGCCAACAATATCATTGACACGGCTATCGGTTTGTCTCCGGACAATCCGTATCTGTATTATATAAAATCCAGAATTTGCCTTCATCTGGACAACTTTAATGATGCGGAAAAATATATAGACCAGGCGATCAGTATTGACCCTTTTGAAGCTGATTATTTTGCATTTCATGGTAATATTAAGCTGATCAGAAAAAAATATGATGAGGCATTGGATCTTGCTGATCACGCACTTGAAATCGATCCTGAAAATTTATTGGCACTCAATACAAGAAGTACAGCACTGCTCAAGCTGGATGACAAGGAAGCATCTTTTGCAACAATAGAAGGCGCATTAAGAGAAGATCCTAATAATTCATACACCCATGCTAATTACGGCTGGGGACTTCTTGAAAAAGGTGATCACAAAAAAGCATTGGAACACTTCAGGGAATCACTAAAAAATGATCCGGATTCTACACTCGCACAGGCTGGTGTACTGGAATCCATCAAGGCAGGCAATCCTTTATACAGACTATTTCTGAAATATTCATTCTGGATAGGCAATCTGGCAGCTAAATACCAGTGGGCTTTTATTATAGGCTTTTATTTTGGAGTGAAATTTCTGAGAACTATTGCCAATAATAATCCTTCGTTAGCTCCGTTTCTGACACCTGTTATTATCGGACTTGCAATTTTTGCATTTTCTACCTGGGTCATGAATCCTATCAGCAATCTTTTTCTCCGGTTCAACAAATACGGACAGCTGCTCCTCAGTAACAAAGAAAAGATGAGCTCTAATTTTGTGGCAGTTTCTTTAGTCATTTGCCTGGTCGGTACAATCTCCTATTTTGCTTTGTCTGACATCAGATTTTTATCTGTAGCCGCATTCGGATTTGCCATGATGGTACCATGTAGTGTGATGTTTTCGCCAGCTAAATACAAATATTCGCTATTGGTATTCACTATTGCAATGGCCATCATCGGCTCACTTGCCATAGCAGTCACATTTTCTACGGGAGAAATATTCAACCAGTTCAGCACTATTTTTCTTTTTGCCTTTATTGCTTTTCAATGGGTAGCCAACTTTCTGGTGATTCGTGAGAGTAATAGGTAACAAAGTTTTCACACAGATAATTTAGGACGAATCAGCAATGGTTCGCCTATTTGTTTTAAAACAAAGTAAATCTTCAATAATTATTAGTAATTTTTATTTGATAGAAAATATTCTAAATACAATCAATGAAAAAATATTCACTCTCCATAGAAAATCCTTGTGATAAGCAGTGGAATCAAATGTTAGTCCATACCGATAAAATAAAACATTGTACTCATTGTTCTAAAACGGTTACAGATCTCACTCATTTAAATGATACAGAATTGTATCATTTCATAGAAAACACTGATGATGACGTATGTGTAAGATTATCCAATCGACAAACGAATCGTCCGGTTTTCCATGAAAGATTTCACACTTTCAAATCTTATATTCCGGGATTATTAACCGGGCTACTATTGTTTGGACAAGTTCCGATGCTTTCTTCTTCGGAATCGAATATTCAACTACAATTTGATCAAAATTCTGAACTACGAACTATGGTTACTCCTAAAAAAGAAAATTCAATAACCAACAACATATTATCCGGAACTATAATTATAGATTACGATTCTACCCCTGCACCTAATACAAAGATAAAAATCAAACATACAGATATAGAAGTTCAGAGTGATGAGAATGGCTTCTTTCAGTTAGAAGTACCATCTCACCTTATCGGTAAAAAATTTATTATCAGTCTTGATGCATTGTTCTGTATTGAAAAAGAAGTGATAATCAAGCCATCGCTGTTAGAAAAAAATAAAAGTATACAGATTATTATGGAGATGGTAGCTGTTGGAAAGGTCATAAAAACGAATATGAACACTTCTAAGTAAAAGATTCCATAGATATTGATCTGTTATTCCAAAAAAGTTGGAACCGGGTGAGGGATAGAACGTAGGATCGTCCCGATGACGATAGGAAATCGGGAAAGCCACAGAGATAACCCGGCCTGAAAGGACACCTTATAAAAATTTACAATCCGATTTTTTTCTTAATCAGGTAGGTATTTCTGTCTGAAGAGCTTCTTGCCACCAACTCTGCCAGAAATCCGGTCAGGAACAGCTGTACCCCTACAATGATAGTAATTACACCGAAAAAGAAAAGCGGTCTGGTCGCTATGCCTACTTCTGTAAAAAATATCTTGGTGATGGATAAATACAGTAATATCAGAAATCCTAATCCGAATGACAATACGCCTAATGTCCCAAAAAGATGCATCGGTTTTTTACCAAAGCGGGTCACGAAAGTAATGCTCATCAAATCCAGAAACCCGTTGACAAATCTTTCTAAACCGAACTTAGTCACGCCGTATTTTCGTTCACGATGTACGACGACCTTCTCACCTATCTTGTTAAATCCTGCCCATTTAGCTAATACCGGAATATATCTGTGCATCTCGCCATAGACTTCCACGCTTTTGACGACTTCGTGGTGATATGCTTTCAGCCCGCAGTTGAAATCATTGAGCTGTATGCCGCTGATTTTTCTCGTGACGGCATTGAAAAGCTTGGAAGGAAGATTTTTTGAAAATTTAGGATCCAATCTCTTCTTTTTCCACCCTGAAACCAGATCGAAACCTTCTTCTGTGATCATTTTGTAGAGACCCGGAATCTCGTCCGGACTGTCCTGCAAATCAGCATCCATCGTGATCACGACATGTCCCTGTGCTGCAATAAATCCTTCATTGAGCGCAGCAGATTTTCCATAATTTCTCTGAAAGCAGATACCTTTTACATGAGCATCTTTCTGAGATAATTCTTCAATTACTTTCCATGAGCTATCAGTGCTTCCGTCATTAACAGCAATGATTTCATAAGTCAGTCCATTGCTGTCACACACGTTTTTGATCCATGCAAACAATTCAGGAAGGGATTCTTCCTCGTTGTATAACGGAACTACTACTGAAATATCTATTGCGTAACTCATTGCTTTTTAAATATAATGGCTAATAACGCAGAAAACATCATACCCAATGCATTATATTTTAAAATCACGACAGGAATAATATTCATGAGGCTCTCTCCTTCCTGCAGTGGCAGCCAGTTTTTCTGAAATGCGATGATATAAAAAAGTGAGCAGAACAAGGACATCACTAATGCGGTCATCCATCCGGTGAGAAACAGCTTTCCGAAACTAACGTGTGTATATATCTTTTTGAGTACAAATACTGTAAATCCTATTCCAAACAGGATGCTGCCAATACCGACAAATACTTCAAAGAGATCATTTTTTTTAGGTAAATTCAATGACATCGGTATCATATTCGCCCCGATGAATGCCAGTGATGACAAAAATGCGGAAAATACTACAATAACGATTGTAGATGGTGCCTGCTGAGGTGTCGGAATATTACTCATTCCAGCTCACTTTTCCGTTATTGAATACTGCTTTCACTACTCCTGTAAGCGGCTGACCATAAAAAGGAGAATTGGCAGACTTGCTTTTCCGCTGAGATGCTGAAACGGTTTTTTCTGCTTTGGCATCTACGAGGATGATATTTGCCGGAGTTCCTTCTGAAATAGATATGATTTCTTTGGAAAGAATTTTTCTCGGAGCAACGGATAATAGCTGTGCTACTTTTTCCAGATCACCAGTTGCTTTCAGTGCTAATGGAAATGCAAATTCGATATTGGCCATCCCGGCAGTAGCATATTCAAATTCCAGTCTTTTTGATTCTACATCCAATGGTATATGCTGTGTGCTGATGACATCAATGGTACCATCTTCCAGACCCTTTTTTAAAGCAGCCTGATCTTCTGCTGAACGCAATGGCGGCGTTACTTTGAAATTGGTATCGAAAGTTTCTACGTCTTTATCTGTAAACAAAAGATTCTGAAGATATACAGAAGAAGTTACCTGAAGCCCTTTTGCTTTTGCCTGACGTATCTGCTCCACTCCCTCCGCTGTGCTGATACCGCTCAGATGCAGACGACCGCCTGCATATTCCAGTAATTCCAGGTCACGATGTATCTGTAATGTTTCTGCAAGATGAGGAATACCTTTCATACCCATATTAACCGAAACAACACCTTCGTTGATCTGACCTTCTCCGGCGAGATGCTCATCGTAAGGAATAGTATAAATCACTCCGTTGAAAGGTGCTACATATTGCAAAGCCCTCATCATCACACCTGTATTCTCTACCGGATGTGGCGCATCAGAAAAAGCAACCGCTCCTGCGTGGTGCATATCGAGCATTTCTGTAGGATTTTTACCTTTGAGTCCTTCCGTAATAGCTCCTATCGGCCAGATTTCTATCAGATTACCTTTGGTATTTTTAATCAGATACTCGATATACGTTTTATGTTGTGTTACCGGGTCATTATCTGCTATTGCACAAATGGTCGTAACGCCACCTTTTGCAGCAGCCTGAGAAATGCTTTCTATATCTTCCCTGAATTCATATCCCGGATCACCGATGGATGCATATGTTTCGCACAATCCCGGTAATAAAGAAAGTCCTTGCGCATCGATGACTTTATCAGCGTCATCATCTGCTTTGGCTTCCTGAATCACACCATTAACAATCAGTATATCTTTTATTTTTTTGTTCCAGTCTGAACCCGGAGCGATGATTTCAACATTATTGAGCCTGTATCTCATGTGATGGTTTATTAGTCGAAAAGCGTATCAGTAGGATTTCCGCTATCAAAAATATCAGTGCCAAAATTACACAAACTTTCCATAGTGACGTATGACTTTTCAGAATGCTTCCTGAGTTTTTTTGCAGTAAAGTGTTCGGATTTTCCACACTCAGATACGGAAGCGGATATTTTTCTTTCAATTCTTCGGCAGTTGCAAATTTCATTTCAGATTCCTTCCGGTCAAAATTACATGCTGCTACAGACAACAACTGCTCACCACGCCAGATGTCATATACTCCGTCACGCTCCATAGTCCGGGGAATTTCTATGCTGAGCTGCTGCCCCATGGGATAGATGGGCGGGATGATCTCATACTGTCCGGAAGACATTTTCAGGACATCATTTCCTGCAGCAGAAATATTCAGGCCTGTCACAAGCTGTTTCTCTCCGATGGTATAATACAATGGTCGCATCTGTGACCTGACGACAGCAAAATTGTATACCACAGGAGCAAATACTGCTTTCGCAGCAAAATCATTCACTGCAGGATCAAGACTTGCAGATTGCAGATAGACAAGCCCCTTTCCTACCTGATACTTCTGGATAAACGGCCTTCCGTTTTCAAATTTAAGGATAGAAGATTCCGGAACCTGATACGAGGAAGAGATTGTCCAGTAAGATCTTACTTTGGGCAAATCCAGGTTATTTGGGATTTTTTCAAACGCAATAGATACCACCGGTTCCTGCTGGTTGATTTCCAGTACGGATAAAGGCTGCTCTCTTTTTTCAGTCAGCTGGCCGACAGATAATTTACCGAGTAATGACCGATATGCTGAAGATGCATTTTTGTCAGAAGGTACAATATACAGATTGCCTCCGCTTTGTACAAAATCTGTGATTTGTTGCTCCAGCTCTGCTGAAATATTGCTCACTTCATTGAGCACAATGAGACTAAAATCTTTTCCTATAGTAGCTGTATTCGGACCCTGACGAGTCACAATAAAGTGAGGGTCACTCTGAAATACCTGGAAAACAGCTTTGGGAGACTGTACTTCCTCTATCAGCAGAACCTTATTATTACTTGCTTCCTCTATGCTGAAATACAAAGAATTATCAAATTCCATCTGAGCATCCTGTATGGTCACTTTACCTCTGATCCAGCCATTGCTTCTTGCCTGAAATGAAAGTGTATCTGTCAACACTCCGTTGGCAGGAAGCTGCACTTCTTTAACTCCGGCGATAGCACCATTGACAGTCAAATGCAACTGCGACTGGATTTCCGGTCCCTGATTCCTGATTTTGACAATGAGCTGATTTGCTGCATCTCTGTATACTATCGGATCCAGCAATGCTACAGAGTCGATAGATATGTTACTTTTCTGCTTACTGCTCAAGGGTACCAGTGTCGTAGAAACAAATACGCTGTCCCATTTTTCGGGCAAAGTATTCTTTTGAAAATCACTGATATATACCGCATGAACATTTCCGGCATGGATATCTTCCAGAAGCTGATGTACGCTCAGATTCCAGTTTTCTACTGATTGGGCAGAAGATGATAAGTGTATGTCTTCAATGATCTTTTTAGCTTCAGATGGGCGATAAAAAGATTTCTGTACCCCGGAAGCATCGTTGGTAAGCACCATCACCTGTTGTTCCTCATCCAAGCCGTCTACTACAGCCTGAGCCAGTATTTTAGCTTCATCCAGAAGTGTACGATTGTTATCTATCTGACTCATACTAAATGTATTGTCGATATAGATAACAAGCTTGTCAGTAGCGGCTTTCGTCACATCGCCGCTCCCGAAAAAAGGCAGTGCAAATGCCAGCACCAAAAAAATCACAGCTAAAATCCTTGACAATAAAATCAACAGATTTCTTAATCTTCCGGATTTTTTCTGATCTACCGTTGCTTCCTGCAGGAATTGAATATTGGAAAAGAATACCTTTTTATATCTCCTGAAATAAAACAGATGAATGATAACAGGTATAGCTATTGCCGCTAATGCCCATAATATCCAAGGAGTTCCAAAGCCCATGTTTCAAAAGTACAAATTTTGTGAAGACTGCTGCGAAAATAATAGAGAATGTATAAATAGTTATATAAGACTTTTATCAGAAATTACAGATGATATATTTATACAGATTGTATCCAGTACAAAAATCCCGACTGCAACAAGATAATGACTGCAAACTTCCAAAGAAACTGATATTTGCTCACTTTGTGTCTGAAAATCATCATACCCGCCAATCCGCCTGCGCTACCGCCAAGCAAAGAAATTCCTAAAAGATTTCTCTCCGATATTCGCTGCTTGGAGCGTTTAGCCTGCAATTTATCCCAACCGAATAAACAGAAGCTTATAACATTGACAAGAAGAATCAACGCATACAAAATATTCATTGCCTGACATTCATCTATATCTCATAAAGAAAGGATAATCAGCTGTGATTTCCTACATGCACAAAGTACGGCACTCGCATTTAACTTTTCAGCGAATATTTGGCAGACAATCATCCAAAAAGATAGCCACGAATTCACTAATCAATAGATAAATATTTCTATTTCTTTCTCAGACAGGTAATCTGATGATAAATAATGGTTGTAAAAATTTCTGTGTCTTGCTAAAAAATACAATTCGTGCATTAGTGGCAAACAATAAGCTTTGAAATTCGAACGCCGTGTGTACAAAGCAATAAGAAAGTGGCAGGTCAATATAATATCGTAGCTTTGTATAAAATACCAGGTCTTGCAACGCAATAGAAAATCAGATTCGTCCAGAGCTTCCGGCAGAAGTAATTCAGGCAACAGAGGTAAAGCTCAGTCTGCAAAGTCTTCTTCTCCTAAAAAAGATTATTCACCGGCTGCTAAATCTGTCGGAAAGTCCGGCGAGTCATCATCCGGTAGCTCTGCTCCAAAAAGAGATTTCAAATCTGCACCAAAACCATTTGGAAAATCTACTGAGTCATCCACCAAAAAAGATTTTAAGTCTGCTCCTAAATCTGCATCACTGAAAGATCGCCCGGCAGCTGCAGGAAAAGAATCTACAGAAAACACATCCAAACGGAAAAATGTAAAGCCTAATTATGCTGCATTTAAGGATCAGCCCAAATATTTTGTCAAGAGAAAACCCAAAGCACCGAAAGTTGTGCATGATGACAATTCCATCAGTGTCAATAAATATGTCAGCAATTCAGGATTTTGTTCCAGACGTGAAGCGGATGTCTATATTGAAGAAGGTCGCGTAACTATCAACGATGAGATCGCTACAAAAGGAAATCGTGTATATGAAGATGATGTAGTAGCTGTTGACGGGGAAGTTCTGACAAGACCAACCAAAACGATCATTCTGGCAATGAACAAGCCATTAGGCATCACTTCTACTACCGATATGAATGATCCGGACAACATCATCAAATTCATAGGTTATCCTCAAAGAATATTCCCGATCGGCAGGCTGGATAAAGACTCAGAAGGTTTGATTTTGCTGACCAACAATGGCGATATTGTCAATAAAATCCTCCGCGCCGGCAATGACCACGAAAAAGAGTATATCGTTCATGTGAACAAGCCTATCCAGTACGATTTTATCCAGGGAATGAAAAACGGTGTTCCGATGTTGGGTACTACGACCCTGCCTTGTACTGTTTTTCAGGAAGGTAAAAATGTCTTCCGTATCATACTTGTACAGGGTTTGAATCGCCAGATCAGAAGGATGTGTGAATATTTTGGCTACAATGTTGTCAGATTAAAAAGAACGAGAATTATGAATGTTTCTCTGGGAAATCTAAACCTTGGTTCTTACCGGATCCTGAACCGGACCGAGTTGGATGAGCTGAACGAAATGATTGAAAATTAGAATAGTATCAGGTATCTGTATTAAAAAAGTTTGACTACTGCCACTGTATTTGAAGATAGACAGTTGCCTCTCATTTGTGTGGGCTTGCGTCTTTGGCTTGTCTTTAGTCTTTTTTCTAAATCTTACTTACCGGCTTAAATCAAGTTTTAACGGAGTATCTGCCTGAATTTATCTTTAGAAGTTTTATCTTGGCAATAGCGCTATAAGAAACATCATGAAGAAGTCCCTAGTATTTACTCTGATTGCATTTTTACTTTCCTTTATCGTCTTATCCGGCTTTGATGATGCAGAAGATACTACTACACCTGCATTTACAACAAAAAAATATGTGCTGGAGGAGTTGGCTAAGACTCGTCAGAAAATAAAAGAATTCCATCAGGCCAACGAGAATAAAGACGTTGAGCAAATGAGATCTTTGCTTAAAGCAACCCGCATTCAGTACAAAACGATAGAATTTTATCTGGAATCATTTGAAAGTGAATATGTTAAGTTCTTAAATGGAGCTCCTATTCCCTGGGTAGAATTTGTCGGCGGTGGCACTGATCATCAAAATCCACACGGGTTACAGGTACTGGAAGAAATGGTTTTTGAAGAAGAACCGGACTTTGAAGCAATCAGGATGGAAATTTATTTCCTTAACAACGAATTGCTCAAGTTCAATAGCATGATCGAAGTAAATCCAACCAGCGATGCCATGATTTTTTTAGGACTTAGATATGGTCTGATCAGAGTTGAAGCGCTCAACCTGCCCGGATTTGATTGTGCAGTAACTTTACAGGTAGCAGAAGAAGTATACAGCAGTCTGGAAACCACATATAAAGTATTGGAGATTTACAGCAAAAATTATCAGAACAAACCTGTTATCAAGGATATTCATGCAGCTCAGAAAAAGATCAGAGAAGCTCAGAAATATCTTCAGCCGTCTAAGGGAAAATATCTTGATTTTGAAGCAATTGATAAGCTCGCTTTCATTAAAAAATATCTTCAGCCCATCAATTCCAGTGTTGTAGACATTTTTGAAGCGATTAAAGTGGAGCAGCCCGTTTTAATGAGGATTTTCCAATATCTCACTTATATCAACGCCAAGGTCAAAAACATATACGATCCGGAGTTTCTAAACAGAGTAGCTACGGGAGAAAGAACTTATTACGGTTTAGATCATGAAGAACAGCTCGACCCTCAGATTATAGCATTAGGTAAAAAAATCTTCAATGACCCGAGATTATCTGCTACCAATAAAATGTCCTGCAGCACCTGCCATATCAATAAGCTGGCATTTACAGATGGTCTGCCTACAGCCATTACCAATGTAGATGGTGTTTTCCAGAAACGAAATGTGCCGTCTTTAACCTATGCAGCCTATCAAAACCGGTTGTTCACAGATTTGAGATCCAGGACACTGGAAGAGCAGGTCGTCCACGTGGTAGGTAATCACGAAGAGTTTAATACGACATTTGACGAGATCATTACAAAACTCAGCCAGGACACCGCGTTGGTCAATGAATTCATAAAAGCATTCCCGAAAGACTGGAAAAAACCTGTCAAAGAATTTACCATCAGAAAAGCTTTGGCAGGATATATAAGAAGTCTGGGTAAGTTCAACAGCGAATTTGACGCTTATATGCGTGGGGAAATTCCAGATTTACCGGCTGAGGTCAAAAGGGGCTTCAATCTTTTCATGGGTAAAGCCAAATGCGGTACCTGCCACTTCGCTCCTACTTTTTCCGGAACGGTTCCGCCGCTTTACAGAGAAACTGAAACAGAGGTACTGGGAGTCTTACAAAAATGGGATACATTAAACCCTTTATTAACCTCAGATTCAGGAAGGTATCATACTCAGGCAAATCCAATCTACATTACTTCTCATAAAACTTCGACACTCAGAAATATTGAGCTGACAGCACCATACATGCACAACGGGCAATTCAAAGATCTTGAAACTGTCATGGATTTCTATAATCGTGGTGGCGGAGCCGGTATGGGACTTCATATAGAAAATCAGACACTGGATGATGCGCCGTTAAATCTTACACAACAGGAAATTAAGGATATCATCTCTTTTATGAAAAGTCTGACCGATCGTCAGTATCTGAAGAAAAATGTAGAGGATTAAACATCTTTTACCAAAGAAATCCTGATAAAATACGATATTGGATACCATAATTAATTCTTGACATACAATTATGGCAGCTACAGAGACGAATATGATTCCGTTGGGGTTCAAAGCTCCTGATTTCTCATTACCGGATACCGTCAGCGGAAAAACACTGACATTGCAGGATGTAAAAGGCAGCACTGCTACTGTGGTCATGTTTATATGTAATCATTGTCCTTATGTTATTCATATTAATCCTGAGATCATCAGGCTTGTAGATGAGTTTTCTGATAAAGGAATAAATTTTGTAGGTATTTCCAGCAATGATGTAGAAAATTATCCTCAGGATGGCCCGAAGCTGATGACTGAGCATGCACAAAGATCCGGCTATAAATTCCCATATCTATATGATGAGACTCAGAATATAGCCAAAGCATATTTTGCTGAATGTACACCGGACATCAGTGTTTTTGACAAAGATCTCTTATGTGTTTACAGAGGTCGCCTGGATGGCTCCACTCCTAAAAACAATGTAGAATTGACCGGTGATGATCTGAGAGCTGCTTTACAGGCCATTGTTAATAATGAGCCGGTCAATCCTGTCCAAAGGCCCAGCATCGGATGTAATATCAAATGGAAAAAATCTGAGTAATGGATATTTTCAAAATACTCAAAGAAAATTTTAGCCTGAGTAATATCAAAGAACAGGTCGCTTCTGCCAAAAATACAGCTCAGATGATTGAAAGCTTGTTGACATTGCTGCAGGACAATAAGATATCTTCTTCCGTCAAGGAAATGCTGACAAATCTTAAAGTAGTTGTAGTAGATCAGCCGAATATTGTTTCAGTCAATCACTTTGTCAACCACTTCCTACTCAAGCTAAATCCTGAAAATCAACCTATTGTACTAAAAGAGCTTTTAGAAGTTTTTCATGAACGATGGAAACACGTAGACAGGAAAACTGCTCAGGTCGCTTATAATCTCTATAATTTTAAAAATAAACGGATTGCTTTTTATGGTCAGAATGAGGCAATGGTTTCCCTGATAGATATATGTGCAGTCCATCAGGCACACTGTAAAGCCATTCAGATCATTGGTAAAAACGATAAGGAAGGGAAAGATCAGGCAGTGGCTATTCGTGCCAAAAATACTGAAGTAACTGCTGTCGATATATATAATATCAGCAGATTAAAAGATCAGATAGACTTTCTGGTGTTAAGCTCCAATATTATTATGCATGAAACATTTATTGCAAAATCCGGCGCTTTATTGCTGGCGACATGGGCAAAACAAAATCATATTCCGGTACTGGTATTGAGCGATTCGAGAAAAATTCTCAATAAAAAAATTCTTCCGGCATCCGTTTTAGGCTCATTTATCAATGAATCCCCGAAACCCGCTTCTGAAATCTGGAAATCTGTTCCTGACAATATAGAAATCTTTAACTATCACCTGGAGGAGGTCGATAATCACCTTGTAGACTTCTTTGTTTTAGAACAGCAAGCCTATCCCCCGATGGAGTTATCCCAAGAAGTGGATAAAATTTTAGTATCAAAATTCATATAGTGATTATTTTGGTATAATATTTTCAAGCATTAACGTTTAAATAAAAAATCCAAAGAACTTATGTTTCATACTTTCTTTTTACAAGCTACTACAGCATTAGACACTGCTCAGACTCAGCTAACTGATGCAGTCACTGTTTCCTCCGAATCAGCTTTTGATTTGCTTATCAAAGGTGGTCCGGTGATGATTCCTCTCGGATTATTATTCTTTGCCACACTATATCTGTTTATTGAAAGATTTATCACCATCAGGAAAGCCAGCCAGATAGATTCTAATTTCATGAGAAATGTAAAAGATTATATCCTGCAGGGAAATATTGAAGGAGCAAAATCTCTTTGTAAAGCGACAAACAGCCCGGTTGCCAAAATCATAGAAAAAGGTATCCAAAGAATCGGCCGACCGGTAAAAGATATAGAAAACGCTATTGAAAGCGCGGGTAAAATTGAAATCAGCAAGCTGGAAAAGAATGTTGGTATCCTGAATACCATTGCAGGTCTGGCGCCTATGTTTGGATTCTTGGGAACTATTTTGGGGGTAATTACCATCTTTCACGAGATCTCTATCAAAAACAGTATCGAAATCGGTACCATTTCCGGTGGTTTATACGTTAAAATGGTAACAAGTGCTGCCGGTCTTTTCATTGGTATGCTGGCATTTGCAGCTTACAGCTTTCTGACCAACCGCATTGACAGAGAAATGAGAAATATGGAGTTGAGCGCTATTGACTTCATTGACTTATTAGAAGAACCGGCAAGCAAATAAATACCAATCGTATGAATTTTGGTAAAAGACACAGAGAAAAAGGAGAAGTCTACATAGCATCGCTGAACGATATTATGTTCTTCCTGCTACTCTTTTTCCTCATCGCATCATCACTGGTTAAATCCAACGGAATCAACATTAGCTTACCATCTGCTAATGCTCAGATTGTTCCCGATAAGACGGTAGATGTCAGCATTACGGCAGGATTACAATACTATGTCAACAAAACTCCGGTCAGTCTGGAAATGATGGCTGCATCTATCCAATCTGCTGTAGGAGAATCCCAGGCTGCCACGATCGTTTTAAGACCGGACAAATCAATTACTTACGAAGATTTAATTAAAGTAATGGCGATCGTAAAAGATATGAATTTGAAAATGGTTTTGGCTACTGATCCTAAATAATTATGGCTAATTCATCATTCATACAACAATCAGGTAACGAGAAAAAAGCATTTGCCTATAGCGCTGCTATTTTCATTGCCATTCTGTTGTTGTTATTTATATGGACCATCACAACCAACAAGGAAGAAGAAGGCGGCGGAGGCGGCGGAGGCGGAATTGAGTTTGATTTCGGCACTTCATCTTATGGTCCGGCAGAAGCTAATAATCTTGGAACTCCGGCACCCGCACAAACAGAAACCTATGTTCCTGAAGCCCCAACTACTCCATCTGTTGTAAATGTGCCTGAAGTAAAACCTACTACTACTTCCAAACCGGCACCCAGTACAAATACAATGACTTCTACTAATGCTGATGCTATTGCTATAGAAAAGAAGCGTCAGCAGGAACAGGCAAAAGCAGAGAAAGCTGCTGAAGACAAAGCCAGAGCAGAAGCACAGGCAAAGTCACTTGCTGAAGCTAAAAAACGCGAGGAAGAAGAAAGAAAACGGAGAGAGCAGGAAGAATTTGCCAATAAAATGAAAGGTGGCATGTCCGGCATCAATAACGGATCAGGTACTGGCGGCTCCGGAGGAGGAACCGGTGGTGGTTCCGGTTCAGCGGGTACAGGAGGCGGAAGCGGAGGTGGAAGTGGCACAGGATCAGGAACAGGAAGCGGAAGCGGTTCTGGTTCCGGCTCAGGAAGTGGAATTGGTAGCGGCAGTGGATCAGGAATAGGGTCAGGCACAGGATCCGGAAGCGGAAGCTCTATCTCCCATTCTTTAGCTGGCAGAAACATGGTGTCAAAACCTACTGTGGTCAATAACAAAGCGGCATTTGGCAGAGTGATTATCAGAGTTACTGTAGATAAGAACGGAAATGTAATAGATGCTAATTATGTATCCCAGGGATCCACTACTAACGATGCTTACCTGGTAGAATTATCTAAAACTTCTGCCAGAAAGATTAAATTCTCACCTTCAAGCACAGCTGCAGAAGAGCAATTTGGAACTGTTACATTCAACTATACGCAATAAGTACAGCTTTTTATGAACTATTCCGAAGTTATTGAGGATATGTTTAACAGGCTTCCTATGTTCAGCAGAATCGGTGGAGCTGCATATAAAGCCGATTTACAGAATACTTTAATACTTTGTGAGCATGCGGGCCACCCTGAGCAAAAACTACGCTGTATTCACGTTGCAGGAACCAATGGCAAAGGTTCGGTTTCCAATATGCTGGCATCCATCTTTCAGGAAGCAGGATACAAAGCCGGATTATATACATCTCCGCATTTAAAAGATTTCAGAGAAAGAATCCGTATCAACGGAGAAATGATTCCTCAGGAAGAAGTCATTCGTTATTATGATTTGCTCAATGAGAAATCCATAGAAATTCAGGCATCTTTTTTTGAGATGACTGTAGTGATGACTTTTTCATATTTTATTGACAAAGAAGTAGATATAGCTATTATTGAAACCGGTCTTGGAGGAAGATTAGATTCTACTAATGTTGTCAACCCGGATTTGAGCATCATTACAAATATTGGATACGATCATCAGCAGTTTCTGGGAAATACACTTTCTGAAATAGCAGGAGAAAAAGCCGGAATCATAAAGCCGGGCAAACCGGTTGTTATTGGTCAGTTTCACCCGAAAACAGCAGAAGTGTTTATCAAAAAGTCTGTTCAGGAAAATGCTCCGGTATATTTCAGTAAAGATTCAAATTACAAAGTAGAAGTAACTGAAAACAAGCAATTTACAATAAATAATAAAATTGTTCACTGTCCGCTGAATGCATCCTACCAGATAGAAAATATTACGACAGTACTGACTGCTATAGATGTGTACAAATCCTATTATTCTGACCTGAAAATTTCAGAGCAGAATATCTATGACGGATTGGAAAACGTAATCATCAATACAGGATTCTCAGGAAGATGGCAAGTGATTCATCAACATCCGAAAGTTGTAGTTGATGTAGGTCATAACGAAGATGGTATCAAAGAAATCGTCCGGCAGATCAGCAAAGAATCTTTCAGGCATCTGAGGATTGTATACGGAGCTGTGAAAGATAAAGATGTCACAAAGATCCTTGAGCTGTTACCAAAGAGAAACGCGAGCTATTACTTATGTGAGCCTCCGCTTCCAAGAAAGTTACCTTTAGCATCACTTATAGAAATAGCTTCAAATATTCATTTATCAGTTGCTTATACTATAGAAAACCCAAGAGAAGCATATCATAAAGCGTTGAAAGATGCTGACAAAGATGATCTGATTGTTGTATTAGGCAGCTTTTTTATAGTGGGTGAAATATTATAAGTTTCCTGCAATTTATACACTATAATTGTCTTGTTGTATAAGAAGGGATTCCCTAGTTTAACAGGCACGGCATTCGCATTTAACTTTTTAGAAAACAGTAGAAAAATAATCATCTAAAATTTAGCCACGAATTCACTAATTAAAGGATAAATTGTTCCTGTTATTTTCATGAACGAGCAGTATCATGATAAATAATGATATCAAAAGCTTCTTTTTCCTGTTGAAAAATTCAATTCGTGTATCAGTGGCAAACAATCTACTTTTAAATGCGAGCGCCGTGGTTAACAGGACTTTCTTCTTAATATTTCGTACAAAATGAGTATATTTAGAATACCGATTACATATTCAATATAGACCAATTTTGACTTCGTCTCATTATTCTATTTGACTGCTATATCGGCATTAACGATTGTAAAATTTTAAAACATTAGTCTATTTTAAAATTACAATTCGTATAATATCGCAAAACACAGAAATTCACCTCAGATTTAAAGAGATTCCATACAATGGATAATTTTGAAGAATACTTACGACAAGGCGAACCTGAAAAAGCTGAAAAAGCAAAAGTCTGGAAAACGGCTATCGGATTGCAGCAAGTAGATGGATTAAAGCCCTCTGACTATCTCATAGCAACTGCCCGACAGAATATCGAAGGTGATATTACAATTGAAGAGGTAAAGCAACGAATAGATAGCTATTACAAGCAACATCCTGCTATAAATAACGAAGATCGCACCGAAGAAGCAGACAAGGTTTCGGCACGTATTGCAGAAATGCTGGGTGAAAAAACATTTACATTTTCACCGGCAGAATATCTAACTATTCATCGCAGATTATTTCATGGTATTTATAAAGAAGCAGGTAAAATCCGTAATTACAACATTACAAAACAGGAATGGATTTTAAATGGTGAAACTGTCTTATATGCAAGTGCTGAAAGCCTGAGAGCTACATTGGAATATGATTTTCAACAAGAAAAGCAATTTAGCTACAAAGGGCTTACCACTACTGAGATAATTCAGCATATTGCCAATTTTGTTTCCGGACTATGGCAAATTCATCCATTTGGCGAAGGAAACACACGAACAACAGCCATTTTTCTGATAAAGTATCTTCGTACTTTTGGCTTTGATGTAAACAACCATTTGTTTGAGGAAAATTCATGGTATTTCCGAAACGCACTGGCAAGGGCGAATTACAGTAATCTCACTAAAAATATTCATGCTACAAACGAGTATTTATTGCATTTTTTTGAAAATCTACTCCTTGGAGAAAAGCACATTTTAAAAAATAGAGAAATACATGTAAACTTTCAAAGTGCAAAAAATATTACCAACGAAGTTTCAAAGAGCAAAATTTGCACTTTAAATTGCACTTTGGAAGAACATTTTGTATTAGAATTTCTAAAAGATAATCCCAGAGCAACACAAAAGGAAATTGCTGTACACATCAAAAAATCCGAACGGACAGTAAAAACCATTACGAGCACTCTTCAGAAAAAAAATCTACTTGAGCGTCAAAATGGGAAACGGAATGGCTATTGGAAAATCATTGAACAGTAAATAATAGCAATAAAATGATACCAGAATATCTTTATAAAATTATTTCCAGAGGTAATTTCCTGACTGGATGTTTGCTGTTGATTTACTTATTTCTATTCTTCAGATTTGGAAACAAACCATTTGATATTCAGCTACATGATGCTTACTTGGTAATTGAATACAGATACATTTTTGTCTGGATGATGATTTATTTTATAATCATCGGCTTACTCTACTCTGTTATGGAATACAAGCACAAAATACTTTCCAAATGGATAAAAGCCGGGCAGTTATTGTTCTGTTATCAGACAGTCCTCTTGTTTCCAGATATATTTATTCCAAGCAACTATTATACTTACAGTCCTTTTTTAACTTATCTGCTCATTATCTTTATAGGTTTTACACTAAGTCAGATTATTTTTTTGTTTGCATCAGCTATACTCTGTTCAAAAAGTAATTTCTATACTAAATGATTTTTGAGATTTAAAAGAGTACAATAAAAGCAACCTGCTAATGTTATATTCGACAGTTCTAATTTTAAAACTTTACTTACTTTTAAACCCTCAATGGAAGATAATTTTTTCGGGAAATTAAAAGACGTACAGCTCATTGCATTAGATGTAGATGGCGTGCTGACAGACAACAGTTTGCTTTGTACTGAGGATGGCCAACTCCTGCGCACCATGAACGCACGTGACGGATATGCCATCGCGAAAGCGATAAAGGAAGGCCTTCAGATCATTTTCATCACCGGGGGAACATCTTCCGGAGTTTTAAAGAGATTGGAAAACCTCGGAAATGTCAAAGTTTTCTCCGGAATTCATAAAAAGCAACCTGTACTGCAAAAGTATTGTGAGGAAAATAACATTGCTCAGGCAAACACCTTTTACATGGGAGATGATATTCTCGATCTGTCATCTGTCAGATGGGCCGGTGCTTCTGCGTGCCCGAAAGATGCAGTCCAGGAAGTGAAAAGCATTGCTCAATACATCTGTACACATGATGGAGGAAGAGGCTGTGTCAGAGAAGTGATAGAATTGATTTTAAGACATCAGAATAAATGGTCAGGTACCGAATTATGAAATATTATATCCAGTTGATCCGTCCGGTTAATATCCTGGTACTGGCATTCACTATGCTGCTTTTCAGATATTGCATCATAGATGTGCAAAGCTACCGCTTGTATGACTTCTTGCCCTATCTGAACAATTTATCCTTCTATATCCTATTGTTTACAACTCTGGTGATTGCAGCCGGAGGTAATGTTATCAATGATATTTTTGATGTAGATACTGATCAGATCAATAAACCTGACAAGCTCATTGTAGGCAAGCATCTGGACGAAAAGAAAGCTTTTAACTTTTATATGATGCTTTCAGCTTTGGGAGTTATCGGAAGCTTTGCTTTGATGTACACTTCCGGACAAATGAAAATCTCTATGCTGCCCATCATCGTGATCATTTTACTGTATCTATATGCTTCTACTTTCAAAAAGATGATGCTGGCAGGTAATGTAGTCATCGCAATGTGTGCAGCTTTACCCATTATTATGCTTTCCATATATGAGCTGCGTATCAATGAATTTGACACAGCAGTGATCATCCTGTTCACACAGGGAATCGGACTTTCAGCTTTGGTATACGGAACTTTTGCATTTCTGACTACACTGATCCGTGAGATTATCAAAGATGTGGAAGATACAGAAGGTGATGATGTTATAGGGGCACGTACCTTTCCCATTATTGCAGGCATCAATGCGAGCAAAGCATTGATTGTATTACTTCAATTACTGACATTAACTATCATATTATTAATCACTTATTACTTTTTAGTATTCAAATTATCTTTTGCATTTTATGGCGTTGTTCTGATGATGATGCTTCCGCTTTTAGTACAGATTGGTTTGGTGATCCGGGCTAGAACTCCGGAGCAATTCAAATGGGCAAGCCTGGCAGGTAAAATTCACATGGCACTGGGAATCGCTACGATGTTATTTTTTGCCAATGGAACCGCCCCGCACATCTTCAACCAGATGTTTAACTTCATTGCTCAGCTGTTGAATATTATTTAGTATTGTTCATTATCCAAAATTTTATTCTTACTGCGATAGCTAAATCGTAATTCGTCCATCAAAAATCTCAAATCCTGATGCTCTTTCACATTTTTTCACAGATAAATATTTGGGCTCCTATCCTATCAATTTGACAAGAAAACCAAGGATTTGCAATAAATAAGTCAAGATAGGTCTGATTATATTTTCATTTTCACATATCCTTTTTATTATGTGCCATAAAGGCATCCATGGATTTTATATTTCATACCTTAAAACAATAAATTTGCAGGTGAAAACAGTATAAAAGAAGATGAGAAACATCATTATTGCCTTTGCTGCCGGTACATTAATGTGGTCCGGTTGTAAAGAATCTCAAAAAAACGATATGGAAAATCCATTTTTACAAGCGTACAATACACCCTACGAAGTTCCGCCGTTTGACAAAATTAAAAACGAGCATTTCAAACCAGCCTTTACAAAAGCATTTGAAGAACACAACAAAGAAATCGATGCTATTATCAGCAATACAGATGCCCCTACTTTTGATAATACCATTGCAGCATTGGACTACACAGGTAGATTATTAAAAAATGTAGCAGGCGTATTTTTCAATTATTTATCTGCAAACACTTCCGAGGAGCTTCAGAAAATTGCTGAAGAAATTTCTCCGGAGCTCACAAAGCATACGGACAACATCAATCTGAACAAACAGCTTTTTCAGAAAGTAAAGGCTGTTTACGATCAAAGAGCATCTTTGACACTGAATACTGAGCAAAAAATGCTGTTGGACAATACCTATAAAAACTTTGTCCGCGGTGGCGCTGCTCTTTCTGAAAAAGATCAGGAAAGACTCAGAGATATCAATGAAAAATTATCTCTTCTGACATTGAAATTCGGAAATAATGTATTGGCAGAGGTGAATGATTTTGCATTGATCATAGACAAAAAAGAAGATCTCGCCGGACTACCGGAAAGCATCATCGCAGGTGCAGCGGAAGAAGCTAAAAGCAGAGATCTGAAAGATAAATGGGTATTCACCATTCAGGTTCCCAGCTATGAGCCATTCATGAAATATGCTGAAAACAGAGCACTCAGAGAGAAAATGTACAACGCATATACTCAAAAAGGTAATAGTGGAAATGAATACGACAACAAAAACAATATTGCTGAGATTGTAGCTCTACGAGCCGAAAAAGCACAGCTTTTAGGCTATCCGAACCATGCCGCTTTTGTTTTGGAAGAATCTATGGCCAAAACACCTGAGCAGGTCAACAACATGTTGAATAAGCTATGGAAAGCTGCACTTCCTGTAGTTGCCAGAGAGCAGGATGCCATTCAGAAGCTGGCGAAGTCAGAAGGTGCAGATTTTGAAATCAAAGCCTGGGATTGGGCATTCTATACAGAAAAGCTCAGAAAAAGAGATTATGATTTCGACGAAGAAGCATTCAAGCCATACCTTTCTCTGGATAAAGTCACAGAAGGTGTATTCCTGGCTTGTAAAAAGCTGTATGGGTTGGAATTTATAAAAAGAACTGATATCCCATCCTATCATCCCGAAGCTATTCCTTACGAAGTAAAAGAAGCTGACGGAACTTTTGCAGGTATTATATACATGGACTTTTTTCCGAGAGCCTCCAAACAAGGCGGTGCATGGATGACTGACTACAGAGAGCAATATGTAGATCAAAACGGAAAATTAATCAACCCGATCATTTCTATCGTGTGCAATTTCTCTAAACCAGCCGGCTCTGCTCCTGCTCTGCTGACATTTGATGAAGTGATTACTTACTACCATGAATTCGGACACGCATTGCACGGATTATTGTCTAAAGTACATTATCCAAGCCTTTCCGGTACGAACGTTCCAAGAGATTTTGTAGAATTGCCATCTCAGCTATTTGAAAACTGGTCTACAGACCCTGCATTCCTCAAACAGTTTGCAAAACATTATCAAACCGGAGAAGTCATTCCTGATGCGCTGATCGAAAAATATGAACGTACCAGCAAATTCAACCAGGGTTTTTCTACTGCCGAATATCTTGCTGCATCTATTCTGGACATGAATTATCATACACTGTCAAAAGATCAGGAAATTGCTGATGTAGCAAAATTTGAGCAGGGTGCCATGCAGAAAATCGGTCTGACTTCAGCTATCTCTCCGAGATATAGAAGCACATACTTCAATCACTCCTTCTCTGGTGGATACTCTGCCGGATATTACAGCTATATCTGGTCAGAAATGCTGGATGCAGATGCATTTGAATATTTTCAGCAAAAAGGAATCTTTGACCCGGCTACCGCACTTTCCTACAGAAAGAATATCCTTGAAAAAGGTGGTACAGAAGATCCGATGATACTGTATAAAAATTTCAGAGGTCAGGAACCTACTATTGATGCTCTTCTGAAACGCAGAGGACTCAATAATCCTGAAATCATCCAGAGAAAACAATAATCTCCTGACAGGTAATATTTCACGCACCCCGGCTCAAATGTCCGGGGTATTTTGTTTCAGGCCATTATGTTTTAGCATTACCTAAACTTCAAACGTTAAACTTCAAACGACTGATTGTTGCCAAAATAAACATAACTTGAAACTCCAAACTCTTTCTTAAAATGAACGCTTACCTTTCACTTTTGATCGCTATTATTCTGGAAACAATCGCCACTTCAGCACTTAAGCAATCCGAACAATTCACTAAGCTTCTACCCAGTGTGATTTGTATTGCGGGATATCTTGGGGCATTCTATTTTCTGAGCATGACCTTAAAAACACTTCCCGTAGGAATTGCCTATGCGATCTGGTCTGCAGTAGGCATCATATTAATTACTTTGGTTGGTATCTTCTTTTTTAATCAGAAACCTGATCTGCCGGCAATATTAGGTATGCTATTAATTATAGCCGGAGTAGTGACTATTCAGGTTTTTTCTAAAATGAACGTACATTAAACAAAAAAGCACCACGGAAATACCGCAGTGCTATATGAATTGTAAGCAATCATTCCTTATTTATTCGGCTGAGGAGTCAATCTCAGATAAGGTTTGATTTTGTTGTATCCTTTAGGGAATTTCACAGTAGCGTCATCATCAGAGATTGTCGGAGCAATCACCACATCCTGGCCATCTTCCCAGTTAGCAGGTGTTGCGACACTGTAATTAGCTGTTAATTGCAATGAATCAATTACACGTAAAATCTCATTAAAGTTTCTGCCGGTAGAAGCCGGATAAGTAATCGTCAGCTTGATTTTTTTATCAGGACCAATGATAAATACCGAACGCACTGTAAATTTCTCACTTGCATTCGGGTGGATCATATCATACAATTCCGCTACCTTTTTGTCCGGGTCAGCGATGATAGGGAAATTCATCGTTGTGTTTTGTGTTTCCTCAATATCTTTTACCCATCCATGATGAGAATCCAAAGGGTCTACACTTACTGCAATAACCTTCACCCCTCTTTTGTCAAACTCACCTTTGAGCTTGGATGTATAACCTAACTCAGTAGTACATACCGGAGTATAATCTGCAGGATGCGAGAATAAAACTCCCCATCCATCACCTATGTATTCATGGAAATCAATATTTCCGAATGTAGTTTCCGCCTGGAAATTTGGTGCGACATCGCCTAATCTTAATGACATATGATCTTTGGTTTTAAAATCTACTAATTTTATAGAGTAAGTTACAAAACTTATCTTTCAATTTAATGCATCTGAATAATATTTGTTCAGACTTTATCATTTTTAATGGTGAAGAATTTTCTCTTTGCATAAAGAACAAAATCATGTCTTGATATAGTCTAAACTATAACATAGAGATTTTTATACTTAAATTTAAATATCCAGTATTATAGCAGATTTATCCACTTCATTTTTATTATAAAACAAATCAAAATTTTATGAATGATCCAATTAGTGATTGCAAGGTAATCGACAGACAAACTTTCATTAAGTTCCTTGATTTATTGCAGAAGGACTTCTTGGAAAACCCAGACACTTGGGAGAATAAAACTTTGCCGGACTTTCTAGAATCATTGAGTAGATATACATCAGACATACAAGGTTATTACGATAACACAAAGCAAAATGTAAATGCTGACAAGCCAGAATGGTCAACATTTGCAGATATTTTTAAAGGAGCTAAAGTTTACGAGTAAAAATGTGGAGCGACAGATATAACTACTACAATATTCAATTCGACGAAAAATTCAGTCAAAAACTTGACAAAGCTATAGTTGTTGAATGCCTGTTGCAAACGAAGCTATTTCAGCAAACAAATCAACAAACATTTACAAATACTGATGATTTCCCATGGACCAATATTATATTAGCAGATACCGTCAACGGAAATTATGCTTCTTCAAATAAGAATCTTCAATTTGTTACTTTGATAGCAATTGTATGCTCAAAAGAGGAAGATCAACAAATATATATTGATACATTTAAGAAAATAGCCAGTCAATTAAGCTGGAAATTATATTTAGAAGAAGATGATGACGGAAATGAAAATATTGAGCTGTGACATAAAAGATATCTATTGAATTTTATCAGCAGTATTTTCCTCTGACACATAAAATCTGTACAGAAAATAAACAGAAACTGCATTTAAAATATGCCAGATGCCGTGTCCCTGAATCAATGAAGACGGATCACACCACGGTGAATCAGACAAAGATAAATTCCAGATAAAAAATGCCAGACACATCGTCAATACACTGGCAAATCCCCAGCGGTAATCGATCGGAACTTTTCTGACGACCAGATTTATCAGCTCTACTGCAAATGTAAGAATCAGGAAGACCGCAAAGCAAAAGCTACCGATAAATCCTACAAAAGGAACATCATAAGGCAGTGTATGTACATAAAGATGGATGCTCATCGTGATTAAAAATGCTGCTAAAAAACCTGTGCTTTGCCATTTGAATAATCTTGTCAACGCATAAGAGAAAATAAACGAAGCTATCATATACATGGAAACCATATCCAAAAAGCCTCCTACCCTTGTTGTCGTGGCGTGCATAGCCATTGATCCGGGACCTAATAATACTGCAAGGGTAGCATAAAAAGTGCTGAAGAAATTCCCGTGGGTCATCAGATTGATATTGTTAGAAAATCTTCCGTGTGCCTGGGACCAGCCTATCGTCAGACCGGCAACTACAAAGCCAAAATTGCTGAAGGTATTCACTGGTTGCTTGATCAAACCATGATATCCGGCCTCACAAAAACCGCCCCCAACTCCTGCGGGTGTTCCCATCCAGTGAAAAATAACTGCCAGTGTAAACAGTGTCATGGATGATATAGCTATCACTAAAGGAAATCCAAATACTCTCCTCTTACCAATCTGCATAAAATCTGATATTATTTCAAAGATACAAGATAGAAATTATGCCAAAAATAAGTAGCCATAAATAATGATCTTTTTAACAAGATTTATACTGCTTCCGATGAAAAATTAAAATTGAGCATATAATTATGCTGAAAGAAATCAGATTTACCCTATCTTAAACTTAGCTTAACACAAAGTAAAACTCATGCTGAATTTATCTACCATTTTAGAAAGCAGTGCACGAAAATTCCCCAAAAGAACTGCATTTACATTCGGAGAAATTGCTCTCAACTACGCACAAACAAACGCTCTTTCAAATCAGGTTGCCAATGCACTTGTTAATATCGGAATCCGAAAAGGTGATAAAGTAGCATTAACCTGCCCGAATCTACCTTATTTCCCCATTATTTATTTTGGCATTCTGAAAGCGGGAGCTACTGTAGTGCCGCTGAGTGTACTGCTCAAAAAAGACGAAGTTGCCTACCATTTAAAAGATAGTGATGCAAAAGCTTATTTCTCTTTTATAGGTACTCCTGAATTACCGATGGCACAAACAGGTCTGGCAGGTTTCAGCGAGGTGGATTCCTGTGAGCACTTCTTCGTAATTATGCCGCAAAATGACCAGCCCTCTCCTATTCCGCAAACCAAAACTTTCGGGGAGCTCGTTCAGGGACAATCACCTCAGTTTGATACCGTACAGACATCCGCAGAAGATACGGCTGTAATCATTTACACTTCCGGAACAACCGGGCAGCCCAAAGGGGCAGAATTAACTCACAACAGCCTCTTCACCAATACAGTAGTAAGCTCTGATATTCTGAATATCGATAGTGATGCTCCAAGCCAGCTGGTAGTTTTGCCGTTGTTTCACATTTTTGCTATGACGGTCATGATGAATGCCGGAATTTATAAAGCGGCAAATAGCGTCCTGATGGCTCGTTTTGAACCCGGTCCTGCTTTTGAATTAATCATCAAACATAATATTGAAGTCTTTGCCGGTGTTCCTACGATGTACTGGGCATTACTGAATCATACTGGTGAATACGATGCAGACAAAATAGCCCAAACATTGAAGCTGTGTGTTTGTGGTGGTGCTTCACTTCCTTTGAAAGTAATTGAAGATTTTGAACATAAATTCAATGTGCCTATTATAGAAGGCTATGGGATGTCGGAAGGATCGCCGGTTGTTACATTCAATCAGCTGGAAATCGGCAGAAAACCGGGTTCGATCGGCACACCGGTCTGGGGTTGTGAAGTAAAAGTAGTAGATGAAAATGGCAATGAGGTACCTGTCGGAGAGAAAGGTGAACTGATTTATCGTGGTCCAAATGTTATGAAAGGATATTACAAAAGACCCGAGGCCAATGCCCAAACGCTGAAAAATGGTTGGCTGTATTCAGGAGATATTGCCACAAAAGACGAAGATGGATTTTTCTATATCGTAGACAGAACCAAAGATATGATCATCCGTGGCGGATTGAATGTATATCCGAGGGAAGTGGAAGAAGTTATGCTCAAGCATCCGGCGATCTCAATGGTGGCAATTATTGGTGTTCCGCACGAAGCTCATGGTGAAGAAATCAAAGCTTTTGTCGTTTTAAAGCAAGGAGCAGAAGCAGCGATAGATGATATACAATCATGGATCAAAGAACGGGTAGCCAACTATAAATATCCGAGAATCATCGAAATCGTCTCCGGCCTACCGATGAGCGCAACCGGAAAAATCTTAAAGAAAGAACTGAAGTAAATGAGCGAATTTTTGAATTACAAATGTGCCAATAAAACAGGATTGGAAATTTGAGGAATGAGAGTTGAGGGCTGAAGCTGGCGCAAGCTCATTCCTTAATCCTCATCCCTCATTTCTGCGTAGCAATTAAACTTTAAACAAAATGATACAGGATTTAAAAGGAAAAGTAGCAATTATCACCGGAGCCAGTAAAGGAATCGGAGAAGCTATTGCAAGATATTATGCCAGAGGCGGAGCAGACGTCGTGATCAATTCCAGAAAACAGGAAGACCTAGATGTTGTGGCAGCTTCCATCAAAGAATTTGGCGGGAGTGTACTTGCAGTCGCGGGCAATGTCAGCAAGCCGGAAGATGCCCGATATCTGGTAGAAACTACTATAAAAGAATTCGGAGGGATTGATATCCTTGTGAACAATGCAGTTGCCAATCCCTATTACGGCCCTATCATCGGATGTGACGCTTCAGCATTTGACAAAACGATGGAAGTCAATATCAAAGCACCTTTTGAATTGAGCAAGCTTGCTTATCCGAGTATGAAATCTCGTGGCGGAGGTTCTATCATTAATATCAGTTCCATTGAGGGTATTTCACCTCATGAAGGAATGGGAATTTATTCCGTATCCAAAGCATCCCTTAATATGCTCACAAAAGCATGTGCCAGAGAATGGGGTGAAGATAATATACGTGTCAACAGTATTTGTCCGGGATTAATTAAAACCAAATTCTCCAAAGCATTGTGGAGCAATGAAAAATGGACCAATCATTTCATTGCGCAGCTTCCATTGAAAAGAGTAGGCACAGTAGAAGAAATTGCATCGCTGGCATATTTTCTGGCATCCGACTCGTCAGGATATGTTACAGGAGCTATCTATACGGCTGATGGCGGATTTTCTATATAAAGAATATGACAAAAATTATCAGAATACAGGCAGATCAGGGAAATCTGGTATTTGATTTATTCAATAAATACCGGATTTTCTACAAAAAAGAATCAGATATTGAAGCCACTAAAAGCTTTATCCATGCAAGATTAACCAACAACGAGTCTGTAATATTTGTAGCCTTGAATGATTCAGATAAGCCACTTGGATTTACCCAGCTATATCCGGCCTATTCATCTGTATGCATGGTCAAAAACTGGATTCTGAACGATTTGTATGTCGAAAAAGATGACAGAAAACAGGGAATTGGTGAAGCACTGATACAGACAGCTATGGAATTTGCGAAGTCTGAAGGAGCTACCTTTGTACAATTATCTACAGCAATAGATAACTATACGGCTCAAAGTCTTTACGAACGGATTGGCTTTATACGCCAGGAACCGGAATCTGATTTTTACACTTACAGAATTTCTGTCTGATTCAGGAAGTCCAAACAACATAGATTTTTACATTTTCTGATTCTCCCGTTAAAATCCTTATTTTAGTTGCATGAATGTCATACAGCGAGTACAGAGCTATTGCAAATATTTATTTACAGCCAAAAGTCACCAGCGTATACATTCACCTTTTGTTTTCAATCTGTTGCGGCACGTTTTTTACCAGGCAGATGAACAATCGCCAGCGATACAGAAAATAGAAAACAGAAGAAATGATTTACTTCAGAATAACCAGACTATTCAGGTTACAGATCTCGGTGCCGGCGCAGGTAAGTGGGGAACTTCTGAAAGAAAAATCAGCGATATTGCAGGAAACAGTCTGAAAAGAAAAAAATATGCTCAACTCATTTATAGAATCGTACATCATTTCCAACCTGAAACTGTTCTTGAATTTGGTACTTCACTTGGTATTACTACTGCATATATTGGTCAGGGATATACAGATGGACAGGTTGTCACTATAGAAGGTTGCCCGAACATTGCCAGAGTTGCCGGAGAAACATTCGATATAACCGGAACTAAGAACATTCGTTCCTATACAGGAAATTTTGACGACGTACTTCCTGAAGTCCTTCGAAACCACCCGGTTTTAGACATTGTTTTTATTGACGGCAATCATTCATTTGCTCCAACATTGAAATATTTTGAGCAGACACTTCCACATGCGCACAATGATACTATCTTTATTTTTGACGATATACACTGGAGTGCCGATATGGAAAAAGCATGGCATGCCATTCAGCAGCATCCGCGCGTGACAATTACCATAGATATTTATGAAATGGGATTTGTATTCATCCGCAATGAAAACAAGAAGCCCGAACATTTCGTCATTAAATACTAAGACAAAATTGGTATCTACTTAGGTGTGACTTTTACATCTACCTGTTTGGCGTGCTCATTGACCTTTAATTTCAATAGTTGTAACCTTTCGTCCCATTCATAGGAATAATCTTCTACCCCGCTCACAGTGAGATTCCAGCCATCAGGATATCTTCTCTGAGGCAATAAAATTTCGGTATAAGGTCCGATTTGGGTATTGTTGACATACCTCATATTGAACTCGTAAGTTTTAGCATTGTACTTAAAAGAAATCAGATTACCGGTCGTAGCTCTCGGAAATGCCCGCACCAAAGGATCAAATGTAGGACGTTCAGATCTGTCCGGATAGAAAAGATTATAATTTACAGAACCTACCATCTCATGAATATCATGCGACCATGCAGCCCAACCGCTGTTCATTTCATCCAGCATATCGCAAAAATCTGAAACATACTGTGAGCTGGTTTCCGGTCGGTCATTTTTTCCTCCGAATTCTGTACAGAACAAAGATGCCTCATGACGTTCCATGTCTATGTACCTGTTTTTCTTCCACTCGTTAATGACCGTTCTGTCCAGCATGCTGTAATTGGCTCCGGCTTCCATTCCCGGCGGATAAATATGCGGAGCAACCACTAATCTCGGATCTCCTGCTCTGTAATCAATGACTTTTTTAAGATAAGACGGCATGCCGAAACCTGTTGCAGGGAAAAACTCAGGTTCAATGAAAATCCATTTTTCCTGGTCTATTTTTCTGATTTCCTGTATTGCTCTGTCATACAAGCCCCATAATTGTACTTCTGCAAAATACCTGTTGTGCAATAAATTTCCGTCACCCGGATGCGGCTCATTCATCAGCTCATAGCCAATAACATATGGATTATCTTTTACTCTTTTGACGATTTCCATCCAGGATGCAATGAAGTGATCCTGCAGGAATTTATATGGTTCTTCATATCTGTAAAAGTTTTGAAAAGCATTTTTCACTTCGGGAGTCAGGTATTGCAAAAACCATAAATCTCCGAAGTCGTACTGTCCTATCGGCACACCATCCGTAAATACGGCCCAATATGGTGCTCCATTTCCACCACCTCCGAAAACCGCGCTGTACAAATCCTGATGCATATCCAGCAATACATAGATATTTCTGGAAGTGTACCATTCTATCCGTTTCATGGTTTCATTGATATAGTTCAGATCATACTGACCTTTTTCAGGCTCGATTGCAGACCAGTTGATCACATATCTCGTCACATTAAATCCGTACAGCATCTCCCGTTCCACATCACTTTCTTCAATCCAGGGTATATGCTTAAATTTAGAAAAATTGGAAGTAGCCATTCCGTGAAGAATCAGACTACGGCCATTTTGATCATACATAAAAAATCCTTCCTGAACAGGATTGGTGTTGACTTTGACAGGAGGATTATGATAAGGAGTAAAAGGTTCTTTTTTACAGGATGTGCTAAAAACTATACTGACAGCAAGAACTTGTAACAGATATTTCATGTTACGATAATAAGGATTTTACATTTATCTACATACAGCAAAGAGCAAAATACACCTTACAGGGTATTTTTGATTTACTTTTCGGATATAAATTGATAAAGATCAATCGAGTCAGGATCTATCCAAAGATAGTCTGACTGATTCTCACCGATTCTGCGAATGCTTCCGGATCCAGCCCCGTGCTGATACCTTTACTTTCAAAGTACTCTATCATTTTCTCAGTAGGCATATTTCCGGTCAGATCATCTTTTGCCATCGGACAACCGCCATAACCTTTGATCGCACCATCAAATCTTTTACAACCGAATTCATAGGCAGCAGATACCTTTTCCTCCCATTTGTCCGGAGTTGTATGAAAGTGTGCTCCAAACTTCAAATCAGGAAAATCATTGTATAGCAATGGGAATAATTCCTGGATCAATGCAGGTTGAGCAACACCAATCGTATCAGATATAGAGAACCTTTCCACGCCTAACTCGCTCAGTCTGTCTACCCAGTGAGCCACTATTTCAGGATGATAAATATCTCCGTAAGGGTTACCGAATGCCATAGAGAGGTACAAAACAAACTTTTTGCCGTACATCTCACATGTATTGAGTATCTCTTCCACTCTGTTGATAGATTCTTCAAAACCGCAGTTCGTATTTCTGATTTGAAAAGTTTCAGATACAGAAAAAGGATAACCTAAATAAGTGATCTCATCAAATTCACATGCCATATCAGCTCCTTTGCCATTGGCTACCACTACAGATAATCTGGTGTCTGTTTCATCCAGCTTTAGCTGAGGGATAATTTTCGCAGTATCAGCCATCTGAGGAATTGCTTTGGATGAAACAAAGCTTCCGCAGTCCAGCGCATGAAATCCTACTTTCAGCAGGCTGTTCAGATATTCAACTTTTCTCTCAGTAGGAATAAATGTTTTTATCCCTTGCATGGCATCTCTCGGACACTCAATAATAGAAACCTGTGGCAACGAATTTTGATTTTATTGTCTCCAAAGATAGTAAAAAGCCGTTACACATAAACAGTTAGATGCAATTTATCACATGCTCAATAATTGAAAAATAACTTGTCAGAATGATTTTTAATCCGACAAGAAATCATTTAGGGATCGACATCTATAACTAAACGAACCTTTTTATAAACAGCATACTGATACATCAGCTGACGAACATCTTCAATAGCGCGTTTAGCTACAGCAACCAGATTGGCATTTCTATCCGTTTTTACAATGATATCGCGAATGTATTTACCCTGAAGCCTGGACAATGAAGGAACAGATGGTCCCAGGCACTCACCTGCGATACGCGGCTGTAATTGTTTAAAGATAAATGAAGCAGCATCTGCTGCTACTCTTTCATCAGCATCTCTCACTGATATATGTATCATCCGTACAAATGGCGGATAATGAAATTTCATCCGTTCGCTCAACTCTTTTGTGTAGTATGGAGCGATAGACTGATCTTTTAACCGTTGCGTTATAGGATGTTCCGGATTACTGATCTGAATAAATACTTTACCGATCTCCTCTGAACGTCCGGCACGCCCGCTCACTTGTGATAATAGCTGATAAGCTCTTTCCATAGCTCTGAAATCAGGATAGTGTAACAATGCATCTGCATTCAACACTCCTACCATCTGAACATTTTTAAAATCCAGACCTTTGGTAACCATTTGCGTCCCAATTAATATATCGGCTTCTCCCTGCTCAAACTGCTCTATAATTTTTTCGTGAGCATTTTTACTTTTTGCCGTATCATAATCTAACCGTAATAATCTTGCCTGTGGAAAAATCGCCTGAATATCATCTTCTACACGCTCGGTACCCGCTCCTTTCATCTCCAGCACGGTTGAATGGCAGGACGGACATTCACGCGGCATCAACATCGTATAACCACAGTAATGACATTTTAACTGTTCGGAAAATTTATGGAAGGTCAGGCTTACATCACAATGCTGACACTGTGGAATCCAAGCACAATCTTTACAGGAAATATAAGGCGCATATCCTCTCCTGTTCTGAAATATGATGGCCTGCTTTTCTTTTTTCAAAGTATTTCCGATGGCGACCTGCATCGCGTCACTGAGCATTCCCGTCACTTGCTTATTCTTCCGGGCTTCAGTCATATTGATAAAACATAGCTGAGGCAAAGACATTTCACCGTGCCGTTTAGTCAATTCTACTAATCCGAATCTTCCTGCCTGGGCATTCGCCCATGATTCCATAGAAGGTGTAGCGCTACCCAGCAATACTTTCCCTTTGATCAGATTCGCCAGATAGATGACACTATCTCTTGCCTGATATCTGGGTGCAGGATCATTTTGCTTGTAAGAACCGTCATGTTCTTCATCAACGATGATCAATCCAAGATTCGGGAATGGTAAAAACATAGCAGATCGAGCACCAATGACAATATTATATTCCTGCTGCAGCACTTTCATCCAGGTTTCTACCCGTTCCGCAGGATTATATTTTGAATGATAAACTCCTACTTTTCCGATCATCGTTTCCAGGCGGCGGATCAATTGTGTAGTCAGAGAAATTTCCGGTACGAGATATAATACCTGCCTGCCCTGAGCAATTACATCCCTGATCAGCTCGGCATAAACATGGGTTTTGCCGGAAGCGGTCACTCCTCTCAGCAATACAACCAGTTGTTGTTCCCAGGACACTTTGATTTGCTCGTAAGCAGCCTGCTGCTCTTCATTCAAAACATTTTTCTCGTCATGAAGCTGCTCTTCCTCGACCCGGGAAACTATTTTCTCTTCATTCTGAAAAATATCCTTTCCTGTCATCGTCCTGTGCACTGAGCCTGAAACTCCGGAAGACTTGATCAGCTTGTTTCTGAGCATCCAATCGCCATTGGGTTGCGCAGCCATATATGCCAGCAATAAATCTGATTGTTTGGGCTTCTTCTCCAATTTTTGAAAAAGCTGCTGTAAAGCATCTCTGTCTGCAAGATATTCCGGGTTTAGCCTGGTATAAATTTCCAGCTTGGGCTTATATCTGTCCTCTAAAAACTCCTGTAAGACAATGACCTGCTTATCAATAAGGCTTCTGATAATTTTCTGAACTGATTTTTTCTGTAAAATGACCTGTATATCTGCCAGAGATAAGACATCCTGTCTTTCCAATGCGCTGGCTATCATATATTCATCATCCGGCAAATCCAGAATATTTACTTCAGATTCAGGATGCCTGACATACTGTGTTTCGCTATCGGGCCTGAAATATGCAGGCATTGCAGCTGTCATGACTTCTCCTTCATAACAACAATAGTACTGAGCTATCCACTCCCAGAATTTAAGCTGATGCTCTGTCACAATTGGAGAAGCATCCACGACACCAAAGATTTCTTTTGCCTGATATACAGTCGGAGCCTGCCGATGTATTGATTTGACAATAGCCGTGTAATGTTTCCTGCGACCAAACTGTACTTCTACCCTTATCCCCGGTACTATTGCTTCCTGCCAATCGTCCGGAATACGATAAGTATAAGTTCCCTTTACAGAAAGCGGTAAAATAACTTCACAATATTGAGGCATTTGCACAGGATGAAGTTAAATAGCTTTTTCTATTTACAGAAAAAGTATCACGTATCGTGTGGCTAAAAGTTTCCACAAAAATGTTTTACAGCCTGTTCAGAGAAATATTAGCCGGGTGAATAGTAATCGGAAAATCTTCCACCTTGACGGAATGAGCATCCAAACCAAATGCTTTTCCATCTGACAAGCTGATTTTTTTGATAAAACTATATGCACTGACAATCAGACTTTCATACCACGGCAAATTACTGTCGTAGGAGATAATTTTTCCTATCAGGACATATTTAAAGTCAGCCTGAATATGGTGTTCCTGCAGCGATTTGTACTTACTGACAACATTCAGCTCTTTAGAAGCAACTAAATTCTCAACGACTTCTCTGAATAAAAGATTTACACGCTGGGTGATTTTGAATCCTAGATAAAAATCTACTCTGATGATAGTGTCTTTTTCAATAAATGTGACCTTATAATCACTCTGATAAGGTTGGTCTGTTACATGTAAATGGAGCAACCAGTATACATCTGCCCTTTTGGGACGTCGTTTGAGTATAGAAAAAATAATTTTAGAATCGATCAGCTTTTTATTAGGCGAGTTGGTCAGATATACCAGATGGCTGGAATATTTTGACATACTTTCATCATTGCTCAGATCCTTCAGCACATCTATATAGTCAGAGATCGGCACCAGATCATTATACGCGCTGGTAATTCTTTTACCAAAATACCACAGGAACATCACCGAAGCGATACAACCTGCGATAAATAAAGATACATAGCCCCCATGTGAAAACTTGGCTATGTTAGCAATGAAAAAGGAGAGTTCAATTGTCAGATATATTGCTAAAAACAATCCAATCCAGATCATAGAAATCCTTTTCATCCTCATGTAAGTCACTAACAGAATAGTGGTCATGAGCATACATAAGACGATCGCCAGACCGTATGCAGCTTCCATTTCACTGGATTTCTTGAAATGCAGCATTACAAATACGCATCCGGCAAACAATAACCAGTTGACTGAAGGAATATACACCTGGCCTCTCAGCGTAGTAGGATATTTCACTGATATTCTGGGCCAAAGATTGAGTCGGACGGCCTCACTGATTAAGGAAAATGCTCCGGCAATCAATGCCTGCGAAGCGATCACTGCGGCAAGTGTCGCTATGATAATTCCCAATGGCAGAAACCAGTCCGGCATTAATAAGTAGAATGGATTTCCGGGATTGTTCACATCGCCGGATATTCCGCTTAATGTCATACCCTGATGATTCAAAAGATATGCTCCCTGTCCGAAATAATTCAGCAGCAACATCAATTTTACAAAAATCCACGACACCTGAATATTTTTCATTCCGCAATGTCCCAGATCACTATACAATGCCTCAGCTCCGGTTGTACACAGAAATACGAATCCCAGTACAAAAAAGCCTTCCGGATGTACCTGAAGCAACCTTACTGCATAAACAGGATTCAATGCCTGCAGTATGGATAAATTTCCTGCTAAAGCTACTGCTCCCAATATTCCCAGCATCAAAAACCAAATGAGCATTACCGGTCCGAATGATTTCCCGATCACCTGTGAACCAAACTGCTGGATAAAAAACAATACTGCGAGTATAGCAATTACAACGTAGATCTGATTCAGCGCGGGATAATATACTTTTACGCCTTCTACTGCAGAAGCTATAGAAATAGATGGTGTGATAATACTATCCGCCAATAGTGCACAGCCTCCCAGAATAGCAGGAATGAGCAGCCATTGTCTTCGTAGCCGCTTTAACAAGGAATAGAGTGAAAATATCCCCCCTTCTCCATGATTATCAGCTCTGATGGTAATGAGGACATACTTAATAGTTGTCTGTATTGTCAGTGTATAAAAGACACAGGAGACAGCTCCCAGCACGATATCTTTTTCAATAGTATGGATGCCGATGATGGCTTTCATTACGTATAGCGGGGATGTTCCAATATCTCCGAAAATAATACCGAGGGTAATAATGACAGAACCAATTGTAATCAAATTTCTGTCTGCAGATGGCGAAGTTGTATTCACTGCTTATAGTATAATCGGGCTCAAATCTATCACTAAATAATATAACTTGTCATTCCTATTATTTAAAAGTTTGCTAAAAGAATCACGGCATTCGCATAGTATCAGAGATTTAAATAGAAATATTCACACTCAGAACTATCAGGCCATGAAGATGCTGAAAGATTTAGCCATTGATTAGTGAATTCGTGGCTATCTCTTAGGAAGATTATATGTTATAAAGTTAAATGCGAATGTCCTGAAAAAGAATTGCTACCCAACTATAAGCCGGATAGCAATTTACATTATTATCAGATGATTTTTAAATTTCGGAAACAAACCTGGAAGACACCCATCTGGATTCTTCGCCATCTATTTTATACCACTCGTCTACTCTTTCAAAAATTCTCAGCGTGGTACCTCTCTGGATAAAGTCAATTGTATCTCCGGAAACATCGGATTCATCTCTCACTCTTAATTTATCAGAAGTGACAATTACTTTCCCGATAGAGTATTGCTTACTGTTATCAGAAATATTTTTATGGATCTTGAACTTCACTCCCAACAATAAGAAAAATTCCTGTTGTGCATTTGCAAACAAATTTCCACCAAAGAAATTAACACCAGGGCTGCTGATTCTCATGATATTTTCGTCTTTGTAGTTTAATTCCCCTGTAGAAATATCGTACCAGCTGGCATAATTCACATGTTTGTGATCAGGCTGGAAGCTGAATTTTCTACATAGCATGGCTACTACTTCCAGAAAGCTTTGCTGCTGGACTCCGGGCATAATTTCTGTATCCAGATCTCCCATCACTGCCACAGAGATATCTTCACTCATATTTTTAGGCAATCCACCCGGTATATCATTGAAAGGTCTGCATACCCCTACTTTACCGTCCGGCAAAATCACTAAATGATTACACACAGAAGAGTATCCCAGATGTCTGTGGTGAATATCCAGATCAAATAAAGAATTGATTGGCTTTTTCTCATCGTAATCAACGAGCTTCACCTTTTTAGTATGCTCAATAACAATATTGCTCACACATCTGTTGATCCGTTCCTCTATCAGGAACTCTTTGAAAGCATCCAGTTCGAAAACCTTATATCCCGGGTTATTTTTTGGCATCACACATTATTTATACGACAAAATAAACAAAAATAGGCTATATGCAGCATTGACAATTATATTTTAAATAACAATCCTTCATCTCTTAATACGGATTTGACCATATTAGTTGCATTGAAGGAGCCAAGAGTAACAATGTTATAAAACCCATTTTCTCTTCGACCTGTTTCCCTTAAAATACTATCATAGTTAAAACCTTTTGCATATAACTCCAATACCTTTCCATAAAAATCTTCCAGGTCCTGCAATTTATAACATAGATTTTTTTTACCATTTATCAGCTTCGGATTATGACTGCATAACAAAGTATCAAACTCTAATTCAGATAACATCCTCAGGCTTTCAATCTGCTGCTTCATGCTTTCAAAATCAGAGAAGTATTTAATCTTATCCGCTACATATAAATCCCCGCTAAACAACCACCCTTTTTCTTTTATATAGAAAGCGTAATGGTCGTGACTATGCCCGGGGGTATATATCGGCAATAGCTTCAGTTTTCCTGTATCAATCAATTGACCTTCTGATATCGGTAGTGTACGAACTTTATCTACGCTCCCGTTCATCAAAATACCCAAAGGCGACATTCTGTAACCTTCTTTTAATATTTTCCCACCGGCAGGATGCGCATATACGGGCACGTTCCACTTTTTACTCAGATAAGCGGCATTACCGGAGTGGTCCTCATGAAAATGTGTCAATACAATTTTCTCAATCTTAAATTTTGACAGATGAGAAACGACTTCTCTTCTGCTATGTGACTGAGCTGTATCAATCAAGGTATCACCTAATTGATATAAATAAACTGTCTGTACATTCTTATTCAATCTGTACACAGAGAACCTGAACCCATTCAGTTCATCTAATTGTAAACTCCTCACTTTTATCATTGATACAACTGTTGCCTGTACAATTAAAGCCTAAATGTAAGCATTGAACATTTTTTAAACAATATTACATGTTATATCACATATAATTTTAGAATTCATTCTACAAACTCTTAAAAATTCAAACACCTAAGTCCGACTGCAGTGTAAATTAATATATTTTTAAATGTGAAAGAAAATAAAAATTATTATCCTTCTGTCTTTTTGCTCATTTATCTATCATAAGACGACCTATTTTTAACAATCATCAATAAATTCCATCTGTAGTAAAAAATTATAGTGAAAACAGTAATTTTACCACCTTTGTCGATAATACGTTATGAAGAAGATACTGGTAGCTAACAGAGGTGAGATTGCAATAAGAGTGATGAAAAGTGCTAAAGCTATGGGAATAAGTACTGTAGCCATTTATTCAGAAGCTGACCGCCTTTCTCCCCATGTCAGATATGCAGATGAAGCTGTTTGTGTAGGCCCTGCTCCTTCTAAAGAATCTTATCTGAGAATAGATAAAATTATCGAAGTTTCCAAAGCATTAGGAGTGGATGCTATCCATCCGGGTTATGGTTTCTTATCTGAAAATGCAGCCTTTGCAAAAGCAGTAACCGATGCAGGTATTATCTTTATTGGTCCGGATACAAGATCAATAGAAATAATGGGCAGCAAGCTGGCTGCCAAACAAGCTGTGGCTGAGTTTGATGTTCCGCTGGTTCCGGGTACTGATCAGCCAATTTCTGATGTAGACGTAGCGATTGAACTGGCAAAATCTATCGGGTTTCCTATTCTTATCAAAGCTTCTGCCGGTGGCGGTGGAAAAGGAATGCGCCTTGTAGAAAGAGCAGAAGATCTGATAGAGCAAATGAATCTTGCTGTCAGTGAAGCTAAATCAGCGTTTGGAGACGGCAGTGTATTCATAGAAAAATTTGTCAACTCTCCCAGACATATAGAAATCCAGGTATTAGGTGATACTCACGGTAATGTAGTACATCTCTTTGAGCGTGAATGTTCTGTGCAGAGAAGACATCAGAAAGTGGTAGAGGAAGCTCCTTCCGCAGTAGTAACACCTGAAATGAGAAAAGCAATGGGTGAAGCTGCTATCAAAGTAGCCAGATCGGTTAATTATGTAGGAGCCGGAACAGTAGAATTTATTGTTGACGAGCAGCTGAATTTCTTCTTTCTGGAAATGAATACCCGTCTGCAGGTAGAGCATCCGGTCACAGAAATGATCACCGGAGTAGATCTTGTCAAAGAACAGATCAGAATTGCACAGGGGTTACCGATCTCGTTTACACAGGATGACTTGAAAATTCTTGGACATTCTATTGAATTGAGAATTTATGCAGAAGATCCTGAAAATAATTTTTTGCCGGATATAGGCAAATTAACTACATACAGACCTCCTGCAGGTCAGAATATTCGTGTAGATGATGGTATGGAAGAAGGGATGGATATTCCGATTTACTATGACCCGATGATCGCTAAGCTTGCTGTTTTCGGAAACAACAGAGATGCTGCGATCCAGAATATGAAAACTGCGATAGATAATTATCATGTAGTCGGAGCTAAAACGACGCTTCCGTTTGGAAAGTTTGTGATGAACCATCCTGCTTTTATCACTGGTAATTTCGATACAAAATTTGTAGATAAATACTTTAAGCCCAACGAAACAAATGTAGAAGCTTTTAATCTTGCATCTGTTTTAGTGGCTAAAATCTATAACGAACGCAATGAGCACACAACAGTAGAAGAAAAAGGCAATCTTACCCGCAGAAGCAAATGGTTATTCAACAGATAGCTTTTCTGTTTCTGTAATCACTACAAACTCCTGCTCTATTACAGACAGATACTGTACAAGCCAGTCTATAAAGTGTTTTCCGTACTTTGAATAAAAGTTGAGAAAGTTATCATGTCTTTCCTGAAGAGACTGATTGGGAAACAAGCTCTGGTACAAGCTGTCAATTTGTTTTAGTCCTATTTCATTTTTCTGTTTGACAGCTCTCAGCATTTTGCCTTCAATCTGTTCCAGGATAGATTGTATCTTTTGGGCATCTGCTCCGGTAGCAGGACCTAATGTTTTATCTATTCCGGCTGCTTTATCACGGACTTTTTCCATTAGCTGGGCAATTATCCGCTTCTCTTCTTCCAGCGTAGGAATCTCATCACCGGAGCGCATCAGATATTCTTTTTTCAATGCATCTTTATCTTTAAAGATATCAGATAGCTGCAGCTGTAATTTCTGAAGTTTCTGGAAACCGGCATGGTTGATAATCATCAAAGATGTCCTTGGTATCAATACAGGATATCTCACTGCATAATGTTCGAAAATATCCGGCAACTGCAGCCAGTAAGCGATTTCACCTCCGCCTCCGATAAATGCTACATTCGGTAATACACTTTGCTGAAATAACGGGCGAAGCACCACATTCGGACTGAAATTTTCAGGATGAATACTTAATTCGTTCAGAAGCTCATCCCTGGTCCATAGCTGCGAATCTATCAAAAAGGAATCGTTTTCAGGTTCAATCCTTTTTCTGTGTGTATTGCCTAAATGAAAAAGATTAATCTCTCTTCCGGTCGCCTGCGCATGATAACCACTGTTTTTGAGCTGTTCTGATCTTTTTAATAATAAAGGATGTGAAGGTTGACTTTGCAGCTCTTCCTGAATCAAATCAGTCATTGACTTTTTCAATACCGGGTCATCTCCGTTGACAATTACCAGTCCGTATCTTCCAAACAAGCCATTTACCAGTTCTCTTCCGGCCAGTTCCACATTCTGATGTGCATAAGCTTTTTGAATGATGGTATCAATGCCGTCCGGATGATTTCCGCCTAAAATATTCATGACCTGATCCACAACATCTTTGATATTTTCCAGAGAAAATCTACCCACCGGGCCTTGCTGGGAGGTCTCCCACGTGATTTTTTTTCCAAAAAGATGAATATGGTTTACCTCATCAAAGTCGTGGTCTTCGCTTCCCATCCAATAAACAGGAACAAAGTACGCATCCGGGAATTCTGCTCTTAATTTTCTGGCAAAGGCTATTGCATTGGCAATCTTGATCACATAATATAATGGGCCACCCAGCATGGACAGCTGGTGTGCGGTCACAACTGTGTATGTCCGGGCTTCTTTCAATGCTTCAATATTGAAGCGTACAGCCGCAGGAATATCGATGGAGTGATATTGCTTTAATATGGCTTCAGATAATTCTTTTCTATCAATTTTCAGCGGATAAGGCGTTTCCAGCTGTTTGGCTATACCTTCAAGACCCAAAGAAAACGGAGGTTGTAAATCTTTCTGTAATTGACCTGTGGTGTAATCAGATAAAAGTTTTGAGAAATAATTCAGCTCTCCAAACTTAAAAGTATCAATGCGCATTTTTAAGCAACTTATTCTCCGGATAAATGTTCAATTTTATTTGACTAAAGCCTTCAATTTTATCAACATTTCGTACGGTGCATCCACAGAAGCTGAATTTGCCATCCCATCAGGAACATTTCCGCCCGGGCTGCTATATGCCTGATGTGTCACTTCTACTTTACCATTTGACAGTGGAACGATCTTCCAGTAACCTTTCATTTTTTCTACCCTGACAATTCCTTTTTGATGAGGTTTCAAAGTATTGCTTCCTGTGCTGACATCGATTGTAACAGATCCGTCTTTAGCAGGCGGGCTTGTGTGATAATGCGTCACAACATCTCTGTTGGATGCCGGCCATGGTGTTTCTATCACCATATAAGTGTACATATCTTTATCTGCCTTTTTCAAAAGCTCCACACTGCCCTTTTTCGCCTTGTAGATAAACTGATCGTGCATACTGGGATTGGATAAAATTTTAAGCACATCGTTTACAGATGCATCTAACTGGATGACACCTTTATATTCTTTCAGCTTTGTACCTTCCATTTTGCGATTATGGATCTTAATCCCGTCTTTATCTTTTACAAGCTCCCAGGGGCCCTGCCCCAAAGCCGTTCCTATAAAAAACAAGCATGCAATTACTGTAGCGTATATACTTTTCATAGTCTCAAATTGTGTAATAAAGTTAACTAAAATCATGCCCTAAAAGTTTTTTTCAAAAAATTATTGACTTAATGAAAAATAGTATTACATTTGAAGTATGAACAAAAGATGGACGTCAGTTCATCAATTTTTCATAGTGGGGGTTATAGGGATGTAGAAATACATCCCTTTTTTATTGCACACATTTTCAGGTATTTATTTTTGCTTTCTTATCTTCAAGACCCAAAGAATATATCATGCCGCGTTACCTTCTACTTTGTATTCAAATCATTTGTTTTTGCCTGGCATGGGCATTCATTACGTTCCAGATAGAACCTTTTTCGAGAGTATGGTCTTTTTTTTCAGGAGCAGACAACTCTACCACTCCTGAATGGGCTGTACATACTAATTATCTCTTCACTATTATACTGCTCATTACCGGAATCAGCGCTACTATCCGCCTGAAATTAATTGCCCATTTTAATTCGGTTGCAATTACATTTCTGGCAGTGCTCTGGGCTTGTTTTGCATTACAACCGGATCAATATTTTGCCTATTTGCTGAAATATTCATATATCGTTCTGATCCCGGTCGTTTTTCATAAAATTTTCACTCAGAATATTCGTCATATAGAGCTATTCATCAAAGCTACCATACAGATTTCTTTAGTCTATTTCCCTTATAATCTGGGACTATTTCTCATTCATGAAACCAACTTGTCTCAGCCCCTGATTTTAGCTACAACAAGCACGTTTACATTATTATCAGTGGGAGCTTCTTTAGGATTGTATATCACGCAATATTTCAATCCGGCTTTAAAAGTTGCTGCCCTGCTCTTCACAATTGGCTTATTAATAGATGTATTACCCGTCCTGAAAAATCCGTCAGGATTCGATTTCAATCAAATACCGATGGCCATTATTGGCTCCAGCCTGATCGTTTTCACCAATTGGGTAAAGGCTTTAAATAACAGTGAAGCATAAGCTTACTTCTTCCTCAGCCATGCTTCCCTGATTTTCAATTGGCCGGCATCAGGATTTTCTATCACATGGATCACGTATGATTTCTTTTGATTAGGCAAAAGCCTCATCCGGAATGTATGAATTCTACCTGACCGGGAAATAATCACGTCCACTTCATCACCGGCAGATTTATCATAAAGACATTTTGACCATTGGCTGTTCATTCTGAATCCGTTTACTGCCAGTACCTCATCATTTGCATTGATACCGGCTACTGCTGCACTGCTTCCGGCATCTATTTTAGCTACGATAAATTTACCTTCTTTATTACTGACTGACCAACCTATATCATATCTGGCATCAGAAGTATCCTTCAGCTCTAGTCCGGCATAGCTCAGATAAGCATTATAATCAAGAGGCTCAGTTCCATAAATATGTCTTTCAAAAAAATCATCCAGTGAAATGCCTGCAATCAGCTCCGTAATCGCCAGCATTTCTTTTTCTGAATATCCTTTTTCGGGACGTTTCAGATACAGTTCATTCAGTGCGCGCATGACATCGTCCATAGATTTGACACCTTTTGTTGCTTTCAGGATCAACAAATTTAATGCTGTCACTACTGTAGCACCTTTTACATAGTAATTGACCTGATTATTATGTGTATTTTCATGCTGGCGATAATATTTAATCCATGTATCAAAACTGGATTCTGCCAGGGATTGCATTTCGTCCCCGGGTGTATTTTCTACTTTATTGATATTTTCAGCTACTATTTTCAAATATTCTTTCTGATCTGATACTCCTGCCAGATACACAAAGTAATCATCATAATAACTGGTTACTCCCTCTATAGCCCAAAGCTGCCGGGTATAATTTTCCTGTGAATAATCAAAAGGCCCAAGCTCTTCCGGACGGATGCGCTTTACATTCCAGAGATGAAAATATTCATGCGCCAGCAGGCTGATCGTCTGAAGATATTTGTCCCGGGTATCATAATTCCAGCGGGGAACCATGTTCACTGAATTATGTAAGTGTTCCAGCCCGCCGTACACATCTTCTGTATGATGCAGGATAAAAACATATCTTTTACAAGGATGCGGCTTACCGAAAAGCTTTACCTCCTCCTCTATGATTGTTTTCAGCTCTTTCATGAGCTTTTCTTTATCTGCATTGGATGGTCCCACCAAAGCCAGCTCATGCGGAATTCCTCCTGCTTCAAATGTCAACACTTCCTGATTTCCGATCTCTGTCGGACTGTCTACCAACAGATCATAGCTTTCAGCGATGCGTATCCACAGACTACCTGATTCCGGCAATGAAGAAGATATGACTTTCCAGTTTTCATGCGGGTGAAAGGTGATGGTATGCGTGGCATTTTCCAGACCTTTTACTGCCAGGAAAGTGGGTGCGCCATTGAGTGTTGCATGTTCAGCATCCACATGATTGGTACGAACAGAAATTTCATTGGCATACACTCTGTAAGAAACCTGATAATCACCAGCTTTATCAGCAGAAAAACGCCATGTGTTTTTATTGATCTTCTGTATTGTAATCTTTTCTGCCCCGCTCCTTTTCACACGGACCATATCTATGTGTCTCGAAAACTCTCTGATCATATAGGAACCCGGTGTCCACACGGGCATATATAGCTCTACTTCCTCTGGTTTGGATACGGGAAATGTCATTTCTACTTCCACATAATGTAATTCCGGTTGGCGAAAATAAACCTGATACGATATCATACTGACAAATAATTGTGTCACAAAAAGAATAAAAAATGCTCAAAAAACTACTTTTCACCAGAATAAATCGAAGGATAAGGATGAAACTATTGACATTATATTCAAATCATTTATTTTATTTTTTTCATCTTATTTAATAAAGAAAGGCAAGTTTTATCCCTTAGCCTAGTTATATTGATAAAGGAAACTAATGGAATATTGAGACAATAGCTATATTGGTTAACAAAGCAAAATACAAGATGAATCCTATCGAATTATTACCAAAGCATATAGATGATCTTTTAGTTGCTTATCAACTTAAAGATTATACTTATACCGAAATTCGACCAATTATTTCAGAATTGAAATGGCTTCAGGATAAGAAATAACAACAAAATTTACCGGCAATCCACTGAGACACAATCAGCAGTTTCGGGTAAAATGTTAGTGACAAGTAGTAAGGACAAGCAATGAACAAAAAGATATCCAAAATAGAAAATAATGTACAAGACAGAAATTCTGTTGCCTGGAAAAAGCTCTGTGACTATGTCGACAAAGTTGCTAATGAAAACAGAGAAGAGTTTGCTCCATTAGAAGAACTTGGACAAGAACTTTTTTCTCAAATACACACTCTGCCGGAGACTATCTCAAAGCTTAAAAAAGTGAAGAAAGTTTGGTTGTATGGAAGTAGTCTAAAACGTATTCCTCCGGAAATCGGGCAAATGGATGCACTTGAGTATTTCGACCCATACGGTTCTTACGATTTACATTGGTTTCCTTATGAAATTACAAAATGCAAAAATCTTAAAGACAGCAGAGTTAGTACAAGAGTTTTGTATGGTAATTGGAAAAACAGAATGGGTTTTCCTCGCTTAAATCATAATCCGGTCCGTTATTCAGGAGACACCGTGAATTGTAGTGTATGTGACAAGACCATAACTTACGAACAAACCAACCAGCTTTGGATTTCATTATGGGTTGGGACAGACACTTTACCGCTTCTGGTCAACTTATGTTCAAATGAATGTGAAAGCAAGTTACCAACACCACACGAAGATTATGTTGGGTTCACACACAATGGCGGTTCAGAATTAAAACAACCACCTGACGAAAATGAACTTTTAAAGCTGAGAACGAAAAAAAGTAATGCCGACTTAGCAGAACGCGTCAACAATAACGAAGAGCTATCGAAAAGACCGAGCGAAAAGAAAGAACTTCCTGTTTTAAAGCTGATAAGAAAAATATGGGATCGATAAAATCGTCAGGTTTTTGATAAACCTATTAAACAAATAAACAATGCGCATCCATTATCTGAGAAACGCCACAATGGTTATTGAAAGTGGAGATAAATTTATTTTAGTCGACCCTATGCTTGGAAAGAAAGGTTCAGGCTTGCCTTTTTCATTAATCAGATTTAAAGCTAAAAGAAATCCGTTGGTAGATCTACCGGATAACAGCACCCTGATTTTGGAGCAAATCACACACTGCCTTATCACACATCTTCATCCTGACCATCTGGACAAAGACGGTGAAGATTTTCTCAGAAAGAGAAATATTCCTGTTGTTTGCAGCGTCAAAGATGAAAAAGTGCTTCGATCTAAAGGTCTCAACATTCTCCATTCTTTGGAACATTGGAAATCGACTCCGTTCCTGAATGGTCAAATCACCGCTGTTCCGGCTGTACACGGCTATGGTTTCATTGCAAAACCAATGGGTAATGTCATTGGTTTTTATCTGGAACTTTCCGGTGAGAAATCCATTTACCTCAGCAGTGATACTATCTACACGGAACATGTCGATAAAGTTTTGAAAGAGTTCAAGCCCGATGTATCTGTTTTAGCTTGTGGCACAGCACAGTTAGACATCGGTGCACCTCTGTTAATGACCATAGATGATCAGATCCGATTTGTAAAAAATGCACCTGGCAAAGTTATAGCCAATCACCTGGAAGTGCTGAATCACTGCCCTACGACAAGAGCCGAACTGAAGACAGCATTTATCAAAAAAGGTTTATCAGAAAAAATATTTATTCCGGATGACGGAGAGTCGATAATATTCTAAAATAACAATTTAGCTCAGCTTTTCTTCTCTGAAAGATATTTTTTTCATATCCGGTAAAAGATAGGCTATCACACCGATGAGAGGCAGATAAGAACAGACCTGATAAATATGTGTGAGTGAAGAATAATCTGCCCACCAACCCAGCAACGCAGCTCCTAATCCACCCATTCCAAAGGCAAAGCCATAAAACAATCCTGAGACCATACCCAGCTTTCTTGGTAGTAATTCCTGTGCATACACCAGAATGGACGGAAAAGCTGATGCCATCAGAAAACCTATGATAGTAACCAGAACACCTGTCCAGAATAAATCGGCATAAGGCAGCAACAAAGTAAATGGCGCACATCCTAATACTGATATCCAGATAATGTATTTTCTTCCGATTTTGTCACCCCAGAATCCACCGAAAAGTGTACCGATAGCTATAGCTATCAGGAAGTAAAAAAGATAGACATGTGCCTGAGTTTCCGCAATCTGAAATTTCTCCATCATGTAAAACTGCAGATAGCTCATGATACTGGAGATATAGATATATTTGGAAAAAATGAGCAGCAGCAAAACACCAATAGCCATAGAAACTTTTGCTTTGCTCAGATCGGGAATGCGAATGGTCTTTTTTTGCTGATTGTTGACAGATTGCAATACTCCTGAATACCATTTAGCGATATACCATAATATTACTTTGGCAAAAATCGCTACCAGAACAAACCAGATGATATTCCGCTGAGAATACGGTATCACTATCCACGCCAGCAAAAGCGGACCCAAAGCAGTACCTGTATTTCCGCCTATCTGAAAAATGGATTGAGCCAGACTTCTTTTACCTCCAGAAGATAAATATGCCACTCTCGAAGATTCAGGATGAAAAATAGATGATCCGATACCTATCAATGTAACTGACATCAGAATCCAGTAGTAATGATTGGCATAAGACAGCATCACTACTCCTAATGCACTGAACATCATAGCTATGATCTGAGAATAAGGCATAGGATTTTTATCCGTATACATGCCCACTATCGGTTGAAAAATAGAAGATGCCAGCTGAAAAAACAGGGTAATCACTCCAATCTGCGAGAAGCTCAGATCAAAATTTGTTTTCAGCATCGGTAAGGATGCCGGAATAATTGCCTGAATCAGATCATTGGACATGTGCGCAACGCATATTGCCAACAAAATGGTGAAATTGGTTTTTGTGGCGTCATACAAATAATCCCCTTTTGCATTCATTGCCACAGCATTTACAATACTGTTTCTCAAGACCTTAAAAATTACAACCTACTAAAATCCCGTAAACCTATTGCATACAAATAGAATACTTGTTATACGAATGGAATACAAATCAAATGTAGGACTATTCCCGTATTGAAAACATTAAGAAATCTTATCCTAAGGGTTTATAGTAAGTGAAGGAGGTAATCTTTTAGATAAGTAACTATTACCCTCTGTCGAAATATTTGCTTTAAAACAAGCTCCCCTGTTCTCCCTGATTGTAATTGGTAATTTCCAGTTCGATATCAAACTTTGGCGTTTCCGGAGCATCAGGTGCACCTTCTCCTCCCCCACCTTCATTTCCGCCATCATTGTCAGGATCAGTATCCGGTGTATTATCGCTTTCATCCGGAGCATCAGGGTCCTCACTCTGGCCAATCAGCTTCACTTCTTTGATCTTACCAGCTACCAGTCTGTTACCCATTGCTTTCCAGCCTTTCACATCAATCAGCTCTGATAAAGATACATCTTCATCTTTGGTCTGTTTTTTACCCAGATCCAGTGTATATTTTACAACCGGATCTTTTGCCAACGTTACAAATGTCAGCTCCGCTCCCTGTTCGTCAGAGATAAAGCTGAATTTCTGATCTATAGTAGTTGTTTCAATCAGGAATCGCTTAACGAAATAACATTTTTTAGAAGGTATATAATGTATGACTGAAAGCGGTCTTTTCGGATTAAATTTCTCCAGAATCAGGATATCTTTTAATTCATAACGGTTCGTTAGCTCAATATTCGTCAGCATATATTCTCCGGTTTTGAGCACCACGAGAATTTTATCATCACCAATGAAATTACCCAGGAATCGTCCGCGTTGCTCTTTATTCAGACGCCCCACTTCTTCATCCATATAGATATCAATACCTCCTAAAGTAGAAATACCGGCAGATTTCAATTCAATCTTTCTGACAGGGTACTTTGTCACCTGATTGCCCTGAGAGCTTTTTCCTTTGATAGCTATATCTGAAAAACCAAATTCAAAGGTTTTTTTCTTGGCAGAACATCCCTGAGATAGTTGTACACTGACGATCTCAGCTTCACCATTCGCATTTGCTGAAAAATACAGCAACTTGGAACGAGGTGTTTCTTTTGTTATCTGGTACTCTTTGTCCCGGGTGACACCTGTGACATTGAATCTTTTGGCGTATGTCACTCCAGATTTACCATCCAGATAGATGGCATTGTAAGTCATCCGCTCATCACCTTTGTTCCAGATGCTGACATACAAGATATCTTTACCTACAAACACTTTCTCTTTGACAGAAACTACTTTATAGGCGCCATTCTTTAAGAAAACAACGACATCGTCAATATCAGAGCAGTCCATCACGAATTCTTCTTTCCGCATGTCTTTTCCATATCCGACAAATCCTTCAGCCCGGTTGACATATAATTTTTCGTTGTTGGCAGCTACCTGCTTCACCTCAACCTGGTCAAAGCTGCTCAGCTCCGTCTTACGCTCACGACCTTTACTGTATTTATCCTTCAGTCGCTTGTAATAATCTATTGCATACTGTATCAGATGTTCCAGATGATGCTTTACCTCTTCGATATCCAGCTCCAGCTGCTTGATCTGCTCATCCGCCTTAAATGCATCATATTTAGAAATGCGCTTGATTTTTATCTCTGTCAGACGAGTGATGTCTTCTGTGGTAATTTCTCTGAAAAATAAATGTTTGAACGGATCCAAACCTTTATCAATCGCTTCCAAAACGGCTTCCCAGGTTTCGCATTCCTCTATATCGTGATAGATTCTGTTTTCGATAAAGATTTTCTCCAGTGAAGAAAAATGCCATTTGTCCTGAAGATGACCGAGCCTGATTTCCAGCTCTATTTTCAACAAGTATACAGTGCTGTCAGTACAAATTCTGAGCACATCGGTGGCTCCGAGAAACATCGGTTTTTCATCCACAATCACGCAGGTATTCGGAGAGATTGACACCTCACAGTCTGTAAATGCATATAATGCGTCTACCGTCACACTGGTTGATACATTCGGATGCAGCTCGATAAGGACTTCTACTTCTTTGGCAGTATTATCAACTACCTTTTTGACCTTGATTTTCCCTTTCTCATTTGCTTTAATGATGGAATCTATTAGACTCGAAGTCGTCGTGCTGAAAGGGATTTCTGTAATAGCTAAAGTTTTCTTGTCACGCACTTCTATCCTCGCACGCACACGAACTTTTCCACCTCTTTTACCATCATTATAATTCCTGCAGTCAGCCAATCCTCCTGTCAGGAAGTCCGGCATCAGCTCAAAAGGTTTTTTCTTTAGATAAGCGATAGATGCATCTATCAGCTCTATGAAATTGTGTGGAAGTATTTTGGTGGAAAGTCCTACTGCAATGCCCTCAGCTCCCTGAGCGAGCAACAACGGAAATTTAACAGGAAGATTGATTGGCTCACGTTTTCTGCCGTCATAAGAAAGCTGCCATTCTGTGGTTTCAGCATTGAAAGCTACATCCAGCGCAAATTTGGACAGCCTCGCCTCAATATACCTGCCTGCAGCAGCACGGTCACCGGTACGAATATCGCCCCAGTTTCCCTGGCAATCTATCAGTAAATCTTTTTGTCCGAGATTGACAATAGCATCTCCAATAGAGGCATCTCCGTGCGGATGATACTGCATAGTGCTGCCGATGATGTTTGCTACTTTGTTATAGCGCCCGTCATCCATCTCTTTCATGGCGTGCAGAATCCGTCTCTGAACAGGTTTAAAACCGTCCAATACTGCCGGAACTGCTCTTTCTAATATCACATAAGATGCATAATCCAGGAACCAGTCTTTGTACATTCCATTGATAGAAATAATCGATTCCTGCTCTGAGAACTCTTCCTGAATAGGCTCATCTTCCAATTCTTCCATATAATCTTATTGACCAGTATAAAAATACGGAACTCCCTGCCTTACAACAAAAGGACTTATGAACATGTGTAGAATTTAGTAGTAATGGTATTCAGTCCATGTGATTATCATTCATTTGTTATTTCATCGTCCTTCCTAAGCCAGAAAAACTTCTGCTTTTTTTCCAAAAAAACTAAAAATATTATTTCATTACTACCTAATTGATAAAATTACATCTGCAAAACGTTTTTTACAATATATTTACACTTTATGTCAAAAACAAAACAACTACTAAATTTACTCGACGGACTTGAGAAAAAAGAGTTTGACAAAATTGTAAAAATCTATCTACAGAAAGAATTTGGATTTAAGAGCATTGTTTTTACAGATGGAAAAAACGACACAGGAATTGATATCAAAGTTTTTGATTTTGATGGATTAAAAATTCAATACCAGTTAACCACCCAGAAGTCCTCCAGTGCTACTGAATTAAAGTTATTTCAAAGCAAGCTTTTGGACGACCTTAAAAAGGCTAAAGTCAATTATGAGCAATATGACTATAAAGACAAGCTTATTTTCTTTTATTCAAAACCTCTATCCAACGAAAGAATCCGTCAATTTGAAAAAATTGCTTTCAAAGATTTTAAAATAAATCTTGAAATAATTGAAGCAAATCGCATAGCAACTGAAGCAGAAAATATTATTGAAATTCAGTCTGAATTATATAAAATTGGTGAATTAGACAAATTCAATATTGACAACTCTCAATTTGACAATAATTTATTTTATGATTTACTTTCTTTTGGAAAACCTACAGAATTTAAAATACAAGTTATAGAATCATTTATATTACAACAATTTTTTATTCACAAAAGTCTCACAAAGGAAACGATAGTAAATAGTTGTGAAGAAAAATTCTCTGTAAAAGAGAACGATGTTTTTTATAACAAACTACTCAGTAGATTTTTATCTGAAAAAATAATAACAAAGGAAAAAGGCACGGACATATATACTCTTACGCCTCAGCAAAATGAACTTCTTGAGAAAAAGAATGAACAATTTGAATTAGACAAAACGATTTTCCTAAAGGATATTTCTTCTATTCTTTATAAATATAATCAAGAAGAGTTCATTGAAGAGTTCGTTATAGAATTAAAACAATTGTATATTGAAAATTTCAATATAGATTTAACTGATGCTTTATCAAATGAAGATGAATTTCATATATCAAGTGTATGCAAACCATTCACACGATTCATTGAGAAAAAAATTAATGATAAGTCCAAAACAAATGCTCTATCACTTGAACTATTAAAATATTGTCTAAACAACAAATTTATTCAAAAAATAGCTGCTACAAAGGTATATAGCACAAAGATTGATAACAATCGTCTTCAAAATTATTTAAACAATCAGAAGAAAATCTTTATTGATACAGCAATTGCCCTTTATAGCTTATGTTATTATTATAAACCTAAAAATTCATTTTCAAATTTTTTTTATAATGCAACAAAAAACTTATTGGAATATTCCCACAAAGAAAATTTAAAACTCTTTATCTCAGAAAGGTATATTTGGGAAATTCAAAACCACATAAAAGACGCTTATCGCTTAATTCCATTTTCACAAATTCCTAATTTTAATCGACTTGGAACTTCTCGCAATGTATTTTTCAATTTTTACAATTACTTATTGAAAGAAGGTGAAATAGATGATAAAAAAGGATTTGCTGAATTTTTATCTGATTTTGGATTTACTGAAAATGGTAGTCAAAATTCTTTTAATTCAGTAATTGAATATGCTCTTTCTAAAACTTCTATATTAAAACAAGTTATGGAGAAAGATTATACGATTGAGGATGCTAATCGTTTATTTGAAAATGCAATGATTAAATTTCTTAGAAACAAAACAAATTTTGCACGAAATTGTGATAGTATAATGTTAGAGTTTTTAGCTGATAATGATGTTGAAATACATCCTATACAGCCAGTGTTTTTAACTTGGGATAAAACTTTTTATGAAGTACATAAAAAGTACATTCAAAACTTTCCCAATTCTCAGAATTGGTTAATGTTAACACCAAATAAACTGGTAGATGTATATGCTTTATTAAAATTTTCAATTAATTCTGAAACTGTTACAGAAAATTTATTGGCACTAATTTCAGATGACATAATTATTAACACTCATTCATTAGTTGACACACTTGCAGTTATCCTCAATCCTAACGATGAGGTTGGGCTGGAATACACTAGAATATTAGCATCAATTCGAGAAAGAGAGATTAACCAAGTTACAAGTTCTGAGTTAACTCCACCAGAAAATTATGAAGGAGAAGCTGTTATAGACGATATCTTTTTCAATTTAACTAATCGTTACAAAGACAACACTAATACTCTTAATGCATTTAAAGCCGTATTTACTAAACGTGAGTTTCTTGACGATGTAGTCAAGCTTTTAAATAAAACTATTGATGATTTTTACAGCACAAAGCAAATAAGTAAAGATATATATATAAAATTTGACACAATTGTATTAGCAGATGCTAAATAACTAATAAATCTTATTAGCAACAGAAACAAAAAGAAATTTATGTAAACAAACCTAAGTTCAATTATCAATATTTATAGACCTAACTAAAATTGAGAGAACCATCTTAATTACATATATACCTTTAGTTAAAATTCAATAATATAAATATTAAAACAAATCACATTCCTAGTCTACAATATTGATTGAGAAACCATGGAAAACAAATACTTCTTAGTAAACTAGCCTTTGTCAAAATTCATTCTGAACTATTGAAGTCCAAAAATCACCAGCCAAATGTACCTTGCATAAAAAGAATTATACTTTGTTCATACAAGACATGTGGGTATGACGATTTAAACTATGAGGCAGGTTATTTTGTAAAGTTTGATATATATATTGAGATATAAAAGTTAAAAGAACGATATTTGCAGGAAATATAACGACTTATATGTCCTAACTCTATACATCATACACGATATCCTTATCAACTCTTATATTACCATCCTTTACACCGAACTTTCCTATTTGAAAACAAATAACACCTCTCCTATTTCCCCGCCCCACGCGGCAACGATAGAGGCAATAGCTCCGGAATGCAATGAAAGACTACATGCCGATAGCGTGTCTGCCGCCCAAAATATTTTTAAAAATCTGCGTCTTTTGTACTAAAAAAATACCGAACCCGTAGTGAAACAGATTCGGTATCGAAGTTTTATTGAGTATTTCGTTTATTGCCAGCCCCCACCTAAGGAGCGGTAGAGTGTGGCTATGGCATTTAATTTCTGGGTTTTGATGGCAGCGAGTTCCAGCTCTGCCTGTAGCCTGTTGGTTTGAGACAGGATAACTTCCAGATAGGTCGCTTCGCCAAACTGATAGAGCTTCAAGGAATGGGTGACGATGTCATTGGCTTTTAGAATCATGGTTTCGGCTATCGCTTCCTGTGTTTCCAACTTTTCGATTTGAACGAGTGCGTCAGAAACTTCTCCGTAAGCTTTTAATACAGACTGCTTGAAATTGATTTCTGCCTGTTCGGAAGATATCTTTGCCTGTTCATACCTGGTTTTCAGCTGTCTGCCCTGTAAAATGGGTTGCATCAGCGTTCCGGCAGCCAATCCGAAAAGTGAACCGGGCAGATTGAACCAGTTCGTCGCTTTCAACGCATTCAAACCTCCCTGTGCGGTGATATTCAAAGCGGGATACATGTTGACCTTTGCCACATGAACGCTGGCAATACTTCTTCTCAGCGTTAGCTCGCTGCTTTTCACATCGGGTCTGTAACTGAGCATCTCTGCCGGTATACCTGTCGAAATCGCATCAGGTCGCCACACTTCATCGAGGCTGGTTTTTCTTTCGACTTTGTCCGGCAACACTCCTGTGAGAATACTCAAGGCATTTTCCTGTATGGCAATAGCTGCTTCTATAGACGGAATGCTCTTCAGAATCTGCTCGCGGGTCAATTCCTGTTGCTCCACCGCCAGCGAGTAAATCATACCCAGCTCAAATTGCTTTTTCAGGATTTTCAGCGTGCTGTCCGCAAAAGACAGATTTTTACGGGTGATTTCCAGCTGCTTGTCCAGCATCAGGAGATTGTAATATCCCTGAACGATTTCGGACACCAACCTGGTCTGTACAGCTTTCACCGCTTCCTGTGTCTGCAGATAATCCGTCAAAGCTTCTTCTTTTGCGCCTTTGATTTTGCCCCAGATATCGACTTCCCAGGAAAGATTGATAGAGGTCGTATAATCTGTCAGGTAATTCTGACCCAGAAAGTAACCCAACGACTGCCCGTTCATGCTGTTGCCGGACGGACGGCTGATATTGGCAGAACCTACTGTAGCATCAATTCGGGGTGCATATCCCCATTTCGATTGTTTGTATCCAAGTGCTGCAAATTCTATCTGTTTCAGAGCGACTTTCATGTCATTGTTTTGCGCTACAGCTTTATCAATCAGCTGCACCAACACAGTATCCTTGAAAAAATCTCTGTAGTTCAGCTTTGCAATATTGAAAGTATCCGATTCGATATCTGTTCTGAATGTCTCGGGAAGCTCCAGGCTGGGTTGCTGATATTGGGGCAGCTTACAGGAGGTGAATATCCCTGTTCCTGAGAGCAATATGGTGAGTATATAAATGGTATTTTTTGACATTTTCTTAGATTTTTAATATTCCCAATCAGTTTCTTCAATGGCTTTACCTGCAATTTTTTCGTGCAGATACTGGAATACCACAAACAGCACCGGCGTAATAAATATGCCCAGAACAGTTCCGAACAACATGCCGAAAATGGCAGCGTAACCGATAGAATGATTGCCTAAAGCGGATGGCCCTACTACAAATATCAATGGTATCAATCCGGTGATAAATGCCAGCGAGGTCATCAGAATCGGACGCAAGCGGGCTTTAGCTCCTTCGATAGCAGATGCTGTCAAACTTTTGCCTGCTCTGCGCCGCTGAATGGCAAATTCTACTATAAGAATACCATTTTTTGCCAGTAGCCCGATGAGCATCACCATCGCAATCTGGACATAGATATTATTGGAGATTCCGGCAAATGTAATTCCTAAAAAGACTCCGCTCAATCCTACCGGAATAGCGATCAATACTGCCAGAGGAAGAATATAGCTTTCGTACTGTGCGGATAAAAGGAAATACACAAATATGATACACAATGCGAAAATGAGCACCGATTGGGCACCTGATTTGCTTTCTTCACGGCTCAGACCTTTGTAATCATAAGTATATCCGGCTGGCAATACCTGTTGGCTGACTTCCTCGACTGCTGCCATAGCTTGCCCGGTACTGTAACCCCAGTTCGGCATGACGGTAAGATTAGAGGAATTGAAAAGATTGAAACGGTCCACGACTTCCGCTCCCGTAGTAGCTTTCAGCGTTACCACGGTACTGATAGGCACCATTTCATTCTGACGGTTTTTGACAAATACTCCGTTCAGAGATGCTTTATCTTTCCGGGTATCAGGATTTGCCTGTACAAGCACGCGATAGTATTTCCCGAAACGATTGAAATCCGATGCCTGAATACTGCCGTAATATCCCTGCAGCACGCTCATGATATCAGCCACATCTACTCCCAGCTGTGCTGCTTTGACCTCATCGACCAACACTTCATACTGCGGAAAAGATATATCAAATGTCGTATAAGCCACTGCGATTTCAGGTCTTTGCATCAATGCTCCCATCATAGCATAAGACGCATTGCCCAGATTGTGCAGCTCACCATTGGTTCTGTCCTGCAAGACCAGTTCTATACCGCTCGTATTTCCAAATCCATCCACTGTCGGTGTATTGAGCACTAAGAAGCTGGCTCTTTTGTCCTGAGATAAAACTCCTGTAAAAATGCCAATCAGCTCATCAATATTTTTCACATCTCCACGGTCTTCGGTGTTTTTCAGCTTCACAAAGAAAGTAGAGGAAGCAGAAGACATCGCACCGCTGAAAAGATTCAGACCATTGACAGAAATGGCACTTTCTACTGCTGGATGACCTACCAGAAAATTTTCCGCATCATTCACCACTGCTGTAGTCCTGTCTTTGGATGCTCCGGGTGCAAGATTGACCGTCACAATGATAAAGCTCTGGTCTTCATCCGGAATAAATGCTTTTGGTGTTACCGATGACATCCACACAAATAAGCCTCCGAATATTGCTATAATTAAAAATGCCACCCATTTTTGCTTAATCAGGAATCTGATAGACTGACCATATCGGTTCGTAATTTTTTCAAAAGAAGCATTGAATCCGGCAAAGAAACGGTCTTTGAAACCAGCTTTTTCATGTTCATTATGTTGTTTCAGCAATAAAGCACACAATGCCGGGCTAAGTGTCAACGCATTGACAGCAGAAATGATAATAGCTATCGCCAGTGTCAACGCAAACTGCTGGTAGAATAATCCGGTAGAACCTTCCATGAATGCCACGGGTATAAACACAGCCGACATCACTAAGGTGATAGATATAATTGCTCCCGTAATCTCACTCATAGCTGAAAGCGTCGCTGCTCTGGCATTGAGTGTAGTGGTTTCTATTTTGGCGTGCACAGCTTCCACGACGACAATCGCATCATCCACCACGATACCAATTGCGAGCACCAAAGCGAAGAGTGTCAATATATTGATAGAGAATCCCAACAGATTGATAAAGAAGAATGTACCAATGATGGACACCGGTACGGCAATCGCCGGAATGAGTGTGGAACGAAAATCCTGCAAAAAGATAAATACCACTAAAAACACCAGTATAAAGGCTTCTATCAGCGTCATAATGACCTGCTGAATAGACTGGTCCAGTGAATCTTTGGTCGCATACGGAATCTCATACACCATTTTATCAGGGAATGACTGTGACAGTTCTACCAGACGTTCCTGTAATGCAATCTGTACTTCATTGGCATTGGAACCTGCTGTCTGAAACACGCCCATCGTAACAGATTGATTTTTATTCGTTTTGGATGAAACCAGATAGCTGTACGCACCAAATTCAATCTTTGCCACATCTTTCAGCCTTAATACAGAACCATCATTCTGAGCACGGATGACAATATTCTCATACTGTTCCGGTTCGGTAAATTTCCCTTTGTAGCGCATGATGTATTCCAGTGCTTCATCCGTCTGCTCTCCGAATCTTCCGGGAGCTGCTTCTATATTCTGTGTCTGAATCGCACGGGCTACATCCGACGGAGTGAGCTGATACGCATGAAGCCTGGCGGGGTCGAGCCATACCCGCATGGAATAATCTTTATTTCCCCAGACCATCGCATCACCGACACCTTTGATACGTTTCAGCTCTGGGAGAATATTGATTTTTGCATAGTTCTCAAGGAAAAGGTCATCAATAGTTCCATCTTCACTGGTGAGCGTGACCATCGCAATCATACTGTTTTGTCTTTTCAGCGTCGTAATCCCCGCCTGAATGACTTCTACAGGCAGCTGATTGGTCACCTGAGCGACACGGTTCTGCACATTGATTGCAGCCTGGTCGGGGTCGGTTCCCAGCTTGAAAATGACAGTAATATTGAGTGTCCCGTCATTACTCGAAACAGAAGATATGTAGTCCATATTTTCTACTCCGTTGATAGCATTTTCCAAAGGTGGTGCAACCGAACGGGCGATGGTTTCGGCATTGGCTCCCGGATAAACAGCCATTACCGTCACCGTGGGCGGTGCAATATCCGGAAATTTGGTCACCGGGAGGCTGACGATGCCGACAACTCCCAGGATGACTAACAGTACCGATATCACTGTGGCGAGTACCGGCTTTTTAATTATATTCTTTAACATGTGATATGTCTGAAATCTTTAGAAATTACTTTTGAGCTTGTTTTTGTTCGTTTACAGGCGTTCCTGTTTGCAGCCTTTCAAATCCGGTCACGATATATCTGTCGCCCGGCTTCACTCCTTCTGTGATGATGAAATCTTTGCCTGCTTTTCCTGATACCTGTACCGGCACCTGAACCGCTTTATTTTCTTTATCCACTGTGAATGCAAACAATCTGTCCTGAATAGACATCGTAGATGCTACTGGTAAAAGCACGGCATCATTGTAGCGTTGCTCGAGTACTATCTTGCCCGTGTTGCCGCTTCGTAATACCAGCTTAGGATTATTGAACTTTGCTCTTAATGTGATAGAACCTGTATTCCTGTTAAATTGTCCGTCCACGGCATCAATCTTTCCCGGTAGTTCGTATTTGCTTCCATTGGAAATCAGCATAGATACAGCAGGTGCATTTCTCAGCTTATCGTCCATCGTATTACCGGAATATCTTTCCTGAAAATCCACAAAGTCATTTTCGCTCATGCTGAAATAAGCGTAGACTTCCCGGATATCTGACAGCATGGTTATCGCTTCCACATTTGCAGGAGAAAGCAAACTGCCCAGACGGTAGCTGAACCTTCCGACATAGCCGCTCACCGGAGCTTTGATAGTGGTGAAATTCAGATTGATTCTGGCAGATTCCACCGCAGATTCTGCCTGTGAAACAGCTCCTTTTGCTGCACTATAAACAGCCTGTGCTTCCTGTACTTGAAAATCTGTGACCACATTACTGCTGACCAGCTCTTTTTTACGGTCCAGATTGATTTTAGCAGTGGTAAGATTTGCCTGAGCTGTCATCAAAACCGCCTGCGCATTTCTCAGTTGCTCCTGATAGACATTGTCTTCAATTTTGAATAAAGGTTGTCCCGACTTGACATAATCACCTTCATCCACAAATATTTTGCTTAGATAACCGGAAACCTGCGGACGGATTTCTACATTGGCAATACCCTCAATACTGGCAGTATATTCCTTTTCGACAAGGACTGTATCCTGTTGAACCACACCAAAAGGAAGCTCGGGAGTCTGTTGCCCCCATGCCTGCTCCTGACTTTTCTGACCACAACCAATCAGCAGCAGCAAAGACAGTGAAAAGAAAGCAGATTGAATATAAACGGGCTTTTTAGAGGATGCTCTGCACCCAATAAACTGCGTTGAATGAATGATTTTTGACATAATGAATGACATAAGTATGAATTGGAAAAATGTTACAACGGAAGTATCAGAACATGTATAACATGCTGATATTGAACGGTTCGATATTATTAATCGAGAACGCTAATAAAGGACAAACCAGAAAGCTACCATCATGAGTACCGGACTAATTCTGAAATGGAAATCCACCGGAAGTCCACAGTGCAAATTGGCGACATTTCCACCCGAATAATATCTTGTATTTAGCTTCGTAATATTCATGTCTCCTTTTAATCGAAATAGTTCCTGATGGTCAGATTTGGACAGCAAAAGTAAAAGTTTTCACAAACAAACCAATCGTTCGGTTTCTTTTAAAAGAAAATTTTAACTTTATATAATATTGCTTCCTGAAAGTAATTGCACAGCAGATATCTATGGTAAATCATGAATATATGCTGAAGATATTGCAACTTAGGAACGATAAAAAGCAGGTTTGCCCGAACTACAAAACTCATCTTCACATGGAAAGTCCTTACAACAGAAAAAAAGAACCGGAACTGAACAGACAGCTGATTATAGATGCTGCCACAGATATCGGTTTTGAAACAGACTGGCACCAGGTGACTTTTCAGTCTATTGCAGACCGGACAGGTTTGAGCAAAGGCGGTATTATACATCATTTCCGGAACAAGGAAGAGCTATTGGATGAATTGATGACTCAAAGTCTTGTCGAGCTAACCTATTGGGTAGAAAAATACAAAGCCGAAAACAACGATAAGGATGGAGCGCTGGCGTATCTGCAATCTGTTCTGATGCATAAAAAGGACGAGAAGTACGAAAAAAACACACGCATAGTTTTACAGGCCATCATGATTAATCCCAAATACAGGGAAGAATGGGATGCATGGTATCAGGAGCACATCGCACCGAAAGGGGAAGATATCAGCACCAAAAGCCTCATCACCTATCTGATTGCCGACGGTATCTGGTACGGCGAATACATGAACGCTCAAATTTATAGCGACGAAGAGAAAGAAAGGATTCTTAGTTATGTGAAGCAGTTGAAGTAGAGTTCACCTCAAAGTCATAATCATAAGGCTTCTTTAAACACTCGGATAGGAACTGAGTCCCCATCTATATAATTCAATTTATTTATTCAAACAATTAATCTTAATTTTTATATTTGGATAATATTCCATGTTTATTAACTAGTTTTTTACACCTATGTTGTAAACATATTACTATAACGCAATTAAATAAATAATAGTAACGTGATACACCTATTTAAAGGAATTAATCAATTAACTAATCTTGAAGTTGAAAAGGCATTTTCCAACACTAAATCAAATACTTTATTTGATAAAGATTTGTTTATTGATTTATCACAAGTAAGATTTGCTCAATTATCAGCTATTAACTACCTAGTGCTAAAAATTGAAAGTGAATGTAAGAAAGGCACAATAACGACAACATACGTATCACTTCCCACAACAGAACTTACAATAGGAGAACGGAATAGTTCTGACCCTAATTTCACCCACGATTTAAAACTCAATATACTAAGTGCTAGAAGAAATTCCAATAGTTTTATTAAAAATACGAAGTTTATATCTGCATTAAAACAAGGTGTGAAAGTCTATGGTATTGAAGTGTATTTTACCGAGAGATACAATTTTGAATCAGAATTTAAGTCCGACAACTTTGAAACTGCGTTTGAGGAAATAACCGACTTGGAAACAAACAAACACTTCGGTTATCACTATTTATATCCTCTAGAATGGATTTCTATAAATGATGTTACAATTAACTATGACATTATTGAAGAAAAGTTCAACCAAGTATTAGAAAACTCAGACAGAGGGCTGGACAGTATTGATGTAAATGCAATTAAGAATGTAATATTTTCAGAATTAAGTAAAAATGTCCGAGAGCATACAAGTGGAAAAGAGGAAGAAAAAAGATTTCTATTGTCTATAGGATTGATTTCTACTAAATCACTAAAAGACAATAAGGAAAAAAAATCTATTGAATACGAGTTTAATAATTGGGTTTGGGAAGAACAAATACAATCACTTGTTGAAATTTATTTTGGCGATACAGGCGGAGGATTCTTCAACCAAGATTTCATTGAAAAATGTAAGAAAGATAAGGTTGAAAAAAAAGATGAACAACTAAAATGGGCATTTAAAAAATGGACAACAAAAAAATTTGATGAAGAGCGTAGAGGAACAAAGGGGTTGTATAGAATTAATCGAATTGTAAATAACTACAATGGTATTTTTCACATAATAACGAATGATCAAAATGGTGGATTTAGAAAAGGCGGTTTGAAAAGTGAAGAATGGATACATCGTAAGCCACTAACAAGCTTTGATGGAGCATTTATACAAATTAAATTATGTCCATATTCAGTCGTAAAGGAGTTTAAGTTTACTTTAAAAGAATCTGAAAGTAACAAACAGTGGAAAACGATAAATATTGACACTAATAGAGAGGAGAACAAAATCATTAAGTTCATTCAGAAAGAGTTTAAATCAGAAAATCATCTGTTATCCATTTTAGATTTAGACAAGAATAAAAGTATTGATGAGTCAACCAAAATGAACTTACTCAATAATATCCTTCTTGAAATTAGCTACAATTCACATCCAAGCGGAGCTGTTGTTTTTATTAATTCACATTTAGCACAGGACACTATTGACACTGTTGTTAACTCAATTAATGAATTTATTATAAATAAGACTTCTACTGATTTATCCAATAGAGAAGATAATGAAGAAATCTACGATACTGTTATAGTAATTCATGGTAATCAAACGTTTTGGTATGGCGGAAATCAACACATAATAGATATTTTAAACGAAGTATATGAAGAAAATTTTGACAAAAAAATTGACGAGTTAAGTTCATATCAAGAATTAAATAATGAGGATAAGGTAAGTGTAAGACAAAGTCTAGAAAATGATACCAAGCTAATACATGTAAATAAGCTTGGAGAGATAGAACTTAACTTTACAAATCTTGATAGCCATTTCAGCAAAATTATAAAGAAAAAAATTTCTATAGAAAAACAGAAACAATCGAATAAGTTGATTTCACCCAAAGTAGAAATTCTTGATTATTGGCTTGATGTTGAAAATATATTAGAAGACAATGAATTAGGATTTGGTCTGACACTCTATCTAAAAGTTCTTGAGCATATAAGAATTGACAAGAAAGAACAATTATATATTCTCATAGACCATAGACAACACATCAAATTAGCAAATGCTATTACTACACTTTTGGGGTTGAATGATAAACATCTGATTAATATTCAAGATGAAATTCAAAATAATTCATTAAGGCGCTTCAAATTAATACCAGAGAAATCAAACGTAATTATTCTAACTTCCATCATCAATAGTTCTGAAACTATAAGACGTTTAGTCAAATATGTAAGAAGAGACAATGCAACCCCTACCCTAATTCTTTGTCTTAGTAATCACAGGAAGAACAAAATTACGAAACTCGAAACGTGGGGAAATATTACCGAAATCAAAAGCATTTATACTGAATACGAGACGGAGTTACCAAAAGTAGATAAGGATAAAGAATATTTTGAAACAAAAAATGAAATATTAAAAAATCGTACAGTTAATTTAATACAACCTAATTATGCATGTACTGAGTGGAAAGATAATAAGTTGCTTTCCGATGAACTAACATTATCTCTTAAAGAATCAAAGGCTTTAAATTATAATCATATTGGGATAAACAATGATAGGCATTTTACATTTTATATTGATAAATATAAACTACTTAACTCCAAGAATATTATTTGGAATTCAATTATCCGAAATATTGAAGAATGGAAATCCTCAAACAAGATAACGGAATTTACTTTATACGTAAAAGAAGATTTTTTGTACAAGCAAGTTAGTGGATTTATAACTTTCTTAAAGGGAAAGTACAATAATGTAGTTGTATATAACTTTCTTCCCAAAATTGAATTTCAAGATGATTTAATTGATTTAAATTCCAAAGCGGAATTAAATGCGTTCATTATAGATTTCGGATTAATTAGTGGAAATACTATTAATTCAATGCTCTGCAATTTTAAAGGGCTAAATCACTTGTTTATTTGCATTATCTTCAACCAAAATCATTCTGGCAATCACGAATATTACAAGCGTTTAACAACCTTGGATAATTCTGGATATAGAAAAACACCAACAAAATTAAAGATTGAGTTTCTCTTTAATTTTCCATTAACCCACTACAATAGAGAAACGTGTCCGATTTGTAATCATATTGATGCCTTAGAGTATTACAAAATAAATGACGATGAGGAAGACTATATGTTTCGTTTTTCCGAAGATAGACAAAAAAGATTAACGATAAGAGAACGGACTGATGTTTCAAAAGAAAACTACCCTTTTGATTTTTACTATGAGTATCATGACAATAAAGAGCAAGAACTATCCTCTGAAATCATAGAGGAAATGTTTAATCTAAAATTGCTATTAGAAGATTCTCAAGAAAATACCAAGTCAAGAATTGACCTTTTCCACTACATTTTTGATATTTATTCAAACAAAGAAACTTACTTACTTGATTATGATTCGAAGTTATATTCGTTAATCTACTATCTATCTTTCGAAGTTCATTGGCTTCAAAAAGAGCCGTTTGTTTTTAGAGATTTCAGAGACATGCTTGCCGAAATATCTATTTATGTTGCCACATTAGATATAAATGAACTAACGGAAATATTTAAAGAAAACAAAAAACATCATATAAGTGCTAATAATTGTGCAACGAGATACAAGTATTCAGCGATTTAATTATTGCGTTCAACGAACAAACTAAAGTTTTGTGAGAGTATTGGCGAGATAGTTTCATCCTCAAAATACAACCATAGATACAGTAATAATTTATTGCAAAATTCTTTCTATCATACTTTTTCAATATACAAAAACAAGTACAATAAAAGTAGAAAGTACTTTAATCGTCTTATAGAGTCGTACAAAACAATCATCAATCTAGAATTAAGTGATAAAGACGAAAACAACCAAAAACACACCGCTAATAAATTATATAACCTACTCTCTTCAAAATTAATTGAATTCGATATTGATAAATTAGACGATATTGGTATTATAAAACAGCTTAAAAAGAATTATTATGAAAAGTATAAAACTCAAAGTCATCCAATATTGGAAACAAACCTAAGCAACATAAGTTTAACCCATTTAAGTTCAGAGGGTTTAATTGATTTAACCAAAAATGGAGATTCTTCAGAGTATTATAATTCTTTATTTATCCCTCTGAGTAATATTGAACCTGAATGGAAATTTATTAATCATTTTATTTACACGGACATAATTCCATATTACAAAAAACTTTCAGAGCGGATTAAAACTTCATACACTTTTAAATCTGACTATATACTTCATGGATTTTTTGAGAGTATTATCAATGAAAATTCTGACAACTTGTTAGACGACTTTAGTCGTCAGATTTCTCAATTATATGCTTACCCGTTAAATTATTTAAAAATAAAAAATCAGTACGATACAAATCAAAAAAAACTTTTCGATAATTTAATCAAAAAGGAATCAGTTTTCAACGATTTTATTGAACAATTTCCATTGAATATATCTGAGGTCATTGAGAGTAGAAGATTAAATACAATCTTCCCTAATTCCGAAATCAACATTGATAAAATAGCAGAAGTATTTTACCCGAAAAGTAAATTTATGAAAGATATTTCTACGATAATTAATAGTATCAAAGGTCGGGTTTCCGAAGAAGATAAAACTGAATTTGAAGCTTTTGGGCGATTTTCAAATGTCTCTTTCAAGATTAACTATAAAACAGATGAAAAGTATGTTTATTTAACAATTTTATATAACAATACTAACAGCGATAATCATTCTCATAAAGAGAATGAAAATGGAGGGCTAGAAACAATGCGAAAAGAGCTAAAAAACTTTGGAGGCGATTTGATTTATGAACCCAAGAATAATGAAAATGGTTTTTTTGTTTTAACTTTTAAATTTCTAATATATGAGTAGTTTCAAAGTACGTTATTGGGATGACAATCCTGTTATACTAGCCCGCATAAAAGCTAGTTGCTTAGATCTGAATAGTATATACAGGAATATAGATGCCCAATCGGTTGAGTATTCTTCTATCTTAAGTAGTGATGCAGACTTTTTGAGTAGTTTTGACTTGTTTATTTTTGATTTACTTGATGAGAATAATTCAAAAAACCTTATAGGTCTTGAGATATTAGAATATTTTAAAAATTTGCACGTAGATACACCTGTAATTGTATATACTACTGGAACTCAATCAGGAGGAAACTCACTTGACCTGCATAATTATGAAGAAAAGTACCCTAATGCGGTATTTATAAAGAAATCAGAAGATGCAGATACAAAGCGTTTAAAAGCTGAAATTGAAAAAATCATACAAAGAAATCTTGACGAACAATTTGAAGTTGAGTCAGATTATATTGACGAATTCAAACAGCAGTTGCACTATTTTGGCAATTCACGTATAAACCAGATTCTTTTTCAGGTTAAACAAGAATATAAAATTCCAATAGACCAAAAAGTAAAATTAAGTAAACTAAAATCTGGATTTAGCGGGGCTATATTATTCAAGTTTATTTTTAGTAATACAGATTATGTTTTGAAACTTTCAAAAGATATAACTCTATTGAAAAGTGAATTAAACAGAGCGAAAAGTTACTATCCTTTATTTCCTCCTAAATTTTTCAATTATATTAATCCAACCGAATTTCATACAAGTTCAAATGACACGATGGCAATTGTCATTAAACTCATACATCCTAACAAAACTTTATTCGATTATATCCGCCAATCAACTTCAAAACAAAATGTAGAGAAGATATTAAACGAGGTTTATAATAACTTCGGATTAAAGGAACATTATAAAACCAAAACAAAAAACAATCTTCCTTGGACTGATATATTAAAAAAATTCAAGAATGGGAGGTTTATTACTATCTCAGAAGTACACAAAGAACTAAAACCTTTGCTTATTAATTTCAACTTGTCCGAAATTCAAAATTTAATTGAAAAAGATGATTACAAACACCTAAACGCAATTAAAATATCTCATCGAGGCACAGAAACCTTAAATCATTTGGACTTACATTCAAAAAACATTCTTGTACAAGGAGAAAAAACGCCATTTCTAATTGACACCGGAATTATGGATTATGATTATTGGTGCTTTGATATTTGCAGACTTTTGGTTGACCTTTTAATTAACGGAATAGACATTGATACGAAAGAGTTCTATGACATAAACACTATCTCTAAAAATATTGAGTTGGGACATCATCTCATAAAACTAGAACCAATTGCGTACGATTCAAAAAATAACAGAATTATTGATGCTATAAACTGGTTGACAGCCAACGTAAGTGACATTTATGAAGATTATTTCACAAAATGGGAACTTCAACTTGGGCTAATGAAAGAGTTTTTACAAATGTCATATAGAACAGGTACAACTCCACATAGTAAAAGAACCTTATCACTCGAACTTGCATATATATGTATGATTGAAGCCGAAAAAAATGTTTTATAATCGACAGAGTTGATAATTCCTAAAAAATCACAATCATTTCTTTGTGCGCTGTATTAAACGGAAACATTTCAACTACTCATAACCACAGAAAACAGACTGTTAATGTTGCCACTCGTATTATTTCTTTAAAAATAACATTAACTAAACATTGCAAATAGCCAATTAAATGGCATGTTTGTAGCTTTACATTTCGGAATGCACTACATAAAACAAAAGTTCGGTAATAAGTTAAACATCAACTATACTGGGTTGATGGCGACCGTACTTTCTTTTGTTTTAGCTAATTTCTTCATCACGGGTCAGGTACTCATCGGTCTGACGGATGCGGATATCAAAAAGTCTCAGCGGTATAATATTGAGAAAGAATATCAGAAATATCTTTCTGCCGGACTGACTCCTAATCACTATGATACTGCTCCGCTATTAAGTAGCAATGTAGAAAGTAGCGAAGCTGAAGCATACAGTTTTGTAGAAAAGAATTTCAAAACATCTGTAGCTCAGTTTCAAAGCAGCTTTTTCTCCTCGCCTGTACTTTCCGGATTCACCGATAGCGGCAATAACTCTGCTACTTATTACAACAATACATCTCTTCAAAGAGAAGATATACCTCTGTTTATCCTTTTCCACTCCTGGAAAAGTCATCTATCCTGATTGATTTATTATCAACAAAAGTCTTAATCATTCAATTTAAGGCTGAAAATCATTGGTTTATTCCGATTGAATATCTGTCATCAAATTTTGGCTTACTTAGACTTGTTTAGACTTCGTGATCAGTGTAGTTAATCAAACTACCCGACATCCTAAGTTCTGCAACATACCTTATTCGTCAAAACGGCTATTACATCGTTATCAACTATTGTAAAATTTTCAAATGGCTTCGTGCTGTTTAAAAATTACAACTGGCATTACATTATTGAAATGTATCTGGTTAACATTTTCTGTTTTCAAAATCAATCAAAAAAAATGAAATACTTAAGTATAGTATCACTATTAGTAATACTTGCAACCTCTGCTTGTAAACACAAAGAAGAACATAAAGAAGAAGCTGCAACCTTCACAGTTACGAATCCAGTACAAAAAGACACTACTATCAACCACGACTATGTCTGCCAGATACGTTCCATTCAGCATATCGAATTAAGAGCGCTGGAGAAAGGTTATCTGGAGTCAGTATATGTAGATGAAGGTCAGTCTGTTAGAAAAGGTCAGCTATTGTTCAGAATTATGCCTATTATTTATGAAGCTGAAGCACAAAAAGCTAAGGCAGAATTATCTTTTGCGGAGATTGAATATCAAAATACCAAAGCACTTTCTGACAGCAATATCGTCTCCAAAAGCGAGCTGGCACTGACCAAAGCTAAAGTGGAAAAGGCAAAAGCTGAATACAATCTTGCAAAAGCACATTTAGGATTTACCGAAATCAGAGCGCCTTTTGACGGTATCATTGGCAGATTCAATGAGGTAAGAAAAGGTAGCTTACTGGATGAAGGTGAATTGCTGACTACGATTTCTGACAACAGTAAAATGTGGGTTTATTTCAACGTTTCTGAATCTGAATACTACAATTACGTTACCAGCAAAAATCCTGACAAAGCTTCTGTAGTGAAGCTCCAGATGGCTAATAACGAGCTGTATCCTCTGGATGGAAAAATTGAAACTATCGAAGCGGATTTTAATAACGAGACAGGTAATATTGCTTTCAGAGCTACATTTTCCAATCCTAATAAAATTCTCAGACACGGAACTACCGGAAATATTCTGATGCCTAATCCTATTAAAAATGCGCTACTGATTCCTCAGGAAGCCACTTTTGAAGTATTAGATAAAAAATATGTCTATGCAGTGGGAACCGATGGCAAAGTGGAAGCAAAAGAAATTACTGTCGTGAATGAAATGCCTCACCTTTATGCTGTTTCTCACGGCCTTAATGCTGATGATAAAATCCTGGTAGAAGGTATCAGAAAAGTAAAAAACGGCGATAAAATCCATACTCAGGTGAAACCTCTCGATGCTATTTTAAATCACCTGGTGGATTTAAAAGCTGAGTAATTCGTAAGAACCTTAAAGAATTTACAACATGTTTAGCAAATTCATACAACGTCCGGTTCTTGCTATTTCACTTTCGCTGGCAATTGTTTTCCTTGGAATTCTTGCCATCAAAACAAGACCGATCTCTCAGTTTCCTGAGATTGCCCCTCCCCGAGTCAACGTGTTTCTCGCCTATCCGGGTGCCAGTGCACAGATTTTAGTGGAATCAACTCTTATCCCGCTCGAACGTGCCATCAATGGTGTTCAGGGGATGCTATATATTACTTCCGACGCGACCAGTGCGGGTGAGGCTACTATACAAATCATTTTTGAGCCGGGAACTGACCCGAATGCTGCCGTCGTAAATGTCAAGACCAGGGTGGATGCCATCATGAACAACCTCCCGCCGCTCGTGCAAAGGGAAGGTCTGATCATCACGCCGATACAGCCAAGTATGTTGATGTATGTCAACTTATATAGTACTGACAAAAAAGCGGATGAGAAATTCCTTTACAACTACGCCAACGTCAAGATCATTCCTGAGCTACAGCGTATCAAAGGTATGGGACGTGCCCAGATATTGGGTAGCCGTACTTACGCGATGCGTGTATGGCTGAAGCCTGACAGAATGAGATCATACAATATCTCTACCGAAGAGGTCATGAAAGCAATGGAAGAGCAAAGTATCATCGGTCGTCCCGGCAGATTAGGCCAGGCTTCCGGTAAAACCGCTCAGTCGCTGGAGTATACATTGACTTACAAAGGAAGGTTTAACAAGCCTGAAGAATATGAGAACATCATTGTTCGTGCAAATCCTGATGGTGAAATTCTAAAGCTGAAAGATATTGCTGAAGTAGAGCTGGGTAGTGAGTTTTTTGATATCTATTCCAATAAAGACGGATATGCATCTGCCTCTATCGTTTTAAAACAAAATATCGGTACCAACGCCAGTGATGTTATCAAAGAAACCAAGCTGAAACTGGAAGAGCTCAAAAAAGATTTCCCTCCGGGAATGCATTTTGAAATCAACTATGACGTTTCCAAATTCGTAGATGCATCTATAGAAAAGGTAATGCACACATTAGTGGAAGCGTTTATTCTGGTGGCGATTGTTGTTTTCATTTTCCTCGGAGATTTAAGGTCTACATTGATTCCCATCATCGCCGTACCTGTATCTCTGGTCGGGGCTTTCGTCTTTATGCAGATGTTCGGACTGACCATCAATATGATTACATTGTTTGCACTCGTATTAGCGATTGGTATCGTAGTCGATGATGCTATTGTGGTCGTGGAAGCCGTCCATGCCAAGATGGAAGAAGAGCACCTCGCTCCTTTTCCGGCGGTCAAAAAAGTATTGGGTGAAATCAGCGGTGCTATCATCGCTATCACACTGGTCATGACAGCAGTATTCGTACCTATCGCATTTATGACAGGTCCGGTCGGGGTGTTTTACAGACAGTTTTCTATTACAATGGCCAGCTCTATCGTACTTTCCGGTATAGTAGCGTTGACACTGACACCGGTGCTTTGTGCCATGATTTTGAAAAACAATCACGGAAAACCGAAGAAAAAAACACCCGTAACAATGTTCTTAGATGGCTTCAACAGAATGTTTGATAAAGCCACAGGAAAATACACCAGATTGCTGGAAATGATTGCCAACAGAAGATTGATTACATTCGGATTATTAGCAGCTTTTGCATTCGGAGTTGTAGGAATCAACAAAAATCTTCCTACAGGATTTATTCCAAATGAAGACCAGGGACAAATCTATGCCATCGTACAAACGCCTCCGGGAAGTACTTTGGAGAGAACGAATGATATTTCCAGACAGCTTCAAAAAATTGCAGAAGAAATTCCGGACATCCAATCCGTTACATCACTTGCTGGTTATGAAATCCTTACAGAAGGTAGAGGTTCTAATGCAGGTACATGTCTGATCAACCTGAAAGACTGGGAACACAGACATCATTCTATCAAAGAGGTGATTGAAGAGCTGGAAGAAAAAACAAAAGACCTGGGTGCTGTAGTAGAATATTTTGAGCCGCCTGCAGTTCCGGGCTATGGTTCTTCAGACGGTTTCTCACTCCGTCTTCTGGATAAGAACAGTACTGTAGATTATCAGGACCTTGCCAAAGTGAATGATGACTTTATGACCGAATTGAAAAAGAGAAAAGAACTATCCGGACTTTTCACGTTCTATGCTGCCAACTATCCTCAGTATGAAATCGTGATAGATAATGAGAAGGCAATGCAGAAAGGAGTTTCTATCGGTGATGCCATGGAAAATCTCAATATTCTCATTGGTAGTACCTACGAACAAGGTTTTACCAGATTCAATACTTTCTTCAAAGTATATACTCAATCCGGTCCTGAATACAGAAAAAATCCGGCAGATATCCTGAATCTTTTTGTCAAAAATGATAAGGATGAAATGGTTCCGTATTCGTCATTCATTACGCTGAGAAAAACACAGGGACCAAATGAGATTACACGTTTCAACCTGTACGCTTCTGCCACTATCAGAGGAGTTCCGGCAAAAGGTTACACTACAGGTGATGCTATTGCTGCTATTCAGGAAACTGCTCAAAAAACACTTCCGCACGGTTATGATATCGCATGGGAAGGTCTCTCCTACGATGAAGCCAACAGAGGAAATGAGGCTGTGTACATTTTTGCAGTCGTACTGATATTCGTATATCTGGTGCTTGCATCACAATATGAAAGCTTTATCATTCCGTTAGCAGTATTATTCTCATTGCCGGCAGGTATTTTCGGTTCTTTCCTATTGCTGAAAATAATGGGATTAGCAAATGACATTTATGCTCAGATTGGTCTGATCATGTTGATTGGTCTATTAGGTAAAAATGCCGTATTGATTGTAGAATTTGCCGTCCAGAAGAATCAACAGGGATTCACAGTGCTGGAAGCAGCAATTGAGGGAGCAAAAGTAAGGTTCCGGCCAATCCTGATGACATCATTTGCATTTATTGCCGGATTGGTGCCATTGGTAAGAGCTACAGGTGCCGGAGCAATCGGTAACAGAACCATCGGTTCATCCGCACTTGGAGGTATGCTGATAGGTACGATCTTCGGTGTCATCATCGTGCCGGGATTGTACTATTTCTTTGGTAAGCTGGCTGAGGGCAAAAAACTCATTCAGGATGAAGACCATAATCCATTGACAGAAGACCTCGTTGAAAATGTCTCGGAAGCTACCGTGATGAAAAGAATACAAAAGCTCAGCGCATTGTTAAAAAGAGTCAACCGTAAAAAGAAGCAAGATGAACAATAGATTTTCATATAAAACGATACTTGCCATCTTCATACTGTTTACGGTATGGAGCTGCAAAGGGCCACAGGTTGCTTTCAAAGAGGAAAATAAATCTGTCCCTGAAACTTATCAGAACACCGCCGACGATACGAACAATGTCGCTGAGGTGAACTGGAAAACATATTTTGCAGATGATCACCTGACCGCTCTGATTGATACTGCCTTAAAAAACAATCAGGAGCTCAATATTATCACGCAGGAGATTGAAATCAGTAAAAATGAAGTCAAAGCCAGAAAAGGAGAATATCTTCCGTCTGTCAATGTAGGTGTGGGCGCCGGATTTGACAAATCAGGGAGGTACACCAGATTTGGTGCTTTGGAAGAACAGCTGGAAATCAAAGAAGGCAAGCATTTTCCGGAGCCTTTAACCGATTTCAAACTGGGTGCAAATTTCAACTGGGAAATAGATATCTGGAAAAAACTCCGCAATGCCAAACAGGCGGCAGCTACAAGATATCTCGCCAGTATCGAAGGAAAAAACTTCATGACCACCCAGCTGGTTTCTGAAATTTCTGACAACTACTATGAATTGATGGCTTTGGATAATCTTTTGGAAATCATAGAGAAGAATATAGAAATCCAATCCAACGCATTAAGAGTAGTTCGTCTTCAAAAAGAATCTGCAAAAGTAACTCAGTTGGCAGTCAATAGATTTGAAGCACTCCTGCTGAATACTCAGAATCTCCAGTTTGAAATCAGGCAGAAAATCGTAGAAGCAGAAAACAGGATTCACTTCCTGACTGGTAAGTACAACACTCCTATTCAAAGAAATTCTGCTGGTTTTATGGACATGAGTCTGGATAATATTCATGCAGGTATTCCGTCACAATTGCTACTCAATCGTCCGGATATCAGACAAGCTGAGCTGGAATTGGCAGCTACTAAGCTGGATATGAAAGTTGCAAAAGCTAATTTCTATCCGTCTTTGGGCATCAGTGCAGGTGTCGGATTCCAGGCATTCAATCCGAAATTCCTCTTCAATCCGGAATCAATTCTATATAATCTTGCAGGAGAATTACTCGCACCAGTCATCAACAGAAATGCTATTAAAGCGGCTTACAATACAGCTTCTGCCAAGCAGATACAGGCGGTTTATCAGTATGAGCAAACAATTTTGAATGCTTATGTGGATGTATTGAATCAGCTTTCCAAAATGAACATCTATGCACAGAGTTATAATACCAAAAGCAAAGAGGTCGAAATACTTGTGAATTCAGTATCTATTGCCAATAATCTCTTCAATTCAGCGAGAGCAGATTATGCAGAAGTGCTTTTGACACAGAAAGAAGCTTTGGATTCAAAAATGGAAATGATAGAGATCAAAATGAAACAGCTCAACGCCAAAGTCAATATTTACAGAGCTTTAGGCGGTGGATGGAAATGATAAGCAGAGGGTAGTATTTCATGGGCCGGTTGGCAGATATTGTTGATGTGTCTGTCAGCCGGTTTTTATTGCGAGATAATAAGACAAAGCTACCAAAAATGTCTTTGCGAGGACGACAGGACGAAGCAAACTCAACTGTAAAATGCTATAGTACATATCCTGAAAAAGCACTATTTTACTATAATGCAAAAAATCGGAACTGTATATATTGTCACCAATAAAAACAAAACAGTACTTTATATAGGCGTTACCTCCAACCTTAAAGTCCGAATCTGGCAACATAAAAATAAGTTCTACAAGAATAGTTTTACAGCCCGATATAATTGTGATATGCTGGTATTCTATCAAACTTTTCCGACTATATTAGAAGCCATACACGAAGAAAAAAGGCTGAAAGCTGGCAACAGAAAGAGAAAAATTGATTTAATTAACCAGCTCAATCCCGACTGGAAGGATTTATATGATGAATTGGATTAGCGTATTACTACAGAGATTACTTCGCTCCGCTCGTAATGGCATTATACAATAACTAATTCCCATTTCTTTCCTAAATTGAAACCCATCTTTACCCTATGAAAATTCTGATAGTAGAAGATGAAAAAGAACTACAGGAAGCCATTGCGGCATCACTGGCAAAAGAATTCTTTGTCATCGAAACAGCAAGTGACTTTCATACAGCCAGCATGAAGCTCGGTATTTATGAATACGATTGTATCCTGCTGGATATCATGCTGCCGGGTGGCAACGGACTGAAGCTACTCGAACAGCTGAAAAATTCAGGCAAATCTGAAAACGTCATCATCATTTCAGCAAAAGATTCCTTAGATGATAAGCTTCGCGGGCTCGAGCTCGGCGCAGACGACTATCTCACCAAACCTTTTCACATTGCAGAGCTCAACGCCAGAATCAAGGCAGTCCTGCGCAGAAAAAAAACAGAAGGAAAAAATACCATCGAATTAGCCAATATCATTCTGGATCTGAACGAACGGGAACTGACAGTCGACGGAAATCCGATCCAGCTCAACAGAAAGGAGTTTGACATCCTCAATTATTTTCTTTTCAATAAAAACCGGTTAGTCACCAAATCCGCTTTGGCAGAACACGTCTGGGGCGACAACTCTGACGATGCGGATAATTTTGATTTCATCTATTACCAGATAAAAAATCTCCGCAAAAAATTACAGGCCGCGCAGGCAGATATTGAAATAGAAGCCGTGTATGGAGTCGGCTATAAACTGAGAGAAATATGAAGCTGCTCAATCAGTCTATCAAATATATTTCCGTTTCTCTCCTTTTCATTGTAGGATTGTGGGCAGTCATCTTTTATTTCAGCATGCTCAATGAAATCAAAGAAAGCGTGGATGAAGAGCTTGAAAATTACAAGCGGCAGATTGTTTACAAAGTACAAAAAGACTCAACAATTCTACAGCAAAGCAGCTTTGAAGAAGGATTTTTTGCCATTCACGAAATATCTCAGGCCGAAGCTTTGGCAGCCAAAGACCGCTATGTAGACACCATGTTGTACATGCAGGACGCAGACGATACCGAGCTTGAGCTTGAGCCTGTACGCATGCTGACCACTGTTTTCGAACATGAAAACAGTTATTACGAGCTCAGCATCATAAATTCGATGGTCGAAGAAGACGACCTGATCGAAGAACTTTTCCGGGACACCCTCTGGTTGTACGTCATTCTTATCATCGGCATCCTTTTCATCAACAATGTCATTCTGCAGCGTTTGTGGAAGCCCTTTTATGACTATCTCGAACAGCTGAAAAACTTCCGGCTTGGCAGCAGCAAATCACTTCCATATGCAGCCACCAGCACCAAAGAATTCTCCGACCTGCAACAGACTGTCAATTCACTTTTGCAGCAGAATATCGAAACTTACGAGCACCAGAAAGAATTCATCGGTAATGTATCCCACGAGCTGCAGACTCCACTGGCCATTGCTATCAACAAGCTGGAACTGTTGATTGAAAAAGGGGATCTGGATAACACTCAGGCTGAAAATCTCGCAGATATCCTGAACATTATTGAAAGACTGGTCAAGCTGAACAAGTCCTTACTATTGCTGACAAAAATTGAAAACAAGCAATTTCCTGACGAGCAGAACATCTCTCTGAATCAGATCGTCCGGCAAAACATCAGCGACATGGAAGAAATCGCAGAATACAAAGCTATCAGCATCCACCTTGATGAATCCGGTACACTGTCCGCAAAAATGGATAAATCCCTCGCCAATATCATCATATCCAATCTGCTGAGAAATGCTCTTTTTCACAATATCTCCGGCGGCAAAGTACATATTCAGCTTAGCGAGACAACTTTCAGCATCAGCAATACCGGAGCAAACACACCTCTGGACGAAAAGAAAATCTTCAGCAGATTCCACAAATCAGAATCGGCCACTTCCGGCAGCGGATTAGGTCTTGCCATTGTCAAAGCCATCGGTGACCTTTATGGTTTTGCTGTCTCCTACCGATACGAGAACGATTTGCATCATTTTATCCTGAAATTTTAATTAAGCGCATCTCGCCGCGGCGAGTCAGGCTGTCACTACGTCTTCCCTCCCTCCACGGGTTAAAACCACGTGGATATTCGGGTGATACTTCGCTCCATCCTTTGCGCAGCTGACGCACGAAGAGCAATAATTCGACAAACAAAATAACAGATGAGAAAATGATGCTGATAAACCCGAAATCTGAACTATGATTCTTATTGATTACCTTAATTTTTTATGATTGTTCGTTCACTGAATCACTATCATCACCTAAATCATATACAATCTCAGTTCAGACTTTTTCAGCAGCATTAGTGGAGTCTCAAAAAACATTATCCATTTTTTTATTTTTCCTTTAGAAACAGAACAAGAAAATCAGGTAGATTTATATGTATTGAACACCACAACCCAAAACCATGAACAAAAGAGTAAAATTTGATTTTGAGATATATTTTACAAATGGCGGAAGCATCAAAGGTGAAGATTTCCGGCTGGACATTACAGGTGATGAAATCTCAGATAAAGAACTGATAGATTATCTTGTAGAAGATCTTAGATTGCTGATGGTGGGGCCAGCAAAAATCCTGAACAAAGAGATCATTACAGAGCCGCATAAACGAACTACGATTCGTGACCACAAAGGAACAGATTTACTGATAGATTTAAGCCATACGATAGAAGACGGACTTGTTACTTACAAAGGCCTCCCCGCTCCTGTTATCTGCGACTATCTGAGCAGAGAAGATTCTAAAAAATTCTATGAAGAAGGTACTGAATTTCAAATAGGAAAGATCCAGATGGTTTCCAATACAGGAACATACATAGATTGTCCGTTTCACAGGTTTGAAAACGGAAAAGATCTCTCTGAGATCGGTCTGGAATATTTCACTGACCTCGATACTGTAGTCATCCGTGTACCACACACTGAAACGCTCGCCATCACAGAAGAACATCTGAAAAATTATGAGATAAGAAACCGTGCCGTTCTCATTCATACAGGTTGGGATGTAAACTGGAACACCGAAAAGTATTATGAGAATCATCCATCTCTCACAGAAAGCGCTGCACATTATCTAAAAGATTGCGGTGTAAAATTAGTGGGCATCGATTCGCACAATATCGACGATACCAGCGGTAAATCCAGACCTGTACATACAACATTACTGGGAGCAGAAATTCTTATCGTAGAACATCTTTGTAATTTATCTCTGTTGCCACAGGATGGTTTTACATTCAGTGCTATTCCTCCTAAATTCAAAGGAGTAGGCACTTTCCCGGTCAGAGCAATGGCAAAGCTGAAAAAAGAATAAGATCCCGGTTTGATTTCATATCAGATTGTCTAATCACGTCAAACTGCGCCCGATGAAATCTATGGCTTCTCTGGAATCTGACAACAAAGGCATTTCTTGAAAATCCAGAATTGGGAATAAACATTTAATTTTAATCAACCAGATTTAAATATTGAGTGATGAAGAATGTGCATGTGATCATATTGCTATTACTCCCTTTGTTGAGTTGTAGTAAAAATAAAGAACAACCTCCGCAGGATTCTGATGCTTCTACCATGTATTTTCCTCCCAATTCAGGAACAAGCTGGGAAACAATATCTACATCTCAATTAGGCTGGAATCAGAGTGCCATCGAACCTTTAAAGGAATTTCTCATTGAAAAGAATACCAAATCTTTCGTGATTCTTGTCAACGGCAGAATCGTTATGGAGGAATATTTCAATGGTCATACACCTGCTTCGGAATGGGAATGGAATAGTGCCGGCAAGACATTGACAGCGGCAACAATCGGAATTGCACAACAAGAAAAAATTATCGATATCAATTATCCTGTTTCTGATTATCTGGGTACTGAGTGGACAAACATGCCCTTAGAAAAAGAAAACCTGATACATCCGGGGCATCTTCTTACAATGACCTCAGGTATAGATGATTCAAAACAATTGGTGATAAAAAGCAACCTGACGTATGTTGCAGATGCAGGTACAAGATGGGCATACGGAAATGTATTCCAAAAGCTCATGGATATCGTAGCTAAAGCTAGTGGCAAGGACTTTGAAGCCTATTTCAATGAAAAGCTGAAAATTAAAATCGGAATGGATGGTTACTGGAATTTCGGGCTTATTTATACGATATATCATAGTACTGCAAGAAGTATGGCCAGATTCGGGCTGCTGGCTTTGAACAAAGGGAAATGGAAAGATGAACAGATCATCAACGAGTCATTTTTTACAGAGAGCATCAGTACCTCACAAAATATCAATCCCTCCTACGGATATCTGTGGTGGCTCAATGGTAAAGCAAAATTCATGATTCACGGCGAGCAGACTGTATATCCCGGAAGCCTGATACCTAATGCACCTGCTGAAATGTATGCTGCAATGGGAGCAGCTGACCAGCGGATCTATGTAATACCGGACAAAAAAATGGTCATCATCAGAATGGGTAATGCCTCTGATCCAATGAATCCAAACTTTGCTGTTTCCGGATTTGACAATGCTCTCTGGGATAAAATAAATGCCTTAATAAAATAATTCTCAACGTCATTCAGGGTGTCAAATTCTAAGACGCTAGTGGTAAAATACTGCGAATCTCAATACAAATAGCACAGGATTTCTTACGGTAAAATCATTCCCGATTCTTTCCAAAATCGTACAGTTATTTCGCTGTATGATTACCATACAACACCATATACTGAGAAGCCTGACTTTGGGATTAGCAGGCATTATTTCCATTGGGATTCTTTGTGCACAATCCGAATCATTACCGGCAAAAGTATCTCATGCAGAACCACTATACCTCGACCTTGTTCGTGACCTCGGTGCCAGAAAAGGTGAAAAAGAAATCAATGCGGGTATTGACTTCAGAAATCATAAAAACTATCACCAGTTTGTCTCTCTGGTTGAGTACGAATTTGCACCTGTCAACAGGCTGGGGTTTGAAGCAGAAGCAGATTTTGCATTTTTCAGGAAGACAAATGACAATACTGAAATTCCCGGCAACAAGCTGGAAGGCATCCGGCTTTCTACACAATATTCATTTTTTGTTTCACCCAAATATCAGACAACCTTAGCGATCGGTTATACCCAGATATTCGAGCTGACAGATTTTCACCATTACGGAAAAGATAAATTGCTCACAGGTACAGTTTACAATCCTTTTTTTGTAGCAGCCAAACGCTGGGGAAAATCATTTCACACCCTGATTTATACAGGTCCGCTTGTTGAGCATGATTTTGAGAAAAAATCATTGGATCTCAGCTGGCAAATCAATACATCAGTGATGTACACAATACCTCAAACGCATCATTTTATAGGAATAGAATTCAATAAAGAAATACACCATGGAAAGTTTGAAATGACTGTACGTCCTCAGGTTAAAATAAAAATCAACCATAAAACTGCGCTTGGTATTGTAGCCGGTTTACCTGTCCATAACAATGCTGAATCTTTCAGCTCTTTTTTCAGACTGATTTATGAGCCTTAAACCTATTCTCAATTTTTTGAGAAATTTCAAAATTCTGATAAGAAAACAGGAATAGTATCGTTAGTGAATCACTTCGAAGCAAAGCTTGAGTAAATTCACCAGGCTAAAATATTACTATGCGTATCAAAATCATCATTATTTGTAGCATTATTATCCTGGCAATGGGCTGTAAGCAGAAAAATGTGGTGGTGGGCATACAACCTTATCAGGCTATAGAAAAGAGATGGATCGATACTGTTGCAAAAGCTATTGAATCTACTTACCATAATTTTGATGTCGTTATTTTACCTCATAAGGAACTCCCGTCAACAGCTTTTATAAATGTAAAATCGCCAAGATACAGAGCCGACCAGCTCATTAAAATCCTTAGGGAAGAAAAGCCTGATTCATTGGATTACATAATGGGTCTAACAACCAGGGATATTTCCACCACCAAAAAAGATAAAGATGGTCATGTCAAACAACCGGAATATAGATATAACGACTGGGGAATTTTAGGAATCGGATACAGGCCTGGAAAAAGTTGTATCGTATCCAATCACAGGCTTTTACATCCGGATGAGAGCAAATTTTTTGACAGATTGAAAAAGGTCGCATTACATGAGCTTGGACATAATCTGAATCTGCCACATTGTGAGACCAGTTTCTGCCTGATGAAAGATGCTGCAGAAACGATCCAAACAATTGATCAGGTAGAGCTAAGACTATGCGATAAATGCCAGCAGAAAATTCAGAGAAACAATGCTTTCAGGAAAAACTAATACCGATCCTAAATTTTAAAACATTAGTCTATTTTAAAATCAAAAGCTCTTTAACTAATCTCAAAATACTAAATAATAGCTATTTACAAATAATATTATCTACAACAAGAAAAGAAATGCAATAATAACTACGACCAAAACTTCTATGCGTTTCTGCGCCATAGGTTTTGCTGGTGGGTACCATCTTTGTGAAAAAAGCCAGATTTCTTCAACTGTTTGATTCGCTGCGGCGAAGAGTTTTGAAGAAATGGCTTTTGAACAATTAGATGGTCATCGAAAAACCCGGCGCGATTTTTTGCTATACTTTTTTCTAAAAAAAGTATAAAAGAAAAATAACGACCGTTGCAACTACATACTTCAATTAGAATCTGTTTTCTGTTTTTTAACTCTTGGCAATCCGTATAAATTCACTAAAACAAAAAGTGCCCGCAAACGGACACTTTTTATATATTAACTCTTATCAGCGAGCCTAAGTCTGTAATTATTACCCTCCGATGCACTTCTTCAGGTCATTCAGCTGGCTTTCCCAAAGAGAGATCGTTTCTTTTATCTCATCTTTGTATGCATAATCCGTAACGTAAAGAATGGTTTCTCCGGTGATTTCATTGCGTTTGATACGATATTCAAAAAAGGCCTTGTCATCTTCTTCATCTTCCCATCTTAAACGAATATACTCTTCCTCATCAAAACTTAACACTTCAGCGGTTTGCTCATCTCCGTTCCAACCAAAAGTATAAATATCTCCATTCAAATCTGCTGAGTCAGAAAACCATTGAATCAAGCCACTTGGAGTAGTCAAAAAGTCATAAAGTATCACTGGGGAAGAACGGAATGTTCTTTCAATTGTAAAAGGTTGCTTCTTTTGTTGAGCCATGTTTTCTCTATAAAATCTGTAAGTGCGCAATTATAAACAAAATATGTAGCTATCCAAATTTATTTCTGAAAAATAATTATTATCAGTTAAAATCTCCGGTTGAAACTCACATGCTCTTCTTTTATAAACTCCTAAAAAAGCGATAGACATATTCCCTCCTTTCACCGATGGAAGAATTGTGTTTTTATATCTATGAAACTACAGAATCTCTCAAATCCCCCATATCCTCTCTCTTTCCGGCAAATCATTTAACCATTGATGCTCTCCCGTTTCTAATTGAAGCTGTACCACAAAATGCTGGCTACCATTAGTCAGTACCAGATAAGGCACTTTCAACACCAGATTATACAAAGATGCCTGTTCCATGACCTTTTGCGTGATTGAGACTTCCGGTTGTTTGCATTCAATCAGGATAATTGGCTGAAAATCTTTATCATAAATCACTACATCAAACCGCCTGCTTTTTTCAGCGTATACGATTTGCTTTTCTACAGCAATGTAATTGATCGGGTACATTTTGTACTCCACCAGATACGCCAGAATCGCCTGACGCACTTCCTCTTCCGGCGTCATAACAATAAATTTTTTCCTTATCGGGTCAAAAACCCACTTTTTGTTATCGATTATTTTAGTTTTGAAGAACAGAGAGGTCATCACCGGTAAAAATACAGTGTTTACATGACCTGCAAAAATTTGAAAAATATATTTAGCATTTAAAGAAAACTAAAGTATGAACTGGTTTATCAAATTACTATTCAGAATCGTAGCCATTCTTTTGATCAGCTACCTGACAAACATTATCGAATTGTCAGCAAATGGCAATAAAGAAAATTTCATGACTGCTGCCATCTTTGCTGTAGTGCTGGGGCTTTTAAATACATTTATCAAACCGGTTTTATCCTTATTCGCTTTACCCATCACTTTTATCACATTAGGCTTATTCCAGCTGGTCATTAATACGGCTGTTGTGCTTTTAGCAGTAAAGCTGGTAAACGGAATCGAAATAGACGGATTTTTGAATGCCCTGTTGTTTTCTATTCTTTTCTCAGTGATCAGCTGGGCGATTGAACAGGTTGTTACTGACAAAAAGTAAGCAAAACATCAATAAACACTGACACTTTGGCTTATTGAAACAGATTTGAATATAAAATCTGTCAGAATGCTAAAAAAAGCAACCTGGACTCATTTCGGTACGTTTATTGGAATTTGGGAGAGAAAGAAATAAATATGAACCCGAATCAATTTACCATCAAATCACAGGAGGCCATTGCCGGAGCACAACAATTGTCCTTTGACAAAAAAAGTCCTTCTATGGACACCTGTCACCTTTTGAAGGCTATGTTGGAGGCGGACAAAGATTATATACCCTATATACTCAACCAATTCAATATAAACCCTCAGATTGTAGAAAAACGCGTCGACCAGATCATCGACAAACAACCTGTTATTAACACAGAACAAGTCAAATATCCTTCTCAGAATATGTCGCAGGTCATCATGAAAGCGACCAGCCTCATGAAAGAGATGAAAGATGAATACGTTTCTCTCGAACATCTTTTACTGGCACTGCTGACTGTCAATGACGAAACCAGCCAGCTGCTGAAAAGTCTGGGACTGGATGAAAAGAAACTTAAAGAAACTATCCTCAAACTAAGAAAAGGAAACAACGTGCAATCAAGCAGCTCAGAATTGACATTCAATGCTTTGGATAAATATGCCAAAAACCTCAACGAGTTAGCCAAAAGCAACAAGCTCGACCCTGTCATCGGAAGAGACGAAGAAATCAGAAGAGTTTTACATATTCTTTCCAGAAGGACCAAAAACAATCCTATCCTTGTGGGTGAACCAGGCGTAGGTAAAACAGCCATCGCTGAAGGTATCGCTCATCGTATCGTAACCGGCGACGTACCGGAAAACCTGAAATCCAAAATCATTTTCTCACTGGATATGGGTTCGCTCATTGCCGGAGCCAAATATAAAGGTGAATTTGAAGAAAGACTGAAAGCTGTCGTCAAAGAAGTCACTGCTTCAGACGGACAAATTATCCTCTTCATCGACGAGATACACACGCTCGTAGGTGCAGGTGGCGGAGGCGAAGGTGCAATGGATGCTGCCAATATCCTGAAACCGGCACTTGCCCGTGGAGAGCTTCGTTCCGTGGGAGCTACTACCCTCAACGAGTATCAGAAATACTTCGAGAAAGACAAAGCGCTGGAAAGAAGATTCCAGAAAGTCATGGTGACTGAACCGTCTAAAGAAGATACGATATCCATCCTCAGAGGATTGAAAGAAAGATATGAAACCCATCACAAGGTCAACATCAAAGACGAGGCGATCATCGCAGCAGTAGATTTATCTGTGAGATATATTACAGACAGATTTTTACCGGACAAAGCCATTGACCTGATAGACGAAGCTGCCGCTAAGCTCAGACTGGAAATGGATTCCGTACCGGAAGAAATTGATGAGCTGGAAAGAAAGATCCGTCAGCTCGAAATTGAAAGAGAAGCCATCAAAAGAGAAAGTGATGACCGTAAGCTCGAAGACCTTTCCAAACAGATTGCTGACCTGAATGAAACCCGTTCAGCACTCCGTTCCAAATGGGAAACCGAGAAAAATATCTTAGACATCATTCAGCAGCAAAAGCTGACGATTGAGAATCTCCGTTTACAGGCAGAGCAGGCAGAAAGAAACGGTGACTACGGACAGGTAGCAGAGCTGAGATACGGCAAAATCCGTGATGCGGAGCAGGCACTTAAAGAAAGTGAAGAAAAGCTCGAAGAGATGAAAACCGGACAGCGTTTACTCAAAGAGGAAGTCGATGCCGAAGATATAGCAGAAGTGATTTCCAAATGGACAGGAATTCCGGTCAATAAAATGCTGCAATCCGAAAAATCCAAATTGCTCGACCTCGAAAATTATCTCCACGAGAGAGTTATTGGTCAGGAAGAAGCTATACAGGCCGTATCTGATGCTATCAGAAGAAGCCGTGCAGGGTTGAGCGATCCGAGAAAACCTATCGGTTCATTCATCTTCATCGGTACTACCGGAGTTGGTAAAACAGAGCTGGCAAAAGCCCTTGCTGAGCTGCTCTTCGACGACGAAAAAGCCATGGTTCGTATTGATATGTCCGAATACATGGAACGCCATTCCGTATCCAGGCTCATCGGAGCGCCTCCGGGATATGTCGGCTATGATGAAGGCGGTCAGCTGACCGAAGCAGTACGCAGAAGACCATACTCCGTGATATTGCTGGACGAGATAGAGAAAGCCCATCAGGACGTATTCAACCTCTTGCTGCAGGTACTCGAAGATGGTCGATTGACAGATAACAAAGGTCGTGTAGTGGACTTCAAAAACACACTCATCATCATGACCTCCAATATCGGCTCACACCTGATACAGCAAAATTTCAATGACATCAAGACCGAATCCGAACTGTTCTCAGCTACTGAGACCTCCAAAATCCAGGTTTTCGAAGAGTTGAAAAGATTGATGCGTCCCGAGTTCCTCAACAGGATAGATGAAATCATCATGTTCAAGCCGTTGATAGAATCCGAGATTACACAAATCGTCAAGCTACAGTTGAAAGACCTTCAGAAAACGCTGAGAAACATGGACATCCAGCTGGAGTTTACAGATGAAGCGATAGAATGGTTCGGACACGAAGGTTATGACCCGCAATTCGGAGCACGACCACTGAAACGACTCATCAATAAGGAAATCATCAACCAGCTGTCCAAAATGATACTGGCTGATAAAATCCAAAAAGACATCCCTATCGTAGCCGATGTCATCAACGATGAAGTCATTTTTCGCAACAAAATAGAGATAGACAAATAAATTACAATCATTGAACAGCCTTTTGCGGTCATTGAGCGCAGTCGAAATGCACGCAAAAGCACCTCACATCATAGAAATACCTCTGGCAGACCTGTCAGAGGTATTTTTATTTTTGGGCACGTCCGCCGAGGTGGATCAGGCTATCCCTCCGAGCAAAGCTCTCCACTCTATCCTTCGTGCAGCGGAGCTGCTTGCTGGAGGTTGTAGTGGTTATTGATGAGTTCTTTAAATCTTGTTTCACAACAGATATCCTACTTTATTCTAAGAATAGAAAAATCATTTAACAAATCTCACACTGAATTTTTTTATATAATATTTTAGTGTAATTTAGATACATTTGTTCACTAGTTAGCAGAAATTATTTATGACAAATAAAATGGAATTATACCAACAATTAGGTTTTTCAGGCAACCCCTTTTCTACTTTTTCTGCAGAAGAAGAAAAAGCCTTTTTGAATAACATTTATATCAACCCTCTATTTTACGAGACACTAAAATCAGATTTAATAAAAGGACATAGCAGATTCATTCTTGGAGCTAGGGGAATTGGGAAGACTGCTTTACTGCTTCAATTAAAAACAGCTCTTGATAAGGAAAATGCATTTACAATAATAATTGACGAATTTGACGGAGTACCGGTCAAGGACAATCAGGTAGAATTCACTAGGCTTATTATTGAAAGATTAGTCACAAGTTTCTGCATCAAAATAAGTAAAAATCCAAGTAGAATTAAAAAGCTTGACAAACATCAAAAGGAAAAATTGTCTTTTATTATTAAAGAATTTTTTCAAACACTGAGCAATAGTCAATACGAAAAACTTTACAACAAAGCGGACAATTACAAAACTAGAAACGCTTTAAAGAATATTTGGAATTTCTTTTTTAATCGACCTGTAAATTTTTTAATTTCTGGAGGAATTGAAATTGTAGCGGAAACAGCAAGAAAAGCTATGGGGTTACCAGTAACGGATGGAAAAGAATTTTACAAAAACTATGTTCCTGAATTAACATTGGAACAAATAGACAGAGAAAAAAAACCGGAAAAATTCTTAGCCAATTTTAAAGCTTTAAAAGAAATTCTAAATGATTTTACAGAAATCATAAAAGCATCAGGGTATACAACAACTATTGTTTTTTTTGATAAAATTGATGAATACACAAAATTAAATAGCAGTATATCTGCAGTGGCAGAATTCCTCGAAGATTTTTTAAAAGACACAACTATTTTAATGAACAAATCTTATTCATTAGTATTTAGCATATGGGACGTTTTAAAACCAGAATTAACAAATAGCGGTGTTAGATTTGACAAAATCAAGCCAATCGATATCACTTGGCAGACAGATAATTTAAAAGATATTCTTAATAAAAGAATAGGTTATTTCAGTAATAATAAAAAGAGAATCACGGATATTATTATATCTGACAATAAGCTCAATGATATAATTTCACTTTCAAACAATTCTCCGCGATACCTATTTAGACAACTATCCTATATATATGACCTACAGGCTGAAATAAATCTTAATTCAAAGGTTTTAACAGACGAAGCAATTGACAAGGGGCAATTGGTCTATTCTAAAAGTTTTGAATACTATGCAATTTATCCTACTAAAAGAGGCTCTAAAGAAGACATATTAACCAACATTAATCGACTCCTGAAAATCGGCAAAACGATAATCAAGACAAAAGACTTTGTTGACACATATAAGGTAAGCACTCCTACTGCCATTTCATATATCAAAATTGTTCAAGAATATAACTTGGTTAAAGAACTTACTGAGACTGATGGAGGTGCCAAAATGTATGAAATACTAGACCCCGTCATCAAACATCTAATTAAATATGGAATTACTGAAATCAAAAAGTAACTATAATTAACAATATCATTGGCAGAAAATTGAAGTAGCACTTCGATTTTCCGCTCCTTCGACAAGTTGCCGAACCATTAGTGGTAGACATAGACAATCCCTATATGGATATAAAAGACACTAAGTTGAGCGAAATCAAATTTCCTAAAGAAGTTTTCAAAATTCGCTCATGGCAAAATGAATCTCACAGACAAATATTAGCTGAGCAGACTGTTTTTTATTCGCCGATTAATTCATTTGAAGATAAATTGGATGGAAAAATAAAAAAAGATTTTAGCAGCTATACAGACGAAGATTTATTTCTAAAATACCTTGACAGTTCTTACAGAACCTATCCATTTTATACTGTAAAGCAGCATATCCAATTCGCTACCGAGTGGACAAAGAAAAGCCCATTTAAAGACAAGCAGCTTTATGATAAGTTAGAGCAAGACTATTTCAAACTTCTTGACGAAAAGTATGGCATTTTATGCCTATCTCTTAAAAATGATAACAAGTTAATGTGGGAAAAATATGGCGATAACCATCATGGATTTAGCGTTGGATTTTCTGCGAAACAAATCTATGCTCAACTAGGCGGGTTTATTGGATATGTAAAATACTTTGACAGCTTGCCAGTAATAAATAGAGAGGATAGTTCAGAAATTGAAGCCTATAAACAAATATTTTATAAAGAACGAAAATGGAAATTTGAAAGTGAATATAGGTCGGTAGTATTGATGGACATTATCAAACTGAAGAACTACCACTCAAGGTGTATAAAACTAAAAAAGGAATGCCTTACTTCAGTAACTTTTGGTTATGCTATGCCAGAGATTGATAGAAAGGAAATCAGAAGTATATGTCGCAAAGAAAGTTTAAAAGTAAACTTTAGAGAAATTGTGATAAACGGTAAAATTCTTCGTGTAAAAGACTTACCCAGCCACTAATAATTTGTTTTACAATAGAACTAATGATAGCCAAAGACTTATCTTTCGACTTCAATTTCCAACCCTTTCACCAACTTCATAAACGTTACCTACAAGCGCCCCACATCCTTTCAATCTCAAAAACTTCAACTAATCGGGACATCCAGAATATATTCATTCATTTAAAGTATTTTTGTTGCAGACATAATTTTTGCAGCAATCTCTATGAAAAGCATTGAGAAGGACAGTTTACACAAGGCATACCAATTGTTTGAATCGAATGATATCGACAAAATAGAAGTTGGCACAACCCAGCGTCTGAAAGAAATTCATCACTATCTATTTGGCGGATTGTATGATTGCGCAGAAGAGATTAGAAAAATCAACATTTCAAAAGGTAGTTTCAGATTTGCAAACGCATTATATCTCAACGAAATTTTAGTGAAGATTGAACAGATGCCATAAAACTGTATTTTTTAGTGTCAAAATATAGAAGGGCTGAGCTCTGTCAAATACATCTTGACAAAACGTGATGAATTTAACAGAACCAGCTATTTCGTTTTACATAATGATTATCTTTAAACCTTGATTTTCCGTTCCATGCCCTCTACATTGCCAAGCTGTGGAATGTCACCTGAAAGCTTCAAAAAACCATATAAAAATGGCTATACAATTAATTGTAGTTATAATTATAATGATTGCAAACCTTATGTACTCGTACAAAGGTTTTAAGGAAAAATCATTTTTTGATAAATACAAATTCGAAATTGATTCTATTCTCGTATACAAAGAATACATCAGATTAATATCTTCCGGATTTCTTCATGTGGATTGGCTTCATTTACTTTTCAATATGATGACTTTGTATGCATTTGCCGAGTCTCTGCTATTATCCCTTGGAATTGGACCGTTCCTGCTCATTTATTTTGGGAGCTTATTAGGAGGTAATTTACTTTCATTATTCATCCATAAAGAGCATGGTGATTATTCAGCAGTTGGTGCGTCAGGAGCAGTATGTGGAGTCATTTTTGCCTCTATTGCAATGTTTCCCGGCATGGAAGTAAGTCTGTTTATTCTTCCGGTTTTTGTTCCGAGCTGGATATTTGGACTGATTTTCGTTGCTATTTCCCTTTACGGAGTAAAATCAAAACAAGATAATATCGGACACGAAGCACATTTGGGTGGTACCATTTCAGGAATGACAATAGCACTTTTATTTAATCCCAAAATGTTGCTGGTTAATTATATTTCAATCTTAATTGTTCTGATTCCGGCTTTAGCATTTATCTCACTGATTATATACAAGCCTCATTTACTTATTATTGGCTCTACTTCGTCTGGTAACAAAAAAAGATATTATAACATAGACCATTTATACAACGAACAAAAAGTTAACCAACAAAAAGAAATTGATTTAATCCTTGAAAAGATTGGCAGAACAGGAATGAATAGCTTAAGTAAAAAAGAGAAAGATAAACTGGAAGAATATTCAAAACACTAACAGAGTCTTCATTCTGGTCAAAGCAGTAATTTTTTCATTGACTTTATGGAATTTCCAAACACAAGTCGTAAAATCAACTGAAAACAAAGAAAGTATAAAAAGCTCCTTTGGGATTGGTATCAATAACTTCTTGTAAAACAGAATATCATCAATTATATGATCGTATCTCATATACAAAACATCATAGAAAAGTATAAAGCAGGATATCGATATTTTCTAAACCTTGACTTTGATAAAGGAGAAAAGTTGACAAGGCAACTACTTGCTGGTTCGATATTTGAAAATTGCAGTTTTTCTGTTGATTTTTCTGAAACAGATTTTTCTCATTCGAAATTTGCAGACTGCAATTTGAATGGTTCTGATTTCTCACAATGCAATTTGACAAATACAATCTTTGAAAATTGTTCTCTTGAAAATACCGAATTTAAAAATGCCAAAATAAATGGAACATATTTACATAAGTGCTATTGCTACGGACAAAACGTTTCCTTAGATAAGACCGGCAAACTGGAAACCTATAAAGACCCATTAGTGAAAGAACTGTATGATAGTGTTCCTGAGTTTAACAAAGTTGCTGACCATATAAGCGATGATTCACATTATATGGTTTATGGAGAACTGAGCCTATTACTCTTTGAAGACATTACAACCAACGATACAATTACAGAATTTACTTTAAACTGTTTTCAGTTTTTCAACCAGCTTGGTGACAGAAAAGATGATAAGATCGACAACTTACTCATCGTAGAAATTTATGAAGGACTTTATTCAGATAAAAAATGTAATGATATAGCCAGACAACTATTAAAGGGAAGGAATAAAGATATTTACGAGTACTGGATGAAAAACGGAATCATACGTGCTGACTATTAGCTATTGACAGCCTCTTTTAAGCCAATTGATTGAACAAATGAGGCTTCACCGTTATTTTAGAAATACAGGATGTTAAAATTCAGATGAAAAACTGAGAAACAAAACTAACAGATAATGCAAAAATCTACGGAAAACGCTCAACAACTGGTATATAAAGAAATGCCGTCGCCGCTGGGCACGATCAGGCTTTTTGCGACTGACACTGGTCTTGCAGCGGCCCTGTGGAAAAGCGAAGACTATATACAGACGAAATTGTCTGCTGCGGAAAAAGATGACCAACATCCCATACTGCTGCAAACAGAGCAGCAGCTGACAGAATATTTTGCGAAGACAAGAACAGTCTTTGATATTCCGCTTGATTTTGCAGGAACTGAGTTTCAGGTAAGAGTCTGGAAAGCTTTATTAGATATTCCTTTTGGCACCACCAAAACCTATGGCGAGTTAGCAAAGATATTAGGTGATATTAAAGCTGTCAGAGCAGTCGGAGGTGCTTTGAATAAAAATCCGATAGCGATTGTTGTTCCCTGTCATAGAATAATCGGCGCAACAGGTAAAATGGTAGGGTTCGCGGGTGGAATTGCCAATAAATCTATTTTATTAAATCTGGAAAGCAAGCATAAAGCATTGTCTCTTTTCGACTGATCAATGAACGATGAGTACACTTTCCACTTTCAATGCTGAAAACTTTCATGCCATTTGTGACGAGCTGGCCGGTAATGACAGCCAGCTGAAAGAAGTTTTGGATGCACACGGCTATCCGCCCATGTGGACACGTGAAAACAGTTTTGAAACACTGGTTCATATCATTCTCGAGCAACAGGTTTCTCTGGCATCTGCCCTGGCGGCTTTACATAAGCTGAAGGAAAGATTACTCCAAATTACTCCTCAGGCAATATTGGACCTGAGCGATGAAGAAATGAGAGCTTGCTTTGTGAGCCGGCAAAAGACCGTTTACATAAAAAGATTGGCACAGGCACTCAAAAATGGAGATATTAACCTGCAACAGCTGGAGAAGATGAACAATGATGAAGTTCGCAGCCAGCTGATTCATTTAAAAGGTATCGGGAACTGGACAATAGATGTATACCTGATGTTTGCGCTTCAACGTACCGACCTCTTCCCTATCGGTGATTTAGCCGCAGTAAATGCATTGAAGCGTTTAAAAAAGCTGGAACCTTCTACAACAAGAGAAGAAATGCTCACTATCAGTGAAAACTGGAAGCCATTCCGTACAATAGCAAGTATGATACTTTGGCATTACTATTTATCCCGGACAAAAAAGGCTCCTTCTACTGTTTAGTAATCCGGCTGAAGCAAGACCATTGATACTCAGGAACAGCTCTTAAACAAGTCTTATATATCAAAAATTGTAGTATATTATATAAATAAAACCGTCTGAGTCATTTCAGGCCGGCACTACCGACTAACAGACATTCAACGATATGCAGACAATATTAGGTGCTAACGGACAAATAGCAGAAGAGCTGGCAAAAGAATTACATAACAGTTTCACCACCAATATCAGATTGGTCAGCAGGAACCCCAAAAGGATAAACGAGTCAGATCAGCTGCTTCCGGCAAACTTGTTGGATGCTCAGGCTACTGACAGGCCATTAGAAGGCAGTGATATTGCTTATCTGACGGTGGGTCTGCCGATGAACTCGCAATTATGGGCGGAGCAGTTTCCTGTAATGATGAAAAATGTCATAGATGCCTGTATAAAACATCAATGCAAGCTGGTGTTTTTTGACAACACATATATGTATGCCAAAACCAGCGAACCTCAAACGGAAGAAAGTCCGTTTGTTCCTGCGGGTCCAAAATCAACCGTCAGAGCAAAAATCGCAACAATGCTGTTAGACGAGATACTCAAAGGAAGTATTGAAGCTGTTATTTGCAGAGCGCCGGAATTTTACGGACCGGGAAAAACGCAAAGCATTACCAACACACTGATTTTTGACAATATCCAACAGAATAAAAAGCTGAAAGTTCCGGTTAAAGACAGCACGTTACGAACTTTAATCTGGACGCCCGATGCCAGCCGTGCAATGTCGCTCATCGGAAATACACCGGATACATACAATCAAACCTGGCATTTACCTTGTGATGACAACAGGCTTACTTATAAGGGACTGATTGACCTTGCTTCAAAAATTTATCAGCAGGATTTCAAATACTCTATAGTAAAAATGTGGATGTTTAAACTGGGGAGCCTGGTTAATCCGCAAGCAAAAGAATTACAAGAGCTTTTACCACGCTACAAGTGTGATAATCTATTTATTTCCGATAAATTCAAAAAAAGATTTCCTGACTTTCAGCTGACAAGCTATCAGGACGGCATTATCCAGATCATGAAAGAACAAAAATATAAATGATGAAAATTTTAATTATTGTTACCAGCGTTGGGATGTATGAAAGCGGTCAGCTGGAAACAGGCTTATGGCTAAGTGAGCTGACACATATTTATCATCTGGCTAAAGAGCAGAAGTATGACATCACTATCGCAAGCATAAAAGGAGGACACACTCCTATTGATCCGGAAAGCCTGAAACCAATGATGCTGGATAAGGTCTCCAAAAGTTATTGGTCGGACAGCTCTTTCCGGGAATTGCTGGAACATACAAAAAGCTTAAATGAAGTATCCGGCCAAATATTTGACTGTGTATATCTGGCAGGTGGCCATGGCACCATGTATGATTTCCCTGATGATACGATACTTCAGGCCATCATCAGAAAACAATACGAAAACAATAAAATTGTTGCAGCCGTATGCCATGGAGTGGGTGGACTATTAAACGTGAAACTATCCAACGGAGAATATTTGATCAAAGGCAAAACAATCACTGGATTTAACTGGTTTGAAGAAAGTCTTGCCGGACGAAAAAAAGAAGTTCCGTTCAACCTGGAAGCTGAATTGAAAAAGAGAAATTCCAACTATCAAAAAGCTTTTATTCCTATGACATCCAAAGTACTTGTTGACGGCAAACTTATTACAGGACAAAATCCATTCAGCTCAAAAGAAATAGCGAAAGCAGTCGTTCAACAAATGGAAGCTGCTACACTAAAAAAAGGATAAAATGGAAAAGAAAATCGGGTTAACAAAAGATGCAGGATGGCAGTTTGGTATTAGAAAAACTACACCTCTCAGCACAGAAGAAGTCTGGGATTTTTTGTTTTCAGAAGACGGAACTAAAATATGGCTTAAAAACGCAGATATAAATTTTTCTACATTTAAACCGCTTTCTCATATCAGAACCAGGTGGAAGCCGGAAGAATGGCCCAATGAGGTCACGCTGCAAATGAGAATACTTTCCAATAAAAACAAAACAACTATCGCCTTTCATATTGAAAAGATGCAGAATGAGCATCAAAGGGAAGAAGCAAAGACATAATGGGGCAAAATATTGGATGATCTTATCCGGGAACTCAATAAAAAACAATAAGCAGCTGACAAATTCAGCCATTGCACAGCTATCTGAATTCTAAAATGCGATCTCTTTCGGGCAGAATACAATCTTCCATATATTTAGATTTTCCGGAGATCTTTAGTTCTTAGAAAGAAAAATCATGAAAGATTGCCGTGAAATAAAATTACCCGACCATTTAAGTCCATTTCGGACCAGAGGACCAGACAAGGGATTTTTTTGGTGTTTCATATCAGACATCAGGATCAGAACGGTGAATTTCCAGTTGTAATCTGCAGCCACAGTATCAATAGGCAGTGTATTATTATTTCATCCCTCTGCTCAATGGCATCGTCATACAATGCGGGCCACCCCGGGCGCGTGAAAGCTCGGCAGACGGAATAGTGATGATACACGGTTTATCCAGAAGCTCCTGCCTTTCTGCTTCTGAATACTGCACTAAATGTCTGGCATCAACAATAGTGAATCCAAGATTTCTGAAAGCCTGTAATGTGTGAACATTCCGCTCATATGAAAAGGCAATATTTTTAGCAATGGCTACCAGATTAGAGCCATCTGTCCATTGTTCTCTGGCATCAAAAGGAGGAATTCCGTTGCCACATTCTACAAATGTCATATCAGGGTAGATTTCCTTCATCAGATCTTTTAGTGAAGCATAGCTCAGCCAGCTTTTGCTACCAGCGGTAAATTTCAAAACATCCAGCGCTCCATTGGGCTCAAAAACCAGTGGTGCATATCCCACACAAACTGTGTCACTCAACACTGTAAAAACGGTATCTAAATGCATACAATATCTTTCAGCTGGCAAGCTGACCGCAACCACATGCTTTACAACACTTTGAGTCAGCAATCTGTCTTTCACTGCCGCAAATCCTTCCCATGAAGTACGCTCGCTGATTCCTATCAGAACGTAATCAGGATGTACGATCATCACATCGCCTCCTTCGATAGAAAGATTGTTTTCAGGGTCATTTTCATCCAGCAACTCAATGATTTTCCCTTGAAATCCTGACATCATCGGATGAGACCGGACAATGCTTCTGAACAACAGTGATTCTCTGCCACGAGCAGCTTTTTTCATTTTACTGATCAGGATATGATCTTTGATCACACAGGCCAGATCTCTTGTGAACACTAAATTCGGTAAGGGCTTCAGCCAGGAATTAAGCTGATTATCCAAACCGGATACTAAAATCTGGCTAAGCTCATTTGAGCTCATATTTTTCAGATAATCAATGGTCTCGTCAGATAAGTCTTCAAATTGTTTTAACTCACTCAATAATCTTTCTTTTTCCTCAGAAATATTCAGAATATCCGTCAGTAAATCTTCTACTTCATATACTGACTCCTTCCCTATCAAGACCCTGAGCGCCTGAGTAAAAACGTGATGCTCTTCAATCATTCTCGGCAAAAAGACAATATCATCATACAGCAATTGCTCTGCTACAGCCGGCGAGATATATCCAATCCCTATATCCGGCTCGTGAATAATGACACCTTGTAAAAAGTTGAACTCCGAATGGATTTGCATATTATTATTTTCGATAGGTAAAGGCCTTCATACAATAAACACTGCCGCCTGACTTGATGTATTCACTGGTGTCCACTTCAATAACGGTTGTATCAAGATCTGTCAGAATCTCTTTCAGTGTTTCATTTCCGGTTGGCAGGATTCCGTATTTCTGACCGGATGGAGATCTCATGATCAATGAATTCAGCGCAAAATGCTCTTTGGCTTCTTTGAGAGGAACTTCATGCACATGCGTAAAGACTGCCATGATTTTCCGGATGCTTTCTTCATCAAATGCTTCTGTACAGATAGCTACATTCTCCGCATCTATTACACAAAAACACGTGTCCAGATGATAAAAATCATGGCTAATGAGCTTTAAAGGGATAACATGAGCCTCAATTGTATTGGCGACCCATTCCGCAGCCTGAAGATCTGTACGGAATCCATATCCCATCCAGACAGCTCTTATTCCCGGATGAGGTATCAGATCACCATTTCCTTCTACTTTAATTTCTTCCGGTAACTGACGTGTTTTAATCCCCTGAACAGCAAAATATTGTTTAAAAGCTTCTACCTCGCCCTGTCTGCGTTCATGCCTCATATTACTCAACAGCACTACCGGCTGATGATCTTCGAGCAACCATTCAAAGACAGGATTGGCACAAAAAACCATATCCTCCAGGTCATCCTCCCCTTCCAGGGTTTCTATATGGTGAATGACTTCAGCTTCTTTTAATTCCATAAAAGCAGCCTGCAGATGATTCCATTGCAGCTCAGCAAGATCGGCTTCCACATTTCCTACATTTTCGAGCATATATGGATTTTTGACATCCACTACGTCGAAATATTTAGGTGTTACCATTAATAATCCCGTAGGCTCAGGCATTTTACTCCAGCCAAAAAAGCTGTCACGCAATTCATTGACATCTATCCAGACTTTATACATTTTCAGTAATTTTCAGTGATTGATCATTGTGTATCTGTATAAATTAACATAGAAAATTGATTTTTGCTTAATCAGGTTCTAACAATCAGCTGAATGCAAGATTTTTTCATAAATCTGAAGCACCTTTCTAAAATTGATTAGATTTATATGCGCCAATTCACCTGCTATGAATATTGAAGGAAATTATTTTTTTGAAGTTCTACTGGATATAAACAGCTCAATATGTTCGCTTTCTGAGAAATATCAGAAAATGAGAGTTCTGCTGAGCAATGTATTAAAGTATATTACAAAAGACCAGGATCTGCAATTTCCGGATTTATATTCAAGGCTGGTTTTCGCATGTGAATTCAAAAATGCTCCTAAAAGTCTGGAATTGAGGGTTCATATGATGCGCAAAAATGCACAGCTCATTTCTTTTGAAAAGCTGATACCTGATGAGAAAATGTATTTTCATGACCTGGACGCTCTGGCTGTCTGCATCAGCTTTTTTACAGAAACAGCTATTCCTGCAGAAGTTGACAGTATTTTTCCTGTCAGCTTAGGATTGGAAGAACCTATATCCGGTCCATATCAGGCAGAAAAAGAATTTCTCCCTCTGATCAGATTTTTTGTGCAGGATGTACAGAGTGGATTTTTCACAGGACAGGCAGATGAAGTCAGTACAGGTATCTGTAAAGTCGTCTTTGATGAAGAAAATTCACCTTTTCGCCAGAGTCTGAAATTAGTCAAAGCCGGTCAGGTATTGCATTTGCTGGATTGTGAGATCTCCGGTGATGAAATCAGGCCGCAGATTTTCATTTTAGAACCGGATTATCTGCTGGACATCAGCTCTATAGCCGAATGTATCAAAGAGTACGGCATTCACCCTTATTTCTATTATCTGAACCGGTTACCGGGTAAAGAGACCACTACCCCGATATTGATAGGTAACATGGCCAATCACTTTCTGGATGTATTTGTCAATGCTCCCAAAAGTGCAGAAATATCTTTCAATGATACGATGAAAGATATTTTCAAAATGTATCCTTTTGATATTTCTGTAAATGCAGAGCTGGATGATCAGGATAAAAAAAATAAGTTTTTTGAAGACTCCAGGAATCAGTTTGAACACATCAGACATGTGGTCAGAGATGTTTTTCCTCAACAAAATATCAACGTACAAAGAGCAGTTCTGGAACCGAGCTTTATCTGTGCACAATTGGGTATACAGGGACGTCTGGATTTTCTGTCTCTTGGAAAAGATCAGACAGTCGTGATCGAATTAAAATCCGGCAAGGCTCCATTTCCCGAAAACAGAACAGATCTGGTCGCAGAAAATCACAAAGCACAGCTTTTTTTATACCAGATTGTTATTCAAAAAGTTTTAGGTGTCAGATTCAAAGATATTCACAGCTATCTCTTGTATTCTAAATATCCTGACCCTAAAGCCAATCTCCGCATGGTAAAGCCGTATATGGATGGAGTAAAAGCGATCCTGGATATCAGAAATCAAATTGTCTCTCTGGAGCGCAGGATCATGGAAGATGAGCATTATTTTGAAAAGCTGATCGCTCATATTTCTCCCGAAGTACTCCTCAATAAAAGCGGTCAAAGTGAAAAGTTTATCCGGAACTATATTGTACCGCAAATTGAAGCCTTCAAGCTGCCTTTTAAAGAAGCTACAAAGCTGGAAAGAGCTTATTTCTACAGCTTTTATCATTTTATCACAAAAGAGCATTTTATAGCAAAAGCCGGAGTCAGCCACTATGAGCAGTCGCCTGGGCATGCTTCTATCTGGCTCAGTGAGACAGAAGAAAAGCTCGAAGCCGGAGAAATTTTGCTGGATCTGGAAATTACAGAAAATCTTTCTGATCAAAGTATTCCTACCATCCGTCTGAAAGTGCCGGAATATGACGACAATTTCCTGCCCAATTTCCGTCAGGGAGATATAGTTATGTTGTACCAGAGAAATCACCCCGAAGACAATGTCACCAACAAGCAGGTTTTCAGAGGTAGCATCATCAAAATCAGCCACGCTGAAATAACGATACGTTTGAGGAACAGCCAAAGCAATACGCAATTCCTGCCAACAGATAGTTTGTATGCCATTGAGCACGACTTCATGGACGCATCTTTCGGGAGTATGTACCGGGGAATGTACAGCTTTTTGAATGCCAATAAAGACAGAAAAAATCTGTTGCTGCATCAAAGAAGCTTAGAAATAGACCAAAGTGTCAGTTTAAATATAAAGCATTTAAATACTGATATTCAAAATATTGTATTAAAATCAAAACAGGCAAAAGATTATTTTTTATTGATCGGACCACCCGGAACAGGAAAAACATCTGTAGCATTAAAATCTATGGTAGACGAGTTTTATTCTGAACCGGATACGAATATCTTATTACTTTCTTATACCAATCGTGCCGTAGATGAGATCTGTGAATCTATCTCTCAAATCAGCCCGGAAATAGATTTCATACGGGTGGGATCGGAATTTTCTACAGAAGAAAAGTTTCACCACCGACTGTTACAAAATGTAATTAAAGACCTCTCAAAACGCGAGCAGGTCAAAGAAACGCTCATGCGCTGCCGGGTATTTGTGGGCACAGTAGCATCTGTCTCCGGCAGATCAGAGCTGTTCAGAATGAAAAAATTTGATGTAGCTATCATTGACGAAGCCTCACAAATACTGGAACCTCAGCTTTTAGGCATACTGTCAGCCAGACACAATTCCGGACAAAATGCGATAGGTAAATTCATCATGATTGGCGACCATAAGCAGCTGCCGGCCATCGTAGTACAAAGCCCTGAATCCAGCATCGTAAAAAATCCATTGCTGACAGAGGCAGGCATCACAGACCGGAGAATATCTCTGTTCGAAAGGCTGTACAGATATCATCAGCATGATACAGATTCGGCACACTGGTCTATGCTCAAAAAGCAAGGACGCATGCATCCGGAGATTGCATCTTTTGCCAATCAGACATTTTATGAGAATCTACTGGATATTGTTCCAACCCCGCACCAGTCTGAATCTTTAGCGTGGGAAATGTATGATGAAACGGATACTTTACAAAACATTATTGCAAAACAAAGGATTGCATTTTTCCCATCTGTCAAAGTGCAGGAAGATAAGTCCTTCAAAATCAACTCTGATGAAGTAAGAATCACAGCTACACTTCTACAAAACATCTATCAGCTTTATCAATCGCATGCACTTCCGTTTCATTCGGCTTTGTCGGTAGGAATCATTACTCCTTACAGAAGCCAGATTGCGCTGATCCGTAAAGCGATTCATCAGCTAAACATTCCCGAGCTGGAAAAAATCACAGTGGATACGGTAGAAAGGTATCAGGGTTCACAGCGGGATATTATCATCTATTCTTTTTGTGTCAATCATGAATCCCAACTTGAGCTTTTAGCAAATACTTTTATTGAAAACGAACAAGTTATAGACAGAAAGCTGAATGTAGCAATGACGCGTGCCAGAAAGCAGATGTTCATTACAGGGAATCCGTTTTTCCTGTCAAAAAATTCTGTTTTCTATGCCATGATGAAGCATATCGAGGAAAAAACTAAATTTAATGCTTCACAAACTGTTGTGTCATCATTCTTTCCTGCCCGTAAATACTGATGAAATAAGTACCTTTTGGAAGATTGCTAATATCTACTCTGTGCTGACCGGAGCTTAGTTCCAGTCTTTGTTCAAGTAAGAGATGTACTGCCGTATTATATACCTGAATCAGATAGCCTGATTTCACCTCACTGGATTGTACAACTATAAAATCCTGTGCAGGGTTTGGATATACCATCAGTTGAATATCCTGCTGAAAATATACAGCGACGATATCACTATAAGCAAAAGTACCATTGTAGTCTATTTGCTTTAAACGATAATAGTATGTTCCTGAATCTTCTAATTTGTCATTATGCTGATAAGATACAGGGATATTGGATGTTCCATGACCTTTGACAGTTCCAACAGTTTTAAAATCCAAATGATTGAGCGATCTTTCTATTTCAAACTTATAGTTATTGAGCTCACTGGCAGTTTCCCAGTTTAAGATAGTTGTATTTCCACTCAGACTCGCTTCAAAACTTACTAATTCTACCGGCAATATTTCGACATCTTTAAAAATAGGCAGCTTTTCAAAACTTCCTCCCAGGACGGCATCTGCTTCCGGTTTTGTCAGTCCCAGCCAATCCTGCATAACAGTAGTATAGATTTGTCTGTAATCAAACTGCATAGCAATCTGATCATATACTGTAGCCTGCTCAGGTAATTCCGGCGCTTCTCCTATCATACCCTTCACCCGCATAGCAGAAGATCTTCCCGGGTCTGCTTTTTGATTCAATGCTGCACCGAAGAAAAACACAGGAGCCCCTACTCCATGATCCGTTCCAAAGCTATCATTACTTTTAATCCTTCTGCCAAATTCAGAAAAAGTCATTCCCGCTACAATTTCTGCTTTATCCAGTCTGACCATATCCTGCTGGAATGCAGTGATAGCTTCAGACAATATCGTAAGGTTTTCTGCATGCTTTCCAGTCAGCTTGCTTCCTGTATCTACCTGAAACTCATGCGTATCAAATGAACGTGGATGTGTTACTACATATATAGGCGTACGAAGTCCTCCGTTGATCAATCTGGCGACTATTTTTAATTGCTGTGCCAATGTATTCGCTGTCGGATAGTTAATTACATCCTGATAGCTGCGCTGATATGCATCCCTGATAGAGTTTGAATAAACGTTGCTCTGGTCCTTCATCATTCTCAGAAAGTTCAGCTCATATCCGTAATCGTTCTCAGGCGCAGGACCAGCTACTTCATTGATGATATTCATCAGACTATCCGGATCTGTCGTACTGTGGCCAAAATTCAAATGATTCCCTTGCAATGAAAACGGCAAAGTAGATCCGATATTTATTGCCAGCGGATCCGGCATCTGAGCATTCGGATATCCTGCGGGGAATCCCGGGTATTTATGTTCCAAAACCCGTCCCAGCCAGCCGGTTTCCAGAATAACATCGCTCGGAGAACCTGACATCCAGATGTCTGTAGCTCTGAAATGGCTGAAATTAGGATTCGGATATGAAACACCCTGAATCATCGTTAACATTTCCTGTTCAGCCAGATTACGCATGCCTGTCATCGACGGATGTAGCCCTGCAGAATCATTGTGTGCGATCCTCAATACCGAAGATTCCGGCACCAGAATGCTATTACGGGCATTGATCAACCTGTTCCATTGCTGTACCGGGAATACAGTATTCAAGCCGTCATTCCCTCCGTTTAAACGAATGATGACAATAATCTTACCTGTATCTGCAGCCCTTCGTGCCATCGCTTCCAGTGGCTTGTCTTCCAGTGTAGTAGCTGATACCAGCGGAAAACCATTCAAAAGAAGAGGGAGTGACAATGCACTGCTACGCTTAATAAAACTTCTTCTTTTCATATCAGGTTAAATGGAATTCTGCTAATTGCATCAGGTGAACAAATAAGTCTCTCACTCTGTTACGAGCGATGGTTGTATTATTCGTGGTGGGTGTATTTATATAATTATTCCAGGCGGTTGTCCAGTATTGATCGTCTGTCTGTCCTGACAACAGTGTGATTCTTTTGATTTCATCCCGTTGCTCCTGGCTCAGATTGACAGGTAAAAGATATTTAATCACTTCCTGTACCAACAGATTCGGGTCTCTGCATATGTCATTGGGAAAATATGATATATAATTCAGCAAATCATATTGTAAAACAATATTGACTCCATTCACTGCAAAATTTAATCCGTAGAAAAATGTCTGGATGATGAGGTATCTTCTTTGAAGTGTATTGCTATTGATCCAATATTGGTAATAATTAGGTTTTTGATAAAATGCCGACCATCCGGAGACATTCGGTACTTCGCCCATCACCTGACCTACCTGTCTCAATGCTTCTTCATTCAAGACATACAACAAATTATATTGCGCATAATGATTGGTCGGGTCTTCGATATTGTACTTTATTTCAAATTCTCTCAGATTGCCTATTACAAAATCAAAAGGTGATTTGATCATCACCCCTCTGTTGGCCATATCAAAGAAGTGTTCGCTTTTGAAAAGAACCCGCAACACAGGCAGCACCTCCCAGTTATTCTGAATCAGTACCTGAGCCAGAGGTACAATGACATTAGCTTCTATATTTTCATCAATATCGTAATACACAAAGAAACGATACAGTCTTCTACATAAATGTTGGGCAACTATCGTATTTTTTGCAAAAATCATATTGATAAAAGCATCCAGCTCTGTTGCTCCTGTACCTGCAATTTGTGTATTGTTATAAAATGCAGAAAATTTCTTTGTGGAATAATCATGAAGTAAGGGGACAAATGTAGTGCTGGGATTGATAGTATTCAGATTCAATACTCTCCAGCCGGATAAGAGCTTGGCAGCCTGGACCACATCTTCCTGTGTGTAGGTTGTTCCCAGATTATTGCCGATCGTAAAAAGTTCCATCACCTCACGGGCAAAATTTTCATCCGGAGCAGTACTGGAATTTGCCTGATTATTGAGATAGTACATCATGGCAGGATGCGTAGCTACCTGTCTGATCAGCTGTTTATAGTTGCCTGTAGCATTCGTACGGAACATCTGCATGTAATCATAGCAGGTACGTGCAGAATTTGTAGCACAATAGAGATTATTGGACTCCAGTATTTCGTCAAAATTGACCGGAATAAAGTGATACCAGAACTGCACCATCTTCTCTCTGATAGAAATATTCTGGTTCAGCGCCTGGTGACACAGCCACATCTTCAATGTTTCAGAACGATATAAATTCGTAATCACACCTGTAGAGTAGGAATTAATAGCATTTCTCGGCCATGGGCTACCATAAGGTAAACCGTTTTCATCCGGCAAAACAGACTGATACCAATTCACAGGTTGAGCGGGCATCACCGGATCAGCAGTAAGAACTATATCCACTGATTCAGACATTGTTTTTCCTGCCAGGAGCGTCAGATGCGTCTTGCTGAATCCGAATCCTGTTCTCCTTAATAAATGCAATTTTTCCCAATCCGACCACACGCCGGTGTAGGCATTGATACCTGAGGTTACATTGCCTATTCTTTGTGATGATTTTACCTGGTAATCATCTAAATTCTTTTTGCTGAGCCTACTGGATAGCTGATCAATTTCCCGAAAAACACTTCTTCTTTCGTTCCTTTTTTCAACTAATTTTCCAGGGTTCAAAACTTCTATCCCACCCATCTGTTTTGAAGATAGCAGAAGAAATCAACCCTTTTCTCACCTTAAATGGTGATATTTTAATTCTAATAAATTATACTTATTCCAATGCAAAAAACTCTCAATATCTAAGTATATTGAAAATATCTACATTAGTATAATATTAAAATTTGCCTTTATTTCATTTTTTTGAGAAAAATTTCCGGGATTTCTGCAATCTCTCTTTTGTTGTAATCAAAACACACTACACCGGTACGTATAACGATCATATTTTTTTCAGATCCGTTTTTTTTTAATCTCGCCACTACATCAAATGAATATTCCGTCAGATAATCGACAGCGACGTCAATATTCACCTCATCTCCTAAAAAACCTTCTGATTGATATACTATGGTATGATTAGCGACGATAACACCTTTTCCACCTTCAAAGCTCTTTTCATCCCATCCAATGCTTCTTAAGAATGATGCCCGTATTTCATCTGCCCAGACCAGGATGCGTTCATTGCCCATGTGATTGGCATAATTAATATCAGATTCAGCTATGACTCTTTTACCGGACCAAAGTATCTTTTCAGGAAATTCTATCTTCTCTCTTTTCATGAATGCGCAAAATTCAAACTTTTAATTATATCGAAAGATTTCCCTCAAATATTTTCTTGCTTCGATAACAATTCTTTAAAATTGAATGTTATTCTTAAAATTCTAATCAAACAGGGTTAACATTTATGAAATCATCTACCATTCACAACTTCGAAGATTATCTAAAAGCCTATCAATTATCAGTTGACAATCCTGAAGCTTTCTGGGCAGAACAAGCAGAAAACCTCAGCTGGATAAAAAAATGGGACAATGTTCTGGAGTGGAATTTTGAGGAACCTAAGGTCAAATGGTTTACAGGTGGAAAAATCAACATCACCGAAAATTGTCTGGACAGACATCTCAAGCTAAGAGGTAATAAAATTGCCCTTATCTGGGAAGCGAACGATCCGAAGGAGAGATTTTTGAGATTGACCTACAAAGAATTATACGACAGAGTTTGCCAGATGTCCAATGTTCTTAAAAGGAATGGTGTACAAAAGGGCGATCGTGTCTGCATTTATATGCCTATGATTCCTGAGCTCGCGATATCTGTGCTTGCGTGCGCACGCATTGGTGCGATACATTCAGTAGTATTTGCCGGATTTTCAGCTTCAGCTCTATCAGACAGAATTCAGGATGCCGGAGCTAAAGTGGTTTTAACCAGTGACGGACTCAACAGAGGCTCGAAGCAAATCCCTGTAAAAAGGGTTGTAGATGAAGCATTGGAATCCTGTCCTACAGTAGAAAAAGTAATCGTAGTGGACAGATTGGGCTGGGCGGTAGATATGAAAGCAGGAAGAGATGTTTATCTCCATGATGAATTACCATTAGTAGATAAAGTTTGCCCGCCTGAACCGATGGACGCAGAAGATGAATTGTTTATTCTATACACATCAGGCTCTACCGGGAAACCTAAAGGTGTTGTGCACACTACTGCCGGATATGCTGTATACACAGATTATACCTTCAGAAATGTATTCCAGCTGGAGGAAAGTGATATTTACTGGTGTACAGCTGATATCGGCTGGGTAACGGGACACAGCTACCTGGTTTACGGGCCATTGCTGGCAGGTGCTACAACTACTATGTTTGAAGGCGTTCCTACCTATCCTGATGCAGGACGTTTCTGGCAGGTGATAGATAAGTTTGGTATCACACATTTCTATACAGCGCCTACGGCTATCCGTTCGCTGATGGCAGCCGGTGAAGACCATGTGCTTTCATATAGTCTTGATTCTCTGAAAGTTTTAGGCTCTGTGGGCGAACCGATCAACGAAGAAGCCTGGTACTGGTACAATCTGCATGTAGGAAAAGAAAGATGTCCGATCGTAGATACCTGGTGGCAGACGGAAACCGGAGGGATCATGATCTCATCTCTTGCAGGTGTCACTCCTACCAAACCAACTTATGCGGCATATCCGCTTCCGGGTATTCAACCGGTGCTGCTGGATGGTGAAGGCAAAGAGCTGGAGGGCAATGATGTAGAAGGTTATTTGTGTGTAAAATTCCCGTGGCCAAGTATGCTGAGAACTACATACGGAGATCATGAAAGATGCCGTCAGACTTATTTCACAAATTATAAAGGATACTATTTCACAGGTGATGGTGCCAAAAGAGATGAAAAGGGATTGTACAGAATTATTGGTCGTGTAGACGATGTCATCAATGTATCCGGACACAGATTCGGAACTGCTGAAATCGAAAATGCCATCAATCAGAATCACAAAGTAGTAGAATCAGCAGTGGTAGGTTTTCCGCATGATATCAAAGGACAAGGCATCTATGCATTTGTAATTTTATTAGACGAAGCAAAAGGCGAAAATCCTGACCATATCAAAAGTGAGATCAATGAAACGATCACATTAGAAATAGGTAAAATAGCCAAGCCAGATAAAATTCAGATTGTCAGTGGATTACCTAAAACAAGATCAGGCAAGATCATGCGTAGAATTCTGAGAAAAATAGCAGAAAATGAATTAGGCAGCTTAGGGGATACCTCTACCCTGCTGGATCCGGCTATTGTAGATGAAATCATTGCAGGAAAATTGTAAAATTGAATTCCATATGAAAAAAACATTCTTCATCCTCTGCCTAGGACTATTTGGATTCACTTCATGTAAGTCAGGGAAAAGCTGTTTTGATGCCCAACTGAAAGAAAAATATAAGGATACAATGTGTACAATGGATTGTCCGGGAGTCATAGGTTGTGATGGAAAAGAATATTGCAATGAATGTATTGCAGCTCAGCAAGGAATAAAAGTAAAATAAGTAAATTTCTACAGTGATAGAAAGCCGGTCTCTGTGATCGGCTTTTATTATTTTTAGATATACTAAGTTATTATGCCAGAGAAAGAAATTATTACTTTTTGCCCTGCAAGCAGGCAATCATGGAGAGAATGGTTGATGGAAAACCATCATAATGAGGCAACTGTGTGGTTGATTTATTACAAATCAAAATCCGGAGTTCCTACCCTGTCATGGTCAGATGCCGTAGAGGAAGCTTTATGTTTCGGATGGATAGACAGTACAAGAAAAACTCTGGACGATGAAAAATTCCTACAACTTTTCAGCAAAAGAAAACCCAGAAGTACCTGGTCGAAAGTCAATAAAGAAAAAGTGGAAAGACTCATTGAAGAAGGATTGATGACAGAAGCCGGCCTGAAATGTATTGCTATCGCAAAAGAGAATGGTTCCTGGGATATATTGAATGATGTGGATGCACTCATTATTCCTAACGACCTGCTCGAGGCACTGAATACACAACCAGAAGCTATGAATTATTATGAAAAACTGAGTAAGTCCGATAAAAAACTGATTTTATACAGAATGGTATCAGCAAAACGGGAAGAAACGAGACAAAAACGCATTCAACAGATACTGGATTGGGCTTTTAAGGATATAAAGCCTCAGATTTTTTGATAGTTGAACCTTGTATTTTACAAAAATCACAAACAAATAAAACCATGTTACGTTAACTATAATAGTTGTAATGTGCAATTAAATTAGATCATTTTTTTAGATATTAATATGAACATAACAGTAATAGGCGCCTCTGCCGGCGTCGGACTTGAAACAGTAAAAAGAGCATTGGAAAGAGATCATACAGTCACTACTTTATCCCGTACTACAGTTCATATTCCGGGAGGTGCAAGATTGGTCAAGCTACAGGGAAGTGCTACCAATAAATCAGATCTGAAAAATGCAATAGAAAATGCTGACGCAGTCATTGTAGCATTAGGGACAGGCACCAGCACAGCACCTACAACACTTTATTCGAACTTTGGAAAGCTATTGGCAGAGCTGCAGAATGAGCTGCCACGTCAGATTCCTTTTATTATACTGACCGGATTCGGTGCAGGAGAAAGTCTGTCTTATTATCCCTTTTATATGAAATGGATTTTCAATTTTATATTAAAAGATGTCTATGCAGACAAAACCCGAATGGAAGAAATTATTTCTGCATCTGATCTGAAGTGGGTAATTGTCCGTCCGGGCATTCTGAACAACAAATCTCTTTCTGAAAAATACAAGGCTGAAACTGAGCTATACAAAGGCATTAAAATTGGCTTTATCAGCCGGGCAGATGTAGCAGATTATATGGTCAAACAGGCTGAAAATCCAACTGCACTGGGCAAATATGTATCGCTTTCCGGAAAATAATTTTGGTACTATTGTTGAATTCTGACACGAATGTCACGAATGAACACGAATTTAGTGTTAGCATTTTGTATTGGGGACAGCAGGCGTAAGCGAACATTAAACCTTAAACACAGAAAACTTTAAACAAGCGATAATTGCATTTATTCCTCATCCTCCAAAGATTCTAAGATCTTTCCGACCTGAAGAGCCTGTGTGTAAATATCCCATTTATCCAGCACCTGCTGAAATCCGTCAGGAAGCGGCACTTCAAAATACATTTGCTTTCCTGAAACAGGATGTGCAAAACCAAGACTTTGTGCATGTAGCGCCTGAGCAGGTATGAGCTTAAAGCAATTTTCTACAAATTGTCTGTATTTGGTAAAAATTGTTCCGAAAACAATTTTATCTCCTCCATATGTAGTATCGTTGAACACAGGATGTCCGATATGCTTCATGTGCACGCGGATCTGGTGCGTACGTCCTGTTTCCAGCTTACACTTCACCAGCGTGACGTAACCATATCTTTTGACCACTTCATAATTCGTCGCAGCCCATTTTCCGGTCAGCCCGTCTTCATCCACATAAAACTTCAGTCTGTCATTAGGATGACGGGCAATATTCCCTTCTACCCTGCCTTTATCCTCATTTATATTGCCCCACACCAGGGCGATATATTCCCGTTGAGTTGTTCTGTCAAAAAATTGTTTAGCCAGATGTTGCAGTGAAAATTCAGTTTTACCTGCAATAATAACTCCGGACGTATTTTTATCTAATCTGTGTACAATTCCCGGACGTGCCTCGCCATTGATCTGAGGCCAGCTTTCTTTCAGATACAGCAATCCATTGACCAGTGTCCCGGTAAAATTGCCATGTCCCGGATGTACCACCATACCTGCCGGCTTATTGACCAGAATCACATCATCATCTTCATAAACGACATCCAGATTCAGATTTTCAGGTGCTACAGTATGATGCTCAACAGGTCTGTGCAACAAAATCTGAATAATATCATTCGGTCTGATCTTGTAATTTGGCTTGACAGCCTGACCATTGACAAGTATACTGCCTGCTTTTGCAGCATTTTGTATCTTACTACGGCTGACATTCAATAGCTTTTCCTGCAGGAAAACATCTATTCTTACAGGTCCCTGACCTTTATCTGCTATAATTCTGTGATGCTCAAACAAGCCTTCACCTTCATTTCCTTCCTCACAAACAGATAATGTCTCGTCTATTTCATCATATTCTGACATAGTTGCAAAGGTACACCGTTTCATCAGAAAATCTGAACCATGATTTCAACCCTATAAATACAAAAAATCATTAAATTCGGGATATGACGTCATTATTAGCACCATTAGTACAAAAAGAAATAATCCATTTCCTGCAGGATTTTGATGTGTCAGTTCAAACAGTGTTCAACTTTTTCAGTGTACATGAAAATCTGGGAAAAATATATCCCGCTGCTGTCAAGCGCATTCAGTTCGGCGAAGATCCCCGGGATGCCAACAGCAAAGGTTCCGTCAGAAGAGTAATAGCATTCCCCCTGATCATGGAAGAAGTGATTACCCAATACATTCCGGATCAGCTCATTGAATACAAAGTAACTTATGGCATAGGCTTCAAAGATCATCTGGGCACTATGAATTTTATGGATTTAGGAGATGGCAGAAGCCGGCTGGATTACAAAATCGAATTCGTTCCAAGTATCCCTTTGACTGGTTTTGTCATGAAGAATGTATTGGAAAAAGTAATCGGTGAAGGTATTCGCGAAGCAGCCCGTCAGCTGAGAATAAATCCGAGATTCTGAGACATTCAGTTTTAGCTGGCAAAATATCATGCTGTGGTCCACAAGCGAAGCCGAGCTGTAAGCATCTCATCCTTAACGAGACTGTATTACACGGTATCAATTCCAGCATTCATCAACCCACCGGTATGCAACAGAACGATTTTACTTCTACGCTTAAAATATCCTTTACGTAGTAAATCATCAAAGCCAAACACCATTTTGGCAGTATAAACAAAATCCAAAGGCACAGTCGTTTGTGCTGTAAATTCACGGGCAAATTCCAAAAGTTCCTTCGTATACCTGGCATAACCTCCGAAATGATAGCCTGTAATGATCTCAAAATTCTTTTTATCTGTCAGTTCCTGAACGGCGTCCGTCAAAGTATCCGCACCTTTCAGTACAGAAATTCCTAATACTTTCACTGAATCTTCTGCATATTCTGCCAGCCCTGCTACCGTAGTCCCTGTTCCTGCTGCTGAGACAATAAAATCATAAGGCAGTGAAATCTCACGAATAATTTCAGCACAACCTTCGATTCCTGCTTTTCCGGCTCCTCCTTCAGGAATCTGCAGCAAAGCCGAAAAATCTATTTCCTGATATTTTTCCGCCAGTTCAGCAATATCCTTGTTCCGGTAAGCAGACCTCGAAAGCGGGAGTAAGATCATTCCCTGCTCCTGTGCATACTTCAATGTCGGATTTTCTTTATCCGTCTCACCACGTATCACGCCGTACACAGGAATTTCCAGATAATTGCAAGCTGTCGCTACTGCAACAATATGATTGGAAAATGCTCCTCCATAAGTCAGGATTCCCTGATAATCACCTTGAAAATACTCCTTCAGATGACCATATAATTTTCGCCATTTATTCCCGGAAACAGCAGGATGTATCAGATCATCTCTTTTAAAATAAACTTCCACCCCGTAATTTCCCCAATCCGGAAAATCCACTTTTTGCAGTGGTGATGGCAGCTGGAGTACTTCTAAAAGTTTTTTCATCAGTCAACCTGCAAAATACTACTTTGACTACAGATTTTTCATCAGGTACTTAATTAGTAAATTCGCAGGTCTTTTTATGAGTTATTTATGCCACTAATACACGAATTTTATACATTCAGCAAAGCATATAGGAATGAATTATCACTTAATTAGTGAATTCGTGGCCATTTATAATCCTGTGTGATATCAAGGTAATTTGATGAATTGCCCTGTTTTTTCTCCGATTCTGAGGACATACACCCCGGCAGATAATTTATCAAGGCTAATTCTTTCATTTATACCCGGCGAAACAAATCCACCGGTAACTATTTTACCTGTAACGTCATAGATAGACAAAGGTGTCTGTTTTGAATATTCGCTGGTATTGATGTAAACAAAATCATTTGCAGGATTGGGGTAGAGTTTCAAGCTATTACTGAAAGACGATTTTACAGATGTGCTCACATTGAATGTTTGGGGACGAGCCCAATTCGCATGTCCGGATTCACATTCTGAGCGAACACTCCAGCGAGTATTAGCTATATCAGAAACATCGATTCTTGCACCAACTTCAACGAGTGTATCCAGAACAGAGATATTTTTTTCAGCATCAATCAGTGCCAGAGTATAGAACCTGATGCCGTCAACCGGTTCCCAACTGAGCTGATAAGAAGAACCCTCTACGAGTGTTGCTGTAAGATTTTGTGGAGCATCGCAAAAAACTGTTGTAGGAATCTTATAATTAGTACAGAAGTTATAAATCTCATCATTCGCTTTAATATCCTGGTTCGTATTGCCAAGTCCTATTGTTGTTGATCCCGGCCATGTATGTCCGCCGCCATTTATCCGCATCAAAACAACTTCCGTTTCTTCATCACAACCAGTGTATCTGAATTTTGTTACTGTAGAATTATCGTTTGACACAGTGTTAGGAATTTGGATTTCTTCTGCCTCTGCAATACAATTATTTCTGTTTACCCATGAATTGATCACTTCCGGAATTGGTCTGAAATTGCCGGGAAATCCATCGTAATTTGTAACACCATCTGATGTTCCGTTGAATGCTATTACGGAGATAGGTCTTGCCGGTGCACAGGAAGCATAGGTATCTTCTACCATAGATCCAACAACCGGAGCAATCGCCGAAACTCTGTTGGTCAGCTCACATGCAAGCCGATAGCTCATAAATCCTCCGGCAGAATAGCCGGTAGAGTAGATCATGGATGGGTCCGCATTATAAAGTAGAATCATCCTGTCTATGAGTTTAGATAAAAAACCGACATCGTCCACCCCGGATGCTACGCCGAAGTTGGTGCCTGAATTCCATCGTTTCTGAACACCATCGGGATACACTACAATACAATCTTTCAGGTCAGCTGTAGCATTAAAACCAGAAGATGTCATCTGCTGACTCATTGTGGATGTAAAGCCGTGCATATTGATGAACAAAGGTCTTGACTTGTCGGGAGTATAGCCTACGGGAAGATAAACTGTAAGCCGCCTGTCAAACCCCTGATGCTCAATCTTTTCGATAAAGGGTTGTTGCTGGGCAGAAATTTTCCCGAGACCCAAAAATCCTGAGAATAAAATAGCCAAAAATTTTGGATGGGTAAAAATGGTTTTCATTCAGGTATGGTTTGTAAAAGTAGAATCTTATAAATATACAATTTAAAAAGAGTTTAATAATGTAGTTTTAACATAAGCTGCTTGTGTATCTTTAGACACAAATATCAATAAATAACAAGTTGAATATCAACTTCATTTAAAAAATGAATTTTTAGAAAAAATACAGACTTATAGCTTTCTGTTCTAAAAATGATATGGCTTTCCCGGGGTTTCCCTTATCTTTATTCTGAATTTTGTCATCAATATCCTCTGCTTTGAAAATTCAGCATACCAGGCTCATCAGACTACTACAAATGGCTTATTCAGCTGAAAGAGCTGCATCTTTTGCATACCAGGGTCATGCGGGTTCTGTTAGTGATCCTGAAGAAAAAGCAGCTATCAGACAAATCGAGCTCGATGAATGGCACCACAGAGCAGAAGTGCTGAAAATCATGCAGCGATACGATATTCCTGTTTCAAAATGGCTGGAATTTCGTTTTTACGTCATCGGCAAGCTGATTTCATTTTCCTGTTATGTCATTGGATGGTTCATGCCGTACTATTTCGCAGGAAGATTGGAAAGCGGGAATGTCTGCGAATATTTCAAGCTGATGAAATATTTCCACGAAATCGGGATTACCGAACACAACGAGATTCTGTTTGAGCTGGGAATCAAAGAAAAGGAGCATGAAATCTATTTTTTAGACAAAATAAAAAACAGAAAGCTGTTGCCTTTTTTTGAAAAAATCTTTGGCTGGGGCAGCCGGAACAGCTTCAACGATGTGGATTTAGATAAAAAATTCCCTATTGAAGAATCCAGGCAGTACTGTAAAAAGTAAGTAACGACTTCTCTTTTCTATTACTTTGCGTCTCTATTCGGGAAATAGCTTTCTCTTAAATTCTTAATGGTTCATATTGAAAATTGTCACCGGAAATATTACAAATCTATTCCAAAATAACACAACACCTTTTACACCTACATTGCAGAACTTTGTAGCATAAAATCCATCCGCATGTCAGCAAATAATCAAAAAACAATATTTCTGCCATTAGAACATGTCGAAAGTGAACATTGTGCCCGGATTGTAGATAATGGTCTGGCTCAGGTAGGCGGTATCTCTCAGCACAAAGTAGAGCTCAACAATAAAAGAGCAGTCATAGCTGTCAATGAAGAAACTGCGGTCAAAAAAGCCATCTCTGCCATTAAAAGCTTAGGTTACGGAGTGACCACTATAAAAAAATCTTTCCCGGTTTTAAATATGTCCTGTGCTTCTTGTGCCGTGAGTGCAGAAAGCATGGCAAAATCAGTAGACGGCGTAGTAGAAGCTTCTGTCAACTTTGCCACCAAAAATCTGACAGTAGAATTTCTTCCGAACATGACAGACCCGTATGTGATTCAAAAAGCTATTCAATCTGCCGGATATGACTTACTGATTGAAGAGGAAGAAACCCGTGATGACGCGCTGGAGGCTATACAGCAGCAGCATTTTCAGGCATTGAAAAAGAAAACCATCCGGGCAATTATCCTTTCAATACCAGTAGTCATCATTGGTATGTTTTTCATGAACATGCTCTATGCCAATGAAATCATGTGGCTATTTTCTACCCCGGTTGTGCTGTGGTTTGGTAAAGATTTTTACATCAATGCATGGAAGCAGGCTAAGCACCGTTCTGCGAATATGGATACCCTGGTGGCATTGAGTACCGGGATCGCATATATTTTCAGCTTATTAAACATGCTGTTTCCCGATTTCTGGCATCAGAGAGGTTTACATGCCCATGTTTACTTTGAAGCAGCTTCAGTAGTGATTGCATTCATTCTTCTGGGAAAACTTCTGGAGGAAAAAGCCAAAGGCAATACCTCTACTGCTATCAAAAAGCTGATGGGTTTACAACCTAAAACTGTGACAGTCATTACTGACAATGATCAGGAAAGAATTGTAAAAATCGAAGAAGTTTTTGCAGGTGATATTATACTGGTCAAACCCGGTGATAAAATTGCAGTAGACGGTATCGTCACAGAAGGCAGTTCATATGTAGATGAAAGCATGCTGAGTGGAGAACCCATTCCGGTACTGAAAAAAGAAAATGAACAAGTTTTTGCAGGTACGATTAATCAGAAAGGCAGCTTCAGATTTCAGGCGGTCAAGGTAGGTAAAGAAACTATGCTTGCCCACATCATCAGAATGATTCAGGATGCCCAGGGCAGCAAAGCTCCCGTACAGAAATTAGTAGATAAAATAGCTGCTGTTTTTGTCCCGGTCATCATCGGAATAGCAGTTCTGACCTTTTTTATCTGGTGGATAGTGGGAGGAGATAGTGGTATCGTTCATGGGTTGATGGCTGCTGTGACAGTTTTGGTCATTGCCTGTCCCTGTGCTTTAGGTCTCGCCACCCCTACCGCTATTATGGTGGGCGTAGGCAAAGGTGCTGAAAAAGGCATTCTGATTAAAGATGCTGAAAGTCTTGAGCTGGCTAAAAAAGTTGATGCCATTATTCTGGATAAAACCGGGACCATCACCGAAGGCAGTCCGAAAGTCAATGATGTCCTCTGGTCGGATCATGATGACTCTGCCAGACAAATCTTATACAGCATCGAAAAACAATCCGAACACCCGCTGGCAGATGCAATTGTGAAGCATTTTGAAGGAACTGAAACAGTAAACATTTCATCTTTTGACAGTATTGTAGGTCAGGGAGTAAAAGCTGTTAAGGAAAACGAAACCTATTTTGCCGGCAGCAGAAAACTTTTACAGGAAAATAATATATCTATTGCTAAAGAGCTTCTACAAAAGGCTGAAGAATGGAGTTTACAGGCAAAAACAGTCATCTGGTTTGCCAATGCACGATCTGCCGTAGCAGTTCTCGCCATTTCAGATAAAATAAAATCTACTTCCGTTACTGCTATCAGTGAACTAAAAGAAATGGGAATAGATTTATACATTCTGACCGGAGACAATGAAGCCACTGCGAAAGCTATTGCAGAGCAGACAGGCATTCAGCATTACGAAGCAGAAGTCACTCCGCAGCAGAAAGCTGAATTTGTCAAAAAACTCCAGCAACAGGGAAAAACAGTAGCAATGGTCGGTGATGGAATCAATGACAGCACAGCACTCGCCACTGCAGATGTGAGCATTGCCATGGGCAAAGGCAGTGATATTGCTATGGATGTAGCCAAAATGACCATTATTTCATCCGATCTTTCTAAAATACCCCAGGCTATCAGACTTTCCGGACAAACAGTAGCAACTATTAAACAAAATCTCTTCTGGGCGTTTATCTATAATATCATCGGAATACCCATTGCTGCCGGAATCCTCTACCCTATCAATGGTTTTCTGCTCGACCCGATGATTGCCGGAGCAGCTATGGCACTCAGCAGCGTCAGCGTGGTCAGCAATAGCCTGAGATTAAAATGGAAAAAATAAATTTCAATCAAACTATTTTTTAACTATAAAACATTCCAATCATGAAAACATATCAATTTAAAACCAACATCAATTGCGGTGGCTGTATTGCAACAGTAAAACCATTTTTAGATAATGCTTCCGGCATAGAAGAATGGTCAGTAGATACCGCTCTAAGAGATAAAATTCTGACTGTTCAAACTAATGAAGCCTCTCCTGCTGAAATTATCAAAACAGTTGAAAAAGCAGGGTTTAAAATTGAACCGCTTCAACATTAGTATTACTACAAATTATCTCTTTTTGTCTTCCTGAAGGGAACTCTATGCAAAAATGTAATTATTATTGAGGTGCTTACACTTGTGCTGAGTAATATGGAAGTAGTTCGACGAGTCTCACTGACCACAGCAAGATATTTTTGTATAAGCTCAATAAATTAATTTCCGACAATTTTGTCGTAAACATAAAATTCATTATCTTTAATAAAGAAATTCAAACTTCATGTTTTCAAAAGCATGCGAACACGGAATAAAAGCTATCATTTACATTGCTACCCAATCTCTTGAAAACAAAAGAGTTAAAATTGGTGACATCGTTGAAAATGCCGGCTCACCGGAAGCTTTTACAGGAAAAGTGCTGGGAGCTCTGACCAAGCACAATATAGTAGCATCTCACAAAGGCCCTTATGGCGGATTTGAAATAGAGGTTCACCGGATGAGGCAAATTAAGCTGAGTGATATTGTTTACGCTATAGATGGTGATGCGCTGTATAATGGATGTGCTTTGGGACTCAAAGAATGCAGCCACTCCGCTCCTTGTCCGATGCACGAAAAATTTGTTCAGATCAGAAGCGATATGAAAAACATGCTGGAAAGTACCAGCATTTATGACTTGGCCATCGGATTGAAAGCAGGACAAACCATACTCATCAGATAAAACATCAAAAATGGAACAGCTAAAGGATATAGAAACATTGGAAGACATCAGGCTGCTGGTAGATACTTTTTACGGAAAGATCCGTGAGAATCCAATGCTGAAAGATATCTTCAACAATATCATTCAGGACAGATGGCCGGAGCATCTCGACAAAATGTACCGCTTCTGGCAGACGGTGCTTCTGGAGGAACACACTTATTTCGGCAGACCGTTTATCCCGCATGCTCAATTGCCCGTAGAAAAAGAACATTTCAACGAATGGCTGAAAATCTTTTATGAAACAGTAGATGGTCTTTTCAAAGGTGAGAAAGCTGACCGTGCAAAGTGGCAGGGTGAGCGTATGGCAGAAATGTTCCACACTAAAATCCAGTTTTTCAGAAATAACTCATCCATACCATTATTATGAGCACAGTAAAAGTTCCGATAGCAGTCATCTGTACATTTGTGTGGATAGGATTTGTCTTTGCCATCAGCTTTATGGAAGCATGGTTAAAATTCCGGGCACCGGGTATTACTCTACCACTTGGACTGGGAATAGGACGCATCATTTTCCGGGCTTTAAACATTGTTGAATGGGTAATGGTTCTGAGCATTGCGGCAAGTTTTGTTTTATCTAAAGTCCCCTTATTCACTCTCAGAAAAATAACCTTTTTCATTCCCTTTCTCATATTGGTAATACAGACAGTCTGGTTACTGCCACAATTGGATGCCCGCGCAGAGATGCACATTCAGGGAGAAGCTGTGTCTCCTTCGTTTTTACATTTTTATTACGTAGGACTGGAAATTGTAAAAGTTTTTTCACTTATCTGGTTTGGAATTACCTTATTTGAGCATCAGCCGGCAACCAGATAATTATTTCATTTTCAAAACCACAGGACATGGAAATCACAGAACAGAGCATTATTGGTGAAATAGTTGCAAAAAATTACCGGACAGCATCCATATTCAAAGAATATCAGATAGATTTCTGCTGCAATGGTAACAGAACCATCCAGGCGGCCTGTACCGAAAAAGACCTCAGATCAGACGTACTTATTGAGAAGCTGGAAGCGTCACTCCAAAACACCCGCCATTCAGAAATTGATTTCAGCACATGGCCTTTAGATTTAGTTGTGGATTACATCGAAAAGAAGCATCACCGTTATGTGACAGATAAAATCCTTGAAATCCGTCCTTACTTACAAAAAATAGTAGCTGTTCACGGCAGCCAGCATCCAGAACTGAATGAAATAGAAACTTTATTCCACCAATCAGCAGATGATTTGACCATACACATGAAAAAAGAAGAGTTGATATTGTTTCCCTATATCCGAAAAATGTCCGTAAACCCAACCAACACAGCTCAGCCGCCTTTCGGTTCTGTCAAAAATCCGATTGCCATGATGCATCATGACCACGATGAAGAAGGTGAAAGATTCAGGAAAATCTCACAACTTTCTCAAAATTATACTCCGCCTGCCAATGCCTGCAATACCTATAAAACAACTTTTGCACTATTACAGGAGTTTGAAGACGACCTGCACAGGCATATCCATCTGGAAAACAATATCCTTTTCCCTAAAGCCATAGAGCTGGAAAACAGACTGGCAAACCCGAATTCAATTCAAACCACATAGGCACATAATACAACTATCTGAAAAATACATCCAAATTCGGGAAGCTTCCAGCTTGACATTATTGACTTACTTATTATGTGTTAGCAAAATCGTCCATCCAAAATCGTAATTGCATTCTTACCTATTGCTTATGGCTTCGAGAACCTCAGCCATCGTGTTGCGTTAACATTTGCCAAGTGCTTATTTACACTCTTGCTTATTGCCTATTTACTTTATTATTCCATAAAAACTTCGTTGTTTTGCAACAAATTCTCAGCGATGCAACAGAAACTATGGCAAAAAGGAACACTGGACAACTCAGGATTAGCTCAGCAGGTGGAAGCTTTCACCGTAGGCAAAGACAGAGAGTTAGACCTTCAGCTGGCGCCTTTTGACGTATTAGGTTCACTAGCGCATATACAAATGCTCGCAGAAAACGGCATGCTCGAAACCGAAGAATTGCCAGTACTGCAGCAAGGACTGAGAGAAATCTATCAGGATATACAGGAAGGCAATTTCGAAATCGGTGCATCTACAGAAGATGTGCACTCCGAAGTAGAATTTCGCCTCACTAAAAAACTGGCAGATTTAGGCAAAAAAATACACAGCGGACGTTCCAGAAACGACCAGGTACTCGTGGATTTAAAACTCTACACACGATATGAAATCGAAGAAATTGTCGGCAAAACAGACCGCCTTTTCAACATATTGATTCAACTCGCTGAGCAGCATAAAAACACTTTATTACCAGGTTATACACATCTTCAGGTAGCCATGTTGTCCTCCTTTGGTTTGTGGTTCAGCGCTTATGCAGAAAGTCTGGTGGACGACATCGACCAGCTGTATGCTGCGTTCAAAATAGCCAATAAAAATCCTTTGGGGTCAGGTGCGGGATACGGAGGTTCTCTCCCACTCAACCGCCGCCGTACGACAGAGCTTTTAGGTTTTGAGAACCTCAACTACAATGTCGTTTACGCACAGATGAACCGTGGTAAAATGGAAAAAACCGTAGCTACTGCTATTTCCTCCATTGCGGCGACTCTGAGCAGAATGGCGATGGATATGTGTCTGTACATGAATCAGAACTTTGGCTTTGTCAAGTTTCCGGACGTACTTACCACTGGCTCCAGCATCATGCCGCACAAAAAAAATCCCGATGTATGGGAGCTCATCCGTGCCAAATGCAACAAGCTACAGAACCTTCCCGCACAGTTCACTGCCATCATGAATAACCTTCCGAGCGGCTACCACCGCGACATGCAGCTCATCAAGGAAGATTATATTCCGGCATTTCAGACCATCAAAGACTGTCTGGATATTGCGCACACGATGTTTGAGCACATCCAAGTCAAAGAAAACATCCTCGACGACGAAAGATATCTTTACCTCTATAGCGTTGAAGTAGTCAATCAGCTCGTGATGGAAGGCGTTCCGTTCAGAGAAGCATACATTCAGGTCGGTCAGAACATCGAAGAAAATAAATTCACCAAACCGGAATCCGTGCACCACACGCACGAGGGCAGCCTTGGCAACCTTTGTTTGGAAGATATCACAGCAATGAAAAACCAGACCATCAGCCAGTTTCCTTTTGAGCATATCCAGCAAAAGCTAGAAGCACTTTTAGGCAAATAGCTTAAAATTCTTTTTTCGGGGGTGCCTCCGGTCAGGTCATATGACTCCGTTCCTCCGTCAGCATGACAGCCCGGAGTCGGGCTGTACATTTGTATACCTGCGTTTCACTCCGGCATATCACTGCCATCCCTCACCCTGCTACGCAACGGATATTTTTAATAGAACAAGGAATTAGTTGGTGTCATATAAGCTAAAAAAATAAAGGACAGATGCTTAACAGCATGACATTCTGCTAATTATGTCATGCTGAAAGAACCTAATTCAATCCGTTTTGAACTAAATGGTATTGGTATACAAATATTCATTTGGAATTTCACTTTATATCCTGAATGCGAATAACATTTACACTTTTACTCATTATTTCACTTACATCCTGTAAGACGAGTAAAATTTCTTCCGAAGCATCTGAATTCAGTCAACCTTTAAGGAATTTATCAATGGTTATGACACAGAATTAGAAAAAGCGCTGGAATTGATAGAGAATTAGAGATTGACAAAATCCAACAATATCACCCAGTAAGCACGGCATTCGTATTTAACTTTTTCAGCGAAAGGCTGAAAAACAATCGTCTAAAATTTAGCCACGAATTCACTAAATCAAAGGATAAATACTCTTATTTTTTCTCAACAAGGAGTATCATGATAAATAATGATAGAAAAGCTTCTCTTTTCTGTTGAAAAATTCAATTCGTGCATTAGTGGCAAATAATCTACTTTTAAATGCAAGCACCGTGCCCGGTAAGGGTCTTAATATACAATATTTATAACTATAGAAATTTGACAGAAAGGCATTTGACACAATTTTCTACACCATTTCAAGGTTATTACTAAAATATGGTCACAAATAAATTATTTTGGCTAAATTTTAGATAGCTCTCTCCAAGATTATACGACATGAAAAAAATCGCATTACTTTTCTTTGGTTCCTTCATACTACAAAATATTTCGGCACAACAGGTTTATTGGGCAGACAAAGTCATCAGCTTCAGTTCCCAATATGCAGAAAAAGAATTCAGCGCACAGCAGGTGTTAGGTCCACCCAATGCATTACCCGTACATGGTAAAAGCATGGTAGCATGGACTCCGGGAATCAAAGCATTCAGAGCATCTATCACAGTTGGATTTGAAAAAGCTATACAGGTACAACAGATTGCTATCGGTGAGAATCTCTTAGCCGGCACTATAGAGAAAATTTTCCTCTATGATGAAAAAGGCAAAGAATATCAGGTGTACAACAACCCTAATCCGCAACCCAAAACTCCCGATAAAGCGGATATGTTCAACCTCAATATCCCACTGACTGCTTACAAAGCGAATAAGCTCCGTCTGGATATCAACTTTTCCAATTTCAGAAATATTCCCCAGATAGATTGCATAGGCATCTCACCGGACACAAAAAGAGTCGTTGCCAAAATCAACACCATTGATTACACATCTTCACTTCCAAGCCCGGAAAATTTAGGCACCAATATCAATTCCCAATACAATGATATGCTGCCTATCATATCTCCCGATGGAAGCACATTATATTTTGCCCGGAAAAATGCACCTGAAAATACCGGTGCAGAAAAGAAAGATGATATCTATGTCTCTCAACGTCAGCCCAACGGTTTCTGGTCAAAAGCTATCAATATCGGTGCTCCGCTGAACACTGATGAGCATAATTTTGTCTGTGCTATCAGTCCTGACGGCAATACGATGTATCTCGCCAACAGATACGATTATCGTACAGAAGGACAAGGTGTAGCTGTCAGTCAGCGTCAGAAAAACGGAGTTTGGAGTAGGCCGAAGCCTCTGAATATTTCCAACATGTACAACAAAAACAAGTATGCATGTTATCACCTGAGCATTGACGAAAAAGTCATGGTCATGGCTATCGAAAGAGACGACACTTACGGCGATATGGATTTGTATGTCAGCTTCAGGTATGCTGACGGCAACTGGTCTGAGCCTATGAACATGGGCGCCGACCTCAATACTGCCGGTGCAGAGGCCAGCGTATTTTTAGCCGCTGACGGAAAAACTTTATACTTTTCTTCCAACGGACACTCAGGCTACGGCGATCTGGATATGTTCATGAGTAAAAGATTGGATAACACCTGGAAAAACTGGACGACTCCGGTCAATCTCGGCAGCAAAATCAATACGCCCGGTATGGATGTGTACTACACGATTCCAGCCTCCGGAGAATATGCGTACTACTCTAGCGAAAGAGGCGGTTATGGTAGAAATGATATTTTCCGAATCACTTTACCTAAAGAATTGAGACCCGATGCCGTAAAGCTCAATCAGGGCGGACTTTATACCAACCAGGAAATCGAAGTGCCTAAGCTACGGCCTTATCAGACAGCCGAAACATCTGACCTTGACAAAAGAATTGAAGAGCTGAGAAGACAACTCAATAATCCTACCGCCTCCTCTGCTCCTGTCGACAATAAAGAAATCAATCATATCCAGAAACAGGAATCACAAATCGATTCAGATCTGAAAAAGCTGGAGCAACAGTATCAATCTCTGCCAGTTATGTCATCGACTCCACAGCCGCCGCAAAGCTCCTATGTTTTGCCAAGCTATCCGGAGCTCAACACTCCCACTTATGATGCATCCTATGATGATAAAATCAATGATCTGAAACGTCAGCTGGAAAAAGTGAAGCTGGAACAACCTGCAACGGCAAAGCAAGTGTATACGCCACAAAACAGTAATAATTTAAGCAGTTATGAGCAAAAGCTTGCCAGCTATCAGCAAACACCAACAGCAACCACTACAAGTTCTGCTACTACTGCAAAACCTACTGATAAAAAACTAAGTGCTTACGAAGAAAAATTAAAACAATTACAGACAGCTCAGAATCAACCTGCACCGGAACCTGCAGCTCCTGTAAGACTTCCAGGTAAAGCCACTGCAACACCTGAGATAAAATATGAGGAAAATGATTTACCGGATAATAATACTCCGGAAATTGTAAAAATTGTTACACCACAACAACCAGCCGCAACTCCAACCACTCCCGCAGTATCACCTGTACCCAAAAGTTCCGATGAAAACCTGAATGCTTATGAAGAAAAACTCAGACAACTTCAGGCAAATCAAAATACCCAACCGGCTCCGACTCAGCAAGCTACAAGAATAACCCCTAAGGTCAATGAAATTCCTGCAGTTACAGAAACTATCCGTACTGAACCCGCACAACCTGAAAACTCAACGACTCTGGTCATTCCAGAATTACCTTCTACTGGTTTAGCTCCCGCAACTCCGACATCTAATCCGGATTTTGAAAAATGGGAACAACAACGAAAATCGTTGGAAGACAGTCTCCAAATGCTGCAATCTCAGAAAGAACAGATTGCTCAAAAAAATCAGGAAGAGCAAAAAAATGCGGATAATCTTCAGAAACAACAGCAGGAGCTTTTAGGCGAAAAAGAACAAATCGCTCTGGCGATTGCGCAGATGCAGCTCGAGAGAGATCAGCTTGCACTTGAAAAAGAGAGATTAGAAAACGAACGCAAGAAACTGGATGCTTTAAAAAATCAACAGTACAAAGATATCAATGCCCTGAAAAGAGAATTAGACAGCTTACAGACCATTCAGACTAATGCTAAAACCAATCAGGCTGTTGCAGAACTATCTATTGACGATGAATTGTCAAAGCTGAATAAAAAGGTTGGCGAAAAAGTAGCACTTAAAAACGTCTTTTTCGTGGTTAACGCATCTTTTATCCAATCCAAATCTTATGCTGATTTGGACAAATTAGCTCTGTATCTTATCAAAAACAAAGAGTTGGTGATGGAAGTCGGAGGTCACACAAACGGTCTTTGCGATGATGCATTCTGTAATGAGCTATCTAATAAAAGAGCAAAATCTGTCGTGGATTATCTGGTAACAAAAGGAGTTCCTGCCAACAGGTTGAGCTATAAAGGTTACGGAAAAACTCAAAACATAGCTGATAATGGTACAGAACAAGGCAGAAAACTGAATCAGAGAGTGGAGATTACTATTACTAAGATTCAATAACGTTTAAGCTTGACTGCCTGACCTTGAAAAGGTCAAATGTTTATAGCATTAGTTGATTGTTTGTTCGACTCCGAAAGAGTCGTATATAAATACGAAAAACGTTTTTCTATAAGCATTAGAATCCTTCAGATTCTTGCTTAAACAAACTACATTGAATACCAATATTAAAATCATGACAGAGTTAGAAAACGGTCTTAAATCATACTTTGGAGTTATAGAAACAGATGACATGAAAGTCATAACCAGCCTTTTCAGACCGGAAATCGTTCCCAAGGGAGCATATTTTCTGAAAACCGGAGCATACTGCCGTAAATTAAGCTTTGTCAAAACAGGATATCTGAGAATTTTCGTAGAAACAGAGAAAAAAGAAGTTACACAATGGATTTCCACCGAGGGATACTTCGTCACAGACTTATCTGGTTTTATCTTCGACACACCATCCCGCTGGAATATTCAGGCGCTGACCGATACAGAAATCTTTTCCATTTCCAAAACGGATTACTTACGACTGGAAAAGATACTTCCCAAATGGTCTTTTCTCGAAAAGCTGTTCATTATCAAATGTGCTACTTTCATGGAAGACAGAATTTTCAGCCATCTTTCTATGACTGCCGAAGAACGTTACGACTTTTTCTTTGAGCACAATCCCGAATTATTCAATCAAGTACCTTTGCAATACATTGCCTCCATGTTGGGAATGACTCCTGAAACTTTCAGCCGGATCCGAAAAAAACAGATTTCCTGAATTCTTGACTCAATGTCATTTAACTAAGAACTTTCCAAAAACGAGATGCTTTCACATCGGCTTCGCTCAGTGACCGCACTTCGGCATACTCAGTGACCGCAGCATGATATTTACACATAAAAATGGATTGATTCATGTCATTGGCTCCGTCAAATCTCAAGGTGCTCTCATTTAAAAGCTTACTGTCTGCCACTAATACACGAATTGATTTTTCAGAAGATACAGAAATTTCCACTAAATCAGATGACCTATTTGAGAAAGAAATACTATTGATTAGTGAATTCGTGGCTATCCATTCTGCCATCTAAATGGAATTAATTCTTGATTTACATCAAGGAGACGACCAATATTTTAACTGAACTTTGAAGTATTATTTACAACTTCAATTTTTAGTTATGGTAAAGGAAATCAATACATCTATATCTATTCATGCTACGCCGGGAAAAATCTGGTCTATACTGACTGACTTTGAAAAATATCCTCAGTGGAATCCATTCATTATTTCTTTAAAAGGCGAAGTAGCAGTCGGGAAAACTATCACAGTCAAAATCCAACCTCCGCAAAGCAGTCCCATGACATTTAAGCCTACTGTCCTTGTTTTTCAGCAAAACAAAGAACTGAAATGGCTGGGTAAACTTTTCATCAGCGGATTGTTCGACGGAGAACATCGTTTTGAAATTATTGACCACCAAAACGGCACTGTCACTTTCCATCACAGTGAAATCTTCAAAGGAATTTTTGTCCGGTTTTTCAATACTCAAAAAACTCAGACAGGATTTCAGTTAATGAACCAAAAGCTCAAAGAGCTGGCAGAATCATCATAAACTAATGTTTTCACTTCGTTAATAAATTCTATTTTTATAAAAAAGACCACGATGACTTTCCAGCCTTGCGTCCCGATTCTGAGAATATTTGATTTTGCCAAAGCTCAGGAGTTTTACATAGAATTTCTGGAGTTTGAGATCAATTGGATACACCAGTTTGAACCGGATTTTCCACGATATATTCAAATATCGAAAGACAATTGCATCATCCATCTTTCTGAGCATCACGGAGATGCCTCACCCGGTAGCAGTATCAGGATCCAGTCAGATGATGTATTAACTTTTACAGAATTACTACGCAGCAAAAAGTATAAATACAACTGTCCCGGAGCCGAAGAAATGCCCTGGGGCAATATAGAAAGCTCTGTCAATGACCCGTTCGGCAACAGGCTGATTTTTTATACAGCCAGATAAAATGAAGAAGCTGTTTTATTTTCTGACCATCATCCTGATAGGTGCAGCAATTGTTTATTACTTCTATCCGGAACCAAAACTACCGGAAGGCACTCAAATCGACCAGCTACTTGTTTACAAAAAACAAAGAAAGATGGAGGTCTATTCCAATAACAAACTCATCAAAACATACAAAATAGCAATTGGAGCCAATCCTGTTGGCGACAAGGAATTTCAGGGCGACAGAAAAACACCGGAAGGAATGTATTCTATCTATAACAAAAATCCTCATAGCGGTTATTATAAAAACTTAGGCATCTCATATCCGGATTCGACTGATATTGCCCAAGCTAAAAAAATAGGCAAGCAACCTGGTGGGGATATCAAAATTCACGGAATCAAAAACGGATTGGGATTTATCAGAAAATTTCATCTTTTCACATCTACCAACGGATGCATCAGGGTTACAGATGAAGAAATGGAAGAATTATACCACACGGTAAATACCGGAACGACGATCAAAATATTCCCCTGAAACTTCATGCTCTGTAACAAAAGTAGCTTTGTAAGCAATCCTTTTCCGATAATTTCGATCAATTATCAGAAAATACAGAATTATGTTTGGAATATTTAAAAAACTAAGCGAAAACAGCAATCTTCCTGTTATTGAAGCTCTTAAAAACGGAGCATACCTGATAGATGTACGTTCCGGAGGAGAATTCGCATCCGGAAGTGTTCAGGGGGCAGTAAACATTCCGGTAGACCAGATTACGGCTCACATCAATACTTTGAAAAAGAAACAAAACATCATCGTATTTTGCAGAAGCGGTAACCGAAGCGGTATGGCTAAAAGTATTCTTCAACAAAACGGCATCTCAAATGTCATCAATGGAGGAACCTGGCAGAATGTAAAAAAATTAAAAGATACACATGGCAAATAAATCTGAACCTATATCTCTGGCTTTAGACAGACAATTTTGGGAAACCAGATGGAACAACAATGAAACCGGCTGGGATATCGGCTATGCCTCTCCTGCTATTACGGATTTTTTTGACAGGTATGAAAATAAAAATGCTGCAATTCTGATTCCAGGTTGCGGCAATGCCTACGAAGCCGAATATCTCGTACAGCATGGATTCACAGACATTACATTGATAGATATTGCCTCTAAAGCCGTAGAAAATATTCAGAATAAATTTCAGGATCTTCCTCAGGTAAAAGTGATCTGCGGAGATTTTTTTGAGCAGACAGGAAAATATGACATCATCATTGAGCAGACATTTTTCTGTGCCATCCATCCCGGATTGCGTGAGCAATATGTAGAAAAAGCTTACAATCTCCTGAATCCGGGCGGTATCATAACCGGTGTGCTTTTTGATAAAGATTTTGGCAATCCGCATCCTCCTTTTGGTGGTAGTCAGGAGGAATACCAACAAATATTTTCAGGGAAATTTGACATCCTGAAGCTTGAAAGATGCAGCAACAGCATTCCTCCCCGCGCAGGTACAGAAGTTTTTATACATTTCAGAAAAAAAATAACCTTATGAAAGATTTCATCATCAGGAATAAGCTATACATCATAGGTGCAGTATTAGGAGCGATAGGAGGCTTGCTTTACTGGCAGTTGATCGGTTGTAGCTCCGGTAGTTGCGCCATCACTTCCAAACCATTGAACAGCACTCTATATGGAGCAGTGATGGGCGGACTTTTATTATCATTATTTCAAAAAGAAAAAACAGCAAAAACATGAACTTCCAGGATATCATCCACTCCGAGAAACCCGTACTTATAGATTTTTTTGCTACGTGGTGCGGTCCCTGCAAAATGATGCCCCCTATCCTGTCCGAATTGAAACAAAAGATAGGCGATACCGCTACAATCATCAAAATAGATGTTGACAAAAATCCTCAGGTTGCCGGACAATATCAGATCCAAAGCGTACCTACGCTTATGATTTTTAAAAACGGGCAGGTCAGGTGGAGACAATCCGGCGTTGTGCCCGCACATGAGCTGGAACGTATTATTCAGGCAAATCTGTAAACCATGATGAGATTACTATTCATTTTCATCCTTGCCCTACAATCCTGCTCTGCTCAAAACAGCACTTCTGCCGAAAAGCATCTTGTGGACATTGATCAGTTTTCCCGGGCAGTCCAGGGAAAAAAAGAAGTACAATTAATAGATGTCAGAACACCTGAAGAGTTCCGGCAAGGTCATATACCGAATGCAAAAAATATAGATTGGCGGGGACAAGATTTCGCAGAACAGATATCTGAACTGGACAAAACACGCCCTGTCTATATCTATTGCCAGAGTGGTGGCAGAAGCGCATCAGCAGCAACCAAGCTTGTAGAAGAAGGCTTTGAAGTGTATGAACTGGAAGGCGGTATACTTAACTGGAGACATGAATCATTACCCGAAACTGTTGCAGAACTACCGCTCAAAGGTATGAACATGGAGGATTACAGGAAATTGCTGCAGGGTGACAAAATGGTTCTGGTAGATTTTCATGCGAAATGGTGCGGGCCGTGTAAAATGATGAAGCCATATCTGGATAATATTTCCAGGGATTTGTCTGAAAAGGTAACGATTATCAGAATTGATGTGGATGAGAATCCAAAACTTGCCAAAGAGCTGAAGATAAAAGCTATTCCATTGATGATGTTGTATCAGGATCAAAATCTGCTCTGGAAGAACGAAGGTTATATAGAAGAAGCCGGCATTAGAAAAGAATTGGTAAAATGAATTTCAAAGGATTAAAAACACAAATTTCCACGATTGTGCATAAAAATATCCACAAAAAGGCATTATTTCCTGTTAATAATTTTGCGTTTAAACATAAAGCACATATCTTTGCGCACTGAAATAAGATTGAGATGAAAAAAGGAATCCACCCTGAAAGCTATAGAACAGTAGTATTTAAAGACTACTCTTGTGATTATGTATTCTTAGGTAAATCTTGCGCTAACACTACTGACACTATTGTTTTTGAAGATGGCAATGAATACCCTTTGGTAAAATTAGACGTTTCTAACGAGTCTCATCCGTTTTTCACCGGTAAAGTGAAATTATTGGATACAGCAGGTAGAATCGACAAGTTCAACAAAAAATACAACAGAAAATAATATTCTCATTGAGAATACACATCTGAAAGTCCTGAAGAAATTCAGGGCTTTTTTGTTTTTCAGGCAAAAATCTAAACAGAAGAAAAGAGGAATCAGAAAGACAAATTGTACTTTAAACTGTAGAAAATTCTCAATCGAACAGAACCGGAGGGCAAGGGCCTGATAATTTAAAACGCCTCCAACTCCTGCACCATATTCTTATCTCTCGTTTGCTGATGGAATTTCAGAAATCCTTCTTTTCCATCCAGCCACTCCAAAACGCATTCTCTCTCCAACAGAGTACTTTTATTTTAAAAAAAAGGAATGATAAGAACTCCACTCCTAATCCTTTACAGACTGAACAAAACCATGACGTACGGGATTGCGATGAATATATTGTATCAGATTGACAAAGTAAGATTCGCTTACAATCTGTTTTCTTTTGAAGTTCTTCATAAACAAGCTGCCTCTTCTTTTATTGACCTTGTTAAAATCCAACCCATAAGCGTGATTAAAATATTCCTTGGAATATTTTACTTCAAATAGTATATTTCTTAAGCTAATTATTCTTATTGTTTTACCTCCAAATCTATCTCTATACTTAATTTTATAAAAGCCTCCAATATTTATAGAACATTCATAGGTCTGGCGAATTTTACCATCAATATAGTACAGATATTTTTCAGCAAAGACATCCGTATCCTTTAATTTAAAATCATCGCAGTTAATATTCAAACTACAATATTTTTGACTAAATAAATCAAAATACCTTAACCGATAATAGTAATGGTGAAATACTATGTCTAAAGGCTTTATAAGCTTTCTAACTACCACATCATTAGAACCTTCTAGCAGAATGCCTTTTGCCAGATTTATACTAATGTCATCTTTCTTCAGAAATAGCAAATTCTATTTCATTTATTCTTTTTTCTAATTCATATTCCTCGATTACATATAGAGCACTTAATGGAAAAAAATCCTCAGGGAACTTTTTCAAAGACCCTTATATTTTTGAGTTTTTAGACCTGTCGGATGGGCACAGCGAAAAAGATTTTGAGAAAGCTATTACACTCAATCTTCAAAAATTCATTCTGGAAGTGGGGAAAGGTTTTACCTATATGGGCAGTCAATATCGTTTGCAGGTGGGTAACAAAGATTATCATACCGACCTGCTTTTCTATCACAGGGATTTACAATGCATGGTTCTGTTTGAATTAAAAATCCAGGACTTCGAACCGGAATTTCTGGGCAAACTAAATTTCTATCTGGAAGCATTGGACAGAGATGTAAAACGACCACACGAGAATCCGAGCATAGGCATTTTACTTTGTAAAGGCAAAGATACCGAAGTGGTAGAATATGCAACAGCACGCAATACCAGTCCGACTGTCATTGCCGAATACGAAACAAAGCTGATAGACAAGAAAACTTTAGCCAATAAGCTGCATCAATTAGCAGAAGTACTGAACAGAAGAAATGAGGAATGTAGATAGCCCGTAAATTTAACGGAATATGTGGTTTATCTTTATTTCCATTTATCTTCAATTATTATTGAATTAACTATCATTTCAGATAATAATTTATAGTATTTCGTTTGCTCTTCATTTTTAATAAAAAAACTAAAGTACATCAAACAATCATTATAAATGCTTACATAATTTACTGTGTGAAAATTAAATTCATTATCTCCACTTCTCATTATACCATTTGCAGAACATTCAATTGCTCTTTGACCATCAATAGTAATATTCTTGTAATTAAAATCTTTAGTATTCTCAAGTTCCAACTCATCAATAACTTGACGAGCAAAATTCTCACTTAGAAAATCTGATAACGAAAATTTCTCAACATTGAGTACATCTTTAAGATTTCTTACTTGAAAAGTAAAAATACATTTGCTGTCAAAACTTTTGTATAATGCCAAAATATTAGGTCTGTTTCCGTTTCTGTGTGTCCAACTTTTAGGTAATTCAATACTAAAAGATAAGCATTTTGTTTTTTCAGATTGATTTGAATTATATTTCTGCTTATAACCAGATGTAAACTCAAGTATTGGTGTAATTTTAAATTCAGGATTATTTCTTAATAGAATTTTCACAAAATCCTCATTAACAACGTCATTACCATAAATATATTTGCCCTCAAAATTTAGCAAGTAATTTTCAGCATCGTAATAAGTAATTAATTCTGGATTATAATTCCCCTTTATAGTTTCTATTAAATCCAATTTAAAATCAGGAAACTTAATGTTCATATCGTTTTCCAATATACTTTCTATTACCTTAACGGAAGGTCCATGTGCAATGCGGAAATCTAACATGTTTTTTTGCGCCTGTAAAGCAAGAGAAGGATGCTGTTTTCTAATTGCACTTAGGGATAATTCCACGCTATAATAATATCCTAATCCTTTTGAAAGGTTAGTGTAGTAGCTTTTATCTTTTAGTATCTGTCCATAAGACACGTTAAGAAAAAATACAAAAATAAAACATAAAGTAGCAGTAATCCTCATTTTTTTAACTTTACATTTAGTAAATAATAAAACATGTTTAATAATCCCTTTTCGTATAACGGAAGAATTCAAAGGCTTGAATATAGCATTAGCTTGATAATTTCACTAATATTACTTATTTCTATTGACATTTTTTGTGAGGATGATATATTGCTAACAATATGTACAATCCCTATCATATGGTTTATGACAGCACAGGCGACAAAAAGAGAACACGATTTAAATTTTAGTGGATGGTGGCAATTTATTCCATTTAGATATTTCTGGCTAATGGTAATTAAGGGAAATGACTCAGTTAATAAATACAATTTACCACCATCTAATCAAAACATATAATCACAAAACCACTTATTAGCAAGAAATAGATTCTAAAATGCATAAAATATTTATTTAAATTATATTTTTAATTATCAACCAAACAAAATATAACATATTTTGACTATTGACAAATCATATATTACCAATGCAATTAGCATGAAACAAATTCTTGAATTTGAAGTAATCTTCCCTACAGAAGTGAAATTAAATATCGAACAGTATTTAGCAGGGAGTAATAGAGATATGATTTTGATGCTAGCAAGTTTTTTTTTAGGTTTTAGAAATCAAAAATCAAAATTTGACAACAATCTTGATTTTCTTAGTACATATTTTCAAGCAGAGAACAATGAGCTTGCTAATAAAGTTTACAGCATAATAAAAGGATATGAAAAGAAAGGTATACAAATTGGGATAATAAACACATATTCGAGTTTAAAACTCTTTGAATACTGCTTTTCAATGCCCGATGAGCCAGAAACCCAAACGCAGGTGACTTTAGAAGTAAATTTATTTAAAGCTTACTTAATCTTAAATTCAGAATTCACTCAAAAGCAAAGTGTAGCTTACCCCTCTTCACAAAAGAGCGCTGATGAATTAAAAATTCCAATGATGTTATTTTGTGCGCAATATCCTATTTCGGACAAATTGAATTATAATACCAAACATATTTGGACAACACAAATTGTTAAGGCCATTTATCTCTTTCAATTTCTCGAATCTAATGCAAAGACGAAATTACTATTAACCACATTCCTAGACTATTTCAATTCTCATACATGGCAAGAATATTTAAAAAAACTTTTGCCTTTAACAATATCTGTACTAGAAAATAATAAAGAAACATATACAGATATAATTGTCGAACCAGGAAAGGATTTTGAACAAAACTGTGCTTTTCTTGAAAAATTAATAATTCAAGAGAAAAATGAACTAGATAAAAGTGACTTTATTACGATTAGAGCGAAGCCATTTTACAAAGTTAAAAAGGGAGTATACCGAATCATATTCGGCTTATTTGTGATAGAAAAGATTTTCAAAGGTGTATATTTCCTTTTAAGAGATGTTTTAGATAAAATGCCAGTAGAGCAAAGAAAACAAATTAAAATACCTAATCTCAAAAGTTTTTACGGTGAAGAATTCTCTGAACAGATACTTTGCTACAAAGTTATGGAGAGTATTTATTCTGGAAAATGTATTAGATTTTCAGGGAAAGAACTCGCTGGTAAGAAAATTGATGCTGCTCCTGATTACTATGTTAGAAAAGGAAATAATATTTTACTTATTGAGTCAAAAGATTTCTTGATTGCAGCAGACAAAAAAATGTCTTTTGATTTCAATCTCTATGAGGAAGAGTTTAGAAAAGTTTTGGATTACGAAGAACTATCAAATGGGAAAATAAAACCTAAGGCTGTTACGCAATTGACTAATAGTATTCGCAAAGTTCTAAAAAAAGAATTTTCCGTTGATACCAACTACTACTACAAAGATGTTTACATCTATCCTGTTTTACTTACTCACGACCATCAATATGACACTCCTGGCTTTAATGAGCTTATTGATTTTTGGTTTCAAGACGCACTATTAGAACTAGCCGAAGAAGGTCTTTTTATTCATCGTGTTAAACCATTATCAGTCGTAAATATTGATACACTTATTTACAATCAGATAGGATTATCCAATAGCATTCCTTTACATGAGATGTTAAATCACTATCATGAGAGCAAAAAGGTAGTAAAAGAGAAAAAGCAAAATTTCAAGTCAAAAGAAGAATACGACCGATACTTTGACAAATACAAACAAAATAGGTTATCAAAGCTTACACCATTTTCGTCGTTCACTAATAAGTATTTTTACGAAAACAACCTTAAGAAAACACCGCCGTTGCTGGAGTTAGTTGTTCCACAACTTTTCGCAGATAAATAAAAAAGTGAGTAAGGAAACCTACTTAATACTACAACAGTATGTCAAAAAAAGACAATATAATGTAGACTCAAAACAAGAATGAATTAATCCCCTACCCTCCAACTACCCGGATAGTTTTTCACCGTCCGTATATCTGTAAGTAGCTGATACAGTAACGGCTACACTTTCTGCATTTTACGACCTTTTTATTTTGCCTTAAAAAGCCTGTCAGAAAGATGCTTTACACAGTATTATTGAATAATATTGTATAGAATATTCTCTAACTTGTAGAGAACTACAAATCGTTTCTATCATGGTGATATCACATACTACTCAAGACGAAAAAGATATATTGACGCCGCAAGGCAGAATCGACACGCTCACCAGTCCCGAGCTGGAAGCTGCCATACAACCGCTGCTCGCAAAAGATACCATACAGCTTACCATAGATTTTCAGGGAGTCAGCTATATCTCCAGCGCAGGATTGAGGGTCATCGTCAAAGCAGCTCAGACTGCCAAAGCCAAAGGTGGCGAAGTACAGTTGACACATCTCAACGAAAGTGTGGCACAGGTACTGGAAATCACTGGCTTTCAATCGCTTTTCAATATTCAATAAAAACTCCGTGAGAACTCTCCATATTTCATCGCGTTCTCAATGGGAAAATGCGCTCTCCCGGCTCGAAACATGGTTGGAAGAGCAAGAGGTCAGCATGCCTGTCCAACAAAATATTTTTATAGCCTTTGATGAAATTGTTTCCAATATATTTCATCACAACGAGCAGGATTTTCCTGTGCAAATAGATATACAATTAGATATACAAACTTCATCTGTCACTTTAGAATTTAAAGACAATTGTAAATTATTCAATCCTTTAGAAGCAACCAATACCAGAGAAAATGACATCGGCGGCTGGGGCATAGATATTGTCCTGAAGCTCATGGATGTCACGAAATATGAAATAGTGAACGGCATGAATTGTTTGACTATCCAAAAAAATATCATTTGAGTTTAAGAGGCAAGCTGATAATATCCATATCCGTAGGATTAATCGCTATCTATCTGGGCATTTTCGGATGGGTGCAAAACTATTTCAAAGACCGGCTCATCAAAGAAGGCCTCAGTGAAATGGTCATCACCGGAAAATTTCTCCGGGCAGCAATTCAGAACAGAGTCCTGCACGTGGAAGAAGATGTACAGAACAACGCACAGATTCTCGACAATTTATCTCTGACGGATGCCGAAATTCTGTCTATTCTCCGTCAGACGGTCATCAACAATCAGGGTGAAACTTACGGCATGGCATTGTCTTATCTGCCGGAAATCAAAAGACAATCGCAGTATTTCTACATGAAAGATGATAGTCTACATTTCAAAAATCTGGCAGCACAGAAAGATTACGGTTACGAGCATACTTTCTGGTTCCAGACCGCACTGGAAATGCAATCCGCAGGCTGGACGACTGCCTACGTGGACAGCGGTGGCGGTGACGATAAAATGCTGACCTATTTTGAACCTATTCACAACAAAAACAAAGAGCGGATTGCAATTCTCACTGGCGACCTGTCGCTGAACTGGGTGCATGAAATTTTAGCAGAAGATTTTCTGACCAAATTCCCTTACAACAAATGGATTATCCAGATTGACGACCAGCTGCTCATTTCTATGGATTCCAGTGAAAATTCTATCATTTTTGACAAAAATCTTTTACAGTCTTCTTCCGCAGTCAGCAATATAGAGCTTGATTCCTCGATGTCATTGCATGGCGTTCGCTGGCAGGACGAAGATATTTACATCCTCAGCTTACCGCTCGATTTCAACAAATGGGATTTGCAGATAGCATTCAAAAAATCAGATATCCTGCACTCCTACGACCAGACCATGCGCATCATACAAATCTTTTTTGCCGCAGGCTTATTGCTTTTAATCATTGTCACTGCGTGGATTACAAACCGCAATCTGAAACCTATTCTCCACCTGAGCACTAGCATCAGCAATATCGGCAACGGCAGATTGAACCACAAAGTACCTTATACGAACAAAACGGATGAAATCGGCACGCTGGCAAGAGCATTTGAAAAAATGCAGGCCGACCTCAAACAATACATCAAAGATTTAAAACAAAGTACCAGAGAACAGGCACGCATTCAGAAAGAGCTGGAAGTAGGTCACAAAATCCAGAATGCGCTGCTCCCCGCTCCTGCTGATTTACAGCATATTTCTTCCTTTTCGGTAGGCAGCTACATGAAACCTGCCAAAGAAGTCGGCGGAGATATTTATGACTATTTCGAATTGCCCGATGGAAATATCTGTTTCGTTCTGGGGGATGTTTCCGGCAAAGGAATTCCCGCTTCGCTGCTCATGGCGAGTGTGCGTTCTTCTATCCGAGCCTTGGCATTCAATGGAAAATCTCCGTCAGAAATTATCTCATACATCAACAATGATTTGGCAGCAAAAAATGAAACTTTTCACTTCATCACGCTGATTTGTGCAGTGACAGATTTTGCCAACCGACAGCTGTTGTATTGCAATGCCGGACATGAACGCCCATTCCTCTTGAGAGAAAATTTTGCTCCGGAAGAAATTGTCACCACGCCACAGATGGCAGTCGGTATTTTATCCGATACAGTTTATACGCATCAGGTACTCAGTCTGGAGCATCAACCTACCTTTTTCCTGTATAGTGATGGTGTCACAGACGCACTGAATAAATCAGAAATCCCTTTCGGAAAAAATCAGCTCATTCAGATACTTTCCGGCAAAACACAGGCTGAGCAGATAGTACAGGATTGTATTACCGCCCTCGAACAACACACACAACAAGCAGAAGCTTTTGACGATATCACCATTTTAGCCATACAATTTAAAATGTGACACATGAACGAACCAGTTATCAGTTTAAAACTCCCCAACGACATTCATTTTTTACCGGCTACGAATCAGTTCATTTCTGATTACGCCCGCAAGCTGGGTTTCAGCGACAAAGCAGTCACACAGATAGAAATGGCAGTCGAAGAAGGCATTTCCAATGTTGTCCGGCACGCATTCCAACCCAATGAAAGTGCGCATTTTGACATCCATCTGTACAAAGATATCACAGGATTATCCGTCAGCATCTGCGACCAGGGATTGCCTTTTGACCCGAATACCGTTCAGTACAATGAAGATACGCTCGAAGGTCTGGGCAGCTTTGTCATGTCTAAAATGATGGACAAAATCCAGTACATCAACCACGGCAAAGCAGGTAAAGAGCTCAAGCTCAGCAAATATTTTGAAGAAGCTCAGGTAGAAACCTCTCCCGAAGACAACGGCATCACTTCTGTGGTACAGGAGCACACCTATACATTCAGACCGTTTCAGGACAAAGATGCTATTGAGGTGGTTCGTTGCGCCTACGAATCCTACGGCTACACGTATGCGTATGAGCACATCTATTATCCGGAAAGAGTCAAAGCTCTCAATGAAAGCGGAGATTTGATTTCCGTAGTAGCCGAAGCGGAAGACGGCACTGTCTGCGGACACATGGCGCTGGTAAAAATTGACGGTTACGACAGCCTGTACGAAATAGGCCTTGCGATGACCAAACAACAATATCGTGGCGGAAATATTTTTTCCAGGTTGCTGGCTTTGATTTATGAGGAAATAGATAAAAGAAAAATCCATTCCGTTTTCGGTCAGTGCGTCACCACACATACCTACTCACAAAGAGGTCCGGTCAAAATGGGCATGATACCCTCGGCACTGCTCCCGGCGTATGTTCCGGACGATATGTCTTTCAAAAACATTGCAGAAAATGAGCACAAAAGAACAGCCGTACTCATTGTCAATAAAATTCTGATTCAGGTAGAAAAAAGGACCAATTACCTGCCGGAAAAATATCTCGCACTTGCTGCCAATATCTACAGCGAGTTGAAATCCGAACGGAAATTTATCACAGAAGGTCATTTCACACCGGAAGAAATGACACAAGCGAATCTTTCTGTCAATGCCAATCTCAAAATGGCAAAAATAAATTTCAACACCTACGGAAATGATTTTTCACAGGTATTGAAAGGCATGATACACCAGCTCAAAAAGGAAAACATCACCATGGCAGAAGCTTTTGTCAATATCTGCCGTCCGGATGCCATACAAACGATAGAAACTGCCGAATCTCTGGGTTTCAGATTCTCAGGAATTCTGACTGGCTCACCGACGGGCGACATTGCCATTTTGCAATATCTGAACGGTATTTTACCCAACACAGAACAGATTCAGGTAGTAGAACCCGCACAACATTTATTGTCATTTATCGAACAACAATTTGACTAAAATCTAAAGAATGAACACATACTATTACAAGCATCTCTGGCAGAATCAGCTGATAAAAGACGAAGAGCTCGAACAGAAAATCGAAGAGCTTCCGGCTGTACTTTCCACAGATTTGCACTACAGATTAGACACCATTATCCTGACAGATGCGTGTACCAAACTCATACAGAAAATCGAAGCCGGACAGCTTTCGCATCTCGAGCAGGCACTGGTCGAAGTGTGCCAACACACCTCTATCGCACAACAGCTCATCACAGGCATCTGCGAATACATGCGTCGGGAAAATATCATGATGCGCCTCAAAAGCGACCTCGGCAGCTACAATCCTTTTGACCTCCACAGAACCGATTACAGCAAACCGACTTACGAAGCGTGGAAACCTCTTGGTGTACAGATTCACGTAGTACCGGGCAATGCGCTCAACGTAGGCGTGCTCAGTATGCTCGAGGGACTGATAGCAGGAAATATCAATATCCTGAAAAACACTGCGAGAAACGGAAATTTTGCACCGCTGTTCATGAAAGAGCTGATAGATTGCGATGCGACAGGCATTCTCAAACATTTTATATATCTCTTTGAAATCTCTTCCAAACAGGACGATTTGATTCAGAAGCTCATCAATCAGGCAGATTTAGTGACCGTCTGGGGTGGCGAAGAAGCCGTCAAATCCATCCGCAATATGTGTCCTCCGGGTGTCAGAGTCGTGGATTGGGGACATAAAATCAGCTTTGCTTATTTCGCTGAAAAACAAATCTTTGACGAAACATCTATAGATGCATTAGCAGAAGATATCTGCCGCAGAAACCAGCAGGCATGTACCAGTCCTCAATGCGTGCTCGTGGAGACGGACGATATGGAAGTGCTGAACCGCTTCGGCGAAGCATTGAATAAAAGCCTGGAAAAAATATCTCCGACCTTTCCTCTGCAACCTAATTCCCAACAGGAAAAAGCCGAAATCACGACCATCACCCATTTGCAGAAATTAGAATCTTCTATGGGCAACGGAAAAGTGATAGAAGCCAAGGATTTCAGCTACAGAATTCTTATTGACTACCGAAGCGGATTGCAACCATCGCCATTATACAGAACTATCTGGGTCAAACCTATCCTGCGCAAGGATATTATTCCGGTACTCAGACCTTTCAACCTCTATTTACAAACCTGTGGACTCGCAGCCAATGAAAAATCTGACATCTATGAGCTGACAGAAGAATTGCTCAAAGCCGGATTGCAGAGAATCACGCCTGTGGGACATCAGCATACATCTTATGTCGGCGAACCGCACGATGCTGTCTATGCATTGCAACGCTATACCAAAAGAGTTTCTGTCCGCATGCAGGAAGAAAAAATGCAGTGCATTCCGAGCTTTTCCTATCTCGCACCCGACAATGGCAAAAGAGATTTGAGCATCTACCCTATCACGGATAAAACCACCCGCAACGAAGAAGTCAATGCTTTTGCAAAGCTCTACCTAAAAAGCGGCGGCAGCAGCGGTCAGACCAAAGTTGCAGGCTATTCATGGGAAGACTGGGAATTGCAGGTTGGCATGTTGAGCGAAGCTATGGTCATCGCGGGTATCCGTCCGGACAACAGATGTGCGATTCTCTATTCCGCAGGAAATCTTTATGGCGGATTCATTTCACATCAGAAAGCACTGGAAATGATGAATGCTACGACCCTGAGTATCTCTTCCAATCTCGATACCAAAACGATTGCCGAAACCATCGTACAAATGCAGGCAGATGTCGTCATGGGTATGCCGTCATTCCTGAGAAAACTTTTCCGGGAAGAATACGACACCTTAAAGGCTTACAAAGGATTCAAAAAACTCCTCTATGGCGGTGAGCTGATGACAGAAGAGCAAAAGCAATGGTTCACATCCGAATTTGGTTTTGAAGAAATTCTCTCTCCTGCTTATGCGAGCAACGATGCCCTGATGAACGGTTACGCCTGTAAGCATTGCGGCAACGGAGAGTTTCATGTGCCGACCAAAGTGATAGACATAGAAATCTTACAACTGGATACCAACGAACCTGTACAAAACGGAGAAGTCGGTAAAATCCTCATCACGAAAAAAAGCATCAAAGACCCGGCTCTCAACCGATACGAAATAGGTGATTTAGGAAAATGGGTTTCAGAACCTTGCGGTTGCGGACATACCTCGCCAAAATTCAGACTCATGGGTCGCCACGGAGATTTGGTCAGATGCGGAGCTAAATTCATCAACTACAGAGAAATCTGCCAGTTTATCCTCAAAAACGCATCCTATACCGATGATATTCAGATGGTGATAGACAATTCATCTACAGATGCAGACCACATCACATTGCGCCTGCTGGAATCCGTCAAAGGTCGCGAAGCCGAAATCATAGAAATGCTGCGCAGCAATATGAAAGACCTCAAAATGTCGATGGATGCACACCATATCTCTCTGGAGATTGCAGCTTTGCCTATCGGACAATTTGAAATTGCCAAAGCCAGCGGCAAAGTAAGACCTATCATTGACAACAGAATTGCTCAGTAAAAAATCCAACACATGTACACACCACACCTCGAAAATATCATCCCTGCTCCCGGCAGCATGGAAAAAATATGGGAGCTGCTCAAAGAATATCCTTATACCAATCATAGCGAAACCAACGATTTGTATATCGAAGCCATGAAAGAAATCATTCAGTACCACGCTGAAAGAAATCCTTTCTACAAAGAGCTTTTAGCCTATAATAACTTTGATACCGACCAATTGAAATCTATAGATGACTTGGCTAAAATCCCTTTCATCCATGCCAATTTCTTCAAAACACACGTTGTCAAAACTGCCAAAGATGAAGATATCTCCCTGCATGTCACCTCTTCCGGTACTACAGGTCAGAAATCCCAGCACTATCTGGACAAATGGACCAACGAGGTCATGCACTATATCTCCGACGTGAGCCAGCAGGCCAACGGATATATCAGTGACCAGCCATGTAATTATCTCGTATTCAATTTTGAACCTTATGTGGGTTTCAAAACCGGAACGGCTACCACCAATCAGAAAATGATGCAGTATGCTCCAAAAGTCCACGTCAACTATGCATTGAGATACAATGGTCAGAAAGGACATGATTTTGACAGTTTCGGAGTCGTGGAAAAGCTCATTGAATACCAGGCTGAGGGGCTTCCTGTGAGAATGCTCGGATTTGCTGCTTTCCTGAATTTCAGCATCGACAAGCTCAAAGAATTCGGTTACGATAAATTGCCTTTACATCCCGATTCCAGATGCTTATTTGGCGGAGGTTGGAAAGGACATGCCGACAAAGAGATACCTAAAGCAGAATTTTATCAGAAAATCCATGATTTCTTCGGCATTCCATTGGAAAATATCCGTGACAAATACGGCTCCGTAGAGCATCCTATCTCCTACGTGGAGTGCGAGCACCACCATCTGCATCTGCCTACCTACGAGCGGGTCATCATCCGTGATGTACAAACCCTCGAACCGGTCGGCTACGGCAAACCGGGATTTGCACAGCTCATCTCTCCTGTGATTACTTCCATGCCGTCCCACTCCATCCTGATGGGCGATATGGCTATCCTGCGACCGGCAGACGAATGTCCCTGCCAACACCAGACACCATTCATCGAAATCAAAGGAAGAGCAGGTACCTCCAAAAACAAATCCTGTGCGATTGCAGCATCAGAAATGTTACAACGAAAATAAGCTGCAAATGAACTGACTGAAAGTCCAATATTATCAGCCACGAATGACTCGAATTGACACAAAATGGATTCGTGATAATTTGTGAAATTCGTGGCAAAATTTTAGAAAAAGTTGATTCACTGAAAGCACATAGATAGTTTCAAACTGTATCCGAAACCAATAAACACCATGTCACAGCACGTACTCATCGCATTTCCCGATTTCCGCAAGCTCTTCATCGGCAGGCTCATCAGCTGCGTGGGAGATAAATTTTTCACGATAGCGCTCGCCTGGTGGATACTCAGCACCTTTCCCGAAGATGGAAAAATCAAGCTGAGCATGCTCATGGCATTTAATGTCGTGCCGGTCGTCGTTTTCGGGCCTATGATGGGTACACTCACTGACAGATGGAATAAAAAGCACGCCATGATAGCAGCCGACATTATACGTGGCGTGCTGCTTTTCCTGCTCGCATACATGATGTACACCGAACACATCAGCATGCCCCTCGTGTATCTGATATCCTTTCTGCTCGCCATGATGGCACCGTTGTTTGACACCGCCACACAATCCTCCATTTCCTTACTGACAGATGCACCCAACACACCTGCCGCCGTTTCCATGAACAGCTCCGTCACACAGGTAGCCGCCGTCGTAGGCGCACTGCTCGGTAGCATGCTCATACAGTGGGCAGGCGTCACCGGAGCGATACTGTTCAATGCCTGCGGATATGCAGTTTCCCTGTTGTTCATCATCGCCATCCGCACCCCATTAAAATCCATCACACAGCGCGAACCATTTCTACAGCAATTCAAAGGCGGATTTCAATACCTCGTACAGCATCCACCCATTTACAGCCTGCTCATCAGCTTTGCCGCACTCAACCTGTTCTTTGCGCCCATCACCCTGTTTTTACCCATCATGGTCAAAGATGTCCTCCATGCAGAAGCCAGCTCACTCGCACTCTTAGAAGCCGCACTCGCTTCCGGGGCCGTTCTGCTGACCGTCTATCTCAGCTTTGTCAGCAATAGAAAATCCGTTTACACCCGCCTCGGATTATGTTCCGTCATCATGGGAGCCTCCATGGTTGCCATCGCCCTGACCACACATCTGGCCGTCATCATGCTCTTTCTGTTCATCATCGGCATGGCACTCGCCTACACCAATGCCACCGCCATGACCCTCTTCCAGCACGAAGTACCCCAGCACATCAAAGGCCGATTCTTCGCCGTCCTCTTCACCGTTGCCTTCGCCGTCATGCCTTTCAGCTACATGATGGTCGGCATCATCCTTCAATACATCTCCGTAGAGACCGCCATCAGCATCTGCGGCATTTCCGTTGTGCTGTTAGCCGCCGCCTTAGTCCTCATCCCGAGAATAGAGATTCAGGAAGAAGTTATTTAAGACGATAGACCTAAGACCAGAGACAATAGACTTACTGAATTCATAACAAGCTGCAATCTTGAGTCTTCAAGTCTAATTCGGGCAGCTATTCCTGCTATCGCTACATCTTCCCGCCTCAGTCATTGAGCGGAGACGAAATGCGGCGGGCGATATTTCGCTCTATCAGGGCTGAGGAGGAGCTGCTGGCTGGAAGCCAGAGTCAACTTGATACCTATTACCTATCTTTATTATGGTTAAAATGCCTCTTAAGTCCGTTTAATAAATGATAAAACAAAACTCATTTTCAAAAAATCACCAATACGTTTTGGATAAAAATAAATCTATTGATTTTATAAATTATAAATAAATTAATAACTAACTTACTTTGTAAGACATTACAATCAAACGAGCATATGGCTGAAAAGAAAAATAAAGATGATATCAGTATAAACCTAAACTGTTATGTAATTTCATTTCGTGAAAAGAATAAAAAAGATGCATTTGTTACTCTTGACAAAGTTTTTGGGAGCAAAACATTCAAAGAAATTATTCAAGACTTCATAACTGATGTTGATACAACTTCTTGCTTTGTAAATGAAGATAAAACAAGGGTTTTCTATATTGACTCTATCATTTCATTAACAGAAAACTCATTTTCGTCAATAATAAAAAAAGGATATAGTGGACACGAAACTTATGTAGATGAGCTAAGCGGAAATAAAGTAAGTACTACGAATACAATAACTAAGGATAAATTTAATTCCTCCCCATTTTATCTTCTTTTGAATAAACCTGAAAAGAATAATCATAAGTTACTATTCTTTGCCCAAAGCTATAAGCAATTTGGCTATAAGGAAATATTCGAAGAAGCTTTCAAAAAATTCATTAAAGACAGGTATGTTGAAAATATTATTTGTGAAATATCTACCCTTTCTGTTGCAAGTCTATTTGAAAGGTATATCAGAGATGGAAATATCCGGAGACTTCGATTTAGGAAGAATATTCTTCCTAAAAACTTTGAAAATGTTTTAGGCGAACAGGATATAAAGGATAATAAATTATACGAAGCTGAACTGTGTATTACTGCAAAAAAACAAGGCTTTTTGGGTATAAAAGAAGATATAAAATTTAACGATAGTAATTTCGCTGAAATATTTCAATTTGAAGATTTTGAATATGATGAAGCATATGCAGATATATCAATAGGTAACAGAAGAAGAACCCTAAATATTTCGAGACCGACGACTTTTAGTGCATCGTTTGATGTTACAGAAAAATCTTGCATTAATATGTCCACAAATCACCCTGATTTTTCTAAATTGAATGATGAAGCAATCAATATTTTAAAAGAAGAGGTATTACCAACCTTTAAATGATGAAAAATTTCTTAGATAGGATAAATGTGTGGAGAATCTTTACTGAGCATAAAGATACCTTATATGATTATGCTAAGTTCAAGAAAGAAAATGTAAAGGTCATTCCTTTTTCAGATAAACTAACATTCTTTTATTTGCCACTCTTTTTTTCAGTATTCCTCGTTTTACTACTAGAGTTACATATAAATTCAGAATACTTAAACGTAATTATTACTTCTCTTTCCATTTTTGTTGGTCTTCTTTTTAGTTTATTGACATTAGTCTTTGACTTACTCAGAAAAGAGAAAACTTTGGTAGTTACCAATGACGCAACGGAAGATATCAAAAACAAATACCAATTACTTAAAGAGCTATTTATAAATATATCTTTTGCAATTTCATTGTCAATATTGACAATATTAATAACACTTTCAACTCAACTAAAATCTGATATTATTTCTAGATGGTTTTTAAACTTTAAGTACTATGATTTAATTAATAAATTATATTTTATATTAACAAATATTGCTGCTATTTTTTTTATTACAGTATTTGCAATGACATTATTAATGATATTAAAAAGATTTTTTATAATTTTTGAGAATGAAGTAATCAAATAACATATATTGCAATACAAAAATAACATTTTAAATACAATTATATACAAAGAATTTTATACATACTGATATTGGTGGCAATATCTGAATACATCTTAAAAGAAATGACAAAAAGAATAAACAAAAAACATTTTATCATCTTCAATAATGGAGGTGTAATATGTGCAACCACTCCAAAAGATTGGGCAAGAGCTCATCAAAACTATTTTCCTAATAAAGATTTTTCTGACTCTAACAATACACCAACTGTAAAAGAGATTGAGACCTATTTACTAGAATTTCTTGGCTTTAAAAGGTTAAATAATAACGAAATGGTTATTTGCTACGATTTTAATGCAATTTAAATTAATCAAGTCAATGAGTGCAAAAAAAATACCATATTGGAACCTATTGCTTAGACACTTTGAAAAGAATGGATATATCCAAAATGGATTAACTCTTCCGTTTTTGATTGGGGCATTGAAAGTAATAAAATCAGATAGTAGCCTATGGACAATTGAAGAGATAGCAGAGTCACTCAACAGTAACGGGTGCACAATTTTAAAATGTTCAAATATCGGAGAATTCGTAATCGGCTCATTAGACAATGAAACTCTTAAATACGAACATCTTTATCATTGCCTAGATGATAAAATAATTGTAACTGATTCATCCCTTGACCATATTAAGAATATTGCTGAGCTCAAAAAGCTATTTATAGAACTATACCAATCAAGAATTAGCAATTGTGAGTATTCTAAAAACAATGGGGCTTGGACTTCTTTTACACCGACAGAAGTGACGAGGATAAAAGAAATAGAATTTTTGAAGAAATAATTTTTGAGAAATTAGATGGTCACCCAAAAAATCGGGCGATTCTTTTGGTATTTTTCTATAAAAGAAAAGTATAAGAAACAAAAGAGACGAGCGTGACGCTCGCACTAACTGAGGAAATATTTATGTAAATTAGTCATATATAAATAAGTTCATTCTATTTTGTATAGGGAGCTAATAACATTTACAGACTAAACTATGAGATATGTTCCGAATTTAATTCCAGATAATTCAAAGGTTTTACCAGACTATTTCAAGGGTGATATAAACAAAGCGACAACCAAAAATTCTATTTGGGACATCGTATTTTGGGTTTTAGGTATTTCCTTTTTCATTGGTGCATTGGCTTGGCTCAATCACCCATTGCTAAGTTTACTTTTTGCCTTACTTGGCTTTGTCCTTATCCCAGCTGGTCATAGGTTTTTAGAACAAAAGTTTCGCTTTCGTTTAACACCCAAAATTAAAGTTGCTGTCACCTCTGTTTTGTTTGTAAGTTCACTTCCACTATCAAGTCACTATTCGGACATTGACAAGCAAAATGCCTATCAGCAAAAATTGCTTGATGAAAAAATTGCAGCAGAAAAAGTAATTGCCGACCAAAAAGAACAACAACGGAAAGACAGCTTGAATTTTTACATTCAAAAGAGCCATCAGTTAAGTCAAAATCAGAAAATTGATGAAGCAAGCAAGCAACTTCAGTATGCATTAGGTTTTGCCAGTACTCAATCAGATAAAAATCAAATTGAAAAAGAAAGAGCTGCAATTGTATCAATCAAAACCATTAACCTGGTAAAATCAGGAAAATATAAAGCTACATTACCAGAAATCAACAATCTACTCCTATCAGACCCGACAAACTCAGAACTTTTATATAACAGGGCTGTTTGCTACAGTAAAACAGGAAAAATCCAAGATGCAGTCACTGACTTAAAGACTTTAGCTCGGGCGGGGAATACAGAAGCCGCAAAATTACACGATAAAATAAATCCAACAAAAAAACGTGTTTCTTACTATGTAACCCGTTGTTGTGATGGTTCAACATCAAATGCAAAAGGTCGTGGTGCTTGTTCGCATCATGGAGGCGTTTGTGATTGGAACGAACCTGTTTATCAAGAATACAGAAAATATGAATAATCAATGAACGGTAATTTATATCAAATCAGACCTTTATTTGAAACAAGTTTTCTTCAAAGGTTATTCAAACAATCTCCACAAGAAAATGCTGTTGTTGAATTAAACAACTTGCTTGCAACAAAAGAAATTTCAAGCATTTCCAAAATAGAGATTTCTGAAATTGAAGACAGGTACAAGTTGAGTTTAAACAAAGAGTTCAAACTTAATCTTGAAGAATTTTACGCTGTTTATCTTAACTATTGTCTTGCTGATAAAATTCTGAGCGAGCAAGAATTGTCGGAACTCAATCACTTGAAGTATATTTTAGAATTAGAGGACAAAACGATTAACAAGCTACACGCTAAAATTGGAGAAAATATTTACAAAAAGTCTTTTCAGGAAGCTGTTGCAGACGGGCGGCTTACAAAAGATGAAAAGGAATTTTTAAACAAACTTGAGAATACCTTACGTTTACCCAAAGAACTTGCTGACAAAATTTCTTCAGAAACACGAATTGAATACATTGAAAATTATGTTGCACAAATCGTGGCTGACCAAAGACTTTCGCCAGTAGAAGAACAGGAATTGAAAGCAATTGCAAACAGCTTAAATGTAAATATTCAGCTCAACGACCAAACCAAAGAACAACTACGAAAATTAAAATTGTACTGGGCTTTGGAAAACCTGGATTTACCAATTATCCAGCCGGATATTGCCATTCAAAAATCAGAAGTTTTACACTTTAAAATTGCAAATGTAAATTGGTATGAACTGAGAAGTGTAAGACAGAGAGTAACTTATAGTGGGTATTCAACAAGTTTCAAAGTTGCAAAAGGTTTCTATTTGCGTTCAGGCAGTTACAGACCACAAAGTTATAGCGTGGACACAATGAAACTAATTGACACCGGAACAATTTATTTGACAAACAAGCGTATCATCTTCACAGGAAACAAAAAGAACTCAAACATTCGCATTGACAAAATATTGAACTTCACACCTTATACAGACGGAGTTGAAATTGGAAAAGAAACAGGTAAAAGTCCAACATTGCAAATGAAAAAAAATGCTGATATTTTCTGCATGATACTTGAACGATTACTCAATGAAAGATAAAAGTTAGCCACACCCATGCGACTGTTACACTATTTCTGCTGATTTCCGAAATTTCAATTTTTCCTTAAAAAATGAGTACTTATTTTCGATTGATATAATCACCAAATCTTCAATAAGCAACAATAATTCCATTAAAATATGATAGTACCCTCAATGACAGCTCAGGAGATTCACAAGGAAGTGATGGAAGACATTAAAACCCTTGGAAATAAAGTTGACAGATGCCGTGATGACTTCAGAAAAACAGTTCTGAGAAGTAGCCGTTATCCTGTATCAAAATCTTACGACTGTAAGACACAGGAAAAGAAAAATCTATTTATTGTTGAATTGATTGCTCCCAAAAGGAGTTTCTATGATAAACCCATTTTGAGCATACATGGTATTTATTCCCGACCCGAAGGAAAATACGCTGTTGCTCCCAGCATAGACAAAAATCTCATTTCCATCTATCCACCACATTTTTTCAAGAGATATAGAGAACGTATTGTAAAAGACACATCCCTTTCAAATGAAGAAATCATCAGACGATATTTTAAAAATGATTGGGGTTTTATGATTGCCGTTGTTGACAAGCATTTTGAATCTGTTTATCATTGCTTTGAGAATGACAATGACAATGTAAATGAAAGTGTTGATTTTGTTGCAGCAACCTCTCAAGGTTATTGTTTCGGAACAAAGCAAGGATATAACGTTTATGATGAAGTCAAACCAAATAAGCGTAACAAAAACAAAAAGCAGCTGTTAGTATAAGAATTAGATTAGTCCATTATGGAGCCAGAAGAATGCGAGTATTTGCCGCCCCCAATTATTGAAATTTATTCCGAACGCTTTCAGAAGTCCTATCAATATACCCAGATAACAAAAAGTTCAATACATAAGGAAATCATATTTAAAACTGTAAAAATCAAAATCATTTCCGTAAAAACTTAAAGTCTGTAATTCGCTTAATTTTTAGATTTGTGGTTTACTAAGTGAAAAGTATTGAAGAAAAAGTACGACATAAAGGAATTTCTGAATTATACGAATATCAGCGGTTATAAGAACAATCATATCCATTTGGTGGAATACCACAAGCAAAAGGATATGAGAAGAAAATCTACACCTATTGAACTGGATTTCTATCTTCTGGCCATTAAACTGAACTTTGATAAGGACAAAGATTTTGGTCAGACCACATTCGACCGGGCAGATGCCTTTGTGTATCTCGACCAGCCGGGAGATTTCCTGCAATGGGATATAGAGCACCAGGTTTCGGGCTATCATATTTTGATTGATGCAGGGCTGTTCCGGAAAATAGCCAAAGAATATAGCTTTACGTATTATGGTAATCACGAAGCTCTTTTTATCACCAAAGAAGAGGAACAAATCATTACTGACCTTTTCAGAAAAGCTCTCAGTGAATTTGAAAGCAATGAACATTTCTCAAAAGACATTGTCATTCATTATGCCTCCCTTATCCTGTCTTATATTCAAAAGTTTTACAGCAGGCAATTTGATACGAGAGAAGAGCTGTACAATACTACTGTAGCTGATTTTTACAAGAATCTTGAAGCATATTATGACGATGAGCTGAACACACAAAAGATGCCGCATGTTGCATACTTTTCAGACAAGGCTAATTTGTCATCCAATTATTTTGGCGACCTCATCAAGCATTATACAGGTCGCTCTCCACAGGAACATATCCATCAATTACTGATACAGATTGCCAAAAACAAATTAAGAACAACCTCCCTGAGCATAAGCGAAATTGCCTTTAGCCTGGGATTTGAATACCCTTCCTACTTTGCCACATTCTTCAAAAAAGAAACAGGAATTTCTCCCAGCGTTTTCAGAAATCAGTAAATAGTTAAAGTCTTCCCGTAATTACTTTAAGCAGGCAGCCTTAAGGCCGGAATATCTTTGTAGTGTTCAATAATTTTAAATACTATCATTATGTCAACGCAAAAAGTAAATTTCAAAAACAGCAACAACGGTAATATCACTATGGCCGGTATTATCTTTCTGCCGGAAGGATTCACTGAATCCAACAAATATCCTGCAATCGTGGTGACACACCCCGGCGGAGGCGTGAAAGAGCAGACAGCAAGCACTTATGCGGCTAAATTTGCCGAAGCAGGATTTATAGCCATTGCCTACGATGCGTCTTACCAGGGCGAAACCACAGGCGAACCACGTCTGATAGAAAATCCATATATCCGTGTGGAAGATATCAGCGCGGTAATAGATTATCTCAGCGCATTGCCTTATGTCGATGAGAACAGAATCGGAGCAGCAGGTATCTGTGCAGGTGGAGGCTACTCTGTCAATGCCGCTATCAATGACCACCGCATCAAAGCTGTAGGAGGTATCAGCACTGTAAATATCGGAGCCATGTACCGCAACGGCTGGGGAAATGAAGTAAAAGATGCGGATGCGATGCCATTATTGCTAATGGGAGCTGATGCCCGTGCCAAAGAAGCACAGGGAACTGACGGAGGCAGGCTTCCCTTCGCTCCTGAAACCAAAGAAAGTGCGCCAAGTAAAGAAATGGAAGATGCATGGGAATACTATCGTACACCACGTGCCATGTGTTCTACCTCTCCGGGTTATGTGCTCACCAAAAGTTTGACACAGCTGGTTACTTATGATGCTTTCAATTATGCGGAAGCGTTTTTGACACAACCGCTGCAAATCGTTGTAGGAAGTGAGTCCGGATGTAAGTGGATGAGTGAAGATATTTACAACCGTGCGGTAAGCACCAATAAAAACCACCACGTAGTGAACGGTGCTAATCATATGGGGCTGTATGACATACCACAATATGTGGAAGAAGCGGTCTCAGTTTTGATTCCGTTTTTTCAAAAAAATCTGTAAGAAATAATTTCAGATGATAAAGACAGCTTCCCAACCGGAGGCTGTCTTTATATAGTAGCTTATGAATGAAAAAGACATTATACATGATAGCAAGCCGCATCTGATCTTCGACAGGAGAAATAACCGTGTAACAGGTTATAATAGCATTCTCTTTCCGGACAGCTCACATGGCCTGTTTTAATCCTGAAGTGGAGATAAGATTTTGAGATATTAAAAACCGTCAAACATTATCATATTGAGGACACTACACTTACTTTAGACATAGAAAATGCTAAAAAAGATGACAATTGGAATAATAAGCTTGATAGCAGTACTCGCATCAGGAGCATTTCTGTTTATGCAGCACCCGATGTTTGGGAAAAATCCGGATGGGGCAAGGTTAGAAAGAATTAAAAAATCCCCAAACTACAAAGACGGCGAATTTAAGAACCAGTCGCCTACGCAGATGATAGTCAGCAATAAATCGAAACCTGTTGCTTTGATTGGATTTCTTTTCAGAAATGTGAAAGATTTGAATCCATCTAAAGATATTTCGTCTGTTAAAACCAATTTGAAAAACCTCAATCCGGACGAAGATATTTTGGTTTGGATGGGGCATTCTTCTCTGTATATGCAGGTTGACGGTAAAAAAATTGCTTTTGACCCGGTATTGGTTTCGGCTTCGCCCGTTTCCTTTCTAAATAAAGCCTTTGCCGGAGCAGACCATTACAACCCCGATGATTTACCCGATTTGGATTACCTTATCATCACACACGACCACTGGGATCATCTCGATTATAAAACAATCCTCCATCTGAAAAACCACACTGGGAAAGTCATTTGCCCGCTTGGAGTAGGAGCGCATTTTGAGTATTGGGGATTTGATGCTTCCAAAATCATTGAACTGGATTGGAATGAAAATATTCAGGTAGATGAAAACATAAAAATCACCGCACTTCCTGCACGTCATTTTTCGGGACGTGGGCTAACATCCAATCATTCGCTTTGGGCAGGTTATATGTTGCAAAGTTCTTCACTCGGGAATATTTATGTATCAGGTGACACCGGCTACGACAAACATTTTAAAGAAATCAAAAAACAGTTCGGTACGATTGATTTTGCCATTATGGAAAACGGGCAGTACAACGAAGAATGGAAATACATTCATATCATCCCGGAGGATTTGGTAACAGCAATTGAAGAGTTACAACCCAAACGCCTGATGACCGTTCACAACTCAAAATTTGCATTGGGAATGCATCCCTGGTATGAACCGATGCAAAAAATTACCGAAACTGCTGAAAAGCATTCTTTTAACCTTATTACACCAATGATAGGTGAGCCTGTATTTCTGAATGATAGTACACAAGTGTTTACAAAATGGTGGGAATATTCCCCAAATCAGCCGGATGATAGAAATCGATATGCTGGATATGCTCGATGAAAAAGATCTGCCCGAACAAATTGTGGGCAAGAACAATATTCTGATGTAAGCTAACCAATCTACACTGAGGGCTATAAATCATTAGGATTCTAAAGAAGTATGACGTCATTACAAGGTTTTTACTTTATGAAAAGCAAGGTAACATCAATATCATCAAGACAATTATCTCAGAAGGTACACTATTTGAAAATCAAAAATACTTTTACCAAACTAAAAGCCACCGTTCCGCAATTTCCAAAATGCTATCTCGTATTTCCTGAGAATTCAATATCTTCAGGCATCGTAAAAACATATCCGATGTTAAAAGAGCAAGTATCCCAACTATTACAGCATGGCAGGCATGTTGATTTTGGTCGTTATAAAAATCTGATTACACAACCGACGACTTCTTTCTGGGATGATGAAGGTTTTCCTTTGATGAAAAGAAGAAGAACTCAACGCAAAACATGGATTTTTTACGGTGTATATTCCAAAGATTTGTTTGCGGGCCTGGCCATCGTGGATGCCGGTGTCGTAGCGACAGCTTTTGCTTACTTTTTTGTTCCGTCAGAAGACCTTTTTATAGAAGATAAAACAACTGTTCCTCTGGGCTTCAGGTCAGGTTTTGACCCAGCAATGACGGATGAATGGAAGCTGGGAAAATTTTCTATCCGCACGACTAATCAAGTCATGAGCATCAATTACAACGGTAAATTCAATCTGCAAATGACAGCTCAGCTGAATGACAACGGTGTCAGCACCGTAGCCCCGAGTAAGGGAGACAGGCCTTTCAATTTCACCTATAAGGACCTTCCTATCCAGACTGAGATCAATATTGACTACCACAATAAAAAGTACCACGCTAACGGCCACTATGGTGCAATAGATTTCACCAAAGGTTATCCTCCTAAAACTACGGAGTGGAACTGGAGCAGTGCGATCGGAACAACTGAAAGCGGCAAAAGCATTGCTTTCAATATCGTAGATAAGTTCAATGACAACATGGAAAATATCCTTTGGCTGGATGGAGAAAGAATTATTTTATCTGATGCCGAATTCAAATATGGTCCGGATTTGAAAAAAGATATCTGGCACATCAATACCAAAGATCAGATCATTCAATCTGAGATGAAACCTTTTGGAGCCAGAGCTGAAAATATCAATGCTGCCATCATGAAAAGTATCTTTACTCAACCTTTCGGCGAATACAATGGAACAGTAACAGTCAATGGAATCAGTGAAAAATTTACGGCATGGGGTGTTTCAGAAGAGCATCTGGCTGTTTGGTAATTCCAGTCTGAATAATCACATCCGGCTAATCAGAGTTCTGATATTAAATTCAATTCGACTATTTTACAATTACAAACTCTGTACGACGGTTGACACGGCGGTTTTCATCGGAGCTATTAGGCACCAAAGGTTCTGTTTCACCCATACCTTTGGCAGTCAATCTGTCTGAAGAGACTCCGTTTTTCACCAGATAATCGACTACTGACTGGGCACGTTTTTGTGAGAGCTCCAGATTGTATTTCGGCACACCTACATTATCTGTATGTCCTCTGATAACAGCATGGATTTTTATATCCGCTTTCATCAAATCTACTATTTTACGGAGCTCAGGATATGAAACTTCTTCCAGCTGATAGCTATCGGTTTGAAACAAGACATTTCTGAGCACAACTCCTGAGCCTTTTTCTACCGGATAGAGATCTACTTCTAATAAATGTGGTTCGAGCATCGTGCCTGATTGTGGCTGAAACTGTTCTGAATGAAATATGTACCCGGCTTTTTCTATCTGTAATCTGAAAGTATTTTCTACCGGCATACAGATTAAAAATGCACCATCTTTCTGAGTTCTTCCCTGAGCAAATAAAGTATTGTCTTCAAAATCAAAGATGGAATAGCTGACATCCAGCAAGCTTTTAGTGTGGGCATCTTTCACCACAGCTTTTACGTACGTAGCCGGGTCAGCCTGCACAGAATCATTCAATACAAACTGATAGATATCCAGCTTACCCTGTCCGCTGTCTCTGTCACTGGAAATATAGGCACTCTTACCATCCAGTTCTACATAAATGCTCGACTCGTCACCTTCTGTATTGATAGGATAACCGAGATTGACCGGTTCAGACCATATGCCGTCATCTGACAAACGTGACATATAGAGATCTTTGGCTCCGATAGACAAATGTCCGTTGGATGAAAAGTATAAAGTTCTCCCATCAGCATGTAAGAAAGGTGTTTCTTCATCGCCGGATGTATTGATGACGCTACCGAGATTCTGAGGTTCCAGCCATTTATTTTCTTTGCTTAAATAGGAAATATATAAATCTTTCCCGCCTTTCCCGCCGGGACGGTTGCTGCTGAAAATAATGGCCATGCCATTTGCGGAGATAAATGGCTGACTATCCCAATCCGTAGAATTGATGGGTGCTCCTATCCCGCTCGGTTTAGTCCATTCTCCATTGTGAAGTATTGAGTAAAAAATATCACAGCTTCCCAATCCACCCGGATGATTACAGGCTGTAAACAGGATAAGCTTACCATCAGCGGAAACTGTCTGAGCTCCTTCATTATCGTAAGTATTAAAAGGCAATGGTTTTACATTTGTCCATTTCCCATCCATCTTTTCGGCGGAAAAAAGGTCTTCATTTTTATCCTTTCTGGTAAAATACAACTTCTCTCCGTCCGGGCTCAGAAAAGGATACAGCTCAAAGCCGGATGTATTGACTTCATTACCCAGATGAACAGGATGATAAGGTACCGGATGTTGAATCATGTACCAGGCATACTCCAGTTGTCTGATCTTACCGGCTATAGATTTTTGATATCCCAGCCCTATATTCGGCCAGTCATGCAGCTTTTTCAGTGCATCTATTGCTTCCGGATACCTTTTCAGCTTCAGATAAGCTTCTGCTGCCATACCCCACCAGTCTTTATCCGAAGGAGGATAGAGCTTTATCGTCTCCTGAATAAAATCTGCTGCTTTACCGTACTGGAAAGTGTACAGATAAGATTCTGCCAGCTGTTTTCTACCGACTATAAAATCAGGATATTTTGCCACAAATTTTTCCAGATCCGCTAAAGATGCCTCATATTTCCTCAATCCAATCTGCGCTTTGATCAATGACCATTCTTTTTGTCCTTTTTTAGGGACAGTATTCGTTTGAGCATAAGCGAAGCTGGTACAGGTCAGCATTAATATGAGCAAGTATTTCAACATACTTCTATAACGGTTTTTTATAACATTAAGGTATATCCAGATATTTGTGGGTCTGTAAAGAAAGCGACCACTTCGGATGAGCTTTTACATACTCAATCAGAGATTCTGTGAATTTATCCCGTTTTCCCCATTCAGACTGTAAAAGTAATATACACTTTTCCGGTGTTGCAGCAGCATGCTCTTCTGCCCATTTAAAATCAGAAGAATGAAAAACTACTACTTTTAATTCATCTGCAACGGCAACAACTTCTTTCAAAGGTGCTTTGAATTTCTTCGGAGAGACTGTCACCCAATCTATTTCACCGGATAAAGGATATGCTCCGGAAGTTTCTATATGTACTCTGAAACCTTTTGCTTTCAGCTGTCGCGTCAGCTCAGACAAATCATACATAGCAGGTTCTCCTCCGGTAATTACAGCAATTCTGCCCGGATTTGCATCCGCCTGCGCGACTATCTCACTGACCGGCATCCATTGTTGTGGGTCTACTTCCCAGCTTTCTTTCACATCACACCAGACACAGCCCACATCACAACCTGACAAGCGAATAAAGTATGCAGCATGACCTGCATATCTTCCCTCGCCCTGCAAGGTATAAAACTGCTCCATTACCGGGAGCACAGCAGGATATTGTATGGGAAAATTATTGATAGCCAACGGAATTACTTTACTTCTGTCAATTTAATCATATTTGTACGACCTCTGCCACGAATAGGCATACTTCCGGTATTGATGACGACATCTCCGGCTTGTACATTGCCTTCTTTTTTTAAAAGATCAATCACATCTTCTATGCTTTCATCCGTACTTTCAAAGCTGTTATAATAGTAGCAGTTAGTACCCCAAACAATACTTAAAGTATTGAGCAGGAATTTATTACTGGTAAATACATAAATATTTGCTTTAGGTCTGTAGCTTGCCAGCATAAATCCTGTATATCCGGAATAGGTCATAGCATTGATGCACTTTGCATCTACATCTCTTGCGATACGGCAGGCATTGTAACATATAGCATCTGAATAGAAAGTAGGCGAACCTGATCGGGCGCTGTGCTCTCTGTAGTAAATTTTAGACTCCTCTTCTACTCTATGTATAATCCTGTCAATTGTCTCAATCACTTTTACAGGAAACTTTCCGACTGAAGTTTCTCCGGAAAGCATGATCACATCCGCTCCGTCCAAGACAGCATTAGATACGTCAGTAATTTCTGCACGGGTAGGTCTGGACATTTCCAGCATGGATTCCATTACCTGAGTAGCAATCACCACCGGCTTGGCTTTTTCTATACATTTCTGTACAATATTCTTCTGTACGATGGCCATTTCCTCCATCGGAACTTCTACTCCCAAATCACCGCGAGCCACCATCACTGCATCAGACGCTTCAATGATAGCATCAATATTTGCGACAGCCTCAGGTTTTTCAATTTTAGCCATGACTCTTGCCTGGCCATTATGTTCCTGGATAATCGTTTTCAGCTCATATACTTCATGTGCTTCCCTTACAAAAGATAAAGCCACCCAATTGATAGGATGCTGAAGAATAAATTCCAGGTCTTTTCTGTCCTTATCAGTCAGACTTGGTACAGAAGTCACACTATTAGGGAGGTTAAATCCCTTTTTGGAGCTCAGGATCCCACCTTCTTCTACCCGGCATATTACCAGATCCTTTTGATTTGTACTTTCTACAACGAGAGAGATTTTCCCATCATCAATCAATATCTGTTCACCAACCTTCACGTCCTGCGGCAATGATTCATAAGTAACATCAATTAAATCCGCTGTTCCTACCACCGGTTTAGTAACTACATGAATCAGCTTCCCTTTTTCGAGAAATACCGCATTGTTTTCAATCACTCCGACCCTCAGCTTTGGTCCTTGCAAATCTGCCAATAAGCTAATATGGGCATTGTGTTTTTTATTCAATTCTTCAGTAAACTGAATTACTTTCAGATGGTCTTCATGTGAACCGTGAGAAAAATTCAATCTGAAGGCATTTACACCTGCCAGATATAATCTTTCCAACTGTTCAAAACTATTCGTCGCCGGGCCAATAGTTGCCAAAATCTTCGTTTTCCTTTTCCTGTTTCCCATCATTTGTAACTCACTAATAAATGTTTCTCTTTAATCTTCTCTGTAGGAATTTCCATCACTATCTGTACGGGTGAAATCCGCTTCAATCTTTCCGGCATTTTCTCCGGTAAATAGTCAAACTCTCCATGAATTAACAAAAGATAATCAAACTGTTTAAATTCCTGTAAAAAACTGCCTTTATCGCTTTTATTATAAACGACATCTACCTCAAATTTACTGTCTTCATCTTTAAACGTATGTAAAGGAAATGAGAAAACATCCATATCCGAAACATGTTCTTCTCCGGTGTTAACAATAATGTAATTATCATTCTGGAAAGAAATCTCTCCTACGCGTTCCAGATCCCAATCAAACTCCCCGTTCAGGTACCACGCAACTCTATGTATGGCTATATTTGTCACCAGCCCGAAGACTTTGAGCTTTTCAAAGTCAAGCTTATTACTAACCTGAGGATTTTTAGCCATAAGGGGTTTCTTTATCTTTTGGATACAACAACGATACCAATCTGTTTTTATCGTAATTACCTGACAAAAATACTCAAGAAATATTATGACTTAATCTTCATAAACATTAACTTTGCGACATTTAATACTGTTAAGAAATCATTAAGCCATGTCAAATATCGCAGAGCGAGTTAGAAATATCATCATAGAGAGACTCAATGTTGAGGAAGAGCAAGTTACGAATGAAGCAAGCTTCATCAATGACTTAGGAGCAGATTCATTGGATACAGTTGAGTTGATCATGGAGTTTGAAAATGAGTTCAAAATCAGCATCCCTGATGAACAAGCTGAAAATATCACCACTGTAGGAGAAGCAATCTCTTTCCTTGAAGCAAACGTACCGGTTTAATCTTTACTATGCCACTCAACAGGGTTGTCGTCACAGGTATTGGGGCTGTTACACCCTTAGGAAATGACGCCAGCTCATTCTGGCAATCCCTGATACAGGGCACCAGTGGTGCCGGTGAGATAACAAAATTTGACACCACTCACTTCAAGACCAGATTTGCCTGCGAAGTCAAAAACTTTGACATTTCACATATTCTGGATAAAAAAGAAATCAGAAGATTCGACCTTTTCTCCCAATATGCCATGGCAGCTTCAGAAGAGGCAGTTATAGATGCAAATCTAAACGGTCCATCTATCAATAAAAATAAGATCGGAGTGATCTGGTCTTCCGGAATCGGAGGAGTAGAAACTTTCCAGAATGAAGTCATCCAATATGCCAATAATGGCAGAATTCCAAAATTCAGTCCTTTTTTTGTTCCCAGAATGATCGTAGATATTGCATCAGGCCATATCTCCATGCGGCACGGATTCAAAGGCATGAATTTCAGTGTAGTATCTGCCTGTGCATCATCGACCAACGCCATTATTGACGCTTTCAATTACCTGCGGTTAGGCAGAGCAAATGTCATCGTTTGTGGCGGGTCAGAAGCTTCCATCAATGAGGTCAGCATCGGCGGCTTTAATGCCCTTAAAGCGCTTTCTGAAAGGAATGACAGTCCTGAAACGGCTTCCAGACCTTATGATGCTGAAAGAGATGGTTTTGTAATGGGTGAAGGCGGCGGCTGTGTAATACTGGAAACACTGGAGCATGCCCAACAACGCGGGGCAAAAATATATGCAGAATTAGTGGGCGGCGGAATGTCTGCAGATGCCTATCACCTGACAGCACCACATCCGGAAGGTGAAGGCGCTCAGGCTGTCATGCTGGATGCGTTGGAGGATGCAGGTTTACAACCAAATGATATAGATTATATCAACTCTCACGGAACATCTACTCCTTTAGGTGACATTGCTGAGATCAAGGCTGTTCAGAAAGTATTCGGGGCGCATGCATATAAGCTGAATATAAGCTCTACCAAGTCCATGACAGGACACTTATTAGGTGCAGCCGGGATCATAGAAGCTATTACATGTGTTTTGGCTGTAAAAAATAATATTGTCCCTCCGACGATCAATCATGTTCAAAATGATGAGGGAATCGACGAAAAGCTGAACTTTACATTCAATCAGGCTCAAAGCCGTGAAGTGAACTATGCACTATCCAATACATTTGGCTTTGGTGGCCACAATGCATCTGTTATTTTCAAAAAATTTCTTCCATAATGGATGAAAGATCAGGCTCTTATGAGTTGGCGGAATTATATGAGCATCTGGGTGGTCTATACCCGAACACTTCTGAAAAACATTTCAAAACAGCATTGATCCATGCTTCTGCAGAAGGCAAACCCGGGGCAAACTACGAACAATTAGAATTTTTGGGAGATGCTGTACTCAGCATTATAGTTGCTGAATTTTTATTTCAGAATTTCCCACTCAAAAAAGAAGGCGAGCTGACTAAAATGCGCTCATTTATCGTGAGCCGTCCACAGCTTAACTCTGTTGCTGATGAGATTCAGCTCTATCCTTTTATTCAGCATAAAATAGATAAAAAGTATATTGATCAGGCCAGAGATCTGGGAGGTGATGTCATAGAGGCCCTGATTGGCGCATATTATCTCGATTGTGGTATTGATACTGCCAAATCGTTTGTGTTCAGATGGATACTGACAGAAAAAAGATTGAATCAGATATCTCAAAAATCTATTGATCCGAAGAGTAAATTGCATGAATGGGCGCAAAGAAGGAAGAAAAAGCTGGAATTCAGACAGCTCAATCCCAATCTGCAAAATCCAAAAAAATTTGAAATTGAGGTCTGGATAAATGATACTCAATACGGAAGCGGGAAAGGCCACAATAAGAAAACAGCTGAAAAAAATGCAGCTATTGCAGCACTTCATTTATTAGATCCTCATGCTTGACAAAACCGTTTTACTGAAAATTGTAGAGACTAAAATTCATTTTGGTAAGTACAAAGGCAGATGGCTGGACGAAATTCCCATCTCTTATCTTGAATGGATGCGTAATAACGGCGGTTTCCCAAAAGGGCAGCTTGGAATGCTCATGGAGACTCTTTTTGTTATCAAGACCAACGGTCTGGAATTTTTACTGAAGCCGCTCATCAATAAGGACAGAGATAAAGTATAAAGGAATCTATTTAAAGAAATCTGCTTCTCTGCTCCTTTGTCGGAATCATACACTCCGCTTTTTTACCAAATAAAAGATATCTTCTTTTAGCAAACTGATCGTAAAAAAAATCCCTTACAGATACCGGAAAAACAATCAGTGCATAAAAAAGCGACCAACCTTTTCCTAAGTCTTTCAGTACATTCAGAGCAGCCGTTGATTTGACATATGCATGCTGATTTCTCACATATACTACAGAATCGACTTGTTGTGTATCTATCTGATGCCAGCGAAGCAACTCCTGCCCTGTTTCAGATTGCAGGCTCGCAAAGTAAAACTTTTGATTTTTATCTCTCCTGATAATCCATTGTACTGAATTATCACAGAAATTGCATACTCCATCAAATAATATAATGTGCTCCGGTAGTGACACTAATGTTTTATAAATTTTGCCTGACCTGTAAATGTGTTGTTTTTTCCTTCCAGCTGAATGATATACATTCCCGGATTCAAATCTCTAACAACGACTGAGGTCAGTTGGTTGCCCTGACCGGATAAAACCTGTGTTCCGGCAATGTTATAAATTCTGTAATAATACAAAAGGTCTGTGTCAGGCTGTAATTGTATAATATCTGATGCAGGATTCGGATACAATTTTACAGAAGTATTTTTCAGAGTATGTTCTTTCACAGAAGTAAATCTTCCGTCCAACGCAGCTCCCATAACAGCATTCACCATTATAGAGCCCGGATATTGACTCTTATACCAGCCGTATCCTACATTGTACCACATGTGATCCTGATTGGGATTATTCATATCAAATCCCAGATCCACATCATTATTCTTTTCATGTTCTATCGCCAGATAAAAATCTCCGTTGACTAAAAGAAAATCTTTTCCATTATTCAGATCAGGCTTAAAAGTATAATATGCGTACCCATTGAAAATTTCACCTTCAGGCACGTGAAAATCTGATTTTTTCACAAAGGTCTCTTTATACAGAATCTCATCATTTTCGCCTGAAATGGTATCTAAAGCGCGATAAACTGCTACATTGAAAAAAGGATCCTTAGGAGATGTAGTATAATTGGGAAAATCAGGAAAAAATATCCTGACAGCTCTCAAAGTATCTTCCACATTGGCTTTAAACTTCACTGCTATCTTTCCAAAATCATAATTAACAAGCCGGTAAGCCCGCTCAGCGCTGCCATCATCGAAGGCAAATGCATTGGCGAAAGTAATTTTTTCTATCAGCTCATTATTCGCCCTGACATAAGCAGGACTTGTATTTTCGGCAGAAGTCTGAAAAAAATACCTGATTTCAATTTCTGTTGTATCCGATGTAGGTTCGACGGTACTTAAATCCAGCTTTTCATATTCATAATTAGCAACATCGAGACTGAATATATCCGTGGAAGGTCCGTTGTAAGTTCTGAGTGTCTGTCCCGAAGACAAATTTTTAACTGTGTAATTATCAACAATATCTACTGTATTCAGAAAATTATTTTTTGCTTTTACCTTCAAAGTATCTATCAGCATTTCAGGTAAAAAATGCTTAAAAGGCATCTGAAAATATGATTTAAAATATTTTCCGTTCCCCTGCACATAAGCTAAATCTGAGACAGAAGACTCGAATGCAGGATTTCTGTTTTTGTCCACCAATACATAATCAATATGCCAGTGATCAGTGCTTCCCGCAAGATTACCATACGCTACAAACCTGAACTGAAACTGATCGTGATGAAACGGGGATACAACTCTGAGAAATCTTTGCTCAAAGTTATTAACTGTAATCGGCGCATTAATTCTTAATTGCTCTACCCATTCCTGATTCTGATTTAAAAACTCTACTACCAGATAATCTCTTGCAGCATCAGGAAGATCTCCCAATCCCCCCGCCTGCCAGTAAAAGCTCAGATAAATATTGTCCGCATCCTGCAATCCTGACAGATCTATTGGCTGGCTAGTCAGCTTATCGGCTTCGCCAAAACTATTATTGAAATCACTATAAGGCTTGCCCAATGGATTTAGCCCGTCAAAGGTTGCAACTCCAATGCTTGGAGGAAGAACCGGGTAAGAATTATTGACGAAAACAAAGTTATCTTCCCAACGTGATATTTCAGGATAGTAATCTGTCTGATTGAAATCATCTGCAAACGGCAAAGTCAAGACAGCCCTCCTTGCTGAGGATTTTTGTGGTCCGTTTTTGAGCAAAACGTTATTACTCAAAGGAAACAATTCTTCCTGTGCCGAAATATTATTCAGGCATACCAGAGTCAGAAATAACAGAGCAGCATACTTCATTACTTCATCAGATTTTCCGGTATAACATTCGTTACAAAAAGATTGACAGGATCTCCGGGAGCCATTTTTACAGCACTACCAAATTCCGGCTGCTGATAATACACATATGCGTTCATCTGGTCAGCTACGCCGTTTTCAGCTTTTATCTGTCCTACTGTCAACTGCACTGCTTCCAAAACTGCCATGGCTTCCATCACTGTCAGACCGATCAGATCAGGAATTTCCACATCCAGCATACCCAGACCATCGCCCAAAATCAAATCAACAACGGTTCCTTTCGGCAATGGCATATCTTCTTTGCCTGGCTTGCCATTGATTCTCACCCCCAGAACGGCATCTTTTGCAATATCCGGCTGATAAATTTCTCTTCCTAACTTAAATCCTGAACTTTCAAGTATCAACTGGGCCTGCCTTTTGGACATATCTACCAGCTTAGGAAGCTTTACAGTGGGCGGATTAATAGAGTTGATAGTGATATAAATTTTCCTGTTTTGCTTGACAAATGAACCTTTTTTCGGACTCTGATCTATGATTTCATGCGGCTTTAAATTAGGGTCAAACAATGAATCTACAAGAATATATCCCATATCATTTTTGTCCAGAATTCTGATACCTTCTTCCAGTACCATGCCCGAGATTTGCGGGACTTCCAGTTTTTGGTCGTGGTGTGTTATAAATTTCATCGAAGCATTCAAACTAACTACCAACACAATTGTCAGTACTGCCATCGCTAAAATATTGAGACCTATCTTTTTCATTGAATTACTTAACCTTTATATGCTATTTGATATCATTTTATTGTATCAGATGTCAAAACATTTCCAAATATAATGCATTTCAACTTCTGCTCAAGGAAAGATTTCATCCCGTTTCATTATCTTTGCCTCATTATGATGAACGAACAATACAGGCTTTTAGCCGAGAGGGTCCATACCCTGAGGAGGTATCTTTGACTACGATAGCAAGGTAGAACAAATCAAAGACGAGGAGGCAAAAACACTGGCTCCTGATTTCTGGAATGATCAGCTGGAAGCTCAGGCACTTCTCAGGAATATCAAAATGAACAAATATTGGGTGGATATCTACAAAAAAGTAGAGAATCAATTCAATGAATTAACTATTATCAAAGAATTTCAGGAAATGGGCGAAGCTTCTGATGAGGAAGTAGATGCTGAATATGAAAAAACTTTGGAATTAGTGGATGAGCTTGAATTCAAATCCACGCTGAATGGTGAGGAAGACGGACTGGGCGCAGTCGTAGAAATCAATGCCGGTGCCGGTGGTACAGAAAGTTGTGACTGGGCCAGTATGCTTCAGCGCATGTACGATATGTGGGGCAACAAAAAAGGATTTAAAGTCAAGCTGCTGGATCAGCAGGATGGCGATGTTGCCGGAATTAAATCTGCTTCTTTAGAAATTGACGGGGAATTTGCATACGGTTTATTGAAAAGTGAAAACGGCGTACATCGTCTTGTCAGGATTTCTCCTTTTGATTCAGGAGGAAGAAGGCACACATCTTTTGCTTCCGTATTTGTTTATCCTATTGTGGATGATACGATACAGATTGATATCAATCCTGCCGATCTGGAATGGGATGTATTCCGTGCCAGTGGTGCGGGTGGTCAGCACGTCAATAGAACAGAATCGGCCGTCAGATGCCGCCACATACCTTCAGGAGTGGTAGTTGAATGTCAGGAACAGAGATCTCAGATCAAGAACCGTGAAAAAGCCTTACAAATGCTTCGTTCTAAATTATACGAGCTGGAAGTCCGTAAAAGGAATGAAGCAAAAGCTAAAATTGAAGGCGGAAAGATGAAAATCGAATGGGGTTCTCAAATCAGAAACTATGTTTTACATCCATATAAGCTGGTAAAAGATAACCGCACTGATTTTGAAAGCTCTAATCCTAACAATGTGCTGGACGGAGATTTAGACGGATTTATTAAAGCTTTTTTAATACACAGAGAAGAAGCATAAAATTCAATAGCATTTGCGTATCAATTGATAAAAAGAGCTCTTGTATTTCGATAAATACAGGTTCCTTTTTATAATACACTTTGGGTTAAAACTCTTCCAGAGTGTCCTTTGACAATCCGTCTACCTTCTTGCACAGATAATAAAAATCTGCATCTCCTTTATTAATCCTGCTCACTTGATACTCACGACTGGCTGACTGAAAAATAAGATCAGAGTAAGTAGCATCAAATACTTCTGTATCTTCTTCATTTGGGTTCATTTCAAAAAACTTTCTTTTCTCAAATTCAGAAATCAGGCTATTCCATTCATTTTCAGACAAAAGACATTTTTTGTACTGTTCTGCATATATTCTTTTTCGCGAGGTATCCTTGGTAAAAAAATTGACAAATCTGAAGCCTTCTTCTTTCTTCTTCTTTCCGTCTCGGTAAAACACCTGAGTAAAATATGCTCCTGAGTCTGTTTTCAATATCTGGGAGTATTTCCCTGCATACGCTCCGGCAAAACTATAATTGTATATAAATGTTATCATGGTATCCTGCGGATTTTCCGATATAGAACCGGATGGAAGTATTCCTAAATACCGGACAAAACTATCCATTTGAGCCTGATATTGCCCGTTTATTACATTCATCGCACTATCACTTCGCAACGATAATTCATCTTCCAACTGAATATTCTCGACTTTGCTTTTGCAGGAAATCAAAACCAGAATAAAAACCAATATCAATAATTTGTTCATTGGATATATCGAATAATGAAAGAACAATATCCTGATAACTCATTTATCCCCAAAATATTATCTGCGAAAAAACCCACACGCATACGACAAAGTACCCGCTTATTTTTTCAGCTTCTTCGCCTCTTCCAGTGTAACAGGTTTTCCTTTATGAAAGGCAATAATAAATGCATCTTCCAGTCCTCTCTGGAGTACTTTATCCATAAAAGATTTGGCTGACTCATAAGTTGGATAAGGCCCTATAAAGATTTTCAGCAACTCCTTGCCTTCTACAGGAACTTGTTCAATATTACCCAGATCACTGAGCTGTTGCATCCATTTAGGATTGATTTCTTTGAACACTCCTATCTGTATTTTATAAACCAGATCACTTTTGGCACTATATTCTTCTGCAAAGATCACAGAAGTTCTGTCCTTACCATTTTCAGCAAATTGTTCAAAACCGATCAACTTAAACTCAGTCCTTCTATTGATCAAATGCTCTTCTTCGGTACATTTCACACCGTCTACACACTGATTTAAAATCTTTGACTCTCCATATCCCCTGGCAAATAACCTGTTGGAAGCAATGCCGTTTTTGATGAGATAAGACACTACATTTCCGGCTCTTTTCTCTGAAAGCTTTTTGTTATACGTAGCATCTGCACGACTATCAGTATGTGCGCTGATTTCAATGATCCAGGACGGATTATCTGTTAATAGCTTATAGAGCTTTTTAAGCTCCGCTTCTGCTTCAGCAGTAATTTCAGCCTTATCTACTTCGTAATAAATATTAGGAACAACAATACTTTTATTGATCTCTACTTTTTGAAGCTGAACATTTTTCTCCAGATTGCCCGAAGCAGGAACATCAAACTTCAAATCCTGCGGAAAATAACCTGTTGCTGCAACCAATAGCCCGACATTTTCAATATCTTCCGGAATGTCCAACTGGTACTTACCATTGCTATCTGTAGAAGCCTGTACCTGTTGTTGCTCTTTATAAAATAAAATCACCTGTGCTCCGGAAAGCAAATCGGCTGTTACGATATCACTGACTGCTCCGATGATTAGTTTCGACTGTTTTTCAGGAGAAAAGTCTTTAAATACAATTCTGTAAATATCATCACTTCCTGCACCTCCCGGCCTGTTAGAGCTGAAATATCCCTGAAGCTTTTGCTTATCCAGAATCAAAGCAAAATCATCATAACCTGAATTGACAGGTTTTCCCATATTGACGGGAGTAGTCCAGCCTCCATTGAGACCTTTTGTATAAAAAATATCTAAACCGCCATACCCGGAATGTCCTTCTGAGGCAAAATACAATGTACCATCACTATGCAAAAAAGGAAACATTTCATTTTCTGCAGTATTAATAGCAGATCCCATATTAACGGGCTCTGACCAGGATCCTTTGGATAGCCTAGAGTAGTAAATATCCGTTCCTCCAAAACCGCCAGGCTTATCGGAAACAAAGTACATTTCAGTGCCATCAGAGCTTAATGCAGGATGTGAAATTGAATATGCTTCATTATTGATATTCAATGGCTTAATATTACCCCACTTATTATTTTGTTTTGTAGCCGAGTATATACCGAGTGTAGAAACTGTGGATTTTGATTTCTTTTTAAGATTCTGATTCTGAGAAAAATAAATCAATCTGTCCTGTCTTGTAAACGTGACAGGCCCACTGTGAAATTTATTAATTTCGGGCATCTTCAGCTCAGACGGGCTACCTTTTTCTGTACCTACAGGCTTGTAGGGCAACTGATATACTTTCAGCCACGGTCTGTTATTCCATGAGAACAGATTTTTTTTACGTTTTGCATTACTTACAAAAACAATTCCGTCTCTAAAGTATGCAGGTGAGAAATCATCTCCTTTCGAATTCAGCATCGGCACAGCCAGCACTTCATATTTTGAATCAGGTATGGCATTTATTTTAGAAGACAGCTTGTTTTGATATTCCTTACCTGATCTTTGAAAGATTTTATCTGCTTCTGCTGAATTGCTGGTTGATTTCAATAATTCAGCATAAAGTATACTATATTTTGGCGATAAATCATTGATAGCTACAGCTTTCTGCATCCATTCCAATGCTGCCTGAAAATCTCTTTGTGCATAATAAGCTTCCGCCAGCAACAATTTAGACTCAAGATCTCCCAATCCCTGACTTTCCAGCTTTAGTAGCTGTTGAATAGCTTTGTAATATTCTGTAGAGCTGTAAGCATTGAATGCCTTCACTCTTTCTTCTATCTGGGCAAACAAGGCACTTGTACAGCCCAAAGCAATTCCTATTGTCAAAAACCACTTTTTCATCAGAAATATCTTGGGCTTTTATAGGATAATGAAGTTGATTTAAATACAGGCACTCCGAAGGAAATCATGATTTCATGTGAACCGGAATTCGTTGTTCTCAATGCTTTCCAGGACATATCATAAGAATAACCGATATTCAGCTTTTTCCTTTCACCAAACTCATGGATATATTGCCCCATGATAATTGCTGATTTATCTGTCCTCACTCCTGCTCCCAACATGAATTTATCATAGAAAATTCCGTTCAAATTAAATTCAGCCTGTACAGGTTGATTGGTCTGTATTCTGACAGTTGTAGTCGGTAATAATCTGAAATCGTCACTGATATTCCATTGGTAAGCACCTGATACAAAGTACTGCAACGTAGGCTCTATTCCCCATTTTTCATCTTTAAAGATAGATTTCGGCAATAGCTGTGGTACACCAAAACCAATAGAAAAATTTTCTCCATAGAAATATGCACCGGCACCAAATATCGGCAGCCAGCTTTTTTCAAATCCGGCAGGGTTGATGATATCCGGCAATCCATCATCTGTGGTCAGCCTGGATGATTGAAGATTTCTGAATTCAGCTCCGGCCTGTATTCCTAGTGACAATGTATATTTGTCCTCCTTAAACTTCAGCCTGTATGCATATTGTCCGGTGATTCCGTTTGTCATCAGAGCTCCTATTCTGTCATTATAAAAGTTGAGACCAATAGCAATGTTATCTTTTTTTAATGGAGTATGGACTGCAGCACTCAACGTATTGGGAGCACCATTCATACCCACCCATTGCAAACGATTCAATACCTGTGCATGCAGCACTTCTTTACTTCCGGCATAAGCAGGATTATAGAACTGCTCATTCCAGTAATAATGAGAAAACAATGACATCTGCTGTCCTTTTGTCTCTACGACATTCAGGAGCAACAATACAACTACAATTGTCTTAAAAAAACTGACTTTAAACGACATACATTTAGAACTCTGCTAAGATAGTGCTTGTATGGCAATATCAACTTATTTCTTTTGCAGCATCGCCACAAATCCGTTCAAGATAGACTGAGTATGAGGGTCAAACCAGTGTTCGATAACTTTGTCCAGCAAATCTTCGTCATAATTGGTCACAGTATCGATGAGGTCTCTTCTCAGATTCAATTTAGTAGTAGACCATGTTTTCTGGTCAAATTTCAGGTATTGAGCCATTTTTCTTTCAGCAGCTTCCAATACTTGTTCGGCAGGAACTACTACATCGACTAATCCTGCATCGGATGCTTGCTGAGGATTCATCAATCTGCCTTCCATCAGGAACTGATAAGCTCTGTGTCTGCCTACCCAGAATGAATACAATTCAAATATATGTCTTGGTACTACAATGCCTACAGGTATTTCGTTGAGCCCGATTTTGTAATTTCCGCCAGCCATGATACGATAATCACAAGCTACAGCTACGATACATCCACCAGCCGGCGCATGACCCGTAATTGCAGAAATAAGCGGTTTGGGAAATGCCACCAACTCAATAATCATATCCATGAATGCTTCCCAGAATTTTCTGGTTTTAGCTCTGTCATAAGTCATAATCTCCGGCAAATCCAACCCTGAAGAGAAAAAATTTTCCTTTCCTGAAATAATAACACCTTTTACAGAACTATCATCTTTCAGTTCTTTAAATACGGCAATCATTTCCTCAAACATCTGAAGATTCATCGGATTTGATTTTCCTCTGTCAAAAGACAAAATGCTGTACCCCTCTTCTTTTCTTAGTTGTAATGTTTCCATAGTTATGCTTAGAAGTTAAACGTGTGTAAATATTAACAAATTCTCTTGAAATTCTTTACAATCTTTTTCAAATTTCAATAATTCTACCAAATGTGGATAATTATGAAAATACTTCTGCTTTCGGTAAGAACTTCTTACAGGTAGTCACTTTTGCTTTAATTTTTTAAGATACAGAGACATTATAACAGAGAACTGGATTCCGTAATATTTCATTACTGAAGAATTTAATCGCTTCACACTTTACTAGCAAGATATTTTTTCTTTCGCTTAAAATAAAAAAGCTCCCCCTTGAAAGGACTATCTTAGCTGTAAATGTTTCCGTAACTATGATTACAGGTTAAACGTATGTAAACAATAGCAATATCTGTTGAAATTCTTTAACAATGAGCGCATTTTTGAGTTAAAATATAAAATCTGTTCAAATGGATCTGAAAATACCGCAAACCTCTCAGAAAAGAATTGTTATCATAGGAGGTGGTTTTGCCGGCATGAATGTCGCTTTACATCTTAAAAACTCCAATTTCCAGGTAGTATTATTAGATAAGCATAATTACCACGCATTCCAGCCTTTATTATATCAGGTCGCTACAGGTGGTTTAGAACCATCTTCTATAGCATATCCTTTAAGAAAATTACTCCGAAAGATTCCTAACGCATTCTTCAGATTGGCAAAAGTAGAAGATGTGGATACCGGCAATAAAATTGTCAAAACAGACATCGGAGAAATCAGCTATGATATTCTTGTAGTAGCGATAGGCAGCACAACGAATTTCTTCAATCTGCCGGAATCCAGCACTTCAAAAATGAAATCTTTAAAATCCATTCCCGAGGCGTTGGATCTGAGGAGCTTTATTCTTGAAAATTTTGAGCAGGTACTGCTCGAAGAAGATGAAAAGAAAAGACAATCACTCATCAATATAGCTATCGTTGGCGGTGGCCCTACAGGTGTGGAGCTTGCCGGTGCCATCGGGGAAATGAAGAACCACATGCTTCCCAACGACTATCCTGAGATAGATTTCAACAAGATGCAGGTGCATTTATTTGAAGCAACAGGTAATCTTTTAGGTCCCATGTCCGAAGATTCCAGAAACAGAGCTGTTGAATATCTGAAAAAATTCGATGTACATGTTCATCTGAATACAGCTGTACAATCCTACTCCGACAATGTACTGACTCTGGGAAACGGAGATACACTCGCGACCGAGACCGTTATCTGGACTGCAGGAGTAAAAGGTGCTACTATTCATGGATTACCGACGGATTCCTTCCTGCCTAATGGAAGAATCAAAGTCAATACTTTCAACGAGGTAGAAGGCACAAAAGATATTTATGCTATCGGAGATATTGCTTTTATGGCTACTGAAGAATTTCCTAGAGGTCATGCAATGGTAGCTCCTGCAGCTATCCAACAGGGAGAATTACTGGCAAAAAATCTCCTGCGAAAAGAAAAAGGACAAACGCCTGAATCTTTTAAATATTTTGATAAAGGTTCTATGGCTACAGTTGGCAGGAACAAAGCAGTGGTGGATTTCCCGGGACAAAAAGTAAAAATGGGTGGATTCATTGCGTGGATTGCCTGGATGTTTGTGCATCTGATGTCCCTGGTCGGTTTCAGAAATAAGCTTATCGTATTGACAGGTTGGGTGTACAATTACCTGAACTATGATAGGGTACTGCGGCTGATCATCAGGCCTTCAAAAAAAGCGTAATTGTAGAAAAATATAACATCAGCCCGCTTTTGCGGGCTTTTTTTACGAATCTATCTCAACCTGCTTACTCCATCAGAAGATTCTGCCGGATAAAAATTTGCCTTGCGCCCCTGATCGGTTTCATATTTTCTGCCCACATAATCACAAAATCTTTTCACTGAAGATTTTTCTACCAAAGCTATCGCACAGCCGCTAAAACCTGCACCCGTCATCCTCGCTCCTACACATCCCTTGAATTTCTGAGCATAATACACCAGACAGTTCAGCGCATCTCCGGCCACTTCATAATCTTCATCCAGAGAAGCATGTGATGCCCACAATAATTCTCCCAGATAATCTATTCTGCCAAGCTTGAGCGCATCAAAGGCAGCCAGAACCCGCTGTTGTTCTGTTACCACATGTTTTGCTCTGAAATATAAATTGTCATCTTCCAGGTATCCTATAGAGATTTCGTGTGCATTGGCAAGATTTTCTGCAGGATCAAATCTCTGGACAATCTTCAATGCCTGCTGACATTCGTCCCAGCGTTCATTATATTTGGATTCTGTCAGCGACCTCGGAAGATTAGTATTCATAATAACCAGCTGATATTCCTTGAAATCCAACGGAACATACTCATGTACTAATTTTTGACAATCCAGCAACAACGCATGATTTTTCCTGCCAAATGCGACTGCATACTGGTCCATGATACCACATTTCAATCCCACTTCCTCTATCTCAGCCCGCTGAGCATCCAGTGCCAGTGCCAGCCTGTCATTGTGATAATACTCCGGAGCCATCATATATATCATCAGACATTCTATAGCAGCAGAAGACGACAATCCCGAACGTAAAGGCAAATCACTCTGAAAAACCATTTTACCTCCACGCAAAGGAATATTTCTTTCCGCTATCTTTTTCAATGAGCCAGTAATATACAAGGGCCATCTGTTCTGACCTTCTACTTCTGCCAGCAAATCTAATCGTAAATTGATAGTTTCTTTAAAATCAATACTATGAATTACCAGCTCTAAACTATCATTTGGAGTAAAAATTGCTGTAATTCCCATATTGATAGCAAAGGGCATCACGTAGCCACCATTGTAATCAATGTGCTCTCCGATCAGATTGACCCGTCCCGGTGAAAAATATGCTTCGTATTGTCCAATAGTTCCGAACTGTGCTTCAAACTGTGGAATCAAAGATTCTATACTGATCATGGATATTCAGATTTATAGACTTCTAAAGCTTTTCTTAATTCTATGGCAGTATCTTCCACATTACGGGTATTAGTAGCAGCCCATGCACCTGTCTCTGCTGATGCATAATATTTGATGGTTCCAGGTGCTCTCAGCGGAGGATAATATTCTATATGAAAACGGTAAAAGTCTTTTTGATTCTGCCAATGTGGGTCGTTGACAGCTCCCTGATGCATACACATCATATAAGGGAATATGGAACCAAACAGCTGGTCAAACATACCATTCACAGATTTCATGACAATGCCCAACTCCTTTTTTTGATTTTCATCCAACTCATCTATCCAAAGTACAGGTAATTTACTGACAATGAATACTCCGTACGGGAAGTCCGTAAAATGTGGTAAAAAAATGATAAAGCTTTCTGTTTCAAATATAATACGTCTACTATCCTCAAGCTCTTCTTTTATCATATCCTGAAAAATATTCTGACCTGTCTGCTCAAAATATTTTTTAGAATTAACCAGCTCCGTTTCAATTTTTGCAGGAACAAAAGGAAATGCATATAGCTGTCCATGTGGATGGGGCATCGTCACTCCTACTTCCCGCCCTCTGTTTTCAAACTCGTAGATATACTTCACCAAAGGCTGATTTCTGTAAAAGGTAAATCTCTCCGCCCACAGAGCCACCAGCTTTTTCATATGGTCGTCTGACAATTCATACAGTTGCCTGTTGTGATCCGGAGAATACAGAATGACTTCACAATCACCTTTGGCAACAGCTGTTTTATATAAACTCTCTCCGGAAATCTCCCAACTTCCTTCCACTCCGTCAGATAATGCCGGAAAATCATTGGGAAACATACAAACCTCATAACCGCCAGGTACTTTTTTTCCTTCTCCCGGACAAAAAGGACAATAATCTTCAGGCATATTGGGGCGATTCTGGCGATTAGCCGCTACTATCGTCCATGTACCCAGCAATGGATTCCAACGCAATTCAGACATACGTATCAAAAGTCTGAATTTTTTATCTCAATATTTAACCGTATTTATCATAATACCAAATAAAGCCAAACATCACTAAGTATAAATAATTATATTGTACACCAACATCGACCATATCTGACAAAAAACAAACATGGACTTTATTGACCTCAAAAATATCTACAAAGATAAAAACTATCATAAAGTCGTTCTTTTATATGAAAGCTTAAAACCTTCCGAAAGGACATTGGACGATGAGCTATACTACGGACTTTCAATTTCTTCATTGGGGAATTACAAAGAGGCTGTAAATATTTTTGAAAAACTATCTATAAACCACCCTACGGTTACCCACTATTTCAACTGGTCTATCAATCTTGTATTAGACAGGCAAGTGACTAAAGGAATACAAGTTTATACTGACATGATGCAAATTCATACCGAAAAGGGATACGAATTATCAGATACATATCTTAAGTTATACTTTACAAACTCATTAATTGATGTCAAAGAAACCGAATTGGCGAAAAAAAACTTATACGAATTGAAATCCACTATGAAATATCATCAGTTTGCCGATGTTCATTTCTCTTATATGCATGGACTTCCGCTCTTCTCAGATTTCATGCATGCTGTTAAAAGATTTGTATCAATTCTAAATCCTGAAGACGCCAAAACATTTATCGAAGACTTTTCTATTTCAATTGAAAAAACGCATCTTAAAAAATTAAATAACATATATGTAAACCTAACCGGGCAAGATATACCGGAAAAAAGCATTCCACTTCAGAAGAAAACAGTAAAAAAACTGTCTTTAGCAGGAACAATTATCCTATATATAATCATATCGCCGATAATTATTCTGTACGGGATAAATATTTTCTACAAAAAATCAAAAAAATGCCTGTTGAATATTATTCAAAAAGATAATCATCATTGATGCACTTTTAAATCAATTCTTAAACATAGCTTTATTAACATTTAACAAAACCAATTATCTTAACCTTATGACATATCAGGAAAAATTAGCTGCACAAGTAGTAAAAGGCGATGAAGTATTCGTCGCTGATACTGCCAGAGTTTTAGGAAATGTAACGCTGGAAGACAATGTTTCTATCTGGTTCGGAGCAGTACTTCGTGGAGACAATGACGCTATCACCATCGGCGCACGCACCAATATCCAGGAAAACAGCATCCTTCACGTTGACCACGGTAAACCGATCAAAATAGGCACTGACAATGTCATAGGTCACGGAGCCATCGTACATGGCGCTACTATCGGCAATTTTAACCTCATAGGCATGGGAGCTACAATTCTGAATGGAGCTGTCATCGGAGATGGTTGTATTATAGGTGCGAATGCATTGATAACAGAAAGAATGGTTGTACCCGATGGTTCTATGGTATTGGGCAGTCCCGGAAAAATCACCAAAACCCTACCGGTAGAATTTGTCAAACAAGGCGTACAATTAGGCGTAGATGAATATGTACAGGAGGCGAAAAAATATTTGGGAGTAACGGAGTAAGTTTGATAAAAATCACTAAATCCACAATTCAGTAAAATTTATTTACAGCTATTTATTACCTCATACAATAGATACTTAAATATCTATACCTTAGCTGAATATCTGCTGAGCTATGAGTCAACCAGTGCCACCTGCCCCGTTATTTATTAAAATTATGTACTCACTGGGACAGGCAGGCTGGAATCTTGCCAATTCATGTCTCATGCTTCTGCTGATATACTTTTACATACCTCCCGTAATAGAAGGTCAGAGTATTTTCCCCGAATATGTAGAACGCAGATTTGTATTTCTAAGCTTTACAACCGTAGGATTACTCATGTTCGTAGGTACTATCATCAGCGCTGTTTTTGATATTATTATGGGTCCGGTTTCAGACAGATCACGATTCAAATTCGGTCGCAGAAGAAGCTTTTTGGCTATTGCATTTATACCTATTACAGTTTGTACTATCATGTCATTCTTCCCTCTTATAGAAGGCAAATCTGCCATCAATGCAGTGTGGCTGGCTGTTGGCGTGATAGGTTTCAATATATTCCTCTCTGTTTATGTCACCCCATACAACGGGTTGATTGCCGAGCTGGGACACACCCAGTCAGACAGAGTCTTACTGAGCACATTGCTCGCTGTCACATGGGGAATAGGAATGATAGGCGCCAATTCTATTTTTGCATTAAAAGGATTTGTAGCAGATTGCTTTCATATCAGCGGTACTTATGCTTTTCAACTACTCATCTTATTCTTTTGTCTGGTCGCTATGGTTCTCATGCTCATACCTGTCATATTCGTCAACGAAGATAAATACTGCCTGAAATCAGAACCCGTGGAGGGTAATCCGTTTCAGCAGATGAAAGACGTATTGCGCATCACCAATTTCAGAAGATATATGTTTGTTGAGCTGTTTTACTGGTTCTCTACACAATTCATACAACTGGGCATCGCATACTATGTAACTACATTGATAGGTCTGGATGAACAATATACTACCATTGTCATCATAGGAGCAGCAGTCAGCACATTTATATCATTTCCGTTTGTACTGCCTCTCACAGAAAGATATAATCAGAAAACATTGATAATTATTGCTTTCATCATGTTTGTAATGTTGTTTGTATTCATATTGTTACTGGGAGAAATCAAAATTCCAACCTGGGCGGTTGCTGCCGGAGTAATATTATTAAATACCTTCCCTATGGCCATTTTTGGCATTTTACCTATGTCTTTGGTTTCAGATATGGCAACAGAAGATGCTATTAAAACAGGGAAATTCCGTTCGGCTACATTCTTCGGTGTAAAATTCTTTGTCATGAAACTGGGAATTTCTATGACCAGTCTGCTCTTTCCAACTCTTTTACTCTTAGGTAACAGCGTCGATAATAACACCGGAGTAAGATTGACAGCAGCAGTAGGTTTGATAGGTAGTACAATAGCATTGTTTCTAATGACCAAAGTAAGACTGCCAGAGCTCAATGAAGAAAAAATTGCAAAGGCTGAGCAAATTAAATAATACATTAGCAGCTTTTATGCTTTTACAGCTCTGCAAAAATGAAACGCTCGCAAAGTTACCAATCTGCCAGGGAAATTCTGATGTCACGATAGTAACTATATGGCTTTGTTACTCTAAGTGAAAAATCTATTCATTTCCATGATTTCTCCTTTTTCCCATCTCCTGCTAAACAAAATAATTCCTACGTTATTTTATAAAAAGAGATAAATTGTAAAGATAAACTGTCATTGATATGCCTGAATTTCAACTAACAATGCCCAAGATGGGAGAAAGTGTCATAGAAGCTACTATTTTGAACTGGCATAAAAAACCGGGCGACACTATTACTGAGAATGAAATCATTCTGGAAGTAGCCACTGACAAAGTAGATTCAGAAGTTCCGTCTCCCGTTTCAGGTGTACTGAAGGAAATTTTATACAATGAAAATGATGTAGTGGCAGTAGATCAGGTGATTGCCATTATAGAAACAGAACAACAAGTATCTGAAAGAGTCTTGCCTATAAAAGAAGCTACTCCATCTGTCGCAACGGAAGAGATTAAAACTTCTGAAGAACCTGAAATTCAGAAAGAAGAATCCACTTCTGAAGAGCAAGATAAAGCAGAACCTGAGGAAGCTACAGTGCCATATGTTCCGACTCCTGCACCTGTTCAGGCTGATACTCCGCAAGAGAATTCCTCCAGATTTTACAGCCCGCTGGTACTGAATATCGCCAGGACAGAAGGTATATCTTCTGCTGAGCTGGACACTATCAAAGGGACAGGAGCAGAAGGCAGAGTTACTAAAGAAGACGTATTGAAATATCTGCAAAACAGAAGTTCGGCACCAGCTCCTTCCAGCACTAAACCAGTCCAAAAGCAGGAAAGTAAAAATCTTCCGGCAACGGTTATACCGGCTGCCTCCTCAGGACAGGATGAAATCATAGAAATGGACAGAATGCGTAAGCTCATCGCCAAAAATATGGTGGAATCCAGACGTATATCTGCCCACGTTTCTTCTTTTGTAGAAGTAGACATGACTCATATCGTCAAATGGAGAGAAAAGCACAAAGATGCCTTTAAAAAGCGTGAGGGTTTTAACCTGACCTATATGCCGGTCTTCACTGAAGCAATAGCAAAAGCCATTAAAGATTTCCCTATGATCAATGTTTCTGTGGACGGGGATAAAATCATCAAAAAGAAAAATATCAATGTTGGCATCGCTACAGCACTTCCTTCAGGCAACCTGATCGTACCCGTAATTAAAAATGCTGACAGAATGAATCTGATGGGATTATCAGCCTCCATACAGCAGCTGGCAGGTAAAGCAAGAGCCAATCAGCTGACAGCAGGCGATATCGAAGGCGGTACTTATACGATTTCCAATATCGGCACATTTGGCAATATACTCGGTACTCCTATTATCCCACAACCGCAGGTAGCCATCATGGCTGTGGGAGCTATCACTAAAAAACCAGTGGTACTGGAAACACCCGACGGAGACGTCATCGCCATCCGGCACATGATGTATCTTTCACATACCTATGACCACAGAGTAGTAGATGGAGCTCTGGGCGGAATGTTTGTAAAAAGAGTTGCAGAATACTTAGAAAACTTTGATACAGAACAGGATATTTAGAGAATCACAAAGTATTCTTTAACGATATCAGAAAGCGATCTTATACCATTGTCCGGTATGAAGTACCAGACTAATCAGTAATTTTTTGCTGTTACTTTATTTTCCCAAGAACAGCATTTTTAGCTTGCAGACCATACTGAATATTAATGCTTCCATATAGTATAGAAAAAAGTCCGATAATTAAAAATGCTTTATCGTAGGGTATCATAGATGAAAAAAGTACAATTCCTATAGCAGCTCCGGTAAATAAGGTCAAAAACCGCATCATTAAATTCACAAGATTATACTCTCCTGAGTTTAAAAGAGCATATCCGTAAATAAACTGCAGGATAATAATAAAAAATATTCCTATCCCCATATAATGGAAAAATTCGTTAAGAGTTGCGGCAATAAATGTAAATACAATACCAGCAACCAGCTCAACTCCTGCTTCCAGGAGAAGCCATTGTCTGGAGATCTTTAAATCAAGATGTCTCAGTGCATACCACACTGTTAAAGTCCCCACTATCAGATTTAATACTCCGAACGACTTTATTAAAAAAAACGGAGCTGACTGGAATAAAAACAATGCCAGTAAACCCCATGTTATGATGATTGCTCCCTTTAAAAAAGGAATTCTTGTCACATCTGAATGTCTGTTATTTAAATGCAATTCCATAAGTCAGATTTTTAGTTATTGCTATTATATACCCCGGTTTACATTAAAAAGTTGCCATTGAAGCATAGTAATATCTCCATCAACAAATAAATTATGTTAAATCAATATTACCTATAACAATATATAAAACATAATTAAATTGCATATTCAGAAGTCCTTGAAGTATTTTCAAAGATCTGTTTATAAGAGGTATGTAATTTTCAAGACAGCTTTTCTGTCCTTCACAATCAGCAGGTTATCTTCATTATACACAATATTTGTATATGGAGAAGATCTCTGTAATCTTTATAGGGAGGTATTGTGCATACCCCTATCTCCTACTTCCTGAATTCCTCCAGTCCGCATTCCAAAAACTTCCTGAAAGTTTTTGCATCTGTGTAGCTCACAGGTGTATTCAAAATATTGAAATCTGCATCTGCAATCACATAGTAGGGTTGCGAAGCCTTACTGAAATGCCTGATTTCAAAATCGGTCCATTTATTCCCTACTGTTTTGATCTTTTTCAGCTTACCGGTTACAGAGGAGTTATATTGTTCAGATTCAGGCAATGCTGTTCTGTCGTCTACATATAGAGATACAATGATGTACTGATCCATCAGCTTTTCAATATCCTTTTCAATCCAGACCTGTTCCTCCATTTCTCTGCAATTCACACAGCCATACCCGGTAAAATCAATAAAAACCGGCTTGTTCTGAGCTTTGGCCATTTTTATTGCTTCAGCAAAATCTTTAGTATCAGCCACCTCTTTTATATCATGATTAAAAAAGTTATAGTGTGTAGTCGGAGCTAAACCGCTCAGCAAAGGAATTGGTTGATATGTAACTGTGTTTTTCAACATATACAAAGCAAAAGCTATACAGGCTATACCAAAAATCCTGATGACATTAGGCGTTTTAATCTTACTGAATAGTCCCAACGCATAAAATCCGGTAATCAGGAATATGATGATCCAGATCCCCATGAACAATTCCCAGCGAAGAATCCCCCAACCTCTGGTCAAATCGACTACCGACAAGAATTTGAATGCAAAAGCTAATTCCAATAAACCCAATATAACTTTCACCTTACCCAACCAGCCACCGGACTTAGGCAATTCCTTCAATCCCTGGGGAAATAATGCAAACAAAGTAAAAGGTAATGCCAAAGCTATAGAGAAACCCAGCATACCCACAATAGGCTTTACTTTAAAAATCCCTATAGACGGACCGATATCTGTAGCCGCCTGCACCAGCAATGAACCGATAATCGGTCCCGTACAGGAAAAAGATACCAGAGCCAGTGTAAAAGCCATAAAGAAGATTCCTATGAAACCGCCTTTACCTGAAAGCTGATCTGTTTTATTTGCCCACGATGAGGGTAAAGTGATTTCAAACAATCCGAAGAACGAAAGTGCAAAAACGATAAATATTGCAAAGAACAACAGATTAAAAAACGCACTGGTACTCAATATATTCAATGCATCTGCACCGAATAATAAAGTGATAGACAATCCTAACAGCACATAGATCAGTACAATAGAGATCCCGTACAAACCAGCTTGTCTGACACCTTGTTTTCTATCTTTTCCACCTTTTGTAAAAAAGCTGACCGTCAAAGGTATCATCGGGAAAACACATGGTGTAAGCAATGCTATCAGTCCTCCCAAAAAGCCTAAAGTAAAAATAAGCCACAATCCGCCTTTGGCTTCATCAGACTCCACACAGGTTGTATTAGCCTTATCCCAATTGAAAGCGATATCTGACTGATAAGTATCTTCACCTGTTTCAACTATAGTTTCTGCCACAACGATGTCTCCTGCAGAAGTATCTTCATTGGATTTACTTGTAGATGATGTATCATTAGCTTCTGTAGGTGGAGGTCTTTTTGTTAACTTCAACTGAAACTCATCGCCGTCCGGAGGAGAACACAATTCTTTACAAGCCGAAGCCTCATAAAAACCTTTAAGAACGACTTCATCCTTGAGCAGTTTTACCCTCTGTACAAATGTGACTGACTTATAAAATTTAGAAGTTTCCGCACCCCATACTTCTTCAAATGTTACTTTTTTCTGACCGATAAAAGACAGCTTTCCGACCTTACTGTAGTCTTTTGAATCATCAATATGTATTGAAGCTGGCAGAGGTCCTATATCAGGGGACATATCATGACTATAAATATAGTAGCCATTTTCAATTTTTGCAGTGATATTGATATCGTACGTTTCGTGATCTATTGGTTTTGCGGTAACTGTCCATTTTACCGGATGATCAAACTGCGCATAGACGACATTCGTGGCTAATAAAAAAACACTAAAAAAATATATACAGCTCTGAACAATGTTCTTTATCATAATCTATTTTAATTATCCTGACTTTATACAATATCAGAAAACATCCAACAACCTTAACAGGATGGATCCTAGTATTGTTAAAACGAATATACCAAATAGGACTTCGGCAATTTTTATTTTATGAATTATTAACAGAGATATCGAAATCAGGAAGGACAATGGCATCAGCACCATCAGAATATTGCTGAAATCCCAGTTGGCTGAAAACAAAAAAGTCAGGATGATACCTAAAGTAAAAACTAAAAGCGTACGTACATTTTTCTTTCTTTTTGCAGAGGCTGATCTCATTAATGTAAACAATCCAACAAAGCCACCAATACAAAACGATCCGATAATTACCCAGGTAATGCCTTCGTACAGGTTGATCTTATGAAACGGAACCCCGAACTGATCTACCAGCCTGTTAATCCATAACAATGACTGATCTGTGATAAATGCATAGCTCCATACCCAGAATATGATCATCAGAATACCCAGAACAAACACAAAATATTCTCTCAGTCCGAGTGTATTCATGTTATAAATAATCGCCAGCAGAAATGGCAGAAACACAATAAAAGGCGGATGCATCAGTATGATAATTCCGGCTAATAACCCTATATGAAAACATTGCTGCCTGGAAATAATATTTGCAGGTACATGAATAAATATGTGCAGGACCATCAATAATATCGTTGTGCTGAGCAAAGGAAATCCTATGAGGAGAAATCCCTTATCCATACTGGTCAACAGTATCCAGATCAATGCAGGAACTACTGTTTTTTCCTCCATAAATTGTCCGTTGGAAAAAATTGTATTGATCCATACCGCCTGTGCAAAAGAGAGCAACATTGCCAGAAATACAGATAAAGTATAACTGCCTACAGAAATCCCTAAATAAGGAGCTTCTGCATCTCCAAATCCGGTAGCCAGAAAAGGTAAGCGGGTGGCCACCAGAATGACCAATAGTATCAGTAATGAGAAAGGTTGCTGGTTTCGAAAAAGACTTAGCACGTCAACTAATATTTGAATAATACAAGTTGCAAGTTACGCTTTTGCTCGCTAGGGATGATAATTTCTGTTTCAGATATTTGCAATCCTTTTTGAGGTATTAATACAAGCGCATCTTTTTCAGAATTCAGAACACTGTTTCTTTGAGTAACTCCTGCCGGATTCAGGTTATACTCGACAAAATTACCATTGGAATAGATATCCTCATTGAACAAAAACTTCAAAAGATTATTGGATTCAAACATCACAAATGATGAATACAATCCTCCGTCACCTTCTGTTATCTGCATTTTGGGCATTACTACACTCCAGTTAACTTTTCCCTTATTGTCTATGGAAACTGTTGTAATATCAAAATAATGATTCTGATCGTACACTCTCGTCGAGAGATTCCCATACATGTATGAATAATAATTATACGGATTAGTTCTGACAACCCGTGTATATTGATACTGGCCTTCAGAAATCACCAGGCAACCACCGTCGCTTTGAGGAATGACTCTTTTGGGACGAATAATCATGGCCTGATCTCTCCAGTCCTTGGCCTCATAAGAATGCATAGTTGCCATTGCCTCTTTGGTAAAAGGAAATCTGTATTGAAAGTTATCAGTACTGTTGCTTTCACTATTCATCATCACAATACCAATATCATCCGTATTATTAGAGTTTCTGTAATTAGCTACTGAATAAGCCTTTCCCGTTATATTATCTATTTCCGTTACAATGTTTTTATACCGAAAGCCTTCACTCCGGGAAGTTTGCTGTATGCCATTCTTCGTTTGTGGATCATACACAAAAGAATAGATCTCGTCATAGATATACTCGTTGGGGTCAGAACCTTTGATCTGACGAGCCACCACAGCATATACCACTCCCTGATCACTGATTTTAAAGCTCTTCAGAACCACATCTCTCTGCAGGTTTTCGAATACACCATTATCTACCGGTTGCAGCTCTGCATCCAGTATCTGATACTTAACGGATAATTTGTCCCGCTCGTTAAAAATGGAAAAATACACGTAGTATTGGCGGTTATTCGACTGCTTGATATAAAACGGCTCAAATCCAATATTTCTGTTTTTACTGATACTATCTAAAGTGATGGATTGAGTAGAAGTTTCCAGATATTCGGATAACCATCTCGCCTTCAGATACTGAATTCCATTCAGGTTCTGAGAGTAAAACACAACTCCGCCCTTATCTCTCAATAATACGGATTCCAGCCTTGTATCTCTGTCTTTCAGGTTCAGCTCTTTTCTCATTACTGAACGCAGCTGATGATTAAAGAACTCTATCTCGCTCTTATTGCTGCTGTAATAATGAACAAATATCCCGTTGTAATTTTTCCCTAAAATCTCATATTCTGACAACTTGGAAGGCAATTTGACCGGGGCAGAAATTTTCATTTCCTGAGTCCATCCCAAAGAGAACGAACTTATCAATATCCAGCAAAGCAACCATCTTTTCAGCATAGTCAAATATAAGGTTTATTATTTCTTTTGTCTCGGATCCAATGCATCTGTCAGACCTTCTCCCAGCAGATTAAACAATGTAACTACTAAAAAGATCGCAAAACCAGGTGCTATTGCAAACCACCAGGGAGCACTTCTTGACAACGACAACAATTTACCCCATGTCAATACTTCCGGAGGAATTCCTATTCCTATAAACGACAAAAATCCTTCCACAAGTATAGCTGATGCAATTCCAAATGCTACTGCTATCAACACAGGAGAAATTGCGTTCGGTATCGCATGCTTAAAAAGCGTTCTCATATTTGAATAACCCAGTGCATGGGATGCTTCAATATACTCTAAATTGCGAACCTTCAACAATTCTGCCCTGATAAATCTGGCAATCTCTGTCCAGGAGGTCAGACCGATAACAGCCATCACCAGCATAATAGAAGGTTTGGCAATCGCTACAATAGCAATGATGAGGAATAATTTTGGAATAGAAACCAGTATTTCTATGATTCTCTGGATAATAATATCTATCGGGATACTGATTTTCTGACCGAACCAGCTGATTTTTTTCAATGGTAAACCCAATAACCAGATTAATCCGATAAATACTGACAAAATCAATATACTGATGATTAACTGCAGCAAAAATCTTCCAAACGATTCTGCTATTGCCTCAGAAAGAATATGTGTTCTGGATTGTAATGAATAAAAATAGGCTGGTATAGCGAAAAAAGCACCTAATATCAGACTCACCCGACTAAATTTCATACGGTCATCTCCAAAAAATCCTGCCAAAGCACCCAGAACAACTCCTATCACCGTGGCTAAAAACATAGACACCAATCCTACCATAAATGCAATACGGGTACCATGAATCATTGCAGAAAGAATATCTCTACCCAATTCTTCTGTACCCAACCAATGTCTCCATCTTTCAGATTCAATATTCTGCTTATCAAACGGACTTGTAAACTGTGCATTTTTATAATCCTGCGTAGATGGCGAATACGGAATCAACGGATAAATTGCCGATTCAAATTTTTGCTCACTCCAGCGCATAGTCACCCATTCTGCCGGCCATTTGGTAAGGCCTGCCATCACTCCATACTCTTTCAATACCGGATAGTGCCACCCCTGCTCATCTTTGAATGCGATAGGCTTCTCATTGGCAATGAAATCAGCAAAAAGAGCAATCAATGCCAGAAAAAACACCATCCATGCAGAGAATACAGCTCTTTTATTTTTCTTAAACTGGCGTTTTACATACGACCAGTAGTCCTGCTTCAATTGTACTGGTTCCATATTTATTTTTTACTTGAATAAGAAATACGGGGATCCACCAATGCATAGCATATATCCGCTACCAGATATCCTAACATGGTCACAATAGCTGAAAACATCACCACAGTGTATACCATCGGATAGTTGCGGGCAATTAAAGCATCGTAAGCTAATTTTCCCATTCCGGATATATTAAAAATGATCTCCAAAGCTATGGAACCACTGATTGCTAAAGGAAAAACACTGGCAAATAAGGTAATCACCGGAAGTAAAGAGTTTTTAAATGCATGCTTCCAAAGTACGCCCGATTCAGAAACGCCTTTGGCGCGTGAAGTTCTGATATAATCCTGCGAAAGTGTATTGATCATAGCTCCTCTCATTTGCCTGGATACAAACGCCAGACCACCATAAGTCCAGCAGAATACCGGCAGTACATAATGATGCGCCTTTACCCAGAATGTATCATATTCATTTCCCAATCCGAAAGTCGGAAACCAGTCGAAAAAGTCACCACCACCAAAAAATGTAATCAGCAAGGTAGCTACCCAGAAGCTTGGCAATGAATACAGAATAAATAACATTGTAGTGATGATCTGATCGGAAGTACTGTTTCTGTTTTTAGCGCTGTACACTCCGATAGGTACTGCAATCAGATAAGTTAATACAATAGAGATAATACTGATCAGCAAAGTTTTGCCGACAGCTGTCCATACAGCTTCTTTTACAGGTCTCCCGTCCTGATAAGATATTCCGAAATCACCTGTTAAAAATTTAGTGATCCACTGATGATATTGATTTTGCGTACCATAAAAGTGAATAGCAGGAATATAATTTTTTTCAGGCATAGCATGGTCCAGCATGCTTTGATAAGATGCGGACACCTCTTTATATTCCTTTGCTATTGTCTGCATGGAAGGAGCCTCTGCCATGTAGCGATTCATCTTATTGAAACCGGATTCAATTCGTTTGGGATCAGACTGGTTGCTTAACACAAACACTTCATCCCTCATACCTATTCTTGCATCTGCATTCAGGCTATCTACTGCAAGATCGGCAATCGCCAGATCCAGTTTTTGAACAGTATGATAATACTTTTCAATTTCCGGCCAGTTGCCATACAGCTGAATCAGATTTTCAAGATTAGCCTTATGCTGTTTCCTATGAATTCTATGCAAAGAATCCGGCATTGCAGCATTGCTCAAGCTTACATAAAATATTGGCAAATCCAGTCCAAGCTCTTTTCTCTTATCTATATAAGCTCTTTCTGAAGCTAACCTGGAAGACGACTGTCCTATCTCACCGGCACTACCTCCACCTCCCAGCATCTGCTCGACCGGATCGCCCGGCACACTCACACTCAGCATGAATGTGATCAGTGAGATCACAAACAGCGTGGGAATAAAGATGAGTATTCTCTTGACAATATATTGCAGCATACTTCTCTATCTTCTACTATTCAGCATCTTTTACCTTAAAGCCGGCTTCGTAATATCCCGGATAAACAGACGATTCGTGAATATTCTCAAAACGCTTGTTGACAACATTTCTGAACGGCTGAATATACATGAAAATATAAGGCACTTCCTCATGAAGAATAGTCTGCCATTCATGATAAAGCTTGTTTCTCTTTTCTACATCCAGCTCTCCTCTGATCTGATAAATCAATGCATCAGTTTTGCTGTTTCCAAACCCGGTATAATTAGAACCTCCGTTTCTGGATTCTGTATGCCATAATTGCTTGGGATCATCAGCACGCGGACTCATCACCCATGCACCATAGAATACCTGAATTTTCTGTTGTTTCAGATCTTCCAGATATTTAGTCCAGTCTATAGATCTGACTTCTACACCGATACCTGCCTGTTTTAATGAATTCTGGAACATCAATCCCACAGATCCTCTTAACGCATTCCCCTGATTGTATGAATAAGTTAATTTCAAAGGAGTTTTCTGGCCATCGATCACCTTATCTAAGATTCCGTCTCCATCTGTATCTTTCCAACCTGCTTCAGTTAAAAGTTTTTTAGCCTTTTCCGGATTATAATCGTACAAAGGCAATTCTGAAGCATAGGCATCTTTATTATAAGGCAGAATCGGGCCTACAGTTTTTTTACCTTTTCCATAAAGAATTTGCTGATTGACCTGATCTACATCTACCAGATGTGCAATCGCCTGTCTGACTCTCTTATCAGACAACATTTTATCTCTTACATTCAATCCGATGTATTGGTATGACAACATATCCGGTTCTGATTTGATAAAGTTTTGTTTTACTTTTTCAGATTTATCCAGATCAATATAATCTTTCACATTTGTCACATACATCACATCCAGCTTGCCTGCTTTCAGTGCAGTAATAGCTGTATTAGGGTCGTTGATCACTTCATACACCAGTCTTTTGGCATGAATATCAAAGAACATATTCTGACCTTTCAGCTGATCGCCCCACCAGTTTTCTTTTCTTTCCAGAATCACTCTTTGCTGGGTTTGCCATTGTGCCAGCTTGTATGCTCCTGAGCCAATGATTTTTTCGGGAGAACGGCTATATTCATCAGAGTTAAAGACATCAGCAAATTCTTTGATCTTGGGATCATTAATAAACTCTTCAGTTGGATTTGTAAAATTTTTTACCGGGAAATTTCTAAGGACCTTCTTAGCATCAAAAATGTATTCCGGAATAATCAGCAAGTCGTAACCGATTACATGATCAGCCTGAATATTTGGTTCTTTTGTCAGAACGGTAAATTTCAACGGATCCTCTTCATACAATATGATATCATCTACAAAATCAAATCCTGATTTAGCTGCATCAGATTTCACCTTCGGACAAAGAAGCGATTTTAAAGAAAAAACTACGTCATTGACGGTAACTGGCTCCCCATTATCCCATCGTGCTTCCGGTCTTAATTTAAAAGTCAGTGAAAATCCCTTTCCTTCTGGTTTTACTTCAGGCTTACCCTGAGCCAGAACGGGTACCAGATCCATTGTTTCAAAATCATATTGTAATAATCTCTGAAAAATATTCAATTTCATTTGCGTTGCCTGTGCGTCACTGGACGTAAATGGATTTAAGTTCTCAGGTTCTGACATGGAATGAATCACTACTGTCTGACGATCGCCGCCTTTACTTCCACCACTTGAGCATGACACCGATATTGCTGCTACAGCAAATGACGCGACCCATCCATACTTTCTTATCGATTGAAACATTTATAATTCTGATTTTTATTATCCAATAATGTTAGCGCTTAAAAATAGAATTATTTTGAGAGAATGAAATAAATAGTCATCGTTTATCAATGAATTCTCCATTCAACACTATATTTTCTCTTATCAATTTCTCAAAAACAACACACTAACAGGCAATAATTATTAATAAATATTGTCCTGAAATACACATTGTATAAACTTTATTATAAAAAATTGATTTCTCAATAAAATTAACAGCTACTTGCTATAAATAGTGCCCGGTTTTTAATTCAGGATCTCATCCGGGTCTTTCGATAAAAGCTGCTGCTCCCTGAGGATTCATTTTAAGAAAATTATTGATAATATTATCCCTCTCTCTCTCCCCTATTTGTTGTAAGGTTTTGATGATCACTCCTTCTTTTTTTATCTGTACGGCAGTTTGCAGCATCCTGGTTTGACGGCTAACAGAAAAGCTGAGAAAAATATCTTTCAGCAATTCTGCATTACGGATAAATTCTGAACATTTAATCAAATCGCTTTCTTTCTGAATAGCATCTATCAATTCTGTCAATCTCCTGCGCTCTACTACCTCTATAAAAGAGGCCACTACAAAATGCTGTTCCTTTTTCATTAGATATTCTGTCACTTTCTGCACCGTAGATATCGGCATTTCATTGACAATCCTGTATGATTTTGCAGGAATAATATTTTCTGCTACTTCTCCCAGAAATGGAATAGATAAGTGTTTTGCAATACCGACCAAATCCTTTGTTTCCACATGATAACAGATATTTGCCGTGATATACGCCCCGAGTACCTGCTCCGAAATTTTTGCATTCATGTAATTGGGAAAATATTTCACCACTTTGGCCACCCGGATCCAATGCTCTGCCTGGTCACTGAAAAGAGCATCCTGAATTCCATCATTCAGTTCACTGAGCTCTTCTACTTCTAATCTTTCCAGAAAGGAATACTTAGACGGGTTGACTTTCAGAACTCTGATGATTTTCTGAATCAATATGGATTTTTCACTGATATCATTCATACCTACACAAATAATTTTTTCAAACTATTAAATTAAACTAAAGTAAGATACTATTCTACTAAAAATTTATTTTTCAATTGCCAGTAACTTCCTTTTTCAAACTCAAACAAATAAGCATTACCAGCTCTAATAGAACCATTTCCAACTTTGACTAAAGCTACCACGACTGCAAAATTATCTTGTATTTTAATTTCTGTAAACTCAACTCTGACCAATACTATATATTCATATTTGTAATTAGTCATCTCAAACAGATTAAAGTTATATTCTCCATACTGAGACCAATCGCACAATCTGACCACCGAGTTGGTGTTTAATTTCCCTTGGTCTATATCTGCTACTTTACATTTTAAATCAAATTTTTCATCTCTTATCTTGTAATTCAATCCATTTACCCTCCCATCATCCAGCAAACGCAAAAGATATGAATCCTGCAGACATCTCCTGTTTTTCAGCACCAATGTATATAAAGTTGACTTGTGAATTGATCTGGAAATTTCACTGTTCGATACATCATTATGAATATTTTTTAAAACTGCATCATAAAGAACCTTTTCATCGTTTGCCCATAAAAAGCTCACAAAGCAAAAAGAAAAAACAGTTAACAATAATCTCATTTTCATCTATTAAGATATTAAAATAAACAGTTTATAAACCGACTAAATGCATCCATTTAATTCATAATGTTTCAAACTATAAAATATTGTTCTTCCTAATTTACTTTGCTCCTTTTCCCCACCAAACCAAAAATCCCGTTATGGGAAGGCTTGCACATATTAAGCTGATAAAAAACGCCAGTAGTTTTCCCGGAAGTCCCCAAACAGCACCTGTATGAATATCATAATTAAGCATAGAAAGCTTATCTGCCATATTTGATTCTCTGTAACGATCTCCTTTTTGACGCAATGGCTGCATGGTATATTGGTCAAAAAAATAGTCATTCTGATCATAATATTTTCCGTACAGATTAAAGACTGCAATTTCTATCGGGTCATCTTTATCACTAATTTCGGGAGATATATACATACCACCTTTCACCTCACCTATCTCTCTCATTACAAAATACCAGGCTTTATCGATATTATCCGATACATTAAATCCTTCATAGTATCCGGATTCATCCGAATGCGGATGGCTATGCTCGGAAAATGTTTCTCCGCCGGAAGTAACAAAATAAAATCCTTTTTGAAACCATTGGAAACTCCACACTAAACCCGTGATGGCAATGACAAGTGCCAAAATAAAGCTGTAAAAACCTAAAACATTATGAAGATCATAGTTAACCCGTTTGAAACTTGCATTAAACTTTATTTTAAATGCCTGATTCAAATGACTTTTTTTCCACTTTTTAGGCCACCACATGACCAAGCCACTAATCACCATTAAAATGAAAATTAATGTGCAGACTCCCACAATCGGGCGGCCAATATTGTAAGGCAACCAAAGAGCCCTATGGCCATCAATGATAAATTTAAAGAAATCAAAATTTTCACCCCAGGTATGATGCTTCAGTACTTGTGCATCATAAGGATTCAGAAAAACGACAGAGAAGCTGTGCTTACCGTTTTCCATCCCTTCAAAACCCACTGCAGCTGCTTCATTTTTTGGAGCATAAGTAAGTCCGGTTGGCTTTTTATCGGGAAATATTTCTTTAGCAGCAGCAACAATTTTTGATGGTGGAACAAAGGCGGCATTGCGTACCTCTACAAACCTCCATGGTTCAAAATAATCTTTTATCTCTTTCTGGAAAACATAAATACACCCTGTAAAACTTACTATAAATACTACTATACCAGTTACAAGTCCCAACCAAAGATGCAACCAATCGTTGATACGGCGGAACAGACTTTTTTTCAGGAGTACTTTCTTTCGCTGAGGAGTATTTTTCTCCATCTCTTTAAATTAAAAACAGCTTAGCAAAAACACTAAGCTGTCTGATGATTAAAATAAAATAATTTTAGTATTTGAAAACACCTGCTACAAAACTGGACTGTGCCTGAGCACCTCTTGTTGCAGTAAGTGCTTTCAGGTCGGCTTTGTATATATAGATGTTTGTTCCATCATTTACAGGTAGGTAAGCATTATCTCCATCGATCAATACAGCCAATCTTCTTGCATCTCCATTATGGGCAGGAATACCGCCAATGTAGTTGATGGATTTACTGTTAAAATTCACAACTGCAGCTTTTAGCGAACCGTCAGTCCAGGCAGCTTGTGAACTTCTCTCTGTTGCATTGATTTTTGCAAATGCATTACCACCACTTATATATCTGGCATGAGTAAGGATCTCTCCGTCAGTCATTTCCCAGAAATATTCTGTATCGAAAGTAGATGTTCCATTAGCAATTTTAAGTACACCAGCAGGTTTTGTAGATTTGGAATATCCATTTGCCGGATTAGAAGTAGAAATAGCATATACGTTGCCACTCTCATCTTTCACAAGACCACCTTTTACATTAAATCCGCCTACCGGACCAACACGACTGTCTGTGATAACTTTCTGAAACTCTAATCCAGGATAAGAATAAACCGCAATTTCTGCCTGATCTGTATTAGGTGAAGTATAGTTAATCGGATCAATGTAATAATAACTCAAAAATACTTTGTCGCCTACTACAGCAAGGCCTGTAAACTCAAGACCGACATCAGTTGCAGAAGTAATATCCGATACGGGATTGCTTACACTTTTTGCTACGGTAATGGTATTTTTAGCGATCTGATAAAAGCTGATAACATTAGAAGTACGGTCAACAGAAACACCTAAAAGGTTATTTTCATCTGCTTCTACCAGATCCGAAATTGCTTTTGGAAAAGTTGAGCTTCCCACTTCTTTTAGATTGGATTTAGCATCCTGTTGTATTGCTGTAACTTTGACATCATCCAGACCACCGATTGCATAGATAGTGTTGTTGATTTTGGTATAATCAAAATATCCAACCTGCTCTGTGCCCTGCCCTTTTGCATTCAATGCAGTGGTCATAATATCTGCAAAAGGTACTGTGTAATAAGAATAATCAAAACCAGATGCCGGTGCATAAGCCATTGTTACGATATATGGTTTTTCTACAGGTATTTCATCTACCGGATTCTCGCTTTTTTTGCAAGAAAATGTTGCAATTGCACTGAATAGGGCAACAGTTGCCCAGGAAGAAATTTTTTTAATTTTTAACATAATGTTAAGTTGTTTAACTGGTGAAAAATATTTTTAAAGCGTGTATCTAAGTTTTACAAAGAAAGACCGCCCAGGCTTTTGGAGGTAAAATTTGTCATAGAGCTTTTGGTTGCCGACATTTAAGCATTCTAAGCTAATGTTGTATTTACCATTTTTAACGGTATAAACGGCTTCAATATCATGAGAAGATTGCTTTGGAATAACTTTTTTAGTGTTCTTATCTCCTAATTCTGACCAGGTTAGAAAATACTCATCCACAAAATTGAAAATATAATTAATACCTAGTGTACTTTCTTTCAATCCTACATTTTTAAAGTTAAATCCTACAGTAGTGTTTCCAAAAAGGAAAGGAATATTAGGTATTCTAAATCCTTTTTGATAATTCGTCTGGCGACCACCATTCGTGGTAGAGTTCACGTATATAAAGTCAGACTGATCAGTAATATTCTGATAAGTAATATTTGCATTGATATGGAAAAGATTATTCCACTTATAACCGATATTACCTTCCACTCCGAGTGTTCTGGCATCACTGATATTTCCATAATGTGTAATCGGACTTGCTATCGTAGCAACTCTGTAAATAAGATCCCGGGCATTTCGGAAGATAAAGCTGCTTCCAAATGATAATTTATTCTTTTTCCATACAGGTAAATCATACAGAAAAGTAAAATTGAAGTTGTGGCTTCTTTCCGGATTCAAATCTATGTTGGCAGTAATAAATAACCCGTCTCCAAAAATTTCATCCGGCAATGGCATCCGGACAGAAGATTCATAAGAAACTTTCAGCTGAAAACCTTCCAAAGGAAAAATAGTAGAAGCTACACCATATCCAACATTCGTTTTATTGGATTTATAGACATCAGTACGCTGTGTAGGCAATGCAAAATCAACAAGCTTATCACCTTTTGCCTGCAATGAATAAAACTTACCAAAGAACGAAGTCTTCCAAATTTTAAAAAAATTGGCGTTATAGCCCAATCCTACAGTTCCTTTTGATAAGGCTTTAGGAAAATTATTTTCAACTTTATTTGGATTAAACTTATCATAAACATTTCTATGATAGTTGATGAACTGGTAATTTGCACTTAAAGAATGATTGGTATTAATTCTATACCCAAGATTGACACCTAAGTTCAATACTTTATTATTATAAGTGGAATAGTTTCTGGACAGCTCTCCGAGATTAGAACCTGTATCCACAGTAGTTTCGCCTAACCAATTGTATGTTACTCCCTGCAAGCTATCGATAATATTTGAGCGCTGGGCATTGTAAGAAACATACGAACTGATGTCAAGACCATCCGTAAAAATATCCTTCTTAATATATTTCACTGAGCCGGCTATGTTCTTGCTATTACGAATAATACCGCCATACACAGTACTCATTGTGTTGCCGTGCTGTACCTGCTGGTCATCTGCTGAAGCTATCACTCCAAATAATAACTGATCGGCATATCGCTTAAACATCACACCTGTTTCCAGCTGGATATTACCGGAATAATAGCGGTCGTGAAAACGACGTACATTCTCATATTTTTCAATCATATTATTCCGAACAATGGGTACATAGACTTTATAATTGTTCTTAGAATAATTGTAGTTAGCGCTTCCCCGAAGTACCCACCCGCTTTCAGGCTTATACACCGACCCGTTAACTGATGCCCGGTGGGTATTAAACGAGCCGAAGCTATAAGACAAATCAAGATGATTTTTTTTCTTATTAGTTATTATATTGATTACACCACCTAAAGCATCAGTTCCCAATTCAACAGGAACGACACCTTTATAAATATCTATTCTATCAATGGAATTAACAGAAATGTTATTAAGATTGAACGAAGAGCCATACTGATCTATTGGAATTCCGTCCAAAAATATTTTGACATTCTGTCCTGAAAAACCATTGAGTGTCAGATTAAAATCAGACCCCATACCTCCGCTCTGCATTACCCGTATACCAGGGACTTTATCTAAAATAGACTTGGCATCGGCTACCTTGTTCTTTAAATCATTCGTAGTAATACTTGTTACAGTAAAAGGCTGTTCTAAAATTTTCCTGAATACCGACTTTACAGTAACCGTAGAAGTATCAAGAGGAACGACTTTACTACTATCTACTTCCTGAGCTTTAACAACAGGAATACAGACAATTATAAATAAATAAAAAAGTATTACTTTGTGTATATCCATTTTTAGGTTATTACAAAACCAGCGCAAAAGTAACTATTATTATTCTATTTATAATCAATCTAAACAAAATTGAATTGTCTTTTATAGAATGTCTTACAGTATTATCATTAGCAATTAATTATCTCAAAATGGCATGAAAATTTTGATTTCATTTTAACCAAATGGAATTTAATATTACTATCAACCTATTTTGTAATCCTATAACACTTATGAATAGCCTTATTCCTGAAATCCTCAGGGACAGATTGCTTCGAAACATCTTTAACATTAATACCTTTCAAAGCCTCTACATCCATTTCGAAGCCTCTGAAATTATTACTAAAATATAAAACACCCTCTGGTTTTAGCGCTTGTAATGTTCTTTTGATTAACTGCACGTGATCCTGTTGAATATCCAGAATATCTTTCATCTTCTTACTATTGGAAAAGGTAGGCGGATCCAGAATGATGATGTCATAATACTCTTTTAGAGGCCCCGGAAGCCACTGCAAAATATCCTCCCGAAGATATCGATAGCTGCTTTCATCGGTAAAGCCATTTTTCTCCATGTTTTTCTGAGCCCAGTTGAGATAGGTATGCGACATATCTACAGTATCCACCCGCACTGCTCCACCCATAGCAGCCTGTACGGAAAACCCTCCTGTATATGAAAAAAGATTCAATACTCTTTTTCCCTGAGCTTCTGCCCTCACCCAAGCTCTGGTATTTCTGTGATCGAGAAATAATCCTGTATCGAGATAATCTGTAAAATTCACCCAGAGTTTCGCCCCGGATTCATCCACCCAGTCGCCAAAACTTTCGTAAGAGAATTTTTCGTACTGTTTAATACCTTTCTGACGTTCACGCAGTTTGAGAAATATATTGTCTATAGAGACTTCAAGAACGGATGCTATCACCTGCAAACTACCCATCAGCCACTCTGCATGTTCCTCTTCGTCCATTCCGTGTTTGGCCTTATATTCTGCTACATGCACATAATCGCCATAGATATCTACACACAAAGGATAAGATGGAATATCCAGATCATACACCCGGTAACAGGAAATACCCTGACGTTTTGCCCATTTACGGAGATGCTTCAGATTTTTTCTGAGACGATTTTCGAATTCCTGCATATATTTAATTTCTTCGTGCTACTATCACTTCTTTATCTATAACTAATGATCTTCAAAAGATTTTCTCCCAGTGCAGTAGTTTTATACCGTTGCCTCGGATGTGTCGGAGTTTCAGGATATTCCATTTCAATAAACTCTAATGCTAATAAAGGGTCTAAGTATTTTTCTCTATTTAAAGATTGGTTAGTCAATTGCATTTTATCAAATAAATCACCTCTCTTCATCCAAACCTTTAAATGTTGTAATACTTCTTGTACTCTATTATGAATTTCACTCTCCACAATAGCACTAACTCTGATAGCACCCCCGTCATGAACTCCATCAGTAGCTCCGTTAGTAGCTCCGTTAGTAGCTCCGTTAATAAAAACAATTACATCATCTAAGTTATTAATAGCAAAAGGAATAACTTCATCATAACTTGGAGTAATTTCTACTAACGGATGCGCAGGAATCGTAGCTAAAAAGTAAGTACTTTGAGTATCTGTTTCAAATACAGGTTTCGGTGAGCCATTCCTATCCATCGCTCTGTATATGGTAGGAAATCCAGTCCCACGCCCCTCTGTAAGATCTAATTCTTTCAGAAAATCACCTATACGTCTGTTTCTGTAATCTCTGGCAACTATGCGCTGCTGACTTTGTAATATCTGAGCATCTACCGGAGGAACAGGTCCCGGATAGCTTAATATCTCTATTTTATCCTGCCACACCTGCACCTCTATCGGTTTTCCTATCTCATAGCTTTTGTGATAAACAGCATTGGACAAGGCTTCTTCTACTGCCTCGTATGGAAAATTATAAAAACGAATGGCTTCTGCCTGATGCGGAACTTTCTTTATATGTTCAGCAATGATATTCGTTTTCAGGAAGTTTAATGCACTACGTAATTGATGGTGCAGAGCTCCTTTAAAAATATGTTCGGTAAATTTAGACCCGCTGATATCCTGATGAATAATTAACTCTATCCATGTTCTTGAAAAGAATTTTTCGGGTTGTTTATTAAAAAACAGTAATCCAGCATTTACAGGACGTAAATCTTCATCGGAACCTTTTGCAATCAGCATATTCCGGGTCAATTCTGCCATGGAGATATGCTTGCTTTCCTCCAATAAATCACTTCTCACTTCCTGCAAGAAAGCCTGTATCAAACCCAAATCCAAATCTTCTATAGTCGCCTGATGGTTAATACGGTCGTCAAAAGGAACTCTTGCAGTCAGCTCCATCAATCTTCTCAAATCCTCGCCTCTGGCTACAACACTTCTTGAGCCATGACGCACATAATGATGACGTTGTGAGTTTTTTCCTTGTGTACTCAATGCAGAATATGGTCGGTTGTCTCCTGCCGGGCACCAAAGCACCAAGATGTTTTTACCATTTAAGTCATAAGGCTGAATTATAGGAAAGTAATTGGGCTGTAATTGATTGCTTAATCTGACCACTTCACCTTGTATAAGATCCAACTGTTCCTCTTGCAATCCATGAGCTGGTAAAACTGGCCGTCCTTTATTTTCCTCTATACCGACAATGATATAACCTCCACCCCAATTATTGAGGTCGTTAGCAAAAGCACATAATGTATGTGATATCTCTTCAGGATTCCAACCACGTTTAAACTCTAAACGTTCCCATTCTACTGCCTTACCATGTACCAGACTTTCTATATTGACAGGTAAACTCATATCCGGACAATTTTCATTTTGATATCCACCAAATTATTGAATTTACCTATTATCATAGTTTTACGAAACTTACTTACTCTAATTCTGTTACCAATCCGACAAATTAAGCAAAATCAGGTAAGAAACAGATAAAACAAGGCTGACTTGTTTATCTTTTTATTTTTTAAGCCCTCAAATAAAAATGCTGAAATATGACTCAAAAAAATCTACCCACACAAGATGAGAAAGTCTGAAAAAATGAAACGGAAGGAATATTGGTTTCGGAGTAGCCCGTAGGGGAATCGAACCCCTGTTTGAAGAATGAAAATCTCCTGTCCTTACCCCTAGACGAACGGGCCATCGCTCGGAGTATTGTTGGTAGCCCGTAGGGGAATCGAACCCCTCTTGCAAGAATGAAAATCTTGAGTCCTAACCGATAGACGAACGGGCCAACATTACTAAAAAATGACAACTAAAAGCTACCACTTTTGTAGTAGCCCGTAGGGGAATCGAACCCCTCTTGCAAGAATGAAAATCTTGAGTCCTAACCGATAGACGAACGGGCCATTTTAAAGAACTTTGCTACTGCTTTCGCTAAGCGAGTGCAAATATACTTACTCATTTTTATTTTCCAAACACACAACAAAAGAAATTTCAATTTTATTTTCGAATTCCTAACTTTACAAGAAGAGTAAATACTAAGCTTATGAAACGTGTTGCCATCAACGGTTTAGGTAGAATTGGAAGATTAGTTTTCAAGCTACTGTACGACCATCCTGATATAGAAATTGTTGCTATCAATGATTTAGCTGAAAACGAAATCCTTGCACATCTGATACAATATGACAGTGCGCACGGGAAATGGAATCATGAGGTTACACACGATGATGACAATATTTTTGTCAATGACCGGCCTGTTATCTGTACCGCAATTGCTGATTTCAAATCTCTTCCCTGGAAAGAATATAATATAGATATTGTTATCGAATGTACAGGTAAAGCCAGAAATGGTGAAAAAGCCAGCGAACATATACAAGCCGGTGCTAAAAAAGTTATTATTTCCGCGCCTGCTGATTCCAAAACCAAGACAATAGTATTAGGTGTAAATGACGAAATTATCACTCCGGAAGATACTGTCCTATCTAACGCATCCTGCACTACGAACTGTCTCGCTCCTATGATACAGGTCATGCAGGAAAACTTCGGCATCGAAAGTGCCATCATGTCTACTGTCCACGCATATACAGGCGACCAGAATCTGCACGACGGCAACCACAAATCTGACTACAGACGTGCACGTGCAGCCGCTGAGAATATCACTCCTACCACCTCTAATGCTACAAAAACTGTAGAAGTTGTCATCCCGGAAATGAAAGGTAAACTGATTGGTGGAGCGATGAGAGTACCTGTACTGGTTGGTTCTTTGACAGAATTATATGTCAATCTATCCAATCCGGCAGACAAAGAGACTGTAAATGCAGTATTTAAAAAGGCTGCTGAATCAGGAAGATTAAAAGGAATCCTCGACTATACTGAAGCTCCATTGGTATCTTCTGATATTGTGAGCAATCCATATTCCTGTATTTTCGATGCTGAATTGACAGCTTTTGTAACAGATACTTTCTGTAAAATAGTAGGTTGGTATGATAATGAATACGGATATTCCAGCAGATTGTCAGAATTAGTTGTAAAAGTTGCTAAATTGTGACCCAAAAATTTTAACATAATACATCTTTCATGAGTCAGATTGACAATATCCAATTTGAAGGCAAAAAAGCACTCATCAGAGTGGACTTTAATGTTCCGTTAGATAAAAAAACTTTAGAAGTCACAGATGACACACGTATCCGTGCTGCTTTACCGACCATTCAAAAAATATTAAAAGATGGTGGTGCCGTGGTGCTCATGTCACATTTAGGCCGTCCGCTTAAAAAACTGAAAGAGGACGGAACTGTTGATTATGAAAAATTCACTTTAAAACATGTGGTCAAAAGACTTTCAGAACTTTTAGGTACTGATGTAGCTTTTGCTAACGATTGTATCGGAGAAGAAATTATCGCACAAGCCCGGGCTTTACAACCGGGACAGGTTTTACTGGTAGAAAATACACGTTTCCATAAAGGAGAAGAAAAAGGTGATACTGACTTTGCGAAAGAACTTTCCAAATTAGGAGATATCTATATCAACGATGCTTTCGGTACTGCTCACAGAGCACATGCCAGCACGACTATTGTGGCACAATATTTTGATGCCGGCAATAAAGCTTTCGGATATCTGATGAATGCAGAAGTGGCAAATGCAGAGAAGGTTATCAAAGCACCTGCAAAACCTTTTACAGCTATTTTAGGCGGCGCAAAAGTTTCTGATAAGATCCTCATCATTGAAAATCTTTTAGAAATAGCAGACAATATCATCATCGGTGGCGGTATGTCATACACATTCCTGAAAGCCCAGGGATATGCTATAGGCAACAGCTTGTGTGAAGATGACAAACTGGATATAGCATTGGATGTTTTACAAAAAGCAAAAGACAAAGGCGTACAATTGCTGATTCCGGTGGATCATGTAATTGCAGATAAATTTGATGCAGCAGCTAATACTCAAACCACTTCCGTAAAAAATACACCTGATGGCTGGATGGGATTAGATATAGGCCCTGAAACTATTGAGCTATATTCATCTGTCATCAAATCATCCAAAACTATCCTCTGGAACGGGCCAATGGGCGTTTTTGAAATGGATGCGTTCAGAAAAGGCACTGAAGCTATCGCTTATGCAGTAGCTGATGCCACAGAAGCAGGAGCTTTCTCATTAGTAGGTGGCGGAGATTCTGTAGCGGCAGTTAATCTATTCAAATTAGCAGACAAAGTAAGCTTCGTGTCGACCGGCGGCGGTGCTATGCTGGAGTTCTTCGAAGGCAAAGTTCTACCGGGAGTAGCAGCTATACAGCAATAAAATAATCTACAATATTAGCAAACGGCAGTCTGATAAAAATTCGGCTGCCGTTTGCTATTATCGGAGCATCACTCCTGCTATCAAAGCTTGCAAAGCTCTTTCGTTCTGACAATCTACACTTTCAAAATATTACACAATAAACTTAAATACGACTCTATTGTTGAGTATTTTGCAGACAATTTAAATACTGTCCTATGCATCTGTATATCAAAAATATGGTTTGCGATCGTTGCATCATGGTTGTTCAGGATTTCCTGCAACAAATGGGATTATCTGTAAAAAACATTCAGCTGGGAGATGTAGAAATTGAAACCGGTTTAACTCCGGAACAAAAAATATTTATCAAGGAAAAATTGGAATCTTTGGGATTTGAACTAATAGATGACAGAAAGAACAGGATGATAGAAAAGATAAAAAGCATTATTATTCATCTTGTACACCATCAGGACAACCAGATCAAATACAATCTTTCAGAAATACTTTTCCAAGAGTTAAACCATGATTATAGCTACTTATCCAGTCTCTTTTCCGAAGCCGAAAATACCACTATTGAAAAATTTTTTATTGCTCAAAAAATAGAACGTATCAAAGAGCTACTCGTTTATGACGAGCTTACCCTAAGTGAAATCTCTGATCTGCTTAATTATTCCAGTGTATCTTACCTGAGTAATCAATTCAAAAAAACAACCGGCATGACTCCCACCCAATTTAAAAACAGTCATGAAAAGAAGAGAATTCCTTTAGACCAGATATAATCACATGTTTATCAACAGATTACATAGGCACATATTATAAAAAAGCAGACTGATTTATTTTCACCTGGCTTTTCAACTGAATATTGTTCTCAAAACTTATCTGATTCCAATAGTCCCAATTAAACAACATCCACGCCTGTGGTGAATTGTGGAAATCTTTACTTAATAATGAGGTATGAATTTGTTATTTTTACGGGTTGTAAAATCCATTAAATTATGGCTGAAGAAGAAAGTCTCGTCCCCAAAATCATTCCCATTAATATAGAAGAGGAAATGAAGACTGCCTACATAGATTATTCTATGTCGGTCATTGTCTCAAGAGCTCTTCCGGATGTGAGAGACGGATTAAAACCTGTACACAGACGTGTACTTTATGGTATGCAGGATCTGGGAGTTTACTCCAATCGTCCTTATAAAAAATCTGCCCGTATTGTCGGGGAAGTATTAGGTAAATATCACCCGCATGGTGATTCCTCGGTCTATGATACGATGGTACGTATGGCACAGGAGTGGTCACTGAGATATATGCTCGTAGATGGTCAGGGTAACTTTGGCTCAGTAGATGGTGACAGCCCGGCAGCGATGCGTTATACAGAGGCAAGATTGAGAAAGATCGCTGAAGAAATGCTCGAAGATCTGGACAAAGATACTGTCGATTTCCAGCTGAACTTTGACGATTCATTGCAGGAGCCGACTGTAATGCCTTCAAAAGTCCCTCAACTTCTTATCAATGGTGCATCCGGTATTGCAGTAGGTATGGCGACCAATATGATGCCTCACAATCTCACAGAAGTTTGCGATGGTGTCATCGCTTATGTAGAGAATAATGATATCACAGTAGAAGAGCTGATGGACTATGTAAAGGCTCCGGATTTTCCTACCGGTGGTATTATATACGGTCTGGAAGGAGTAAAAGAAGGATTCCGTACAGGTCGTGGCAAGGTAAAAGTAAGAGCTAAAGCTATTATCGAAGAAGATCAGAAAAGCGGCAGAACACAAATCATTGTTTCTGAAATTCCGTATCAAGTAAATAAGGCAAATCTTATTGCCAAAACTGCGGAATTGATCAATGATAAAAAACTCGAAGGTATTGCTGACATCCGCGATGAATCTGACAGAGAAGGTATGCGTATTGTGTATGATCTGAAAAGAGATGCCATACCTAACGTAGTATTGAATAATCTTTTCCTGTACACTTCTTTACAGACTTCATACGGTATTAACAACATCGCATTGGTCAACGGAAGACCGGAAGTGTTGAATCTGAGAGATCTGATCCGTCACTTCGTGGATTTCAGACATGAAGTAGTGGTCAGAAGAACAAAATATGAGCTGGCTCAGGCTGAAAAGAGAGCACATATTTTAGAAGGTTTATTAATTGCCCTGGATCATCTGGATGAAGTGATCGCTTTGATCCGTAAATCTGAAAACGCGGATATTGCAAGAGAAGGCTTGATGAGCATGTTTGGTCTTTCTGAGATCCAGGCAAAAGCAATCCTGGAAATGAGATTGCAAAGGCTGACAGGTCTGGAAAGAGACAAAATCAGAGATGAATACAAAGAAGTAAAAGCTACTATCGACAGATTGAATGAGATATTGGCAAACGAGCATCTGCGTATGGAGATCATCAAAAATGAAACGCTCGAGATCAAAAACAAATATGGTGACAAGCGCCGTTCAGAGATCATCCCTTACGGAGACAATATCTCCATGGAAGATCTTATCGCTAATGAAGAAGTTGTAGTAACGATTTCTCACCTGGGTTATATCAAACGTACAAGTCTGGAAGAATACAAGGTACAGGGACGCGGAGGCAAAGGTTCATTCGGAGGCAAAACCCGTGATACAGACTTCATCGAGCATTTATTTGTAGCTTCTACACATAACTATCTCCTGCTCTTTACCGAACAGGGTAAATGCTATTGGCTGAAAGTATATGAGATTCCTGAAGGAAATAAAACTTCCAAAGGACGTCCTATCCAGAATTTATTGAATTTACCACAAGACGATAAAGTCAAGGCATATATTAATATCAAAGATCTGAAAGATGAAGAGTTCTTAGATACTCATTACGTGATCATGGCGACTACCGGCGGAACTGTCAAGAAAACATCCGTCAGAGAATACTCCCGCCCAAGGACCAATGGTGTCAACGCTATCAGCGTACGTGAAGGCGACGAGCTGCTCGCTGCCGAACTGACCAATGGCAATTGTGATATTATCTTAGGCTCATCCTACGGATATGCTGTGAGATTCAATGAAGAAGATGCGAGACCTATCGGCCGTACAGGTATGGGCGTGAGAGGCATTACACTGAGAGGAGATGATGACAAAGTCATTGGTATGGTATGTGTGGACAGAACTGCCGACAGCAAGCCTGAGATCATGGTAGTATCAGAAAATGGTTACGGGAAACGCACCTACTTAGACGATCCTGAAACAGGAGAACCTGTCTATCGTATTACCAGCCGTGGAGGAAAAGGTGTCATCACGATGAATACCACTGATAAAACCGGTAAACTTATTGCTATCACATCTGTAACTAATGATGATGATCTTATGATTATCAACAGATCGGGTATCACTATCAGAATAGGATTGGCAGAATTGCGTGTCATGGGTAGAAATACGCAGGGAGTCAAGCTCATCAATCTGAAAAGCAGCGACACGATTGCAGCTGTTTCTAAAGTAGAGAGAAGCCCTGAAGAGGAAGGCAATGAAGAGATAGAAGATAGTGAAAATGAAAGCAATGAAACATCAGGTGAAGCAGATGCACCAGCTGAATCATAGTTTGGAACAGTTTTTGAAAACCATGTACAAAACAAACCAATAAAAATGAAAAAACTATTTACAATCGGAGCACTTTCAGTGATGAGTATCGCTCCTATATTTGCTCAAAAGGGTAAAGTAAACTCGGCTGAGTTTAACCTGACTTCAGGAGAAGTAGCAAAAGCAAAAGAAAATATTGATGCTTCTTTCAGCAGTGAAGAAGTTCTTGCAATGCCTAAAGCATGGATTGTAAAAGGTAATGTCTATAAAACAATCTATGAATTGAGAGACATTCATAAAGATCTTTATTCATCTACTCCAAAAACACTGGATGTTGCAAAAGAAGCATATCTGAAAGCTTTTGAGGTGGAAGTAAACCCTAAGAAAAAAGGCAGCATGAAAGACGGCCTGCAATCAGTAGGTTCTTATTACTATAATGAGGGTATTACTGCTTTTTCTGCCAGCAACTGGAATCTTGCTTATGAAAAATTCAAAAACACATTGGAGATCAGTGAGTTCTTATACAACAACCAATTAACTTCAGTTGTAGACACTCAGGCATATTTCGTAGTGTTGCTGTCAGCTTTCAATACACAAAATTTTGATGATGCTATTAAAGCAGGTGAAAAATTAGCAGAGTTGAAAGATAACAGAGATGTTGTATATACAGTATTGATTGATTCTTACAAACAAAAAAATGATCAGGCTAAATACGAAAAAGCAATCGCTGACGGTCGTAAAGCACACCCAAATAATATTGATATCCTTTACAAGGAAATTAATCTTTATTTAGAGAAAAATGAGTTGGATAAGCTGGAAGAAAAATTGGACCAGGCACTCCAATTAGATCCTAAAAATCCCTCTCTTTATCAGGCGAAAGCAAGTGTTTACGACAAAAAAGGAAACTCAGAAATGGCTCTCCAGATGTATGACAAAGCCATTGAGCTCAACCCTGAATTCTTTGATGCTTATGTAAACAAGGCTAGCTTCTATAACAATGAGGCAAATAAGATCATTGAATTAATGAACAATGAAACTAACAACGCCAAGTATGAGAAACTTAAAGCAGAAAGAGATGATATCTTTAAAAACAAAATGATACCTCTTTTAGTAAAAGCTAATAAAATTGATCCGGCTAATGAAAATGTCAAAAAGGTTTTGAAAGAAATCTATGCAAGACTGGATATGTTCGATGAAATGAAACAATTAGATAAATAATCTGATTCGGAAATATTTACAAGCCACCTCAAAAGGGTGGCTTTTCATTTATATTAGTGTAAAAAATACATAAAATGAAAAAATTCTGGGGATGGTCAATTATAGTTTTCTGCAGCCTAATGACCGTACTTGGTTATACAATATATATTTTATGCTGATAATTTCCGGCTTATACAAACACAAGAATATCCATCAAATTATGTTTGAAATTACTCCTGTTATTTTCTGGTTTATTCTTTGTTTGTGGGGAATTTCCAAAGTAAAAGTAAAGATGCAAAAACAGAAAATAATGACTAACCATATCCGGCCATATAAAAAAGATGACTTTGAAGAAGTTTTAAATATCCTTCGTAAAAATACTCCTGAATACTTCTCCCCCGATGAAGAAAAAGATCTTATTTTTTACCTGAATCATGAGATAGAAGATTATTTCATAGTGGAATCAGACGGGCAAATTGCCGGTGCTGGCGGTATCAATTATTCCAAAGATAAAGCACAGGGACATTTCAGCTGGGCAATGGTGGATCCGGACTTTCAGGGAAAAGGTATTGGCAAACTTATTTTATCCCACAGGTTACAAATACTTACCGGCAATCCTGATATTCAGGAGATTTTTGTCAGAACGTCTCAACTGGTATATCAATTTTATGAAAAGCAGGGATTCGTACTTACTGATATAGTAAAAGATTACTGGGCTCCGGGATTTGATTTGTATGACATGAGATACGTAAGATAGGTATTCAGATTTTTATATCTATCTCCCAAAACCCGGAAAAGCACTAAGCTATTTTTATTTTTAGTCAAATCGTTTCGAAAATGAGCTAAGTATCCTTTTTCAAGCTTCAATTACTCTCTAAAAAGGATAACCTATCGCTATATTCCAGACAAAATTCTGCTTGCGCCAGGATTTGAAACTATCTTCGGGAAATTCATTGACCCATCGATTGCCTTCCTGCATATAAGGTTTATAAAGCGGAATACCTAAATCTGCCCTGATGACAAAGAAATCAAAATCCAGCCTTAACCCGGCTCCGGTTCCGATAGCAAGCTGTTGGTAAAATTCGTTGAACTTAAATTGTCCATCCGGGCGATTCGGGTCATCTTTGAGCAACCATACATTGCCTGCATCGATAAATAATCCTAATCTTAAAAATTTATACAGCGTAAAACGATATTCTGCATTGAGCACAAGCTTGACATCTCCGGTCTGCTCTATCGGATTAATATCTCCACCATTTGCCGCAGAAGAATATCTTCCGGGGCCTACCGATCTGAACGGGAATGCACGCAATGTATTCGGCCCTCCTACAAAAAACTGTTTGATATATGGTAATGTTGTGCTGTTGCCATATCCCGTCCCTATACCTGTATTAATACGTGTCACGACCTGTGATTTACGGGAAATCTGCCAGTAATGTCTCAGCTCCAGATCTACTTTGGCATATTGCGAAAAAGCTTCTTTTAATATCGTATAAGGTTGCTCGCCATTTCGCTTGAACAATCTGAATGCACCATACAGGGAATTTCCTGCAATCTCTCCGAATGCGTTGAACTGTATATAGCTTTTATCTCCCGGGCGACGTTTGGTATTGATATTGAAACCATAATTTCCACCGATGATGGTCATGTTTTCAAAACTGGTTTTCAGCAAAGGATTTTTGTCGAGCAGTGCCTGAAATTCCGCTGTTCTGTTGAGAAGACTGACCCTGTTCAAACTGATTGGTTCAAAAACATGTTGTATTCTTGTACCTTTCATCCAATCATAACCATAAGCCAGCTGTATAGAGTATAAAGTATAATATTGCAGCCACTTCTGAAAATTGAGCTGAGCTTTGATATATGTTTTGGGCACATTTTCGCCATAAGTTTTCCGGTCTCTTCTGAAACCTACCAGACGGGGAATGTCCTGACGGATTTCCAGATTAGATGTGATGATATTCAGTTGCGCTTTACCATTGATGGATTGCAACTCTGTACCGAAACCAAGCTTAACAGTTAATCTTTCGGCTCTACGGTAAAGATTTTTATTGATATAGCTTACAGAAACCGATGTTCCTAAAAAGCTCCTGTTGGAAGTACTTGCCTCAAAATCAGCTTCAAATCCCTGGTGCTGTGCCGGGTTGAGATAAATTTTGGCGTCCAGACTGTCATTTTTCACCTTTTCATACTGGATATTTACGTACCTGAACAAATCCATATTAATGAAACGGCTAGCAGTATTGTTATAATTCCTGACCGAAAATGGCCGCCCCGGCTCTATCAGCGTATTTCTGTAAATCACCCGTGATCTCAGAAAATCCGCATCCTGATGTATCATGATATTGTTGTACAGCTCTCTGGATTTGACAGGGACAGAATCATCTCTTGCTCCCAGATCTTCCACAGCATATACATCTACTTTCCGAATAAAATATTTCCTATGTAAGGAGTCATCTTTCGGTGCCTGAATACGTAATTGTACATCTATAGAATCTCCTGCTTTGGCAGTATCTATCACATAAAAAATATCCTGTGCATCAAAATCATAATATCCGAATCTCCGGATAAACTCTGCCAGCTCTGTCCTGTCTGAAGTAAAATGTTCCAGCTGATAGATATTCCCCTCTTTAACCTGCAAGTTTTTTTCAAATCTTCGAAACAGAGTATCCAGCTGTGTACCGAAGCTTTGTTTTTCAAATGAGCGGATATAAGTAGGTCCGTTGTGTTGGATCTGATAAAGATATTTACCGGTTTTGTTTTTTATAACAGCTTTGCTGCTAACCTGCGTATTGAAATATCCGTTGTCCTGCATGGTTTTCTGGACAACTTTTTCCATCGTCAAAGGATCTACATCTGACATCAGTACAGGCTTCTCTCCTATCTTGTTTTTCAGCCAGTGCTTCAGGCTTTTTTTCTTTTCCGGATTAGGTTCTACTTTGCTGTACAGCCATTGCTTGGTATAGAATAATCCTAAAAATTTGGAATTGGCTTTGGGCGATAATTTATCTTTGACAACCGGTTCTAAATCTTTCTTTTTTACTATAACCGATGGATTAGAAAACTCCAGATCTGCACCCTGATACATGACGTCTCCTTCTTTGAGAAACTTCGATGGACTGCATCCTATAATGATTACAGACGATATACAACAGACAATAGACAACAGACGGCAGGATACGGACGAGGCCATTGTCGTTATTTCTGATAATAGCAGTATCTGTAGGCTTTTTCGTTCTGTCTTTTGTTTCATCTCATGAATTTTTCCCGACAACAAAAGTATATCAATTACAAGTATTGCGCAAAAGTAGCACTCAGATCGCAGATTTGTAAAATTTAGTAAGATTTAATCTGTGCTATACTTTCCTCAGGGTAAAACGCTCAGCATAGGTAACTAAGGAGATCATGGTCACCCGTCAAACTATATCGAAATGCGACTTGTCAAGCTAAAGAATGAGTAAAAGCAACAACTATCAAAATGCATTAAACTAATCCAAACTATAATTTAAAAATCTTAGAATGGTCGATGTCGATGGATAAATATACCCGAAACAGTCGAATAAAGTAAAAATGATCTGTTACATTTTTCCAATCTATATCCTGCGCCACTGACTTTACAGGCGTGACATTCACAAGACAAAGACTCTGGCAAAAATCCCCACCTTTATACGATATAAAAATTTAGCTTTTACTTTATAACTAAGCTTAATATCAAGAGAAAACACTGAGAGAAGTTTTGGAAATTTTCATCATCGAGAATAATGCAGGACGTTGAGTATATCCGAAATGTGGGAAATATAGGAATAGTGGAAAAACGGTTGTCCTGTAAAAATTTAATACCCTGATGTCCAATGTATGCGTTACATTATATGGACTTAATTTTAAAAGCAGCAACATTATGAGTACAGAGAATTTGCACAGCAGGGAAGCCATTGACAAAATCAGGGAAATGGTAGATAAGATTGACATTAGTATGATGTGTTCTTTTACTTCGGAAAGTGATTATCCGCACGCGGTTCCTATGAGCCGACAGGAAGTGGATGAAGATGGTAATATCTGGTTTCTGTTTTCTTCGGAAAGCGAAACGCACCGGAATCTCCTGAAGAACAATAAGGTCAGCTTGCTTTATGCTCACGTCGGCGATTACAATTTTTTGAGCATCAACGGGACAGCTGAAATCTCACAGGACAAGGAACGGATTGATAAATACTGGAACAAGATGATTGAGGCCTGGTTCGAGAAAGGGAAAGACGACCCTCGTATCCGGGTATTGAAAGTGACGCCGGAGGATGCTCATTATTGGGACAATAAATCCAACAAGCTGATTACACTCATGAAAATCGTAACGAGTGCAGTTTCGGGACAACAGCTGGATATTGGCAGAGAGGGTGAGCTGAATTTATAGTTTGCCGGTAGGATGAGTCAGATAATTTTTCAATTCATTAAAATAATAAGTATTATGAGAAACAGCCCCAAGGTAGGCGACAATTTGGGATAAGTTCCGCCAAAAGAACTGGATGCTTTGACAGTAAAATTTGCCCGACATAACCATCCGCAATACCCTACGACTCAAAAACGGAAGTAGAAAAATCTGAAGCGATGAGCATGAAAAGTAAGGTGCGTTTTGAGTCGATGACGTGAGCAAAACGTCTTTGGATAAGATGAAACAGGAATTGGAGAAAGAAGATACTATGGCAGTTCTGATTGCTTCGCACGTCGGAAAACAGAATTCAAAGAAGAAAAAGAGAAGGAAATTCAGCACTCTTACCTTAAGAAAGCGTCAGTTTGTTATGGCGCATTTTATACACATGAGGGCGACTCAGTCAATAAACTTGCGGACAATCATGATTAGTTGCAATCAAACGGTATTATACTCCACGTAAATACACTATTCCTTTGGCTTGAGCTTTTGCGATTTGAATATTATACAAATTGCAACTTTAAAATTTTACAGCCGTTAATGCCAACGTCCCGCGAATACGGGAATATACAGAACAATGAGGCGGAGCCTGAATGGAGCTGTATGAATGTATCGGTAGTATCAAACTATAAAATTTCAGGTAATGGAAAGCAGCAGATTCTTTACCATATTAGGCTGGACAGCGACGGGAACAGCAATGGCAATGTATATTTCCTATATCCCTCAAATCAGCAGCAACCTTAACGGAATGAAAGGCGATTGGCTGCAACCTCTGGTCGCCGGTATCAACTGTACGCTATGGGTGACTTATGGTATCCTGAAAAAGCCCAAACGTGACTGGCCTATCATTGTCGCCAATCTTCCCGGTATTATATTCGGATTTTTTGCCTTCCTTACAGCCATTTGATAAGCTGCAGGTAAGCAGTAATGACTGGAAATACGGCTGACTGTACAGCAAAGCAGTTAATCCCTAACTCCACAGAATTAAACAACTTCCTTGCATAAAGTTATAAAAATCATAAAGTTTTTCACTTCAATTTAATGCATTCAGTAGAATTTGCTGTTCAAATGTATATTAATGACTTTCAATAAATATGACACAGGCAGATCGTTCCTCTGTAGGAACCCGTTGAACTTTTACATTCTTGTAGAAAAAACAACTATAATCACTTCTTCCGCTTCACTATCTTCCCAAATTTGGTTTTATACGAGAATCCTGCTCCGGTACGCCAGAGATTGTTTTCGTTGAGAACATCGTAATCAGTTTTCTGAAAAACTTTCACACGATATTTGCCATCTTCCGTGATTTTATATTCGAGTACAAAATCTCCGGCTACTCCCGACAATCCTTGTCTTTCTTCATTGCCCGAACCTACATCCACATTTCCACCAACACTGATAACTAATTTGTCGTTGAATAAAGTCTGGCTCACACCCAGATTAACTTCTGTAATCTGACCTCCACCTTCTGTGACCTGGTCATCATACTGGTCCATATTGAAGTTAAACTCTAAACCCTCAGCACTACTCGCCAGCCTGTTCAGCTGGGTATTGATCAAATCTCCCACACTCCGCAATGCAGTGGATGTTCCTGTGGTAGCTATATTTCCGGTAGAACTACTACCAGTAAAGCTATTGAACAGCAATAAGCTGAAGACTTCTTTGTTGAGGTCGGATTCGTTGAGTCTCAGCCTGTCCAATGCCTGAGTGACCGAGCTTCCCACCGGGCCGGAAGAAGATTCCGGTATTTCTATATCAAATTTCAGTTCAGGCGCTGACAATCTACCCTGTGCATTGAGCACAACCCCGACATTGGCACGTTTTCGGACATTATCTTTTTCCGATTCGCTCAGCATGCTTACATCATTATTCAGCAAAGGCAAAGTGCTTGCCTGTGTATTATATCTGGCTTTGATATCCAGCATAGCATTCATCACATCTCCTGTGAAAGTAACTTTACCACCCGGTACGATTTCAAAGTTTTTCTTCAAAAGATTCTGGAATGAGAACCTGTAATTTCCTTCTTTCACTGTATAAACACCTGTTATATCCAGATTGCCTGATGGCGGGATTTTCACCAGAAGCTGCGCATTACCCCTGATTTCAAGATTGTCTCCGGTAATCGGATCGATGACGATACTGACAGTAGCATCATCCGTCACGTTGACTTCTATAGTCAAATCAATTTGAGTGGACAGCTGATACTTTAATTTCGCAATACTATCCACTTGCTGTTCGGTATAATTATCTAATCCGTCTACAAAAACTATATAGGATTCCTGTTGCAGAATGGCATCACCGGAAATGAGCTGAACGCCCACATCTGTTTTAGGCTGTGTTGTCACTTTTACATTGATCACAGGCAAATCCAGATCTCCTTTGATAGTAGCGTTGGCGTTTGCGTATAGCTTACCGTAGAATAAAGCATCCGGTAATTTTTCACTGTTCAGGAAAGTGAAATTTTTCGAATCCAGCTTCAGATCAAATCTGAACTTCTGAAACAATTCATGGGCAATACTACCCGACAACCTGGCCTGATTGGAAGCACTGTCTGTAAAAACAAAATTGGGCTGGATGGCAGCATCAGTGATACCAATCGTTCCGTTTTTAATCGTGTACTGAGTTCCTAAAGCTTCCACTTTTGCACTCACATTATCTAATTGCAGCTGACCATTGACGCTCGGTGCTTCTACTGTACCTTTGACATCTATCTTACCTTTTATCGCTCCTGAAACATTGCTCGCTACTGAAGTCAGAAAAGGTTCAAAAGGTGCTAAAACTATGTTTTTCACATCCAGCGAAGCATTGACTCCGCCATCTGAAATATTGTATTTTGCATCGGCCTGTAAAAGATTTTCTCCACCTGTCAGAGATAAAACAGCGTTTACCAAATCACCTCTTTTATCAGCATTCAGCTTTAAATCTCCTACTGTCTGGTTATTGACCGCAATCTTCTGAATGCTCAGATCTCCTTCTATCGGAGCTTCTGCACCTGTCAGCCCCACTTTCAAATCGCCATTGATTTCACCTTTGAAAGTAGTAGAATCGAATTTGATGAGCTGTAAAATATTGTTGATATCAAACTGTGCAAAAGCTACGTTCAACAAGGAAGTATCTCCTCCTACAGAAAGGCTTTGTCCATTGGAGCTCAGTTTTATGGTTGGAATTTCGGCGATATTTTTAATGTTCAAAGGGGCTTCCTGCAGTACATTCCATTCTTTAAAATTGAGATAAAAAGGGTCTTCCAGATTCAGGAACATCTCCTCTCCTGTACCGTCTATCATCGCATTGAATCCCAGTCTGTAATTCACGGAATCTTCTACAACTTTTGCGCTCAGCTTCGCACGTTTTTCACTCATGGAAGCATCTACTTTAATAGTAGGAATAGACATGGTTTCAGATAATTGTACGGATATAATGGACAAAGCCGTTTTCAACTGCCCGCCCTGATTGTCACCCGACATCTGGATATCTTTGATCACAATATCACCATATTGCACCTCCGGAACAGATAATTTCAAATCACTCAGATTATTAGGAGCATCCAGTGAAAAAGTCAGGCTTGCAGTATCCAGCTTTCTCAAATCCACCTGAAACATCTGCGCCAGCTTGGTCGGGTCTTTTATCGAAACTTCTACATTCACATAATCCTGACGGATAGAATCTGTTTTGGCTTCTGATACCGCATCATCGGTTTCAGGACCTCCTACAAAAGATGAAACAGGAAAATACTGGTCGGCAAAATTGGTAAATATCACCGGCAAATCTGCTGTTTTGTAATTACCCGTCAGCTTTGCATTCAAAACCGGAGATTGTAAAGTCAGCTCACGGTTTTTACCTTCGGGAATCTCCGCTGTGAAATGTATAGAATCTGCTCTCCAGGTTGTGCTGTCATTTTTCAGAACAATATCCTTGATAGAAGCATAGCCCAGGATATCATCCACGGTGTAACCCTGTAGATCTGCATCAATTTTCAATTGCACGCTCAACGGGTAGCTCAACAGATTCATCGTGTGCAGATTCAAAGTATCTATTTGTCCCTGTACTTTTATCACCGGAATACTGTCATTCAAATCCGCAAAACCTTCGATTCTCAATTGAGCATTCGGATCATTCGCCTCTATCAGACCATCAAATTTCTTGCTGTCCACCTGACCATTGACCAATAAATCTCTGAATGTATATCCCTGAAAAGTCACATCGTCTACCTGTAGCTTGAGCTGAGTCTGCAAATCTTCCAATGTCATCCCTTTACCGTCCACTTCAATATTCGCATTCAGATATCCCAGGCTATCATTTTGCAGGATTTTTTGCAAAGCAATTTCATTCAAAGCTATCGTTCCTTTGTACTCAGCATTGGAGTAATCTTTGTTCATTTTCACCAATAAATCCGCTATAATAGCACCCACGGAACTATTCAGCGTACCGTCCACATCATAATCATACAAGCCGCCTTTGACCTTACCTTTAAAAGATGCTGTTTCCACAGCTTTCAATTGCGCAGGAGCATCCATCACCGCTTCCAGATCTTTTACGCCTGTGGTCAGATGTTGTACAGACAAATCATATCTCAACCGCTCCGTATTCATTACATTCTGCACCCGACCATTGAGCTTCGCACCAGTCTGGCTTTGAGTCAAAAGTTCGAGATTCTGAACATTCAGATTCGCTAAAGTTCCCTGCAAAGCACCTTTCAGCTCTACCCTACCCAATCTGTCTGCCTGAGGTTTCAAAGTACCTTTCGGCAAAAACGGTTTCACCTCCGCAATATGCGTACGTGCATCCACACGGACATTGTTCAGAGCCAGCTGATTCATATCCATCGCATGACGGACATTTCCCGAAAGAAATACTGAATTCCAGGCAATCTGTGCACTCAGATGCTGAACAGTGATATCATCTACACGACCATCAATCAGGCCATCCACCACCAGCATCTCATTTTTCAGATGCTGAATTTCTGCGATGCTATCCAGAGACGGCACAAAATATATCACATCCTGCAATGCCAGCTTCAAAGAATCCACCATCAGATGAGCCTGAGTCTGCGCATCCATATCGAGCAGCTGCGCATATCCGGCATATTGCAAAGCCACATCCGCACTCCCCTGGCTACGGGCAGTCAGCAGCTCAAAACCTCTGACAGCAGCCTGTTTTTCATCAAAAGATATTTCTCCTTTCAAAGATTTCAGGTTAAAGCGCTCATTCAGCTGCACAGAAATATCTTCCACGTTGAGCTGAGCCAGCTTTTCATCCACACGCACATCTTTCAGAGCGATATTCAGGTTGCGGGCATCTACATACTGAGGATTAAAATAGCGGCCATTTTCTGTATTTCCATACTGATAAAAGAGATTTGAATTTTTCAGATTCAGCCGGTCTACCATCACTGTCAATCCCAAATCCTTCAACGGAAAAATCACTTCAGGAACAATAGTATCTACTGCTTCGGGTAATGTTTCCGGTGGCGGCAAATCAAACATTTTTGCCTGTAAATTCAAACTATCCACCTCAAACTTCACTACATGAAAGAGCATTTTATCCAAATCCATTTCTTTCATTTTCAGCGTTGTCTGCGCCAGATTTGCACCAATATTTCCGGACAACAAATCCGCTTTTGCACGGATATCTTTCAGATGCACCTCCCCTATTTTTATCACAAAAGATGATGTACTTTCTGTCGTATCTTCCGAAGCAAAAGCATCTACGATAAACTGATAGCTGAATGTAGAATCCTGCGCCTGCTTAAGATGAGCTACGGCATGGTCTAAAGTAATTTTTTCAAGATTCACCTCACTTTTCAGCAAGCCGAACAGCGAAATATCTACCTTTAAATCTTTGGCATAGAGTAAAGTATCACCCTCCAGATCTTCCACATAAATTCCTTTCACCCGTACATTATCCAGAAAATTGATAGCAATCTTCTCCACCGAAATAGTCGAGCCTACTTTACCTGACAACCAGTTGACAGCCAGATGAGTGACCTTAGTTTGAATAAACGGAATCTGCAGGAGCAACAGTAATACCAACAGCAATGCAAGCACCCCTCCGATGCCGTAAGCCAAGTACCTGATTATTTTCTTAATAACTTTCAAAATTCCTTTAAATCTCTGTAAAAATAACTACTTCGGCAACATATACACCCTGTTACGATACGAATTATTGCCTTGTATTACGCAGTCACGACCATATAGTTTCAAAAAATGCAAATACAATGATGGCAGCTTTTCCGGCTATCGTTCATAGTCCTCGCTTCGTTGTTCCTCCTCGCTGCGGGCTGCGGCATACGCAACGCCGGAGACAGAGGAGGAGGCTGAGGGCTTGTGGTGGGTCTATGGAACCACCTCGAAACCAACGATGTTTCCATTACTTTTCCAGACAATAATTTTCACAAAACCAATTCGCACAAATGCAAAACTTTGAAAAGTTCACATAGTTATAATTATTCATTAAAACATCTTACCTTTCTTTTCTCCTATGTATATAACCGCTTTAAATGGCATTTACAGAGATTTTGGAGAGTAATTACATGGTAGATTAACACCATATTGTGCAAACACAAACGTGATGAGAAATTGCTAAAAACCGCTTAAATAATAACTTCTGAAAATAACTATATGGAAAATCAATATGAATTCGAATTTGATAAATATTTTAATCATTACTTTAATTATTTAATAAGACGAGGTAATGTTAGTCAAAGTGGTAGAATGCAATACATTCAACGACTTGATTTAACCCAAACTAATTTGGGTAAATTAACAATAGAACAAGTAATAGCCAAAGCAATAAGCAAATTTGAAACAGAAGAATTACGTGAACGAGCAATAATACGTTCAGACGCGAAGTTATTCTTAGTAATAAATTATAAGGCTATGGTATATCTCCCTTTGAGAGATTCTCCAAAATTTTCAGAACTTGAGTTAAAAAAAGAAATATTCAGTGAAGTTCAAAAAATCTTGAAAGCTGCTCAGGAAATATCTACTGAGATTTCGGCACATCAGGTTCTTATCGCTGGAAGTAAGATATGGGATTCTCTAAAAACATTAAGCAGAGGAAGCTGGTAAAATAAATACTATGGAAAATCAAAGAGCAGCGGCAGGAATTCATGCAAGTATAAGTTCACAAATTTTTGGAGCTTCATTAGTCTTAATCGGTGTTCTAATAGGATATTTAGACATTAAAGATATCGAGTATTCTTCAACACCAGGAATCTTGACTTTTTTAAGTATATTTTTACTACTTGTTAGTACAATTATTGCCGGTAAAGGATTGCAAAAGTTGAGAGATAATGGAATTAATGGAAACTGGAGTCTTAACGATTTACACATTTACTTTAGGTTACAAACACTTTTAAATTATATATCCATAATTCTCTTTCTCATAATTGTTTTTAAAACAAACGGCGAATCAAAAGACGAAAAAAATGAATCCAAATTGATTGAAATTCAAACTCGACAATTCAAACAAGATTCAATAAATGCTATTCAGATTAACAAACAAACTCAATTACTAATAAAGCAAATAGATTCTTTGAATTTACATATGAGAAATTTAAATTGTTGTAAAAAGAGAGTTAAAAAACCTTGCCCATAAATCGCAACTTCTCATAACAGCGGTAACCATTGCACAACTCCATCATTTAAAAAAACGCTCATTTTCATCCAATTTTAGAGTTTCCTCATCTTTGATTTGAGTGTTAAATACTCCCGCTTTCAACCGTTGTATAACATTTTAAGACGACACACCCAAAATGAAAGAAACAGTTGACTTAGCATACGAAACTTTTTCAAAATATCGAGTCGACCGACCACTTGACGTATGCACAGACTGTTGTATGAAAATTGAAGACGAAGGGCTGCTTGTAAGTTTACCTGTCAGAGAAATTCCGGTAGACCTTTTAAGTGAATATAACGACAGTGCAAAGCCAGAGAAAACACGAATTGAAGAAGTAAAACATTTCTTGCCAAGATATTTAGAACTCATTTCAGAATATAAATTTCCGTCACACTCAGCAGAGCTCTCATTTTCAAGATTAGTTCCATTTGACAAAACCGAATGGACAGCAACCGAACTAAATCTTTTAGAGAATTTTGTAACGGACTTCTTTACTCAAACATTAAAGACTTATCCAATCCCTTCTTTTGATGACAGCATCGGCACTATTCTTATCATGTTTTGGCGTGCAGACTTTGACATAGCTGAACTTTTACGCGTTTGGGAAAAGACTGACACTCTTCAAAGCGTGTTACATTTCAACGACCTTTATTTTAAAGGTTTTAACAAACATAACAGAAGCGAATTATTCAGCAGCTTTGGAGACAAAGAACTCAGTAACATTTTGACCAATTGGGTAGAAACCGAAAAGACAAAAGAGATTTTTGAAGAAAGAATTGAAAAAGTAATTTTAAGCGACTTTGACATGGATGAACGCACATTAAACGAGTTAAATTTACTCTATGAAATCGTCAGGACAGGAAAGAAAAATACTTTATAGATGAATTGCAGTCAGGAATTGGTCTTACTAAGAATAAACAATAAAACAACTGAATAATTTAGCTCCGGACAACGATATTTGATTTGCAGTAACAACTAAAACCTGATTATGTACAATTTCAGAAACGACTATTCGGAAGGTGCGCATCCTGATATTCTAAACAAAATTTCAGAAACAAATCTTGTGCAGCAATACATCTATGGAAAAGATAAACATTCAGTACAAGTGTATCAAGCTAGTGATAAAATTATCCCGTCAATCCGATCAATTCTATAAACTCGTCGAAATTATCTGCAATTTTTATATATCCAGGTGGAGCATCCTTTCCCCAATAACTCATAACTACAATAGGCTCTACACTAAATCGATAATCTAGATAAATTCCAATATCATATATATTGTAAATAATACAAAGAGATGTATCACAATCAATAATAGAACTATCTTCTATTTTTCTACCTAATATCTTAGATGAGCCACACTTTTCATTTTTCATTGCATTCAATACATCCTTTAAATCCTTAAACTTATAGTGATCTTCAGCAATTCCGTTTAAATCTAAAAATACTAACGTTTCAACATCCCATTCATCCAGATCAGGCAATTGTAATAACTTCTCAATATTAGCAGGTAAGTCCCACTTTTTATTTTCAATAAGTTGAACCAGGCTATCTGGTACTTTAAGGCCGTTGATTTTCATTTTCTTTATCTTACTTTTCGGCTAAACCCTGTAGACGTAATTTACATCTAAAATTCTGACTATTTTACTTCAATAATTTTTCTATAAGATCATCCCAATTATGTACAATTTCAGAAATGACTATTCAGAAGGCGCGCATCCTGATATTCTAAACAAAATTTCAGAAACAAATCTGGTACAACAATCCGGTTATGGGGAAGATGAATATTCTGTACAGGCAAAAGACCTGCTAAAGCTAAAAATGAAGAATCCTGATGCCGCTATCTATTTTGTTTCAGGTGGAACTCAGGCAAACCTTCTGGTCATTTCAGCGCTGCTACAAATACACGAAGCCGTCATCAGTGCAAAGACGGGACACATCTTTTCACATGAGACAGGTGCAATCGAAGCGACCGGACACAGAGTGATTGCAGTGGGTGCCCATCAGGGAAAGTTGAGCCCGGCTGACGTTGAAAAAGTTTTACAGGAATATGCTTTGAGGCCTCATATGGTAAAGCCCAGAATGGTCTTTATCTCTAATTCAACTGAAATCGGTACTATTTACAGCAAAGCTGAGCTTCAAAAATTATCGAATTTCTGCAAAGCAAAAAATCTATTGTTATTTATGGACGGTGCCAGATTAGGGCATGCTCTGACAGCTGATAATAATGATCTGACCTTGGAAGATATAGCCCGGCTCACAAGTGTTTTCTATATCGGCGGAACAAAGAACGGAGCATTGCTGGGCGAAGCTATTATCTTCAACCAATCTGATCTGGCACCGGAGTTTGATTATGTACTGAAGCAAAAAGGTGCATTATTAGCCAAAGGCAGATTGCTGGGCATACAATTCCTTGAATTGTTCAAAGATGATCTATACTTCGATCTGGCTAAGCACGCCAATAAAATGGCAATGAAAATATCTGATGCTGTTCATGAAAACCGATATTCATTTCTGACACCTTCAACAACTAATCAGATTTTCCCGATTTTACCTAAAAACCTCATAGAGAAATTAAGCACAAAGTATTTATTCTACGAATGGAAAACGATTGACGAACATCATTCTGCTATACGGATCATCACATCCTGGGCTACTGAAGAAAGTAAAGTGGATGAATTTATCCTCGACCTGAAAACAATGGCTCACTAATATTATCTATGAAGTAATCGCTCCTTTTTCTTTCAAACGTAGAATTTCATCTTCAGAATATCCCAAAGATTTCAAAACATCGTCATTGTCCTCTCCTAACATCGGCGGTGCCCAACCATTACTTTCCGGCGTGCCCAAAAACTTAATTGGTTGTGCTATGCCCTGGTAAGTGCCATATACAGGATGCGTATGCTCTACAAACATCTTTCTGTCTGCCAGGTAGTTATCACTGCTCAGCTCATCCATTTCCAGAATAGCTGTCAGACAAATATCAGCAGATTGAGCAAAAGCTACCCATTCATCTCTTTCTTTTGTCATGAACAATGATTGCAGCTCATCTTTCATCTGACTATCAAACATCCGGTTGAACCATTCAGGATGTTCTACCAGCTCGCAAAATCCTTTCCAGAACTTAGGCTCCAGCGAGCCCAAAGCGATCCATTTGCCATCTTTACAGCAATAGATATTATAATTAGGCAATGCACCTGCCAAAACGTGTTCCTGTCTCTGATAGGTTTTCTGTGCGTTCAGCACCTCTGCCATATAAAATGACATCAAAGGTAGTGAGCAGTCAACCATTGCCACATCTACAAACTGTCCTTTGCCGGTAGTACTTCTGGAAATCAGTGCTGATAAGCAAGCTATGACTGTAGGATATGAACCTCCTGCAATATCTGCAATTTGTACACCCGTCTGAAGGATTTTTTCTTTATCGCCATTCGTAGCGAGCACACCTGCATGTCCCAGATAGTTGATGTCATGACCGGCTTTTTTGGATAATGCGTTTCCATGACCATATCCAGTCACAGAAACATAAATAATGTCCTGCTTATGACTTTTAGCTGTCTCGTAATCAATTTCTAATTTTTCCAGCACTCCGGGACGGAAAGAATCTACTACGATGTCTACTGTTTTGAGCAAATCCCAGAATATCCTTTTACCTTCTGCACTACCCAAATCAATAGCTAAGCTCTGCTTGGATCTGTTCAGAGAAAGGTATGTCAGGCCGATTTCTTTATAGTGCGGCGCCATAAACCTGGCATAATCCGGAGCTTTCGGATCTTCTACCTTAATCACATCCGCCCCTATATCTGCCAACAGCTGCGTAGCCAGTGGTCCGGGCAGTAATCTGGATAAATCTAATATACGTACTCCCTTTAACGGGCCTTCTTTCTCTGGTTTGCTCATATAGTCCGAAAGTACAAAAAACAGGTGTATATTAGTTGATAAAGTCCAATATCCATATTATGAAGTACCCCTTTTTACTCTTTTTTACCTTTGTTTTACATACTGTCTGTTTTGGTCAGAGTTTATCTGAAAAAACGGACTCTATTGCTTACCGATTAGGTCTTTTTGATTATATAAAACAAGCACTCACCTTTTCGATCGAACCTATGAGAGACTGGCTTATAGAAGAAGATAGTATTAAAATCATTCAAATCGAAGAAAAAATAAATGATCAGGAAATATACTTCAGATTGCGAAAATCAATTCAACAGTTGCACTCGGAACAAGAAATAGAGGATTTATATCAATTTACGACAACCACTGCTTTCCAAAAGATATTTAAAGGCGAAGAAATCAATAAATTAATGTCAATGGCTTTTGGTGACATGTTTGACGAAATCAAAGCCTTGGAAGAAAAAAACTACTCAAAAGGACATGACAATAGCTATGAATTTACTCCTGTTCCGGTAGATCGCCCGGATGGTTTTTATGCTACTGTCAATTATACCCGGGGTATGGAATACAGTCAAATTGAGTTGGTAAAAGATCCTGCAATTACTTCTGTCCACATAAAAGAAATATCTAAAGACTATAGCATTTATGGCGATAAAATCCTAAATATTACTTTAACAAAAGAGGGAGCAATAATTTTTCATCAGCTCACAGAAGCTAATGTCGATTACCCTATTGCAGTGGTCATCAATAAACATATCATCTACGCTCCTATTGTCAATGAGCCTATTTCAGGAGGAAAAGTATCTATCAACGCAAATTTTACGGATGAAGAATTAGACTTTATTATTCAGAAATTGAGTCCTGAATAAAAAGGATTTAAAAAGTTGTTCTTGTTATTTCACCCTCCCATTTGCTTCACAAACTTCTCTATCAGATTGGTTTTCATAATAGCTGATGCTGTAAGAATCCCGCTCATCAAAGCGCCGCCAATTCCTACACTTACAATATCCTGGCCCGTAAGATAAAGATTATCAATAGGTGTAGATGGCTTCAGGAATTTTGCTTCAAATCTGTCAGGCCCGTGATCCAGTCCATAAATTTCCCCGTGAGCGTAATTAGCAAAATGCTTGGTAGTCAATGGAGTGGATAGCTCATAATGATCAATCTGTCCTTCCAGCTGAGGATAGAATTTGTATAAATGTACCAGCAATCTCTGTGCAAGCTCCTCTTTTAGCTCATCATATCCTTCTCCGCGTTTTTTCCATCGGGTCCCCTCCCATTTCGCAAATAAATCATTGGGAATAACAGAAACCAGCTCTACCGTAGATTTACCTGGATACCTGTTATTGAAATCAGGATCTTTAGCCGACGGAAAAGACATATACACTACCGGAAAATCATTATTGTAAGGATCATTCAGAAAGTCACTCACAGCTTTATCATGATCATTTCCCGTAGGGTAAAACCAGATATTGGCTTTGTCCAGACCCAATTCTTCCGCAGTCTTTTTGATACCTATATACAGGCTCAAATGCCCGTGAGATGGCTTTAATCTGGTAATTTCTTTTCTGAAAGGGATTTTCAGAAGTGTGTCACCCGGTATCAGCTTCAGAAAAGTATTATGAAGTCCGACTCCGCTGATGATCATATCTGCATGAATAGCCCGGCCATCTATCATCTGCACACCTACTGCCTTTCCCTTTTGTACAAGTATTTGCTCAACCGCCGCACTCACCAGAATCTGACTTCCATTTTTTAAGATCTTCGGCGCAATCGTATTAAATATAGAAGCGGATCCTCCTACCGGATAAGCTCCTCCTCCTATATAATGTTTGGCAACAGTAGCATGAATAGCAAAGCTACTCTTACCCGGAGGCATACCATAATCGCCATACTGACCGGTCAGAACTGCCGTCAATTCTTTATTGGAAGTAATTTCCTGCAGGACTTCCAACGTTGTCTTCTTTGCATATTTCATGTAACCGCTTCTCATAAAGCTTCCGGTAAACATGGAAATATATCCCGGCAAAGCTTTTTCTGCATAGTATGAAGCTGCGCTTCTGGTACATTCAAATACTGTATGAATATATTTATCTATTGCCAGCTGATCTTCCTGTTCGGGAAACTGCTCTTTGAGCTTTTCGATATAGTTCTTTTTTCCTTTATGCAGAGGATACTCTCTATCCTGGATCACTATTCTGTCGAATACATCTCCCATATCTTCCCACTGAAGCTGTCCTTCTGTGATATGCTCAAATAATTTCTGCATAATAGAATTCGGTCGGGTCATATCACCTACATAGTGAACACCTACATCCCATTCGTAGTCATTTCTTGTAAAAGTATGCGTAAATCCTCCCGGAGTATAGTGCTTTTCAAGCAGTAGCACCTTTTTTCCGTGCTCGGTCAGAAATGCCGCTGTCGTCAAACATCCCAATCCCGTTCCTATCAGTATAGCATCGTATCTTTCTTCTAACTGAGGATGTTGCTTGTAAGACCCGTATAACTTCATGTGTACAAACTATTGTATTTTTTCGACTTAACAAAAAAATCACATTGGAAAATTCCACCTTTTTTTGACCACAAACAGCAGACAATTGATCATAATTCAGTGAACATTCAGCAATCCATAGACAACAGGCAACCGTTTTTGTCAGTATCTGGTATCAGCTAAATGAAAAAATCTTAAATCGTATTTTTATTATTGTTTATTGCCATGCGTTTTGGTTACAGTTCTTTCTTAGTTGATAAAATTTTCATCGCTTCAACATTGTGTATTGTATATTTGAGGTTCAATTTCTTTTGATATGGATAAAGCACCTCAGTGGTTTGAAGTTTGGTTTGATTCCCCTTACTATCCTGTTTTGTATAACAACAGAAACCATGAAGAGGCGAGGTTGTTTATCAATAACCTGACGCAATGGTTAGAGATTCCTCAAAATGCAAGAATTCTGGATCTGGCCTGTGGTCGCGGACGACATGCAAACTATCTGTCTGAAAAAGGTTATCAGGTGGTAGGTGTTGACATTTCTCCCCAAAGTATTGAAACCGCTATGAGCAGATATTACAGCGAAAAGCTTGACTTTTACATCCATGACATGAGATTGCCTTTCAGGATCAATTATTTCGACTATATCTTCAACTTTTTTACAAGTTTTGGTTATTTCAAGAATCTGAACGAGAATCAGGCTGTCATATCTTCTATCCATAAAGGTTTGAAAAAAGGCGGAAAAGCCATGATCGACTTCATGAATGTGGAAAAGGTCATTAATAATATTGTTGACAGAGAGGAAAAAATAATTGACGGTATCAGCTTTTATATCAGAAGGCAAATTGAAAATGGTTTCATCCATAAGACCATTAAAGTCGATGATGGTAAAAAGGTCTCATTCTTCAAAGAAGAAGTGCAGATACTAAAGCCTGTGCATTTCTACCAGATGTTGCAGGACGAAGGATTTAAGCTGGTCAAAGAATTTGGTGATTATAAATTGAATCCCTTTGATTTAAAAAATTCTGACAGATATATCATCATCATCGAAAAGCTGTAAGGATGATCAACATGGATGAACTTTTCATGCGGGAAGCTATCAGGCAGGCTTCTTATGCATTGCAGGATAATGAAATTCCGATAGGCGCAGTGGTAGTTTATAAGGATAAAATCATTGCCCGCGCATACAATCAGGTCGAAAGATTAAAAGATGTCACCGCTCACGCAGAGATGATTGCCATCACTTCTGCTTCGGAATATGTAGGCGGGAAATTCTTACAGGATTGCGTGTTATATGTCACACTCGAGCCATGCATCATGTGTATAGGCGCTATCAGACACGCCAGGTTCAAAAAAATAGTATTCGGCACCCATGATAAAAGACACATTATGCCGGGAAGATGGTCTGTTATGTTGCAGAACACTGATATCGAAGAAGGTGTGCTGGCGGCAGATTGTCAAAAGCTACTGGATGATTTCTTTCTGGCCAAAAGAAGCCTGAAAGGATAAGATCTTCCGGGTTTCAGTGATTGCATTTTACAGAAACCAATAAAACCGAAGCCGGAAACTCCGGTTTTACCGACTAAGATTCTTAAGATTTCTTTTTCTCTCTTGCTCCCGGCAATACCCGTTTCATCAGAGCTCCGGTCAGATTTCTTGCAGCATCTCTACTCAATAAACGATGCGTCAGGAATACCTGTAGCTTATTGCTGACTCCCGGCACTACAAATGCTTCTTTGCCCAACTTGTCCAATGCCAGTTTGACCACAGGAGCAGCTTTCATTACCATTGGATTATCCTTCATAGATTTGGTCATTTCTGACTCTGTCATACCCGGACACAATGCCAGCACATCCACTCCTTTAGGTGAAAACTCGTAGTTCATACTTTCTGCCAGAGATAATAGATAAGCCTTTGTTGCTCCATAGTGCGATAAAAATGGTGTAGCCTGGAATGCACTCGAAGAAGCAGTGAATATAATTCCACCTTTTCCTCTCGTCAACAGGGGTTTGGCCAGCTCATAAGAAATGATAAACGGAGCTTCTACATTCAGCCTGAGCATCTGAATATTTCTTTCCAGGTCACCACGGTAAAAATGACCTTCACAATTCATCCCGGCATTATTGACGATCAACCCTACTTCAAGATCACTGATTTGTTGTTCCAGCTGTGGAAAAAACCCTTCTTTGGATAAATCCAACGCTACAACTCTCACTTCTATGTTGTACTTCAGCTTCAGCTCCTGAGCCAACTGTTCCATTAACTCGGCTCTTCTTGCAACTAATATAAGATTCAATCCTTTGGCTGCAATCTGACGCGCATATTCCACTCCTATTCCGCTGGATGCGCCTGTCACCAATGCCCATGGTCCGTATTTTTCTCTGAAAGACATTTTTTAGATTTTTGAATATCTCCAAAGATAGCTGTACGACTGCAAACCCAAAACCATTTTCAGGCAGAAATTTGAAATCATTCATTTATCTGAACCGGTATTATCTCAAACAAAAAGCGCTTCCGGAGAAGTGCCTGTATAAATTTGCGGACTATTTTTAATTAAACCATGACCATGTCTGCCACGGAATTCTGGATAATACCAGCAATAATCCTAATGTATAGAATATCAGAATAGGCTTGGTGGCAGCTTCTGCTGCAGATCTTTTCAGTTTTGCATGTCCCACTGTGACCAAAGCTACCGCTAACAATCCCACAAAAGGATGTTCTACCGTAAACAATCGCAGTAACGAATCACCCATGAATCCACCTTCTGACAATGTTGCAAAACCTCTCGGAGAAACAAAGTATAATATCAACCCTACCAAAAACTGAGTGTGTAATAATATCATAGATATTTTTGCCACTTTCCTGGTCGTATCGTTGACTGGTTTGTTGACCAATGCCAAAACTATCGTCACTAACAAACCAATGATGACAGCTATAGCCAATGTCGAGTGTAAATGTAAAATTCCTGTGTACATAGTGTTTTCTGTTTTAATCCTTTCTAAAGGTATTTCAATTTTTATTAGATAACAATGAACTTTCCTTTCATGATACCATAATGCCCCGGAAATGTACATAAGAATTCATATTCTCCTTTCTCAGGTGCAGTAAAAGTAATGGTATCAGATTCGCCGCCACCCAGCATCTTAGTATGCACAATTACATCTGTGCCTGCATCTTTAGGAATATAATCATTGTCACCTGCAAAGGATGCTTTCTGACCAAAATCGCTCAGCTTCACGCCTTTATTCAACAGCACCCAGTTGTGACCCATCATTTTCACAGATGTAGTTCCTGTGTGGTTCAGCGTAAGGGTTACCTCCTGCCCTGCTCTTACTTTGATTTCTTTCACATCAAACCTCATCTGGTCATTGGAATTGACCGTGATAGCTATCTGAGGTGTTTCCGGTACATCATCAGATTCAATCATGCTTTTCGGAACTTCAGACGATGTTGAAGATTCATTGTTCGAACTCTGACATGCCCCTGTCAGCAACAGACAGACTAATACCCATCCTGCATTTTTCATTCCCTTTCTCATCATACTTATATTTTAGGTTACTTGACTTTGTACTTCAATTTGATGAAATACATTTCGAAATACTCAAAACACCATTTAGAGATATACCACAATAATGGCAGATATATAACCAGCGTAAAAATTTCAGCAAACAGCTGACTTCCCACCAGACCCACATAATCTCCAAAGAACATTGAAATTGCTTTTGTGCTCAGCTTGTTTACTTTTACCATAACCGGAATTGAAAACAAAATGATAAACATCAGTAAAGGATAGTGAAACAGGTAAGCTCCATAAGTAATTTTCCCTGTATATACCATTTTTTCATTTCTCATGAAATTTAGGAAAGGTTTGTTTCTGATACAACTCATGACTATCAGGAATGACAGGAAATTGACAATTGTATAAATGTATACAAAATGATAATTCTCTATCAGGACAAGATGCTCTGAAACTGATCTGTAGAATTTTACAAACCAGATCGGAAAGATCTCCATCGTCTTTCTGAGGATCGGATCAACTTTCGCCATTTCTACTAAATGAGAAGCCTCAACATGTGATGCAGTATAAATTCCATTGGCAGTAACGATCACCAAAAATCCTAAAAATGCCCACCAGAACCATTTTTTAGCATCTTTAATCCATTCAAATTTCCACAATGCCAGCGCCATACCAAAAGCCAGACAGTCCAGCTGACACCAGGTTGCTCTAAGTATGATTACTGCGATCCAGCTTTCCTTCATAAAATCATTGTCCTGAAAATATCCCGAATATGCCGGTGTATAGGCAAGATGATCAAAATAAAGATAGCTAGCCAATCGGGCCAATGGAGACAAGACAATAATACCGATGACTACTTTTTTAAGATTTTCTTTACTCAGGAAGAAAACCAACAGCGGCAGGATCAGGTAAAATTGTTCTTCAACAGACAAAGACCACAGATGCGAAAGAAACGGATTGAAATTAGGTTGTACATCCATCAGAAAATTAGCAATCTCCTTATAGTTATATGTGTACGACCAAAACAGCCACCAGTTGACCTGATACTCTTCTAAAAGACCTGATACCAAAGGAATTTTCGTAATACCAAATAACAGAACGATAATAGTCAAAACAGCTAAAAAGGTCCAATACAGAGGAAAAATCCTGTAAAATCTTTTCAGATAGAACTCTTTGATGTATTTCAGAAACGGATATCCTTTTTCTTTTTCTTTCAACAATAACATGGTCAAAAGAAAACCTGAAATCACAAAAAAAGATTGAAGTACCCACCATCCGTATGCAAAAGGTGTTCTTAAAAAGATAAACGGCACATGGTGCATGACTACAACAAAAGTTCCGAAAGCTCTATACCCGTCCAGTGGTCCGAAATAAGCTCCGGTAGACGGCTTGGCCTGTGGTTGATCTGACATTCAGTTAGTGGTTTTAGAACCCCTAATATCTAAGAATTAAATGAATTATTACTGAATACTCTGTACTTTATTTAACATTGATGAAATCAAAGAATCAAGAGTCATGCTTCGATAAACGCGGCAATTGAGATTCAAGATTGCTAAGCAAAATAGTATTGAGTACTGAAACTGCTAACACAACCGATATCAGCAAAAACGGCAGTTTGTGATCAATGAGTTTCGAGAACCTCAACTCCCGGTCAAAGTGTGGACCGTCGTCTGTAGTTTAAAAGAAACTTTAAACCAGCCTACAAACTAAGCAGGAACTTCCTCCAATGCTTTAAACGGACTTCTTACGATATATGGTTTTGCACCAAATCTGTTTAAGACCTTGGGCAAAACACACTTATACCATGCTTTTTCCACCCGGATATAATTCACCATTTCTACCGGTTCTGCTCCGATAGTCGTTTTGATTTCTGTCGCTGTTCGCCCCAGAAAGAGCTGCTGATGCCGGCGCTGTATGCTATCGCTCACAAATTCAAACAACATTCTGTGATACAATGGGATTTTTTCGTTGACAGCATAATCCATTCCTATAAAATGTACATATTGCTGGGCCCGTGTATAAAATGATGAGCTGAAACCCACTAATTGCCCTTCCCGGTAGAATACTTTTACTTCGAAATCATCTCCATACAGTTTTTTCATGGAGGAAAGATACCCTCCTGCCAGATGAGCCATGTTAAATGAGGCATGATCAGCTACATTTCTGTACAAATGTAAAAGCTTATCTTCTTTAGCAATCAATTCTTCAGGATTCAAAGATTGAATGACCAGCCCTGCTGTTCCTTTAAATACTTTTTTAACCCGCTGACGATACTTGGAAGACATATTGGCTACATAATCATCAAAATTTCTCCAGTTATCTTTCAGATTCAATATCAGATTAGGTTCCGTCTCCAGTTCCAGAAAGCCCTCTAATTGTGTATTTATTTCATCCTGTAAAGGTTCAAATCCGCTGTACATAATGTAAGTATTCTTACCATTCGGTAAGACCTGAATCATGTATCGGGTGACTACATTTAATATTTCAGTCTTTTCAGCTTCATCCATTTCAGGAAGAAAATGCAAACCATTATCCTCTGTACAAAAAACACTTCCACTTTGAAGCAACGGCAATTGCTTTCCTTTTGCCAGATACAGAAAAGGATAAATCACCGCACATTTTCCTTCATTTTTTGTTTTCCAGTTATTGACAGCATTGGACATGGAGAATAACAGATATTGAAAATATACAGCAGCAATATACTCCCCTTCTTTTTTCACCAGAACATAGTAGAAATTCAGCTGATCTTTATGAATCTCTTCTACAACCTGCAAGTGTTCTGTTGTAGCATAAAAATGAACTCCTGCAAGCTGATTCCAGATTGATTCAGGCAACATAGATGCGTGACGATAGAGCTCTACCTCCGTCAAACTGTTTCCTTTCGGAGCAATTAACTGTGATGATGACATATTCTTCCCTGAAAAATTAAATATACTTCGAAAATAGAAAACACAAAAAGGTTCGTAAAGTTTACTTAAATTAGAATTAAAAGTTATAAAAATGTTAGGAGGTTTTATATCAGGATTAGTAGCTGCTAATGCAGCAGAATGGTACATACATAAATATCTTTTACACGAAGATGCCCGTCAGAAAGACAGCTTCTGGAGATTTCACTGGGCAGAACATCATAAAACTGTCAGTAAGAACGACTTCAATGATCCTGATTATCAAAAAACAATATTTGAAATGTGGAATCCTCACAGCAAGGAAGCTTTTTCTCTGGCAACCGGAGCTATAGCGGTTTCTCCTTTATTACCTTTATTTCCGGGATTTACTTTGGGCGTCTGGACATCTATTGCCAATTATTACAGAGTACATAAAAAAGCGCATGAAGATCCTGAATGGGGTTATAAATATCTTCCATGGCACTACGATCACCACATGGGCAGAGATCAGGAGAAAAACTGGTGCGTAACTTTTCCATTGTGGGATTATGTAATGGGAACAAGAGTACCTTATAAAGGAACAGAAACAGAAGTCAAAGACATTGAACGGAAAAACAGAAAAAAAGCCAATCAGACAGCTACCACCGAAGCAAAATTGAATGCCGCATAATGATGTGGCTCAAGGTTTGATAGTAAATGATGATTAAAGTACAGATCATGAAAAAAATATCAGTTTCAGCAATAGTCTTAGCAAGTCTTGTCTTTGTTTATTCTTGCAACAATAATGAGGTTTCCAATAAAATCATCTCAGCAGATACTATTCAGTTTGAAACAAAAAACTATGATATAGCTGACAAAAGCCAGCAATCTGATCCGGCTTTACAATCGCACTATCAATTATCTTATCCCGAAATCACTGATGATATTCCGGAAGCAGCACTGGAAAATATCAATGCATATTTTGCAGGTTTTATCCTGGATTCAGAGACACCTGTAAAAGAGTTTCCCAATATCAATAAGCAGGCACAAAAGCTTTTTCATGAATATGAGGAAGTCTATAAAGAATTTCCAGGAACCTCCACATGGATAGTAGATAAGAAAATTGAAATTGTATCCAAAACAGGTCCCCTTCTCACCATATCCTTTTCAGAATCATCCTATAAAGGTGGTGCACATCCGAATTCAAATACATTTTACAAAATTTTTGATCTGAATACCGGCAAGCTGGTGAACATCTATGAAATCATTGATTCTACTCAGATTGAAAAACTAAATGCAATCAGATTACAAACATTGAATGATCAGAAAAACAGCCTGATGCCGGACGGAGACTGGAAAACTTATATGTTTAAAGATGCTTTTGAACCAAATGGCACTTTCAATACCAATACGAATACAAAAATTTCAAAAGATACTATTGAATTTTACTACAACAGCTATGATATTGCAGCTTATGCCTTCGGCCCTACTGCTATCAAAATTCCTGTAAGCGAGCTGAAGCCTCTTTTATTGAAGTCGTCTCCGTACTACAGTTATTTTTAATCAGGTATATTCAGAAGATTTTTTAATGAAAAGCCAAAATAGATAGAAGTATTTTCCAATCTATTTTGGCTTTATATTTAAAGGTCTATAGGCTATTGAAAATAATCCAAGAGAATTATAGAATAGAGAAGTGGTTCTGTTCTTTCCCTGAATCTCTTGTTATTTTTGTAATATAGCACAAAAAGATTCCGGTCATTCTGCCTCTTTTTCACAATCATAATGTCTTTCAATATAACACCTGCCCTCTCAAAAACTGTCTTCTTATTCTAAAAATTCATCCAAAAAAATTCCTGAAAAGAAAGTAATTTCAGATATATCATAGCGTTTGTATTTTATAACACATCTTACACCTTTTACTATGTTAACCTTCCTTCTTCCAAATAAAAACCATTGGTGGCTATTGTCCGCATTATTGGTCATTGCAACCGGATTTACTGCCTGTCAGAAGAAAAATATCCGGGAGGTTGACAACGCATTTGCTGCGTATATTGAATCTTATACCACCGGGACAATTTCAAAATCTTCGGCCATTCAGATAAAATTGATGCCTGGGCTTGCTGGCGAACATCTACTTGATGAACCGCTAAAAGAGAATATTTTCAGCTTTTCTCCTAACATCAAAGGAACAACTGTCTGGACGGATGAACGAACCATAGAGTTCAGACCGGAGCAGGATCTGCAACCCGGACAACTGTATGATATCAAAATGGAGCTCGGCAAGCTGGCGAAAGTTCCTAAAGATTTTAAATTATTTCAGTTCAATGTTAAAGTCATGGAACCGGCGTTTGCTGTCCGCCAGAACGGACTCATCACGGAAGGTAATTCCAATACTCACATGACGCTCACCGGACAAATAGAAACTGCTGATAAAGAGGATTCCTCTAAAGTCCAAAAGATATTATCTGCTTATCTCAATAAAAATTCCGTACCCGTAAAATGGACGCATGATGTCACAGGTCGTATCCATACTTTTAGAATTGCTCAGATAAAAAGAGAAAAATCGGCTACAAATCTTGAAATTACATGGGATGGTGCGCCAATTGGGAGTAGTCTTCAGGATGGCATACTACTGGAAGTTCCGGCTATCGGGGATTTCAAAGTCATCAATATCGTTTCTGTCAATGAGATGGATCATTATGCCAAAATTCAGTTCTCTGCACCTATTAACGGTTCATCTGATTTGAGAGGATTGATCACGACCAACCCGGGTCTGGAGCTGGCATTCACCATTCAGGGAAGCGAAGTACTCGCCTACCCGCCTGCCAACAACTGGGGAGATTTTACACTGACGGTACATCCCGGAATAGAAAATATCTGGAATGAAAAGCTGCCTAAAAAATATTCTGCCGCTATTCATTTTGAAGACAGAAAACCTTTTGTAAAAATCTTAGGCAAAGGTGAAATCATCCCTACTTCCGGAAAAATCATTCTTCCTTTTGAAGCCAGTAACCTGAAAGCTGTAGATGTCACTATTGTCAAAATCTTTGAAAACAACATCCCGCAATTCTATCAGTCCAATAACTACGATGAAGGAAATCAGCTCCGGCGGGTAGCAAAACCATTGTTGCAAAAAACGATTCAGCTGGATGAAGAGAAAGGGTTGAATCTTACCCGTACCAATCGCTTTTCTTTTGAACTGGGCAATGTGCTCAAAGCTGAGCCGGGTGCAATGTACAGAGTCACCATCGGTTTCAGACCAGAATATGCGCTATATAACTGTCCGGGAGGAAAAACCAGTGATGAATATGAAGATTACGAGTATTACGACAACGAATATGCACTGGATGATGATGGTCGTTTCTGGCAGAATTATGATGACTACTATCCTTTCGGTTACAGCTGGGAAAACAGAGATAATCCGTGCCACAAATCCTATTACAACAAAGAACGCTGGGATACCCGCAATATCATTGCTTCCAATATAGGTATCGTAGCCAAAAGAGGTAATGACAAAAGCATGTTTGTATTTACGTCCAACCTGATTACTGCAGAACCTTCAGCCGGAACAGATATAGAGATTCTGAATTATCAGCAACAAATTATCTTTCAGGGTAAAACCAACAACCAGGGAGTTCTGGAATTCAAATGTCCGGAAAAACCGTTTTTACTCATCGCAAAAAGAGCCAACGAAAAAGGTTATCTGAAACTGGATGAAGGCAATACTCAACTGCTCAGCCGCTTTGATGTATCGGGCAGCGAAACGACCAACGGCATCAAAGGAATGATATATGGAGAAAGAGGCGTCTGGAGACCGGGAGATTCCTTGTTCATCAATTTTATTCTGGAAGATAAAGGGCTGAACATTCCTGCAGACCATCCTGTCGAGTTTACCTTGCATACCCCTCAGGGACAATTATTCAAAAAATTTATCGCCAGAAGCGGTATTTCAGGAATTTACACTTTCAAAACGGCTACGCTTCCAACCTCTCCGACAGGCAACTGGACTGCAAAGATAAAAGTAGGTGGTGCTACCTTTGAAAAACGTATCAAGATCGAAACCATCATGCCCAACAGGCTGAAAATCGATCTAAATATTCCGGGCAATCAGATTTTACAACTTGGAGAAAAACAAACCATACAGCTGAATTCCATGTGGCTGTTTGGAGCTCCGGCTCAGAACTTACAGGCAAAAGCTGATGTCACCTTCACAAAAGAAAAAGAACCTTTCCCGGCTTACAAAGGATATGTTTTTGATGATCCGTCTGTCTATTTTAATCCGGTCAGCAAAACCGTTTTTGAAGGCAAGCTCAATGAATCAGGCCAGGCCACATTTACTCCGGATCTGAAAACAGAAGAAAAAGCTCCGGGAATGCTCAAAGCTTCTTTTTTAATCAAAGTTTTTGAACCGGGCGGAGCTTTCAGCTCGGATTACAGCTCTTTCAAATACAGCCCGTACAAAGCTTATGTAGGGTTCAAAGTTCCCAAAGGCAATGACAGCTGGGATTATCTTCAGACAGGAAAAAGCTATCAGATACCAGTCGTATCACTCAACGGAAACGGGCAACCCATCCCGGGTACATCTTCGCTCACAGCCAGGCTTTACAAGCTCGAATGGAGATGGTGGTGGGACGAATCCGGTGACAATGGCTCCAACTATGTCTCAGGTAACTATAAGCAATTAATCAAAACAGAAAAAATAGATATCTCCAATGGTAAAGGTTCATTCAAAACAAGTGTCAGCAGTGAAGCCTGGGGACGTTACCTTTTAGTAGTAGAAAATGAAGAAGGACACAGTGCCGGACAGGTCATTTATTTTGACGACCCTTACTGGCAGACCAGAAGCAGAAGTGATGATCCGAACTCAGAGACCTTATTATCTTTTACTTCAGACAAAGAACTGTATAAAGTCAATGAAACTGTCAAGCTCAATATTCCGTCTTCAGCGACAGGTCGTTTGCTGATCACTATAGAAAACGGCAGCAAAGTGCTTCAACATTACTGGGTGGAAGCAAAAGCAGGACAAACCGTCTTCCAGTTCAAAGCTACGGCTGACATGGCTCCCAACGTATATGCGCACGTAAGCCTTATACAACCACATGCACAGACTATCAACGACAGACCTATCAGGATGTATGGAATCATCCCTATCCACGTGCAGGATCCGCAGACTATATTGCAGCCTCGTCTGGCTGTAGCAGATATTGTACGACCTGAACAGAATTTCAGCATCAAAGTATTTGAAGCCAATGGACAGGATATGGCATACTCATTAGCTATTGTAGATGAAGGATTGCTGAATATCACCCGATTTAAAACGCCTGATCCTCATGCTCATTTTTATGCAAAAGAAGCAATCGGTGTCAAAACATGGGATATTTTCGATCATGTCATGGGTTCTTTTGCCGGAAAATATGGACGTATCCTTACAATAGGTGGTGATGAAGGTCTGCTAAAAGATGCCAATGCCAACAAAGCCAACAGATTTCCTCCTGTGGTGAGATATGTAGGAGTATTTGAATTGAAAAAGGGCGAAACCAAAACCCATACAGTTCGCCTGCCTCCATATTTCGGTTCGGTCAAAGTCATGCTGGTTGCTGCTAAAAATGCCAGATACGGATTTGCAGATAAATCAGTCACTGTCAGAAATCCACTGATGGTATATGCTACTGCTCCCCGTGTAGTCGGGCCGGGAGAAGAAGTCAGTATTCCGGTCACAGTTTTCGCTACTGAAAATTCTGTCAAAGATGTAAAAATCCAACTCTCCACCGGTAATCAACTGGAAATCACCAGCGGAACATCTCAGTCTGTGAGATTCGAAAAAACAGGAGAACAAACCATCTATTTCAAAGCCAGAGTCAGACAAACTACGGGAATCACTGATATACAGGTAAAAGCTTCTTCAGGAAGTATTTCTACAACAGACAAAATTCAGCTGGAAATCAGAAATCCAAATCCTCCGGTTACCAATGTAGTGTCTGAAAATCTTTCTGCCGGAGAAACTAAAACGCTGACAGTAAAACCTATCGGAGTCGCAGCCAATGCTTCTGCTGTAGTAGAACTTTCGGCTGTGCCGCCATTGGAATTGAAAAAAAGAATGGGATATCTCATCAGCTATCCTCACGGTTGCGTAGAACAAATTACCTCTACAGCATTTGCACAACTCTATCTGAATAAACTGACAGATGTCAGTAAAGCCCAACAAAGTGAGATTGAAACCAATGTTAAAGCAACCATACAAAAACTCAAGGCATATCAGTTAGCAGACGGAAGTTTTGCATACTGGCCGGGAAATAACAGCACTCATGAATGGGGTACCAACTACGCAGGGCATTTCTTACTGGAAGCTAAATCTATGGGCTATCAGATACCGGAAGAAATGTTTACAGCATGGCTGAAATCCATCCGTACCAAAGCCGAGAGATGGTCCATTCCTACACAAAGTCCTGCAATTTATTCCAGTGAAAAAACACAGGTATATCGCTTGTACTTGTTAGCACTGGCAGGCTCACCGCAAATCGGAGCTATGAACAGGCTGAAAGAATTTACTTATTTGTCAGATGAATCCAAATGGAGACTGGCTCTAGCTTACCAGTTGGCAGGATATGCCAAACAATCTGAAATGCTGATAAAAAATCTTTCACCACAAGTCACATACAAAGACGACAACGGCTTCACTTTTGGTTCACCGCAAAGAAATAAAGCCATGCAGCTGGAAGTTCTTACAGGATTGAAAAAACGTAACGATGCCCGTAAAGTCATGGAGGAAATTGCATCCGAATTATCTGCCGGTAACTGGATGAGCACGCAAACTACTGCATACAGTCTACTCGCCATTGCGAAATACACGGGAGCCGGAACAGATTTACCTCAGATAAATTCATCTGTGAAAGTCAATGGAAAACCAGTTACTGTGAATACAGGTAAAATCACAACACAGATACCACTGGATGTCAGAAAAGGCAGTGTAAATGTAGAAGTCAACAACAATGGAAATGGAATATTGTACGTAAAAGCTATCACAGAAGGTCAGCCGTTGCCCGGAGAAGCCGTTGGCGGTGCATCTTCTTCCAACCTGATGATACAGACAGATTATTTTGACCTGACCGGAAAACCGATTAACCCTGCATCCCTCAAACAGGGAAAAGATTTCGTAGCTAGGATCAGAGTCACACATCCGGGACGTTTACAGACATACTCTAATATTGCACTCTCTACCATATTCCCGAGTGGATGGGAAATCATCAATACCAGAGTCTGGGATGCCCAAAGCAGCTTCACGTCATCCGCATCTACCTATCAGGATATCCGCGATGACAGAGCTTACACTTATTTTGATTTGATTGCCGGACGCACCAATACCTATTACTTTATGCTCAATGCCGCCTATACCGGAAGATACTATCTCCCATTGATATCAGCGGAAGCGATGTATGACAATACCATTTCAGCAAGAGAAAAAGGACAATGGGTGGAAGTAGTGCCGGAATAAATGAGTTTAAGGTTTAAAGTTTGAATTGTTTAAAGTTATGCTACAAAACACAACTAAGCATCAGCCATAACATGATGATATGCAATCGGCAACCGTGAACAAAATCAGCAATAAAATCCGTCAATGGTCGGTGAAGAAAAAAATCTTTTACTCACTGGCTGTTGTTGTGTGTCTGATATTTTGGTTCAGTCTGCCAAGTCCACTTTTCAAAGTGCCCTACTCTTATATCATAGAAGATAACAAAGGTGATTTGATGGGTGCAATGGTTGCCTCTGATGGTCAATGGAGATTTCCCGAAAAAGAAGAAGTTCCGGAAAAATTTGCTCAGTGTCTGATTACATTTGAGGACAAAAGATTTTATTATCATCCCGGAGTAGATCCCATTGCTATTGGTAGAGCGTTTACCAATAATCTGAAGAGTTCCAGAGTAGTCAGCGGTGCCAGTACCATCAATATGCAAGTCATTCGCCTGGCAAGAAGACAGGACAGGACGATTCTGCAAAAAATAATAGAAATCTTTCTTGCACTCCACCTGCAACTGACACATTCTAAAAAAGAAGTGCTTGCGCTCTACGCCGCCCACGCACCTTTCGGAGGGAATGTGGTAGGGTTGGAAGCCGCATCATGGAGATATTACGGTCGTGAGCCCGAAGATCTGACCTGGGCAGAATCTGCAACTTTAGCAGTATTGCCCAACGCACCATCACTCATTCATCCGGGGAAAAATAGAAATCATCTACTGGAAAAAAGAAACAGATTATTAGACAAGCTATTTGAAAACGGTATTATTGACGAAGCTACATTATTGTCTGCCAGAGAAGAACCTCTTCCCGAAAAGCCACACCCCTTACCTACTCTGGCTCCACACCTTTTACAGTGGTATAAAAAACAAACCAATAAAGGAATCTATACCGGAACTGCTGCTCGCCTGCGGTCTACGCTGGATATATCCGTACAGCAAAACGTACAGGATATTCTCTATCGTCACCATCTGGATTTAAAACAAAACAGTATCAACAATGCCTGCGCATTAGTTTTAGATGTTAAAAACGGAACAGTCATCTCCTATGTAGGTAATGTTTATGATGCTCAGAATAAAGACAACGCCATGCATGTGGACATTATACGTGCCAGAAGAAGTCCCGGTAGTCTGCTGAAACCCATTCTCTATGCTGCGATGATGACCGACGGCCTCATTCTTCCCGATGCCCTCATTCCGGACATTCCGACACAGATGTCAGGATATGTACCTCAGAATTTTGATTTGAAATATGATGGGGCAGTCCGTGCTTCTCAGGTGGTTTCCCGTTCACTTAATATTCCATCAGTCAGAATGTTGCGCAGCTACAATTATATCCGCTTTCATCACCTGGTGACACTGCTGGGTATTACTACTTTTGACAAATCACCGGCACATTACGGACTATCCATGATATTAGGAGGCGGAGAAATCACCATGTGGGAAATCGCCGGATTATACGGTCATCTGGCACAACAATACAATCAAATCAATCGCTCTCATCAAAACAGCAAAGAATATACGTCACTGGACTGGACTTTTATCCGGACAGAAAAATCTCAGAAAAAAATCACTCAAACCCATCTGGACAATGCTTCACTGGGATGGATGTTTGCGAGTATGGAAGATGTCATGCGACCGGGTGAAGAAGTATTCTGGCAGCAATTCATGTCATCCCGCCGTATCTCGTGGAAAACAGGCACGAGCTTTGGATTCAGAGATGCCTGGGCTATCGGTATCACACCTGAATATGTAGTAGCCGTCTGGACTGGCAATGCAAATGGCGAGGGCAGACCGGGACTCGTTGGTGTCAGGACAGCAGCACCTATATTATTTGAAATATTTGAAAAACTCCCACCAACAACATGGTTTGAGCAATCCAGACAAGGTATATCACAGACATCTGTTTGTACACAAAGCGGTTTCAAAGCCAGCCCCAACTGTACATCAGTACAAAAAACAGTACCACAATCCACGCTAAAAAGCCCTCAATGTCCGTATCATGTACAAATTCATCTAGATCAAAACGGTTACAGAGTCCATGACCAATGCGAATCACCCACAAATATGCACAGCAAAGGATGGTTTGTACTGCCACCTGCCATAGAACAATATTACCGGCAAATACATTTTGACTACAAACCTTTACCACCTTATCGTTCAGATTGCCAGACCAGCAGTTCTTATAACGAAATGGAAATCGTGTATCCACCCAAAGATGCCAGAATTAAAGTTCCCCGTGAATTGGATGGACAATATGAAGCGGCCATCTTCCATGTAGCACATCGCAGAAATGACGCTACTATATACTGGAGTCTGAATGATGAATTTATAGCTACTACTACCGGAAATCACAAATTACCTTTCCGTCCTGAACCCGGCAAATATGTTCTCACCGTTACAGATGACCTTGGTGAACGCAAGCAGATATCTTTTGAAGTCAGGTGATATTTCAGAGTGTTCGCATTTAACTTTTTAGTGAATATTCGACGTCAATTATCCAAAGAGATGCCACGAATTCACTAATAAATGGATAAATCATTCCTGTAACTACCCCTGACAGGTAGTCTGGTTGTAAATAATGATAGTAAAAGATTTATATGCTACACCGAAAATTTCAATTCGTGTATTAGTGGCAAATAATAAGCTTTCAAATGCGAACGCCGTAGTGATATTTCCATAAAATTTGAAATGCAGCTATATTTGCAATGGATACGGAAAAACACATGAAAAAGACTTTTCAATATACATTAAAAGATATAGATAAGCTGGCAGGAGAAATGTTCCGATTAGCCGGAAACAGAAAAGTCTGGACATTCACAGGAGATCTGGGTGCCGGAAAAACAACCCTTATCAAAACCCTTGCTGCAAAATTAGGATCTGAAGATATTGTTTCCAGTCCTACTTACACCATCGCTAATCAGTATCTTTATCCGGGTGGAAGTATTTTTCATATAGACGCATACCGAATTGCCGATGATGAAGAAGCCTTTGATGCAGGGATAGAAGATATTATTGACAGCGGAGAATATGTCTGGATAGAATGGCCGCAAATGATTGAAAGCTTTTTACCTGACACACTTGTATCTATTCAGATTTCAACCGATCCTGAATACCGTACTCTGGAACTGGAAATTATATAATCTACGCTATGGAAACTACACTGGAAAAAATAAAAAAAGAATTCAGCCTGACACCACAGGAAGCTCTGGCGGAAATTTTCCCGGTAAAAAGATCTCTTTTCATCGGAATACCTAAAGAAACAGAATTTCAGGAAAGAAGAATAGCGCTGACTCCAAACTCTGTAGCATCGCTGGTCAGTCAGGGACATCGAATCACTATTGAAGCCGGAGCAGGAGAAAATTCCAACTTTGAAGACAATGAATATACAGAAGCCGGAGCTCAGCTTGTAAGCTCAAAAGAAGAAGTCTACAAAGCCAATCTCATTCTGAAAACTGCTCCTATTTTGGCTCAGGATGTTCAGCATTTCCAGAACAATCAAACGATTTTGTCGCCGATTCTTTTACCATCTTTAGATAAAAATACACTCAAAAGACTAATGCAGCTGAAAGTCAACGCATTGGCTTACGAATACATAAAAACTGACGACAATTATTTTCCTTATATAGACTCCATGGGCGATATTGCCGGAAGTTATTCCATCATCCTTGCAGGTAAATATCTCAGCAATGGATACGGCAAAGGTGTCTTGCTCGGCGGAATAGCAGGACAACCGCCATGCAAAGTACTGATTATCGGAGCCGGGAATGTAGGTCTTGCAGCAGTAAAATCTGCAATTGGCCTCGGTGCACAGGTTCAGATTTTTGACGACAATATCAGATTGCTCAATCAGGCAAAAGAACATCTGGGTAATAATCTTTATACTTCTGTAATCGATCCGCTCAACTTAAAGAAAAATCTCAGCCGGGCAGATGTAGTGATCGGGGCATTGCACAATATTGATGGGCAGACTCCAAAAATCGTTACAGAATCCATGGTCGCACAGATGAAAAAAGGAGCTGTGATTATTGACACATGTATTGACCACGGAGGTTGCTTTGAAACATCCAGAGTTACCAACCTGGACAATCCTATCTTTATCAAGCACGGAGTCATTCATTACTGTGTGCCTAATATCACTTCTGATACATCCCGGACCGCATCGTATGCAATGAGCAACCTGCTATCTCCTATTATCCGAAAAATGGGGCAATCCGGAGGCATTGAGCAGTTCATCAGAGCTGATCAACATTTCAGAAACAGTGTTTATCTTTACAAAGGAACTATCACAAAAGACTTTATTGCTCATAAATATGAATTGAAATATACGGATCTCAATCTCCTGATGACAACAGATTTCTAGAAAGTGGCTGCAATCTGAGAAACTTACAATAATTGAGCTATTTTAAAATTACAACTGGTATTAATTCTCAAATCCTCAAAAAGCTTCAGGACTTTCTTATTTTTGTTATATGGCAAATATCCAATTTGTGCTCTACGACGGAGAAGAAAGACAATCGCTCCTTCCTCTCACATATACACGTGCAATTGCAGATATAAGAATCGGAATTTTAAAGATTCATGAAAAATGGAATCTGGCTCTGGACGACAATTGCAGTGTTCTTGCACACCATTACCTACAATTAAAATATCCTTTTACTGCAAAGAATGAAGCCATCTTCATCAATGCATCTGTACTGCCGGACAAAGATATATCAGACAGTGTTTCAACCCTTGAAGCCGGTCACGCTTTAATTTCTGAAAACGGAAAAGTAATAGCTCTCAGGCCTGATCAGAATATCTCCACGCTCAACCACCTGTACATGCTGGGAAAGACTTTAAAGAAGAAAGTATATACCCACACATTTACCTCGCTGCAGCATCCCTGGGATATCTTTACCTATAACGGATCACAGATCCAGGCGGATGTCAGAGCGATGAAATTAGAGCCGAACGGGCATCTCCTCGAAAAAAATAACAAGGTTCTGAATCCTGAAAATATTTACGTAGAAGAAGGTGCAACAGCGCTTTGGGCAATGTTAAATGCAGACAAGGGCCCTATCTATCTGGGAAAAGATTCAGAAGTCATGGAAGGTGCCATCATCAAAGGAAATACTGCGCTTTGTGAACATTCCGGCATCAAAATGGGTGCAAAAATATATGGTGACACCACCATAGGTCCGCACAGTAAAGTGGGCGGTGAGATAGGAAATAGTGTCATCTTTGGCTACAGCAATAAAGGTCATGACGGTTATCTGGGTAATTCTGTTATGGGTGAATGGTGCAATCTTGGTGCAGATACAAACAACTCTAACCTGAAAAATAATTACAGTACAGTAAAAGTATGGTCCTACCCTGCTGCAAAAGAGATCAATACCGGATTACAATTTTGCGGATTAATTATGGGTGATCATTCCAAATGCGGCATCAATACCATGTTCAATACCGGAACCGTGGTCGGCGTTTCTGCCAATATCTACGGCGGTGGATTTCCTCCAAAATTCATTCCTTCATTTTCCTGGGGTGGAAGCAACGGCCTGATCCCTTACGAATTTGAAAAAGCAATTGAAACTGCAGGCAGAGTAATGGCAAGAAGGAATATTGAGCTAACAGATATAGAACAGCAGATTTTATGGCAGGTATATGAGGACAGTTCAATTTTTAGAAAGTAAAAATCCGGCATGAGAAAAAATATAGTAGCAGCGAACTGGAAAATGAACAAAACGGATCAGGAGGCGAATGATTTCATTCAGACCTTTATCAATAGTGACAGCATCCATCAGCTCAACGACTCTAAGCAGGTCATCATCGCAACACCATATATCTATTTAAAAGATACCGTTCAGGCGGTTAAAGATATTCCTTATGTTTTTATAGCAGCCCAAAATTGCCATCAGGAACAAAAAGGAGCATTTACGGGCGAAATTTCCGCAGCTCAGTTAAACTCCATCGGAGTTACTCATGTCATAGTCGGACACAGTGAACGCAGACAATATTTTCAGGAAACAGATAGTCAGATTCTTCAAAAAGTCAACAATATCCTACAACTGAACATGACTCCCGTTTTTTGCTGTGGAGAATCTTTAGAGCAAAGAGAATCAGTAAATTACAAAGAATTTATACAATCTCAGTTAAACAATTCTGTTTTTCAGCTATCACCCGAAGATTTTTCAAAGATCATCATTGCCTACGAACCTATCTGGGCAATCGGAACAGGTAAAACAGCAACGACAGAACAGGCCCAGGAAGTACATCAATTGATCCGTTCTGCCATTGCTAAAAAATTTGGCATTAATATCGCTCAGTCAACTACTATTCTGTACGGAGGCAGCTGCAACGCACAAAATGCCGGTTCACTCTTTAGTCAGCCGGATGTAGACGGCGGACTCATTGGCGGAGCATCTCTTGTAACAGAAGAATTTGAAAAAATTATCTTATCCATATAATCATGTCAGCAAGCACCTGGATTTATCATATATCAACACCCTCTTCTTCGGATTCTGAAACATTTTCTGAGTTATTCAGCTGGTTGGAAATAGAAGGCATAGAGGAGCTGGAAGATTCTATAAAAGTTTATGTATCAGCTGAAAATATCGATTCATTTGAAGAATATCTGAATGATATTATTTCACAACATGAAGTCAGCTATACAAAAGAAATACTGGAAGAAAAAAACTGGAATGAAGCCTGGGAACAAAGCTTTCAGCCTGTTCTGATCGGGCAGCTGGCCGGAATCAGGGCCTCTTTTCATCCTGCTTTTGCTGATGTAAAATATGATATCATCATCAATCCAAAGATGTCATTTGGTACTGGTCACCATGCTACTACCCGACAGGTCATGGAAATGATGGAAAAAATGGAGATTTCCGGAAAAAAAGTATTGGATTGCGGAAGCGGCACAGGAATTCTGGCAATTTTAGCTGCTAAAATGGAAGCCGGGCATGTAGTCGCTGTAGATAATGATCCGTGGTGCTATGAAAATCATCAGGAAAACAACATCCTCAACAAAGTAGACACCAGAGTAATTCTGGGTTCTGTAGAAGATATTCCTATCCATGATTTTGATATTATTCTGGCAAATATCCAACGGAATTATCTTTTAGAAAATATGCACCTGCTTGCAGAAAGACTAAAACCCGGCGGAGAGCTGATCATCAGTGGCTTCTTCCCTTCTGACAACAAAGATTTGCTGGATAAGGCGCTGGAAAATGATCTTATTGCACAATACAGCACTGACTCTGAAAACTGGTCATGTATCCTACTCAAGAAAAAAAATACGTTATGAAAAAACAGTTAGCGCTCATCCTATTTTTTATAACTTCTTTATGTGTCAACGGCTTTGCACAGGCTCCCAAATCTTTTCCTGAAGACGATGCGGGCTTTGTCAATACATTGAGCACCTACATTTCTTCCAACAACCGCCCGGAAGCCAAAGAAATCGGAACATGGCTCAAAACAAATCTGGCTGTCAAAACCACACCGGAAGATCTGGCTGTCATCAAAGGTGTTTCAGGCGTGATGCTGCAAAAGAAAGTTCCTCTGTGGCCGGCATTTTATAATTATACAAATTATCTGAAAACGATTGCAAATAAAACAGATCTTTCGGCTTCTATTGTCACACAGAATCACAAAATCCTGCTTCAACTATTACAAAGCAATTCACCGGAAGCTGTCAGGCAATTCAATTCCTATGTAGATTATCTGACTACGCATTATGAAACAAAAGCCATCTACAGCGACAAAGTGAAATCCTGGTTTGCCAGTGAGGAATATAAAATCGAGATAGAAAACCAGTTTCCTGTGTACGTTTTTGACAAAATCACATTGACAGGAAATACATCTACAGACACTCTGGAAATTCTGGAAACCAACGGAAAATTCTATCCTTTTACCAATCAATGGGTGAGCAAGTCCGGTAAAATTACCTGGAAAAGAGCCGGTTTTAATCCCGATGAAGTTTTTGCTACATTCAAAAAGTATGAGATGGATTTATCCAAACCGGAAATCAATCTGGATACAGCTACCATCACCTTTAAACCTTATGTACAAAATACTATTCAGGGAAAATTTGCAGATAAATTATTTACTTCCAAAGCTGTTGCAGCAGCTTTCCCTCAATTTACTTCTTTTGAAAGAGTGCCTCTGAAAGTAGCTAATGAAATTTCTCTGGAAAGTGGTATCGGGCTGGATGGCAACAAGCTTTTTGCAACCAGTACAGGCAGAGCAGAACCGGCAAAGCTGACCATTTACAATTCTAAAAAGGTAAAGATCATTGAAGCAGAAGCGAAAAGATACCTGATCAATAACTTCAGGCAGATCGACGGAGAAGGTGCAAAAGTTCAGTTCTATTTTATAGACTCCACCACTATTTTTCATCCATCGATTACCCTTAGCTACAACATTGAGAAGAAAAATCTCAAAATCACCAGAGAAAATAAAAATGATGCGAAAATTCCTTTCGTAGCACCATATTTTAAAATGAATCTTTATGTAGATCAGTTTGACTGGTCTACCGACAGCAGTTATATAGACATGAACTCTACCGCTGTCAATGCAAAGCTTCCTACTGTTTTTGAATCTTTTGAATACTACATAGAAGGTGCTGACTCCAAATATCAGCAGCTTTTAAATATTGACCCGATCGGCTCTTTGGCCAGCTATTGCGAAAGTATGGGCTATTCCAGATTGAGCATAGATGAAATTGCAAGAGTATGGAATTCAAGTGGTTACAAGGCTATCGAGCAGCTGATTTTCAAAATGATGGAAGATGGCTACATGTATTATGACAGAGAAACCGGTATGGTCGATGTTTATAACAAGCTTTTCCTGCATGCCCAGATCAGAAAAGATCCCGAAAATGTCAACTATGACAACATCAGGCTTTCGTCTATCACACAAGGTAAGGTGGGCAGGCTACTGGTAGATCAGAAAAAGCTACAGATTTTCGGAACCGAAAAAACAAGAATTACATCTTCTGTCAATATCACTATGAATCCAAGCTCTGACACAGTATATATCAGTGAAAACAGGGGAATTGTATTCAAAGGCAGATTGTCCGCCGGTAAATTTAATTTCTACTCCGATAGTATTCAGTTCAACTATGATGAATATATTTTTGATCTGAAAGAAATTGATTCTATGCTCATCATGGTTCCTTCCGGCCAAGCAGACAGCAAAGGCAATCAGTATTTTACAGAGATCAACACCCCTATCGAAAAAATCAGCGGAAAGATTTATATCTCAGATCCGAAACAAAGAAATAAATCAACCAAGTATACAGTTTTCCCTTATTTCGATTGCAGTGATACATCTATTGTAGCTTTTGACAAAACCAGCTACGGCGAAAAATACAGTCCGCAAAAGTTCAATTTTAAGATCTATCCTTTCAAAGTAGAAAAGATGAACACAATAGAAACGGATAGTCTTAAGTTCAAAGGTTTGTTAGTTTCGGATGGGATCTTTAACAACATAGAAACTGAAATCAGCATCACGCCTGAACGTACGCTGGGTCTCGATATCCATACAGGCGAGAAAGGATTACCAATCTACGCTGACAAAGGAAGTTTCTTCGGAGGATTAACTCTGAATAATGAAGGATTGAATGCAAACGGTAAAATTGAAAAAGGCAACATGACACTTTACGGTGAAAAGATCCTTTTATTACCTGATTCTGCGGGTGCAGCTCTGTCTAAATGGGAAGCTGTAGAAAATGCGAAAATGGATTATCCTGTTCTGACCGGGCCGGAATCAAAAATGAGCTGGATCACATCTGTTGACAGCATGTCTATTCAACCTGTGAACAAAGGCGAAGTCTTAGCGTACAATCAGCTGGCAAGCCTGACAGGAGATTTTACAGTAAGAAAAAATATTCTCTCTTCTTCCGGTAGTATAAAAATAGACGAGACAGTTCTGAATTCAGATTCAATTATTCTGGCACCTCAAAGCACTACTGTTTATAAAACGCCTCTGGCTATCACAAAAAATGCTGATAAGGTCTTCACGGCAGGAGTTGCTGAAGTCAATGTAGATTTCAAAGCTCAAACTGCCAAAATCACCATCCCGGAAGATTCTATTGCCAAATTCAACTACAACTATCTGAATACCAACTACAATGATTACGTATGGGATATCAAAAACAGTACGATTACGGTCAATGGCAATAATCCTCAAAAAAGCAGATACTATGAATTTGTAGAAAACAAGCTGAAAGGCATAAAGCTGAGTGCTGATAATACCGTATTTGATGAAGCTACCAGAGAGCTCAATCTCAGTGGCGTATCACAAATGCTGGTGGCAGATTCTAAAGTGATCCCTTTTGAAGAGAAATTAAAAATTACGAATGGCGGTCTGATAGATATCCTGGAAAATGCAACTGTTTATTTCAATACAGACAGCTCATTCCATAAAATCACTTCCGCACAGGTAGAGATACTTAATAAGGACCTGATGAAAGGAGCCGGAGTTTTACCTGTCAAAACAGGAAATACTACTAAAGATGTAAAAGTTGAGTCTTTCAAAACGATCGAAGAAACAAGCGGCACAGGAAAAAAAGCAAAACAGACCTATTACACGGTAGCAGAAGGTGTTATCGAAGACACAGACGAGTTCAAACTTTCTGCAAATTTGAAATACAAAGGCAAATTATTGTTTAATTCATTGGACAGAGCTATTCAATTGGAAGGTTACGCACAGTCACAATTCAAATCTATTCCTGAATCTGAATGGTTTAAGATCAGCCAAAGTCTGGATCTGAATAAATCATCTTTGAAGATTGATTCTTTGAAAAATGAGCTGGGACAGGATATCTACACCGGTTTGATGCTCGACCTGAACGAGTTTTCCATTTATCCGAGAGTGATCCAATCTAAAGAAACATCTACTGATAAACCAATTTATACAGCTACCGGATTTTTAAAATCCAATCCCAATGATCCCGTGATCTTATTCGGACAGGAAGATGCGCTCAGCAAGCCGGGACCATTCAAATCACTGATGAAATTCAACGATTCCACAGGAAGTGTTGACGTTACAGGTAATTTCCCGCTGGTAGATCTGAAACCGAACACCTTTAGTTTGTGGGGCAGCGCATCCTATCAAAAAGGAACTCCGCTGGCTATCAAAGGGAGCTTGTCTATGAACCTGCAGTATATGAGCGATATTCAGAATCTGATCATCAGATTTCTGAGCGATTTCAATACAAGCGCAATATCCGTTTCTCTGGCCAGAAACAAGCAGCACAGCTATGCTGTCACCAGGAACCTCACTGATGCTCAAACCATCAGCCTGGTCACTCAGGATATGGAAGAATCCGGTATTCTGAACCTGCCTCCCAATTATCCTTACAATACCATATTCAGCGATGTGACCTTCACTTATGACAGCGAAGAAAGTTCTTTCAAATCTATCGCTCCATTGAACATGCTGGTATTCGCCGGAAGGCCATTTGCTCAAAAAATTACCGGATACATGGAAGCTGGACCACGAGGCACTTCTGATTTCTTTAATTTATATTTAACTACAGCCAGCAATGATTGGCTTTTCATTCGCTATATGAACGGTGAAATGGCTATTATCAGCTCAGATCCGCAACTCAATAACAGCATTGCAGGTATGAAAGAAGAAAAAAGAAGCATTAAATCGGGAAAAGAAGTTGTTTATAAAATCACGCTGACAAATCCCGCATTAAAAGATAATTTTGTATCCAGAATGGAAGATTATAAAGACAGAATAGTAAAACCTTAAATATTAGTTTATATGAAAAAGATTTTAATAGGATTATTAGTTGCAGGAACAATATACGCCTGTTCTCAGGTTCCTGTCACAGGTAGAAAGCAGATCAACTTAGTTGCTGATTCTGAAATGAATGCGCTCAGTCTGACTGAATACAATGCATTTTTGACAGAGAATAAAGCCAAAGTCGTTACTTCCGGTACTGAGTATGAAACCGTGAAGAGAGTCGGCAACAATATTGCAGCGGCAGTTGAAACCTATATGAAGAACAATAAAATGGAATCTGCTATTAAAGATTTCAAATGGGAGTTCAATCTGGTCAACGACAAAACTGTTAATGCGTGGTGTATGCCGGGCGGTAAAGTAGTCGTATATACCGGCCTGCTGACCGTTGCACAAAATGAAGCCGGACTGGCAGTAGTCATGGGACACGAGGTTGCTCACGCTGTTGCAAAGCACGGTAGTGAACGAATGAGCCAGGGGCTTTTACAGGAATTTGGCGGAGCAGTGCTCAGCCAGGCTTTGTCTCAGAAATCCGAGCTGACCAAAGGTCTGTTCATGACTGCTTATGGTGCAGGATCAAATATTCTGGGCATTTTACCTTTCTCCAGACTACACGAATCTGAAGCTGATAAATTGGGATTGATTTTTATGGCAATGGCAGGATATAATCCGGAAGCAGCTATAGGATTCTGGCAGAGAATGTCAGCAGGAAGCTCAGGCTCAACTCCGGAATTCTTAAGCACTCACCCTTCTGACGCTACAAGAATCAACCAGATCAAGGAATTTTTGCCGGAAGCATTGAAATATTACAAAGCAAAATAGTTTGGAACCGGCCTGGCATCTGAAAGTACTGAGCTATTTCTATGATATCCCTATAGAAAAAATACACAGCGATTATAGTGGTACCCTTGAGGTATCACTCCATCGTGGTGAATGGAAGCTCTCTACTTTTAATGCAATTTATTCCTTTGGTAAATATTATACCTCCTATAAAGGCGCTTTTAATCAGCTGGATATACAGCAATTTCCTGCGAAAAATATCCTGTTGCTCGGAGTGGGATTAGGCAGCATTGTCAGGTTATTACAGCACCATCCTACCATTCAGGAAATTACCGCAGTAGATATTGATCCGGTCATCATCGGACTTGCAAAAAAATACTGGCCAGACTCACAATCAAAATTCCGCAGTATATTTTTTGCACAGGATGCCATTCAATGGCTGAAAGATTTTTCATCACAAAATAAATTTGATCTGATACTTTCAGATGTCTTTATAGATGACTCCACACCTGAATCTATGCTCACTCAACAATATCTGCAGCTTCTGAAAGAGCGGTTGAGTACCCGGGGGATTTTGATTTACAGCAAATTGCAATATACTGAAGCGCACAAAGCAGCCAATCTGAGCTTTGACAAAACTTTTGTTCAGGTATTTCCTTCCGGATTTACTTTGCAGGCACAATACAATAAGATGTATATTCACCGTCAATAGAACATACTTTTCATGAAATCATACAAGCAATACTTCATCATAACGGAAGAACCGGAAATCGTTTACAAGGCACTCACTACTGAAATCACGATAGAGCTATGGACAGGTGAAGAAGCGGTCATGTCCGATGAACCGGAAACTGAATTTGAAATTTTCGGAGGAGCTATCTGCGGAATGAATCTGGAATTTGAAGAAGGGAAAAAAATTGTTCAGGAATGGTATTTCGGTGAGCAGGAAGAACCTTCTATTGTCACCATCAAGCTACATCCGCATAAAAAAGGTACATCGGCAGAGCTCGTGCATATCAATATTCCTGATGAAGCTTATGAGGACATCGTTGACGGCTGGAATATAGATTATTTTGGAGCACTGGCAGATTTCTATACAGACGAGAAAGTATAATTTTATTATCTTAATGTATTAGCAGTTAATTGTTTAGTGATAGTTAACTATTATTTACTGCATTACTTTTAAGCATTCAGTCATGTATATACCCTCTTCAGAGCTTATCATCAACCCAAACGGAAGCATTTATCACCTGGGGATCAAACCGGGGGAAATCACTCCGCTGATCATTACTGTCGGAGATCCCGACAGAGTACCTATGGTTTCCCGGTATTTTGATGAAATCTATCTCAAAATAAACAGGAGAGAGATCGTAACTCATACCGGCAGGCTGGGTAATCAACAACTGACGGTGATCTCTACCGGAATGGGAACCGACAATATAGATATCGTTTTCAATGAGCTGGATGCTTTATTTAATATTGATTTTGAAACGAGAACAATTAAGGACGATATCACCTCTCTGAAAATTATCCGGCTGGGAACTTCTGGCGCTATTCAGGAAGATATTCCATTGGGTACCATTATCGCCAGCGAATATGCCATTGGTTATGACGGATTGTTGGGCTTTTACCAATGTCCACCACACAGATTCAGTGATGTGAAAGTTCCGGACCTAGGCCCTTCCAAAGGATTTGTAACACCGAGCTCAGAAATGCTGATAAAAACGATCGGTAAGGATTATGTAAAAGGTGTTACGTATACAGCCGCAGGCTTTTACGCACCACAGGGACGGCAGCTTCGTGCAAAAACCACGCAACCTAATCTTCTACAGCAGTTGAAACAATTATCTCTGCCGGGCGGAAGGCGCATCACTAATATTGAAATGGAAACTGCCGGATTATATGGGTTAGGTCATGATTTAGGTCATGAAGTGATTTCCATCAGTGTACTTCTGGCCAACAGGATCAACGGTACATTCTCTCCTGATCCCGAAGCTGCGGTAAAGCACATGATAGAGGACTGCTTGGAAAGGATAGCATTGTTGTAAATGCAAAGAAGGTACTCAGGACATTCATAAAGTGTAGTGGAATAATATCTCTAAATTTTGAAATCAATTTCAAAATACTGAAGAACAGCCTTATAGTTATCCTGGGCTGTCAGACAGGTATCCAACAGATATTCTTTTACATGCTCCCACTCTTGTAAACCCCGGTAATAAAAGAGCTTGAGGTCTTCGTCTATGATAAACGGGACAATATTATTGGCAAGACATTCTTTAAACAGTATCAACCTACCGATACGACCGTTACCATCCTGAAAAGGATGTATCACCTCAAACTGATAATGGAAGTCAATAATATCTTCAAAAGTTTTCTCTTTAATATTGTAGTAATCAGAAAGTAACTCCTTCATTCTTTTAGCAACTTCTTTTGGTGGGGTAGTTTCATTACCTCCGACCTCATTTGGAAGCTTTTTGTATTCACCTACATTGAACCAATCTTTCCGGCTGTCAGAGGTACCTGATTTCAAAAGAAAATGTAATTCCTTAATCAAAGATTCTGTTAGCCGGGCCGTTGCTTTTTCAATAATTAAATCAATACAACGAAAATGATTGGCTGTTTCAATAATATCATCTACATTGATACTTTCTTTAAAAGCGCCGATTGTATTCGTCTCAAAAATGTATCGTGTCTGGTCCTGAGTTAATTTACTTCCTTCAATACGGTTAGAGTTGTATGTCAAATCAATCTGAGTGTGGTGATAAATTCCACCTTTCAGCTTCATGTCTTTTTGCTCCCTGAGATAATTGAGTAAGGAATTGTTGCTCAATTTATTCTTATTACCTTTTTCACATACAGCAGCATCTTCCGGAATATTCCAGGTTTTACCGGTCAGAAATGCTCCCTGAATTCTTCCCGTAGCACAATAATTCCGAACTGTTCTCTCCGGAACATTCCATTTTTTTGAAAACTGATTGACTGAAATGTAATTCATAACCTTATTGCAAATGCCGTTACCGGCAAAAATATATCATAAATTACATTTAAAAGATCAATACTTGCCGATAACGGCAAATATTATGTAAATATTTAAACTACGTTTTCCTGTATTCTGCACGAGGGATAGAGGCGATATGAAGGAGTGGAACGGAGTCATACAAGCCGAAAGCCTGACCCGAAATGAAATGGAGGAACGTGCCAAAAAATAAAAATGGCTGTCAAAGTTCAGCATAATGCTTCGTCTGACAGCCTTAAAATCTTTACCAGTTGTATACTTTGGAGAGCTTGTTTTCCAGGTATTGGTGGAAATACTCAAAATTAAGGCCTTCTCCGGTGACATTTTTGCACAAATCTTCTGCATCGTACAAACGTCCGAAACGATGGATCTTTTCATTGAGCCAGCTTTTCAACGGCAACAAATCCCCTGTTGCAATCTTTTGTTCCAGATCAGGAATTTCCTGCTGTGCCTGACGGAAAAACTGTGCCGCGTAAAAGCTTCCCAGCGAATAGGTAGCAAAATACCCCATACTACCATGTGCCCAGTGGATATCCTGTAATACGCCCTCATTGTCAGAAGGCACATCTATACCAAGATATTGCTTGTACATATTGTTCCATGCAGATTTGAGATCTTTGACTTCCAGCGAGCTTTCTACCAGTCGTTTTTCCAGCTCATAACGGATCATGATGTGAAAATGATAGGTCAGCTCGTCCGCCTGCACGCGTATGAGCGACGGCTGTATGATATTGTTGGAGAGGTAAGCTTCTCTGGCTGTCAATCCCTGGCACTGCTCAGGAAATGCTTCTGACAGCACCCGGAAATTATCCTCCCAGAATGCCCGGCTTCTGCCCACATTGTTTTCCCAAAGTCTGGATTGTGATTCGTGGATACCCAGGGAAACATATGTTCCTGCAGGCAAGCCATAATTTTCGTCCAACAGACCTTGTTCATATAATGCATGACCGCCTTCGTGCACGCTGCTCGAAAGCATATCGAATACATCATCTTCATTGGCGCGGGTGGTCACACGAACATCTTTAGCACTAAAGCTGGTACAAAACGGGTGCGGTGCATAATCCTGACGCCCGGCAGAAAAGTCATAGCCCATTTTACGCAGAAATGCTTCAGTAATTGGCCACTGTCTGGCAGCCTCAAACTTTTTCCCTGCAAAACTATTTTGCGGTGCAGTACTATTATTGACTTTAGAAAGTAATTCCAATAAAGATGATTTCACTCCTTCAAAGAGCTGATCCACCATAGCTACTGTAGCACCCGGCTCGTATTCGTCCATCAGGGCATTATAAGGATGATCCTGATATCCCAGCAAAGCCGCTTCTTCTCTTTTCAATGCTACAATCTCTTCCAGTGCAGGAGCAAAAACGCTGAAATCATTGACTTTCCGGGCGGACTGCCATGCATTGAATGCTTTGGAGATGGTCTGGCTGAGCTTCTGAACAAATGCTGCGTTGTATTTCTGCTGGCGTTGAAAATCCTTTAAAGATATCTGTACATTGCGCTTCTGTTCCCAGCTCAAATTCTCATCCTGTAATAAATTTTCCAGTAGTTGGCCATATTCAGCATCTGTGCTCCACTCGTGTGCGATAACGCTCAGGGTAGCGATCTGACGACTTCTCGCCTCCGCTCCTTTTTCGGGCATCATCACCTCCTGATCCCATTGCAGCAAGGCGCACGCATAACGCACGTCTGCTATCTTCCCGTTATGCTCAACATACTTATCGTAACTCATCCTACAGATTTTTTGCCACATGAATACCTAATAAAATCCAGCCTATTATCAGAAATGTACCACCTATCGGTGTGACAGGTCCCAAAAAACGACTCCATGATTCGATGCCCAATAAGGATCTGGTAGCCAGCAGATACAATGATCCAGAGAATAGCAACATTCCCGCAATCACAAAATTAGCCGACCATTGCAATAAGCCTCCCGGATATTTGACAGCCAGCAGGCCGATAGCCAGCAACAGCAATACGTGATAATACTGATATTCTACTCCTTTCTGAAAGATATCCAATCCGTAAGCATCTATTTTTGCTTTCAATCCGTGTGCTCCGAAAGCACCCAGCACCACAGCCGCTGCTCCGAAAAACGATGCTGCTGTCAATATAAATTTTGCCATAAAAACTGATTTATAATCGCCAGTCGATTGCTGACTGACCTTGTTGTTGAAGTAATTGATTGGTTTTGGAAAAATGCTTACAGCCCAAAAATCTTGTTACCGAAAAAGGAGAAGGATGTGCGGACATCAGTACATGATGCTTGCTTTTATCAATTAATGCCGCCTTTTCCTGTGCATATCTGCCCCAAAGGATAAAAACGACTCCGGTCCTCTTTTCTGATATTTTGCGGATGACTGCATCTGTAAATTCTTCCCAGCCCTTCTTCTGATGAGAAGCTGCCTGGTGAGCTTCTACAGTCAGAATAGCATTGAGCAGCAATACTCCCTGTTGCGCCCATTTAGTCAGATTGCCGCCTGACGGTATATCTATACCCAGATCACTGTTCAGCTCCTTAAAGATATTGACGAGTGACGGCGGCGGTTTGATGCCATCCGGTACAGAAAAGGACAATCCATGAGCCTGTCCGTCGCCATGATAAGGATCCTGCCCTAATATCACTACTTTGACCTGATAAAATGGTGTGGTATTAAAAGCATTGAAAATCAGTGGTGCCGGAGGAAAAATCTGTTTACCTGATTGTCTTTCCTGCTGCAAAAACTGTTTTAAACTTCTGAAATATGGTTTCTGAAATTCATCCCAAAGCACTTCTTTCCACGATGCTTCGATCTGAGGATTGATTTCCGGTAGATTCATAAGTTGAAGATAAGGATAAAGGAGGAATGAGAAAATTCAGATTCATGCATTTTTATTATTCTTATGACTTATTACCAAATCATGACACCATGAATGATGGAGAGTATTTAAGATTCATTTTCCGGGTGGCTCCTGCGGATCAGGCTTTCGCTCCATCTTCCCTCATTCCCACGGGCTAAAACCACGTGGCTATTCAGGCGATATTCCGCTCTATCCCTGCCACGAGCAGAGCTGCTCACTAAAAGCTTTAGATTGCTATATCACACGTCACCACTTATTCATTGTCTCCCGGCGTATTGCTTTGTCATTTTTAATATCTATAGAGTTACACAATGATAGTTTCTTTATCAACTATCCTGACACTCGTGCTTCTTATAGCAGTCATCTGCACGTTGTTTTGCTGATAAAAATAAAGAAGGCGACCTCACAGCCGCCGTCTTTTCTTAAACATTCTACAGTTATTTTCTTATTATAATATAATAACTAATTGATTTTAAATACAATAGACTATAATTATATATTTACCCAAATAAATAGCAGAAATTAAATGACATATCAAAACATATATAAGTTGCGCTATGAATTATGTAACATAGAATGCTTTTCAAGGTTAATATGGTACGTGTAATTAGTGCTCACTATAATATCATTTGCATCAAAATGTTTTACGATTCCTTTACTCTCTAAAACAACTACCCAACAGGTATTTTGATGCATTCCATAATCAATTAAAAATAGTGCCTGACCTTTTCCTAAAGGAGTTTCTACCGGAATAGTAGGATTTAATTGCAGTAACATAGAACACCGGATTAATTATGCTGGATTATTTCTAATTTCCTCTAAATCCCACACGCGATGATTTGCGATTGCCTTTATAAAAGCATCTGTAAATCCTTTATCTGCTTCTTTAAGAACTGCAGAATCATCATGTTTTTTCTCTGCAATGTGAGATGCTTCAAATACGGTATCAGTATCTGCTCCAAATGCAATCGCTTTACAGTGCTTATATGCTTCATTTACAAAAAGAAGCGTAGCCGGCTTATTTTCATCGTTCATCAAAGTATTTGCAGAAGCTTTTCCCGAACAAATATAGAGTGCATCAAAACATACACTGGCAGTACTGGTCAGCGAATGATCCGGGATAAATGTACTCTTATCATCTCCGGTTTTTGGAGCCATATCATCAGCGATAATTTCAACCACAGCCCCTTCTTTTTCTAACCGGGTCCGTAAATCATTTACTGCTTTTGTATTTACTCCATTTGACAGAATAAAGCCAATTTTCCTCGATTTAATCGTATCCTTCACGGTAGCAGACATGCTTAAAGGGGCAGACTTTTTCAACTGCAGCTCAATTTCTTTACTCTGCAATTCTTTTGCATTCGTATCCGCAGGAATACTTTCATTAGGTTGCTTAGGTTTGAATGGTTTAATACCTAGTTTCTTTCCAACATGATTAGCCAGATCCATATTAATAAAGCAAAGAAGTCCCACCATTCTTTCCCGTATGGACCGTGTCTGAACTTTACTCAGCTCAAATATTAAAGCATTGGCTAAATGCCTCTTTTCCGATGCTGACTGACTATTATAAAAGAGCTTAGCCTGAGCATAATGTTCTACAAAGCTCTGGCTTCTGGAACGGATTTTATGAGCATCTACCCTTTCATTGTGACTCGTGAATCCTCCGTCTTTCCACATTGACTGAAACGGACAACCACCGCCTAAGGTGTTAGGCTCATAGCTTACCTGCCCTTTGGCAATTTGTTGCCGCATATGTCCGTCCCGTTGATTATTGTGAATTCCATTCACAGGTCTATTGATAGGTATCTCATGAAAATTAGGTGAACCTAATCTCGAAAGCTGAGTATCGGTGTAAGAAAACAATCTTCCCTGTAAAAGCGGATCATTTGTAAAATCAATTCCCGGCACAATATGTCCCGGATGAAATGCGATCTGCTCTGTTTCCGCAAAAAAATTATCCGGGTTTCTATCCAGGACCATTTTCCCAACAATCTGAACGGGAACTAACTCTTCAGGAATAAGTTTCGTAGGATCTAATAAATCAAAATCAAATATATGTTCATCTTCCTCCGGAACTACCTGTAGCCCTAACTCCCACTCGGGATACGCTCCTTTTTCAATAGCCTCCCATAAATCTCTTCTGTGAAAGTCAGGATCTTTTCCACTAATTTTTGTTGCTTCATCCCAGGCTACAGAATGTACACCCAATACTGGCTTCCAGTGGAATTTTACAAAATGAATCTTTCCTGCTTCGTTCACTAATTTAAAAGTATGTACCCCAAAACCTTCCATCATCCGCAAGCTTCTGGGAATAGCTCTATCACTCATGACCCACATGATCATGTGCAGGCTTTCAGGCATTAAAGAAATAAAATCCCAGAATGTATCGTGAGCAGATGCAGCTTGAGGCATGCCATGGTGGGGCTCAGGCTTTACAGCATGTACCAAATCCGGAAATTTCATTGCATCCTGAATAAAAAACACCGGAATATTATTACCTACTAAATCAAAATTACCTTCCTGAGTATAGAATTTAACCGCAAACCCTCTTACATCTCTTGCTAAGTCAGTAGAACCTGCACCTCCCGCAACAGTAGAAAATCTTACAAATACAGGAGTAGGTTTAGAAGTATCATTGAGAAACTGTGCCCGGGTATATTTACTTAAATTCTCATAAAGATAAAAATGGCCATGAGCACCGGATCCTCTTGCATGCACTATCCTTTCCGGTATTCTTTCGTGATCAAAATGAGTAATTTTTTCTCTGAGAATAAAATCCTCCAGGAGAGAAGGCCCTCTGTCTCCTGCTTTTAAGCTATTTTGATTATCGCTAATTTTTAATCCCTGATTAGTGCTTAGCGCCTGATCACTATTATCAACAGAATGTTTTGCTAACTGAATAGCCTTCTCATTGAGAGAATTTTCTTTTTTCACTCTTCCCATACCCTTTAATTTTATTCATCACAATCAGTTTAAACTAAACGTTAAGCCAGCTTTAAGGTTTCACCAATTATATAAATAATTCATCACATGGGATATTGAATCAATTTTATACAGTTATATAATTTCCAGCAAATTGAATATCAATCAATCAGACTACAAATGTTATATAAAAATAAATTTCTTTTTATGCTGAAAATAAACTTTTAACCTAGGTAGTATTATCTCATATACGCTCCGGTTCAGACTGAACATTTTTAGATTTTCGATTTACAGTTCTCTTTTAAAAATCATCTAAAGGTCGCATATGATTTGAGAAATCAATCCGATAAATTTAACGTCAATAATTACTCTTGAACCTTCCATCCTAAATTTTCTTCCATAAATTATTGTTTTACTGTCGTGGTATGTCCTCCTGCTTTTCAAGCCGGATTTTCTGACACATCTACACATTTTCTTATATCTATCAATCCTGTACTCATATCATATAACTTTCTGATTATCAATATTACCTACACTTTTGATACATCAACTTCACAATAACTACATTTCCCCTCGCTTTTTTTCATAAAAAACAAATCGGGCTACCTCATGGGTAGCCCGATTTTCAACTATTTTCATTCGATTTTAGACATAAAAAGTTGATTTAAAATGCCACCAACACTTTTGGTACATTGCCACACACTTCTGATACATTGCCCCCATTACCCGGGTAAAAATCTAAAACTATAAACCCACAGAATGATCGAACCAACTATAAAAGCAAAAGACGACAAACCATATTGCCACTTTTCTTGCTTCGACCATTTATCAAACTGTCTAAAATATCGGATGTATTTATCCTTCTGAAAAACCGTATAATGGCAAATTATATATGCCAAAGCCATGCAGAATACGAAAGGCCCACGCCATGAAATATTAAGCGGATTATTCAATATGTAGCTAATTGTTAAATAAAATGAAAATACTGTAAAAAAAATGATAATTACCAGTCCACCTCCCGATATCATTACTGAAAATCCATATCTCTTATCTGTCCAAATTTTATTCACTACATCAAGATGCGTTGTCCCCTGCTCTTCAAACTTTCTTCCAACAGCTGGTATTTTCCCTAATAATAAAAATGGATTCAGCTTATTAGACAACATATGCAGCCTGTAATCTAACCTATAAATACAATAATGTATAATATTAAGGAAGTGTTCAATTTTCTTCATCATAACTTTTTATTTACAGTAATTAACGATCATGAAGGTAATCAACTGCACTGCCACCAATAGCACCTCCTAAGTAGCTACCTCCAATACCGAAACCAAATCCTCCTATTACACCTCCTATTACCGCTCCAGGAATAGCCCCAACACCACCAAACCAGACACCAACCGCAGCTCCTGCTGCAGCTCCTCCTTTAGCCAGTGCAATACTTCCAACAGTACTAGCGGCAGCATGTTGTGCATTGTACCCAAATTTGTTCCCATCAAGTTCGTAACCTTCAATTGTTGAGTAAACACCTATACCTGCTTCTACCACAACAGCGGCTATACCTGCCAATTTGTAACTATTTGCTGCTTTTAATGCACCAGCCCTGCTCCCAGTAAATTGATTAGGTCCACGACCTGAAAATCCTTCATAATACTTTCCATTTTTTCCAAGCCAATAACCTTGGCTTACAGAAAGTCCTTCGAGCGCACCTAAAACACCACCACCAATAGTTAACGCATGATTAGTTTTACTAAAATCAGTCATTCTGTTTCTAACACCATTCCTCCCATATGGTAATTGGCTAATTGTGGCATTATTTCTTTTTGTCCATCCAACACCTTCTACATAAGAATGGGTTTCTCTGTATTTTTCAATCCTTGAAAGTCTTTTTTTATCGGATAGGCCATCTCTATAATCCCCAGCATCATTTCCTCCTGAATATCCCCATTCTTTTGTCGCTTCGTTATACTTGATACCACTTCCTCCATTGATAGTATTCCTTATTTTTGCTCCTATTTTAGAATAATCTAAAAGTGGGTCACTATACCATACAGGGCTATTTCTAAACATTGCATAAGGGCTTTCCCATTCTACTGGTTTAGGGTCTGTATTCCAGCGATAGACTATACGTGGGTCGTACTCTCCATGTAATGCAGTGTAGTGATTTCCAGCTCCCTTTAGCTCATTTGTCTTCTCGATTCCATTAAACCCGAACCGATATCTATTCAAAGAACTGCTGCCTGTAAAGGTATAATTTCTACCCGGCATTACCATACCAAAAGCATAATAATCCTGCGAGCTGTATACCGGGGGTCTTAGAGTTGCTGTACTCTATTGTGTATTATAAAATCCTGATTATCAATCTCAGCAATACTTTTGATACATCAACCTCACAACAACTACATTTCACTCGCTTTTTTCAATAAAAAACAAATCGGGCTATCCATGAGGTAGCCCGATTTTCAACTATTTTTATTCTATTTTGGACATAAAATGTTGACTTCTAATATCACCAACACTTTTGGCACATTACCCAATTAGTTGATCCATTAACTATTCTAACATATCATTCCCCATTACCGACTAAGCCCTTCATCCAATCTTTTGCGATTCCAGCCCCTTCTATAACATACCAATTTATAGCTATCAAATAAGAGAATTTTTTATTTGTCACAAAATATTCCATTCCAAAAGAGTTTTCCATTATCTCTCCAAGTCTTTGACTTGAATCTATTAGAATTACTTCATTTCTATTATTATTTTCTTGGTCAAAAAACACATAAATAGGTTCATTATTCAAGTGAGAAGAGTATGTAAATTCATTACCATTAAGAGGGATAGAAATAGAATCAAATTGAATTGCAAGATGACCTGATTTTTTTCCTACTTTATATTTATCAAAAACTTTTTTGATAATATTTACTGACTCTTCTTTAAAAAGTATTCTGCAACCTATGCCCAGTTCCCTACAAACTTTTTCTAATTCAACACTATTTTTCATACATTATTTTTATCTAGTAGCTGGAATATCATCAGTAAAAATATAACCTCTCACCCTACTGCTCCTTTTCCAGGAGTCTGACACCAGCTATTCTGATAAATTACCCCAAACAGTATATCCGCCTTCCCTTAAAGCAATAATCAAAATGTAATTATTGTCATTAATTTCTTTTTGATTCGTTAATTGCCATGGTTCTTCTGTTGTTTCATCAATAGGAGTTCCTGATATTTTTAAAACGGTCTCATCTGTATAGGTAAAAACAATATCAGCGAAAACAGAACATTCTACTTTTTTAATTTGTTTTAGATTCACTTGATTTAATATTAACAAATCTTTCTGTTCAATAGTTAAACCTTCAATATTAATTTCGGGAAATATTTCAAGTTCGGAATCAATAATTATACGAATATCGCCTTGCGGATTACGAAAGTCTATAAATCTCATTTGATGAAGGATTCCATAACTTTCCACCGATGCCCCTACTAATAATTTGGATATTATATTATTTACATACCCTATTACTTCTTCATTACTAAAAATTTTTTCCATAAATTATTGTTTTATTAACCCGTGGTATGTCTTCTGCTTTTCAAGCCAGATTTTCTGACATACCTACATGTTTTCTTATTGCTACCAATCCTGATTTCATCTCCTTATATTTATAATATTCTGATTATCAAAATCCCCAACACTTTTGGCACATTACAAAGTTATGATATATCATAACTTACAGGGTTGTTTTTATAGTGAACTTGGTCTTCATGACAGAGCAGGAATTCTTAATTCAATTAAGCAAATCAATAGCAAAACTGATTTGCAAATAGCCGTTTGATTGTTAAGATTACCAATTATTCGGAGACTTGGCTGATTTTTTAAACGAATGAAGTTTACCAGTAGAGGTCTCTCTGTAAGCTAATAGAACGTCAGACAATCCAGTTATTTCAAAACAAAGATTGTCATCTGCACATGTAAGATTTATAAAAGAAGCCTTAATATATGCATCCAAGTAAGATGTATCACAAGAATTTTCCATCAATTGGTAAGCACATTCAAATACAACTTCTTTTTGATATGTTTTAATAACTCTCTTACCTTCAAAAATTAATACTGAATTTGTATCACTTGTACTTATCCAAACACCTTGAATTTTTTCAAAATCTTCATCTTGAACATTTTCGCTACTAAGTCTCATAGCGCAACTTAAAAAAGCAAACAGAGCTAAAAAAAGGAATGTATTTATATACCTCATGATAAATTACTTAAGTACGCTATTAGCATTATTATAAATCTCTTTTCTATCAGATAGTCCATTATCTCCACCATTAACTTTTAATGTGACATCTTTTACCGTTGTCGAGTTAATATTTAATTTATTTAAAACTTTAGTTTGAAAAAACCACATTGCACTCATTATAGAATACTTATCTTCTAATAACAATGCAGGTTTATCTACGAAATTGGGACTATTGCTAATATTTGATTGTGCGTAAGTATTAAAACTGGTGTAATTATCCTTACCTGTTAACTGAAAAATACCCCTACCCCTGTATAAGTACCCGTCTCCACTTGCAATATCTCCATTTCCCATTCTATTAGCATATGCAATATTAGCGATGCCTGCTTGATTTGCAACTTGTCCTTCCTTTCTTCCGTAATCATCTGCATTATATTTACCTTCTACCGCAGTTCCGGAATAAAAGTATTTTCCAAAAGTTCCTGTTAAGCCTGCCACACTATAATTCAAATTTTCTGAAACCCCCAGTCCTTTTGAAAATCCCGACACTTCATGTCCCGATTGTGAAAGAAAATGAGCAATACTTACCCTACTTGTTAAGCCAAATGTAGAGCCATGCAAATTAATTGATATTTCTAACGTCTTCAAACTATTCGCTTTTCCATTCGGGAATATAGTTGTCAATTCCGAATTAGTGACACCAGCACTTGTGGAGTTCCAAGTATCATTATTCCAAGTCCATCTATAATTATCTGTCCCTTCGCATATGTCTCCGCATTCATCTCTTTGAGGAGCAATAGCTCCTTGCCCACCATAAGAACCTGATTCTGTTGGCTCTAATCCTTCGAGCTCTATCATATCAATTACTCTATTACCGCTAAACTGATATGGTGAGTAAAAAGGATAACTTGCCGTAAGCGGGTCAACAGCGAAGAATCTACCTGTCCGAGGGTCATGCATCCTATATGTATAGTTTATAGAATTACCCTCTCCTTTGATTTCATCATCTTTTTCTTGCCCTTGGAATCCGAACCTGTATTTATTCAAAGAACTGTTGCCATTAAAGGTATAGCTTCTTGACGGCATTACCATACCAAAAGCATAATAATCCTGAGAGCTGTATATAGGTACCTCAGGGTCATGGTGCTCATCACCCTGGATATAGTCACCTACCACCACCTGCACATTGCCTAAGTGGTTAGATAATTCGTAGTGTCTCCAACCTCTGGTCGAGATAAAGTCTGCTACCGGAGTGGTAGAGAGCGTATCATTTCTGACGCCCAGTCTGCTGCTGCCGTATACTGAATACTCTAAGCCTTTGAGCTTGCTCATTGGTGCATATACAGGATTTTCTTCCTCATCCTGCCAAAGGGTGGTGTACTGCTCTGTACTGAGTGGGTTACCCTGCGCATCCCGCCAGTAAATATCACCTTTCTCTATCTTAGCGTTGTCAGCCGTGCTGTGGATCAGCTTGGCTATCCGCTGTCCTGAAGCATCGTATATGAAAGACAGATCCGGCTTGCCGTTGTTGAACCTGATCTCTCTGATCTTGCCCGATACATTCCAGATGATCGTATCGATACCTTCAGATACATCCTTGCTCAGGTTGCCTATCCTGTCATACCGGTAGTTAGCGGTCTCTTTGTTCGTATATACTCCCTGGTCATCTATGTCTTCACTGAACAATGATGCGCCCGTCTGCAGGTCATTCACATGCAGCAGCCTGTTACTTCTCAGCCTGCCGCTCTGCTTTTCATAGTGATACACCAGGCTGTCCATCTGCTCATATGCACTATTTGCCGCATTCCAGGCCGTCCGTCTCAGCTGCTCTATATTTCCATTGGCATCATACTGCTGATTGGTATGGTAAGTCGGAAGCAGGCCCGTCAGCTCTGCATCCGTCCACTCAGGTGTAAAGCCCTTCGAGGCCGTCAGCCTGTTCAGCTGGTCATAGCTGTACTCGCTGATCTGATGGTTATGGATACCCGGCGTCCTGTCCAGGCTGTCTATCCCGCTCAGCGTATAGGCAATATTACCGTTGAAAAGACCGCGGTATTTCAGGCCAATGTTACCATAGCGGGAGCCTGCGCTGTATTGCGTATATGACAGCAGATCAGGGAAGCTGCCACCCACCGGCGTATAGTCCCCGTGGTGGTAGCCCAACCCGTACATGAAGCGGTCTCCCGGGATATAGGCATTCAATCCCGGTTCAGATTCAACATCCGGGTTGATGGATTTCAGCCAACCCTGAATTGTATAGGCATAATCCAGGTCCTGAACAATATCTTCCCCGATTTCTATCCTGGACAGCGGGCCGTGAGGATAGTAAAAATATTCCGCCTCCTTGTACAGCGTCTCTCCTGCTCTTTGCGTATATACCCGCCGGATCCGGTTGTCTGAATCGTATTTGTACACATGGCTGAAGCTACGATCTGTGCCGGGATCGTACGTCACCTTGTTCACCTTGCCGCTGTAAAGGCTGAATGCATAGCTGATCTTCCTGTCCGCTGCATGCTGCCAGTCTCCGCGGTTGATCTTCAGGTGCTGGTATATATTGCGCACATTGCCGGTCTGATCATAGTCATACACCGTAGCTGCTCCGTAGCCCGATACCAGCGCCAGCAGGTCTGACCGAAGTCCCTGCCCCCTGCCGTTGTGCCTGCTGACCAGCGGAAGTGCCGCCAGTGCGTCCGTATACAGCGATGCCGACACCCGGTGTCGCAGGTTCGACTGGCTGACAGAAGGGATCAGCGCCTTATCGTCATACAAGGTGAAGGTCACCTGCTCCAGGGTAGTGGTCGGATCATACTGCTCTGACAGCGGAAAGTCCGGGTCTTTCAGCCCGGCCGCTACCGTGACAGGATGCAGGGCTGCGCTGTCCAGCTGACCCGATGCGACCGGACGGCTCAAAGCGTCATAGGTCGTAAAGGAGTATTTGCCGTCTGCCTGCTGCTGCGCATTGCGCGATACCACCAGCTGGCCTTTCACATTATATACAAATGTGCTCCTGCCTGCATCGGGCGTATATTGCTCCGTCACCTGGTTGCGGCTGTTATAAGCATAGTTAGTCTGCAGCACATGCTCAGGCTCTTCATTAAACAGATAGTTGCCATGCTGGTCGAAAGCGGATGTGGCCAGCGGCTGAACGCCCTCAGGCGGTACCGTCTGCACCAGGTTGCCCGCCTTGTCATAGTAGTACAGCGTATAGTGGTATTCTGTCAGGTCATAGCTGTAATTAAAATGCTCTGATACCTGCATGCACCTGTCCACCTGTGCACGAAGCACTACCGTGCGCACGCTGTCCAGGTAGACCTCATAACGCTGGCGCGCGATCTTCTCTGCATTCCTTCTCACACGTGCCTTGCAGCTGTCCTCACTCTCCTCATACGCAAAGATCTCGTTAAAGTCTATGTCAGGCGTTCTGATTTTCTTTCTCTGACAGGAAGGAAAGATGTCGTTGAAGCAGCCCGAGCCGTTCACATTGTACTGCAAAAATGCTATATATGCCGTATCAGCCTGGTAAGATCCGTTCAGGTACACATACGCATAGCCCAGGTAGTAGGGACGGATCCGGTTCGCATGCGTGCCAGTCGTAGTCAGCACATCATAAAAGCTGCTGTCTTTATATGACTGGTAAGGACGAATGTTGTGCGTAAGGACCGCTCCCGTTTTGTCCATCAGGTACAATGACCCGAAGCACGGGGTCGTGCCTCCGCTGCAATAGATCAGCGAGTCGTTGCTGTCATAGATAAACCCTCTGTGGATGTATAGATGTTGACCGGTCGTATATTTCTGAAGGTAGATCTCTTTGTCTGCCAGCGTGGCGGTCTGCTCAGAGGTTACTCCTGCAAATGCTCCGGTAACCGGCTGGTCTGCCTCTTCGTAAGGGTGGGCAAACAGCAGGTCTTTGTAAACGGATACCAGCGTCTGTACGGCTGTACCGTTTGTGCCCGGTCCGTCCGTGCAGGTCTCCTGGTATAGGGTATCTCCGGTTTCAGGGTGCGTGGCATAGGTATAGGTAAAGCCCGGCTGCAGGGTCTCTCTGATGCTGCAAAGGGTGTCCTTGCCGTTCAGACGGGTAAAGACCGGCTCCAGGATACCGGCAGCATATTGCTCATCATCCGGCATGCCCGTATAGGAGGAGTAAGCATCGCAGTTGTCCAGGCAGACGCTTTTTAAATAACCGGTGATATAGGCGGAGTCTGCGCTGATGTCCTCATCCATGCAGCTCACGATCCGCCGGTACTGGTTGCGCGCATAGATATCGCAGCTGCTGATGCAGGATGTTTCGTTGATATCATTGACTTCTGATTCCAGATCGGCAAGTACGCTCTGACGGCTCACTCTCGGATCTCTGACCACAGGATCGGTAGTATCAGAAAGGTAGAGGCAGCCTGCTTCTTCCCGCTTGTATGCCATCACCGAATCCCGTATGTACAGCAGCATACCGCGGAAGTGGTTGAACTCAAGGGTATCCCGTAAGGCTGTATTGTTCAGGATATCCTGACCTCTATACAGCTGCTGCCCTGCATTATACTGTCCGGCTACGGTTTCAGGTTTGACAAAATCAGGAAGCGAGACTGTGATGCCGCCTTCGAAGGTCTGATAGTTGTAATAAGTGGTGGAATACTCCGCAAACATCGGATCTTTTGTTTCTATGTCGTCGTACCAGTAGCCTTTTGCTATCGCTTCCTGTCTGGTCGTGATCGAAGCCATTACATAGGTAAATTCCCGGTACTCACTCTCCGCAAAGCAGGCCGCTATATGGCAGTATTCAGGATGGTAGTATTTCACCAGCGTATCGGCCAGATTCCCTGTCCAGATTCCTCTCAGCGTATCTTTGATATTCACGGTGGTCAGCGAGGACAATGCTATGCCCAGCTGTGCCAAAGTGTCTTCAAAGTATTCGTTCCCGGTCACCTGGGTCAGCAAAGTAATACTATCCTCAAAGCGCTTGCCGCCGGGACTGAACTCAAAGCGCATCTGCTCCAGATACGAATGGCATTCATTCACTGCATACGTGCCGGCATTGGCAGCAATGATATTAGAATAGCTACAGTTACTATCTATCAGCGCATTTAACAGGTCCAGATGATCCTGATTCTCTGCATCAAAAAATCCCAGGCTGTCTCTGATGATCTGCTTCTGGAAGTCTGCACACGTAAAGGAGCACTGCAGGGTATCCAGCACGATGTTCTCCTCCAGGTAATCCTCCCAGCTCTCTACCCCGGGAAAGGTTGCTATATCTGACAGCAAGCCATCGAGGGATTCACTGCTGATGTACAGCTCCTTGGAGACAGTATAGTTGCCCGGCTTGTCAAAGACCGCGCTGAACACGACTGAGTCTCTGTAGAGCGTACCGCCGGAACAATCCTGTGCATGGTTGTCAAAACGGGCGGTCAGCAGGGTATTGTCATTCTCATAGACCGCATGGGAGCTCCCGTCCGCATAGATAGCCGCCAGCGGTACAGCTACCCCTTTGGGGTCCGTGATCCTGATCTGAAGATCGTACTCACAGGTCTTGCAGGTACTGAACGGGGCGCCCAGTGTGCTGATCATTCCACCCAGGCTGTAACGGAAGGTATAGCCCGCTGAACCCGGTGGATTCAGTATATCATAGTAGGTCGCAGACAATCTGCGATCTGTATCTTTTACGTTGTTGCCGTCCAGACTGATCTGCAGGGCAATGGTCTGCTTGCTGGCCAGCGCAGAAAGATTGAATGGTGCTTCTCCCGTCAGTCCAGTGGCTATCGTTCTGCCGTACATGTCCATATAGACTATGGATGCCTGACCATTCGGATCGGTGGTAAGTATCTTGGAGTAATATTTGGACTGACCTACATTGCTGCCGAATAACCTGTGAAGCTCCGTGGGTGAAGCGCTACCATACCAGTAGCTCGTATAGTGATTTTCCTCCTCCTGGTCCAGTGCATATAATGCGCCGATGCCCGACTGGCGGAGCACTTTGCCCGTGTTGTCGTTGCGGTATCTGACAAGGGTGCTCACATAGCCTTCTGATTCGGAAATCCGCCCGATATTGGGATATTTATCAGGATGGCCCAGAAAAGGATTACCCGAAGAGTAGTACTGACCGGCGCCGGACAGCTGGCCGAAAGCCGGCTGGCTCAATGCATCCACATGGTGCTTGCCGATCGGTGAATCGGATGCATCCTTATTGTAGCCGGGTCTGTATTTCAATGACATCCCGGCCTCAGGAGACGGCAGTGACTGCATCACCCCTCTGCCTTCATGGTCGTAGTAGGTCTCTGCGACCAGGCTGAGCTCCTCGCTGCTCAGGCCGGTTGCCACCTGGCGCGGGCGCAGCATGCCGTCGTAGTAGCTCACCACTTCCTTCTTCAGCCCTTCTTCGGCAAAGGTCGTCACTTTCTGCCAGCTCAGATCTGGCTCAAAGCCTGTGATCTCCTGCTCCACATAGCCAGACCAGTCTCCTGTACGGATCTCGCCAGTCTCCAGACCAAAGCGGCCCACAGGGCGGACTCTCGCATACAGCTTCCCCTTAGGGAAGGTCGCATCCAGCGTATACCGGTTGTCTCTGGTCTGCACGTTGTAGCCGAATTGTGAGAATATGTCTTCTGCCGGAAGGGGGCCTTTGATGTCCAGATAATGATCCAGCCACGCAATCTCCAGCTCGTATTCATACGCATATGGGGAGGGTGCCCACCAGTATTCGATCCGCCCGTTACCTGCATCGTGATATTTACCGAAGCCCGTGATGCTGTGCCCCTCAGGCAGTAAAGGATAACGCGAGATCTCTGAGATCAGCTCCAGGTTGATATCTTCAGGGACCGTACCTTCCTGTATCACGCTGACAACCTCAAGGGTATAGGCTGCTGATTGCAGGGATGCATCTGAATATCTGTTGGCCGAAAGGTAGATCTTTGTATCGCTGAAGTTGCTGATGTAAAGGGTATCCCGCTGCAGCTCTGAGCCGTAAGTGATGTCGTAGATCACCATATAGGACCAGTCTTTGTGCGTCAGCTCGCTGCGGCCATTGCGGTGGTACTGCAGCGAAACTTCTGCTGTGTATTTATCTACTCCGGAACTCAATGGGGTCTGGAATGATTCCAGCTCCAGCTCCGCGCCCGTGGTGATGTCTGCCTTGTCCAGAAAAAGCATTTCTCTCACCTGGCCGCCCGGCTGGCCGCCGTCCTGCGTACCGCAATCCAGCAGCACTTCCGCGATCCCTTCGCTCACACAGCCCAGCGTATCGGTCGCTGTCAGCCAGTAAATTCCAGGCCGCTGTACAGAGATGGATGTGCCGCTGCTCTGATCGCTCCACAGGTAGGTCTCATAAGCTTCCGGGCCCTCTAAGGAAAGGGACACCAGTGCATCATCAGAACAAATCTTCACCTGGTTGGGAACGATCTGTGCAATGTGCGGGGAGCGCACCACTCTGAATGTATCGTAATAGCTGCATTCCAGCTCTGCAGATTTATATTCATTGACATACAGCCCCTGGCTGCGGATATCTACCTGCGGAAGGTAGCTCACACACTCCCGCGTATAGGCAGGACACGACGGATCGGATGAGGGCACCAGGCGGTACCAACGCATATCCCGCATCTCTGAAGGACCCGAAAGGTGCAGCTCCGCTCCCGGGCACAGCACCTGGTCATCGATCGGGGTCAGCTCCTCTGACGGCTCGCTGAACCTTACTTTGAACAGCTTCTCACAACCCTCCAGACCAGTGCACTCCAGGTGATAATCTGTATTCACAGCAGCGCCCACATACAAATAATTGGCAGGATCTCCAGGCTGTGATGCAGTCGTATTGTTCGTATGCTGCCACGTACACCCCTGTGAAGCGATCAGGTACGCAGGCAGCTCCGAGGGACACAACGTCAGCTGCTGATCAGTAGGAAAATCCACCCGCTTCACATTCACACGGCGCCAACGCCCCCTGATCTCACCATCGAAATGATTTAAATGAACTCCACCAAATAGTGCCAACATGAAATTAATATTTCCATGATTGCTAAGTCTGGCTACACTTTCTTTTGGAATAATAAATTCTTCATTTTCTTCATAGCAAAACAAGTTTGGCACTTTAAAATCAAATGTCAATCTATTGGTTCCAGAAATGTCCGGCCCGTTTGTATATGAAAAATCATACCTTAACTTACCACTTATACCAAATTCATACTCATCATTATAAATAAACAATTTATTATAATGTAATAAATTTGTCGTGCGATAATCAGCTTCATTATTTACTCGTATAGTATGTATATACGGAGACATTTCACCTATCAGATTTTGAAATCCCTCATAATAAGATTCATTCTCTACCCACAAATCCAATACAATGCCTTTATCCTGAGCAAATGTACTCACGCTAATACATAAAAATACCAGTACACTCAACAAATACCTCATGGCTTACCCCTTTTTGAGCGTTCTGAAACATATTCCGGGCCATGAAAATTATAGGTGGAATAGGGAG
>JBBCIS010000009.1:0-213940 GCA_037189845.1 bacterium
TCGCCACAGATGCACAGATGTATCATAATACTATTCGCTGATAGCTTAATTTGGACCCGCCAAAATTGATCAATAATCCAACTTTATTGCCAGATACTTTTAAATAATTGATGGTTTGTGCAATATGCTCGTCTGCAAATCTATATTATCCGGAGCTTTATGTTTGATGAGTGTGAATAAAGAACAGAGTCAAAGTGTAGTTATTGCTCTCAATTAAAATTCAAATGCTCCTATGTCCGGTGTACTGCTTCTGGCCTTACCCTGAATATCAAAAGGGACCATGATATCCTTGCCTTTATCAATCAAGGGAGAATTTTCTTTCAATCTGAAGTCAGCTTTGGCCGGATCTTCAAACAGATTATCCGTGTTATAGATATTGTTACTTAAATTCAGTGCTGTCAGCAATTCAGCCTTTCCTTTGATAGCACTATTTTCTATCGCGCCTTGTACTGTTCCTCCTTCACTGATATCTAATAAAAGTTCTTCTGAAACCGTACCGTCAGCAACTGTATTGACCATATTAACTTTCAATCCTGCTCTCAAAGCCGGCGAACTGGTATTATATACATGGTAATCGCTCAGATAAACGCCTGACTCCTTGTGATCAAAGAAATTAGATGATCTCAGATAAAAAGTACAGTGCTCGATCAGATACTCTCCTCCCAATGAAGCATGCAGTGCATTTCTGGCAACATCGTGTATCAATACATTTGTAGCGTGTATTTTGGCTAAAAATCCATATAATCCAAATGTGGAAGAATTATAGATTTCACTGTTTTGAATTCTCAGATCCGGGGCATTATCTATAGAAACTTTATTCAGCTCCTCCAGCGTGGTATTGCCTATATTCAGCCCATACTGACTGCCTCTCATTCTGAAATGATTGATTTCGTTATTCCGGCTGTCTCTCATCAGAAACAGACCCATCCACTGTCCGGGCAGCTGATCATAAGGAACTCCCGTTACCTGCCTGTCCAGACGGTATCCTCTGAATGTCACCCATTGTGATGTATCCTGGCCACCTTCTATCTTCAAAGATCCGTTGACAAACATTCCGGACCCGCCTCCAAAGTAAACGGTCGTGCCTTCCCTGATGGTCAGAGTATGACCTTTTTCTATTTCGATAGAGTTTAATATCACATAAGGCAATTCATTGGTCCAGGTTTGAGATTGTATCACTTCACCATTAAAGAAACGGGCATTCTGTCCGTACGCCTGTAAAACAACCTGTTGTCTGTTTCCATTGATTTCAAATACTACTTCATCCTGAATAACAAAAGGTAAAGATTCATCATTAGGATCAACTGTTACTTCCACAAAAATGTAAATGCTGTCTTCTGCGGGTATCAATACCTTTTCTGCCTGATTGCCGGCATCTCCGTCAATGGTCAGTCGAAATGAATTTCCTGCATCACCTTTCAGATAAATCTTGCTGATTTCTACAGGACTCTTTTCATTGTTTCTGACTGTAAAAGATTTTGTGGTAGATCCCAGGGAAACAAACAGGGTATCAAATGTCAATGTATCTGTCAGAAAGTTCAGTTTTACATTTCCGCTTTGATTGATTTTATCCTTTTTACAGGATGAAAACAGTAAGCTACTACATCCAAATATGATAAGGATGACCCAATAATATGATGTTGATCTTAATTTCATTGATAATTTTCTCCGGCAACTGCTAAAGTCAATAAGCTAATCGATTTTACTCCCTTTTCTAATAATGCTTTTGCACAGGCTTCTATTGTGGCACCGCTCGTACAAACATCATCTACCAAGATAATATCTCTGTGCCTGACTTCCTCACTTTTAGCAACAAAATCATTTTTTATTTCTTCCCAGCGGGCTTCTTTTCCTTTTTTGGTCTGTGAAACATGAAATTTAATCCGCTCCATCGCATGGACAGATACAGGTATTCCCAAACTTTCAGAAATGCCTTCTGCTATTTTTTCGCTTTGATTAAATCCTCTGATCTGTAGCTTGAAAGGATGCAATGGTACAGGAACTAATATCGAGCTTGAAGTTATTTCTATCTGCCCGTTAAGAATTTCCCCAAACTTCTTACCCAGATCTGTTGCCAGTCTTTTCTTGCCCTGATACTTGATAGCATGTAATAATTTCTGCGCCAGGCCTCCCTGGTAAAATCTCATCATAGCATGGGCCTGAAACAGATTTGCCCTGCCTGATAATCTGGCTTGCAGTAATGAATCTTTTCCTTTCTGAATTTCTGTCACAGGGAGCTTACTCCAGCATATTCTGCATAAGGTCGCTTCCCATTTCATCATAGATCTCTGACAGCCCGGACAGTTCCGGGGAAATACAAATTGTCTGAAACCTAATATGGAACGCCCTATGATATTCATTAGAATAGCTTTTGAAACAGATTATCTACTTTGGAGACTGATAACACACCTAATTGTGGAGTTTTAGGCAATCCTTTCGCATGAAATTTCGAAATGTACATCTGCCTGTAGCCTAATTTTTCGGCCTCTACTATTCTTTGCTCGACCTTATTGACCGGACGGATTTCTCCGGACAGTCCGATTTCTCCTGCAAAACAGATATTATCCTTCAAAGGAATATCCTCGTAAGAAGATAATAATGCCGCTACGACTGCCAAGTCAGTTGCGGGGTCTTCTACTTTCATTCCTCCTGCTATATTCAGAAAAACATCTTTTGTTCCGAACCGGAAACCGCATCTTTTATCCAGTACTGCCAGAATCATGTGTAATCTTCGCAGATCATATCCTGTAGCAGATCTTTGTGGTGTTCCGAAAACAGCATTCGATACCAAAGCCTGTACTTCTACCAGCATAGCCCTCATTCCTTCCATAGTCACAGCTATCGCTACACCGCTGGCTGGTTCATCCCGCATAGTTACGAGCAGCTCACTCGGATTACTCACCGGACGCAGGCCATTGCCCTGCATTTCATAGATACCCAATTCAGAAGTAGACCCAAAACGATTTTTGATCGTCCGCAACATTCTGTAGTTGTAATGCCTGTCTCCTTCAAATTGTAAAACAGTATCTACCATGTGTTCCAGCAGCTTGGGTCCTGCAATCACTCCTTCTTTGGTAATATGACTGACGATGATAATAGCAGGGCCATTCTTTTTGGCAAAATTCTGTAATGCATGCGTCGCTTCTCTTACCTGTGACACACTTCCCGCAGCTGATTCAATGCCTTCTACCTGTAAAGTCTGTATAGAATCTATCACTATCAGATCCGGCTTCAGCTGATGCGCCTGATGCAGTATCTGATCTACATTCGTTTCTGTATAAAGATACACTTCCGATGCCTGGGTACTCAATCGCTCTGCGCGCATCTTGATCTGCTGGTCACTTTCTTCTCCCGATACATACAATACTTTCATACCGGTCGTCTGCATCGCTATTTGCAACAGCAGAGTAGACTTACCAATTCCTGGCTCTCCTCCTATCAGTATAAGCGAACCTACCACAATACCTCCACCGAGCACCCTGTTGAACTCTATGTCAGACATGATCATCCTGGGATGCTCATTGGCAGAAACATCTTTCAGTAATACTGCTGAAGATTTCTGTAGCGGGACAGCAGTTACATTTTTGGGTGAAGCAGAAACGATTTCCTCTACAAGACTATTCCACGTACCACAGGAAGCGCACTTCCCCATCCATTTGGGAGAGGTAGCACCGCATTGCTGGCAGACGTAAACACTTTTTAACTTAGACATAAGCTTCTAAATTTAAGAATAGCGTTTTGCTTTTGTACAAATAATTTCAGATACTCTATATTTGTGCTTCATGAAAGAAAGCGTATTGGACGACAGTTCTGAAAATGAAATGTCATTTATAGATCATCTGGAAGAACTCAGGTGGCATGTGCTCAGATCTGCGCTGGTGATAGCCATCTGTACAGTAGTAGCTTTCCTCAATAAAAAAATCATTTTTGACTACATCCTGTTCGGACCTACCAGAGATGATTTTCCTACCAATATTTTCTTTTGCTGGTTGTCAGAGAAAGTACCGTTCCTCGATATGTGCTCAGCTAACCTGGAATATCATTTTATCAATACAGATCTGGCTGGTCAGTTCATGCTCCACCTGAAAATGTCATTCGTTGTAGGCTTTGTGATGTCATTTCCCTACGTCTTCTGGGAATTCTGGCGATTTATCAAACCAGCTTTGTACAATAACGAAGTTCAAACGACCAGAGGCATTGTCTTTTTCAGCTCTATACTGTTTGTATTAGGTTGCTGTTTCGGATATTTCATTATCGCACCTTTTTCCATCAACTTCTTTTATTCCTACACAGCTATAGAAATTGCACAAAATTTCATTTCCATAGATAATTATATTTCCAATGTCGTTTCTATGGTCATCCCTACCGGCATCATGTTTGAGCTGCCGATGCTGATCTATTTCCTCAGTAAAATAGGTATTGTCAGTCCTGAATTTCTGGCCAATGGAAGAAGATTTGCTTACGTCATTATCTTGTTTGTACTGGCAATTATCACTCCACAAGGTGATATGATCAGCCTGATTTTGATCTCTACTCCTGTGGTACTTCTCTATGAAGTGAGTATCCTGATATCAAAACGTGTTGCTGCTCAATACGCCAAAGATTTTGATTAACTGATAATCATTTTGTTGATGGCAGCCCCGCTATGGCGGGCGGGTTATTCGCTTGTATGCCTACACTTCGTTCCGGCATATCGCTGCTATCCCTGCTGCTGCATACGCACTACCTAGTTTGACAATGATTTTTCTGATCATAAGTGTCTATTTTTATAGTATTAATCTTCTCAGATGTTCAGAAAGGGTCTTAAACTTTTACTGGTTGGTATAATAGTATGTCTGTTGTGCTTCTATCTCAACAACCGTTCAAATCCATTGGAGATACCGGATGATATAGATGTAGCATTCCCTGTGAGTCACCCACCGGAAAGCATGAATATTTACCACATCTCTACCGGAATCAACCATAGGACAGCCGCATTTGCTTATCGCGGAGGTTCATTTTTTGACAAAAGGGATTTTGCGATGTCGGCAATACTGGTAAAGCATCCTAAAGGCAATCTTTTGATAGATACCGGCTTTGGTGATGATATTCAGGAACACTTTCAGTCCATGCCGTTATATTTCAGGATGACGACAGATTTTCAACCGGGTATATCTGCTGCAGCTCAGCTGAAAGCAAAAAATTATCCTTTGGATTCTGTCAGCTCGATTCTGCTCACACATGCTCATTGGGATCATGTGAGCGGTATTCCCGACTTTGGCAATACTCCGGTTCTGGTCACTCAGGACGAACTGAACTACATACAAAGTGATGAAAAGCTCAGTGAGCTTGCCAGAAGCTTTAAAAATGCAAAATATACAACTTACCAATTTCAGAACAAACCATATCTGAATTTTTCTGTCAGCTATGATTTATATGGAGATGGTTCGGTCGTAGCTGTTCCATCAGCCGGTCATACCCCCGGTTCTGTTATCGTATTTATCAATTTACCATCCGGTGAGCGGTATGCTCTCATAGGAGATCTGGCATGGCAGCTGGAAGGTGTCACTCAACTGGAAGAAAGACCCTGGCTTCAGAGCTTTTTAGCTGATAGTGATGAGAAAGCTGTTCAGGAGAATCTGAAAAAAGTATATGCTCTGCACAAAAAATTTCCGGAGCTGCATATTGTGCCTGCTCATGATTCCAGAGCATTTGAAAGAATTCCGGGATGGGAGTAACTCCGGAATATATTACCTTAAGAAATTAAGCGCAGCCGGAGAATCAGCAGAAAACAGGCGCCAGCTCAGCCCGGATAGAGGTGATATCCTTTTTTATTCCGGGACTTCGACTTGGTTTGACGCCGCTCACCAGCCGTCACTCAGTCTACGGAATAAAAAAGATATAAGCCGAAAGCCGGAATAGCTGACCTAAAAATCTTTTTTGACGATATCATCCATACATCGCTCTGCCAATGCTGCTATTGTCAGCGCAGGATTGACCATCGCACAAGTACCCGGCAACATGGAACCATCTATAGCATAGAGATTTTTATAGCCTTTCAGACGACCAAATGTGTCAGATGATTTACCCAAAACTGCACCACCCAATGGATGATAGGTAAATTTATCAGATACTCCACTCTTAATAAATGTAGTATCCAGCTCACTTCCATTGGCATCATTCATTCTGTTGATAAAATGACGCATGGCCTGCTGTGACTGGTCCAGTCCGTTAGTAGCCCAATTTACCGATACGGTATCTGTAGCCGGATTGTACTTAAATTCTCCTGTATACTCATTGAATGCCTGTCCTACCATCAGCAACATTTTCAAGTCCAGGCCCAATGGAAATATATCCTGCATCGCCGCAATGGGTGAAACGGGATTGTCAAAATTCAAAACGGACAATGTAGGCGGACTGGAATGCATATCTCCTGTAGGAAGATTGATATTTTTCCGGATGGCAAAGGCATTTCCATTGCCACCAAATTGCTTTCCGACTTCGGCATTCAATCCAGGCAACGTTCCTTTGTCTCTGGCTTTTACCAGAATCTCAGATGTACCGACACTGCCTGCACAAACAAACAGACAGGAGCTTTCAAACTCCATCGTTTCCTGTACAATGCCGGCTTCATTAATACGCTCTACTGATACGGTATAGATTTTTTTATCTTCATTGAAGCTGATTTCTGTTACCCTGGAAAGTGTCTGAATGGTCAGATTTCCCGTACCAAGCGCATCAGAAAGATAATTTCTGTCGAGGGTATTTTTGACACCATTGTTATTGCCATAGAGTAATTCTCCGTTCAATGCCGACCTGGGAACCAGTCCTTCGGTTTCCTTTCTCCAGATATCAAAATTGTAAAAAGAATCTGCATGAGTAACATCGAATCCGGCATTGATCGCATGCTTTTTACAGACCTGCGCAAACTGATAGTATTCAGAATTAAACAGGTCATCAGGCATTTTTGCAGCTCCCAGATTTTGTCTGACTCTCGGATAATATATTTCTCTCAATTCCTGAAAAGGGATTCCGGAAAAGAGGTATTTATTGTAATTGGATTCTTCCGGTTCGAGAAGGACACCGCCGTTAGAGATGGAACCACCGCCCAGACACACATTGCGGTATATGTCAAGGTTAGGATATTCGACTCTGTCCAGTACGCCTACGTGCTTTTGCGGCCAGGATAAATTCACTCCAAATGGTAATTCAGACTTTGTTTTCAACCAGGTGGAACGTTTGTCAGGAGGCAGGTTGGAAGAAAATGTATTGCTGCTTTGAGTCACATCGTAAAACTTTCCCATTTCCAATAACAGGGTGTCTATTCCTTTTTCACTCAATCTCAATGATGCCACTGAGCCACCGAATCCGGAACCGATGACGATAGCTTTAAAATTTTTACGTGCTGTAACCGGTTGCCCGTCCTTTTTACAGGATGATAGAGAAAATGTTCCCAATCCCATGACTGAAGCGGAAGCAAAAGCAGAGAGTCCCAAAAATCGTCGTCTATCCATTGTATATAGGTAGTTATTATTGTGTACTCCTACTAATATATTACAATTTATCTGTTAGAAACGTCAGATAGTCAATATCTCTTTGACTATAATTAGACAAACATTCTTTCGTATTGATTTGAAATTAGATTGTTCTATCATTTTTCTTTATTTTTTGTTACATTAGGTCAATGAATACGCCTAAAGCCATTAATAAATCCTCTGAAAAACAGAATCGTCAGATTCTGCGGGATAGGTTGTTACACGATTCAAAGAAAAAGAAGAAAACACTTTCTGATTTTTATGGAAAATTACCTGATACATTTGGAGATGGTTTAGTTTATCAGAAAAATGTAAGAGATGAATGATGATAAAATTTTGGTTGATACCAATATTTTTATCAGTTTATTGAACAGACATCCCAAAATTTCAGATTTTCTTTCAAAAAAGTGGTGGTTTAGCTTTATCACTGAAATTGAATTACTTGGAAAGCCAGGTATTACCAGGCATGAAACCAAAATCATTGAAGAGTTGCTTTCTATTTGTACCAAAGTACCTCACGGAGAAGATATTAACAAGATAACTATCACTCTAAAACAAAAGTACTCTTTAAAAACTCCGGATGCTATTATCGCGGCATCTTCGATTTATCTGCAACTACCACTACTGACTTTCGATAAGGGAATAAAGAAAATAGAAGAATTAGATTTGATTCTATTGGATTGGGAATAGATTCCCGTGAAAATCATAGCTATAAAATCTTTAAAATCAAAAGAACCACCCAAAATGTGAGAGGTTCTTCTAATTTTAATATCAGTTCAGGTCTGTTAACTATGGATAGAGCGATTATCTGTAGCTGCCAGACAAGCTTCCTTTATTGCTTCTGAATAGGTCGGGTGTGCGTGGCTCATGCGGGCAATATCTTCTGCACTGGCACGATATTCCATAGCGACTACCCCTTCTGCTATCAGGTCTGCAGCTCTCGCTCCGATAATGTGTACACCTAAAATTTCATCTGTAGCTTTATCTGCAATGATTTTTACTGAACCGTCAATATCACCGCTTGCTCTTGAACGTCCTAATGCACGGAATGGAAAAGATCCTGTTTTGTACTCTCGTCCGGAATCTTTCAATTCTCTTTCGGTATATCCCACTCCTGCTACTTCCGGCCATGTATATACCACTCCCGGAATCAGCTTATAATTAATATGTGGTTTTTGTCCCGCAATTGTTTCTGCAACAAAAACTCCTTCTTCTTCAGCTTTGTGTGCCAGCATCGCACCCTGAATGACATCACCTATAGCATATATTCCTTTGACGGATGTTTCCAGATGTTCATTGACAGGAATCTGACCGAGCTTGTTCGTCTCAATACCGATTTTTTCCAACCCTAATCCATCTGTATATGGCCTTCTTCCTACAGCTACCAGACAATATTCTGCCTCAAAAGATACTTCTTCGTTCTTTTTATTGAGTGCTTTTACTGTTACACTGTTTTCAGTGGCTTCGACAGCTGTTACTTTATGGCTAAGATTAAATTTGAAACCTTGTTTTTTCAGGACTCTTTGTAATTCTTTACCCAAATCATCATCCATTCCCGGAATAATTCTGTCCAGATATTCTACAACTGTCACTTCTGTACCAATTCTGGAATAAACAGATCCCAACTCTAAACCAATCACTCCGCCACCGATAACGATCAGGCTCTTAGGTTGTTCTTGCAGACTCAATGCTTCTGTAGATGTGATGATACGTTTTTTATCGATATTGATAAAAGGTAAAGATGAAGGTTTGGATCCCGTCGCGATGATAATATTTTCTCCCTGAATAGAAGTTTTTTCACCGCTTGCCAATGCAATTGAGATGGTTTTATTGTCTTCAAAAGAAGCTACTCCCTGATACGGAGTAATTTTATTTTTCTTCATCAGGAAGTCAATACCGGCAGTATTTGCTTTGACGACCTCACCTTTTCTCTCAATCATACGACCAAAATCCAGCTTTACATCACTCACACTGATCCCGTGATCTGCAAGGTTTTTCACTGTATTGTGGTAATGCTCAGAGGAGTCCAGCAATGCCTTGGATGGAATACAGCCTAAATTCAGACATGTACCTCCCATAGTCGGATATTTTTCTACAATTGCTGTTTTTTTGCCTAACTGAGCTGCTCTGATCGCTGCTACATAACCTCCGGGTCCACTGCCAATGACAATGACGTCGTATTTTTCCATAAGTATATTTTAAATTGAAATAGTCATTTTAACAATGTACTCAAAGTTAGACAGATAGAACTAAAATATGTTCACCACATAGTTCTAAAACTTATAAAATCCGAACTATGTAACATTGAGTGCATTTTTAGCCTGCATCTCAAACAAAACCAATATGCTTATTTATACTGGATTGTAATTTCCAGAATAGATGAGATAGGAATATGGTCGGATAAATCTTCACCTCCTCTCTGAAACTCAGCTTTCGGTTTTTGATAATCCAATAGTTTAAACTTCACCTGATCATTGGACCTGTAGAAAATTTTATCCACTGTCTCACATACTCCTGATGACGGATCATCACAATCTGTCAATGCTTCTGAACCTTTCACCGGATATACTCCTCCTCTCGCTCTTTCTATCCATGTATCTGTAAAACCTAACTGTGAATATATTTCCAAAGTATCTACGGCTCTTGTATACCTGCTGTTGAAATCTCCTAAAATAATCACTGGTCTGTCAGCAGAATTGTCTCTTACATACTCAAACATCTGAATCAGATTTGCTCTTCTTGACTCATAGTCTTTTTGATCAGATCCTGCATTGGCATGTATATTATAGACATCAATTTTCACTCCGTCTACAATTTCTACCTGGGAATAGGAAAATCCTTTCGGAGTCAGGCAATCCGCTCCGTTACACTTTTCCCATTTAAATCTTTTCAGATCTGATATTTTGTAATCCGAAAGTAAATTCAATCCATCACCAAACGGAACAGGACCTTTCCATTGTGTTTTGTACTTATGCTTTGCTGTACCGTACAAAAAATGGTTATAATTAAAGTCTTCCTGAACTGCTACCAGACTATAGTTGTTCAACCGTCTTCCTATTTCTGATGTATTATGTACCGGATCTCCACTGGATATACCCTGAGGTAGTCCCGCTACATTCAGTGTAATTACTGAAACTGTATCAATATACGGATAAGTAATCACGGGAACTTCCGGCTCTTCAGGAATGATAATATGCTCATCCGGATCTTTATCTTTTTTACAGCCTATTGTAAATAGTAAAGCAGCAGAAAACAAAATTGTCCATACTTTGTTCATCTAATTTTCATTTTATATCCAAACAAATATATTGATTCGACATTAAAATATTACTGATATTAGATTTCAAAACCAGATTTAGTCTAAAAAATAAACCGGATAACAATTTTTACATTGATCTATCCGGTTATTTAATAAAAAAGAGGTCACAAGGACCTCTTAAATATTTTGTCTGCTTAGGAAATTATTTTACTTCCAGCACTTCTATATCGAATAATAAGACTGAATTTGGTTTAATGATGCCACCTGCTCCTCTTTCACCGTATGCAAGCGTAGAAGGAATAATCAACGTTCCTTTACCACCAACTTTAAATAAAGGTAAACCTTGTTCCCATCCCTGAATTACTCTGTTTTCGCCTACGGGAACAGGAAATGGCTGATCTCTGTCTTTAGAAGAATCGAATTTTGTACCATCCAACAATTTTCCGGTATAGTGAACGACAGCTGTATTACCTGGTTGCACCTGTGCACCTGTACCTTCTTCAGTCATATAATATGCTAAGCCGGAAGGTAGGTATTGTACTTTTAAATTGTTATCGGCAACATATTTTTCAATTGTAGCTTTGTCAACTTTAGCGTGCTCTGCACGTCTTGCATCAGCTTCTGCCTGCATTTTTAGTTGTAAAGCTTTTTGACGTTCCATATAGGTTGCTCTGTCCATAGACTCAACAATTTCTATATCAAAAGCCAATGGAGCATTTGGTGGGATAACTCCTCCTGCACCATTTTCTCCATAAGCGAGGCTGGAAGGAAGGAAAATCGTACCTTTTCCTCCTACTTTGAATAGCGGAATACCCTTTTCCCAACCTTGAATGACCTGGCCAATTCCAATCTGGAAAGTGATAGGCTCATTTCGGTCAATGGATGAATCGAATTTATTTCCATTCAATAATTTACCTGTATAGTGGACAGAGACATAGTCTTCAGCATTTACCTGCGCACCGGTTCCGGGTACATCTACAATGTAATAAATTCCTTCCGGTGAAACTTTTACATTGTATAGTTTTTTTTCTTTGAGGTGCGCTTCAATTTGAGCATCTCTTTTCGGAGCTGCTTCGAAAGTTTTTTCCATGATTTGTGCTGTTTGAGCTTGTGTTGTAATGGTAGCTGCTGAACATAGCATCCAACCGCTTATAGTTAAAATCTTTTTCATAAATCAATTCTGTAGTTTGTTGTGAAAATAGTACTTATAAAATAATTTTATTAACAAATTCCAAACATTGTACCAAAAAATAAAGGTGCACATCTCTGTACACCTGATTTTACTATTGTAATTTTTCTATTATTAATTCCTTCAGATGGTCTGGTATTTTTATGCTCTTCTGGGCTATGGGATCAGCACATACCATGATGCCTTGTCCGTTGGCAACGATCTTTCCAGTGGATTTTATCAGAATCTGATGTTCCACAACAATGCTGCTGTTTCCTACAGATACCAGCCCACACTGAGCAATGACAGTTTCAGGATAATGAATAGAGTTCAGAAAATTGCACTCAATTTTTGCTAATACAACAAATATTTTTGCTTTTTCAAACTCTTCCCAAATACCGCATGCATTCATCATATGAACCCTGGCTGATTCAAAATACCGGATAAACATCACGTTATTGACATGGCCCAGAGCATCCTGGTCGCCCCAGTGAACATTGATCTCTACAGGGTAAAGAAATTTAATTTCTGACATTTTAAAACAGGATAACGATATAATAGACTAATGCAGCAATGACAGCACTGACCGGTATTGTCAATACCCACGCCCAGACCAGATTAATGGTAATACCCCATCTCACTGCTGATACACGTTTTGTCATACCTACCCCTATGATTGCACCGGTAATTGTATGAGTCGTAGATACAGGAATTCCCAAAAACTCAGAAAGATACAATGTTATTGCACCTGCACTTTCAGCAGTTACACCTTCAAGCGGAGTTACTTTGGTAATTTTGGTTCCCATCGTTTTTACGATTTTCCATCCACCGCTCAATGTACCTAAACCGATCACCAGGAAGCTTGTAAATGGCACCCACGCCCATTCATTGACAAACAGATTAAATCTATCCGTTGATTCTACCCAGTGAGGATGACCTTCCGATACATGATAGAAGATAACAGCAGCTCCGATGATACCCATTACTTTTTGAGCATCATTACCTCCGTGTCCTAATGAAAAAAGTGCTGAGGATACGAGCTGTAGCTTTTTAAACCATTTGTCGGCTCTGGCAGGATTACTCTTTTTGAATAAATTAATGATAATCACTGTAATGATAAAGGCCATAAGCATACCTATCAAAGGTGCCATGAAAATGAAAATAAATACAGGTATTACTTTAATATAGTTAATGACATGTACACCTCCTTCTCCTGAAAAACCACCGGCATGTGCTAATGCGGCTCCCATAAAACCACCTAACAGCGTATGTGATGAACTGGATGGAATGCCATACCACCAGGTGATCAGATTCCAGGTGATAGCAGCAATTAATCCGGACAGAATAACTTCCAGAGTAATGAAGTTTTCATGAACCGATTTTGCAATGGTATTTCCTACTTTAAATTCTCCGATTAAATATTTGGAAATAAAGAATGCTACGAAGTTGAAGAATGCTGCCCAAAGTACTGCCTGAAATGGTGTCAGCACTTTTGTAGAAACAATGGTAGCAATTGAATTGGCTGAGTCGTGAAACCCGTTGATATAGTCAAATACCAATGCCAGTACTATGATGATGACTAGTAGTATTGGTAAATCAAACATAAGATAGAAATCTTAAAAGGTTATGAGTATTTGATTAAGATTGTCTCAATGACATTGCTGACATCTTCACATTTATCTGTAGCTGTTTCCATTAGCTGGTATAGCTCACGTTTTTTAATGAGAAGCTTAATATCATTCTCATGCTCAAACAATTTTTCCACTCCTAAATCATATACATCATCAGCCTGATTTTCAATACTGTTGATTCGTACCAACGCATTGCTGATTTCTGTAGATTTATTCATATTTCGCAATTCATTGACAATGATCTGCACCTGCTCACAACCTAATTTAATGAGCTCTGACATCTTCTGGATAGCACTGTCATTAGGATTGATTTTGTATAACATGATTTTTTTAGAACATGCATGTATGTAATCAGCCACATCGTCCAAAGCAGTTGCTAAGTAGTGAATATCTTCTCTGTCAAAAGGAGTAATAAAGTTTTGGCTGAGCTCTACAAAAATTTTATGCGTAAGAGTGTCGTTCTCATGTTCAAGATCTTCAATTCTAAGAGCAATTGCAGCTCTCTCATCTACATTTGAGTTTCCTACCATTTCATCAATGAGCTTACCCATTGTATAGACATTAGCCCCCATTTGCTCAAATAAAAGGAAGAATACTTTGTCTTTAGGGAGGAAATTTTTGACAAGATCATTTAAAAACATACTTGTAATTTGTATACAAAGTTAAGTTTTTGAGTTTTTAAATATTATAGTTCTCCTTTCTAAAATTTGGTTTTTATCAATACTTAATAGAAAATGTGGACAAGTAAAGAATTGTCAATCAGGGTTTATTAGTTCGTTATACACAGGTGAAAATAATGTGTACAATTGTGAATTTAGCATGAAAATAAACGGGTAGTGACGTGTTTACACTATAATGGGCTCATATAGTACTTTAGAAAATTTTAAAAAACTGACAATCTGAGGAATAAAATTTTAAAGAAGTCATCCATTCGATGGAGACAGACTTTTCAAAAATTATCACATACAAGGTATAATGATTTTGATTACTCTGTTGTGAAGGTGTATAATTTTTTTCGGTACAGATCAGATCCTAAGAGGAGTAAATTAGCAATGCTCAATATGCAGCACTTCCATTTTGTTCCTTGATCATGAGTGATAGCTTTTTTTGTCAGAATCATGATTTAGCTTATTATAATCCTTGTACAAATAACTATAACCACAATTCTGACAATGGATAAATATTTGACCTTCCATCAAAGCTATTACTTTTTAAGTATGTTATAAGTTACAGACACAAAGAATGCGGGTTTATAGATATTGTCGTACTTGATTTCAGTATCAGCTTTGCTGATAAAGAGATAAGAACCATCTTCCTGTAGTTTAAGATTAGAGGAGTTGAGCATATCCACTTTTACGAATGATATTCCGGCAGTTAAAACAACTCTGTTTTTTTCTGTAAAAAATAATGATCCTCCAAAATGAAAGCTCATATTACCATTAGTGGCAAGACCGGCACCGGTGGAAATTCCCATTCCTATGCGAGGAAAATTGGAATATGCGTGCAGTAATCCTCCTAATGAGTGTGTCAGCATATTTCTGTTTGTTGATTTCACCACTCCCGTATCTTGTCCAGCTTCGCTTTTAAGAATACGATATATAGGTGTATTACGGATATTCATAAAATAACCTGAGCTAAAATTAACCTTCCACCCTCCTTTAGTATTGATAGTCAAAGGATTGAATTCATGTAATATTTTCCCATCTGATGACTTCAAAACAGGTTTCAATTCAGTAGTTTCATCCAAAAGCTGAACTGCATCTGTATAATAGTCAAATTCTTCTTCTGTTATTTTGTGGTAAAGGTCTATTCCTTCATGAGATACATCAATAATTTTTTGACGGCTTTCTGTATCTAAAATCTTACTAATAATACTTCTCACCAGATTCATTTCATCAGCAAAAAATTTCTTTTGGCTATACTTTACAAGCCCACTGTCAATTTGTATAGATATTTTTCCATCATCGGATTTAAATACCCCTTTGACCAATACGGAATCCGAAATAGAAGACTTATTCAGTTCACTATAAGTCTGCTCCAATGACGTATGTAATGCAGACAATTCAATTAATTTCTCGTATATATTTCTCTTTGCAAAATCATTGACTGAATCAGCATCATATACTGATTTATAATCAAATAGTGTATTATCTTTTAAGACAGACTTGTTGATAAATACGTCATCACCTATCTGTTTCCAAAGTTTCTCTTTCAGAGCAGTATACTTCTGTATTTCAACATAGGCTTCATTAAACTTCTTAAGACTATCCTGAAATTGCTTAACTAAAGATTTTTCGTTTGTATTTTTTTTAATCTCTTTCGAAATTATCGATATTAATTCTTCAGTCGCTTTCAGTTGTTTGTTTAAATTAGCCTTGAGTTTTAGGTTTGTTGAAGATTCATTTTTCATTACCTCTAATTCAGCTTTCAAATTGTTCAGAATATTTTCTAGATCAGTACCTTTCGGGTCTATATCTTGTAATTGACTAAAAATAGCGGGGACATCAAATTCAACAGAGGAGGATTTGATATCAATGCTATCTTTTCTGACTTTGAAAGTATTGACATTTCTGATAAGAAATTTTATGCTGCTCCCTTTCTTCAGCTTTTGAGGAATCATATCTGAGCCATAGGGATTGATAATGATAAATTGCGATGTATCTTTCGTGCTACTACCATCTGATTTTGCAAATACTCCGCTATACAATGCAAGAAAAAATAATGTGAGAATCTTTTTCATACAATTTCTTTTTAAAATTTCTGCCTACTCTATTCCGTTTTCGGCATTCCGGTTATGAGTGTTTTTGTTGTGTCTGTCTTACAGATTATAATTATTAAGCAGTTTTCTTATGTATAATTAAGGATTTAAGTATTATCATTCAAAAACACATTTTAAAAATTGTTATTATTTTAAAATGTCAAAATTTTTAATTAATCGTTGAAAAACAATATTTTACAATCCATTTCACATCTATTTTATTAAGATACTTGCTGATATCGTTGTTATGAGTTGAAGTACTCACTATTGAATATTTCCTGTCAGAATCTTTCTGTGGGTAAAGTCAAAGTAATGACACTAAAAGTTTTTCTAATGCGTATAACCAAAATTTAACCAAGCATCACATCACACACAACAAAAAAGGCGACTACTCTCGTAATCGCCTTTCGAATATTGTTCTGAAAATTATTTCACTTCAGTCTCTTTTCCTTTATTTCTCCATTTCTCATAATCAAATAAGATCGGAGCAGCAATAAAGATAGAAGAGTATGTACCAATGACAATACCTATAATCATCGCAAAAGAGAAGCTTTTTAATGACTCACCTCCGAAAAAGAACAGGATAATCAACGAAATCAATGTAGTGATACCTGTTACGAATGTTCTGGATAATGTACTGTTGATTGCGTTATTGACTATGGAATTCAATGGCAGATTCTGTGTTTTTTCCGCAAGGAATTCTCTCAACCTGTCATAAATAACTACGGTGTCATTCAATGAATAACCTATTACTGTTAATAACGCAGCGATAAATGTCTGATCCACTTCCATTGAGAATGGTAAAATTCCATGTAACAATGAGTAAATAGCCAACAATAAAACTGCGTCATGTGCTGTAGAAATGATCGCACCAATAGAGTAACCAAATGTTCTGAATCGGACCAAGATATATAAGAAGATTCCTAAAATAGACAGGATAACTGCCCAGGTAGAACTTTTGATGATATCTACAGAGATCGTAGGATCTACTTTTTGCTGACTCAGCAAATTGATTTGCTTGAAGCTTTGATAAGAAGTATTTGCAGGTAAATATTCCTGTAAACCTAAGTATAATGTGCTGTCTGCCAGATGGTCGCTTTCTGTGCTGTTCTTATCAATTAAATAAGAAGTCGTGACTTTCACCTGATTAGCAGCACCGATAGTTTTTACAATAGTACCACCACCAAATACATTATCTAATTTCCCTTTGATTTCTTCAGTGCCAATAGGCTGCTCAAATCTTACTTTGTACTCTCTACCACCTTTGAAGTCAACTCCCAGCTCAAACCCTCTCGTTACAAATGAAGCAATACCTGCAATGATAATGATCATAGAGAACAGATAGCTGATTTTTCTCTTACCGATAAAGTCAAAGTTGACATTGGCAAGGAATGATTCAGAGAATTTAGTAGAAACTTTCAAATCACGACCAGTACTCAACCATCTATCGATGAGCAAACTTGAAATCAGGATCGCTGTGAAAAGAGTAGTAATCAAACCGATGATCAGAGTAGTAGCAAACCCTTTGATAGGACCCATACCGATCACGAAGAGAATCACCCCTGTAATCATTGATGTAAGGTTACTGTCAATAATCGCAGGTAATGAGAATTTGAAACCATTAGCAATAGATTTGGAAATGGAATTCCCTAGTCTTAGCTCTTCTTTGATACGCTCATAGATCAGTACGTTGGCATCAATCGCCATACCCATTGTCAATACGATACCCGCGATACCAGGTAATGTCAGTGTAGATCCTAATGTAGCCATGATACCAATGATCAGGAACATGTTCATGATCAGAACGACTACTGCAATAACACCACCAGTGCTATAGAAGAATATAACGAATCCAACAATCAGAACGAAACCTGCCAGCATGGATAATAAACCTGCTTCGATGGATTCAGCGCCCAATGTTGCTCCGATCATTTCTTCTTCTACGATATTTGCAGAAGCAGGAAGCTTACCGATTTTTAAGATATTAGATAAGTCAGTGGCTTCTTCCTGAGTAAAATTACCTGATATAGAAGAACTACCTCCACCGATTTCTTCATTTACATTAGGGGCAGAATATACTGCATTATCCACAACGATAGCAATATTTCTACCTACGTTGCTTCCTGTCATTTTTTTCCATTTGTTAGCCCCCTCACGAGTCATTTTCATGCCGATCGTGGTTTTTCCGAACTGGTCAAGATCCGGTTTAGAGCTTTCTACTGCTCCCCCATCTATAAATGGTTTATCAGTATTAGGTCTTTTCTTGATGGCATACAGCTCAAAAGTATTGTGTTTTTCACCGATAGGTTTTGCCCCCCACATAAACTCCACATCTTTAGGGAATTTATTTTTCACTTCAGGAATACTTAGATATCTATTTACTTTTGCAGTGTCAATATTTAAGGCATAACCAACAATCGGAGATTCAATATATCTGTTGTTTTGATCGATTGCCGGCATCAAAACTGCAAACAAAGGAGCTTCCTGTTGGAATTTCTCTCTTGTAGCAGCAGTGTCTTCAGCTGCCGGGGTTATGTTGTCTAAAAGATCCAGGGAGGTATCTTTTGGAGTTTCCCCGATGATGTCATCTAAACTTTGAGTAGCAGCTGGTGCAGTAGCTACAGCTGAATCTGCACTTGTTACAGCATTTGATTTATTAGCAAACTGAAGATATAATTTCAATGCATCATTCGCCTCATTGAAAGAACCTCCTAATTCTGTAGCTTTATATGTTTCCCAAAACTCTAAGCTCGCAGTCGCCTGTAGCATGTTTCTTACACGGGCAGGATTATCTACACCACCTATTTCCACTGTAATACGGCCTTTACGCGGCTCTAAAGTCACATTTGGCTGTTTCAGACCAAACTGGTCGATACGTGTGCTGATAATATTGTATGTTCTTTGGATAGCATGCGCGGATTCTTCTCTGATGTATTTCAGAACGTCGTCATCAGATGAAGTCGATGTAAGCACTTCACTGTTGGTTCTGTTCGCAAAATAATCCGCAAGTTTTGCTGAAGGATTTTTTTCCTTCAGAGCTTTTACAAACAATGTGATGAAGTCGTCAGAGCTTTGTGACATACGAGCTTCAGCAGTGTTTAATGCTTCAGTAAATACAGGGCTGGTATTGCCGTCAGAAAGAGATATCAGCAATTCTTTGATATTCACCTGTAATACAGCTGACATACCACCTTGTAAGTCAAGACCTAAGTCGAGCTGATTTTCTTTTACTTTCTTGAAAGTAGATCCCAGAAATACTTTCTCAGGAGCAAGAGAATCTAAATATCTGTTTTTGTATTCTATCCTTGCTTTGTGAATAGAATCCTTGTACAGGAATTGCTGGATAGGATCGCCAGGGAATAAGACATTAGGATCTTCTGACGGAACATTCGCTTCAGCTAAAGCTATTGCTTTGTTTTCAATCTGGTTTGCTTTCCAGGTAAAGAGCAATTGGTAAGTGCATATTGCAATCAATAATAGTGCAATTACTCTAATAAAACCTTTTCCTTGCATATATGGATATAATCAGTTCTTAAAAAAGTTAAGGCGCAAATATACAGTATTTGACAATTAAAAATAAAAATAGATAGAGTAGTATTTAACTTAATTTTTATACACCTTATTAGCATGTGAATATTTAGATGTACTCACCTGTATAAAGTACACTCCGGCTGGTAAAATACTCCAGTCTGCCTCATATTCCTGTGTTGTGAAACTCCTTGATTTTATTACTATTTGGCCTTGTGCGTTAAAGATGGAAACGTGATAAGGTTCGTATGTTTTTTCCAGTGTCAGCATTACTTTTTCCGGGCTGGTCCTGATCGAACGTACCAGCGTTGTCTGCTGGTTGACATTAGTAGCATATGGCAATAAATAGAAATCGTATTCGATGTTTTCCCCTTCAGTGACTTCAAAACTTACGGATTTATCCTGATAATCAGGAGATTTTGCCGTCAGAGTTATTGTACCAGAGCTGATAGCACCGGTTTTATATGTCCCGTCAAAGTTTGTTCTGCTGAGCTTTTCCGAATTTGAAAGGCTGACAGTTGCTCCGTTTATCGGTTCACTGGTATTTAAATCATATACTTTACCAAAAAATCTGCTGGCTCTTTTGTAATCAGGTCTTAAAACATACAACCCATCTTCAATATCAGATGCAATAATTAATCCTGAAGGAAAATATGGGAATACTCCCCAGCAGCCGTTGAAGCCGTCACCTGAAAAGTTTGGAGAAGTATCGAATTTGTCTATCTCCACAATATTTTCGGGAACAGATGCATCAGCAATTAAAACACCTTCCGTATAATGAGAAACGACCAGATAATCATCTATTACATGGACATTGTGCGGGATCGATTGTTCATCCGGGCGGATCTTAAATTCCTCCAGTAACTGTATATCAGTCAGATCCGAAACATCAAATGCAGCAATAGTTGTCGCAGTTTTCTCATCAGTGGTAAATAATGTCTTGCTGTCATCTGATAACCATGAATTATGGCTAAAACGCCCCGGAGTAAAGAATTGTGTGATTTTCACCGGAGCAGCTTTGTTGCTGACATTCCAGACTGAAATATATCCCTGATAAATATTGCTTGCCCATAAGGTATCATTTCGTACAAATCCGTCATGTATATATTCCGTGGAAGTAAAGCCTTTGTATACAGGATTTAACGGATCAGAATTCAGGTCAAAAATGTAACATCCTTGTTTAGTACCGCCAAACAGGTACAAAAAACCTGCTTCATCTATATACAAAGTGTGTCCGCGGATAATATCATTGTTAGGGCCTCTGAAATTTTTAGTAGGAATACCGGTCTTAATATTTCTGAGGTCAACAATCGTAATACCTGTTTCTGCCGAGCTGTTATCATGGACGATATAGGCGTAATCTTTCCATGTTTTAATTTCCCTCCAATATCCGTGAGGGCCTTCTATCCAGTGAATCTGCTCAGGGTTTTCGGGAACAGAAATATCTACAATAGAAGTTCCGTTGTAAGTACCAACCAATGCATATTCATCACCATCAGGAGCAGTATATCCCCAGATGCTGCTTAGGTTATGGTCATATTTCAGCTGACCCACCAACTGAATCTTTTGTGCAAATGATGATGTGAGTGATAGTGAAAATACAATCACCGGTAACAAAAACAGCTTTTTCACTTTTAAAGTTTTACGATGTTAAACTTCCCTTTCTCGTACTTGAGAACGCCTACCTGGCTATTCGTAAAAAACTGAATGCCATTCTGATTGCTGACCGGTATGAAATCGAAATTGTAATAATAAGGTTTCAGACCTAACTGTACAGATGTCGTCACATCAGAGAGTCTGCCTTTGTCAGCAGTGGTCATAATGAAATTCATCAGGTCATAACCCATATATACATTTGAGTTCTCTTCCATTTGATAATCCTCTGCAAATCTGGAGGAAAATCCTTCTTTTTCAGCTTTGGTCTTTGTTGCTAACTGAATTGTAGGTATATAAATACTCGGATTGGGTTGGGCTTCATTTTCCAAACCTCTGAATCCTGACCAGGAAGGCAATCCTAATATATAAGGAGGGAACGGAGATCCGTATAACTTAGCCAGTGTACTTTTTACAAATGATTCCTTATCAGATGCTATAAATACAATATTAGTAGCTGTAGGCTGGAAAAAAGAGATCGTTTCACCGTTTTCATTGACTATAGACTGAGTATTTCTGATAATTTCAGGTTTTACATTCAGCTCATTTTTAAGAAATCTTTCAATAGATTTTACAATGATTGCAGATGAGTCATCATTATTGTCCTGAATAATCTGAATATGTGCTTCAGGATAAAGATGCTGAATTTTTACAAAAAGCTGTTCAGTCTGATGACTTACACCTGGTAATGCGGCATAAAAATTTTCTGCTGTCTGTGATATTTCTGTAGTGAAAGGACTGAAAACCGGAATGTTTTTTTCGGTTGAATATTTCAGGATTTCCTTAGAAATACGATTGGTGGAACCGCTGACAATCACATCTATATCCGGGAAAGGTCTTTCTGACAATAACTTCTTTGTCTGATAATCAGCGTTTGCATCATCCAGAATGAAGATATTGATCTTATTGCTTTTGTTTCTGAAATCATCTGCCGCCATTTTCAATCCCATATAGAAATCCAGAGACTGAGTCATTTCAGGAGACAAGTCCACATTGACATCTATCTGATAAGGCGTATAATTCAAAGGAATTTTATCTGTCATAAAAGGCAGCAATACAGCTATGTTGTATGAACCTTTGCTAACAACATCCTTTTTTACAGGAACAACTTCTTCTACTTCTTTTTCTTTTGCAGGAGTTTCCGGAACTGTAGCTACCGGCGGGGTCTTCTCTTCCTGAGTTTGCTTAGGATGATAAATAGGTGTGTTGGTAGTACTTGTCGATTTTGAAGAACTACAAGCTGCCAATATTAAAGAAAATAAAACTAAAGAAGACCAGTTTTTCATATATTATTCCCATTCTATAGTAGCCGGCGGCTTAGAGCTGATATCATAAACAACTCTGTTGACACCTTTTACCTGATTGATAATTTCATTACTAACTTTTGCCAGAAACTCATAAGGTAAATGACACCAGTCCGCTGTCATTCCATCCACTGATGTGACTGCTCTGAGTGCCACTGCATTCTCATAAGTTCTTTCATCACCCATTACACCAACGGATTGCACGGGTAAAAGTATTACCCCAGCCTGCCAGACCTTATTGTATAATCCGCTTTCTTTCAATCCATTGATAAAAATATGATCCGCTTTTTGAAGCAGTTCTACTTTCTCCGGTGTTATATCTCCTAAAATACGGATTCCCAGACCCGGGCCAGGGAAGGGATGCCTGTGTAAAATATTTTCAGGGAGATTCAATGCTGCTCCTACCCTTCTCACTTCATCTTTGAAAAGCTTTCTGAGCGGCTCTACTATTTTTAAAGACATTTTCTCCGGTAAGCCACCCACGTTGTGGTGAGATTTTATTTTAGCAGCAGGACCATAAACGGATACAGACTCTATTACATCCGGATAGATCGTTCCCTGTGCCAGCCAGTGCACATCTTTTAATTCTGCAGCTTGCTCCTGAAATATGTCGATAAAAGTTTTTCCGATAGCTTTACGTTTGTCTTCAGGATCAGTTTTACCTTTCAATGATTCCATAAACTGAGCGGTAGAATCTACGCCAATCACATTTAATCCTAAAGTTTTATAGCTGTCCAAAACGTCGTTGTATTCATTATATCTCAACAAACCGTTATTGATAAAAATACAAGTCAGGTTTTTGCCGATAGCTTTGTGTAGCAATAATGCTGCCACACTCGAATCCACACCACCTGAAAGTCCTAATACAACCTTCTGATTCCCAACAGTATTTCTGATCTCCTGTACACTGGTTTCAATGTATGAATCAGGTGTCCAGCTTTGCTCGCAACCACAGATATCTACTACAAAATTTTTCAATAACTGAAGACCTTCCAATGAATGTGTCACCTCCGGGTGGAACTGAATCCCATATACAGGAAGATTTTCCAGCTGATAACCCGCTACAGGAATACTTTCTGTATTGGCCAGCAGCGTGGAACCACCAGGCATTTGTGTAATGGAATCAGCGTGTGACATCCATACCTGAGAGTTTAATGACAAGCCTTTGAATAAATCGTTGTCCGTATTGATATAGTCGAGATTAGCTCTTCCGTATTCTCTTTTGTTGGATTTTTCGACCTTACCACCTAGTTTGTGGGCAATATATTGTGCGCCGTAGCAAATTCCCAGAACCGGCAATTTTCCTATGAAATCTTCTACAGGAAATTGTAATGCATTTTCATCTCTTACAGAGAACGGACTCCCCGCCAGGATAATTCCTTTGACATCGGTCCAGTCAGAAATTTGTGCATTGAAGGGAACAATTTCACAATAAATGTTCAGCTCTCTCACGCGTCGTGCAATCAACTGTGTGTATTGGGAGCCAAAGTCGAAGATTAAAATACGGTTGTTCATTGCCAGGCAAAGTTAGTGCATTCGAATAAATTTCAACCAAGTTTCTTTCGCAACTGTATACCGTATTGTTAAATTAGTGAGAAATCTGAAAGCCGTTATGAGTATTTGGAAAGTTGCCGTCACTGCAGACATGTTAAATGCAAACAAGAAACAAGATATGGTATCTCACTTAGGAATAGAATTTACCGAAGTAGGCGAGGATTTCGTTGCAGGTAAGATGCCGGTAGATCATCGTACCCACCAGCCGATGGGTATTTTACATGGAGGAGCACATGTGGTTTTGGCTGAAACTTTAGGAAGTGTGGCGGCCAATCTTACATTAGAGCCGGGCAAAGCATATGCAGTAGGTCTGGATATCAACAGCAACCATCTCAAAAGCATCAGAGAAGGAAATGTGTATGGCGTTGCAAGACCTATTCATATAGGCGGAACGACTCAGGTATGGGAAATTAAAATCTCTGACGAAAAAGGAGCCTTGCTCAATATCAGCAGATTGACCATGTTTGTGGTGAAAACCGTATAACTTTTCGAATCGGGCAAAAAGAACAAATAAAACCTTCATTTTTTGAAGGAGATTTCTTGCTGAAGAGCTGATAAATATCAAGGTCTTAATATATTCTCATATATTTACTATACTAAACCAAACGACCTTTGAAACTGCACAATTTTATTCCATTTCTGATTTTATTGGTATTTGCTGATGCGAATGCTCAAAAGTTAGAGTACAGCGAGCAAGCTTATAAAAACAGACAAGCTGAATACAGACAAGACGCATTGATTAATTTTCGTTCCACTGCGATTCCTATTCAGGCATTTTTGGGACAGCCGGTAGATCAGGCTACTTTAGATGATATTTTTTCAAGAATATCGACCAACGGAGAATTTGATTTTAACCTGGTGCAACTGGTCAGGATTTTGTTTTTTTCCAATGGTGAATATGATAGTCAGCTATTACCGGTTATTGAAAGTGTGCCATTATGGTTGACGCCTAATGAAAAAACAAGAGTTTACTGGTCAGAAAACCATATCACCATGTGGTTATCTTCTGCATGGCTATTGAAAGAAAAATATGGAATAGATAATGATCCTGAGCTGAGAAAAAAACTGGTGCATTGCCTGGACTTGAAAATTAATTACGGTTACTACGAATTTTTCTCATCTGTATATTTCCCATATACTTTAAGCGGTTTATTGAATCTGGTAGATTTTGCTGAAGATCTTGAAATCAAGCAAAAAGCTATTCTGGCAACCAATCGCTTACTGAAAGAAGTACTGATGGTCGTCAATGATAAAGGTGGTTTCTTTCCGGCAGCAGGAAGAAATTACAGAGACAAGTACAATTCAGCTTATGGACAAAACCACAGCCACCTGATTTATCTTTTAACAGGAATGGGAGAAAAACCGGATAATGCGACTCATGCAGCAGCATTTTTAGCGACCTCTACTTTGGATATCAAAGAAATCGTGGAATCATGGTCAGCAGAAGAAAACAGAATTTTGAACATTGGCCATCCTATTTCGGAATTGGGCCAGATCCATAAAGATTTACTGCCGAATGATAAAGTTGTTTTTCAATGGAGCGGCGGCGGATATTTTCACCCGGATGTAGCTTTGGAGACAGCTACGCTTCTGGATAGTTACAATATGTGGGAGCACAAGGAATTCAAACCGTTCAAAGATTTCAAAGGATTGCCGGTACAGCTTGCTCCCATCATTGCAAATGCTGCATCGTCTCTTTCTTACAGCTCTGTGTACATGAAAGCTGATGTGGCTATCTATAAAAATCATTCTTCGACGTTGGTTTCTGCCCAGAATTACTGGAAAGGAAGAGCCGGGTTCCAGCAATGGCCATGGGCTGCAAGCACAGGAACGATTGGAGTAACTACGCAATCCGGGAATATTAATAATGCACTCGGAGAAGAAGACTTAAGCGCCAATTCCAATCTGCCTTATATTGAGCAAAAAGAAAATGTAGCGCTGATCATGTATCGGCCTAAAAAAGATTTAAAGCTGTTTGGTTATGACCATCATGATGTGAGATTGTTTTGGGAGGTAGCAGGCAATAAGTATGATGAAGTCGTTTTTGAAAATAAATGGATTATAGGCAGAGAAGGAGATAGCTATGTAGCCGTACTCAGACACTGCACAGATTTTATCAATGGAGAATATGGCTGCCAGGACCAGGATGGACAATTATGGGCTTGTGTAGTTGGCAATAAAGAAAAACACGGATCTTTTGAGCAGTTTTTACAAGTTATCCGCTCAGCTAAATATCAGGAGAAATGGAACTATGTTTTCAATAAAGCAGAGTGGCATTACTACGGAATGATAGAAGTAGATGGTAAAAAAATAGAACATGACTGGGTAGAAGGTTTTACAGAGAAACCAGACGACCCTGAGACTGATCCGATGGTCACATCTGTCAGGGATCTGCTCGAAAGCAATAGTGTCAGCGTTTATCCTAATCCTGTAAAAGATAATTTTATCCTGTCATGGAATCAGAAAGTTCCTGCAAGCAACAGCCGTTTGCGTATTGTGGATGTTTCAGGAAGAGAGATCAGCAATCAGCAGGTAGATCTGTTACCGGGTCAGTCTATACAGATTTCTGTTCAGGGATTGAAAGCAGGTATGTATCAGGTATTACTAAATACTGATATCGGCGCGGTCGTACAAAAAATTATTATCCAATAGCGCGACCAGACTAAAAAAGTGGAAACCCCAGTAACTAAAAACCAAGATTCTGTGCGTTTCTGCGCCATTGGCTTTGCAGGCGGGAACCCACCGGACGAAGATGCTGTGAAAAATTTCCACCTTTGCACGATAAAAAAAATTGAGCACGTAAATTTCTCCCTTGGGAAATTTCAAAGGATAAGACCATGAGGAGTTTTGGAAATTTTCAGCATCAAGGACAATGTGGGTCGCCGAAAAGCCCGGCGCGATTTTTTGCTATATTTTTTTCTAAAAAAAGTATAAAAGAAAAAATAAGCCCCTTTCCCAAATACATTAGTATGCGTTTTTTTGACGATTACAGAAATCGCTTTGTATATAGTAAAATCATTTTCCCCCTCTCATTTCTTTTCAGCATCACCGCATTTTCTCAGGATATGAAAATACTGTGGCAGAGTGACAGCCTGCTGAGGCATCCCGAATCCATTGCTTATGACGCTAAAAGAAATTGTCTGTATGTTTCCAATATGGACAAAAATACTCCATTGAGTGATTTGTACACAGATCCGATTTCTATGGTAAGCACAGATGGAAAAACTATAGAAGTGGAATGGATGAAAGGATTTTCGTCACCTACAGGGTTGGTTCTGAAAAATGACACCTTATATATAGTAGAGAAAAATGGTATCGCTATTGTAGATGTGGAACATCAGAAGATCATTCAGAGAATTTCTATTGATTCAAAAGGGTTTTTAAATGATCTGACCATAGATGATAAAGGAAGAATCTTTGTAACAGAATCAGAAAAAGAAGGAAAGATATATCTGATAGAAAATGGAAAAAGCTCTATCTGGTTTTCAAGTAAACAGATCGGAGGCTTCAACGGAATTTTTGCCGACGGAAAATACCTGATATTGGGAGTCAATTCAGATCATACTTTGAAAAAGATCTGTGTGAAATCCCAGAAAATAAAAGATATTGCTTATCTCGGAGAAGGAAACATTGACGGAATTCAAAAAACGAAATTAGGAAAATACCTGGTTTCTCATTTCCTTGGAAATATTTATGAAGTATGTAAAAAGGGAAAAGTGAACGAAATTTTCAATTCCAGAGATCAAAATCTTTTCGTGGCAGATTTTGCTTATGTTCCCGGGTTGAATCAGATATTTATTCCATCATTGAGGACCAATCACGTTTTTAGTTTGTATTATGAAAAATAGTTTTTTTGCGTTTTTACTGATTTTTGCTGCATGCACATCACTGGCTCAGGCACAGACCTGGGTGGACTCACTGGATAATTATGCCCGTGAAAAATATATGCCGCCATCCAAATACAAATGGACATGGCAGAAGGCATCCCTATTGTTTGCGATGAACAAACAGTTTGATTTGGTCGCTCAGGACAAACGTGCTGTTTATATGGATTTTGTCCAGAAAGCAATGAATAAAAAGCTCAGTAAAGCCAGTGGTTCCAGTCCCAATGCAGTAGCTTCCGGTTTGGGAATGAGCTTTCTGGCACTGCATAAAAAAGGTGAAAAATATGAGAAAGCATCCAATAAAATTTTCCGGGATTATCAGAAAGTCAAACGCACAGACAACGGAGGAATATCTCACAAGAAATTTTTCAAAGAGCTCTGGGATGATACCATCTTTATGATTGGAATCTATCTGCAGAATATGTATCTGTGGACAGGTGATGAAAAATATATCGATGAGCTTTTCTTACAGATAGACGCACATAGAGAAAAACTGTCAGATCCTGCGACCGGATTATGGTATCATGGCTGGGATGGAGATAACCGCAACAGATGTAATTTTTGCGGACAATCGGGCTGGAGCAAAAATCCTGAAAAAAGATCCAATGAATTCTGGGGAAGGGGCAATGGATGGGTAGTAGTTACCTTAGCAGAAACTGTAAAAACTTTACCGAAAGGACATCCAAAAAGAGCTACTGCAGAAGCATATTTAAAAGAAATGATTATTAATCTTCCTAAAGTTCAGGACAAAAATACAGGACACTGGTATCAGCTGCCTATGCGACCTGAACAGGCAGGAAACTATATAGAGAGTTCGGCTACAGCCATGTTTGCTTATGGAATATTGGTAGCATTGCAGGAGCAAATAGTTGAAGGAGATGAATATTCAGATGCAGTAGCAAGAGCGTATGACGGCCTGAGACAATTCAGCATGAAAGATGCCGGAAATGGATATCTGACTGTGATCAATGTATGCAAAGGTACCTGTATCGGTGATATGAATTACTACCTTAAACGCAGTGCAAACGGACAAAAACCTTACGGATTGGGAATGTCAATCGTTTTCGGAAGAGCATATGAAAACTTTATCAGACCAGAGGTCTCAAAATAATTTTGCAACTTTTTTTAGTACTATTTGGAGAAATAAAAGCGAATTGTATTTTTGCGCAACCAAACGAAGTTCATTGTTTTGATAAAAGTTTTTAAGCCAGCATAGCTCAGTTGGTAGAGCTGCTGATTTGTAATCAGCAGGTCGGGGGTTCGAGTCCCTCTGCTGGCTCCACTTTTATTTTTCTTCCATCTTATTTAATTTCATACTTCTTCTTAATTAAGAATCTATATGGAAGTATGTCCTCGTTGTCAAAAAGAGTTTGCATGTCTGGCGGATGATATCGCACAATGTCCTTGTGGTACTATAAAGATATCTCAGCAGGTATACGAATATACTTCAGAAAAATATCCTTCTTGTTTGTGCCTGAATTGCCTTCAGGAATTGGAGGTAATTTTTCAGAATAATAAAAAAGAAGATAACAACGTGTAATTGAAATAGCACTCATTCATCAGTTATATCTCTGTTTTATACCGATTATGCATTCAATATAGACCAATTTTGACTTCGTCTCATTGTTTTATTTGACTGCTATATCGGTATTAACGATTGTAAAATTTTAAAATATCGGTCTATTTAAAATTACAATCCGTATTACTTCAACACAGGATAACAGCTTAAAAATGAACTTCTCTAAAACAAAAAATCCCGAAACCAAAGGCTTCGGGACTGGATAGTGATGTTGCTGTGTTTTAAAAACTTAAGACTGCAGCTAGCAACATCGTAGGTTGTATTTTTGATCCTGATCCGTCGTTTTTATAGAAAATCTCTTCATTGGAATATTTTACACGTACTTCAGGGATGAAAGTCATCGGGCCTACTGTAAGGTTTGCGTTCACAGTGAAATCATAGAAGTTTTTAGAACCGATTCCTGCTAATGCATCCGGATCACCGAAGTAACCAACACGACCACCTAAACTTGCCCAATCAGCTACCGGACCTTGTGCATATAGATAAGTAGTGAAGTATTTGGATTTTACTGTTTCATCAGTATAAAGTTTGTCATTTTGATAGTGTAAAGCTGCATTTATACCTAATAGGCCACCTTTTTCTTTACCTATATTATAGGTACCGGTTAAGTCGATAGAGTGTCTGAAAGATTTTTGGATGAATTCGTCACCTGCTTCTACTGTATTACCTCCTACATAGTTAAGGTAAACACCTCCGTTATCAGCACTATACCCAAGCTGAGAACCAACAAATTTTCTTCTGGTCCATACTTCTTTCGAGTCAGTAGGGCTCATGGCAGCTACCATGAAGTTAAATTTATCTTTAGTAAAGTTTGCTTTGAAACCAGTATGGTAGAACGGTCCGTTCTGGAAAGCCAATGAAGTAGAATATTGAAAGTTTCCGGTAGGTTCTATGACCTCATAGCCAAAGAACGTACTGAATGTTCCCATGGTCAGCTCTACAAAATCTGCTGGTTTATAAGTCAGATAAAGTTGTTTGATGACCCCTCCGAATTCATCACCATTAGCAGCCAAGGCTCTTGGTCCGAAAGCTAAGTCTGCCATAAAGCCTACTTTTCCAAAATCTTTAGACAACATCAGGTTCGCCATACCCAGATTGAATGTGTTTGCATTATAAGAGAATGCTTCATGACTCACTTCATTACCTGCCTTAGGTGCAAAATTTGTTTGAGTGTATACGTCCACTGATCCGGCAATATCAAAAGGTAATTTGTCTTTCCAGGATTTTTCCTCAGTTTCCTCTGCAAATATCGAAAATGGCATTGCAAGCAGCGAAGCGGCGAGTAATAGTTTAGATTTCATGATATGTGTTTTATTTTTTAACGATAAACGAAATTATGTATTTAATTCAAAAATTTACTCGATTATTTTCATTTAATATTTACTTAAAACTCAATAAACTTTTAAAAAATCACATATTATATCATATATTGTAAAATATAAATTGTTTTCACTTTCCCATTTTCTGCCTTTCCGGTAAGTGAAATAAATGGGAATATTCAATCTTAAACTTTTCTTAAACGCCCGATTTATGGAGTTTTAACAAAATCGCCGTAATATTATTAGTTGTATTAGTAGGGCTCGACATAGATTTTGCTTTTACTATTTATTTCAAGCTTTTTTTAAACATTCGGAAAAACTAACTATGGGAAGAAATGGCGATCAACCAGAGGGGCTTTATCACCCTTCCTTTGAAAAAGATGCCTGCGGTATTGGTTTTGTAGCGAATCTGAAAGGCAAGCAGTCTCATGAAGTAGTACAGGATGCACTCACTATGTTGGAGAACATGGAACACAGAGGTGGATGTGGGTGTGAAAGTAATACTGGTGATGGTGCAGGCATTTTGATTCAGATACCACATCTTTTTTACAAGAGCGAAGCCAGTAAATTAAACATTGATTTACCTGAAGCAGGTAAGTATGGAACAGGTATAACATTTTTTCCCAAGGATACTGAGCGAAAGAACGCAGCACTTGAAATTTTAAACAAAGTTGCCAGGCAACTGGATTTTACAATTTTAGGCTGGAGAAAATTAGGCGTAGATACTGCTTTGGTAGGACCTACTGCTCTTTCTGCTGAACCAAGCGTTGAGCAGATTTTCATTGTACCTAATTATAAGGTAGAAGATGTAGATACTCTGGAAAGAAAACTTTTTGTTTTCAGAAACCTTGTAACGCATCAAATTCACAAAGAAGTAGAAAATTCTAAAGATTTATTCTATTTCACTTCTTTGTCAGCAAGTACAGTTATCTATAAAGGTCAGCTGACTACATGGCAGGTATTACCTTACTTTCTGGATCTTCAGGATGAGTTGGTTCAGTCCGCAATGGCATTGGTCCACTCAAGATTTTCCACAAATACATTCCCTAAATGGAAGCTGGCTCAGCCATTCAGGTATTTAGCACACAATGGTGAGATCAACACTATCCGTGGTAATGTGAACTGGATGAGAACTAAAGAAACATTATTAGAATGTTCTTTATTCACAAAAGAAGAGTTAGAAATGATTCTTCCGATCTGTGACCCGGACCAATCTGACTCCGCTAACTTAGATAATGTAGTAGAGCTGCTATATTTATCAGGAAGATCTTTACCACACGCATTAATGATGCTGGTGCCGGAAGCATGGCAGGACAACGATCAGATGCCTGACTATAAAAAAGCTTTCTACGAATACCACGATTGTCTATTTGAGCCATGGGACGGACCTGCATCTATCTGTTTTACAGATGGTAAAATAGTAGGAGCTACTTTGGACAGAAACGGTTTGAGACCGTCCAGATTTGTGTTGACTTCTGATGATAAATTAGTAATGTCATCTGAAGCAGGAGCACTTCCGATAGATGAGTCTAAAGCAATATTAAAAGGCCGTCTTCAGCCGGGAAGAATGTTCATCGCTGACTTGAGCGAGGGCAGAATTATCTCTGATGAAGAACTGAAATACAAAATCTGTAATGAGCATCCTTACAGAGAATGGCTGACTAAAAACAAAATCACTTTCAGTGATTTGCCGGTGTCGCCGATAGTTGAGCAACATTTGAATACAACAGAGTTATTTGAGCAACAGCAAGCATTCGGATATACTACTGAAGATGTGAAAGTGATCATCACTCCAATGGCAAAAACTGCATACGAACCATTGGGTTCTATGGGTACAGATACACCATTGGCGGTGCTTTCTGATCAAAGTCAGAACATATCTAACTACTTCAAGCAATTATTTGCCCAGGTGACGAATCCCCCGATTGACCCTATTCGTGAGAGATTGGTCATGAGTACATTCTCTATGTTGGGAGGTGGTACATCTATTCTGGAAACAAAGCCGGAAAGCTGCAAGCAGATCAGTATTAAACAACCAATCTTATCAGATGCAGATATAGCAAAATTAAGATATATCAAGCACCCTGATTTCAAGGTAATAACAATTTCTACTCTCTTCCCGGGAACCGGAAAACCGGGGGCACTGGAAAGAGCTATCAATAAAATCTGCAAGCAGGCAGAAGAGGCTCTGGAAAACGGCAACAATATTCTGATTCTTTCTGACAGAGGAGTAGATAAAGACAATGCGCCTATCCCGTCATTACTGGCAGTAGGAGCTGTTCATCATCATCTGATCAATAAAGGATCACGTATCAATTGTTCATTGGTAGTAGAGAGTGGTGATATCAGAGAAGTACATCATTTTGCTACCCATATTGGTTTTGGCGCGAGCGCAATACATCCGTATCTGGCTTTCCAGACTATCTATAATCTGGGTCAGAACCAATTGAAAGAGACAGGATACAGCTACGATAAATTAGTAGAAAACTTTACAAAAGCAGCCAGCAACGGTCTGTTAAAGATTTTCTCTAAAATGGGTATTTCTACATATCAGTCCTACCACGGCGCTCAGATATTTGAGATCGTTGGTTTGAACAAGGATGTAGTGAATAAATGTTTCGCAGGAACACCTTCCAGAATCGGAGGCTTGTCTTTCGATGATATTGCTAAAGAAGTATTGATTCGCCATGACAATGCATTCCCGGAAAAAGAAGTGGTAAATCCACGTTTAGCTGTGGGTGGTGTATATCAGTGGAAACGCAGAGGCGAAGCTCACCTGTTCAATCCGGATACAATTCATCTTTTACAATATTCTACTAAAAAAGGAGATTATAAATTATTCAAACAATTCTCAGCTAAAATCAATGATCAGGCTGACAAAGCTATCACATTGAGAAGCTTGTTTGATTTTGATTTCTCCAAGGCAAAACCAATCTCTATAGATGAAGTGGAACCGGTAGAAAATATCATGAAGCGTTTTGCTACAGGAGCGATGTCCTTTGGATCGATCTCTTACGAAGCACATAAAACACTTGCAATCGCTATGAACCGTATCGGCGGCAAGAGCAACAGCGGTGAAGGTGGTGAAGATGAAGCAAGATTTGAAAAACACGCCAATGGCGACTGGGAAAGGTCTGCTATCAAGCAGGTAGCTTCAGGTCGTTTCGGTGTAACTTCATATTATCTGGCAAATGCTGATGAGCTGCAGATCAAAATGGCTCAGGGTGCTAAGCCGGGTGAAGGTGGTCAGCTACCGGGCGATAAAGTAGACGAATGGATCGGCCGTACAAGACACAGCACTCCGGGAGTAGGTTTGATTTCTCCTCCTCCGCACCATGATATCTACTCCATTGAAGATTTATCTCAGCTGATATTTGACTTGAAAAATTCAAATCCGAAAGCGAGAATCAATGTAAAATTAGTAGCTGAAGCCGGTGTGGGTACAATTGCAGCTGGTGTAGCGAAAGCAAAAGCAGATGTTGTATTAGTATCCGGTTATGATGGTGGAACCGGAGCATCTCCTATCTCATCTATCAAGCATGCTGGTTTACCATGGGAGCTTGGTTTGGCAGAAGCTCATCAGACATTAGTAAAAAATAATCTCAGAAGCCGCGTGACTTTACAGACCGATGGTCAGTTGAGAACAGGCAGAGATATTGCTATCGCTACATTATTAGGAGCTGAAGAATACGGTATTGCTACTGCTGCATTGGTAGTATCGGGCTGTATCATGATGAGAAAATGTCACCTGAATACCTGTCCGGTAGGGGTGGCAACTCAGGATCCGATTCTAAGACAAAGATTTACAGGAGATCCTCAGCATGTTATCAACTTCTTCAATTTTGTTGCACAGGAGCTGAGAGAAATCATGGCTGAATTAGGTTTCAGAACTATCAATGAAATGGTAGGTCAGACAGATTTTCTGAAATCAAGAGACAATATCACTCATTGGAAAACTAAAAATATAGACTTGTCTAATATTCTGTACAAAGTTCCTGCAGATGAGACCATTGGTCTTTACAAACAGGAAGAACAGGATCACGGATTAGACAAAGTGTTGGATAATAAATTAATTGCTGCGGCTCAGCCTGCACTGGACAATGCTCAGAAAGTAACTGCTGATTTTAATATCATCAATACCGACAGAGCTTGCGGAACCACTTTATCTTACATGATTTCCAGTAAGTATAAAGGAAAAGGTTTACCGCAGGATACCATCGAATTTAACTTCAGAGGTTCAGCAGGACAAAGCTTTGGCGCATTCGGAGCACCCGGAATCAGATTTAATCTGGAGGGTGAGGCAAATGACTATTTAGGTAAAGGTCTTTCAGGCGGTCGTATTACTGTGTTCCCGGATAGAATTTCACAGCTAAAGGCGAACGATAATATTATCATTGGAAACGTAGCATTGTATGGTGCTACTTCAGGAGAAGTATTTATCAAAGGGATGGCTGGTGAAAGATTCTGCGTTCGTAACTCGGGTGCTACAGCAGTAGTGGAAGGAGTAGGAGATCATGGCTGTGAATATATGACAGGTGGTCTGGCAGTCATCTTAGGCAAAACAGGCAGAAACTTTGCTGCTGGTATGAGCGGCGGAGTTGCTTATGTATATGATGTGAATAATGAATTCCCTGTCAACATCAATAAAGAGATGGTACAGCTGGAAGCATTAGAAAGTGAAGATCTGGATCTTTTACATGATTTAGTCTCCAAACACAGCTCATTTACAAATAGTGAGGTCGCAGGTACAATTTTACAAAACTGGGGTGCTGCCAAGAAATTTTTCGTAAAAGTCATGCCAACGGATTACAAACGCGTACTGGCTGAAAGAAAAGCTAAAGCAGTAGCGACGGCATTGAGCAATTAATTTTAAAGAACACTTAGAGTCAAAATAAAAGATGGGAAAACCAACCGGATTTTTAGAACAAACCAGAGAACTTCCAAGCTATAAAAAAGCTGAGGAGCGTATCAAAGATTATAAGGAGTTCTATATAGAATTTCCTGAAGAAAAAACCCGTGCTCAGGCGTCAAGATGCATGGACTGCGGCGTGCCTTTCTGCCACAACGGATGTCCATTGGGAAATATCATTCCTGAATTTAACGATGCAGCATACAATGGTGACTGGGCATTAGCTATAGAGATTCTACACTCTACCAATAACTTCCCTGAATTTACCGGACGCATCTGCCCGGCACCTTGTGAAGCTTCTTGTGTATTGGGTATCAATCAGCCACCAGTTGCTATTGAGCATATTGAGAAGTCAATTATTGAAAAAGCTTACGAGTTAAACCTTGTAAAACCAAATCCTCCTGTACAGCGTACCGGTAAAAAAGTAGCTGTAGTAGGTTCAGGCCCGTCAGGTCTGGCGGCGGCGGCTCAGCTGAATAAAGCAGGCCATACAGTGACAGTTTACGAAAGAGCTGACAGAGTCGGTGGTCTTTTGAGATATGGTATTCCTGATTTCAAGCTGGATAAAAGTGTCATTGACAGAAGAATCAATATCCTTGTGGAGGAAGGTATTACTTTCAAAACCAACTCAGATATAGGCAATAATATCCCTGTTTCAGAATTAGACCAATACGACGCAGTCGTATTATGCGGCGGCTCTACAGTTCCGAGAGATTTACCTATCCCGGGTCGTCAGTTGAAAGGTATTTATCCTGCCATGGAATTCCTCAGCCAGTCTAATAAACGCGTATCCGGTATTCCTACTGAAATAGATCACAGAAATATTCCTTACGCAAATGGCGATTTATTCGCTACAGATAAAAATGTATTCGTTATCGGTGGTGGTGATACAGGTTCTGACTGCGTTGGTACTTCCAACAGACACCGTGCAAAATCTATTACTCAAATCGAGTTGTTGGCAAAACCTCCGGTAGGCCGTCATGAAAGTACTCCATGGCCTTTGTGGCCTATGCAGTTGCGTACATCTTCATCTCATGAAGAAGGAGCAGATCGTAAATGGGCTATTCTGACAAAAGAATTTGTAGGAAATGAAGCAGGAGAACTTACAGGCATCCGTCTGGTGGATATTGAGTGGGTCACAATCGACGGTCGCCCACAATTCAAAGAAATAGAAGGATCTGAAAGAGTAGAGCCATGCGAAATAGCTTTCCTTGCAATGGGATTCCTACATCCTCAACATGAAGGTATGTTGAAAGATTTGGGAATTGCTTTGGATGAAAGAGGAAATGTAAAGGCTAATAACTATCAGACATCCAACCCTAAAATATTCTCTGCAGGAGATATGAGAAGAGGACAGTCTTTGGTCGTATGGGCTATTTCCGAAGGTCGGGAAGCTGCAAAAACAGTAGATATATATCTTACAGGCTCTTCTAAATTAGAATCCAAAGATCAGGGAAAACTGATGGTAGTTTAATCCTTGGATTTTTATAGATAACAAGCCACTCAGATTTGAGTGGCTTTTTTGATTCTATGAGCGAAATAATAATTTTTTGAGTATTAGAAAAATAAAGTTTAGATTTGTCTAAAATTTGGTCATTTGGAAGCCATCATCCATTTTTGTGAACAATTAGGTCCTGTCAAATCTGCTTTGCTGGCTACAACCTTTACATGGTTTTTGACAGCATTAGGAGCATCTACTGTCTTGTTTTTTAAACAACCTAAACGTTCATTACTGGATGCTATGCTTGGATTTACCGGAGGGGTAATGATGGCCGCCAGCTTCTGGTCATTATTGGATCCGGCTCTGGAAATGTCCAAAAGCATCAACGGGAAAAGCTTCTGGATAATGCCTGTTGCTGGATTTGCTGCAGGAGCTTTGTTTTTATTTTTAATGGATAAAATCATTCCTCATCTGCATATTAATTTTGGTAAAAATGAATCAGAGGGCTTAAAAACGGACTGGCACAGCACTACATTATTGGTCTTGGCAATTACTATGCATAATATACCGGAGGGGCTCGCTGTAGGCGTTCTGTTCGGAGCATCATTTGCCGGAGTAGAAGGAGCTACTATTCCTGCGGCAATTGTGTTGGCAATCGGAATGGGAATTCAGAATTTTCCCGAAGGTATTGCCGTAGCTTTTCCTTTGAGAAGAATGGGAGTCAGCAGAAGAAAATCACTTTGGATAGGTCAGTTATCAGCCATTGTAGAACCAATAGCCGGAGTTATAGGTGCCTATGCCGTATTTCATATTCAACCGATCTTACCTTTTGCTATGTGCTTTGCTGCAGGAGCAATGATTTACATAGTGGTTGAAGAGGTAATTCCCGAAACCCAGCGGGATAAATATACCGATGTGGCCGTAATGGCATTTATGGCGGGATTTCTGATTATGATGATATTGGATACTGCGCTGGTATAAATTGTTTATTCTAACATTCGCCCCAGCTGTATCCCCCGGACTGCATTTGTCAATAAGATTGCTTCCGCATTGAACAGATCTTCTTTCGTTAAAGATTTTTCTATGACCGGGAAAACAGAATGATGCATCATCCAGGTACGGTAAACTCCCTTCACAGGCATGTCTGATAATGGCGGAGTGAATAATTTATTTTCTTTCATAATACAGATATTGAAAATGGTCGTTTCTATTACATGACCCTTTTCATTCAGTATTATGGCATCGTCATAGTTATTCTGAGCAGCCCACTTTGCAGCCGATCGATACAGATCCCTTTCTGTGGTTTTTGCATTCCAGGGAGAAGCAACCTGCTTGCACTGTTCAGTATAAATACCCAATGAAAATGTGCTAAACACCGGCTTTTCTATTGGAATCACCTCTACCCTATCTGAGCAAACCCCGTTGAAATCTATATTCAAAAGATATCTTATTCTGTAATAATTTTCATCCTGAGGTAAAGCATTTAAAATTGTATTTCTGGCAGTAACTATCAATATATCTGAAACAGGATATCCATTCTGATATAAACCCCAGGTCAGACGTTGCAAATGCAATTCCAACAGCTCTGATTTACCCTTAGCACATAACAAAGTTTCGATATACTCCATTGACTACCAAAATAAGGTGATTTATTGTACTATACACATTGGCAACAAAAATTCGATATATCTTAGGAGTAATAACTACAAAAATCTTTATGAAGAAGTTCATCACCTTGATTTTTCTGATAAGTTCAGTATTATTTTCCCCGGTCATTCATTCCTGTAAAAAAAGCATCAGTAGTTGCGGAGATGTAGATTACAGCCCAAAATTTCATGCAAATAAGCTTCAGGGGAATCTTGATTATGTAAGCGACTCAATACTGTATTCTAATCTCATCGTCAGCCTGAATTTCAGTGGTCAGCATTACAGTAAGATTGCAGAAACCTTTGACTTGTTTCCCACTGCTTATGCCTGTAGTCCTGTAGAGCCATATACTGAAGAAAGGATTACAGATATCATTATCACTGCCGATGTAGCTTTCGACGAAGCTCATCCGGCCGGTAGTGATTTGAAAGATTTTTTTGAGATCAATCCTTATATGTCAGGAAGCACAGCATCTGTTACCGAATATCTGAACAGAAAACCAATGGTAGAAAATGCTCAGCTCCAATTGATCCAATCTCCTGACGTTTCAAAAAATATTTCATTTACGATCACATATCATTTTGAGGGAAAACTGGCTAAAAAACTGAGCTATCAGATTGCTTCGGTTAAATTACTTTCGGAGTAATGAACTTTCGAAGTTACTCTAACTTCATACATCAAAACATTCATAACCCTCACAATTTTTCAGATGAAAAGAATTATTGCTTTATTCGGACTTTTATCCGTGATTACTCTATCATCTATTATCAATTCCTGCGGAAAACTAGGTGGTGCAACTTGCGGAAGAAAAGATCGATTTAGTGATTATAAATATCACGCAAACCAAATTTCAGGGACATTACGAGCTGTTATTGGTTCCGATGAAGAAGACATAAGGACTCATAGCTATACATATAATGAGCTGATTTTTAAAATAGGATTTAGCGGGCAACATTATAGCTGTATTTCTCCGACATTCGACCTCTTTCCTTCAGCATACGCATGTAGCCCACCTGAACCATATTCAGATGAAAAAATCACAGATATCATCATCATTTCCAATGAAGATTATGATGAAACACATCCTGCAGGAACAGATTTAAAAGATTTATTCGAAGTTCAATCTAGCAACGGAAATAGATCCACTGTATCAGAATATCTACAAAAACAACCTAAAATAGAATATATAGAATTTAAGTTAGCAAAAGCTCCTGAGGAGAAGAAAACCCATACGTTTACTATCACCTATCATTATGCAGGTAAATTGATGCAGGAATTGAGTTATCAATTCGAACCGGTACAGATTAGGGTTCTTTAAATCAACTCGCCGTACAAATCAAATTCCGTTGCGTCAACAATTCTGATTTGTGCGAAATCTCCGATTCTTAAATATCCCTTTTTAGCCGGAATGATGACTTCATTATCGACTTCCGGTGAATCGAATTCTGTACGCCCGATATAATTACCGGATTCTCTTCTGTCTATCAACACCTTAAAAATCTGACCGATTTTCTCTGAATTTTTTTCAAAAGAAATTTCCTCCTGGATTCCCATTAATCTTTGAGCTCTTTCGCTTTTGACATCATCAGGAATATCATCTTCGTACTGATGTGCGATAGTATTTTCTTCATGGGAATAATTGAAAACTCCCAGTCGCTCAAATTTCATCTCACGTACGAAATCACACAATTCTTCAAAATCCTGCTCTGTTTCTCCCGGAAAACCTACCAGCATTGTTGTACGAATTGCAATGCCAGGAACTTTTTCTCTGAAACTCATAATCAGCTGTCTTTGCTCTTCACGGGTTACCTGACGACGCATACGTGTCAGCACATTATCCGCGGCATGCTGGAAAGGAATATCCAGATATGCACAAACTTTATCGCAATCATTCATCGCTTCCAGAATTTCCATCGGAAATTTGGACGGATACGCATAATGAAGCCTGATCCACTCTATCCCTTCTACTTCATTCAAAGCATACAATAAATCCGGAAGTGCTCTTCTCTTATAAATGTCCAAACCATAATAGGTCAGCTCCTGGGCAATCAGAATCAATTCTTTGACACCTGATCTGGCGAGATTTTTAGCTTCATCTACCAGCGACTCTATCGTGCGGGAAACATGATCTCCACGCATCAAAGGAATAGCACAAAATGAGCAGGTTCTGTTACAACCTTCTGATATTTTGAGATAAGCGAAATGCTGCGGTGTGCTCAAAGTACGCTCACCAATCAGCTCATGCTTATAATCCACATTGAACCTTGCCAATAGCTGCGGCATTTCCAATGTACCGAAATAACCATCTACGGCAGGAATTTCAACCTCTAAATCATCTTTGTATCTCTGGGAAAGGCACCCTGTAACAAATAGCTTATCAATGTGTCCTCTTTCCTTTTTATCAGCATACAAAAGAATCGTATTAATAGACTCTTCTTTTGCACGGTCAATAAATCCGCACGTATTGATGACAACCACATTTGCATCTGTGTTACCTTCACTATGCTCAGCTTTGATATCATGATGCTGCAGCTGACTCACTAAAACTTCAGAATCTACCAGATTTTTGGAACATCCCAAAGTAATGACATCTACTTTATCCTGACGTAAAGATCTTGTTTTCAACCAGAAAGATTTCAGATATTAATTAAATAGTGTTTCTACGAAAGCTCTTCTGTTAAACACTTGCAGCTGCTCCATTTTTTCACCAAGACCGATATATTTCACCGGAATTTTGAATTCATCGGCAATACTCAGAACGACACCGCCTTTGGCCGTACCATCCAGCTTTGTGATAGCTAAAGCTGTCACCTGTGTTGCTGCCGAGAAATGTTTTGCCTGTTCCAAAGCATTTTGCCCGGTAGTAGCATCCAGCACTAAAAGTACTTCGTGAGGTGCATCCGGAATGACTTTAGACATCACACGTTTGATTTTAGAAAGCTCATCCATCAAACCTACTTTATTGTGCAGACGTCCGGCAGTATCTATAATAACTACATCTGCACCTTTGGAAACAGCAGATTGCACTGTATCAAATGCCACTGCAGCAGGGTCGCTTCCCATAGCTTGTTTGACAATAGGAACCCCTACTCTTTCAGACCAGATAGTGAGCTGATCCACAGCCGCAGCCCTGAATGTATCTGCAGCTCCTAAAACGACATTATATCCTTGTTTTTTAAACTGATAGGATAATTTACCTATCGTAGTCGTTTTTCCCACACCATTGACACCAACAACCATGATGACATAAGGCTTTTTGTCAGATGGAACGGAGTAATCTTCAATGTCGTAAGTATTGTTTTCTTCCAGCAGTCTGGAAATTTCATCGTAAAGAATACGATTGAGTTCGTTAGCGTTAATGTATTTATCAACTGCTACCCTTGCTTCTAACCTGTCTATGATTTTGATGGTCGTACTGAGGCTCACATCAGAAGTGATCAAAATTTCTTCCAGCTCGTCCAGAAATTCAATATCAACAGTAGACTTACCTGCTACTGCTTTAGAAATTCTGGAAAAGAAACCTTGCTTGGTTTTTTCGAGCCCCTGCTGAAGTTGTTCTACTTCTTCCTTGACTTCCTCTTCGGTTTTTTCTTTGGAACCGAACCACTTTTTAAAAATGCTCATAGATAGTTTTAGAAATGCAAACAGCTTCTCTAAGATACTCAGAGAAGCTATTGTATGCAATTAAATACAAGATTTAATTAAGCTTTTTTGAGCTCTTCCTGTACTAAATCTTTGTGAATGAATTTTTCACGGAAAGAATAAGCACCAGTCTTTTCAGATCTTACTGCTTTAATTACTTTCACCATTGTCTTAGAATCAACAGCTTTACCCCTGTCAGTTCTGGAGTTTTTGGAAACTTTAGCCATGATTATTTAATTTCTTTGTGAATAGTATATTTTTTCATGATCGGGTTGTATTTTTTCAACTCGATTCTTTCAGGAGTATTTTTACGGTTTTTTACCGAAATATATCTCGAAGTACCTGGCAAACCTGTTGTTTTGTGCTCAGTACACTCTAAAATCACCTGGATTCTATTTCCTTTTTTCTTAGCCATCGCCGTCTGTTTTTAGAAGTTTAAAACGATTTCACCCTTCTTTTCCAACTCTTTCAAGTAAGCGTAGATACCTTTTTTGTTGATAGTACGCAGTGCTTGAGTAGATAGTTTCACTTCGATCCAACGGTCTACTTCAGGGATGTAAAAATTCTTCTTTTGCAAATTCGGATTGAATTTACGTTTGGTCTTTCTATTGGAGTGAGAGACATAATGACCTGATTGAGGTCCTTTTCCGGTTAGCTCACAAAACCTTGCCATACTCTTAGTTTCTTTTTAAAGGCTGCAAAGATATTTATTATCCAGGCAGTTTGTTTTTTAGTTTTTCAACAGCTGAGAAAGTTATCCTCATCTATGTGACCTTGAAGAGATTCGAACTCCTAACCTGCTGATCCGTAGTCAGCTGCTCTATCCAATTGAGCTACAAGGCCAATTAAATTCGGGACAAGCCTTCATTTAATGAGGTGCAAAGATAATTATAATTCTTACATTATCCCAAAACAGCAGGATTTTTTTATGATTTTATCAAAACATTTTTCTTCCTGTATCTTTCTGTCTATCTATCAGAAATTTACATATCTGCCCTGATATTTTTATGCTTTGAATCCTCTATTCTGCTTTGATTATCTCTGCTAATTCTAAATAAAGATGCCCGGCCCGGAGGATCAGACATCTTTCAGCTGCAATCGCTTATGCCTGTCTTATTTTACTTCTACGAAGTAAGTGACGCATCTCCATACATTTTTATGCTCAACGCCATTTACTGTGCCTTGCTCACTTTGGTACTTAGATGCTTCTATCATATATACACCTTTCCATAGTGGCGTAAACGTAGCTTTACCATCCTTATCGGTAGAAATGTTTGTATTCCATCCTGATGGTGAAAAAATCTCAATTCCGATGCCGTCAGCCGGTGCAGATTTCAACAAAGCAGTCAGATCGATTGGTTTGTTGACTTTGTATTTGGGTGTGGCTCCTAACTGGAATGTAATATCGTGCTTTGCCTGTTGTTCAGCGCCGGCAGTTGATTTGCCAACCTGAACTCTTGCTATTGTATTGAACTGGTACAAAGCATCTCCGTCAAACTTCGGATTGTGTGCAACAGATAAGGTATAAATACCTTCCTGTGCAGGTGTGAATTCCGCTGTAAAATGATCTTCACGGGCAGTTGTCGGCAATGGAGCAGATGTCCCGTCCGGAGCAGTCAGGATTAACTTAAATTCTTTCACATCAGAGTACCAGTCATCTACCTTTTCCAGCTCTTTGTGTGCATATTCACCATAAAAGACTTTCACTGTTTGCTTTTCTCTTGCAGAAGCATTGAATGGTGCTTCGATCCATAATGCGTGCGCAAATGCCTGCGTCAGCATACTGACCATCGCCAGCATAAATAATATTGATGATTTTCTCATTTTAAAAGATTTTATTCGTCCACTTCGGCTGTAGCGGATTTTCGTTTTATATTTTTTCTCTGTACAGTTTTTTTGTTTCCTTTATTTCTTCTTCCCCACCAGATGATGAATCCTGTTACAGGTAAGCTCGCACAGACCAATGATGCACAAAATGCCAGTATTTTGCCGGGTAATCCTAAAACTGCTCCAACATGTATATCGTAATTCATCTTGTAAATTTTCTGACCGATAGAATATTCTTCGAATTTTTTTCCATACAATTCACTGGAAGGTGGTAATTCCTTCAGCGTGTACTGGTCAAAGCTTTTCGATTCTCTTTTATAATAAGTACCGGGACGGCCATTGAAGCTGAAAGTAATTGTACCTTTCTCATCTCTGGGAAATTGTATCCCGATATCTCCTGCTTGTCCTTCGTACTCTTTGAGCATTTTCTGCCAGACTATATCAATATTTTGTGCCTGCATATTGACAGCTGATATCTGCGTCGTGTCAGATTCTACTGTTTTCCATTCAGGAATAGATTTCCCTCCGGTGAGTGCCCGGTAATAACTGTTGGAAAACCACTCAAATCCCCAGACCAGACCTGTCAATGCCAGTATAAGTGAAATAGTCAGGAAGTAAAAACCCAATACATTGTGCATGTCATAATTGACACGTTTGAAGGATGCACCCCATTTTATTTTGAAGCTTTTGTCAAAATTAGCTTTCTTCAGATTTTTAGGCCACCACATGATCATACCGGTGACCAACAGAAATACAAAAATGAGAATTGCGGTAGCGACTACCGGCTGTCCGATATCCGGAGGCAGCCACAGGTAGAAATGCCCCATCAGAATAAACCGGAAAAAATCATATTTCAGATGATCCTGCCTCAGAACTGTTCCGTCATAAGGATTCATATAAATCATAGTGTACTCATGCTCGGGGTGATTGTATGCAGTAACTGCCGATTTATTTTTCCCGAAATAAGTTACATCATACAGCTCCGGCTTGACAGTATCCGGCAATTGATGGCTTAGATAGTTCAGCGCACTCTCCTTCATTTTAGAAGGCAGGAGATAGCTTTTTTCCTGAGGTGTGACAAACCTGTGAGGTTTCAGCCAATCTGAGATTTCTTTTTCAAAAGCATACAGACATCCCGTAACGCTGATAACGAATACAATGATTCCGCTGATCAATCCCATCCAAAGATGCAACCAATCGTTGACGCGTCTGAAAACAGATTTTTTAGGACCTTTTTTATCGATCTTTCTAGTTGAATTCTGAGTTTTGCTAAATCCGGGAAACTTCATTTTTAAGAGAAAAGAACCTCTCTGAGATTTGGGAACTCAGAGAGGCATGTTCATAAAAGGAAACTGAATTCGCCTTACGACGATTAGTTGGTTAATTTATAGATCAATGGAGCTTCAAGTCCTTTGATCAAAGCACCTTTCTTAGCAGTAGCAGTTACAGGGTCTATTTCATAGATTCTTGCTTCATTAGTTACTGTAGAAGAGATAGAGTAGTATGCTTTACCGTTTTCTACAAAGATATTTCTTGCATAACCATGAGCATGGTCAGGTACATCTGTAACCGGAGTGATTGCACTTGTATTCAAATCAATAATTGCAAGTTTTGTCACAGAAGCTGCCTGGCTGTAGTAAGCCCACATTGGCAATGCCACGTCTGTAGCTAAAGGAATATATCTGATCAAAGCTTTATTATTTGCTATGTATTGGAGCATTATAACTTTTGCGTTGATAGAGCTTGTTTCAAAATTCAGAAAATAGCTTTCGTCAAATTTATCTTCGCCGTTTTTAATTCTCAACATACCTGAAGGATTTCCAGTCTGCGTAAATCCTGCTCCCAGGCTCGCCGGAGAAATACTATAGATATCCCCATTCTCAGCTTTGATGATGCTGGACACAGAACCATACATACCGATAGGTGCTGTTCTGGTATCTTTGATAGTTTTTACATACTCTAATGAAGGATATTTGAATATACTCACATAAGCAGTATCCATAATAGGCGTATCCCAGCTTTCTCCATCCAAAGGATAAAAAGAAACATATATCTTATCACCTCTTACAATTGCACCGGTTGGCCATTTATTTAATGTATCGTCAGGTGACGTAACGTATAGTCTGTCAAATCTTCTACTAGAAATAGAAATGTCTTTTGCATCAATGATCATTAATTCGCAATCATAGCTACCTCCACCCCATGGAGCACCAATACCGACTACGTTACCATCCTCGGCTGCACCCATACAGTCCAAAGCTTCCACCCAGAAACGTCCTTTTTCTTTTAATTTTTTGTCATCACCTAAAACGTAAGCAATTGTACCTTCTTCTCCATAATTGATACTGAAGAAAATATTGTTATTAGCGAAATAGTAATTCCATCCCGGTTGTTCGATACCTACACCGTCAACAGAGATTTCTCCATCCATAATAGATTGTGTAGCCAATACATAATCCGTCGTGCCGTCATCGTCACCGGTTCTTACACTGACAACGTATGTGCTGTCTTTACCTTCGGTTCCGTCACCTCCGGTGTCTTTTTTACAGGATGTCATTGATAAAACTACCAATGCAGCCGTAAAAAATCCGGACATTGATTTGGCGCTTAAAAACGCCATCTGATTTCTTTTAGAAAACATATTTGAATTGGTTTATAGTGAAAAATTGAAATGATTATTATTTCGTTTTGGTCAGGAAGTATCTCACCTTCAGTGAAAAGCTTCTTCCCGGCTTTTGTACATTGAAGTAGTCGTACACCTTAGTGTTGGTGAAGTTTCTGCACTCAGCAGAGATGTTGTATCTGCCATTTTTCAATGAGTAGGTAACACCTGCGTTTCCTGTAATTTGCCTTGGTATTTCTCTCTTGTATTCATTAGAACCCAGGCTCGGCCAAAACAGATAGAATGCTTCCATGTAGTTCATTCCCAGATTTGCTGTCAAAGCATCATTTTTCGTAATGACATTTTTGAATCTGAAATCCAGGTCAGCATTTCCATACAAAAAAGGAAGATTAGGAAGCTGATATTTGTATACATAGTTAGGGATCTGTGTGCCCGGTGGGGCATACTTCACTGTATTGATCAAATGCTGATAAGTAGTATTTACCTCGAAGAAGATCATTTCTTTGAAACTGTATTTTGCCTGAAATTCTCCTCCCAATGCACGCACACTGCCTATATTTTCATGTACTGATAACGGGCCGGTAGCTGTAGATCTGATAAAATTCAGTGCTCTTCTGAATATAAATCCGGCTTCGAACCCTATATGGTGCTTGTCTTTAATATACTTATCATATATAAAGCTGGAGTTGACATTAAAACTGTTTTCGGGCTTCAGCAATGGATTGAAAAGCACATTCAGACCATCTCCCAAAAGCTCATCGGGCTCGGGTAGTCTGTATGTTTTTTCAAAAGATGCTTTATATTGAAAATCTGAATTTATAAAGTAGGTCACTCCTGTACCATAACCGACACTCAGATGTTTATTTTGAATTGCTGTACTATCATTCAAAGCCATTTTTGAATTCATGTAAAACAATTTACCAAATGCTGTCAGTGTAAGCCTGTCACCTAATAACCTGTTGTTATATCCTAAGCCAGTGATATTTTTTATGATAGTGGGATCTACCAGACCTAATCTGTTCACCCGCACCTCATCTCTCTCTGTTCTCAGATAATGGCTGAAAGTATTGTTGAAAGTAAAGATGTGATTAGGATTGATGCTATAAGACAGATTCGCAGCTGTCAAGGCATCTCTTTCTGTATAGATATAGTGTGTTTTCTCTCCCAGCTCACCTTGCGCCCATACATTCCCATAGCTTCTGTACTTGTATTGACCTGTCCAGTCATATACTTTTGAGCTGGTATCAATTGACTGTCCTTCTGTCAAGCTCACTGAACCGGAGATATTCAGATTCAAACCATCAGTAAATAAATTCTCTTTTTTATACTTGAATGTAGGAATCACACTGCTGCTGTACGTCTTAGCTTCACCTACAACTTTGAGCATGTTTGTTCCTTGCTGCACTTCATTTTCATTACCGGATACGATTATCCCGAAAAGCAACCTGTCAGCAAATTTTTTACCTACTACTCCGGTTTCCAATATAACTGTACCGGATTTATATCCATCATGAAAATGTTTGAGCTTTTGCAACGGGCCAAATTTACCGGTAGCTGCATCAACGATACTGACATCTACCTTGTAGTCATTTTCAGCATAGTTCCCGAAGGCATTCAATCCGATAGTAAAACCTGTTTTTTCATGGGTATATCTGGCATTTACAGATGCTCTGTGCGTATGGAAAGAAGCAATATTATAGCTGACATCCAGATAATTTCTTACATTTTGATTGGTAACTACATTCACTGCTCCACCTAATGCATCCACTCCCAAAGAGACAGGTACTACGCCTTTGTAAACTTCAATTCTCTCAGCCATATTCACAGGAATGTTATTGAGCGTCATAGATTCTCCATAGTTGGTAATAGGTACACCATCTATGAAAAACTTCACCTGATTTCCGGAAAATCCATTCAGTGAAAAATTGAATTTCGAGCCTAAACCTCCGGATTCCCTGATCTTCACTCCAGCAGTTCTATTCAGGATCTGGTTGATATCGCTGGAAGTATTATATAGTTTCTTAGCATCAATTGCGACTACATTGAAAGCCTGCTCGCGGATTTTCTGCTCATGAGATTTAGCTGTAATGGTAGTCGTTTGTAGCTGCAATTCATCTTCTGCCAACCTTACTGACAGAGTTTTCTTCTCTCCGGAAGAAAGTGAAACGGTTTCTTCTTTAGTCGTATATCCCAAATATGAAATTACAACAGTGTATTTACCTGCATTTAAAGCAGTCAGTTTGAAATGTCCATTGATATCTGTAGTAGCTCCTATTGTCGTTCCTTTTAATAAAACGGTCACTCCTATCATAGGCTCTCCGTTTTCAGAAGTAATATTTCCCTGAATTCCGGCATCCTGTGCATACAAAAAGCTTGCAGGGAACAACACAAGAAGCAATATTGATATAGGATTTCTGACTTTTGAAAATATCCTGCCCCAGGGCGATATTTTACAGTTATTTCTGGACATAAATTCTGATGTAATAAGGACTGCAAACCTAAATTCTTGTTTAGAATTATTCCAAATAACCACTAAGTATTCTGTTGTGATTTTGGCAGTACCTAAAACCAGTAGGACAATAACTATTTTTATTAACAGAATTTAACAAATAGAAAGATACGATTAAATTTATAAAAATATAACTATCAGTAAAATACGTAAATTAAAAAATAAAAATTTATAACACATTATGCACGAGACAGGCAATTGCATCTCTTCTTTACAATAAATCAATATTGGGTATAGATGTAAATAACATGACACAAATCAACTACGAATAATCACTAACTAAATTTCCAACAACAATTAATAATTTTTGACAATTAACTACATTATTTAGGTATCAATTGGTTTTTCAAAGGGAAGCTATACTCTTGAGCCATGACATTTGAATTTCAATCAGAAGTAAAATTTAAATTTCCCGGCACATCTGAAAGCTTTTATCATTATGATTTACCAGACTGCCTTCCTACAGATATGGAGAGCTTTGTCTATTTTTTGTAACTTTAGTAAGATAAAGCGGGTAAAATGGATATAGTTGCTGAAAAAAAAGAAATCATCCGTTTGTTAAATTCTTTAGAGAATCCTGTTGTTATTGAACAAATCAAACGGATCAAAGAAAGAGATACCAGGTCTTTCGACTTTGAAAAGGAATGGGCGGATGGTATCACTTCCGATGAGTTGAGAAAAAGTACAAAAGAATTTTTGGCTTCACTACCTTGGAAAAAATAAAAGTTCTCTATTTATCTGATGTAAAAGAACATTTACAAAAACTCGTCTTTGTTCTTTATGAAAGGGAATATTTTTCCTTTTTGGAAACTTCGTATGATTATGTGGACAAATTAGTGGACTTTATTGAGCAGGATATCAAAAACTTTCCTCATAAAAAACGCCGAAAAAGCTCAATAAGTTCGGCTCAAAATATGCCTTTTATAAAGCCAATGACCGTACAACCTGGTATATTTTCTTTGAAAGTAAGGACGACCGTTATCTTATCACATATATAACGAATAATCATACAGGAGATGTAAGATATCTTTAATCTGATGAATGGTTGGGTTTCATGAATTATAAGAAGACCAATTAGATGATTATACGGCAGATGTACTTTCTGATTTGTGGATTTGGAAAAACAAAACCGGAAACCTGAATGACAAGCACTCAGATTTCCGGCTAAATTTTAAATTGATCGATCTCTTACTGACCGTCTTTTGCAATAGAGCTTCTCATATCAGTATCTGACTTTACATTTTCCATTTTATAATAATCCATGATACCGAGATTTCCGCTTTTGAATGCTTCTGCCATTGCTAATGGTATCTGTGCTTCTGCTTCTATCACTTTCGCACGGGCTTCCTGAGCTTTTGCTTTTTGCTCCTGCTCGTAAGCTACTGCCATTGCTCTACGCTCCTCTGCCTTTGCCTGAGCGATATTCTTGTCAGCATTTGCCTGATCCATTTGCAACTGCGCACCAATATTTTTACCGATATCAATATCTGCAATGTCAATAGATAAGATTTCAAAAGCAGTCCCACTGTCCAAACCTTTACCAAGTACCAACCTGGAAATGGTATCCGGATTTTCCAATACAGATTTGTGAGAATTAGCAGAACCGATGGAAGTAACAATACCCTCACCGATACGTGCTAAAACTGTTTCTTCTCCTGCTCCCCCTACTAACTGGCGGATGTTTGCACGAACAGTTACACGAGCTTTGGCAATCAGCTGAATACCATCTTTCGCCACTGCTGTCACAGGCGGAGATTCAATAACTTTAGGATTTACAGACATCTGAACTGCTTCAAAAACATCTCTACCAGCAAGGTCAATTGCTGTAGCTTCTTTGAAAGTCAAAGGAATATTTGCTTTATCTGCTGAAATCAATGCACTGATAACGCCATTGATACGCCCTCCTGCCAGAAAGTGAGCTTCCAGCTCATCTTTAGAAATGCTGATGCCTGCTTTGTGTGCCATGACCATTGCATTTACAATGACGCCTGGCGGTACATTTCTCAGCTGCATGACAAATAAATCAATCAATCCAATTTTCACATTGGCAAGAATCGCGCTGATCCATAAGCTGATATAGCGCATAAAGGCGAAAATAAATACTACAACTACCAGTAATAGTATAATTCCACCTACCATTAAAATAGTACTGTTCATGATGGTGTATTCACGTGGTTTACAAAAATTTTATTATCTGATATTTTTACAATTCTTACTGGTTGATCTGCTTTCAAAAATCCGTCAAAAGACCAGACTGAAATCATTTTATCATTGAAGATAGCTCTACCTTCCGGCCGGAGATCTGTCATTGTCTTCCCTTCATCTCCTACCTGTAGTCCAAAATCTTCAAACTCGTTGACCCTGCCATCAATTTTATCCTTCATGGCAAATCTGGATTTGTATAAATTTTGAAAGGCATACCATGCCAGCACTGTGTTCGTCAAAATTGTTCCTATTAGTATAGCCCAGCCCCAGCTGGATCCCAATGTATGAAAAGCCTCATAAGTACCCCATATACACAAGCCCGCACCTATAATACCAACTACTGCTCCCGGAATTAAGAACAATTCCAATAGGATCAATAAAGTACCGACTGCTAAAAGTAGTAATATGACAAAAACGCTCATGATGGTCTAAAAAATGAATAGAATCCCTTAAAATAAGGAAAAAGGTTGCAAATTAGTTCCCAGATGAAAGTAGAATTTTGGGTTTTGGGAAAAACAGCGTTCAAATATCTGGATGAAGGGATAAAAGATTATTCTAAAAGACTGGAAAGACTGACTGATTTTCAAATGATTATCTTCCCGGATATCAAGGCAAACAATCCAAAATCTTTTATGACAAAAGAAGCCAGACAGATTCTTGAAAGACTCAGACCTGAGGATCAGCTGATACTTCTGGATGAAAGGGGAAAGATGTATTCTTCCATACAGTTTGCACAGGAAATCGAGAAGAGGCAGATGTTGTTACAGAAAAAAATTATTTTTCTCATAGGCGGTGCATATGGCTTTGATGAGTCAGTATATAAAAGAGCCAATGCACAGCTTTCACTTTCTTCCATGACTTTTTCGCATCAATTGGTAAGAGTTTTATTTTTGGAACAACTTTATCGGGCTTTTACTATTATTAAAGGATTACCGTATCACCACGAATAAAATATGATCACATTTATCATTATAGCGATTACAGCTATCACTTCTATCAGAGCTTTCAGCGATCAGGAATTGTACCGTAAATTCATTTTTGCACCTAATTATATGTCACGGAACAATGAGTGGCACAGATTTTTCACTTATGGATTCCTACATGGAGACTGGATGCATCTCATTTTCAACATGTTTGCATTCTATTCTTTCGGACAGCTGGTAGAAAATACTTTTGTCCAGTTATATCCGGGATTCGGAAGGCTGATATATATTGTGTTGTATCTGAGTGCTCTGCCATTGAGCTCATTAGTAGATTTTTTCCAACACAAAAATAATCCCCGTTATATGGCTGTAGGAGCTTCAGGAGCTGTATCGGCAGTCATTTTTGCCAGTATCCTCATTTACCCTCAGGGCGGCATCATGATTTTTCCGATTCCATTCTCTATTCCGGCATATATTTTCGGACCTCTTTATCTTATCTTCTGCGTCTATATGGCAAGAAATTCTAATGATAATATCGGCCACGTGGCCCACTTTTACGGAGCTGTTTACGGACTTATATTCACGATCATAGCTATTCCGGGCATCGTTCAACATTTTATTAGTCAGGTGTTTTGAGGAATGGGCAATAATGTTGACAATTTTTGATTGTAGATTGACGATTTAGCTGACGCATAATAGCAATAGGCAATAAGCAGCTGCTTGTTTTAGCCGTGCGTTAGCAGCGGCAACGATAGAACCGGTATCCTTTCTGAAAGAAAGATATAAGGTGATAGCGTGCCTGCCGCCCAAAGAAATTGAATTCTGTTGCTCATTATAATTATGCACGAACTGGATAAGTTTTGCAACCGTTTTTTTGATTTTTTACGATATTGGTATCATGAAGCAGTATCAGGATTTGCTGAGACATATTTTAGAGCATGGCGAAGTAAGGGGAGATCGTACCGGGACGGGGACGATAGGAGTTTTCGGGTACCAGATGAGATTTGACCTGAACGAGGGGTTTCCTTTGGTGACGACCAAAAAAGTACATCTGAAATCTATCATTCATGAGCTGTTGTGGTTCCTGAAAGGGGAAACAAATATTCAGTATCTCTGTGAAAACAATGTCCGGATCTGGGATGACTGGCCTTTTGCGAAATATCAAAAGAGCTCAGAATATCAGGGCGAGGATATGAAAACTTTTGCTCAGAAAATTGCTGCGGATAAGGATTTTGCAGAAAGATGGGGCGATTTAGGTCCTGTGTACGGCTCGCAATGGAGATGCTGGCCCGATGGAAATGGCGGAGAAATCGACCAGATAACAAATCTGATCGCTCAGATCAAAAACAACCCGAATTCGAGAAGGCTGATCGTCAGTGCCTGGAATGTGGCAGATATCGAGCAGATGACTTTGCCGCCTTGTCATACCATTTTTCAGTTTTATGTAGGCCAACCGAAAACGGAAGATGGTAAAAGAACGCTTTCCTGTCAGTTGTACCAAAGAAGCGCGGATACGTTTTTAGGAGTTCCGTTCAATATTGCATCTTATGCCTTGTTCACAATGATGATAGCACAGGTATGCGATCTGGAATTGGGAGATTTTGTTCACACATTCGGTGATGCGCATATCTATTCCAATCATGTGGAGCAGGTCAATTTGCAGTTGACAAGAGAGCCGCTTCCGTTGCCAAAAATGTATATCAATCCGGAAGTAAAAGATATATTTGCGTTCCGTTACGAGGATTTTGAATTAAAAGACTATCAAAGTCATCCTGCTATCAAAGGCGAGGTGGCTGTATAATAAAATTGTATGATTATATCTCTGATTGTAGCCGTTTCTGAGAATGGTGTCATAGGCAACAATAACGAATTGCCTTGGAAATTATCTTCTGATCTGAAAAGATTCAAGTATTATACAAAAGGGAAAGCTGTCATCATGGGCAGAAAAACTTTTGAATCTATCGGTCATCCGCTACCGGAACGGATCAATATCGTCCTGAGCAAAAAGAAAGATTACAAACCAGAAAAAACACTGGTGTTTTCAGAAATCTCAGATGCGATGAATTTTGCCGCTGACAATCAATTAGAAGAAGTTTTTGTCATCGGTGGTGCAGATGTGTATGAGCAGACTTTTGATATTGCTGACAGAATCTATCTCACTAAAGTACATGCAAAAATCGATGGCGATGCCTATTTCCCTGAAGTAAACATGGAAGAATGGGACATCGTGGATGAAGAGTTTGTAGGGAAAGACGACAAAAACCAGTACGACAGTACTTTCTATCTTTTAGAACAATGATAGCTATAGCAGATATTATCCTGCAAAAAGGACGTGAATCTTCTGTACAGAGATTGCATCCGTGGATATTCAGTGGTGCAATCAAGAAAATTTCCGGCAGTCCGAAAGATGGCGATGTCGTCAGAGTACTGGATGCGAAAAGTGATTTTCTGGCAACAGGTCATTACTATGACGGAGGTATCTCTGTGAAAATTCTGAGCTTTCAGGATGAGCAGATAGATGATTCTTTCTGGGAGAAAAAATTGCAGGCTGCTTTAGACAGAAGAAAATGGATAGGCATCTTCAAGCAAACTCATACCAATGCATACAGGTTGGTACATGGCGAAGGTGATGAATTGCCGGGACTGATAGCAGATATTTATGATGATGTGCTGGTATTGCAGGCTCATAGTATCGGAATGTATCATGCTATTGAAAAAATCGCCGCTGCAGCTCAGAAAGTTTTAGGAAATCATATCACCGCTATTTACGACAAAAGCAAAGATTGTTTACCTCCACAGTTTGCTCAGACGGTACAAAACAGATGGATTTTCGGAGCAAAAGAAAATCTGACTGTCCGTGAACACGATATACAATTTCATATAGATGTAGTCAAAGGTCAGAAAACAGGATTTTTTCTGGATCAGAGAGATAACAGGGCTTTATTAGGCACTTATTCCAACGGTAAAACAGTATTGAATACCTTTTGTTATTCGGGAGGATTCAGCCTGGCAGCTTTACTGGCTGGTGCTGAAAAAGTAGATTCAGTCGATGTATCCGGTAATGCCATTCAGTTGACAGACAGAAATGTCGAACTCAATCAGATTCCAGAGGGGAAACATCAATCATACACGGAAGATGTGATGAAATTTCTCCGCAAAGAAGATGTTCCGCAGTATGATATTGTGGTATTAGATCCGCCAGCATTTGCCAAAAGTGTCAGCAAAAGGCACAATGCCGTACAGGGATATAAAAGGCTGAATGTATTAGGTCTGGAAAAAGTAAAACCAGGAGGATTATTGTTTACATTCTCCTGTTCACAAGTAGTAGATGCTCCTTTATTCCTGAACACGGTGACTGCTGCTGCTATCGAATGCGGAAGAAATGTCAAGGTACTACATCGTCTGTCACAACCTGCTGACCATCCTGTGAATATTTTCCATCCGGAAGGCAGCTACCTGAAAGGATTGGTGATGGTAGTGGAGTAGTGACGATTGCAGATTTTTGTACGCAAGAATTGAGCAATTGGCAAATGCAACAATAGTATAAAGTATAATTTATGATTTGCTGATATAGAGGGAAATGAACAATTCAACAGCAATTTTAATTATCTTGATTTACATTCTTTCGCAAATGGTACAATGATAAATAAAAAATGAGATATGGCGAGATTAAGCTCAATCAATGATACTTTTGAAAGTTATCAACGTTTAATTTCATTTTATGAAGCCAATAAAAACAAGAGCTTTTCTTCTGTACATTTGGAATTAAGTGGTTTTTTCGCAGCTAATTTGAGTGCTGCTTTGGGAGCTGTTTTGGATATTTTCACCTCAAATCTCAACGACATACATTTTGATTCAATAGAACCACAGATAGAAACCATTCTGCTAAAAAATGATTTTCTGACTTATTATGGGAAAAAGCGTGCTTTAGATACCAATCATACAACTATCAAATTTCAAAAACTGAAACCGACCGATGGAAAATTTTTTAAAAACTATGTAATTGAAGAGCTGATAGAAGGGCATATTGCAAACCTACCACGTATGTCTAATGGAGTAAAGGAGAAAATCGTAGAAGCTATTTATGAGATTTTTGTGAATGCACAAATCCATAGTGAAACACAATTCATATACACTTGCGGGCAATTTTATCCGACTAAGGGCAAAATAGAATTCACAATTGTGGATACGGGCATCGGATTTAAAAACAGAGTTAACAGAAGATTTAACCGTAACCTTAATGCAACACAAGCTATTCAATGGGCAGTTCAGGACAGAAAAACAACCAAACAAGGTATTTCTGGTGGAATCGGATTGGCAGTATTGAGGGAGTTTATTGAAAAAAACAAAGGGAAAATGCAGATTGTCAGCAATGAAGGTTTTTATCAGTACAGCTGTACCGGAGAAATCCTTAAAGAATTTGACGGACAATTTCCAGGAACAATAGTAAATTTACAGTTCAGAACGGATGACAACAGTAATTACTCTCTTAGCAGTGAGATTAATATAGACGATATATTCTAGTATTATGGAAAAAACAACTATTCATATAGTGAATACTATTGGAGATGTATTTGGAGTAGAAGCCGAAGACGGTGAGAAAGTATATCATTTAGTTTTAAAAGCTTTTAATGACAAAAAGAAAGTCATTCTTTCTTTTCAAAACATAGAAATGTTGACTACTGCTTTTTTAAATACAGCAGTTGGGCAATTGTACAATACATTTTCTGAAGAGTTTATAAAAGAACATTTAAGTGTGGCTGAAATTTCAGAATCAGGGAAAGTAGCATTAAAAAGAGTTGTAGATACAGCCAAACTATATTATAAAGACCCGGAAGCGATACAGCGCAGTATTAATGAAATCTTAGGTGAATAAATATGGCTGTAAAATATTCTTTGGATAAAGTCTCACAATTACAAGAATACTCATTTTTTGTAGATGCAAATGTGTTGATTTATTTATTCTGGCCAACAGGTTCTACGCATTGGGAAGATCGTTACGCCAGAGTTTTTAGAGTACTATTAAGACAAGGGAATCCTCTGTTTGTAGACTTTTTAGTAGTTTCAGAGGTTGTAAACAGAGCTATTAAAGCAGAATATGAAAAATTCCTTATTCAGAATAACATAGCGAAATCTCAGCTTAAATATAAAGATTACAGAAACAGTTCTGATGGCAAAGATGCACTGAGAGATATCTATACTATTGTCAGAAATAATATTTTAGACCGCTTTAATGTAGTAGGGAAGTATTTTGAGAAACAGGATATTGATAGTTTTCTGGTAAATGATGAACTGGATTTTGTAGATAAGGCAATAGTGAAAATTTGTAAAGAAAATTCGTTGGTCATCCTTACTAATGACAAGGATTTTAAAAATACAGATTTGGATATTCTGACAGGAAATCCGGTTATTTTACACTAAAGCAGCTATCTGAAAGGGTTTGGAGTAGTTTGCAATGTGGCAATGAGCAATGGGCAAGATTGCAATGTGGCAATGGGCAAGTGCTGACGCAACAATAGGCAAGATTGTCAAAGATAACGGACGAGTAAATTTATCAGGTTTTGTGTATCTTTAAATAGAGTCAAATTTCTGACAAATGAAGAAAATGAGAGAAATCACCATACATCCTGAGTCGGAAGAGCAGTTTGAAACGGTCAAGGCTGTTTTGGAAGCTTTGAAAGTTCCTTTTGAGTCAGCATCTGTAAGTTTGCCTGAATCTGCTATAAAGAGTATCATAAAAGTATCGAACAGTTTGATAATGGTCAGACAATTTCTCTGCAAACATTTAAAGAAAAACATTTACGTAAGTATCAGTGAACTATGAAGTGATATTTACACCCGAAGCAGAAGATACTTATGAATCGGTCGTTTCCCAGCTATCCGAACGTTGGGAGAAAAATTTGTCCTTGAATTTGAAAATCATCTGGAAGAGGTATTAGAAACATTAGAGCATTCTCCTTTTATGTATCCTGTTTTTGAAGAAGGAATGCAAATTCGCAGAGTCATATTGCATAAAAACTGTTCATTACTTTACAAAGTGACAAGGGAAGTTGTTTTGGTGGTTTGCTTTTGGGACAACCGGCAAAATCCTATATTTCATTAGATGTATTACCCAACTACTTCGTCAGTACTCTGTCCAACACAGATTTCAGGTAAGTAACTTCCGCTTTCAGAGAATTGATTTGTTCTTCGTAGAGTTTTTTAGTATCGTCCGTCTGGTGATTAATGACTAATCCCTGACCGGTTTGATTATGCATCACATTGAACACTAAATGTTCATTGAAAGTGATAATATCCTCAGGACGCAGCTGTAAAACTTCAGCCACTTTTTCCAATTTGCTGTAAGAAATATCCGTTTCTCCTGTTTCTATTTTGCTGTAAGCAGACTGAGTCATGTTCAAAGAAACCGCCATGTGCTCTTGTGTGAAATTCTTTAATTCTCTCAGCTTTTTGATTTTCTGTCCTACTTGCATACAGGATATTTTACTTCATTTCAAAGATAGAGAAATAAATTATTCGCTAAACGATTATTATATTCATGATGAAAGGATATTGTAGGTTATATAAATATTTCCTTTGCAAATCAACAAATCAAAAAGATGGACAAGATTTTATACTTATTGATAGCGTTTCTTATTGTCAGCTGTGGCAAAGATGAAGTTCTTAAAACAAATGAAAATCCTTATTCTAAAAAAAGACCGTCTAAGATTAGCATAATAGGTGAAAGCCAGATAATTGACTACAATTTTCGATATGAGGGTAATAAGTTAATACAAATTAAACTTTCTGAGAGCTCGAGTGATTATACCCAAATTTATAATCAGGATTTTAATTTCAGATACATTGGGGATACGGTAATTATGACAACCCAAGAAACTGGTGGTGCTGAAAATTATGCATTTGAGCACAAGTACTTGATAGATGAAAACAGAATGGCTGTTTATAGTAAACGAGGGAGTAGATACCTTAGTCCGGAAATGAGATGGAGTAGCTATAGCGATGTTTTCTTATTAAAAGGTGGACGAATTGAGGAATATGTACATTATGACACTGACGGTAAAAGAAGCAAGCGTTTTTTCTATACAGGTGACAAACTCACTAAAACTCTTGAGGATAATAAACAGGAAATATTATTCAGGTATGAAGGAGATTTGGTTTATAAAGAATACAACTCACGTTCTGTTATTGGAAAAATTAAAGATGGAAAGTTAATTGAGTGGAGAGTAAGAGATTGGCTCTCGAAATTCTCTTATACTTCGGATGGGTTGTTAAGCGAGATTGAAGACTCAGGTTCTAAAACTCAATATTTCTATGAAAATGGGAGTACAAATATCGAGTTTCTACAACTGGATTATGAGGGTCATTTTGTTGACTTAATGCTAAATCCTCTCTTTTTATTTTTTTATATGCTATAAAATCCCTATAATATATGATGAATAGAAAAGAGATACTACGAATACTTTTATAAAAATACACTAGTAGGCATTACTACTTTTCAAGATGATGATATCAAGGAATTACTGAAATTGAAACTATAGAACAGAATAAAAAATTATCAAACTCTCATAACAAAACCATGTCATTACCAACAGCCATACAAAACAGAGTCAATGAGTTGAAATATATAGTCATCAGATCGCTCAATATTTCAACAGAAATGTTTGAACGAAACAGTTTATTTTTTATTCCAACTCCTAAGATTTTTAGTGTAAAGGGGAATTTAGAATTGTCAGAAATTGGTGAAGCAAATGATCTAAATAAGCAATTTTCAATAGCATATTTGTCATTTATTTCTTATGCACTATCAGCTTCCGCTAATACTACCACTCCCATGTATGAAATAATCACACTCAATAAAGATTTAGAGATTGAGAAATTTTCCTGCAATGGTTGGAAACTGCATGAAGTAATATTCGATCGGAGTGCATCTTACAACAATACTTCATATATTTTGAAATATAAAATCACCGACATCATGGGAGAAATGCTATCTTTTGAAAGGCCTAGAATAAACTTTTCATCAGATGATAAGATTTTTGAGGAAGTAAAATCCATGTTTTTGAGCATTAAAGAGATTAGTCGGTATTCTACCATTAAACATTATGAATTGGACAAAGAAAACCAAAAACTTAAAAACAAAATATCAGACTTGGAAGCAGAGTGCAAACAGCTTGAAAATAAGCTAACGCAAAGCAAAATATAGTGGAAGAAAACATCCGGTTAAAATCCAGTCTGTCGCAAATAAAAGATATTTTATCTGAATCAAACGACTCCTGTGAATCCCAAGCTAAGGAATAGTCTATCAAGGAATTCTTGACAAATGCAAAAACCTGATAATTACCTCTTTGAATTATCAGAAGCAACTCTTTCAGAGAAAAACCTACCTTATTTTTATGGAAAATGCGTGATAAATGACTCTTATAGTCATAAGGTTTTATTGCAATGAAGAACGAAATTGTATTATACAGTGCTGATAAACTTGCCGAACACATTGAGGTAAGGATTGATGAAGACACAGTTTGGCTTACCCAACAACAAATGGCAGCACTTTTTGGACAGACAAAACAAAATATCAGCTTACACATCAATAACTGTTTCCGGGAGAATGAGTTAGAACAAAATTCAGTTGTCAAGGAATCCTTGACAACTGCCAAAGATGGTAAAAAATACAACACAAAATACTACAATCGCACTACTAAGTATGTCTTTAACTTCGTCGAATCTCCTTTTTGACTCTGTAGAACCTTTGGTTTCCAAAAGGATTTCTTTTGCAAATTTATGACACAACCAATATTTCAATACCTCCTATCCTGTCATGAATATCATACAGCCTTCACACATCCAAATGTCTGAACCAAAGAAGTCCTAATGCTTCACAAAAGATTTCTGATAGATACTACCAGTATGATACCGACCAACTAAAAAGTACATGCCCGACGGAAGATGCCCAATCTCAAATTCCATCATATTTGAAAGGGACGGAATATTTTTCACAGGAAGATTTCTACCTGTCACATCTATAATGCTAAAAGATTTGAACTTGGTCAACAAGTCTCCTTTCAGGAACAGACTGGTACGTGCAGGATTAGGATAAAGGGATAATTGATTCCATTTATTCTGATAAATGCCTGTTGCAATACCTGAACATTCTACGGACGAATCCGAAGGTAAAACTGAAAAATCTATTGAAATATTCCCCTGCGTAACACCTCTGAAATACCAGTTGTAATCCATATACGATGGGTCAAAAAAGTTATTGATAACTGTGTCCGGAAGATAGTCATACAGATAATTGCAAGTGTAAATTCCGAAATCTTCTGCATTCGCGACAGATATTTCCAGCTCGTGAGTATTTGCTCCTGCTATCTCCTGCCCATCTTTATACCACTGGAAATAACCTCCCGGAGCAGGTTGTACAATTTCAGTTGCAAGCGTTACTGTATTTCCTATGCATTCAGAAAATTGTTGTATACCTGCCTGAATTTCAGCAAATTCTATTCTCGCATAAACCGGTTCATGATCTCCCATGTCAAAGATCCCAAAGCTGGCATCCGGTTCATTGAGTCGTGCCTGCATGGACCTGTTTGTCAAAAGATACGGTACTTTATGATTGGCAGATACAAAGACATAGTCCAGATGCTGTCTGCTGTGGGGATTGCAACAATACATGTGGTTGAGTCCGGATGAAGTTCCTGTATGTGTCCAGTCATTCAAAAATGACAGATAGGTCGGTTCCAGTGCATTGATGGTATCCAGCAGGATAGTATAATCATCAGAGCCATTTTTATACCTGTTCATATCTACATTGAAATCTCCAGCCATGATGACAACTTCATCGTTCGGAATATTTTTAGAAGCAATGAACTGTCCCATGATATACAGATCACAAGGCTGCAGGCTTGTATGTGTACCAAATACGTGCAGCATCTGACCTTTTTTGTTGATTTTGGCATACTTCACTCCTTTGTTGGCAAACATGGAAAAGAAATCATCCGGCACACAGCCATTTTCACTATATGAAACCTGATCTTCTTCCAGAATCGGATATTTGCTGACAATACGCACACCACCCTCCTTTCCTATTCCGGGGACAAGCACTTTGTTATGAGCTCCTGTATGATACGGATACCACGGACTCAGACTGTCCAGTATCTGGGCTGTTTTTTTAGGTTCAAAGAATTCCTGGAAAACAATGATATCCACGTTTTTAGGCATGGCTTTATGTAATACTTCTGATCTTTCATGTTCATCCTGGTCTGAAATATCCAGCGGCATCAAGATTCCCGGATTGTAGGTCACTACGTGCAATACATTCGGATTGGATGTATCTGCAATCGGTGGATCATATCTGTAAATAGTGTCCACTACATTGGACATGGAAAAGATAATATTGTCTGTTTTATCAGCTTTTTCATCAAAAACGCCAAAAACCAGCTTATAAGCCTGATCCTGATAAACGATTTCTCTGGAAGCTACCTGTGCCCGAACACCTTTATCATCCTGCAATAAATTTCCCGGAACTGTCAATTCCAATGTACCGTCAGGATATTCGATATTGTAATAGATCCGGGTAAACAATCCGGATTTATCTTCTCCCGAAGTAAGAATTGTAAATAGTAAATCTCCTCCCGTTCGAATTTCCAACCGGGCAGAAAAATTATTTTCTCCGAAAAATCTTCTTCTGTCAAATTTTAACGATGCGTTGCTTTCATTGTGGTCCTTTTCTTCGACTCCTACAATGTCACCTATCGCAATCGTAGAGCTGTGATCATGTGTAATTTCATAAGGAAGAAAATCTGTTTTCATAGTTTGCACAATAGATGCTTTTCCTGAAACAGCAATATTTACTGAAACCGGCAACCTGGATTGATTGGCAAAAAACACATGAGAGTAATCATCCTGTGCAAATGACACCAAAACAGTATTAAACAGAACAAACAATAGTAAAATTTTCTTCATATGTGAATATATAGAGAATTTTCTGAACTGAATATGTAGCAAGTTTTGACATTTATCATTTAATTGAAGAACAAATACTCATTTACTCAGCGCAACTCTATTGTTTAATAAAATTTTATAAACATTAAACAATAAAATGTTTTTACATTTGACTCACTAACAGAGGTCTGCTTGAGTACACCGGCAAAATATTCTATCAAGGATTTGGAAATTCTCTCCAATATCAAAAGTCATACGATCAGAATATGGGAGAAACGTTACAATGTTTTGAACCCCGAACGTACCGATACTAATATCCGTTATTATACTAATGAGGATTTGAAAAAGCTGTTGAATGTCAGCTTTCTGAATAAGCACGGAATCAAGATTTCCAAGATCATGGAAATGTCCGAAGAAGAAGTACATCAGTCAGTACAATCATTTAATCTCACCAATTCGGATAATGATACATTGATAGAGAATCTTATTATTGCGATGATAGATCTCAATGAGTTGTTTTTTCATAAAACATTGACTGCATCTGCAAACACTCTGGGTTTTGAAAAAACAATCACAGAAATTGTTTTCCCATTTTTTCACCGGATCGGGGTGATGTGGCAGACAGGTGTGATCAACCCTGCTCAGGAACATTTTGTCAGCAATATCATTCGCCAGAAAATCATAGCTGCTACGGATTTACTGGATTATACATCAGAAGATCAACTCCCCAAAGTATTGTTGTTTCTTCCGGAGAATGAGTTACATGAACTGAGTCTATTATTGTATAATTATTCTTTGCGCAAAAGAGCGTACACTACTATCTATTTGGGCCAGGCAGTGCCTTTGGAAAGTCTGCAAAGAATCATAGAGATCACCTCTCCGGATTTTCTGATTTGCTCGATCACTAATACGATGAATAATCTGGATGTAGGTGAGATATTAGAAATAATTTGTCAAAAATTCCCGGGTAAAATATTCGTTTCCGGTCATGCAATCAGAGAATACAAAGGTCCATTTCCTGAAAATTGCCATCAATTTGAAAAAATCGAGGAATTGATTCAAAATTTAAGTCAATAAGATACCTGAGTAAAACAGGACACTTAACTCATTACAGGACATTAGCATGCCGGTTTATTTAGCTTTATAGCAGACATTTGGGCAACCTTTCAAAGGGATAGCTACAAATTTCACTAATAAATATCAGGCATTCCTTATGCAGGTTTTGGGACTGTAACATAATGATGGTAAAAGTTTCAATCCTATACCAGAAAATACAATTCTTGCACTAGTTGCATACAATAAACACTGAATTAAATTCAAACTCGAACGTCGTGACTTCTGCTCCAATCATCGACTGATTCGGTACCACTAAGTTAAAGGCCGAATGCTCAGGCATCAATTCTATGTCCCAGAAGAGGGGAAAAAGCACTTATCAGACCATTTTTCTGTGTTTTGTTTAAGCATATGAAAAATAATTTCATTTTTTATTCCATGTAAACATTTGATATACAACAGTTAAGGAATTTTAAAAATTATCTTAAATTATTTTGTTTAACTTTTAACTAAAAACATTAAACAAAATAATTTAACTTTATTCTACAAAATCAATTTTCAATATGAAAAGGATCAAAACACTATCGCTCGTCGTGCTATTAGCCACACTATTCAGCATGGGTTTTACTTCATGTAAAAAAGATGATGCAGGTCCTGACCTGACTCCTGTTGAAGGCAATATTGTAGAAGTTGCTTCTTCTAATCCTGACTTCAGCATTTTAGTAGATGCTGTAAAACGCGCAGGATTGGCAGATGTATTGTCTGCTGCCGGAACTTATACAGTTTTTGCACCCACCAATACAGCTTTTGAAAATCTTCTTACTGAGCTGGGTGTCTCAGGGTTGAATGAAATCCCGGTCGAGACACTCAAATCTGTACTGCTTTATCATGTATTGAGTACTAAAGTAACATCTTCAGCAGTAGCTACGGGTTACGCATCTACAAATGCTGATGGTGCTGCAGGCAGCAAGCTTTCTTTATGGATAGAAAAAACAGGAAGTGCCGTAAAATTAGATAATCGTTCTAATGTAACTAGTGCTGATATTTCAGCCAGCAACGGGGTGATACATGTGATAGATAAAGTATTATTGCCTAATGATGTAGTAGGTGCTGCTATAGCTAATCCAAATTTCTCTATACTGGTTCAGGCTGTAGTAAAAGCAGGATTGGCGGACGCATTGAAAGGATTAGATGGAGCTACGCTTTTTGCGCCTACCAATGATGCGTTTGCTGCATTGCTGACTGAATTGGGATTCTCTTCACTGGATGATGTTCCGGTCAGTACTTTAACCAACATTTTATTATACCATGTAGTAGCTGCACCAGTCAAAGCTGCTGATGTAACTACAGGATATGCTGCATCCCTTGCTCCAGGGGCAGATGATGAAAAAGTTTCACTATATCTGGAGAAATCAGGCAGTACTGTGAAAATAGACAACAGAGCCAATGTAGCAACAGCGGATGTTATCAGCAGCAATGTTGTGATACATGCTATTAATAAAGTATTGCTGCCAAATAAAATCGTACAGATAGCTATCAATGATCCGAGCTTCAGCTCACTTGTTTCAGCATTGGTTTATGCAGATCTGGCAGATGCACTGAACGGAAATGGCCCTTTTACAGTATTTGCTCCTTCCAATGCTGCATTTGCAGAGTTGTTATCAGCAACCGGGGTAACACAGGTAACAGATTTACCTAAGGATGTGGTCACTGCTGTACTATTAGACCATGTTGTTTCAGGCAATGTGACTTCCTCCGAGCTTGCTGATGGCAGTGTACCAACACTTGGAGCCAACAGCATCACAGTATCAGGAGCAGGTGCTGCGCCAAAATTAAATGGAGCTATCAATATAACAGCTACGAACATACAAGGGGTTAACGGTGTGTTTCACAGGATAGATAAAGTAATTTTTAATTAATTAAGCGGGGAAATGCAGAGAAGGGAGGTTGTCTCAAAAGCAGCCTCCCGATTTTAAAATATCCCCTTTAAACAAATTCAAAAAACAGCATTCATGAGTCATGCTAAGAAAGCAGTAGTAATAGGAGCCGGATTTTCCGGATTGGCATCTGCTACTGTACTGGCAGAAGCAGGCTGGGATGTAGTGATATTAGAAAAAAATGCTACAGCCGGCGGAAGAGCAAGAGTACTGAGGAAAGATGGCTTTGTTTTCGATATGGGACCGAGCTGGTACTGGATGCCGGATGTCATGGAGGATTTTTTCAAAAGATTTCAATCAACTACCTCAGAACATTTTGAATTGAAAAGATTAGATCCTTCTTATCAGGTGATTTTTGAAAATCATCAGGTAGAAGCTATTCCTGCAGATTTTTCAGAGGTTCAAAAAATTTTTGAAAGGAAGGAAAAAGGTAGCAGCAAAAAGCTCAATACTTTTCTCAACGAAGCTGAAAGAAATTACAAAATCGGGATGGAACAGTTTGTATACAAACCGTCACTGCGCTGGAGAGAATTTTTTAAGCCCGATATTCTGAAATCTTCCTTTAAGCTCAATTTGTTATTGCCGTTCAGCAAGCACGTTCGCAAATTTTTCAAATCTGAGCAGCTGATCCAACTGATGGAATTTCCCGTGTTGTTTCTGGGAGCTATGCCAAATAAAATACCTGCGCTGTACAATATGATGAACTATGCAGATTTCAAACTAGGTACGTGGTACCCGATTGGAGGCATGAGTAAGCTGGCGGATGCGATGCAGGCTACTGCAGAAAAAGCAGGTGTACAGATTCACCTGAATACCGCTGTAAAATCCATATTGATTGAAAATAAGCAAGTCACAGGAGCTGAAACTTCTCATGGGATTTTTAAAGCAGATATAGTCGTGAGTGCGGCAGATTATCATTTTACAGATCGTAAACTATTACCTGCGGAATATGCCAATTATTCTGAAAAGTACTGGGAAAAAAGGCTAATGGCTCCATCCTGCCTGTTGTACTATGTTGGTGTCAATAAGAAGATTGGAAAACTGCTGCACCACAATCTGTTTTTTGAGCAGAATTTTGACGAGCATGCCAGAGCTATTTATGAGACACCAAAGTTTCCCGAAAAGCCTTTGTACTATGTGTGCTGTCCGTCCAAAACTGACGACACAGTAGCTCCTGAAGGAATGGAAAATCTCTTTATTCTTATACCGGTAGCTCCGGGGCTGAAAGAAACACCTGAAATCCGTAAAAAATACTTTGAAGAGACCATAGAGCGGTTGGAGAGCTTTTGCGGGGAAAATATAAAAGAACATATTGTTAGTTATACAGACTATGCAGGAGCTGATTTTATCAGTGATTATAATGCGTTCAAAGGCAATGCTTACGGCCTGGCAAATACACTGATGCAGACAGCTGTACTGAAGCCTGCCATCAGAAATAAAAAGGTCGGTAATTTATTTTATACCGGACAGCTGACTGTTCCGGGACCAGGGGTACCACCAGCTATTATCTCCGGACAAGTGGTGGCTGATTATATTCTTCAACATTATAAAAACTGAGCGGATGAAATCATTGTATGACCATGTATCTCTGGAGTGCAGCAAAAATATCACCCGCAAGTACAGCACATCTTTTGCATTGGGTATCAGATTTTTGAAAAAGGAATTGCGTAATCCCATTTACAGTATTTACGGATATGTAAGGCTGGCAGATGAAATTGTGGATTCTTTTGAAGGATACAAGCAGGCAGAAATGTTGAAAAGATTAAGAAAAGATACTTTTGAGGCAATTGATGAAAAGATCAGCACCAATCCTGTATTGAACAGCTTTCAGATGGTGGTTCATAATTATAATATTGACAGAGATCTGATCAATGCATTTCTGGATAGCATGGAAATGGATCTGCATAAGCAGTTTTACAATCAGGATTTGTATGAAAAATATATTTACGGATCTGCAGAGGTTGTAGGGCTGATGTGCTTAAAGGTTTTTTGCAAAGGGGATGAAAGATTATATCTGCATCTGAGATCTTCTGCCATGAAACTGGGCTCAGCTTTTCAGAAAATAAATTTTCTCAGAGATATCAAAGCAGACTATGAGGGCCTGGGAAGAATGTATTTCCCTAATACAGATTTTTCCAATTTCAGGAATGAAGAAAAACGTGCCATTGAAAATGATATCTCCCAAGATTTTTCAGATGGACTGGAAGGTATCAGACAATTGCCTGCAAATTCAAGATTAGGTGTATTCCTTGCTTATGTTTATTACAAAATGCTGTTCAAAAAGATCAAGTCAGTTCCGGGAGATCTGATCTTGCAAATACGCATCAGGGTTCCTGACTACCAGAAAATTGTTTTGCTCTTATACAGTTGTGTAGCTAACAGGCTCAATTTAATACACTAATGATTTTTAGGATCATCATAATACTACAATATGTACCACATTCATAAATCATATTCTCATCATTTACAACCAGTGTGTGTTGTGCTGTATCCTTGATTCAACAAGGTCAGCGGGGATATTGCGGCTGTTTGAACGACAGTCGCAGTATCTTTTGATTTGGCACACACTCAATAAATAAATCTATGATTCATCTCCTGACTACGATCTCTACATTCCTGCTGATGGAAGCCATCACATGGTGTACCCACAAGTACGTCATGCATGGATTTATGTGGTATTTTCACCAGGATCACCATGAGCCTCATCCGCATTTCTGGGAAAGAAATGATATCTTTTTCGTGATTTTTGCAACTCCGAGCATTGCATTAATTATCTCCGGAACACTGGCATCATTTGACTGGAAATTCTTTGCCGGCTTTGGAATAGCCTTGTATGGACTAGCTTATTTTTTAGTACATGATGTTCTGATACATCAGCGTTTTTCGTGGTTCAAAAGGGTAGATAATATTTATTTCAGAGCATTGAGAAAGGCTCATAAGATCCATCATAAGCATATGGGGAAAGAAGATGGAGAGTGTTTCGGAATGCTGCTCGTGCCTATGAAATATTTCACAGAAGCTGCCAGACTCAAACAAAAAAGATGAATATGATTGATCCGAAATTATATTATTTGCTCATCAATCTGGGATGTATTTCGATTCCATTGATTTTCAGCTTCCATCCGTGGCTGAAATTCTACAGGAATTGGAAAGCATTGTTTGCAGGTATCATTGCGATGATGCTGATATTTATTCCGTGGGATATTTACTTCACCAAAATCGGAGTATGGGGCTTCAATGATGAGTATATTTCCGGAATTTATCTTTTTAATCTACCAATAGAAGAATGGCTGTTTTTTATCTGCATTCCCTATGCTTGTCTTTTCACTTATCACTGTGCTAAATTTTTCACAAAAGGAAAAAAGCTGCCTGATATATTACATCTAATTGCGTGGATAACAGCTATTATTTGTGGTCTGACAGCAATCCTGCATCATGATAAATTATACACATTTTTTGCTCATTTCTTTTGCTGTATTCTTCTTCTGTACCACCTTATTATCAGAAAGAGTAATTATCTCAAGCTTTTTATGCTTACCTTTTTGGTGTTACTACTACCTTTTGTTATTTCAAATGGATTTTTAACAGGAGTTCACTTTTGGGAATATCCATTTATTAATACGGATGTAGAAAATATTACTGAGAAAATAGTCTGGTACAACAATACTGAAAATCTTGGGATACGAATTTTCACCATGCCGCTGGATGATATATCATATGGTCTTACAATGCTGCTTCTGGTTACCACTGTATACGAAACCTTTATTGAACAAAACTAAAAACTGAATTCATGAGAATATGGTCTTTACACCCCAAATATTTAGATACCAAAGGACTGGTAGCATTATGGAGAGAAACATTGCTTGCCAAACATGTGCTGGAAGGAAAAACCAAAGGCTATACGAACCACCCTCAACTTGACAGGTTTAAATCATCACCTTCGCCACTGGATGCTATCAATCAATATCTGCATGAAATTTATCAGGAAGCGCAATCCCGCGGATACAGCTTTGATGCAAGTAAATTCAATGATTATACTCCTGTAACAATGACAGTGAATAGTGGTCAACTTTTATATGAAGTCGAACATTTGCTGGACAAGCTGCTTATCAGAGATATTAATAGATTTAATACGCTCAGACTTCAACACGATTTCGACACTCATCCGCTATTTGAAATAATAGACGGAGAAATTGAAAAGTGGGAAATAGTATAAATATTTTAATTACATTTCTAATACAATATCAACTGGCAATATATGAGAAAACTGACGCTTTTACTGCTTATCTCCTGTTTAGTATTTGGCTGTAAAAAGGATAAAGAAGAACAGACCTCCGTAGTAAATACTCCCAAAGAAAAATTACCTATAGTAATGGTACACGGCTTTCTTGCCAGCGGAGATACTTACGAAAAGCAAATGCTGAGGTTTGCATCAAATGGCTATACTATGGATCAATTGTATGCATTCAACTGGAATTCTTTGAATTTAAGTGCCGACAAAGAGAAAGATCTGGATGATTTTATCAATGAGGTGCTACAGAAAACGAGTGCTGCTCAGGTAGATCTGGTAGGACATTCGGCCGGTGGTAATTCTGTGTACGAATATTGCAAGCAGGATGCACGTGCAAAAAAAATCAGAAATGTAGTTCAGCTTGCAGGATTTATACAACCGGGCCAGGCTGGAAGCTCCAAAACGAGAATACCAACTTTAAATATATTTTCCCCAAGTGATAAAATTGTAGCGCTGGGAGGAAAAATCAATGGAGCTATCAATATCAGCTTACCTAAAAAAGACCATTATCAGGTAGCTACTTCTGCAGAAACATTTGCAGCTATGTATAAAATGTTTACAGGTGAAGAACCTGCTACAACAGATATTATCCCTAAAGAAAATCCAACTATTTCCGGAAATGTGCTGAGCTTCGGGGAAAATATTTCAGGAGCAGGAGCTACTTTGGAAATCTATGAAGTCTTTCCCGAAAATGGTCTGAGAAAAAACACCACACCGGATTTTACATTCACTATCAATGATAAAAATGAGTGGGGGCCAATCCAGGTAAAATCAGGTGCGTATTATGAATTCAGAGTTTCAACAGGAAAAACCAATGACAGACCTGTCCATTACTACAGAGAACCATTTGTCAGAGATAATAAAAATGTAGTTATTCGCTACTATCCGCCTACAGGATCTTTAGCATCTTTGTTTCTGACGAATCTCCCCAACGATGACAACAGAGCTGTCAATACATTTTTCGGTGCATCTGAAGCAGTGATTTTTAAACGTGACGTGCTGAAAGTCAACGATGTGGAATTATCCAACAACAAACTGGCATCAGAGGCTAATACGACGATCGCCATGTTTATGTATGACGAAAATAACAATCAGATTTCCGATGAACGCCCCATCAGCACATTTTCGGTATTCCCATTTCTGGCAGGTGTAGATTTACATTTTCCGGTGGGTGACGGGGCTCATTCAAAATTTGAATACAATGGCAGAATTCTTCATGTTCCCAACTGGCCATCAGCTACAGAAGGTGTATCTATAGCAGTGTTTGATTAAATTACATTTTCACTTTCAGGAGATAATCTCCATACACCTGAGAGATGTACAGATAACCATTATAAATCAGACCTGTTGAGCCTCCACTGATTTCGTAGCCGCCATTTTTATAGATCAAATTGCTTTGTCCCGTTTCACTGTCAATGGAATAAATCCACGACGGTGAATGAGATTTTTCATTGGTAGAATGCTTGACAAAAGCTATTTCATCAGGATGGACAGCCACTATCAATTTATTTCCAGACCAACGCAGATTATCCATTCCATTCACACTGCTCAGCTTATATTTATTGGTCAATGAACCGTCCGGCTGAATATCATACCTAAACAGGGCATTATTTCGGGTAGTCGCCATATATAGTTGTTGGCCTTTTAGCTCCAGACCGTTAGGGAATGCTAATTTTTCATCTACATATTTACAATTACCGCTTGCATCGCAATGAACCAAAGAGCCGCCATGTTTATTAAAAAGCTGCTCATAAATCATATCATCGCTGCCCATATCATTGGTGAAGTAAAAGCTGCCATTGGGTAATGCACATATCTCATTAGGTGAAATCAAAAGCTTATGCCTGTATTCTCTTTGAAAGTGTAATTCATCACCTTTTACCTCATACACCAAAACAGAATTTAGCTGAGCATCATCTTTGTAGTGATTGACGATATACAATGATTTTTTACCTCCTACTGTCTGCAGATAAAAGCCATGCGGATGAAATCTCAGAGATTCGGGTTCGGATTTTCTTGTCAGAACTGTTGTCTTCTTCGTAGCAGGGTCCAATGCAACAATTTCTGCAAAAACAGGTTGTCCTTCCCTGCGTTCATCACAGCTGACAAGTATTCTGTTTTCATCCAGAAAGATATCCTCAGGACCTCTTCCAACAATAATTCTTTCTAATTCGGGATCATTATCCATCTCCTTTTTGCATGCGGAGATGATTCCACTCCCGATGAACAGAGTGAAAAGTAAAAAAATGCGCGTGTTCATTTAATGAAATTAAACAAAACACATTAAATAAATCGCAAATTTTAAAGCAATAAAAAATTTAATTTCAGAGGTAAATTCTTTTTCAGCAAAGCTATACTTCAATAGATTGACTCACAATATGTTACCTAATACCCTTCAGATCAGCCTAATCGTTTCATCAGCATATCATCCAATAATCTGACCAAATGTACCGGCTGATATTTTCTCCAGACTACATCAGAGAATCTGTCGTGCAGGTAAATGTAATGATGAATATCTCCGTTCAGCATTTCATCCATGACATGTTTTTTGAAATTGAGCGCGATGATCCAGCCTCCTTCACTGACCACATCGTCATTCCATTCCTCATAGTAGGAACTGTCCGAAAAGTGAAAATTCATTACATTCTCTCCGATCAGTACAAACTTATTGATGCCTGCTCCCAGCATGACATCAATAATATCTCTTTTTAGAAACATGATATCGTTGCCAATTGCGTCATTCCATTCGCCTATAAATTCAATAATTGCAAACTGATTTCTGTAATCAGCAAAAATTACTTTCAGATATAAAGTGGCTGAACCAAATTCATCCCATTGCGGATGAATGTAATAGTTGTAAACGGTCTGGGAATACTCAAATTCACTACTTTGCCTGCCATAAAACGGAGAACGTTCATCTTCTTCGGCGATATACCTGTCTCTCCATTTCCAAAAAGGTTCTATATCATGCATTCAGGTTAGTGTAGATGTTGTTTTGATTTATGAAGATAATATCTGACAATATGCTCAATAGGTTTCTGTACAATATTTCCTACTTTAATGCCTAACGGTAATGCCGCATTTCTCAGCTCCTGCTCAAAGTGTGTGGCTATTGATCCGATAAAATGTACAGGATAAGTCTGATGTTCAGGGAAAATCTGAATATTATGTCTGAAAAAATCTGTGAACACATACCTCAGGATTTTATGCATATACGGTAGATGCTTAAAGCCTTCTACTTCTTTAGTAATAGAAGCTAAATATGTGTTGGCATTGGGTCTTTGATATACATTGTAAAGAATGATGTCTTTGTCCAGACCCAGATCTTTTTCCAGATGGTTCTGCAATTCGTAAGGCAATTCTTTATACAGGAAATCTCTCAGAATAATTTTACCAATCTGTGCTCCACTCCCTTCGTCTCCCAGAATATAACCAACTCCCAGGCTACCTTTTGGCGGAACAATATCTTTACCATCATAAAATACGGCATTCGATCCTGTTCCTAAAATGCATGAAAATCCCGGATCATCCCCACAGGTAGCAATCACGGCAGCTTGCATATCATGGTCTACTTCGATGGCAGCATTCTTAAAAACTTCTTCCAGGATATTTTTAATCACACCTCTCCTTTCTTCAGAAGAACATCCCGCACCGAAATAGTGTAAATCTGTTACTTCGGCAACAGATTCGTCATTCCTGAATGTATGATGAATCTGCTCTCTGATAAAGTCTTCCTTTTGTACAATAGGATTAAAACCCACAGTAGACACCATTTTGATCACACCCAACTCCGGTGTGCAAAATATCCAGTCTGTTTTAGTTGAGCCGCTGTCTGCAATTAAGAACATAATTGTAAAAGTAATAAGTTGCCGGACATTTTAGACTTTTGAACGGGGAAAATCATTCTCAGATTCGTCTCCGGATTCACCTTATTCAAACAAATCCAGAATCTGCTGCGTGCTGTTTTTAGTATCTACTTTTTTGATTACGTGGGAGATGATTCCTTCTTCGTTGACCACAAAAGTCGTTCTGTGAATACCATCGAATTCTTTACCCATAAATTTTTTAGGTCCCCAAACACCAAATGCATTTGCCAAAGCTTTGTCTGTGTCTGCAATCAATGTAAATGGTAAATCGTGCTTACCAATAAACTTCTGATGTTTTTTTTCATCATCAGGACTGATACCTACCACTACAAATCCTTTATTTGTTAGAGATTCATAATTGTCTCTGAAATTGCAAGCCTCTGCGGTACAACCCGGAGTGTCATCTTTAGGGTAGAAATAAACAATTGTCTTTTTCCCTTTGAACTGCGTAAGATTTACGGGCGTTCCATTCTGATCATTGACCGTAATATCCGGTACTTTTGCTCCTGCTTCTAACATAATTTATCTTTTAAACTTAACCTTGGATTCATTCATATTGTTTTTCATATCTGTGACCCTCAGCAATAATTCATGTTCTCCCGGAGAAATTTTATCAAACTGATGGGTGAGCAAAGCATTTTTGGCATCATACTCAAACAGCACCCACTTGCCATCAATATATCCTGCATAAGATTTGATTCCACTGAGGTTATCTGAAATCTTCACCTGAATGCTTTTACCTGAAAACGCCTGATTACTATAATTGAGCAACCTGATTTCCGGTGCAATGGTATCTACATCCAGAAACAATTCAGCAGCTTCCGATATCTGTGCTACCCATGCTGTACTGTCCGATTTTACTGTAATAGCTTTTTTGTTGCTTTTATAATTCTCACCTATCAGCACCACTTTTTCTTTCAGCGAATCCGGCACATCCGATTCGTGTATTTTTATTTCCAGACTTTTATGAATGGGATACAATTCATTTCTGAACAGATAATAGGTTTTGCTGTACGGGCTTTTACTTTTGTTGAGCACATTAACCTTATCAGGAATCAAATCGTAAAAAGATTCTTTTGACCAGAATATGGTTGCTCCGGCTAGCTTTTTGCTTCCTGCCGCCAACTGATTGGATAAATAAACAATTGAATCCTTTTTGCTTTCTATCCCTTTTACACTAAAAATGGCTTTGGATGTATTTCCATGAAAATCTATCAGGTGTATTTCAATCTTTTTCTCTTCTCCGGCCTTTACATTGATTTTTCCATTTGCAGGAGAATTCAGATACGGAGAAGATTCCAGGTTACCCGGCAGCCAGGTCGCCAGATAAAAATCTTTTCCGGTCTTTACTTTATCGCAATAATCTATCATTGCGTGAGTGTATTTCGTCAGACCAAAATCTATCGTATCCATTCTTCGGGAGAAAACCAACTGTTCGTTCACCATCATTTTCATTGCGGGAATGCCATTTTTATTTTCAGGAGTTAAATCCTGGCGATCAAATGCATGTACCGCAAAAATTAAATCTCCTGCCGGTACATTCGTAACTTCTCCTGTCCATATCTGAGCGGATTGATTTTTTAGCGACACCGAAATTCCTTTAGTGTCATAAAAGCTGTTTTGAACCGGATAAATTTTTAATTCACCAATGACCGGAGCTTTTTTATCTATTATCTTAAAACCAAAAGCCATAGGATTCAATACTTTTTCACTATAAGTTTCTCTGACTTCAAAATGAAGATGTGGTCCTGCGCTTCCTCCTGTATTTCCTGAAAATGCAATCTGTTCGCCCCGTTTAAAAGCAAATCTTTTATCAGCCAAAATAGTATCTATCTCAAAGGATTCTTTTTCATACTGGATACCTTTCACCCACTCTGCTACAGGGCCAACAAACTTGTCCAGATGACCATACACAGTCGTCAAACCGCATGGATGGCTCACATACAGCGCATTACCATAACCTGTAGCGCTCACTTTAATTCTGGAAATATATCCCTCTTCTGCTGATCTCACTTTCCAGCCAATCTGACCATTGGTTTTCAAATCTAGTCCGGCATGATAATGATTGGGACGTGGTTCTCCAAAAGTCCCGCTGACATACATCTCTCCATCCAACGGAGCCTGAAAATCACAGGTGATCATAAACATCTCAGTTTTGATATTCTGAGCGAACATCACCTGTCCCAAGAAGAAAAAGCTGATAAAAAAAGTCAGATAGCTCATGATATGGAAATTAGTGATTTTAATACAAAAATGGGAATTACGATTTTTGATATACGATTGACGATTTTGCTAACGCAGCAATGGGCAAGAATACAAATGACAATTGGCAAAATAGGATATGAAAAAGAAAATCTTAGTGACTTGGTATCTTAGTGGCAATACACTATAATATCAATATACTTCTTCCAAAAGCCACTTCCAGACAGGAATGATTTCTATTGTTTTGCCTTTGATTTCCAAAATCCTTTCGGTATCACGAGTGATTATCTGCAATCTACCGCATTCCAGCACATTTGCGATTTTCAATAAAGCATTTACTTCCCGGTCAAAAGTTTCAGAGCTGCTATCCAAATCATAGCATATCTGTATGGCGGTAGTGATTTCAGGAATGTAAAAATCAACTTCTATATTTTTATTGTAAAAGAAAACAGCATCTTCCCGCCCATATTTTCGCAATAATGTGATAGCTACCAGATTTTCGAGCAGTGATGTATTCCCATCTATCAAAAAAAGATTTAAAAGTCCATTGTCAATGAAATAATATTTGGGCTTGGTCTCTTTTTCTACCAGCTTGTCTGCAATATTCCGGACAGGTGTAATCAGCCATGCATCTTTGGCATATTCCATATAATTAATAATGGTGCTCGTGCCTACTTTTGCTCCTGTAGAGGATACTATATTACTGATACGACTGAAAGAAATCGGCTGCTTGACACTTTCTGCCAGCTTTTTAAACATAATTCTCAAAGCAAATGTATTGTCCACAGAATAGCGGACTGCAATATCTCCCAGATAGATTTTCTGGTATACACTTGTCAGATAATCTCTTTTCAGGGAAAGTGTAGCCCCCTCCGGAAAACCTCCGAAATAGAAATATTCGTTGAATTTCCGCAACATTTCGGCTTTGCCTTGTGTAGAAGCCAGCGATTTTTCAGAATAATCGACTTCATTGGCTTTTAGAAATTCTTTAAAACTATACGGATAAACCTCTACTTCTATATATCTGCCTCCAAGTACTGTCTGAATATCTTTGCTCAGCATTTTGGCATTGCTACCTGTGATATAAACACGATATTTGGTATCCGCCAGACGACGGGCAAATTTCTCCCAACCTTCTATATTTTGAATTTCATCTAAAAAAAGAATGGGCTTTTTGCCATACAACTCCAAATGTATCTCTAAGAGCAGATTCAAATCCTCTACCGCCATTCCTGTCAGCCGCTCATCTTCAAAATTGATATACAGCAGCTCATCAGCAGATGTACCCTGTGCCAAAAGCTGTTGCATTCTCTGATACAGCAAAAAGGATTTGCCTGCACGACGTATCCCTACAAGTACATAATTGCCAAACTCTTCAAATGCAAAATTGCGGGGATTTACGTCAAATCTCATTATTTCAATACGGAAATCAGCGAGTACGTTTTTTATAGTTTCCTTATTAGGCTTTTTCATCTTATCCTATTCACAAGATAAAAATAATCAATTTTCATCTTACTAACAAGACAAAAACACTACTTTTCGTCTTATATACAGAACAAAAATATCATTTTTCATCCTATACATAGGACAAAAACTAACAAAAACATCTTATATACAGGATGAAATTAACGAAAACAAGATTTTTTATTGTCAACTTCACTCCTACAGTCAACTTCCAAACAGCAAAATATTGACAAAAAAAAGGACTACCTCTTAGTTAAAGCAATCCTCCTATTACAATCTGTAACTATTCTTAAAAATTCGGTGACATGGTATGATCCGGTTGATCGTAGAATGCATTGATATAAGCTACTGCCTCCTCTCCGTCATCAGTCATCAGGAACAAGTCCAAATCCTTTTCACCGATATATCCGTGACGGCTCAGCATTGTTCCTTTCACCCACTTCAACAAACCTCCCCAGTAATTTTTACCAACAAATACCAATGGTATTCTATCAATTTTTTTGGTTTGCACCAGTGTGATAACTTCAAATACCTCGTCCATCGTACCAAATCCACCGGGAAAGAAAATAAACGCCTGTGCATATTTCACCAGCGCTACTTTTCTTACAAAGAAATAATGAAAATTGATCACTTTATCGCCATCAATAAATTCGTTATGTCCTTGCTCATGTGGCAGCTCTATATTCAAACCTACTGAACGTCCGCCTGCAATTCTTGCTCCCTTATTAGCAGCCTCCATAATTCCGGGGCCTCCACCTGTGATGACTCCGTAGCCTTCTTCGACCAATCTGGAAGAAACCTCTACTGCCATTTTATAATGCTTCGCTGTTTTTTTTGTTCTGGCAGAACCGAAAATAGATACGCAGGGACCTATTCTGTTCATTTTTTCATAAGCATCCACAAATTCAGACATGATTCTGAATATTGCCCAGCTGTTTGACGCATTGATCTGCGTCCAGGAACGTTCTCTATAGGGTTTCTTAATTTTAAAATCTTGTTTTTCCATACTTTAATTTCTTTTTTTAGATATCAACAACAACCCTATTACTGTAATAATACCAGTAATCAGGATTAATTCATTTCCGATTTTATAGTTCAATGGCAAACCTGTTACACTTGTTATCCATTGCCCGGATTTATACATCCAAAGATCATACAGTCCAATGTTTCCATTATCCATCATTGTTTGCAAAGCCGGTTGATTTAAGACTGTTTTCAATGAATGACCAATAAAAGGCGCAGCCACTGCCACTACCGGTACCCACTTGTCTTTAAGCTGTATTTTAGTAAATATACCTATGAAGAAGAGTCCCAGTAATGGGCCATATGTATATCCAGCTAAAAGGAACACCAGATCAATCACTGCCTGTTGATTCAGCGCCTTGATCCCCAAGATAACCAACAAAAGTAAAACGGCAAAGGCAAAATGAATAATATATCTCTTCTTTTCCAGATATTCTTCATCTTCTTTTTCATCTTCTTTCTTCAGAAAGTCAATATAAAATGATGTTGTCAGAGCTGTAAGCACTGAATCCGCGCTGGAAAAGGTAGCAGCTGAAAGCCCGATAATAAATACCAGACCTGCCCAGAATCCCAGATGTTCAAATGCCAGCATCGGGAACAATTCATCTGTTTTTGCAGGAATGGCGATCCCCGCTTTTTCTACATACAGATATAACAAAACTCCCAGACTGAGGAACAGCAGATTCACAATGATCACTACTACGCTGAACAGATTAATATTCTTCTGGGCATCTTTCAGATTAGGACAGCTAAGGTTTTTCTGCATCATGTTCTGATCTAGCCCGGTCATTGCAATTGCGATAAACATACCTCCCAGAAATTGTTTCCAGAAATAATTACCTTCCCTGATATCCCAGAAAAACATATTGCTATGCTCACTGTGCCAGATCGCTTTTACAGTATCTCCCACATTAAAATCCATCGCATTCATGATAAAAATGATAGTCATGATCAGTCCCATCAATAAAAAGACTGACTGCAATGTATCCGTATAGACAAGCGTTTTAATTCCACCTTTATATGTATATGCAAGCATCAGGCCTATCAGAATAGTCACAGAAAGCCAGAATGGAATACCCAGCTGACTGAACAAAAAAGTTTGCATCACCATAGCTGCCAGATATAATCTCGCAGCAGATCCGAATAGTCTTGACAGTAAAAAGAAAAATGAGCCTGTACGTTGTGATGTTACTCCGAATCTTTCACGCAGATATACATAAATACTGGTCAGCTGCATCCGGTAATAAATTGGTAACAACACATAAGATATCACCATATATCCCAGAAAATACCCTAAAACCAGCTGCATATAGCTGAACTGACTTTTACCTACAGCACCCGGTACAGAGATATATGTCACTCCCGAAAGCGAATCAGCAATCAACCCAAATGCTACTAAAAACCAGGATGACTGGCGATTCCCGATAAAATAAGAATCGTTATCGGCATTTTTAGAAGTGATTCTGGAGATGATGAGCAGTAAAGCAAAGTAAGCCGAAATGCAAACAAAAATTAATAATGGCGACATCAGTATGGTATGTAAGTGGTTTTATCTTATGCACTAAGCTATAAAATATCTGTAAAGAAATCACTTTCATATTTTTCCTGATTTTCAACTTATACACATCAATCCAAAATTCAATTTTTATTATATTTCTATAAAATTGTGTTTTATGAGATGGTTTTTACTCTGGATGATTACTTTGGGAATTTACTCTTCACAACTCTTTGCTAATGACTCCTTAAAAATTGTTTTTCAGGACAGTAATTACCAGCTTACCGGAGTAGCTATATCCAAAGACAACAGAATTTTCACCTGTTATCCTTACTGGAGCAAAGACAGAAAATGGAGTGTGGTAGAAATCAGTGAGACAGGTGAAGCAACTCCTTTTCCTGATCTATTTTACAATCAATGGAATCCGGATCAGAATGGTAAAGATCAATTTGTTTGTCCGCAGGCACTTTGGGTTGATAAAAAAAACAGGCTTTGGGTAGTAGATCCGGCAAATCCACAATTTGAAGGGACAGTAGAGGGAGCAGTCAAATTAACCGCTATTGACCTGGATGATAACAAAGTAGAGCAAACGATTTTTCTACCGGATGATGTTGCTGACAAGAACAGCTATATTAACGATATAAGAATAGATGACAAAAGACAGATTGCATATCTCACCAATTCTAATCAGGGAGCGATTATAGTAGTTAATCTCGTAACAGGTGGTTCGTGGAAATTTTTAGATCAGCATTATTCTACTAAATCTGATTCATCTTACATTTTCAAGCCGGGAGGTAACATATGGCAGGATAAAAATGGCAGAAGACAGATTCATTCTGATGGAATTGCCCTGGATCCGCAAAACAAATATCTCTATTACAAATCACTGACGGACGACAAACTGTACAGAATCAAAACCAAAAATCTCCGGAACTACTATATCAAAGAAAAGAACATCCATAAAAAAGTGGAATATCTTGGTCATATCTGCACTTCTGACGGGATGATTTTCTCTGAAAAAGGAGATCTTTTCCTGGGAGATCTGGAAAAAAACAGCATTGTGAAATACTCTCCTAAAACTAAAAAGGCAGAAACTGTTATTACTGATGAAAGACTTGCATGGCCGGACAGTTACGCTTTTGATGCTCAGGGAAATCTGTATATTGCATGTTCCATGATACATCAGATGCCGGATTTCAATGAAGGGAATGATATAAGAAAAACACCTTTTACCATCTATAAACTACAGCTCAAAAAATAATGAAAGCACTTGATAATAAAGATTTAGGCATTTTAATTTTCAGAATAGGAATAGGTATCGCTTTCATGATACACGGATTTCCTAAAATTACCGGCGGCCCGGAAAAATGGGAGGCATTAGGTCAGGCTGTATCTCATTTGGGCATTACTTTTTATCCGGTATTCTGGGGATTTATGGCAGCACTGGCAGAATTTGGCGGAGGTATTCTGCTGATCACAGGTTTATTTTTCAGAACAGCCATCACTGGATTATTCATTACCATGTTTGTAGCAGCATTTATGAAATTTTCCAAAGGAATGGAATTCAAAGAATACGCTCATGCAATGGAAATGGCAATCGTATTTTTAGGATTCCTTTTTATCGGAGCAGGGAAATACAAGTTGAAAGTAGGCATCGGAAAATAGAGATTACTTCTGGGCGTGATCCTCCATTTCATTATGGGCCAGGCTCTGCACTTGTATCTCTGCTTCATTTCATTACGCAGAGGATACCGTTGCGATCCCTCACGCATCATACAGCAATGTATCCAGATAAAAATAGCCTGTAGTAAAACCACAGACCATTTTTGCTGATTATTCACTGTTAATATCTTGTCTTTAATGCTATTTTACCCAAATCTCCCAATCGCTCCTGTCGGGTATATTCGACTCTTCCCTTTTTAGAGAGCACCTCCCATGAAATCGTACTCACAATATCATCCACAGCACCTGGCGTCGTACCGTCATTTACAAATACTATATTCCTTTCTCCATTGAACAGCACAGGTTGTACATAGTCCTGATGCACTATCAGTAAATCTGCACGCCCGTCAATAGCGGCCTGATATATCTCCTGCAAATCCGTAAGCACTTTTCCATCTCCGACTGATTCCATCATTTCATCTATTGCCTGCCTTCTGCGCTCTTTCTGAACAGACTGTACCAATTCCCAACTTTGCTTAGCAATAGAATGAGGTCCTGTGTCATTATAATGCACCGGGACATAACCCAGATACATTTCCGGAACATCAGCAATCTGCTTGAGCAAAGCAAAGTTATTTTCCGTACATATCACCACACATTTCAGACCAGTATCATGATGTACTTTTACCAGACTTTTATCTATCCTGTTGAAATATTCTTTGACTTTATTATCTACTTGCTTTGAGTCACTGGTATTATTAGCTTCGAAAACAATCATTTCCTTTTCAGGATATGGAAAATCATCATTTTGCATCTCATGCACAATAGAGTCATTCATAGCTTCATACAAAAATGCACCGCTTTGAGAGAGCAACAGAATAAGATATTCTTCTGTCCTGCTTAAATCTTTTACCAATGGTCTGACAGCAAATTTATCAGAGATATGTACCGCATTCCGACTTACTTCCCAGATAGATTTCACTTCCTCATGAGTAGTATTTGACAAAAAGATATGCAAGCTATCCAAATGATGATTGACGTCAATATTCTCTGCCATTTTTGACATTTTATCCAAAATCGGAATAACTGAACGCTTGTCATACTTCGACAATACTCGTTCCTCTGCTTCTTTCAAAAGATTTCTCAACAAAATCCTGTCTTGCTCACTATCAGGATGTGTCCTGTGAGTGTTCAATGAGATAGTAACACTTGGAGACTGATTTTCAGCCGCTAATTTTTCTAATTTTTGTCTTATTGCCATATATTCAAAAAATTGATTTACAAAGTTTTTAGTAATCAAATTGAAGTCAAAAAAATGAACTCAATATCCAACCTGATTTTCTTATGATATATATTTTCAGACAAAACTGCCAATACAAAAAATAGTACTCAACGATAAATAACTTACTTTAACACCTTCCAAAACAAACGTCTTGACTCCAGACAGAAGTCATTATAAACCTGACTGGCTGATAAATTTCATTTTCAGAGTTAGTCTTGTGTGGAGGGCAGTCAATATACATTCACTATTTTAGCAAAAACCTTCCTTATGGATTTTTATGATAAGTTCAAGAATTTCTCTAACGAGCATCTGCTGGAAATCATCGAAAATCCAAATGATTACCAACCCAAAGCGGTACAAACTGCTACCGCAGTTATACAATCCAGAAATCTTTCTCAGGAAGAAATAGAAGCTGCCAATCAGGAAAATGAACTTAAAAGATCTGAACTGGAAAACGAGAAAAGAAGAAAAAAGGAGCAGATTCAGCTAATTAGAAATAAGCTGAGTGTATTAATCAATAATTTCAGACCATATTCTGATTCAGAGCTCAGCCCAAATAAGATCAATAAATACCTTGTAGTAGTTCTGATCGTATATGTACTCTTTCAGCTGTACCAAATTGGTGCCCTATTCATCAACATGTTTCAATATAACTTACTGGATTACATATCGGTATTATTTGTGTTACCCACACTATATCTGTGCGTTTGCATCTTCTTACTATTTCGACAAAATAAATATGGATGGCATTTACTTTCCTTTTTCGGAATATATCATATCATATTTTGCTTGTATAGCTATTTAAAGTTCTCAGGCATTTATTCTGGATTTTTTCAAATTTCACAAGGAGATTTATTCTCGGCTTTTTTCTTGTGGTGCTGTATAATTTACACTTTGAATACAAAGAGTATTGTAGAACTTTATCAATTATCTAAAGAAAACAGATTGACTTCTGTATCTATCTCACTAATTTTCAACTGTCTCATCATATTAGTGATTTTTAAATAATTTTTACCTTAAAACATCCTGTATTTCCGGAGTTTTGTCAAAAACACTTTTTGCAAACGGACAAAGCGGAATGACTTTTACATTGTTTTCTCTTACATATTCCACTAATTTCATCAGTATCTGCTTCCCGACACCTCTCCCACCAAATTCCGGATTTACATCCGTGTGGTTAATGATCAGCTTATCTTCTCCCGCCCAGGAATAAAACATCTTTCCTGCTTCTACTTCATTTTCCACTGCTTTGAAAAAGCCTTTTGATTCTGAGTTAAATTGTTGTATTTCCATTGTTTATTTATTTAAAAAACTGAATAAGTTTCATCAAGCTGACATAGGCACTTCCATCAGCAACACATGGCTGTCCGTCAGTGAATTTACATCTACTTTGTCAGTATCCCATATACCAAATCCATCGCGTTTGGAGAGCTTTTGTCCGGCAACCTCCACTTCACCGTCCAATACAAAGAAGTACATTCCGTTTCCCCGTTTTTTCAAATTGTATGAAGTAGTGTTGTCTTTGTCAAATTTCCCGATATGGAACCACGCATCCTGATGAATCCATACTCCCTCATCATCGGCATTGGGTGAAAGCACCTGATAAAACTCATTTTTCTTTTCTATATCTCTGATAGAAATCTGGTCGTAGCGCGGTTGCACATTTCGCTTGTTAGGAAAGACCCAAATCTGTAAAAATTTCACGTCTTTGTCTTTGCTTTTGTTGTACTCTGAGTGGCGGATGCCCGTACCTGCACTCATGACCTGTACCTCTCCTTCTTTGATGACAGCAACATTCCCCATGCTGTCTTTATGCTCGAGCTCACCTTCCAACGGGATAGAGATGATTTCCATATTGTCATGCGGATGTGTACCAAAACCCATTCCGGATGCTACGATATCATCATTCAAGACCCTCAGCACGCCAAAATGCATTCTTTCGGGATTGTAATAATTAGCAAAGCTAAAAGTGTGTTTGCTGTGAAGCCATCCATGATTGGCATCGCCTCTGGAATCGGCTTTGTGAAGAATTGTATGATTCATGATTGTTGATTTTTCATTTGGTAAATGATTGAACCCGAGGACTTCCAGTTCTATCAGCTCTTCAATGTCATTTTTGAGAACATTGCCCAGTGCAGCAGTGGAGACGAATAAGCCTGTTCCCAATAACCCCTTCCGTAAAAATTCCTTTCTGTCCATATGTTCAACTTTTATGGAAACAAAATTAATGCTCATGTAAAACATGGGCATTGATATAGGTTAAGAATTCATTCAGATGAAAGATTAGCCAATAGAAATAAAAACACATAGAAACATAGCTTCCATAGCTTTCTTTCTCTGAATTGCGAAAATGTATCAGCTCTTATTTTGATTCAAAAAAAATCTTACTCTTTCTATTGTGTCTATGTGTTAAATAGAAATTACTCGAGTATTTGGCTTATAAAAACTATTCCAGTATCATCTCTACATTCGCCTGATTAGAATACCTAGAAGACATCCATGCTCTGCGAAGTATCAGCATTTCCTCTGAAAAATCTTTGTGCTGAATATCTGTAATGACTCGTTTTAAATCCACAGGTTCTGTGAGTGCGTAGATTCCTGTCTGCTCGTCGGTAGTGGAATGAATTTCAGGATGGACAATCAGGAATCTTGCTGTAAACAGTGCATTGACCCATTTGATTTTCACTCCTGTTGGCTGCCGATTGGGCAAAAGATGTATGTGTGCTTCCCGCATGAGCTGTTCCATTTTATCATCTGGAGGATTCGCTTCTATTGTAATATGCGGAAAATTCTGAGCTGCCTGTATAAGCTTTTTACCGGGATTTTTACCTGCTATAACCAGTGGATATTGTAAAGAAGAAAATACTTTTTCTATCAGCCAAAGAGCTGCCTGCTCGTTTTCACTGATAGAAAGATTACCATGAAAGACGGCATAATCACCTTTTCCGGTTGGAATATCCACCTCTGAATATGGATGAAATGGTGGTATATCCAAGACCTGAGCGTTGGGATAAGTTTGTCTGAAATATGCTGAATCTTTTTCTGAAATAGATAAAATTTTCACATCGCTGACACATTTTTCAAAAGATTTTAATCTCCGGGCTTCTTCGAGGAAGTATTTCTTTTTGATATAAGAGGGTTCCAGCTCTGCCAGAAATTTATAGTATTTCCATTCTACATTGTGCATGCGTACTGCGAAAGAAATCTTCGCTTCTTTCAATTCTTTTATCAGAAAACAGGTATGCAATCCTTCTAAAATTACCGGATGCGCAAGATTTCTGACATTTTCTATCAGCCTCTTATTGTACCTCGTAGCCACGACATAAGGCCAACCCTGAAAGTATTTGTAGGTATTTTCTCTTTTATAATAATGAACAGATGCGCAAAGCTTTTCCAGCTCTTTGTCCGGCTGATGCTCTCCGTAGATATAGGTATGCAGATGAACTTTCACGCCTGCTTCATACAATGCTTTCAACCTGTAAAAAACATCTATCACTCCGCCATAATTGGCAGGATAAGGTGAAGCAAATGCTAAGACCTGTATCTCCTGATGTTCAAAGCTGCTCATAGATATTCAAAAGATTTTTTTGCTCCTCCTCCCAGTTCCAGATATTTTTCGCTTGCCGGCACTGCTCCTGCAAATGAGTATAATGCTGAGGATTTTGGATGAGTTCTGAAATAGCTTTTACAATGGTTTGGGTTTGTAAATCTTTTATCAGAACAGCGACTTCATATTGTTTGTTCATGAGCCTGTACTCAGGGAAATCCATAGATATCTGCGGAACATCTGCCTGAACGTAATCAAAAAATTTATTGGCTAATGAATAGTAATAATTCAGTCCCAGATTTTGCAAAAGATTGACTCCGATATAAGCGTTTTGAGTGTATGTCCACAATTCATCAGGAGCGAGTTGCCCGAGAAATTTCACTTTATTCTGAACATTCAAATCTCTCACTTTTTGTTTCAGCTCTTTTTCTATATCACCCTGACCAGCTATGTACAAAGGCATTGCGATAGATGGCATTGCTTCTATCAGCTCTTCAATTCCGCGACCGATATTCAATGCACCCTGATACAAAATATAAGATGCTGTTTTTTTACTTTCGGGCATTCTTTTGACCGGCATATTCCTCACCAGACCGACTTCCTGATGATATGCCTGAGATAATTCCTGCGCTATACTTTGACTGACGGTATAGACTTTATCCATCTTAGGCACAAAGATCTTTTCTATCTGCAACCAAAATCTATGCACTTTGGGACGTTCGATGATTTCCGGACAATAGGGAAACCACTCATGCGCATCATAGACCACTTTTTTGCCTTTCAATCTTGCAACCAGCCAAGCTGGAACAATGGTATCCAAATCTATTGCATTGACGATATCTGCTTTCTGAAACATCATCCACAACATCAGGCGGATGTTGTATTCCATGTAAAAAAGAAACCCTTTACGAAAGATACATTTCAATCTTTTCTGGCTAAAAATTCGGGGCTGCAATGGCTTGGAAGACGGTAATTCTCTTCCTACCAAAGTGACCTCATATCCTGCCCGAACCAGACTGTCACAGATGCGGTGCATGCGCTGGTCGGTCGTCAAATCATTGATAACGGTGCAGATGATTCTATTTTCGGTATCGGATGTATTGCTGCTCTTCATCTACCCAGACTAATTGTTCTTCGTCTATGAGATATCTCAACATCTCAAGATAGTGTTCTTTGAGCGTATTGCCCAATTTATCGTTCAGTTCCTGCATCCGGATACCCTGCTCACCATAAGGTTCTATCATTCTGATGAGCCGTTTTCTGATGTCTTCGGAGTTGACAGATTGCAGTTGTTTCATCTTCAGGCAATGGTCGCAAGAGCCGCATTTTTCAGGATTTTTTTCACCGAAATATCTTCTCAGAATGACTTGCCTGCAAGAGCTATCGTCAGCTTCTGCATAGTCCAGCATAGCTTCGATTCTCCCTTTTATCTGATTTTTGGTAAAAGATATAAAGTCAAAATCCAGCCGCACATATTCATCTTTCAACCTTTCCTCCAAAAATGTAATTCTTGGTTTTTCGGTACTCTGGATATATAAAATAACTCCACGTTCCGACAACTCTTTCAGCATTTTGATACAATCGTTGGGCTGCATCAAGACTTTTTTCGCCAATTGAAGCTCGTTGATTTTGACCACATGATTTTGTACACCCTCATACGTGCGCAGGATGGCTTTGATGAGTCCGTCATACATCATATTCGCTACCTGAAACTTGTACAAATCCGTCCTGTCCAGATTCACTTTCATTCTGGAGGGAAGATAAAATGCTTCCCCTAATGTCAGGTATCCCGATTGTTCGAGCATCTTCAGCGCATTGAAAACCTGAACGGTTTCCCATTTGTATTTTTTAGAAAAATCTACAAGATTAAATTCATAGCTGTGGCCTTTGCCGCCAGCAAATGCAATGTTCAGGTAGTTGTACAGCGCATTATACACCAGCTTCACAAACTGAAAATCAGGGAATTTCTCATCGACTGCTTTGAAGAGCTTTTCTTTATCCTTTTCATTGAAAAGCAATACGGCATAGCTTCTTTTCCCATCTCGTCCGCCTCTGCCTGCTTCCTGATAGTATGCCTCCAAAGATTCCGGCACATCGGCATGTACGACCAGACGGACATCGGGCTTATCTATCCCCATCCCGAAAGCATTGGTACAGCACATCACCCGGCATTGGTTAGCAATCCATGCTTCCTGCCGTTTGTTGCGCTCCTGCGCGTTGAGTCCTGCATGGTAAAATGTAGCAGATATTCCTCTTTGTATCAGATATTGAGCGATTTCTTCGGTTTTCTTTCTATTGGAAGTATAAACGATAGCCGTTCCGGGAACTTTCTGTAAAATCTCTAATAGCTTTTCGGGTTTAGAAGTATGCTCTCTGACAGCAAAAGATATGTTCGGACGTTCAAAAGACGCCGTAAAAATCTGTACATTTTTTCTCAGATTCAGAGAGGTGACAATATCTTTTTGCACTTCGGGTGTAGCACTCGCCGTCAATGCCATCACGGGTATATCCGGAAAAAACTCTCGGATGGCAGCGATATTTCTATAGCTCGGTCTGAAATCAAAACCCCATTGCGAGATACAATGCGCTTCGTCTACCGCCAGCATAGAAACGGGCAATGTTTTTAAAGCTATCAGAAATCTCGGTGAGCTCAATCTTTCGGGTGAAACATACAACAGTTTGGTATGTCCTACTGCACAGTTATTCAGTACGCCGTCAATTTCATATTCACTCATTCCTGAAAAAATAGCGGCTGCGCTGACTCCTCTTCTTTTGAGCTGCTGCACCTGGTCTTTCATCAGAGCGATTAATGGTGAAATCACAATACAGACTCCTTCTCTTGCAAGCGCAGGCACCTGATAGCACACAGATTTACCGGCTCCGGTAGGTAACAAAGCCAACACATCATTACCTTGCAGATTGGCATCTACGATGGCATCCTGTGGCGGCCTGAACTGAGAATATTTCCAGACTTCACGTAATATATCTAAAGCTGATTTCATGAGTGTTATCGCTAAGATAATCAGAGAATTTCTTAACTGTCATTACGTTATTGTAGTTCAGGAAATCTATTTGGCCAGAAATCCTTAAAATCACTTCTTTTTACTTTATATTTTCTATTGTTCATTAAAAATTCTACGTAGTCATAATCTATCCAAAATCTTTCAAAAATTGACAAACCTCTATCTGTGCCTAAGATTAGTCCTGGATAATTCCTTGAACGGCCATCCCCAAATTCTACAGGGTAAATTTCTGGCACTAAACTTCCAAATGAATTCGCATTTACCATAGTTCCGTCTTTCTTTGTAGCCACCACTTTTGTCAATCGGTGTACATCTTGTTTTTTCTTTACAACATTACTCGTTTTTGCATTTAACAACCTCTCCTTTTCTGCTTCTAGAATTTCGACTACCCTTTTTAATCCATCAACAGAACCACCTTTACCTTCTATAATATTTTGATTTACCTCTCTAATTGTCTCATTAATCTTTGCTACCTCAACATTTTCATTATCAAGTTGTCTTTGGTTTCCGCAACTTAAAAATTCCATTATTTCATCATAAACATAATATTTGTCGGAAGATTGCAACTCCACATATTCACTATAAAGTGCGTGTCTTTTTATGTAGCTATCTACTTCGATATTAATTACATCCATAGTAGATGCAGTTCCATACATAAATGAAAACATTTTTTCTGAATAAAACTTATGTCTATCTCTGATGTTGGTCGATTTACTAGCATCAGTTCTAGTTTTAGCTAAGTATTCTATCCAATATGAAGACCGGTTATCTTTCTTATATTTCTCACATTCATTTTTAAAGCGTATAAATGCACCCATAATTTTATCTTTCCAACTTATAAGTCCTAAATTTTTACATTCCTTAGCCAATAAGTACAAATGGATAATTTCATAATTTTCCATTTTTGTTTCTTCTATTGCATCATATAAATCATTTAGAACATCTACAAATCGATTCTTATATATGGATATGGAATCCATATTTATGTACTCATAATACAACTCGTCCAAAATTTGGGACTTAATATCTACAAATCTTGCGTTCGTTTCAAGCTCTATAAATAACAAAAACATTTGAGCTATCAATTGACGGATTTTCCCTCTGTCAATTCTATTTTTCTTTACAAATGTTTCAATAAAATCATGTCCTGCTTCATTTCCAATTCCACCAATTTCTCTAATAAATTCCGAAAATTCTCCCGGCATAGCATCTCTTGTTTCCTGACTGCTTAAAGGTGCTCCTGATTGTAGCCTTATAAATACATCTCTCAACTCATCATCACCCGCATTTGATATTATGCAGACCGTCAATTCATAGTTTAAAAATTCATTTTTAATTCTTTCAGGTAGGTTATGAAAATTCTTATTTGCCCATTCGCAAGAAAATGCTCTTAAATATGTTGGAAATTTATTTTTTGGAATGCTTACATCAAGCAATTTAAAATCATCATTATCATAGAAATCTCTTATTGCAGAGTTTCGTTGTTGCCCATCTACTATCTCATATTTGTCTATAGATGTATCACGTTGATAAAGTATCATTTTAGGAATTGGGAAACCCCGTAAAATGGAATCTATCAATCTTTTCTTTTGAGTATCTTTCCATACTTCAGCACGCTGATATTCTGCATTTACTATCAGGCTATTTTTCTTTTCTAAAGCCAACAGGTCTTTAATTTTCATTGATTTAGTCTCAGTTCTCATCTAATTTATTTTTGTCTTATTGAATCTAATGTTTGCCAGATATTATTCTTTTCATCTAAAAACTCCCAAAACTTCCAGCCGTTTATTGCAACTCCCTCCGCTGCTTCAACCGCTGCAGCAGAAGGAGAGGTATATTCTTTACCATTGAAAAGAATTTTACCATTTACAATTTCGGCTGTATGTAAGGCCCCCTTGTAATGGCTTCTTAATTTCATACCATTGACCAGTAAACATCCTTTCCAAAACAAGCCATGATTAGTCAATCCCTTACGTTCATTTACAATGCTAAATTGCTTGACCTCTATCTTATCATAGTTTTCAATTGATTGTAAAACTCTTTTAATAATATCATTATAATCTTCATCAAAAGAATTTCTGTACTGCTCAATCAGTCTGAATGTTTCGATATCAATCTGTATTGATTTCTTTTCCATAAATCAAATCTAAAAATATATTTTTAGATTTTTTAGAAAAATAAGATAAAATGTTTTCAATAAATTCTAAAAAACAAACTTAAAGAGTCACTTAACTCACGTTGTTTTTTATGAAAAATATACTCATTCCTAATAAATGTACCCTCATGATGCGAGAACATCATACATACATTTCCTATATGTAAGAAAACATCAAAATAACAGGACTTAGAAAATTATATTACCATAATATGGGGATTCTCCTGTGACTGTATGAACTGGGGAAATTTCCAGACTTCACATATAAAATGAGGACTAAGGACTTCATTAGATATAAAGAGCTACCTACCTAAACAATGTAACTATCTCTTGTTGCAGATCTTCGTGAGATATAGTTTGTTTATTTTTCAACTGTTCACGACCAAGTTCTATTCGTTTTTTTTGTTCGGCTGTCAATTGATAAACATCATCTACCTCAGAATCAAGCAGCTGCTTAATCTGTTCCATCACAGCAATATCTTCAAGATTTGCTATGCGATTGATCAACTCTATTTTTAATTCTGCTATACTCACAATTTAAAAATAAGTATTTTTTCGGGTAATTTCTTGATAACACCCAAAAGCAAATAAGGCTCTAAAAACAAATCCTGTGGTTATCCAGGCTCCTTCGTTGTCAGATATCTCAGTTACTCACCTTTTGAAACCACTCATAATCGGGTGTTTCCTTTCCGAAGACATGACCCACGTATTTTCTCTTCCCTAACCTTCTGCCTAATAGTACTGTAAGAGATTGTATGATATTTTCAAAGTAAGTCTTATGGTAGCCTACGTTCTGAATTCTTTTGACATATACTTTGAAAGATTGAAGCTGTTGTCTGAAAGTATCCAGCTCATTTTGTTCAAACAGGATTTTCAGAATGAGATATTTTGAATTCAGATTCCAGATTTTGTCTTTGAATTCGTTCGTCAGCAGAATTTTCAGAGCCTTATCAAATTCTTTTTGAGCATAATAGATTTTTGCCAGATTGTATACGATGGTATTCTGAGCATAATTAGTATGTATCAGATGTCGATGTGTCTGCAAAAAATCGTAACTCATGTCGAGCTCGCCCAGTTTGATTCCCAGCGTGATGACATTAGTAAAGATAAACCGGTTGATTTCCTGGTGTTCGATGAGCGCACCATTGTCAATCGCATAGATATAAATCTCAAAGGCTTTTCGGGTATATTCAATGTTGTTCTGATTGGATTTTTTAATACAAAAATTAATCACTGTTCTGTACAGCGTATTCAGATCTTTTTGAGAAAACAACATTTCATGTTCTTGAATATCAGATAACAACCCGGGAAACACATCTTCCTGCTCATGCTCTACTAATTGAAAAAGCTGGTAGTAAATTCTTACGAGAGGTTCTTTGAGGTAATCAGATTCAGGTAATATCCGTAAAAGTGATTCCAGTAATGGATGCCGGATTTTGGATTCCATTACTTTATTGATAGTATTGATGGTACAGGCAGATTTCAGCGTTTCGATTACAGTATAAATGGTAAAATTTTCCACTGCTGATGAATAACCAAAGTCGTCTGTTCTTACATTATTGGATTGAAAATGATAATTGGCAATGCTTATTTCATATTGATGAAGATAATAATTAGCATCGTGCACTGCTTCTGAGTCTAATTGTCCCTGTAGCTCATTGATGACCAAACGGGCTGGCTTTTCTACTCCGCTCTGTAAAAAATGGTGCAACAAAATTTTATTATATGTAACCGGATTTTTCTTCAAATACCTGAATGTGATAAAATCTTCCAAAACACAGGTGACAGATGATAAAAGATGCCTGACTTTTAGATCATTATACTCAGAAATACTGCCATAAACTGCATTGTAGATTTCCTCCTTGGTAATATCTCCGATCTCATTGATCTTAGTATCGAAAAAAAGATCAAAAAAGGTTGAAACATCTTTAGCTGTTCTGACAAAATTATTTTTAAAAAAGTTCTTAAAGAGCTTCAAATCATTATTATCCAGTGATTTAAGTAAAAAATAAAATTTGGAGTCTTTTAATTTCATACCAAATAGCATTTAAAATATCCGACAATATATAAAATTTGTCAGTTTAAGAATCTCCTCACCTGTAGCTTAAAAAACTTCCGGAAACCTCACGGGTCATTTAACATGTACAGTTCATCTCAATCCAAATAAGGTTCACCTTTAAATGCAATGATACCAGCATCATACCTCCTTAAACGGGGAGTAAGTTTATGTGTAAGAATTATCCGGTAAATAAAGAAAACAAATTTCCAATATTTCCGACAAAATTATTTTTTTGAATAAAAATTTAAATACAACAAAACTTTATTTATCAATAGTTTGAAAAACTAAAAAAATATAAATTTTCATTTTAAACAGATAATACGACATAAAATTATGCTGACATAATAAATAATTTGTCAAATATTTATTAACAATTTCGACATATATTTGAATTACAACAATCAAGAATTGTATGAAAAAGGTACTATTCATCATCGCCTCACTTTTAATCAGTTGTATGTTTTCATGCAACAAAGACAAAGGTGTTTTAAGTGTGATAGAAGGAATACCTCATCATCATGATACGATTCCTCACAATCCTGACAAACGCATCAAAGTAAAACAGTCGATTAAAATCCATGATGATAATGTCAACGGGGTTTTCCTTAGAAGAGTCAATTCCATTCAGGAAGCAGTCTATTACTTCTATAATGAAAGCGATTATCTGGATAGTCTGGTCGTTTTTGCTGATACTACAAAAAGCAGGCTGACGAAGTCTATGAAGCTTCATTACGTTCCTTCAGAAAACAAAATCAGAGCCAACTTCTACGAATGGCAGGTTGGATATTATACGATGGACTTTCACTATGACAATAATAACAAAATACTGAAAATCTCTACTGAATCTCAGGGCAAAGAGTATGGAATTTTCTACATCTATGAGCAGGATACTCTGAAGCATATCAAAATGGAATATGGTAAAGTTTCCATCTCTACCAATATGAAATATGATCAGTACTCTAACCTGAAAGAATATGAAATATACAACACATCTGAACCATATATAAGAGCTCAGTTTGAATATGACTATTCTTTCCCTGTAGACAAGACCTTTGACATCAGATTTGCCAGCATAGAAATTAAATTCCTCTATGAAGGCGGCGTAAATGTTGCTCACCTGATGGGGTTGAATTATGGACTCGGAAATTCTCACATTGTGAGGAGCCGTTACGAAACCAGGCTGGAAGACAGCACCATTGTGAGAAATCAATACGAATTTGAGTATACCAAAGACAGCTTTGACAGGCTTGTCGGAAGAAAAATTAAATTTAATAACAGAGCAGAAGCAACTTTTAAATATGAATATTAGAAAATAAACCCTATTCCCCCCGATGTGTTGAGTCAGGAAATTCTCCGGATTTCTAAATAACAGAAAGCTCCTTCCGGAGAGTATTCTGACTCAATAACATTACCCACTCTACCATCCCTATAACCCACTCATCTTTTACTATGAAAGCATTTCCCATGCTCAATAGCTTCCGCTTTTGTGCTGCTATGGGCGTTCTGATTCAACATGTTGAAGAAGTTAAAAAACATCTGAACTGGATACATTTATTTGATTACGATGCTGTCAGATTTTTAGGAAATGTATGTGTCACCGGATTCTTCGTTTTAAGTGGATTTCTGATTACATATCTGTTATTTCACGAAAAAAAGCAGACAGAAAACATTCAGATTTTTTCCTTCTACTGGAGAAGAATTGTCCGTATCTGGCCATTATATTATTTCTCTGTTTTTCTGTATAAAATCATTCTTGTACGTCTTCCTTTGGAGAGCAAGCACCTGATTTATACCAACTCTTCATTTGCTATTGAGACGGTCATCCCTTTTGTTGAAATCAGCACCACAATGGAATGGATTCTTCTCTTATGTCTGCTGCCACAGCTTTTGATTGCTTTTGGTAAAATATTTTTTCCGTTTCATTTGTGGAGTATCGGTGTAGAGGAATTCTTCTATGTATTCTGGCCGGTATTTATTAAAAAATGCCAACAATACAGACGGGCATTTATCTTCGTTATCGCCGGATATATGCTTCTAAGTCTGGGCGTTTTTGCCATCTGGCTGATTCTCAAAAAAACCGGATCAAACTACACAAATCACTTTCAGGCAGGAATCTTTTTTATGTACAGCCAGCGAATCAGCTGCATGGCAATAGGTGCATTAGGAGCAGAAGCACTGTTCTTTAAAAGACATGAAATGCTGGCTTTCATTATGCAAAAAAAGATGCTTGTAATTGCTCCGCTTCTATTATTTACAATGACACTGTCAGGAATATTGTTCCCGGTAATTATACCGGAGATCTACAGTATCCTGTTTATCATAATTATTATACAGATCATTCATCTGCCGGAAAGATTCCAAAGTAACCCACTTTACCGGACTACCGAAAAGCTGGGGACTTATTCCTATGGAATTTACATGTACCACCCTTTCTGTATAGTATTAGCTTTTGAAGTGCTCAGAAAGATGCAGTTCAGTAATACTATTTTCAGCAACTATTTTATTGTATATGCTGTCACTTGCTGTATCACATGGAGTATAGCATTTTTGTCATTCAGGTTTTTTGAGACACCTATACTCCGGCTGAAAAATTTAAAATTCAGAAGAGAAGAAACACGAGTATCTGTTCATAGTTCCTGAGTACGGGCTGTTCCCCAACTGCCCGGAAAGGGTATTTTCCGGAATACTCAACGAACTATAATTGTGGGTGTAAAATTGTTAAACGACAGATGTAAGCAATCATTAAGCATTAAAAAATACCAAAACCTTACAACTAACTACTGACCACTAGCTACTTACTTGATCTAATACGATATTATTATGCTTCAACGCAGCAGGGATGGCAGTGATATCCTCTGTGTAGTCCCACATAGTTATCGGGACGGACAGATACCAGCGTGGTATATTGTTTTATTTGCTTTCGTATTCCAGCTGAAGCGATTCCCACTCTTCCATTACCTTCTCCAGCTCTTGCTGCTTCATCTTATGCTTGTTGGCATCAGCGTTGTTGTAGCTTGCTGCTAAATCCGATTCTATCTTTTTGATATCTTTTTCCAGATCGTTGATACGGGTCTCGGCTTTATCTATCTGGTTCTTGATTTTTTTCAACTCTTTATCCCTCGCATCATTTTTAGGATTGTTTGCCTGAGCAGATGTCGATACCTGAGCTGGTGCGCCTTTACTGTCTGATTCATATTCACGGAAGCTCTCCAGTTTTTTCTTCTCAAAGAATTCAGAAATATCTCCTATATACTCTTTGACTTTACCCTCGTCAAACTCAAAAACTTTATCAGTCAGTCCTGTCAGGAAATCTCTGTCATGCGATACGATGATCACGGTACCTGTATATTCAGAAATCGCCTGTTTCAATCTGTCTTTGGATATCATATCCAGGTGATTGGTGGGCTCATCCAATATCAGGAAGTTCGTCGTCTGCAACAGTAGCTGGGCAAGACATACTCTCGCTCTTTCTCCTCCAGAAAGCACAGAAATTTTCTTATCTACATCTTCTCCGGAAAACAGGAATGCACCTAAGATATTTCTACAGGCTTTGACCATTTCATGCGGAGCTTCATCCTCCATATGCTTAAGAATGGTCTTTTGTTTCGGAAGATTTTCTGCGTGGTGCTGGGCAAAATATCCCATCGCTACATTATAACCTTGGGTAACTGAACCACCCGAAGCTTCTATCTCGCCTGCAATAATACGAGCCAATGTAGTTTTACCCATACCGTTTTTACCGACAAAGGCGACTTTTTCACCTTTATTGATTTCCAGCGTTACACCGTCAAAAACATGCTTAGGCCCATAAGATTTTGCAGCGTCTTTGACCTCCACTACTATTTTACCGGATGGCTGACTGGCAGGAAAAGTAAATCTCATTGCACGATTGTCATGCACATCTACTTCCACTAAATCCATACGGTCCAGTTTCTTGGCCAAACTCTGAGCAAAAGATGCTTTACTCGCTTTGGCTTTGAAGCGGTCAATATTCCTTTGTATCTGCTTGATTTCGTCCTGCTGATTTTTGAAAGCAGCGATTTGCTGTCCCTGACGCTCCTCTTTCAGAATGACATATTTAGAGTAAGAAGCTTTGTACTCATTAAGCTTACCCAACTCCACCTCAAAAGTTCTGTTGGTAACATTATCCAGGAAAGTTCTGTCGTGGCTCACCAAAAGCAATGCTCCTTCGTAAGTAGTCAAAAATCTTTCCAGCCAAAGGATAGAATCTATATCCAAGTGGTTGGTAGGCTCATCCAGCAATAACAGATCCGGTTTTTGCAACAGAATTTTTGCCAGCTCAATTCTCATCGCCCATCCTCCTGAAAATTCAGATGGAGCTTTTTGAAAATCTGTTCTTGAGAATCCCAAACCCGTCAGAATTCTTTCTATGTTTTCATTGATCTCATGATAACCCAGATAATCCAGTCTCGCATGAAAATCCACCAGGTCCTGTGTCAGCTGCATATAGCTGTCGCTTGAATAGTCTGTGCGGGTTTCCATTTCCTTTTCAATATTCTGCAGCTTTCTCTCCAGCTCTATAGCTTCATTGAATGCAGAACGGGCTTCTTCCCAGAGCGTAGGCTGAATGTGCCCGCGGATTTCCTGTTTCAAAAAACCAATAGTATAATCCGAAGGATAAGCAATTTTGCCCCCTTCAGTAGAGATGTCACCACTGACAGCTTTGAGCAGGGTAGATTTCCCGGCACCATTTTTACCAACCAGACCAACCCTGTCACCCGGCAAAAGCGAGAATGTTGCTTTGTCCATGATGACTCTGCTTCCAAAAGCAATTGTAAGATTCGTTACCTGTAACATTATCTTCTACCTCTTTCTTCCCAAACGTGCGTTTTCTCACCCAGCTGCTCACAAAAAGCTTTGATCTCACTAATTACAAATGGATTTCCTGTTGCTTTATGATAACTGTCTGCCATACTCAGTAATCTCTGAAAAAAGTGCGTATGCATTTCATCTATCTGCATATCCTTTGTCCAAAGATCTATTGTCATTGTATTTTTTTCCTCTCCGTCCCAAAGTGCCACCATCATGGTTTTGCTTTTCTGTACTCCTGCTTCAGGATTGTCGCTAGCTGACCATTGTATAGTTTCCGGCATATTGTGATCATCGAGCATCACATTAAAGGTTAGTTCCGTTTTACGGGGCATTTTCTCAAAGTTTGCACAAAGATAAGTCATTCATCCTTTGCTCAAAAAGTTATCGTTTGATTTATCTTATTCATAATGTTAGAATCAAAGGTCAAAAATTCTGAATGGTAAATACTTAATTGTAAATGGCTGACGCTCGCTATCATTAACAATTAAAACATTTAATCCATGAGAAATCCATATCTAAATTATAAGTTACGTTAAGTACATTTGATTTATGAAAAAATCTTTCATACTCGTATTTCTGATCATCGTACTCATTCCGGTATTGTATGCAGCATTTCGTCCTAATGAAATACTCTCCAAGGATTTTGTCAAATCCGAAATTACAACTCCACATTCCAGATTCATCCAATGGAAAGGAAATAATATTCATTACACAGATGAAGGAAGTGGTCCGACAATACTGATGATACACGGTCTGGGAGGATCTTTTTACAACTTTCAGGGATTGGCTGATCAACTGAAAAATGAATACAGAGTGATCAGAGTAGATATACCCGGCATGGGACTTTCGGACTTCAACAGTTGCTCCAGCCAGACGGATTTTTTCGCAGAATACACAGACTTTTTCAAATCTTTCATAGAGCAGGTCCATATAGATTCTATGTATCTGATGGGTAACTCATTAGGTGGAATGATGAGCTGGATGATCACTACCAGATTTCCTGATAAAGTAAGAGGTATGGTTCTCATCAATAGCGCCGGATATGAAATGGAACAAATTTTAGCAAATGCAGCAGGCCCGCTCAGATGGAAATGGTTCGGACAGATTCTGGAAAGAGGCATGCCCCGATTACTGACAGATTATTGCTTATGGCATCCTTTTGCCGACAAAAACAAAGTCAACCCTGCGGAATATGGACTAACATACAATTTACTCAACAGAGAAGGCAATATCCGTACTCTTACATCTCTTGCTACTTGCGGGCAGAGACCTGATACAACATTAATACAGTCTATAAAAGTACCTACACTCATCATTTGGGGACAGGAAGATGTCATCATTCCTGTCGCACATGCAGAAAAATTTCATAGAGATATCCCCGGCAGCAAAGTCAAAATCTATAGTCCCTGCGGACACATGGCTATGATGGAATTCCCGGAAGAAGTGGCAGGTGAATTCAAAAAGTTTTTCAATCCGTAACATTCTCTTCCACAGACTTATTTCTGTTCAGAGCATTTCTTCCACTGATGTAATTACCTCCCGCTTTGGGAACCAAGGTCGTTTCTATCTAATTGTCTACAGATATAGCTCTGTATTAGCTTCTATAATTTTAAAAGCCAGACTATTTCCTTTACTATTACAAAGCATTTATGACCTTTATTTTGAAAAGCATTCGCTACTACCGGATAGAGCTAAAATCTATCTAAAGTATCCTGAATAAATCCGGTTCATCGCTATCCACAACATGAAACGTCTATTTAATGTATCAGATATAATGTTTTCACCAGCAAATAGTACAAAAACAAAAAAGACCGTCACAATGGACGGTCTTCTATAAAATCGTTCGAATTTATTTTCTTGCTTTTGCGTTTTTCGCCTTAGCCTTTTTGCTTTCAGAGAAATTATTGCCTCCTCCTTTGCCGCCATCACGTGATCCTAATCTGATCATTGCGCAACGGAAGCCAATGGTAGCAGAAGACTGATCCTGATTCAGGTATCTTCTTGTTCCCGGTGATAACCAAAATGCTCTGTCAGCCCATGAACCACCTTTGTAAACCCTTGCTTTATCGCTGATCAAAGTAGTTTGTTCCTCGTATAAAACTTTAGAGCGCTCGTCACCATCACCATAGTTCACAGCATATGCATCTCTATAGTTTCTGCGATTCTCCAGCTCTTCCTCAGGTTGAACTATCATCTGGAGTCTTCCGGTCGTTTCATCTAATTCAGGTACATTAGATTCATCAGTTTTTACTTTCATGAAAACGTTACCTCTGAATGTATTCAAGTCCATAGCATCTGCGAAAGTCATTGGTCTGTAAACGTCTTCAACCCACTCAGATACGTTACCTGCCATATTGAAAAGGCCAAAATCGTTAGGCATATTTGCATAAACATCAGAAGTAATCTCTGCTTTATCGTTTAAAGCACCTGCAAGACCCATGTAGTCTCCACGGCCTCTTTTGAAGTTAGCCAGCATCATACCCTGATTCTTATTGTGCTTTTGATATCTCACCGTAGCACCATCCCATGGATAGATTCTTCTGTTCGCCACTACCTCTTCTCCTTCAATTGGCTGTGTACCTTTCAGTGCAAGAGCTGCATATTCCCATTCTGCTTCTGTAGGAAGTCTGTATTCCGGTAGTACAATACCATCAGACATGGTTACAGGTCTTGTACCTTCTCCGTTAGGATTATTGTCTTTTATCGTTTTCTTACCTTGTGCACCCTGATACTGACCGCTCATATAAGCGCCTGTATTAAAGTTATTTGCACCTTGCTGATCTGAAGAAAATTCCAGATAGCCGTTCTGGATAAGCAACATTTCATTTACCCTGTCCGATCTCCACTGGCTGTAATCTCTCGCTTGTTCCCAGGTAACACCTACTACAGGATAATTATCATATGCAGGGAATCTGAAATACTGGGTTACATATGGCTCATTGTAAGCCAATTCTGAACGCCACGCCAAAGTATCCGGTAATGCTTTACGCACAATCTCCGGATTGTCTGTTCCGAAAACATTTTCAGTCCAGTATAAATATTCTCTGTAGTGAACATTCGCAACTTCTGTCTCATCCATATAAAAAGAAGATACAGTTACTCTTCTTGGAATATTATTGTGCTCATAAGTCACGTCCTGTTCGGTAACTCCCATTACAAAAGTACCACCTTCAATCAAAACCAAGTTCGGACCGGTTTTTTGCTCTTTATTTTTAGCAACACTAAAACCTCCCCACTTAGGATCGTTGTAGTTCCATCCAGTCGCATTTGACTTTTCTTTTTTGTTACAACCAGAGAGCACCAACCCCATCACTGCTACCCCTAGTAATCCTTTCGTTAATTGACGAGCTATCATTATTTTATTTGATACTTTATTTTTCAGAAGAACAAAGATATTTATAACATTTAGTAATTCAAATACTCTTTCCACACTAAAACTTCGTTAAAATACAGTTTATTTTGTATTTGTTACATGTTGTACTGTAAAAAATAAGTATCGATTCCATTATTTACTATCTCAATCTTTATCTTTAACGAAACAAGCTAACTATTATTATAAATGTTGAGCGAGAAATTATTGTCGGCCATCAGCAACAAAATTCTTTTGGTTGCATTCCTTTTATGCTCGGTTTCTGCCAAAGCCGAAGATTTTCAGATACTTTGGAAAGACAACTCAGAAAACCTTTCTTTCACAGGAGCAGCCTTCTCTTCTCAATATAATTACCTGCCAGTATTCAGTTTTCAAAAAAATGGAAATATCAGTCTTTCCGGAAATATTCAGGTCATCAGCAGTAAAAAAATATCTGCTGATCTGCTTAACAGAGAGCAGCTGGAGGTTATTAATGAGGACTGGCAGATAAAAATCCAGCATGGTATCCAAAACAGATCCGTTATCAGTACCGTTGAAATTCTGCCTTTCAGAAAATCAGGCAATGAGATTGAAGTCCTTGAATCTTTTAGCATTCAATTTAATCATAACAATTCTGCGAGAACCGCCCAAGCTACACAGCAATATGCAAGTAATTCCCTGCTGGCATCCGGCAACTGGTATAAAATAGGTGTAGAGAAAAATGGTGTATATAAAATGGATGCCGCATTTTTTGAAAAACTTGGCATCAATGTTCAAAATATACAAGCCGGAGAAATCAAGCTTTATGGCCATAGAGGCGGTATGCTACCGGAGCTGGCCGGAGCTGAAAGAACAGATGATATCAGAGAAATTCCTATAAAGGTATACGGACAAGGGCAAAGCCTGGAAGTTCATGCCTATCTCGAAGGTCCTGAGTCCTGGAAGTATGATGGTACCAGTCAGACTTTCAAGCACACAAAAAACCTGTATACAAACCAGAAATCATACTTTATTACCATTAGCGGAGGACAGGGCCTAAGGATCAGCACCCGTCAGGATATCTCAGACAATGCCGATAAAACCATTCAGATATTTGACGATTATCAAAATGTAGAAGATAATGAAGATAATCTTCTGGAATCAGGAAGAATCTGGTTAGGTCACGAAATTGCGGCCAGCAATCAATTGCAATATAATTTCAGCTTTCCTAATATACTGAGCAGTACTCCGGCAAAAATCTCACTGGGGCTCGCAGCAAAATCAACGACATCTTCCAGCTTATTTCAGGTAAGCTCCAACAGCACTGTACTTAGAAATATCACCATCTCATCTGTAGGAAGCTCATATCTCGCTAATGCAGCCAATTATTCAGAAACATCTTTCACCCTGAATAGTCCGGGAAGCACAATTCCTATCCTCATCAATTATAACCGACCGGATTATAACTCCAAAGCCTGGCCGGATTTCATTACTATAAATGTTCAGAGAAACCTGATATACAATCAGGAGCCTTTGCAATTCAGATCTGTGCAATCAGTAGGTACCGGATCAATCTCACAATTTCAGATAGGAAACTGGAACAGTAACTTAGCCGTTTGGGATATTACTGATCTTTTTAATATCCAGCAAATCAATGCAGGCAACGGAACTTTTAAAGCTAATACAAGTATTTTAAGGGAATTTATTGCATTTCAGACTCCCCTGCTCACTCCTATAGCTATAGGTAAGATCAACAATCAGAACCTGCATGCTTTAGATCAGGCAGATTATCTCATTATCACAAGAAAATCCCTTCTTTCACAAGCAAGAGCGATCGGGGATTTTCATTTACAGCAAGAAGGATATTCTTATCATGCGGTAGATGCTGAAGAAATATTCAATGAATTCTCTTCCGGTAACAATGACCTTACTGCTATCAGAAACTTTGTCAAAATGTTTTATGACAGAGCGGTTTCAACGCCCGGTACTGCTCCAAAATATCTTTTGTTGTTCGGCAACGGAAATTTCAATAACAGGGAACTGGGTGAATTTTTATTGCCGTCTTACCAAAGCTCGCAATCCTTCCAAACCGTTGAGACTTATGTAACAGACGACTATTTTGGTTTTCTGGATGACACTGAGGGTGCAGATGTCATCAATACCACTACGCATCTCTTAGATATTGCCGTTGGCAGGATCACTGTAGACAATATCGAAAAAGCTCAGATAGCAGTAGAAAAGATCAAAAGATACTATTCTCAGGAAGCATATGGCGACTGGCGTAATCATGTGGCGTTTGTAGCCGATGACGGAGATAATAATATTCACATCAGAGATGCCAATGAGGTAGCTGATATTATCCAGAATCAATACCTTAATTATAATGTGACTAAAATCTATCTGGACGCATTCAAACAACAATCGGTTTCCGGAGGACAAAGATATCCTGACGTCAACGAGGCGCTTAACAATAAAATTTATACAGGTCTGTTTTATCTGAATTTTGTGGGTCATGGTGGTCCCAACGGATTGACAGACGAAAAAATCCTGACTTTTGACGATATCAATCGATGGAGCAATAAGGAAAAGCTTTTTCTGTTTTGTACAGCTACCTGTGAATTTACCAGATTTGATTTACCGAACAGGTACTCCGCCGGTGAGCGGGTACTATTAAAAACAGACGGCGGTGCTATTGCATTGGTCAGTACAACGAGATTGGTTTTTTCTGACAAAAACAGAATTATCAATGAAAACTTCACCAATCAGCTGATGCAGGCATCTGCCAACAGAGACAGAACATTAGGAGATATCTTTCTGAGGACTAAAAATGCCACCAACACCAGAGAAAACAACAGAAAATTTGCACTTTTTGGTGATCCGGCATTAAAGCTTTCTTTCAGCAAAAACGAAATTGTAACTACAGAAATTCTATCCCATTCTGTTCCCAGCGATACTATTAAATCCCTGGCAAAGGTTACGATCAAAGGTGAGGTCAGAGAAAACGGACAGCTATCCAATAATTTCAACGGGATTGTCAATATTACTGTATATGATAAAATGGCTATTCTAAGCACATTAAGTAATAAGACTGAAAGTCCGAAATACAATTTCAATGCAAGAAATAATATTTTGTATAAGGGCAGAACTCAGAGTCAAAACGGCAAATTTGAACTTACATTTATTGTACCTAAAGATATTAACTACAATTATGGTCAGGGTAAGCTCAGTTATTATGGAAGCAACAGTGAATGGGATGCAGCCGGGCACGACTTTGATATTACTGTAGGCGGGGTTACTGACAGTATTCCCCTGGACAACAAAGGTCCTATAGTAGATGTGTTCATTGATGATGAAAATTTTGCTTTTGGAGGAATTGCTTCAAAAAACTCTAACCTGTTCATTAAGCTGGAAGATGAAAATGGTATCAATACTTCAGGAACCGGTCTGGGTCACGATATTACAGCCATCTTAAACGAAGATTCCAAACAACCTATTATACTGAATGCCTTTTATGAAGGCGACATTGGTGATTATTCAAAAGGTCAGGTAAAATATCCTTTTAATAATCTGGAAAATGGAAGGCACAAAGTAAGCATCAAAGCCTGGGATGTCTTAAATAACTCCGGCGAGGGATATACTGAATTTATAGTAGAGGACAAAGCTGAACTGGCATTGTATTATGTATTGAATTATCCGAATCCGTTTACGACCAATACTCAATTCAGCTTTGAGCACAACAGACCCGGAGATGCTTTAGATGTAAGAATTGAAATTTATACAGTAAACGGTAAGCTTGTCAAAACCTTGCAAACATATCATATGTCCGGATCCCGAAGGGTCAGTGAATTACATTGGGATGGCCTGGATGAGTATGGTGATAAAATAGGAAAAGGTGTTTATATTTATAAGGTTTCTGTAAAAGATAGCAAGGGCGACAAAGCCTTTAAGTACCAAAAATTAGTTTTATTAAGATAATTTGTTTCAAAAAACAATATTTTTAACCTTTATACATTTAAGTGATAGATTAACCATTTAACATGACAAAAGCATTTACAAAGGGAATACTATTATTTTCATTCGCAACATCTATTATATCTCAGGCAAACGCACAAAACAATTCATCTTCTGATGTCGGTCGTGTAAATACAGTTAGTACCGCTGTTCCATTTTTAAGAATCACACCTGATGCCCGTTCAGGCGGTATGGGTGATGTCGGGATAGCCACCTCTCCGGATGCAACCGCAACTTATTACAATGCTTCGAAGCTGGTGTTTTCAGAGAAAAAAATGGGTATTGCCTTATCTTATACTCCCTGGCTGAAAAACTTAGGGATATCAGATATTTTTTTGGCAAACGTAGGTGGTTACTTCAAAATTGACGATTTACAGACATTCCATACTTCATTGAGATTTTTCAGTCTTGGAAATATTACTTTCACGGATTACCTCGGAAATATCAACGGAGATTTCAGACCCAGAGAATTTGCATTTGATGCCGGATATTCCAGAAAGCTATCGGACAAATTTTCTTTGGGAACTGCTATCAGATATATCCATTCTAATCTTGCAGCCGGACAGGAAGTCAGCAGCACAGAAGTAAAGGCCGGTAATGCAGTAGGTGTGGATCTGACAACTACTTATATGCAGGAGTTGAAACTAAAAGGCGACAAAAAAGGTATTGTATCGGCTGGTTTGGCATTGACTAATATTGGTTCTAAAATATCTTATACAGAGGATGCTCAGAACAGAGACTTTATTCCTACTAATCTCGGTATCGGAGCTGGCTTCAGGCTTTTCCCTAATGAATATAATGAGATTGCATTTTATGCAGACATCAATAAGCTTTTAGTTCCCACTCCTGATACAGTCCGTGACGAGAATGGTAACTTTGTATACAAACAAAAATCTCCGATTGCGGGAATGTTCTCATCTTTTGCTGATGCACCGGGAGGTTTCAAGGAAGAAATGAGAGAGTTTATGTATTCCGTGGGTATAGAATACTGGTATGACCAACAGTTTGGTGTGAGAGCCGGCTATTTCAATGAGAATGCGCTGAAAGGTAACAGAAAATATTTCACTGCGGGAGTAAGCGTAAAATACTCCGTATTTGGCCTTGATTTTTCTTATTTGGTACCAACATCCCGTCAAAGAAATCCATTGGATAATACATTCAGATTTACTCTGCAATTTGACTTTGATAAAATAGGAAAACCTAAATATACAGAAGAAGAGCTACAGGATGTAAGACTTCCGGGATCGTATAGAGTTTATTAAAATTATGCCCTAGCGGGTGTATAATTTCATCTTTTATTCAGCCAATGCCATTCGCATTGGCTTTTTGTATGTATGAAATTAAGGTCCTAATAATTCTTTTTACAAAATGATACCGATTACATATCTGTAATAGTCCAATTTCACCCTTGGCTAATTGTACTAAACATCTATTGTATCGGCATTAACCATTCTAAAACTTTAAAATAGCTTAGACTATTTTACGCGGCATTCGCATTTAAAGGTTTATAGTTTGCCACTAATACACGAATTGTATTTTAATAAAGAAGCTTTTATTATAATGGCTTTACCATCATTTTAACGGAAATGATTTAGACGGTCATGAAAGAAACCTGATTTTTAATCCCGAAGGGATTCAATGTTTATAGAAAAAGGAGACACCGTAAGAAGTATGACTCCTTCGGAGTCACATCGCTATAACTATCTGTTTATCTATAAATATCAGACCCTTTCGGCAGGCTCAAGACACCGCCCTTCGAGGTCATTATAAAGCGATTTTCTCAAAATGAAAATTAATCACAGGCTCTTTTCTCCATTTCGTAAACTATACCAAATCGATTATTTCCGACTTTCAAGACGGAGTAGGATCTCCACTAAATTCGTAGTAGAACAACTATCATTATTTATCATCAGACGGGCTGTTCAGGAAAGAAATAAGAATATTTATCTATTATTAGTGAATTCGTGGCTATCTCTTTGGATAATTATCTGTCGAACATTCGCTAAAAAGTTAAATGCGAATGACGTGTTTTGATACATTATCACATAAAAACGAGGGGCTGCCCTGTCCGGACAACCCCTACCAATTACGTAAACCTTCGTCTGACAATACTACTGAAGAACGATGTTCTTGTCAGAAGGATATTTAATGGTATAGCTGAATCGTATCTTTTTGGACTCGCCTGGTTTCAGTGTAACCGTCCATTCCAATTTTCCGGTTTCAGCATTGTATTTAGCTTTATCAGATTCGTTCAGGATGACTTCTATATCTTTTTGTCTGCTTATAGGAATCTGATCATATACTACTACGTCAAGAGCTGATTTTTTATTGTTCTTAACAGTGATTTCAAAAGTTTTATCTTCTCTTTTTGTGGAACCGATTACTTTTTTAGAAGTCACATTTTTCAGTTCCTGCCTGTCGATAAACACCAGCTCATCTCTGCCCAAAGATAATGTCAGCGTATCCTGAACAGACTGAGCATTCAACTGAACCTGACCTACATAAGTACCATCAAAAAAGATATTGGCAGGACCATTGAGCAGATTATATGAACCCCAATCAGGAACTTTCGCTACCAGATAGACTCCTAAATCTTTTTTAGGAACAGATGCATATTCAAAAATTCCGGTTACATCCACGGATGAAATCTCTACTAACTGAGCCGTACTGGTGGACGATATATTTTGTGTACGATTGATCTGATACAATTGTGCAGTTGCAGATTCTACCAATTCAGCAACTTGTTCATATTCATATCCGATCTGATCAAGACTTGGAGCAGCAGACATGGCTTTTTTCTCAAATTTTGAAGCCGATATCACTACTTCGTTTAGATAAGTTCCCTGATAAATCTCTCTGAAATTCACAAACTCAGTTCTCCAATCCGGAAGTTTCTGATTGGTTTGTGGTTGAGCTGTAGATAGTGTCAGCTGTACATTTTTCCAGTCATAACCGGTATTCTGAACAATTTTTGCACGCATTTTCACCTGCACCGGCTGATTCATTCCGGATGCCTGTAGATCGTATATCGGACTCCAGCTCACATTGGATACCATGTACTGGATATTATAATCCAACACAGCTACTTTATTTACCACTGCTTTGACGACAATTTCCTGTACCGGCTGACTAGTGCCTCCGGCAGCATTGATCTGAGATTGTAATTTTGTAATAGTTTCCGATAACGATTTATCTTCTTTTTTGAGCTGTATTAATTGTTCCCGAATTTTCAGCGTTTTGGTTTTATACAATGTAGCCAGCTCTTCCACTGCTTTGGGAAAAAGAGCGGTTTGGTCACCATTTACAGAAAGATTTTGCTCGTACAACTTCAATTCTCCCTGTGCTACTGCTATGCGTTCCTGCAGCCATGTACGCTCATCCTGAATCTGCTCCAAAGAATCTTTCCAGGATTTGAGCTGGACCTGATCTGTTTTTTTACCCAGATAATTGGTGCGTGTAGATACCGACAAAATATTCAATCCCGGAACAGATACCTGCAATGACTGCGGGTCGATATATCTGGAAATATCTCCAAAAACAATTTCCTGTTCCCCGGTTTGAGTAATATTTAATTTACCGGCACGGGTTTCTCTGGCTTTATTGGGATATACGGTCACTGATGTTACAGATGAACTGACATCTAACCCAAATACGCCCAAAGGCATCATGAGCATAGTACCGAAAATGGTCAGATAGGTAAATGGTTTCATGGTTAGTTTTTATACAATTTAATCCTTTAACAAAGTATGAGCCAAATTTTTGAATATCTGACACCTGTATAAAAACTCTCTTTTATCTGCTGATATTGCAATACATAGCCATTCACTAAAAAAAATCGGAGGGATAAACCCTCCGACAATCACCACTAAAAATTATTTATTAAAAGACTTACAATGTCCTTTCACAACCAATGACCTATTTTAAATCCTTCAGGTATAAGCTGGCTGCTCCTTTTTCCAGAATTTTCTTCGGCAATATCCTGGATGCTACATAATTCAGCTGATTGAGCAACCCTGTAGTCACCACATTTTTTTGATTAAACATGGCATCTACGGCAATTCTTGCCACTTCATCCGGACTCATATTGAATTTTTCTGCCTGTTTCTCTAAAGAAGACCCCTGCATTCCTGCTCTTTCTACAAAAGCTGTTTCGGTAGCTCCCGGATTCACACACGTCACCTGTACTCCGGTACCTGTCAGCTCTTCATGCAATCCTCTGCTGAACTGCACAACAAATCCTTTCGATGCGCTGTATACTGCCATTCCGGGTACTGCCTGAAAAGATGCCGTGCTGCCAATATTCAGAATATATCCTTTTTTATTTTTCAATAAATAAGGCAATACGCTGTGAGTCAGCGCAAGCAGAGCAGTATTATTCAGCATAAGCATTTGCGCCTGACGTTTCCAGTCTATCTCTGCAAATTTGCCCCAGATACCAATTCCGGCATTATTCACCAGAACTTCTATAGATGTACCGATGGACTGTATTTTGTTTTCCAAAGCAGCAATACCTTCATCCGTTCCCAGATCAGCAACAAATGCTGCCGCCTGCACCTGATATCTGGTATTCAGCTCTTCAGATAATTTATTTAACCTTTCTTCATTTCTTCCTACCAGTAAGAGGTGATAAGATTTCTCTGCCAGTAATCTTGCAATAGATAATCCAATTCCACTACTAGCCCCTGTAATCACAGCCCATTGACTCATGCCGCTACTTTTTTCTTTTTGCCTAATTTAGTCTTTTTGCTGTCTCCTACCAAATGGCTGAACTTATGATAGAACGGTGCTTTGCTGTTCTCGTCTTTCGGCTGATATTTTCCAATTATAACCGGAATATACATTACTCTTCTTCTGCTGGCCTCACCTGAAACTCCCGCAGCTGCTACTCTATGCCACATGCGACCATCGTGGATCACCAGATCACCTGCTTTTGCTTCCACGGCTACCTCGTTTTCATCCTCTTTATGATCTACGAAATATTTCTTTTTGAATAGTGTTTGAAATACTCCCTGGCTGTGCGTGCCCGGTAGAATTCTCAAACCACCTTTAGATACCGGTGAATCATCCAGATACAAGCCTACATTCAACATCGGGTTGACTTTTTTACCATAGAATAAATCTCTTGCACTATCGGTATGCCAGCCCATTTCAAAGAAATTGCTCCCCTCTACATTTACATAATGGTTGAAAACTACTCCATCTTTTTCGTTCAACGCGATACGCGCATCTTCCGGCATTAACTCCAGCATTTTTTCCAATTTGGCACTGGTAGCAAATGCTTCTACCGGTTTAGAGAACTGAGAGGTAAAAGCATATCTGTGCACAATGCTCCTTCCGTCCACATCTTTACCATATTTGATAGGAATACCATTAATGGTCTGTACATTTCTGCTTACCCAATCTTCCTGAACAGGCTCCAGTGAATCAAGGATCGCTTTTACATCATCCTGAGATGCAAAACCTTCGAAATGAATAAATCCATTTTTTTGGAAAAACAAATACTGCTCAGCAGTCAATTGTCCGTCGAACGTAAATCTTTTGTATGTTTTCATAAGCCGAGTTTATTGTAACTGTAATTTGGTAGTGCAATATAGTCATTTTCTATAAACTCTATATATTCAGTAGACTAAAAAGTAATTTTTTGCAAAATCTTAACTTTCTCCAAATACACAGATATTTTATAATTTTTTATCTATGTATTAAATTAAGGATTAGAATTAACAATTCATGTAATCAGCTAATTATTTATGGTTATTAAAACATTAAACAAGCAATTATTAATAATTAGCAACAAATAATTACAATATCAATTATTATTAATGGAAGAAAGTAAAAGAATGGTCATAGGTAAAGACTAATTTAAAATTTTAGCTACTCTCGCCATTCCTTTAAATCCGGACTCTTCAGAATAAATTTCAATAAAATAATGTCCGGAAGGGAATTTAGTAAAAGATACCGGGCGGCTCAGTTCTCTGTGATGCTCTTCAAAAACAACTCTGCCGTTACTATCAAATATTCTGATAGTGGCTTGTTGCAGCCTTAAATTTTCCGGAGCCATAATCGTCACAAGATCAGTCGCCGGATTAGGAAACACTTTTACATCTTCAGGAAAAAATCTGTCGCTTAAGAAATTTATATTCCATTCAAAGATATCTGACATTAATACACAGCTACTATCATCTATGACTTCTACCTGATATGCACCATTGGAATCCGGTATCAAATAATAGTTATTGGCTCCAATAATTCTTTCTCCGTCAACAAACCATTGGTAGTCCCCATCCAGATCAGTCCGTAAAGTATCTCCTGAACGAATAATTTCAGGTATTGATTTCACTGATCTCATCTCAAAGCTATCCATCAGCACGCATCCCTGATCATCACTAATCTGTATATGATACCAACCTGTATCAATATTAGCAATTTCAGGAAAAGTATATCCGTTGTCCCACAAATAATTATACTCTCCGGAAGGATTTGCCATCGCCACTAAAATTTTCCCATCCGGCTCACCGGGACAAGATGTAGGCGTAATAAAAGCATTTGCTATTCTCAAATCAGAACATTTACTTCCGACCCGATATATATTACCATTCGAAGCAGCAGCATACAATTCTCCATGTATATCTTCTCCAAACGAGGTAACACCCACCTGAACATTGCTTTTCAGAATTACTTCCAACTCGCCTTCTTCCTGTTTGAGCAACCAGAAATTCCTGGATATGTAATCTGCACATACATAATAACCGTACAGATCCGGATGTTGGGTTCCCCGGTAAACATATCCACCGGTAATGGATTGTCCACCTGTTGCAGTTGTCCTGTTATAAGTAAAAATCGGAGAAGTATATGCTGCAGATGATGAACAGCCGCTAGTATTATACGATTGTTCTCCTTCAAAACAACGCCAACCGTAATTTTCTCCTCCGGTGCGCGGGCTTCTGGCTACATTCACTTCTTCTCTTGCACTCTGACCTACATCAGCGATCCATAAATCATCATTCAATCTGTCGAAGCTGAATCTCCAGGGATTTCTGAGTCCCATAGCCCAGATTTCTTTTCGATGCAAAACACTTCCCGCATACGGATTGTCAGCGGGGATACTGTATGTAGAGTCTGTGTCCAGATGTATTCTCAGCATTTTACCGAGCAGGCTCTGTGGATTTTGTGCATAATTTTCAGGATCTCCTCCACTGCCTCCGTCACCCATACCTATATAAAGATATCCGTCTGCTCCAAAATGAACATCACCTCCATTGTGGTTGGAATAAGGCTGGGCGATCGTTAATAGTATTTTTTCAGAATTGGGGTCTGCTATGGAAGTATTTGCCTCATTTGCTTTGTAAGCAGCAATAATTGTTGCCCCGTCATTCCTTCTGGTATAATTCACCACAAACAATCTGTTATTCTGAAAATCGGGATGAAATGCCATTCCCAACAAACCTCTTTCTCCTCCTGACAGAACTTTGGAAGTGATATTTAAAAACGGAGCAGATTGCTTCACTCCATTCTGATCTACTATATAGATTTCCCCGTTTTGTTGTACAACGTACAATTTTTCATTCACACCATCATTTCTGACTGCAACCGGTGAAGAAAAGCCTGTTGCAAAACTTTCCAGCACAATATCAGGCTGGACTTTAGCCTGAACCAGAACACTCATCAACAAACAACTCAATAAGAATACAGACCTGATCATAACTATCGTTTTTTATAATATAATAAAAAAAGCTGTTAGCAGTATCGTAATAAATCTTAAAAGCTCATCTGTCATCAGTGATTGGCCACTTTTCCTGCAAATCCCAAAAGATGATCTATCTGACTTTTTTCTCCATTATGCCTAGATTCACTCTACTGATCTTCATTCAATGAAAAACCTGTGTAACTTATACAAATATGAGGAATGCATTTAATGACGACATACAAAAGAATGAATACCATTATTTAACTGGAATATTAATCCTCAATTCTGTCCCGCCTTCACGGTTATCCAGAATTTCGAGTGTACCCTTCAGATTTTGTATCCGGTCTTTGATAGACTGTAATCCAAGAGAATTGTTACTTTTTGAACTCCTTTTATGCTTAATGCCTATGCCATTATCAACTATTGCCAGATGTAATTTTCCGTGCTCATAATATTGCAGAATATTGACAACTGATGCTTTGGAGTGTTTGAGAATGTTCACTGCAGCTTCCTGGATGATCCTGATAAATTCTATCCTGATTTCGGTATCAGTATATTGCAGGGATGATTCGTCTATTTCTATATTGACTTCAAATTTATCTTTAGGCAGAATGGTATAGACCAATGTGCTGATCTGAGTACTGAAGAGTAATTCCTGTATCTGCTGCGAGCTCCTATACCAGTTATGGCTAATGCTTCTTGATTTCCTGTGCACATCCTGCAACTGTGAGATGATTTGCTCAAATTGTGTGTGTTTGCCTGGTGGATTTTCTAATTTTAGCGCTTCAATTTTATACAGAATAGCGGAGATACCAGAACTGATCTCGTCGTGGAGATCTCTTCCCATGCGTTTTCTTTCTTCAGCAACAGTACGGTTTTTCATATCTTCCATCAGCACTATCTGAAAATTAACAGTCTGGTTCAGCTCTTCGATATGCTTACCGGCTTCGCGGTTTTTTCTCCGCATGAGGTAAAAAGCCAATCCTGAAACAGATAACAATACAGCAATGATGACAATAAAAGCCACCGTACGTTGATATTTTTGCTTTTCAGTCTTTACTAATTCTTTCTGCTTTTCTTCAGCTTCAATATAGGCATACAGCAGATTATCCATTTCATTCAACACAGTATTGTTGATACTGTCCACTGCATTCACAGAAGATTTTAATATCAGATAGGCATTTCTGTAATCTCCTTCCATTGCCTCTGTCTCCGCCAGCCATTCTTTGGTTCTGTAAAAATTCATAGGCTCAATAATAGGATCACTTTCTATTTTACGTATATAGAATTTTGCACTGTCTGCCTGGCTGGTCTTCAGGAAATAGCGAACCTTCGATTCATAAACAGCGTTATAATAGTTGCTTACTAATGCTTCTGTATGTATCCCGACATCGTTTATCAGAATGACCATGCTATCTAAGAACCTCCCGGCAACAGCTATATTTTTATCTATATGCAATGCTTTGTGGAACTCCATTTTGAAATAATGGAATTTCTGGGAAAAATATCCTCCCACAAAACCCGCTCTGTGATCCTTTTCTTTCATCACAGCGAAATAATGCAACATTTGACCTCCCAAATCCATTAGCTTATCTACCTCTTCTGCTCTGCCTTTCACAGCGTAGACTTCCGTTACTGGCTCGATCATAGCGTTGAACGTTCTGGCTATATTCAGATCCAGCTTGCCCTCATTCAGAAGCTTTGGGAAATCCATCAGATAATCTTCATATTCCCTATACAGATCAATAATCTTGTCGTAATTTTCCTGCACGACATATAGATTTAGTCTGTTATAAAACACTAACAAAGGTTTTCCTTTATCGAATTTTTCCACTTCTTTTTCAGCTTTTCCGAGATAATAATTGCTTTCGCCAAAACGATTGGAAAACAAAGCATTGTTGGACAGATAGATATAATAATTGATCAGAGCTACTCTGTCTTCATTTTCGGTAATATGCTTTTTGTAAGGCTCTAGCAAGTCCTCTATTTCATACCGGTCAAAATAGATGGCCTCATTCAACAGATCATTGGTCAGGAGAGTGATTTCTTTATTTAACGTATCTTTTGAGATCTCTTTATTCTTCATTTTTTTCAGCAAGGTCCTGATTGTTGTTACACTCTCCTCTTTGGTCATTTTGTCCAGTGCATACAAATTCGGATTCATCAAGAACCCCAAAAGGAATAATATTAAGAAACGCATGCAGTTATTATTTTTTAGTATTTGGTAAAAATGAATATCGATAAAATATTTTGAACCATTATTCAGATATATGGCGATAGACAAGCGGATACAGAAAACAATACTTTCATACAGGTATTTCTCTTTATACTTATCAACCTTTCAATATGCAGCCGAATATCTGAAACAACAGATAGCAGATAAGAAGAAGCTGCCTTAAAAAGACAGCTTCCAAAAGTGCGCATAAAAGCGTGACTGAATGTGTAATTGTATAATTGTGATTACGCACTTTTATTTTATAATGACAAACGGCATTGATTCCGATTGTCCATTATCGATGTTGATTTGTAAGAAATAGGTTCCGGCAGGATATCCGGTTATATCAATCGGCGTGAGTGTATTGTTTGTACTGATGCTTTGGAGTATTCTACCTACGGCATTTATAATGGTGATATGCATATTTATCCGGTCAGAATTGCTGACTTTTATATTCAATATATTTTTAGCAGGATTAGGGAACAGTGAAATCTGAGCAGCATTACATCTTTTAGTTTCCACTGTAATGGTATGATGGTATTCAGCAGTCCCATCAAAGTCTACCTGTTTTAATCTGTAATAAATGACAGCATTTTGACTGACTTCATCTTCAAAGGAATAATCATTTTTGTAGTTAGTGGTGCTGTTTCCATCCACTTTACCGATAGTCGTCCATACTGTGGCATCTGTACTTTTCTGAACTTCAAAGTAATCGTTGTTCAGCTCTGATGCAGTTGACCAGCTCAATATTACCTTACATTCTGCGGCCCTGGCAGTAAAGAATAACAGCTCTACAGGAAGTGCACTTTCAGTAAGTATCATATAGCTGACAGGAGCACTCGGAAAGCCAGCGTTGTCTACCAATGAATAAGTAAATCCAACCGGGTCGTCGCTCATTCCGGAACCTTCGCGGGCAGCAACAATAAGATTTTCCGGTTCATAATCAGGGATAAAGTCTCCCGTCTGTAATCTTCGGATACCGGTTTCACCGCCATAGTTATAGTATACTACTGTGCTTGGAAGGGCCGTACCGAACCGGAATGTTTTGCCGGTATTACAATCCATCGGGTTAGGACAGTCTTCTGCATCTCTACCGGTCAGTGAGCCGCCTAATCCGTTGCCAGTCAGGTATGTACTCGATGTGGGGATAATGAAGAAATTCTCAAAGCCGGGCTCATTCGGATACAATGGATCCTGGCTGTCTCTCTTTTCAAATGCTGTATTGGCTACATTATAGAGCTTTGTATCTGCCAGCGGTGGCTGCTGAATACCGAAGTTAATATTCGCAATATGCGTTCTCGGCCTGTTTATATCAGTGCTTTTGCCGTTGACAGCACCATCATGACCCTGTATCAAACCGATAATTTCTCCGGTAGCTACCCATCCGGCAGGTATAGTGGACTGGATAACTATTTCGTCTTTCGTTCTCAGCAGTGTATCTATCAGGACTATATAGTCTTTGCCAAACGGAAGGTTGATGAACTCATAGGAACCATCCTCTTTTACCAGAGTGCCTGCGATCACTTTCCCGTCTATATCGGTAAGGACAGCATACACCTTATCTTCTATATTAGTACCCAGGCCGTTGACGTTATTGTCTGTCATACCATTGCCGTCATGGAGCACATTCCCTGAAATGTCTAATCCTGCGCCTGCCAGTAAGTGGATAGTAGCCTGTGCACAAAGCGGTTGCGGTTCGATAATAGTCACATCACAGATTTCGTACACCACTTTGTCCGGTCCGATATAATCTGTCGGAGGAGTGTAAGTATATGTACCGTCAGAGAAGAATTCTATCGCTCCCCCTTTTTCTGTAGTTACTGTTTTGACAGAGTTTTTAGGACCGTTCGGATTGATAGTTACCGGGATTCCGTTTTCATCTTTTATGCTGACAGGGTCATTGTCCGGGTCTTTATCATTACCAGAGAAATTACCATTTACTGGCATATTGACACTTGTATAGGCAAAATCATCTCCTGCAAATGGAGGATTATTGACAGGCTGACTTCTGTTGGCATTCTCGTTTCTGCTGACTCTGATCACTACTATCGCATCGTCTGAAGCAGGAGCAGCTGTATAATTATCTGTGATGGTATAGTTATAAGTAATTGTACCGATAAAATTCAGTGCCGGAATAAATGTCATAGCTCCGTTAGCATTTTGCGTCAGGGTGCCTGCGTTAGCTACCGGGTTGCCTTTTTCATCCACACCGCTAACCTGTGTAGGTGTTCCTACCGGGATAGTAGTATTGCCTTGTTTGACACCTGTTACAATGAAGCTGTCGCCTTGCGGGTCGGCATCATTAACAAAGACATTGGCATTCACAGGACTTTCTTGTGTATAGTACTCATCGTTGTTGGCTATTACGCTGTTGGATGAAGCAGGCAAATCTGATACTGTAATTTCCAATACTGCTGTATCGCAGGAAACAGGGTTGCCATTGTCGCAGATAAAGTAAGGCACGGAGATGTTTCCTGTAAAGCCGCCAGCAGGAGTATAAATATATGTTCCATCATTGTTGAAGGTCAATGCCCCTGCATTATTTACAGTATTGCCATTTTTATCTGTTCCTCTTACGGTGGTTCCGCTTGTAATAGGAATGCCTGAACCGTTCTGGTTTAAGAATGAGCCGAATATCCGGGTATTTCCTTCCAAATCAAAATCATTGGTGGTTACATCACCGGATACCGGAGTATTTATCCAGGTAGAGTTTTCATCGTTGACAGCATTGGTTGTGTTGGGTAGCTCAAAAGGTATCTGCAGTTGTGCCTCTGTACTTTTCAAGCCCGCATTATCTGTCACGGTAAACGGAACTACAACTGTAACAGCTCCGTCTATCGGATCTATTGCTATTTCATTTCCTGTGGCAGGCTTCCCATCATTATTGGCAGAGACAGTCACACCATTGGCAGGAAAAACAGCACAGCTTACACATCCTCCAGGAATTGCCCCTGCTGTTGCATAATAGGTGACAGTTCCAATTTTTATACTGGTAGCATTTGAAGGGAATGCTGTAATAGTCAGAGCAACGATGATTCCGTTATTTTCATCATAGCCTGCAAAATTATCAGTAATATCCACAGCTACCGTACCGCCCGGATTCGGTTGAGGTGTTTCGATATTGCCCACGGCTGCAGGCGGTTCATTGATACCGAAATGAATCCCACTAACTTCTTTCACCATAGCAGATACATTGATCACATTGATGCCATTAGCAGGAGTAACATTATCGTATGAGCTGACATGTGTAAAGTCAGGAGGAAGGATACCTGGGTTTGCTGAAATTCCTCCCGGATTTGTATTGCCGGGATAATTACTCAGCTGAATTTGATATCCGTTTCCCGGAAGTACATTATTGAATACATAGCTTCCATCAGGAAGCACGGAAGTGCTGGTGATAAAATTACCGGAAGCATCATATAGATTCACAACTAAGCCCAAAGTCTGGTTGACCAAATCACCATCACTATTATTTGTGGTACCATTGTTATCATTATATACATTACCTGTGATGCTGATAATGGAAGCCCTGCCAGTATTATTGTTAGGATTTACATCATTTTCGTTACCATCAATATGTGCGCTATTCAGATAGGGTCCTACAGGATTGACAGATGCCGTCATGGTCAGAGTAGCGGTAGTATTAACGGGCAGTGTCCCGATCGTCCATTTCCCAGTAACAGGGTTATAAGTTCCTGTAGCTGTGCTGTGAGATACATAGGTATATCCGGCAGGCAAAACATCGTCTACAAAAACATCCGTGGCTGCCTGTTGATTAGGATTTACAGGAACAATCGCCGGGTGATTTGCCACAATTTCAAATGTTACTTGATTGGTATTATAGTTTAAGACATTCTTATCTACTTTCAGATCAATATCGACATTGAAATTAAAGATCATCTCCCTGATAATTTCTTCATTATAAGCACCTGTCCAAGTATTAATGGTGCGGTTCTGGCTAAAACCATAATCTCCATTAGCCCACCATGTGTGTCTTTTCTGTTGCAAGCCGTCATTTGAGTTGTATGTACCTTTAGATCCGGTAAGATTGGCAAAAACGCTTCTCCGGCTGGCGGTAGTATTATTATTAGCACAAGTGCCGGAGGCGGCATTGTTACATGCATCTGTAAGCCCGCTGTCATCCCAATATCCTTTATCTTCAGCAGATACACCAGGTCTCACATGGTAGAGCTGCAAACCCAGACTTTGTTCCATATCATAGATAGGGAAATGTACCGGATAAAACAGCAGCGAAGCTATAAACCGGATAGGTGTTCCACTCTCTACAGGCACATTATTAGGCCTTCTGCCATCCCAAAATACAGTATATACACCGGGCGCATCATACTTGTTGGAAATGACAACATCCGTACCGGCATCATACACACCATTACCATTCAAGTCCACCAAGATATCTACAATGGAAGGATTATCTATTGTAACGGTAAATTCTGCTTCTCCTCTTAGCGGTGAATTGGATGCTTTATAGAATCTCGCCTGAAATTCTGCCACCGGCAAAGGGGCAGAGTTCCATATACTGGCATCAGGTGCTGATAAAAACAAAGGAAAATGTGAATTATAAGACACCGCACCGATAGATCGGCGATTCTGTATATAGTCTAAATTATCTCTCGGGCCATCAGGATTGGCAAAAAACACAGTATATCCTCCACTGCTTCCCGGGAGCATCATCCGTTTTACATAATATCCCTGATTGGTATAGGTATTTTCTACAGGTATATAAAAACCAAAATTTGCCGGATAGTTCCTATTATCTGACCGTGAATTTCCCGGGCTGTTAGGAAGCTCGTTGACTGTATTCCAGTATTTACAATAGACACGACCGGGTTGACGAGTATTGCCGGATGCTACTGTAATATCCCAATAGTTGAATTCGACATTTTGGGTGTTGGTTTCCAGCCAGTATGTCCGCTCTACTCCCGTATTATTGGTAAAAGAATAGGCATTATAACTGCCTCCGGGTAATGCAGAAGGTCCTGCTGCAGCTGCAGCCGCAGTTGCCGGCCTACCTTGTGCAGCACTGCTCGGATTAAAAGATTGGGCCTGGACCTGCACACGGCCATTAGTACCACCGGTCGTGGTCGCTGTCGGATAAAATCCCGTATGGTTATTCTGATAATACCAGGTGAAAGTAACATTAGCAGAAGTAGTCATTTGGAAACCCCAATATACAGTCTCTCCCGGCTTTACCCGAACAAATAGCCTGTGTTCGGGATTGTACGTTGAGGTAGAGGAAGGCAGCAACATAAAACCTCTGTTGACATAACCTGTATTGCCGCCGCCATTACTACCTGTAGCTGATACAAACAGATTAACCTGTCTGGTGTCTGTTACCCCCCAGGTACCGGAACCCTCTGCCGAAACTTCAAGAAGCATCAAAGAAAACAATACCAGGAATGTTAATTTCAGTATTGAAGATTTTTTTGAATTTTTCTGTAAAAATTTATTCATAAGCAAGATACTTTAGTTGCAAAAATTATCTTATGTGAAAGGAGCAAATGAGAATTATTCTCAGAAAATTGACGTCTCTTAGGATATACTGACCTTTTACTTTTAACTAAAAAGGAAATTTTAACAACGAATAACACACCCAGCTCTTTCACACATTAAGACTGCGTAGCAAAAGTAGCAACCGTAGCATATACAGATTAAAAACATCATAATATATAGCAATATATTGCTATGAATTAAATAGCGAATAGCAATATTTTTCTATATAGATTCCGGATATCAAAGTGCCATGCTCTGATTATCTTCAGCAAACAAGAATCGAATCAGTCAATAATTCCTGATTAGAAAGGTGAGAATTGTAAAAAGAAAATATACGGGCAAACCTCCACCTATCATTCTTCATCTCCCATTAGACAAGGACGCAGGATCTTATTATTCCTCTAATCAGTCGTTCAAACCAAAGAGACTCTACCTTAAACAGTAACCTGCCAATTAACCAGTTGCCTTATAAAGAGTTGTTATTGTCAGACCCGGAAAGCAATCCACATTCATCTCCGGATAAACACACCACTAACAATAACAACTCAGAATATTTTTCCCGGTTAAAAACAAAATAACAGGAATCATTCTCTTCAGGCAAATACACATGTATAAAAACACAATTTATTGCCATCAAAACTCTATGTAGTAGCATTTTTTTATTATAAATTTAGCTGTCAGAAAATTGTGTTTTTTCTATACGTTATGCCTCAATATTTTGAAAAGTTAAAAGAAAGAGATGTATAAACAGGATTTTAAGCCTTTAAGCACCAGAGATTCGATAGCAATTATCTTTGACGACCATCTTCTGTTTGTCGATGCCTTTTCAACCATTATAGAAAAAGCTAAATTATTTCGTTCGATACAAGCCTTTTCCAAAGAGGATAAGCTGATCGATTATATTATCAGCAATAACAAAAAATCTATTTATGTGTTCTTAGACTATTTTGTCTATGAAACAAACTCATTATTATTATTTAATGAAATTAAAAGACTCAATAAATCCTCCAGAATAATTTTTTGCAGCAGCGTACAGACACCTTCTATTATACAGAATGTATTGACTTATCAACCCAATGGATTTATCAGTAAATCATCCGGTATTGATACAGTATTGGAGTGCATTAAAACTATCGAAAGCGGACAACAATATATTTGCCCTGTCATCCAGGAATCTGTGAATGCGTATCAAGAAAGTGAAAAGGTAAATTTTACAGCCAGAGAGCTCGATCTCCTGCAGTACTTTGCACAGGGATTATCTATAGGAGAAACTGCTGACAAAACATTTCTCAGCAGACATACTATTGTTGCTCACAGAAGAAATATGATGGCAAAAGCTGACTGTAAATCTATCACCGAGCTACTTGCCTATTCCAGAAAAATGGAATTCATCTAAGCATAACTCATTATCGACTATAGTCAAAAACGATTCACTAAACAGGTAATTTTTAATAGCGCATAAAATCTCCGACAATTTTGTTGTGGGACTCAAATTGCTTTTCTGTAAGACTCACATTGTATTCTGCCGGGTTGATATTTCATATTGCTTTTTTGATTTCAATAGAGTTTATCCTGAAAATTCATCGAGCATATCTAATGACGGTGCGAAAAAGAGCGTTCCTGTTTTTGCAGTGCTGAAATCTAAAATCCGGTCATAATTACCCGGTGGATCACCAATGAACATCCTGGTCAGCATTTCTTCTACGGTGCTAAATGTGCCCGCATAACAAATAAAGTAAGTACCCATTTCGTTGGTAGCTACATTTCCGAAAGGCATATTGTCGCGGATAATTTTTTTATCATCGCCCACATTAGCCAACGCGCTATGCGAATTTTTGGGCTTTAGTTCATCGGTCATTTCAATATCATATTCTTTCGACCGACCGATCACTTTTTCCTGTTCTGTTACTGAAAGTGATTGCCAGGCATCGAGGTCGTGAATATATTTCTGAACAAAAAGATAGCTTCCGCCTTTGTAAATTGAGTCTTGCTCATCAATTACAGCAAAATGCGTGCGGTCTGTTCCGTGCGGGTTTTCAGTGCCATCCACAAAGCCTAAAACTGAACGGCTATCCCAATATCGAAAACCCTGAACTTCCACCACACAGTCGGCAACCTCTTTCATATAACCCGAAATAATGAACGACATATCATAAGCGAGGCTTTTATCATCTGCACGTATATGAAAATGCAAATCTCCTTTAGTTGCTACCGCCGTATGCTTATTACCTGTTATCTCCTCAAAATTTTTGAGTTCTTTGGGCAACGGCTTTGGCAGATCCAGATTCAGCCATGCGTCATGGCTAATGCCTAACACACAACTTGCCTTTGCATCAGGAAAGCGGTTGAGCGCAGAGTTGTTAAGATTAATGACTAAGGCACATATTCGTTGGAATACAGATCTAATTTTCTCTGACGGTTCATCTTTTCTGAAGTTCCAGACAAGGAACCAGGTATTGTTATTAGGATAATCGGTTACATTTTGCGGACTGGATTGCATGGAATATGTTTTTAATTATTTTTTGTCTGTAAGGGCCTTATATGCATGGAAATATTTTATCTCTTGTTCTAAATGTCATCACTCTGTTTTTTTTCAATAAAATTTCCGTTGATGGGATTACACGTGGTTTCTTGAATGCTATAGAAAAATACGAGAGATTTTTTTTTAAACTTACTTCAATATATAGATTTTGTATCTTTTACTTTTCTCCTTCAATCTGATACAAGGAGTTTCCAAACGTTTTTATCAGTCACTTTCGAGGTGTGAGATTGCTGTTTTTTGAAATCTCTTTTAAACGTTACAAGCTTCGCCGTATATGATGAGATGTGCTTCATCATCAAGTCATCCATATAATTGCGTTGAGAAACTCTACGAACAACGGATGGTACAATACCTTCTCTCCCTGCATTCCTTCGCATGGATTATATGCATTTAAAACAGGAAGACCACTATGAAACTAGTTCCATAGTGGTCTTTTTATACTCCCTAACCCATACCCCACATAGGTTAAAGAAAGCCCTCTTTTATCTATGTTCGCCTGTAAACAAACACACTAATCTTTCACACAACAACACCCCTTGCAGCTCCATTCGCTCTTAATTCAGTAGCTTAATTATGATACCAAGTCTTAATAACAACCTATTCTCTCTTTAAAATCTCTTTCTTTGTGGATGATCACCATATCCCACCAGACTCAAGGTTCTTAAACCTTCATTCTCCAGTAGAAATAATAACTAAAACAAAGAAAACAGAAAGTAAAAACTATTCTTCATATATCAGGAGTTTGAGTCCCAAATATAAAGACGATTCAATATATTACCATTACACACAATGAAAATATTATGCATAAAAAGAGAAGTATATGCATGTAATACAAGTCAAGAATATTTCACCTTGTTTTCTTTCGTTCAATAATCCAACCTCTTTGCTGAATCAAAATAAAGAACCTACTTTTATAGAAAGAATTTACGAGGATATGAAAGTGGGGCAAAAAATCAAAAAGCTAAGAGAATTTAAAAACTTCACCCAGGAATACATGGCTGTACAATTAGAAATGTCAGCTGCAAACTATAGCAGATTAGAGAGAGATGAAATTCCACTTACCTTAGAAAAACTACAATCTATCTCTGAAGTTCTTGAAGTTAATTATCTAGACATTCTCACTTTTGATGAAAAGCAGGTGTTTAACTTTATAAATCATGCACAATCTCAACCTCATTCTCAAGGATATTTTCATCAGCAGTATAATTACCCTCCTGATGCTATAGAAGAACTAACCAAAAGAATTGATAACTTAGAAAAGCTCATAAAAGAACAGCGAAGTAAATCATAACACAACTAATTTCGGGAACGAAGGAAAGGTTTTTAGGATCCGGTAATCTGACCGACTTTTACATAGCTATATTTTAGGGGCAAACAGGCGTTGGAAAAAACCATCCTTATTGAGATGGTTTTTATTTTTAGATATAACAATAGCAAACGCTCTACTATTATCACAAATACCAATAGACATAATACTTATCCTTATACTTCGCCATGCAGCAGCCATGCATATCCTGATTTTGAATGAATGCAGTAGTATTCCCTTTTAAGCCTATCGGGTAGAAACGGATCTCAATGGGTGACAGGTAATATCTGCACAGTTTTCACGAATATATTCAAGCTCAATTATTCTATCAGCTTTGTTATAAATTTTAGAGAGCTCACATTCATTGTTAAGAAAACATTAATTGAAATTATTAGTCTATTTTTTATATAGACTTTATATACTTTTGTTTCATCAAGATGCTGAATAAATAAATGGACGTGCATAAAGATTAACTTCTTCCCTTCCCTGATTCACAGGAACCGGTGTCTTTCTTCCTGAAGGACACCGGTATTTTTTATTGGGATTTTGGTTTCAAAGTAATGGTCTGCTGAATTCCAAATCTTATCAAATGTCTTTGCAAACCTTCTCCTGTATTCAACTGATGATACCAATGCTGATAACCCAGCTCCAATGCTAAAGTAGGTACAACATCTACCATGAGCGAGCTGGAAAAACGATTATGATCGAAATATTTCTTGTTTATTTTTTTACCAAAATGAACGTGTAACTCATTTCCGATTCTGAAATGCAGTTTTTGCCCTTCATTGATTTGCAACAAAGGGAAATTTGCCATCAGTTGATATCTCATTTTAAAGCTGTGGAATTCATATCCTTTATCTAAAACATTATTGGCAATATCAGATTTTCTGAAAATTCTTGTTTCAAATCTATGCCTGTGAAGTAAAGTGGCATTCTTTAAAACCTGCTTGTGGTTAATATCAAACTGAGGCCGTAGCTCAGGAATGACCAATTGTACTTCTCTATGTGGATCAGCAGGTGTATTGTGCCTGAAATATGCAAAACCGGGCACTAAGCTCCATTTTTGCTTTTCTCCCATATCTTTCTGAACTCTTACAGCATAAGCAAACTGATGCTGCGCCATAGGACTCAAAAAATGCCTTTCATGAATTTCCGAATTGACAGAAATATCTTTCTTTACTTTTAAAATATTGGTATAGCTATGCCATCCGAGAGCTTGCGGATTACGTTCTCTTGCTTCTGCTATACTAAAAAAGGGTCCTGATATCAATAAAAAAAAACAACTAAACTTCATCTTGCTTACACATTCAACGTCAGAAACTAAATCTCATTATGCAACATTGCCAACAAAAGAATAGTTCCTTTCTGATCAAATTCTATAAAGATTCCGCAGTCGATGATCTGTGTTAAAAATCAGTTTCACAAGTCGTAGAAAAACTAAAAAAGGGTCTCCAAAATCCGGAACCCACTTCATTATTTATTGAAAATTCTACTTTTTTGTATTATTTGACAGATCGTAACCTATCTTCCCGATTCAGGATATCTTCCAGAGTAGATTGTTTCAGAATATCTACTGTATCATTCCTGATCTGCATGAACACATCTCTGATACCGCATGCAAATTCGTCTTCACATTCATCGCAAGGTTCATAAAACCGATGTGTTACACAAGGAAGCAAAGCGATAGCTCCTTCAAAAAGCCGGACAACGTCAGCAAGATTGACATCCGCAGGAGTCTTGATCAGGTAATAGCCTCCGCCTTTACCTTTTTTACTATTCAACATTCCTGCATTACGTAAGTCTAAAAGAATAGCTTCTAAAAACTTTTTGGGAATATTTTGTTTTTCTGCAATCTCACTAATTAATATAGGTCCCTTGTCATAATTCTTAGCCAGATAGACTAAGGAGTGTATCGCATATTTTGATTTCTTAGATAACATTGCAGGACTAATATAAGTAATTATGCATTACTCAAGGGTTTATTAAAAATAAAAAATGTTTACTGTGTAAAACTCTATAAAACTTACATCAATAAGTTATTTCCGAAAATAAAGAAGTTGATTACCTTTACCTGACCGGTATATGAAGTGGCAAAAATATTTCCTTATTGCATTTTCAATTTTTACAGCTGTCGTTGTTGCGTATCTGACATACATATACAAGACTACAGGGGTACCATTTTACCGTCACAATGAGACATACAGGATCATTCATTCAGACACTATTTCAACGCAAAAGAATACAGAAAGAAACTACACAGAACCTTTCAAAAAATACAGCCTGATAGATGATGAGGATGAACTGAATTTTCCTCACAGCGATTCAATAGTGCTTCCATTTGACAATGATGATAACACTTCTGTTCCGGGCGCAGTCAATGAGCTACCTCTGAAACCGAGGTGAGATCTATTAATGGTCTAATCTGTTGGCAATAGATTCAAATATTCTTTTAGCTCTAATGTTTTTGATCAGAACTATTTTAAAAGCATTAATCCAGTTAGTTTAGTATAGCTTTCACCATCTACAAATTCAGCGCTAAACCGTCATAAGACAGAAACACATTTTCGGGCAACTGACGCTGTACATCATCAAACAGTCCCATATTGTGTCCGATGTGTGTCAGATATGCCCGCTCAGGCTGTACTTTTTCTATGATATCCAATGCTTCCTGCAAAGTAAAATGCGAGTAATGAGGTTCTTTTCTCAATGCATTGATGACAAAAATTTTTGAGCCTTTTATCTTTTCCAGCTCTTCATCTGCAATAAAGTTGGCATCTGTTACATACGTAAAATCCTGTACTCTGAAACCCAGAACCGGCAAGGTTTTATGTATCACTCGGATCGGCAAAATCTTTGTTCCGTTGATTTCAAAAGGATTTTCATCTATGGTATGTAAGGTAATTTGCGGCACTCCCGGATAATCCTGTTCCTGAAAAATATAAGGGAACTCCATTTTCAAAGTTTTCTGAACATTTTCCTCTGCATACACATCGACTTTCTTGTTCAGCAGATAGTTAATCGGGCGTATATCATCCAGTCCTGCTGTATGGTCTTTATGGTTATGTGTAAAAACTACAGCATCCAGGTCATTCAATTGATTCGCCAGCATCTGAGTCCTGAAGTCCGGGCCGGTATCTAAAACGATTTTTGCATTTTCCGTTTCGATGTAAACAGAAGCTCTCAATCTCTGGTCTCTCGGATCCGAAGAACGACATATTTCGCATTGACATCCAATTAAGGGAACTCCGGTAGATGTACCTGTACCTAAAAAAACAACTTTCAAACTATTCCTTTTTTTGAGTCAAAGAGATATAAAGCTTCTCTAATTTTTCATCACCCAGCATGGATGTATCAATAGCTGTATCCTGAAGAATATCTATCAGACAATTGATTCTGGATTCTGTATTGTAAAATTTATTGACCACAATGACTTTTTTATCTTTCAGCACACAGTATCCGGAATTAAAATGACCTTTTTCATATCGAATAACATATTCATTTGACTTGAAAATGGATTCAATTTTTTGAAGATTTTGAGGTGTAAATTTCAGCTCCATGATTTCTGATATAAGTATCCGACAATCAATATGATTGTATCAAAACTTCAGATGGAATATGAAGCTTTGCATTGATTTTTCTAATCATTTCCAAAGATAATTTTCTCTTCCTGTTGAGAATTTCACTTGCGCGACTTCTCTGTCCTATCAACTCTGCTAAATCATTCTGAGAAAAATTGAGCTGTTCCATTCTGAATTTGATAGCTTCTATGGGATCAGGTAAATCTATATAAAAATGTTCATCTTCAAACTTTTCTATTAAAATCCCTAAGATTTCTAACTCATCTCCTTCCGGTGTTCCAGGTCTCGCATCAAAAATTACCTCCAGCCTTTCAAGAGCCTGATGATAATCTTTTTCTGATTTAATAGGTTTAAAATTCATTCTGTCAAATTTTATCTGCATCAATTTTATCATACTCAGTATGCGTTCCGATAAATCTTATCCAGGCCATCTGATAATCAAAATTGATTTTTACTATCAATCGGTAATGATTGCCTTTAATATTAAAACAAACTCTATTACCATTCAAAATACTGGCACTCGGATAGCTGATTTTCAATTCGTTCAGATTTTTCCATGAAGCTTTATTCATCTCCTGATACCAGGATTTAAGTTGCTGCTCACAGTCTGAATGAATCTCCCAAAAATCTCGCAAAATCTTTTTTGCAATTACTCTCATCGAATGCTTTTCGCCTATAAATATAACAAAATTCCCAATTTGGGAAACTATTTTACGTTATATCGACTAACTAAATCGTTAGTTTCCCTGCATTTCTTTGAGTTGCTTTTCCAGATTGAACATGATGTCTCTCAGTCTTGCAGCTTCCATAAAATCCATTTTGGCAGCAGCTTTCTGCATGGCTTTTTTGGTATTTTCTATCTGCTTCTCGACAGATTTTGGTGTATCATAAGTCGCCATCGGTTCGGCTACTATAGGTTCAGCCACCATTTTCAAAGCTGCTCTTCTGTTTTTCTCCTCATCTCTGATATCTAAAATGGTCGTTCTGCCAATAATCTCTTCCCTGGTTTTGAAAACAGTTTTTGGAGTGATGCCATGTTCCAGATTATGCTGAATCTGTTTTTCTCTTCTTCTGTTGGTTTCATCTATTGTTTTCTGCATAGAATCCGTGATCTTATCCGCATACATAATGACCTGACCATTCTGATTTCTTGCAGCACGACCGGCAGTCTGAGTCAAAGATCGTCTGTTTCTCAGAAATCCTTCTTTATCAGCATCCATGATAGCCACCAGAGACACTTCAGGTAAATCGAGTCCTTCTCTCAAAAGATTGACTCCTATCAGCACATCGAATTCCCCCAAACGGAGCCCCTGAATGATCTCCACACGCTCCATCGTATCTACATCAGAGTGAATATATTTACATCTCACTCCTACTTTCAGAAAGAATTTACTCAGCTCTTCCGCCATTCTTTTTGTCAGAGTCGTTACAAGCACACGTTCATCTTTTTCCGCCCTGATACGGATCTCATCCAAAAGATCATCCACCTGATTGGTGCATGGACGTACATCTATAGGTGGATCCAGCAAACCTGTAGGACGAACGATCTGCTCTACAAATTCACCGTTTGTTTTATTCAATTCAAAATCTCCGGGAGTTGCGCTGACATAGATCGTCTGGTTCGTCAAAGATTCGAACTCGTTAAAACTCAAAGGTCTGTTATCTATAGCGCTCGGCAACCTGAAACCAAACTCTACCAGATTTAATTTTCTGGCGCGGTCACCGCCATACATAGCACCTATCTGTGGTACGGTTACGTGACTTTCATCTATCACTAACAGATAGTCGTCCGGAAAATAATCCAACAAGCAGAAGGGTCTCTCTCCATGTCGTCTTCTATCAAAAAATCTGGAATAGTTCTCTATACCTGAGCAATATCCGAGCTCTTTGATCATCTCTATATCAAAATTGACCCGCTCCTCTATTCTTTTTGCTTCCATGATTTTATTTTCACGGGCAAAATACTGTATCTGTCCTGCGAGCTCATCCTGAATCTCATGAAGAATAGTGGGCAACTGATTTTTCGGAGCGATATAGATGGACGCCGGGTAAATGGCGATGTCTGACATTTCGCTGATCGTTCTGCCTGTCAGCGGATCAAACACTTCCATAGATTCGATCTCATCCCCCCAGAAAGAAATGCGGTAAGCATCATCATTGTACGCCAGATTAACCTCCACCTGATCTCCCAGAACCCGAAACGTACCTCTTCCGAATTCCAGAGTTGTACGCGCATACAATAAATTGACTAAATCAAATAACAACGTATTTCTACTCACTTGCTGACCAACTCTCAATCGTACAATCTGATTTTTAATCTCCGCCGGATTACCCAAACCATAGATACAGGAAACCGAAGCTACTACCAATACATCTCTCCTTCCGGACATCAAAGATGAAGTAGTGCTTAACCTTAGCTTTTCAATTTCCTGGTTGATGGACAGATCTTTTTCTATGTATGTATCTGTAGTAGGCAGATATGCCTCCGGCTGGTAATAGTCATAATAAGAGACAAAATATTCTACTTTATTATCCGGAAAAAACTCTTTAAACTCTGAATACAACTGAGCTACCAAAGTCTTGTTATGAGTGAGCACCAAAGTAGGCCGCTGTAATTTTTCTACCACATTAGCAATGGTAAAAGTTTTACCTGAACCGGTAATTCCCAGTAAAACCTGAGCCTCTTCTCCTCTTTCCACACCTTCCATCAATTCCCGGATAGCGGTAGGTTGATCTCCTGATGGAGCATACTTCGATTCAATCCTGAATTTCATACTATAATACAACTCAAAATAATGAGGTTTTGTTAAACATCTGCATAAATTATGCTCTACTGAAACATATTTAAAATCACATCACAGAAAATCACACTGGCTACTGCTGCTCATAAAATGAGCTGAAAAAATTATCATTATAGCCACTATGACATTCTCAATCATTTGACAATTGTCAATTTTTTTCGAAAACATGCATAAAGGCACCAAATCCGGCACAAATCATTGTTAAAAGTTTAATACGAAAAGTCCAAACAAATGCTTGCATTGTATATTTTTTATTAATATTGTGTAAATGCAATGTAAAATGAAAAGACTTTTTACACTTACAGTTCTTATTTGCTTCATGATTACATATTCTTCTGCTCAGGAAGATGAGTGTTCTGACAGATATCAAAAAAAGGTATTTCCACTTGTTGATTTTCAAGGTAACGTAGATTTTGGTTCATGGACAACCCGAAACGGGGCAAATGTACCGCTCAGATATGACGTATACATGCCTAAAGGAGATACAGCAGCTCTCAGACCTTTGGTCATATTGTGGCATGGTGGAGCATTTTTGGATATTTTCAAAAAAACCAGTCCTGACATTACTACTATGGCAAAAGATTTGGCAAGAGCAGGTTATGTTGTCATTTCACCGGACTACAGAGGCATCAGAGATGCTACTGATTTTTTCAGGAAAGAAGATCTTGTCAAAGAAGTGGTTGGTGCTGCAATAGATGGTAACAAAGCCATCTGTCATATTCTCTCAGAAATTGACAATGGAAATCCTTACAGAATCAATAAAGATGAAATTTTTGCCGGTGGCGTTTCAGGTGGTGCTGTTCTTGGCTTACACCTGATTCTTCTACAAAAAACGGAAGATTTACCTGCTGAACTTGTCAACTGGGCAAGAGAAGTCGATAACGGGGCTATAGATGACCTGTTGGTCAATAAATATTGTGGCAATCCTGATATCATCAAAGGATTTTTCAGTATATCAGGCGCATTGGTAGATACCAATTTTATTCAATACTCACCGACAGCTTTTCTCCATTTTCACGGAACTAAAGATGATATTGTTCCTTATGATGTGGGCAGTCCTTTATTTGGGCTAACAGATGCACCTACATTATATGGTAGCAAACCTATTCACGAAAGAAGTCTTGAAAAAGGCACATACTCAGAATTTTACAGCTATGAAAATTTGGGTCACGTACCTTTTTTGAATCTGGATTTACTAAAAATCATTCAGCAGGTTAATGTAGTTAATGGTGAGGTATATGTAGAAACATTGGAAGCTATGATCAGGCTCATGATGCAGAAAATTGCCTGTGAACCTAAGAAAGTAGAAGTAACAGGAATCAGGACGCAAGCAACAGAATTAAGTTTTTATCCGAATCCGGCAGAAAAATATTTTCAGATCAATATGCCGGAAAGCAGGCAATGGCAGATTCAGGTTTTTGATCTGGCAGGGAAAATCATACAGCAAAACAGCTTTAACGGCAGCAGACATCAATATTTCACAGATGGATTGGCAAAAGGAATGTATGTCGTCCGGATTACTGATCTGCAGGCATCCGATAAATTATTTGTAGGCAAAATCATCAAACAATAATCAATAACACTACGTCAGGATATCTATATGGAGATGAATGCGGAGAGATCGTTTACCTTTCTCTCCGTTGTTTTTTGACTTAAACACTAACCGGAATCATGAAAAAACTTTTTACATCTATACTCTTTTTTCTCACAGGCATATTTTTCTTACATGCCCAGGATGAATGTACCGGACGATACAGAGAAATTGTTTTCCGAAGTGTAGCATTGGATGGACAGGTTGATTTTGAAAGCTGGTCTAAACACAATGGCGGAAGAGTACTCCGATATGATGTTTATTCTCCAAAAGATGATACCGCATCCCTCAGACCTCTGATTATTCTATGGCATGGTGGAGCGTTTGTAGATGCCATTAAAAAGAACAGTCCCGATATCGTCACTTTAGCCAAAGATCTGGCAAAAATGGGTTATGTAGTCGTTGCCCCTGATTACAGAGGACTAAGGGATCTCACCGGTTTTGGAAGGACTGAAGACATGATCAAAGTGGTAGTCGGCTCTACTTTGGATGCCAATGATGCTGTATGTCATGTTTTATCCCAGATAGAAAATGGAAACCCTCACAGAATCAATAAAGATGAGATTTTTGCCGGAGGCGTTTCTGCCGGAGCTATCATTGGTCTTCACGGATTATTTTTAAACAATACGGATGATTTAGGTACACAGTTTGCCGGTTGGGCCCGTGAAATAGACAACGGACGAATAGATGATGTGCTGGCTAATAAATTCTGCGGCAACTCAAATATCATCAAAGGATTTTTCAGCGTTTCGGGTGCAATAGTGGATACCGCCATTATAAAGCATACCGATATGAAATTTCTGCATATCCATGGAACGCATGATGATTTTGTCCCTTTTGATGTAGGTCAACCGCTCTGGGGACTTACAGCTGCCCCTGACTTATACGGAAGCAAACCTGTTCATGAAAAATTATGGCAGCTAGGTGTTCAGTCTGATTTTATCATTTATGAGGGCGGAAGTCACGTTCCATATCTTAATCTGGATGAAGAGCTTCTGACAAGTCTGAATCTGATCAATAAAAAGAAATATGATGAATGTCTGACTGCTATTTCTTCATTTCTTTTTGATCAGCTAACGTGTGAGAAAAAGATAGCGCCTGTGACATCTGTCAAAGGAAGAAACAGCATAGAGCTAAATTTTTATCCTAATCCGGCTACTCAATCTTTTCAGATCAATATGCCTGAAAACAGACAATGGCAGGTTCAGATTTTTGACCTGACTGGAAAAATGGTGCTTCAGAACAGCTTTAGCGGAAACAATTATACTCAGACAACTGATCTTTTATCCAAAGGAATGTTTATTGTACAAATCAATGAGCTCAATGAAAGCAATCTGTTATACGTTGGGAAAATCGTCAGACAATAGAATAGATAGTATCAGGTACTTATTGAGTATTGAGACTGGGGAATAATGAATTACGATTTTTGAATTACGATTTTGCAAAAAAGTCATAGGACGTAAGCCTTTCTATCGGGATTAAGAGCCTGTTTAAATTTTATTGCTAAGAATTTTGATAGATATTTTGAGATGGATTTTTTGCCCTTCGACTTCGCTCAGGATAACACTTCGTGTTTGCAGATTTAGCGGGCTAAATCAAAAATAGGAAGTGAGAAATACGCTTAAAAGAGCATCAAAATTTAGCAAAGATAGTTTTCAAGAACCTTAAAATAAATTTCGGTAAAATTTTAAACAGGCTCTAAACTTTAAACAATTACTCTGTGAATCTCCGCGGTGCGTATGCAGCGACACCGATAGAGTCGATATCCTTTCCTGAAAGGGAAGATATAAGACGAAAGCGGGTCTGTCGCCCAAATATTCTTCATCTGCTCATTAACTAATTGTAAGAATTACAATATTGAAAAGGGTTACTTTAACCATCTTTTATCTTAATTTTGCAGGTTCAATATTTTAAGGTTATGAAATTTAGTGAAATAGTATCTATTACTGGTGTACCGGGATTGAAAAGAGTAGTTGGTCAAAGACAAGACGGTTTGATTGTTTCTGATCTGGACGGTAACAATAAAAAATTCATCCCTTCCAGAAAGCACCTTTTCTCTCCGTTAGAAAGTATTTCTATCTATACATACGATGACAGTACTCCTTTACTTGATGTATTGTTAAAAATGAAAGGTACAACACCTGTGGATGCAAATTCTGATGCTGAAACCCTGAGAGGATATCTCGAAACGGTTCTTCCGGAATTTGACAAAGACCGTGTACACGTGACAGATATCAAAAAGCTGATCAAATGGTTCCATATTTTACAGGAATATGATTTGATCCAGGCACCTGAAGTTGCTGAAGAGGTTGCTGAGTAACAAGGAAAGACTATGACAGCACCTATTATCAGAAACCCAAGATTTTTTGTAGCAGAGGATCTTCAGATACAGCAATGGTCTGATGTGCAGCCATATTTTGACCAGCTTTTACAGGCTGAACTCAAAAGTGCTTCTGATCTGGAAACCTGGCTCAGACAACGCTCGGAATTAGAAAGTGTCCTGGGTGAAGATTATCGCTGGAAGTATGTAAAACAAAGCTGCGATACTAATAATCCGGAAAAGGAAGCTGCTCTCAATGGATTCATTGAGCATATCATGCCGCAATGGATGCAGATAACTAATCAGTTGAATGAAAAGGTATCTCATTCTGAATATTTAGACCAACTCGATCCGGATAGGTATAAAATCTATCTCAGAAATCTGAAAAATGAGCTGGAGCTTTTCAGAGAGGAAAACATTCCATTGTTTACAGAAGTAGACAAGCTTTCCAACGAGTACGGAAAAATATCCGGTGCAATGACAGTAGAGCACGATGGCCAGACGCTTACATTGCAACAGGCTCAGAAGCTCCTGCAATCCAATGACAGGAATCTCAGAAAAGAAATCTTTGAAAAGATTCAGAACAGAAGATTAGAAGACAAGGAAAAACTGGAGGGTCTTTTCGATCAGCTTCTGAAGCTTCGTCATCAGATAGCTCTGAATGCAGGATTTGACAATTTCAGAGATTATATGATGCGTGCACTGGGAAGATTCGATTACGGTGTCAAAGATTGTGAGGATTTCCATCAGGCTATTGCCAGGGTTATCGTTCCTATCATGCGCAAAATCCATCTTGAAAGAGCAGAAAAACTGAATCTATTTCCATTGAAGCCGTATGATATGGATGTCCCTTTTGCGGGAGACGCTCCATTGAAACCGTTTGAAACGGCTCAGGAATTACTGGATAAATCTATCGCAACTCTGGATGCTGTCAATCCTTATTTCGGAAACTGTATCCGCATCATGGAAGTTATGAATCACCTGGATCTGGATTCCAGAGTCGGGAAACGTCCTGGTGGTTATAATATGCCACTTCCTGAAATCGGTGTACCCTTTATCTTCATGAATGCTGCCGGTACACAAAGTGATTTAGTGACCATGCTGCACGAAGCCGGTCATGCCATCCATAATTTTCTGACCAAAGATCTGACTTACGATTTTGATAAAAATTTCGGTTCTGAGGTAGCAGAATTAGCTTCGATGTCCATGGAGCTGATGACGATGGATAACTGGAATCAATTTTACGAAGATGAAAATCTGCTCAAAATGGCCAAGCGTGAGCAGATGGAACGTGTGCTCAGCGTATTACCTTGGATAGCTATTGTAGATAAGTTTCAGCATTGGATTTATACGCACCCTACCCATACCAGAGAAGAAAGAAAAGCTGAATGGAGAAAAATATCTGATGAATTTTCTACCGGACAAATCAACTGGGACGAGTATCAGCACATCCTCGATTACAACTGGCATAGACAGCTGCACATCTTCGAAGTGCCCTTCTATTATATTGAGTACGGCATCGCTCAGTTAGGGGCAATCGGCGTCTGGAAAAATTTCAGAGAAAACCCAACTAAGGCTGTAGCGCAATATCAGGCTGCTTTGTCTTTGGGAGGCACTGCTTCTATTCCGGAAGTATATACTGCTGCGGGTGTTCCTTTTGATTTTTCAGAGCAAAATATCAGTGCATTGGCGGGTCTGTTGGAAAGCGAACTGTAAACAACAACTTTAGAATCATCATTGTGTATTATAAAATAGGAGAGCCAAGGTTGGCTCTCCTATTTTATAATACAGCACTACACTAAAACTTCATCCGCTGTATTCTCACAGCATTTAAAATAGCGATCAGAGCAACACCCACATCCGCAAAAACGGCTTCCCACATCGTAGCCAAACCTCCGGCACCCAACACCAATACAAAAGCTTTCACACCAAATGCCAGTGTGATATTCTGCCAGACGATTCTCTTTGTCTGCTTGCCGATACGGATAGCCATAGGAATTTTAGATGGCTTGTCGTCCTGTATGACCACATCCGCCGTCTCAATCGTAGCATCGCTGCCCAGTCCACCCATCGCTATTCCTACATCACTCAATGCGACAACAGGCGCATCATTGACCCCGTCGCCTACAAATGCTACAGTTTCATTTCTGGCTTTGATAGCTTTGACTTGATTCACTTTATCTTCCGGCAATAAATCTCCGTGAGCAGTATCTATTTTCAGCGTTTCAGCTACCAGTTTTACTACAGTAGATTTATCTCCGCTGAGCATGGTAGCTTTTACATTCATTGCATGGAGCTGACGGATAGTTTCCGCAGAATCTTTCTTGATGCTGTCCGCGATAGTAATATATCCAACAAATTTTTCATCATACGCCACTGCTATCGTCGTGTAAACAATTTCTGAGGGATTCACGTCGTAAGCAATATTGAACTTGTTCATTAGCTTGAAATTTCCTGCCAGCAAGGTTTTACCTTTTATAACAGATTTCAGTCCGTGCCCGGGAATCTCTTCCGTATCGACCAGCTCCACAGAAGCATCCAAATCTCCCACATATTCATGCACTGCAGTAGCGATAGGATGTGTGCTCAGACTTTCCAGTACATTGACCATCTGTAAGATTTCATTCTGGTCAAATTCTTCACTGAATACCACTTCCTGTACCTTGAAAACACCCTCAGTCATCGTACCGGTTTTGTCCATCACTACATTCTGAATATTGGCCAGCACATCCAAAAAATTACTGCCTTTAAATAATATTCCGTTGCGGCTCGCAGCTCCGATACCTCCAAAATATCCCAAAGGAATAGATATCACCAATGCGCACGGACAGGAAATCACCAGAAACACCAATGCTCTGTACAACCAATCTCTGAATACATAATCTTCTACAAAAGCTGCCGGCAGTAAACAAATACCTATCGCAAGAAACACGACTATCGGTGTATAAATTTTAGCAAATTTCCGGATAAACAGCTCTGTAGGCGCTTTTTGTGCTGTAGCATTCTGCACCATTTCAAGTATCTTACTCAGTTTGCTATCTGTGTATGCGGTTGTCACTTTTACCTGCGCCACCGTGTTGAGATTAATCATTCCCGCCAGCACTGTTTCTCCTTTATATTTCGTATCAGGCTTACTTTCTCCCGTCAATGCAGCTGTATTAAAAGATGCAGATTCCGACAATAATTCTCCGTCCAGCGCCAGCTTTTCTCCCGGTCTGAGCTGAACAATATTTCCTATCTCTGCATTTTCAGCTTTGATAGTTTTTGCAATATTATTTTCCAGTATTGTCACTTCATCAGGACGCTGGTCCAGCAGTGCTTTGATATTTCCTTTGGCACGGGTGACTGCCATTGTCTGAAAAACCTCTCCGACTGCATAAAACAGCATCACCGCCACAGCTTCGGGATATTCACCTATAGCGAAAGCTCCCAATGTGGCTATTGTCATCAGAAGAAATTCAGAAAATACATCTCCTTTTGTGATACTTTCTGCTGCCTCTTTTATTACCGGAAATCCCACGGGAATATACGCAACTATATACCAGACGATTCTCACCCAGCCGGTAAACCACGCCTGCGGAATCCAGTTGTCAAATGTGATAGCCACCATCAACAATGCAAAGGATATCAATGCAGGTGTAAACATTTTCAATGTGCTTCCCGAATGCGCATGCGAGTGGTCATGACCGTCATCATGTTCGTGAGTATGGCCTACATTCCCTTTTACAGACTGTAGGTTTTCCTCTTCTGTACTGCAACATTGTTTGGACATATCAATAGATTTTAATGAATGAAAAATGAAAAAATACCGGTCGCAATCAGAATCAACCCTGTAATAATTCCGGCATTGTGCTCCAGCTTATGTGAATCAAACATCAGCAGCCCTTTGTAAGCCACCCGCACCAGTAACAACATCCCGACGACAGTCACCACAAAGTATATCAGCGAAATGGCCAGCAACAGCCACTTAGACATCGTTCCTGCCAGCAGGAAATAAGCTTCTATTTCCATACAAGGTGACAAGAACATCGCCAGCGACAGAGATATAATCACACTTTTCTTAGTCCGGGCTTTGATTTCACCTCCATGCAAATGAAAGTGCTTGTGCCTGTAATGTCTGTAAACAAATATCAATCCTATCGAAATCAATATGACAGGCGTAGCAATATGTGTGAGATGCTCAATGTTGTCTGACAGCTGAAACCCGATAAATCCCAATACCAGTCCTATCAGCACCGTACTGAATGCATGGGCAAATGCTGTCAAAAACGTTACCTGTGTGACATCTTTCAGGCTCCATTTTTCCTGTCGGGCAATTGCCAGCACCGGCAGCCAGTGACTGGGTATGATAGCATGCAGCAAGCTGATGAGGATGCTACCTGTGAGGATTCCTATCATTTTTTATTTTTTGAGATTTGATTCAGCTGCAAGTTACCTATTCGTGCGATGCAATAGTATTGCAAAGTTGCGAATCAGAAGATTTTAGTATCTTCTGAATAAAGAATTTTGTCGGCTTTTCGGGCTTTCAGCTCATAGTCCTCACTCGTCGTTCCTCCTCGCTGCGGGCTACCGCTTCTATCCCGGCCGTGCTGACGCCGGAGTAAAATTTTGTCTATGTCGCATAAAAAACAGAAATAAAATCTCAGAATAAGTTTCTATAGCCACAAATCATTTACTTTCGATTATTTACATTATTTAGAAGTAATTCTTATGGAAATTAGCGCAATTATAATAGTACAATTTATCTGTAGTTTAGGTTTATTTTTCTTGCTAAGAAATTTCTACACTACATACTTTAATAAAAAAGGTGAAAATCAAGCCACTAAAGAAGATATCGCAGAAATAACTAAAGAAGTAGAAAATGTAAAAAAGATATTCAATGACCAAAACACTATTCTTAATGCAAAGCTCTCATTCCAAAACCAGCATGCCTTAAATCTACGGAATGCAGAAAGAGAAGCACTAATTGATTTTAATAAAAAACTTTCTGCTTGGCTTCAATATATATATTCCTACAAAATCAAAATTATAACTGAAAACAACATATACTCTGCTGAGGGGTTTTATGATGAATTAGAAAAACGAGAATATGAATATCAGTTGGCTTATGGACATATACAGCTGTTTATTTCCAATGAAAACATCTTAAAACATAGCGAAAATATGGTTTCGGTAATAAAAGACCTTTCTCAGAAATATGTTTCTACTAATGGCATTTTACTTTTTTATTATAAACAACAATTATATCTAAGAACCGAAAAAAAAGAGTATACCGACTTTGATAGTGATTGTTTAAGGACTATGCACAAATTCTTCAATTCGACTCCTGAACTAAAAGAAAAAATAGACCTTCAACACAAACAATTAATTTCTTTCATCAGAGGAAGAATTAAAGAATTAAATGCAAGAGAATCAGACGAAACGGATTAAACCAAGAGGCTCAAGTACAATCAGAATCTCTATGGAAATGAAATTTTCAAGAGAGTCCAATGCCCCAAATTACTGATATAATCAGCAATAGCTTTCTTTGCCCATTTTACTTTTTGGATTTGAGCCATGCATCCACTTTATTTTGTACATCTTCATTACTTACCAATCTATCAGCTTGTATGTCATTTTCAGCCTCTTCCAAAAGCAAAAGCTCCTCATCTGAAAAATCACAGACTTTCATATTTACTTTCGACTCCAAAATTGTGTCAATCATACTTAACACACTTTGGTCAGCAAATTCCAATTGAAGTTTGATTTTTTCTCTAAATTCCGTAGTAGTAAGCATCTCTAAATTTACTAAATACTGATTAAAAAAGGGCAATTAAATACAAAACCGTTAAATCTACTGCTGACATAATTATATTTATATCGTTCTTATTATAAATACCTATTCAACCATAGCATTCCCCTCATCCAGACAATTTTCGCAGATGCCTTTTGCGAAAAATCTGATTTCATCTATTCTGAAAGTCGCCTGTAAATGCTGAGGAATCACAATATCTTCTTTGCAGGTCGTCTGTTTGCAAATCTTACAATAGAAATGCAGATGCGATTCACGATGTGGTTTTCCATCACATTCGTCCTCACATAGCTTGTACTTGGTGGTGTGATTTTCCTGAATGCTGTGTACAATACCATTTTCCTTAAAAGTTTTCAGTGTGCGGTATATCGTAATTCTGTCAGCCTGATGAAAATGCTGCTCAATTTCTCCCAGTGAAAGTGCCGATTCCTGCTCGTTCAGATAGTCATATACGAGTATCCGCATGCTGGTGGGTCTGGTTTTCTTTTTCAGTAATTTATCTTCTGTAGCCTGATTCATGAGATTTGAATTTAAAAACACATAGTCACATAGATTTCATAGGGTTTCTGAATCCGTTTGCGATAAACCTCTACAATTTCTAATGTGCCTATGTGTTGAAAAAATATATTTAACCAGCCATTAGTGCGCATGAGCATGACCTCCGCTGTCGCTCATTTTTGCATTGATAAAAAATGCTCCTTTCACTACCACTTTAGCGTTGGCGGGAATTTCTGAAACTGTAGTGATTGCTGTATATCCCATATCCGTTGTCCCTTTGACAATTTCTATTTTTTGAAAATTGGTCACAATCTGCTCTTTGGCGTGGGCAGCTGCTTCTTTTTCATCCTGATGTGCATGTCCGGACTCGCCCTCATCATGTGCATGTCCATGGTCATCGTGACCATCTTCTTTGTGAACGGGAGCTTTTTTATCCGTCTGTATGAAAATATAGTATTTACCATCCGCTTCTACGATAGCATCATTGGGAACGGCAGACATCAGAACATTTTCCAGACTGATGGTTCCGGTGATATTCATGCCATCTATCAAGCCGGATTTATTTCCGATAACATTGCTGTGTATTGCAATGGTTTTGCTTTGATTTTCAAACGAGGCTCCGATTGAAAATACTTTTGCGGTATAAACGGTCGTAGGATTATTGGTCACTGTAAAGTTGATAGCCTGGCCTACTTTCACTTTCGGCAAATCTTTTTCAAAAACCTGTAAATCCAGATGCAATGAGGTGTTGTCCACTATTTCAGCTACCGGTGATGAGACGTCTACATAACTACCTATCATGGAAAATACATCGCTGATAGTGCCATTGATAGGACTGGTGACGAGTAAAGCATTTTTGAGATTAGCATCACTGACAGAATTCGGCTGGATGCCCATCATCTGTATCTGCTTCTGCAAGGATGCTTTTCTAGTACGCAAAGTATTGATTTCGGAAGTTGCAGTCTGAAGATTTCTGACAGTTCCTGCATTCCCCTCGTTCAACTCTTTCTGGCGTTGCAACTCCTGTTCGGCGAGTGTGATTTTGCTACCGATGGTCAGATATTCCTCCTGTAACTGGATGAATTGCGGATTTTCTATCACGGCTATCACTTGACCTTTTTTGACCCAATCACCGACCTGTACGTTCAGTTTGGTAATCACTCCGCCATACAAAGAGGTAGCGTTGGCTTTATTGTTATTAGGAACTCTCAGAATGCCGTTGGCTTTGAATGTTGCTGTGAGATTTTTCTGTTCTACAGTTCCCATTGTGATTCTTACAGCATTGATTTGCTCCTGGGTCAGTGATGCGATATCTGAAGATTCTTCTTCATGATTTTCAGCTGTAGTTCCTGTTTTTTCTGAACCGTGGTCGTGTCCGTCACCTTCTTTATGTTCGTGACAAGCGGTAGCCATGAATGCCGCTGCGAGCACGAATGCGACTGTTTTTATCTGAATGAAATGGATTTTCATAACCATCTATTTGTTTATAATTGAGTAAATAGATACAACAGATTCGTTGACCTGCTGTATGCTTTTTAAGTAATTGAGTTGGATATCTGTCACGGTTTGTAGCGTAAAAAGATATTCTATGTATGAGATATCTCCGGTTTTGTAAGCCAATTGAGATGACTGAATGATTTCATCTGCATTTTTCAATGCTTTGTCTCTGTAATACTGATATTGTGCGACATCCTGCTGGTACTGGTTCAGGCGGTTATCCAGCTCTGTTTGGAATTGCTGTTGCTGCCACTGAGCAGTCATTTCAGTAGATTGTTTCTGCAATTCTAGTGAACGGACTTTGGATTTCGTCGCTCCGAATGTCAACGGAATAGCAACTCCGATATCGAAATAACTGAACCTCTGCCCTCTTCCGTAATAATTTTCTACTCCGTTTTTTTCGAGTGGACCTATCAGGGAAATATTATTATATCCGAGTGTAAAATCAGGCAATCCGCTTGCACGCTGTACTTTCTGATTCTGCTCTATCACTTTTGCTTCCTGATACAATGCCTGAATCTGCGGATGATTGGCAATGGATGCACTATCTATCGTCCCGCTGAACGACATCGGTTCATAAGCATTATTTTCCTGTATCTGAAAATCTTCTTCTGTCTGCATGAGTGTTTTCAGGTTTTTGTATGCATTCTGGCGAAAGATTTCATTCTGTCTGTATAGTAGCTCTATCTCCCCGAGCTTGGTTTCTGCGGTGCTGATATCTATTTTTTTCGTATCTCCGGCTTTATATCTCAATTCTGCAATTCTCACAAAATCAATATAGATCTCTTCCAGAGCCTTTAGTTTTTCAGCATTATGTTCCAGATATTCCAATTGGTAAAAGTATGTACGTACTTGTCTTTTCAACTCCAATTCTGACAATTGCTTCAACCACTCTTTACCTTTTACCTGCTCGTTAATCAGATTTTTTCTTGCTCCGAATAAAGACGGGAAAGGTATCGTCTGAGATATCATCACTCCGTCATTGAACTCAAATCCTTCATTGTTTCCAAACTGAAAATTCACTCCCATTTTAGGCAATTCTCTTGAAGTTTTTGACAGACTTTGCTCTGACTGGATATCTAATGCTTTAGATTTTATCTCAGGATTGTTTTTTAAAGCAAGTTCTATTGCGCTTTCTACTGTTATTGTCTGTTGTTGTCCCTGAACAAGCAAAGGACTTATCAATGTGAACAGAAAAATAGTCACAGCCGTTTTCATTGGTTTTCCTCCTCTGAAATTTACTTTGGAATTAAAAATAATGTACAATAGCGGCAGAACGAACAAGGTCAGAAAAGTTGCTGTCACCAGACCACCAATCACTACTGTAGCCAATGGTTTCTGCACTTCTGCTCCGGCACTGGTACTGATAGCCATCGGTAAAAATCCGAAAGAAGCCACCATTGCTGTCATCAATACAGGTCGCAAACGGGTCTTTGTCCCTTCGTACACTCTCTGAAGCACATCTGTCATGCCTTCTTTTTCCAGCTGATTGAATGTGCCTATCAATACGATTCCATTCAAAACCGCAACTCCAAACAATGCTATAAATCCGATTCCCGCACTAATACTGAACGGCATATCTCTCAGCAACAAAGCAAATACTCCTCCGATTGCACTCATAGGTATAGCTGTAAAAATCAATCCGGCCTGCTTAAACGAACGGAATGTGAAATACAACAAGGTAAAAATCAGCAACAGCGACACCGGAACTGCTATCAGTAATCTGTCACTGGCTTTTTTCAGATTTTCAAACTGACCGCCATAAGTATAATAATATCCTGGTGGCAACGGCACATTTTCGAGCTTCTCCTGAATCTCTTCTACCACACTTTGTACATCTCTTCCCGATACATTAAATCCGATAACAATTCTTCTTTTCCCTGCTTCACGGCTGATTTGCGCAGGGCCAAGCTTATAGCTGATTTGCGCTACCTGAGATAGCGGTATCTGAATATCTGTCCGTGTCGGAATCATCAGATTGCTGACATCCTCAATGCTGTTTCTATGTGTGCTGTCCAATCTGACGACCAAATCAAATCTTCTTTCATTTTCATAAATCTGACCGGCACTTTTCCCTGCAAAAGCTGTGCTCACTACGTCATTGACATCTTTTATCGTCAAGCCATAATTGGCAATTCTTGTGCGGTCGTATTCAATATTTATCTGTGGTAAACCACTCACCCGCTCTACCTGAGGAGCCGTAGTACCTGAGACTTTCTGAATCACTTCACTCACCTGCTGCGCATAGACAAGCAGGGAATCCAGATTTTCTCCAAAAATTTTCACCGCCACATCCTGACGGATACCTGTCATCAATTCATTGAATCGCATCTGTATCGGCTGATTTTTCTCAAAAAACACACCCGGTATCACTTCCAGCTTTTCCATCATGGCATCTGCCAGCTCGTTGTAGGACTTGCCGGAAGTCCATTCTTTCTGAGGTTTTAAGACGACCATCAAGTCTGTAGCTTCCGGCGGCATCGGGTCAGTAGGTACTTCTGCAGCACCGGTTTTCCCGACGACCATTTTCACTTCGTCAAACTCCCTGATAATTCGTGATGCCTGCATAGAGGTCTCTATACTCTGGCTGAGTGAGCTCCCCTGTGGCAAAATGCAATGAAATGCAAAATCTCCTTCCTGTAACTGAGGGATAAATTCTCCACCCATATTTCTGAACAACAGCACCGCAATAATGAAAATACCGACCGTCGCACTTACAATAATATATTTGAACCGGATGGCTTTTTGAAGTAATGGCTCATAAATTTTATGCAGCGCATCCATCATTTTATCACTGAAAGATTTCTTATGATTTCCTGTTTTAGGTAAGAAAAGTGCACACATCATCGGGATGTATGTCATAGATAAAATCAACGCTCCGAAGATGGCAAACCCAACAGTTTTAGCCATAGGTGTAAACATTTTTCCCTCTACTCCTACCAATGTCAGAATAGGGATATACACTATCAGAATGATAATTTCCCCGAAAGCGGCACTCGTACGGATTTTGGATGCAGACTGAAAAACTTCTTCATCCATCTCTTGCTGAGTCAGCTTGTGAACAGTTTTTCGTAAACCCAGATGATGCATGGTTGCTTCTACAACTATCACAGCACCATCGACTATCAAACCGAAATCTATTGCTCCCAGACTCATCAGATTGGCACTCACTCCGAATACGTTCATCATACCCAGCGCAAACAATAACGACAACGGAATAGCAGATGCTACTATCAGACCTGCACGAAGATTTCCCAGAAACAAAACCAGCACAAAGATGACTATCAATGCTCCTTCTATCAGGTTTTTTTCGACTGTACCGATGGCTCTGCCTACCAAATCTGTTCTGTCCAGATAAGGCTCTATCACCACATCATCCGGCAAAGATTTCTGAATGGTCGGAAGCTTTTCTTTGATGCGATTGACGACTTCATTGCTATTTTCACCTTTGAGCATCATCACCACACCACCTACTGCATCGACTTCTCCGTTATAGGTCAAAGCTCCATACCGAACTGCACTTCCGAATCTGGCCTCAGCTACATCTTTTATAAAAACAGGTACAATTCCTGTCGTTTTCACAGCAATATTTCCTACATCTTCCAGTGAGGTCAGCAGCCCGATTCCCCTGATAAAATAGGCATTGGGCTTTTTATCAATATAGGCTCCTCCGGTATTCTGATTGTTCATCTCCAGAGCAGTGAATATATCAGGAATGCTCACTCCCATCGCTCTTAACCTGTCCGGATTGACAGCTACTTCATATTGTTTCAGCTCTCCTCCGAAGCTGTTCACCTCTGCAATACCCGGTGTCCCATATAATTGTCGGGCAACAATCCAGTCCTGCATGGTACGCAAATCCTTTGCATCGTATTTATCCTCGCTCCCTTTTTTGGGGTGAATAATATACTGATACACTTCCCCGAGACCTGTGCTGACAGGAGCCAACTCAGGTGTACCTATTCCTTCCGGAATTTTATCTACAGCCTCTTTCAGCCGTTCATTGATGAGTTGTCTGGCAAAATAGATATCGACATCTTCCTCAAAAACAACTGTCACCACCGAAAGTCCGAATCTGGAAATACTTCTGATTTCTTCAATTTTTGGAACATTGGCAATGCTTTGCTCTATAGGGAAAGTTACCAGCTGTTCTACCTCCTGACCTGCCAGCGTAGGACAAGAAGTAAATATCTGTACCTGATTGTTGGTAATGTCAGGCACTGCATCTATCGGTAATTTCGTGGCACTCCATACGCCCCAAATCACCAACATCAGCGTCATGATACCAATAATAATTTTGTTATTGATACTAAAATGTATGATTTTATCTAACACGATTATCTGTTATACTTGAATGAAAGAATAATAGGAAAATGAGTAATTGAGCTGTAGCGAAGCGAAATCCCGATGAGGTAACGAAATCGGGAAATAGGCAAGATTGCAAATCAGCAATAAGCAAGGTAACTAAGGTGGTTGAGGTTCTCGAAACCACCTGTCTAAATGTTATCGAAATCTAGAAATACTAAGTTATTGCTGACAAAAGTGCAAACGCTCCATTACTCTTTAACGGACATACTATTGGCTGTCCGCCCTGACTATACCTTAGGAGGTTGCCAGATATTATCGTGATAATGAGAGATAAAAGATTCCTCTTGGGAGAAAAGTTTCTGAGCCACGTAATACTCTTCTGCAGGAGATTGTATGTATCTGGTCAGATTAACTTCAAAAAATGAAATAATAGAGCCACAGCAATTGCACAAACAAAATGGTGAACAGAAATCATCTTTGTGGTCATGTTCATGGTGGTCAGCCATTTCTGTATGAGAGATTTGTTCTTCACGCAAATGCATAGCATCACTGCATGGCACCAGTGCTAATGCCATGAAGTATATACTGAACAAAAGTGCTATCACTCTCATGCATGCAAAGCTAAATAAAAGATAAATAGCACACTCACTCTGCTATAGGAATGTTTATATTATTCACACTTTTTATACAAGTGCAACATTGCTGCAAAAAGTCGCCAAAAGATATTCCTCCTATTCTTCTTTAATAAATCTCTAAAACCATTTTCAAACATCTTTTTAATGTTTATGTCACAAAGCATCGCCCATAGTTCTACAGTTTTTCAATAAATTTGAGGCATGCAATTTCCTAAAATAGTAGCCATCGGTTCTGACCATGCCGGATTTGAATATAAATCTGCATTGATTCAGTTTTTACAAGGTAAAAATATCGAAGTAAAAGATTTCGGCACAGACAGCCTGGCATCTGTGGACTATCCGGATTATGTACATCCGCTTTGTCAGTTTATAGAAGAGGGAAATGCTGATTTCGGAATTTTAATCTGTGGTTCTGCCAACGGTGTAGCTATCACTGCAAACAAGCATCAACAAATCAGAGCCGCGCTTTGCTGGGAAAATGAAATTGCTGCACTTGCCAGACAACATAACAATGCCAATGTGGTTTGTATTCCGGCAAGATTTATCAGTACAGATGAAGCACAAAAAATTGCTGAAACATTTTTATCTACAGACTTTGAGGGAGGTCGTCATCAAAACCGTGTAGATAAAATTTCCTGCTTTTAAATAGGTATAGCGTATTGAGTCCTAAGTATTGAGACTGCTAACGCAAAAGAAATTACGAAGTAAGATTTTTGATGTACAAATTTGCTATCGCAACCGATGCAGCAAAAACGAGCGTGTCTGCCGAGGCGGATGCTATGCGGAAGAGAAAGGTGGTCTATCGTCCGTTGACTGTAGTCTAAAAATTATTCGATTGCTCTGTTCAGGAAATTGATAAAAGGAAATAACAATTCTGAATCTTTTATCACTTGTTGAACGAAATCTTTACTCAATACTTCTTCATCAGTATATGATTTGCTGAAAGTAAAAGATTTCAATTTGAGAATCTCTATAGCGGGATGGTCAGCTTCATAATCTTTCGGAGCTTTCTTCAGCGCATACTCTCTGTCTAATTCACCGAATGTATTTTTCAGATTTTTCTCATTAATAATAGAAAGAAATTCATCCAGATTATAGTCAATCTCTTGACGGATTGCTTTTAATTCATCAGCTTCGGGAGCCCACTTCCCGGCAGCCATAAAACTTTTTCCCGGCTCAAAATGAAGATACCATCCTGCCCATTTTGCAGTTCTTCCACCTCTCCCTATTGCCATACCGATGTGTGTTTTATAGGGTGTTTTATCCTTTGAAAACCGAACATCTTTATATATCCTGAAAATGGCTTTTTTAGGGTCATTCTCTGCAATGAGTGCATCTTGTTTGCCTAATGCGTCCTTCCATTCTCCTACCAGTACCTGAGCATTTTCTACTATCTTATCGTACTGCTTTTTATTTTCCTGAAACCATTCTCTATGGTTGTTCTCTTCTAATTTTGAGAAGAAATTCAACATACTTTTATCCAGCATACATTTAGTTCTTAGTCCATACAAATTAAGATACTTATTCACTAAAATGCACTTTCGGGAATTATAAAATAAATGGCAATAGTAAAATTCCTGTGGAAGAAACGAACAGCAAATGACCTCGAAGAGCGGTGTCTTGAGCCTGCCGAAAGGGTCAAATCTATATAGTATACTTGGTCGGAGATTGTATTCGACTCTTACAGAGTCGCATGTCGTGTCATTCCCTTTTCTATAAACATTGAATCCGCCGCGGCGGATTATTTATCGTGTACACAACAAAATCCAACTCAAAACTTTCAACAAAAAATTTAGTATTGCCAAATACAATCCGACAATGCTTATTTAAGAGTAATTGGTAATTTTAGAAGCGTAAAAAGGATGTATCATGGAAAAGAAACTGGCTGACCTCAGAGAGAATTACGGCATCAAAGAATTAAATGAAGAAAATTGTCCAGAAAATCCATTTGAGCTTTTTGATTTATGGTTAAATGAAGCCATGGATACGATCCCTGCCGATGCCAATGCGATGACATTATCTACTGTCGGTGCAGATGGACAGCCATCATCGCGTACTGTTTTACTAAAAGGAGTCAACGAGCAGGAATTTTTACTTTTCACCCATTATACAGGTAAAAAAGGTTGGCAAATTGATGAAAATCCGAAAGTTTCATTACTATTTTGGTGGAAAGAATTAGAAAGACAAGTCAGAATTGAAGGTATTGCCCGGAAAGTTTCCAGAGAGAAAAGTGAAGATTATTTCCATACCAGGCCTAAAGGAAGTCAGATAGGTGCAGCAGCATCTCCTCAAAGCCAGAGTATCCTGAAAGAAGAGCTTATTGCAAAATTCAGAGATTTAGAAATTCAGTACAGAAATCAGGACTCTATTCCCTTACCGGAAAATTGGGGCGGGTATGCTGTCACTCCCAATCTGATAGAATTCTGGCAAGGAAGACCCAACAGAATGCATGACAGAGTGGAATATCAACTACAAAACCAATCCTGGACAAAACAACGTTTAGCCCCATAGAAACATTAAATAATAACAAAATACATCTATAATTCTGCAAATAACGGTTCGCCATATTGTATCTGACAGATCATTTGAGCCCAAACTATTACGCTTATAAAGATTAACATGTTAATATTACTTTAACTGACCGGGAAATAATTTTCCGAAACAATATATAACCAGCTGAAAAACCAAATAATACAAAAAATAAAAACGAATTAATAATATTTATTATCCAATAATAATTATACATGTATAAAAAATCACAATATTAAGTGTTTAAAAGGATTTAAATTTGCGCTGTGTGTGTTTTTAATAGATGTAATCTGTCTAATATCAGTGTGTGTGATTAATTAGTCATCAGAGCAATAACATCCTATATTTATACTATTTCATAGTATAGGTTGCTATAGTTATATTCATCTGTTTGCATTTACACAAGAATGATTTTAAAAATATAAATTCTTGTAAATGAAAATGTGTGTACTAAGAACTGTAAGCCCTTTATTCATAAAGGCAATTTTATTACTGACTATTTTACTATCAGTTAATGTACTGTATGCAGAAGGTAGCAGGGATTTGTATCCTTCCGGAGCCCAGGGATACAGAGCTTATCTTCTGAGCTCCACCACCGATGCAAACTTTAACCCGTTTGCCACTCCCGGAACAGTTCGGGTATGGGTAAAACCCGGAGAAACTATATATGTAGGTTCCAGTGTTATAGGTAAACGCTGGCCCAGCACTACAGGCACCTACCCCGCTATTGTATTGAGAAGTCCTGACGGTCAGACCTATACTTTAGGCGGATCATCAGCTACTACGGGATTGATTGCTGACAGAACTCAGGAGATAAATGGCCCCAACCGAACAGGTGTTACTAACGGATATACTCCACTCACCCGGGTGGTACAAACCGGGCAGGGAGGAATATGGGAGGTCGATTTCATCGGATTAGGATCCGGCACAAATATTCCGGCTCCCACTACAGGAGCACAACCTACCGGTACATATTTCGGAAATACATATACCAGCACTTATGATGGCAATTATCTGGCAAATGCGAACTGGGTACAGCCTCTTTCTTATGGCTCCAATGTTCCTGTAGCTTTAATAGCGGCATGGGATGTCTCTGTAGGTTCAGCAAGTAATGCATCTACCTTGATTCCAGGGAGAGCATTCACTACCTTATTTTCCGGAACAGCTCCCAACAGCAGGTTCCATGAACCTTCTTTCTACTCAAAATTTTATGTATTAACTCCTGAAGGAAATGCATATTTAGTCAACAACAATGGTCAAAACGGTGCTTCATTTAACTTTTTCAGTAACAACAAAGGCGCAGTTACTTCACTGAATAATGGACAACCTACTTACCAAAGCATTAATACCTCAACATTTACGAGCCTGCAAACGGTCATCTGGGATCCCCGTATTGCTGATGGCCAGGGAAATATTACGAATAAATTATTCTTCAACAAGCCTGCATCAGACTTGCCTGCATCAGCTTCTATCAGATACAATGGCGGTGCACAGACAACAACCTGGTTAAAAAATACGCCTGTACAACCTGTCATTTCAGACCTGAGAATTGTGGGACGTGAATCAGGAGTACTTTCGGGTACCGTAGGACCTCAGGGAGCTATTATCTCATTTCATTCCAATGTGGAAGGAATGTATAAAGTTCTGGTAGACGTAAATGATAATAACAGCTACGAGGATGATGTCGATGTCATTATAGTAGGCTCTTGTCTGGCAAATGAAATTACCCAGGTAGTATGGGATGGAAGAAATGGATTGGGTGTAAAAGTGAGTGAAAACTCCAATGTTAAAATCAGAGGTGCTGTCAGTGTCTCAGAAATCCACTTCCCGTATTCTGATGTTGAATCCAATTTAAGAGGAGTCATCATTTATCAGTTGGATCAGAATTATGATACAATTCCGGGTAAAGATATCGTCTACTGGAACGATGAAAATATTACGGGCGTAAGCATTGGAGCATCCAGTCCTGTTGAAAATCACATCATCGGAAGAAAAAGTACTGTCAATGGTCATATTTGGGGAAGTAATCTATCTGCAAACAGTACTGAAACCAATCAATTCGGAAATAATAAAACCCTGGATACATGGACTTTTCTGGAAAGTGTCCCGGCAACTGTCATTACTTCTGTACAAAAATACACTGTTGACCTGGCTGTAAATTCTGTCACCCCCAACAAGTCAAGTCTCAATATATGCGGCGATACGATCGAATATATAATAGAAGTAGAGAACAAATCATCTGCAATTGCAAAAGATGCGGCTTATGGAGCAAGATTTGAATTTACACATCCGCAGGGATTGAACATCTTCAATGTAACCTATACTCCTACAACAGGTACATCAAGCGTCATTGCAAATACAGATATTATACAGCCTGCAAAGTATTCTACCTTCCTGAATATGGCGAATGGTGCCAAAGGAGTATTCAGAATCAGAGCACATACAAGTACTCTCTTATATAACCAAAGCAACCTCAGTGTCAGAGGTGCGATCATCAGACCAGCGGACTATGAAGATATTGATGCTACTGATGAAACTACTATTACCGGGCCGGTTGATGCATTGGTAGAATGTAATGGCCTCCCATCCGGTATGGGTTGTAACAATCTTGTGAGCAACAGCAATGTTGCTACAATATTCTGTAGCTCTGCACAAATTGACAAATCATCCAGTCCAAACAAATTATTCAATAAAGGAGATACGATTACCTATACCATAAAATATATAAATACCGACCCTTTCAGCCACACAGGAATAAATATCACTGATAATCTGCCATCTGCTGCGACATTCGTTCCGGGCAGTATGCAGGTATCAACTACCACACCTTACCAGCAAAATATTAAAGATACTATCAGAAATACAGGTAATACAAGCTTCTCTGTTCCTTCAGGCGTCACATCTTTAACGATTGAAGCCTGGGGAGCCGGAGCCGGCGGCGGCGGAAGATCCAGCGGTACCAATGTCGGCGGCGGCGGTGGTGGTGGCGGCGCATATACCAGAAAGACGATCAGTGTAAATCAGGGAGGTAGTTATATTGCAACAGTAGGAAGTGGCGGTGCTGCAGCAACAGCCGGAGGAGATTCTTATTTCCGTCTGAATAGTTCCGGTACAAATATTACTATTGCAAGAGGTGGTAGTTCTCCGGGGACCAATAGTTCTACAGGAGGTAATGGCGGCTCGGCAACCAGTAGTGATGGCGATATATTTTTCAATGGTGGTGCCGGCAGTTCGGGTACAAGCATGGGCAGTACCAGTGGTTTTGGCGGCGGAGGAGGAGCAGCAGCCGGACCATCAGGAGCAGGAACGGCAGCAACAAGCTTTGCAGGTGCTACCGGAGTAACCGGCAGCGGCTCAGGCGGGGATGGTCGCTTAAATAATCCTCTGACGGCTTCCACAACAGGTTCAATACCAGGCGGCGGCGGCGGTGGCGGATTCAGAACAAGTTCCAGCGTCAATGGCTCTTCCGGAGGAAATGGTCAGATTGTACTCAGTTATACCAGAACATATAATCCGGGAACAGTTGGTACTTTCCCGAATGTAGCAAGTAATTGGAGTGTAAATCCATTTGAGGAAGTAATCGTAACATATAAAGTAGTGGTGAATCAAAATTTCGATGGAGATTCTATAAAAAATATTGCTTCGGCGACTTCTACTATTGTAACAACTCCTATCAGAGATTCTGTTACAAACTATAGAACGGTAAACCTGACTGGAAATATCTTTAACGATGCAAACGGTTTAAAGGATAATACCGTTAACGGAACAGGCCTAGGCAATCCGGCTGCTGAAACTCTATATGTACATTTAGTCGATTCACAAGGGAAAGTTATAATGATAACACCGGCAGCTACAAACGGACAATATTCATTTGCTAACGTGAATACCGGCAATTTCACTGTTTTAATTTCCAATATTCAGGGTATTGTCAATCAATCAGCTCCGGCTCATCAGCTTCCTGCAAATTGGGTAAACACCGGGGAAAATATAGGAATTCAGGCAGGTCATGACGGCGTTGTAAATGGAATTACACCAGTAAATGTGACTAATAAAGATATTTTAAACATCAATTTTGGTATCAATGCATTGCCATATGCAGATACTACTACATTAGAAGCTCAATATAATCCGGGTGGAACGGTGCATATTAGCATACCTTCTACATCTTTTGGCGGTACAGACGAAAACGGTCATATCGACAGTTTAAGAATTACAACATTCCCTACGAATACCACTTCTATTACTATTAATGGTATCAATTACACATCTTCCAATTTCCCTGCCGGAGGTGTAACCATTCCAACAAACTCTTCAGGAGAGCCTACTGTTATTATTGCTATAGATCCAATAGATGGTACAGTTACTTCTTCTATTCCATACGTGACTATAGATAATGCAGGTTTTGAGAGCTCAAACATTGGATATGTTCATATTCCTTTCATACTCAATACCACCTATGCTGTCAACGATGAAAACTCTACATGGGTAAATACACCTGTCAGTGGTGATGTCACTACCAACGACTTTGATCTGGAAGGTCATACTCAATCTTTCGGTTCTTTCTTAAACCAAAACGGTTCAGGCAATCCGGTTGCTTCAGGAGTCACCGTATCGGGCAAAGATGCCAACGGCAACACCGTGAACAATGCAGGTACACTTACTTTCAATCCTAATGGTACTTATACATATACACCTGCCAACAACTTTACAGGAAACATTTCTGTTCCATACTCTATCTGTGACAATGGTAATCCGGTTGCTTGTGATACTGCTTATCTTGATATTACAGTATCTCCGCTACCGAACATTGCCAACAGTATTATTGCCAATAACGATGAATATTTCTCTTACGGTGAGCCGGTTAATGCCAATGTATTTGTCAATGATGCCGACCCGCAAGGCGACAGCTTCACTGTGACAGGTGTCAAACAAGGCAATACCTCTATCCCGGTAGGAATACCTACACAAGTCAGCGGTGTCGATGAAAAAGGCAACCCTGTAGCTAATGCAGGTACACTTACTCAGAGTGCTGATGGTACAATGACCTATGTTCCTGCTCCGGGTTTTGCCGGTACAGTAACCTATGACTATACCATCACTGATGACGATACTCCTGTTGCTACGGATAATGCTACTGTAGTCATTACTGCTGTAAGAGATAACAACGGTCCTCAAAACGACCCGCCTTTCGCAGGAGATGACTTCTCTTATACATCTGTCAATACTCCTGTAAACGGTAATTTCGCAGGCAATGATGACGACCCGAATAACGATCCGATCAGCATCGCTGATGAAAACGGCAATCCAGTAACTATCGTCCCCGGTGGACCAAAAACATCTGTTGTGACCAAAACGACAGAAAAAGGCGGCACGGTGGAATTCTTCTCTGACGGTACATATACTTATACTCCGCCTACAGGATATACAGGTCCTGACAGAGTGGTATATGAAATCTGTGATGTAACTGTCATCGAACCTCAGCCACTTTGTGCGCAGGCTACTATACATTTACTCATAGCTCCCAGATATAAAATATCGGGTAAAGTCTGGCACGACACCAATGGTATGACTGATAATTTTGTCAATGGCACAAATGGTACAAATGTCAGCAACAAAGTTTTTGCTGTCCTGACTGATGTAAATGGTCGCGTGATTAACAGCATACCTGTAGATGAAAACGGCAATTATGAATTCCTCAATGTTCCGGGAGGCATCAACTTACAAGTGTTACTGGATACAATATCCAGAGCAAAAGATGAAATTGTACAAACTTCTGCTCTGCCAACCGGCTGGGTCAACACCGGGGAAAAAACAAGAAGCCAGTCCGGACATGACGGAAATATTAATGGTATCAGTGCTGTTATTCCTGCGCTTACTGCAGATGTTGACAGTGTAATGTTTGGTATTCAGCAACCTCCGTTTGCGGATTCTAAGTTGTTTAATGTTGGAAATATCGCTTTCAGAGAAGGGGCTCCGGATAATTATCCGAAACCTGACGAATTTGAAAGATTTTTTACCATCACAACAGGAAGTGAGTATCTGACAGGAAACGGAAGAGGTGGATTCCTCACAGGAAAAGATCCCGAAGATTGTCCGGAAGAGCAAACTTGTTATTCTGGAAGTAATTTCAAACTCATAGACTTATATCCTACTACCGTATTATTCTATAACTACGGAGGAGAAACCGGAATCAGGAGATTGGAAGAAGGTGATCTCATTACTAACTACAATCCTTCAAATCTGATTATATACGCTGAGGAAGGTTCAGGAATGGGAGACAAACCTGTAGGTTTCCGTTATGCAATGATAGATGCTGCAGGGTTTTCCAGCGCACCGGCCAGCTATACTATCATTTCGGAAAGCGCGCTGCCTGTTGAATTATTATATTTTACTGCAAATAGTTCAGACTGTAAAGTCACTCTCAATTGGGCAACCGCTTCCGAATTGAACAATGACTACTTTGAAGTTGAAAAAAGTACAGATGCTGTCCAATGGGCAACAATCGGCAAAGTAGATGGAAACGGTAACACTAACTTCAGAATAGATTATTCTTATGCGGATGATATCCTGGACAATGGAACTATCTATTACAGATTGAAGCAGGTAGATTTCGATGGAGGAACAGAATATCATAAAACAGTTGCTATAGAGACTCAGAAATGCAGCAATCATTCTATATCTGCATATCCCAACCCAACCCAAAACATATTGAATGTAAGAATAGATAAACTAAACTGGGAAGACGCTCATGTCACAATTATTGATGCATCAGGTAAAACAATAAAAAGCCTAAGCATTAACAACACATACACACACACAACTTTAGATGTGAGTTCTCTTTCCAGTGGATTTTATTTCTTACAAATCAACATTGGTAATTTACAAACAGAGTCAATTCCTTTTGTGATTACGAAATAGGTGCGCAAAATTATTCTATCAATCACTCTTCTAATGCGCATCCGGAGGCTGTCTTATGGCAGCCTCTTTTATTTACAGAGAGTTCTTCCCGGATTAAATAAATGATTCCAGACAGCCTATGCTAGGACTCATCTATCTGGCACATCACCCATAAATTATTTAACTCAAATATCATCTAGCTGCAATCTATGCACGCAGTATATTTTATCATTTATAAGTATCTTTCAGCCTGATTTTTAAAAAACATAACCAACAGATATGACTTTCTTAAAAAACCCAAGAAAAGTAGCCATCGTAGGATACAACAGAATTCCATTTGCACGTCAAAATACTGCCTATTCTGAAGCTACGATTCAGGATATGATGGTTGCAACTTTAAATGGTCTTATCGACAGATACAGCCTTCAAGGTGAATTATTAGGAGAAGTAGCAGGTGGTGCTGTATTAAAAAGCAGCGAAGAACCAAATTTGATGAAAGATGCTATTATGAAGACATCTTTACATCCTCACACTCCGGCTGTAGACCTTCAGCAGGCTTGTGACACAGGTATCGAAGCAGCTATCTATATTGCCAACAAAATCGCTTTAGGTCAAATCGAAGCAGGTATTGCAGGTGGAGTAGACTCTACCAGCCAGGTACCGTTGGTATTGAGCGATAAGCTGACTAAAACCTTGCTTGCACTTACCAGAGCAAAAACTACTCAGCAAAAATTAAAAGAAATCATTAAGATCCGCCCGGATTTCTTCGTGCCTGTTGCTCCGGCAAATCAGGAACCTTTAACAGGATTATCTATGGGTGGTCACACAGAGTATACTGTAAAATACTACAGAGTAGGAAGACAGGAACAAGATCAGCTGGCATACGAAAGCCACAAAAAAATGGCAGCAGCTTACGAAGAAGGTTTCTTTGATGATATGATAACTCCTTTCAGAGGCTTATCCAGAGACAATAACCTGAGAGCAGATTCTACTATTGAGAAGCTTTCTACTTTGAAACCTGCTTTTGACAGAAAAGGTGGCGGCACTATGACTGCAGGTAACTCCACTCCGCTTTCTGATGGTGCATCTGTAGTTTTATTAGCTACTGAAGAATGGGCAAAAGCTCACAATCTTCCGGTTTTAGCATATATTACTCATGCGGAGGTTGCAGCTATCGAGTATGTAGAAAATAAACATAACTTATTATTGGCTCCGGTATACGCAGCGAGCAACATGCTGAAAAAAGCAGATATGAAGCTCCAGGATTTCGACTTCTATGAAATTCACGAAGCATTTGCTGGCCAGGTATTGGCTACATTGAAAGTATGGGAAAGTCCTGAGCTTTCTGCACAGTTCGGCATCGAGCCATTGGGAGCTATTGATCGCAGCAAATTGAACGTAAAAGGTAGTAGCCTTGCCGCTGCTCACCCTTTTGCAGCTACCGGTGGCCGTATCATCGCTACATTGGCTAAGCTATTGGCACAAAAAGGTTCAGGTAAAGGATTTATCTCTATCTGTGCTGCAAGAGGTCAGGGTATTACAATGATCTTAGAGAAATAATTTCTATCTGAAATACATTTTAAGACTGTCTGTAAAGGCAGTCTTTTTTATTTTATGGGGAGTCCGCCACACTTCGACGGGCTCAGTGTTCGCGGCGGACCGGACTATCGTTACGGCTTTCCGCCAAAGCGGACGATCCTCCACTCTATTCCTCTCCCGGCAATATTGCAGCATTCAATCGCAAATAGGTTAAGTACTTGCCACTTGTCCTGAGTAGTTTCGAAGTAGCATTACCCCCTACTGAAATGTCATCCTGAAAGGATCTCTATTTGGATGAATCATCGAATTCATGCCACCCACCCAAAAAATGTCATGACCGAATCGATAATACAATGAAGATATACCCTATCATTTAAGCAGAGAATTTTAATACATTTGTTATATATTCAGGTTTTTTATTCTGTCTCATTCGTATCTTGTCGAAATTAATACCCCAATTTTCTTAGACAGATTTTTTTATGAGATTGATTCTACAAAAACCTCGTAAAGCACTGAATGGTGCATACCTGAAATTAAAGCCTAACCGTTCGGATATTGAGACTTTCAAATTCCATCTGACGCAACTTTTAGAAAGGATTAATGAGAAGGAATCGGAAGAACATTTAAAAAATCTGATTTCAGACTTCTTGAAGAAGGTCTACTATGATCCCGATTATTTTATCAATACCAAAGGCAGGAATGACTTAGTCGTCCACAACGGAAACAATGCACAAAGTCCTGTAGGCGTCATCATTGAAGCAAAGAAGTTCGGAAACAAATCTGAGATGATTTCTAAAGACAATATCAATGCAAAAGCTTTTCAGGAACTTATTTTGTATTATCTGAGAGAAAGAATTTCCGGGAAAAACATTGAAATCAAAAATCTGATCATCACCAATATTTATGAATGGTATATTTTTGATGCTTCAGTTTTTGAAAGGCTGTTTGTCAGGAATAAAAAACTTATCAAAGATTTCGAAGATTTTGAGAATGGAAGATTATCGGGAAATACTACAGACTTTTTTTATTCTGAAATAGCCAGGCCTATTTTATCGACATTAGATCAGGAAATTGAATTTGCGTATTTTGATCTCCGTGATTACTATAAAATTGTCACGAACAACGACAAGGAGGATGATGGACAACTCATTGCTCTATACAAAATCCTTTCACCTCAACACCTCTTAAAACTACCTTTTGTTAATGATAGTAATTCTTTGGACAAAGGATTTTATTCTGAATTACTGCACATCATCGGTCTGACCGAAACCAAAGATGGGGGCAAACGCCTCATCGAAAGGCTAAAAGAGGGACAACGATGCTCAGGAACAATTTTAGAAGAATCTATCATTCAATTGGATAGCCTGAATAAAATCAACAGATTAGAAAAAGCCTTTTTGTATGGAGATACAAAAGAAGAAAGATTGTTCAACGTTGCATTGACACTGAATATCACATGGATAAATCGCGTTCTTTTTCTTAAATTACTGGAAGCTCAACTCATTACTTATCACAAAGGAGACAGGTCTTACTCATTTCTGAATAGAGAGAAAATAAAAGAGTTCGACGATCTGAATAAGTTATTTTTTCAGGTGTTGGCGAAAGATCTGAAAGACAGAAACGAAGATGTAAAAAAGATTTTTGAAAAAGTTCCTTACCTGAATAGCTCTCTTTTTGAACCTACTGAGCTTGAACATCAAACGATCTTTATCAGCAACCTTGCCGATGGTAAAAATATTCCGATATTACCTACTACAGTTCTGAAAGACGAACAAGGGAAAAGACGTACCGGAACTTTAACCACCCTGCAATATCTGTTTTATTTTCTGGATGCATACGATTTCAGTAGTGAAGGCTCTGAAGAAATTCAGGAAGAAAACAAAACACTCATTAATGCATCTGTACTCGGTTTGATCTTTGAAAAAATCAACGGATACAAAGATGGTTCTTTCTTTACTCCAGGTATGATTACGATGTATATGTGCCGGGAGACATTACAAAGAGCGGTTTTGCAAAAGTTTAATGAAACAAAAGGCTGGAATATCGAAGATTTTAAATATCTATATAATAAAATTGAGGATCTGAAAGAAGCCAATGCGATCGTCAATAGCATCAAAATATGCGATCCGGCAGTAGGATCAGGTCACTTTCTGGTTTCTGCATTGAACGAATTGATCGCTATTAAATACGATCTGAAAATCTTACAGGATAAATCCGGAAAAAGACTGAAAGAATATCATGTAAAGGTAGAAAATGACGAATTGGTTATCCGCGACGAGGATGGTAAGCTATTTGAATACAATCCCAGAAATCCTGAAAGTCAGCGGGTACAGGAAACTCTTTTTCGTGAAAAACAGATCATAATAGAGAACTGTCTTTTCGGAGTAGATATCAATCCTAATTCTGTAAAAATTTGTCGTTTGCGTTTGTGGATTGAGCTACTGAAAAATGCCTATTATAAAACTCCTACCGAGCTGGAAACATTGCCGAATATAGATATCAATATTAAAAACGGCAACTCTCTCATCAGCAGATTCCAGCTGGACAGCGATTTGACCTCTGCATTGAAAAAAGCAAACATTTCCATAGACGATTACAAAAAAGCAGTTTCGGACTATCGCAATGCTGAGTGCAAAGAACAAAAATGGGAACTGGAAAAGCTCATCACTGATATTAAAAAAGGATTTCAGACAGAAATCAGCAAGAACAGTAAAGAAATAACAGAGCTGAACCGTCTTCGCCGGGAATATTATACCAAATACGAAGCAGAACAACTTTTTGCAGCTGAGCTCACTAAAGCACAGGAAAAAGACAAAAAGGATCTGGAAACGAAAATCAAAAAAATTGAAGATTTTATAGAAGAAATCAAGAATAACAAAATTTACGAAAACGCTTTTGAATGGCGTTTTGAGTTTCCCGAAGTACTGAATGAGCATGGCGATTTTATCGGTTTTGATGCAATCATCGGTAACCCTCCTTATATACAATTACAAAAAATGGGAGTAAGCAGCGATGCTCTGCAAAAAATAGGATATGAAACATTTGCCCGTACCGGGGACATATATAGCCTATTTTACGAACTGGGACACTGTATCCTAAAAGAGCAAGGTATTCTCTCTTTTATTACATCCAATAAATGGATGCGTGCCGCATATGGAGAAAGCCTGCGCAGATTCTTTGTAGAGAAAACAAATCCATTAATTCTAATTGATTTCGGAGGAACTCAGATTTTTGATACCGCCACTGTGGATACCAATATTCTGATATTTTCTAAGGATAAAAACCGACAGCAAACAATGGCCTGTATTGTCAAAAATCAGGTGTTAGAAAATTTGAGCGATTTCTTTAGACAGAATGCGACACTCTGTCACTTTTCTACTGAAAGCTGGGTCATCCTAAGTAAAATTGAAAAAAGGATTAAATCCAAAATTGAAGCAGTAGGTACTCCTCTGAAAGACTGGGATATTAAAATTTATCGAGGAGTACTCACAGGCTATAATGAAGCATTTATCATTGATGGGAAGAAGAAAGATGAACTCATTGCTGCGGATCCTAAATCTGCCGAAGTAATACGACCTATTTTACGCGGCAGAGACATCAAAAGATACAGCTATGACTTTGCTGATTTTTGGCTCATTAACACGCATAATGGGGTTAAAGAAAAAGGCGTAAATCGCATCAACATAGAGGATTATCCTGCAATTAAGCAACATTTAGACCAATATTATTCACAATTAGAGAAACGCGCAGATAAAGGAGATACTCCATATAACTTACGAAACTGTGCTTATACGGAGGATTTTTATAAGCAGAAAATTGTATATAATGACATTGCACAAAAACTTACGTTTTCACTCGCTGAGAAGGGAATGTTTTTTAACAATACGGTTTATTTCATCAATGGAAATGAAGAGGAACTAAAATATTTAATAGGCTTTCTAAATTCTTCTTTAATTGATTGGTATTATAAAACACTTTCTGTTCAATTAGGAGAAAAAGCTGTTCGGTTATTTTCAATTTATGTAGAAAAGATACCAATTGTGAAGTATTGCCATGAAAATGGAATTATTCAATTAGTAGATTACATCTTATCTGATATCGATAACTCACAAGAGATAGAAGTGAAATTAAACAAATTAATTTACAGACTTTACGATCTAACTAATGAAGAAATAGAATTTATTGAAGCTCGATAAATTCTATTTCTTGCGTTGAGAAATTAAACTCTTGGTAAATCATTTTATCCAATTTAGATGATAACAAGGAATAGTCTTGTTGATGATGAATACAGTCTATAATTCCTAAAACTATAGATTCATATTCTTTTTCTCGAAACACGTCAAGTTTAGGTACCAACAACTGTTCGATGGTAAATTTTTTCCATCTAACAGTTCCAACACCTGTGGTAGTTCCTATTTTTGAAAAAAAATACTCTGATAATTTTGAGTTAAGATACCCAACCAAATACAATAATGAATCTCCAACCAATAAGAATGTAGTAGCTTCATTAACATATTCACCTTCAAGCTCAATAGAGAATTTTGTTTTATCAGATATTTCTCCCCATACTATTTTCGGTCTAAAAAAATCCTCCCAATATCCTATGCTATCTTGCGTTTCAAACCATTGATTATTGGTCTTTTTTCTAGCACCTTTATCTCCTGTTTGCTTTAATCTATCATATCCAAAACTTATAAGATGTTGTTTTACAGCAGGGTACTTTTCAATATCAATTTTTAAACTGGGGAAAGTAGTGATTAGATATTTGTTATCAGATTCGTATGAATAACGCTTAATATCACGCCCCCTGAGAACCGGTCGTATAATTTCTTCACTTTTCGGATCTTGTTCTATCAGTTTTTTTCGCTTTTCTCCGTCTACAATAAATGCTTCGTTGAACCCGGTCTTGATACCATAATTGATCCTAATATCCCAATTTTTGAGTGGTGTTCCTATACGTTCGATTTTCTCTTTGATTTGCTTTTCGATAGGTGATAAAATGACCCAGCTGCCCGAACTAAACACAGACAAACTGGCATTCTGTCTAAAGAAATCGCTGGTATTTCTGTATAATTTATTGCATAGGCTTTCTTTAGACAGTATAGGTTTTTATTCGCCTGTTTATGTATAACATTTTCAGCTCTCAGGCGCATACTCACTATCAATCATCCATTTTTCACGCAATCTGAAAGCAGGAATAGTCTGCCGTTTGGCTTTATTTGCAGCTATGTTGGCTTTTACACTGTTTTGCTTGGACCAAATCGAAAGCGGAACTATTTTTTTAGCAGTAAGCATTGTAATCCTCTTGTGCAAGGACTCCTGTAAAAGCAAAGCAAAAAGCTGACTGAACCCATTATAATTCATCGCTACAGGATAATTGCTGAACAGCGGATAATACTCCGTATGCTTACTCTTATTCTGAATGATTACAGGAGGGAGTCCCTGATTCATCAGTTGCAGGTTGATAAGCACCCTCCCAATTCTTCCATTACCGTCCACAAAAGGATGTATCGTCTCAAATTCGGCATGAAAATGTGCTATTTTGTCCAAAAAATAAGAAGAATCATCCTGTAGATATTTATCTGTCAACTCATCCATTAAGCTGTCCACAAACATAGGATTAGCTCCCAGATGATTACCCACTCTCACCCACTCTTTTCCTCTGCGAAATCTGCCGGCAATACTGTCATCAATATTTGTGAGCAAGATTTTATGCAGTTCCAGTATTAGTTTTACAGTTAGCTTCTGATAAGGATTTTCCAGTAATGCCTCAGTAATGTTTGCCAGATTTTTCGCCTCAAAGACTTCCCGGATATTTAATTTCCGGTTCAGTTCCCCTCCTGCCAGAATGTTCTCCGTATCTTCCAGGGTAAGGGTAGAATTTTCGATAGCATTAGAGTTATATACCATCTCCGGAATTTCAGCAATGGCGATCTCTTTCAAAAGCTGCTCATTATCTTTTGACAACGCAATGTATTGCTCCTGCAAAATCTCTATTTTATCCCGTATCGTTTGATATAACATATGATGTAGTTCCTTCTTAAAGATACAAAATACCGTGAAAATCTATTTATTTATACATAAATTCACGATATCTATTTATTAAAATCAAAGAGTAATTTAAAATGATTTACGGTTACATCAGAGTGAGTACAGACAAACAGACAGTAGAAAATCAACGTTTTGAAATCAATCATTTCTGCGGAAAGCAGCAGGTAGTTATCAATAAGTGGATTGAAGAAACTATTTCAGGAGCCAAGAGTGTAGAGGAGCGCAGATTAGGACAATTACTCAAAAAGATGAAAAGAGGAGATATTTTGATTTGTTCCGAATTATCCAGACTCGGAAGAAATCTGCTCATGATCATGGGTGTTCTCAATGAATGTATGAACCGGGACATACAAGTATGGACTATCAAAGACAATTACCGGCTGGGAAGCGATATCAATTCCAAAGTATTAGCTTTTGCATTCGGATTATCCGCAGAAATTGAAAGAAATCTCATTTCTCAGCGCACAAAAGAAGCTCTTGCAAGAAAGCGTGCAGAAGGCGTGATACTTGGGCGTCCCAAAGGAAGAAAATCTACTAAAACCAAACTCACCGGACAGGAACAACGTATTCAGGAGCTTTTACAAAAAGACGTCTCTTATTCAGCTATTGGCAGAATCATCGGTGTTCATAGATTAACGGTGAGCAGCTTTGTAAAGCGTCTGGAAAAGACAAATTAAGTATCATCAAAACTATGAGGCTGTAATCCTGTTGCCTCATAGTTTTGAATAATAATATCCATTTCCCAGTGATGTCACAAATAAGTTGATTCTAAGAGATGCTTACCATCCGCGCTGAGTTTATAGAAGTACTATGACATCTTACTGAAATGTCATCCTGTAAAGGATATCTATCGATATACGTCATCCGATTTATGGTACCTCCCATTTCACATCAGTAATCAGCAATCGGCTTGAGGAACAGCAATGATATCCCAGAGCACAGCAAAAGACAAAGATCTCAAAAAGAAAAAGCGGACAAATATCTCTACCTGTCCGCTTTTATCATTTTATTTTGGTATTACTTAGTTGATCACCTTTTTTACAATTCCCAGCTTACCATTGTAAGGAGGATATCTCAAAGGAATATCCGGCCAGGTAACTTTATTCATCACACCTTTAAAATGCGTAAAAGTATCAAAGCTGTGCTTACCGTGATATCCACCCATACCGCTGTTTCCAATACCACCAAAAGGTAGATCATGATTCAGTAAATGTGCTACTGTATCGTTGATACAACCGCCGCCAAACTGAACTTCATTCATACATCTTTGCTGGTTCTTATAGTTATTGGAGAAAATATAGAACGCAAGAGGTTTCTCATATTTTTTCACAATAGTCAGCGCTTCATCCAGTGTACTGAAGGTAAAAGCAGGAAGTATAGGGCCAAAAATCTCATCCTGCATCAGTGGGTGATCAAAATCTATATCCGTAATTACTGTAGGTGAAATATGTCTTTTAGAAGCATCTACTGTTCCACCCAATACTATTGTTCCGTCTTTGATCATTGTGGATAATCTTTCAAAGTGCCTGTCATTGATGATGGATGCATAATCCACACTTTTAGAAGGATCGTCTCCGTAAAACTCTTTGGATACTTTTTTCATGGCATCAAACAGCTTATCCTTTACTTTCTCATGTACTAAAAGATAATCCGGAGCTACACAGGTTTGTCCGGCATTCATACATTTTCCCCATAGTATTCTCCGGGCAGCTACGTCTATCGAAGCCGTTTCATCTACGATACATGGACTTTTTCCTCCTAGTTCCAGTGTAGTCGGAGTCAGATGCTCAGCAGCAGCTCTTGCGATAATTTTACCTACAGAAATACCTCCTGTAAAGAAAATATAATCATAACGCTGATCCAGCATCTCGCTGTTGTCAGTACTCACATCCAGACAAGCGACATATTTTTCATCAAAGCATTCTGAGATCAGCTGCACGATCACATCATAAGTATTTCTGGCAATTCTCGGAGGTTTTATCACCACCGTATTACCTGCTGCAATAGCTCCGACTATTGGCAATAATGTCAATTGTACCGGATAATTCCACGCTCCTATTACCAATACCACACCATAAGGATCAGGATAGATATAGCTTCTTGCAGGCAGATTGCCGATAGAAGTAGAAACCATTTGTGGCGTCGCCCAGTTTTCAAGGTTTTTTACCATTACCCCTATTTCTTCCAGAATCAACCCCAGTTCAGAAGTATAGGATTCAAAAACCGGCTTATTAAAATCCCTTTTCAAAGCTTCATAGATACGCTCCTCATAGCTAAGAAATACTTTTTTGAATTTTAATAATTGCTCGATGCGGAACTTTACAGGACGCGTAGCACCACTTTCGAAGTAAGCTCTCTGCTTATTAACAAGTTCTGCAGCACTTGTTATTTGAAGACTTGTTGCGCTCATTTTATAACGTTTGTTTTGTTTTTTTATCCGGTACAGCTTCCTTTTTCTCTCTGCCTGTAAAATCATCCATGGATGCATACACGCCTAAAAATTCAGCTGCGATATCAAATAATCTCGTTGGTAAAATTCCTTTAAGGAAAGGGATTGCTTTCAAAAAGTCAGGAGCCAGTATGAAAATCTTATTCTTTTTGACAGCATCAATGATCTGATCTGTGATATCCTCAGGCTCCAGCAAAGGGAATAAAAACGGAGCTTTCACTCCTTTAAACATGCCAGTATTGATATAGCTCGGGCATACAGTTGTGACATGTAAATCTCCTTCCAGGCTCTCCATTTCCATTCTCAATGAATCTGACCATCCCTTTACAGCCCATTTGCTGGCCAGATATGCAGACATTCTCTTATTACTGATAATACCTGCCGCTGACGCGATATTAACAACATGTCCTTTTTTTTGCTTAATCATTTCTTTGATAAAGACTCTGGTAGTATGTAGCACACCATTCACGTTGATCTGCAACGTTCTGTCAATTTCTTCTGCTGTATGTTCCCAAAACATTTTACCCACCACAATGCCGGCATTATTGAAAAGGATATCTACGTTTCCGATTTCCAAAAGCACTTCTGTAGCAGCTTTTTCAATATCACTGTTATCTGACACATCCACACAGAATGCATGTACATTATGATATCCTTTTTTTGAAAACTCTTCGAGCGCATTCTCTATATTTTTCGGGTTAATATCCCAGATAATCAGATTTTTAGCACCTTCTCTCAGACACTTTTCTCCCAGCATTTTACCAATTCCGAGAGCTCCTCCGGTAATCAATACATTTGCATTTTTAATTTGACTCATGAAATGCTTTTTAATTTTAAACAATATACTAACTATGGTGCAAAACGGACATATATTAATAAAAAAAGGACACCGAAGTGTCCCTTTATTTTACAATTGTTAAAAGTTATTTTCCTTTTACAACATTAATAGAACCTACTCTGCCATCAATATCTAAACTCACTACATAAGATCCGGCAGCCAGTTGTTTCCAGCCGTTCACCTGAAGAGAAGATCTGCCGTTAGCAGTAGACTCCTGAGTTAAAACTTGTTTACCGCTCAGGTCAGTAACAAAAACTCTTGCTTTTGAAAGTGACGGATTATTAAAATCCAGTGTCAGCTTATCGCTGCTGGGATTCGGGAAAGCATTCATTTCATACAATGACACGAAGTTTTCTTTTACTTTGGTAGGCACTTCAATTTCTTCTACTTGTTTGAAGATGGAATACTTATCAAGAATATTTCCGAATCTGTTGATATACTCAACAGTCAATGTGCTTCCTCTTATATCTAAAACAATACTACCTGTAACATCATCACCTGCATCTCTTGTATAGAATATAGGGTGTAATCTCGCCGGGAACTTATCCGGGCTCGTATAACTGCCGCTATTTCCAATTACAGAATACACAGTACCTTTTGCTCCGGGTTCTTTAACATAAGTTTCTCCTAAATCAGGGTTACCGCTGGTCCCGTTGAGTACGTGTACAGCCGGATTAAATACGCCTGACTTTTTATAGTGTCCGTTAACTAAATAAGATCTCTCATAAACATGTGAATGTCCGCAAAGCACTAAATCAACTCCTGCATCTTCCAGAATCGGCAATATAAATTCTCTCATATTTTGCATCATAAACTCATAGAAGTCATCTGAAGTATGGGATCCTGTTGAATAAGGCGGCTGATGGAATATCACAACTGTCCACGGCAATTTATTTGCTTCCAGATCTTTTTTCAGCCAGTTTTTCATTGGAGAAGAATTATTGGTAGTCCAGGTGAATACTTCTGAATTCAAAGAGATAAAATGTACATGACCATAATCAAACGAGTAATAAATTTCAGTTCCTGACGGCACACCACCAGACTCTCCATTTTTAGGCACTTCATGAATATCATAGTACGGCCCTTTGTCAATTGTTGGATCTAAATAATCTAATAAAGACTGAGCTCTTAAAATATTATAATCGTGGTTGCCCGGTGTTGTATAATAGTGAAGATATCTCAGGATAGAATCGTATGCGTACTGTCTGCCGAATACTTTTTGCTGATATTCGTCATCAGTGCCATCCTGATATGCATTATCACCCAACATGATCATAAAGTCTGTTGGCTTATTTTTTGAGTACTGCACATATGCATCTCTTGCCATCATTTGCGGCACATTTGCTTTTCCCGCATCACCGATTACCCAAACAGATAATCCGGTAGTATCTCCATAAGGCTTATTGGTTAAAATGTAATGATCTTCGCCGGAAGCAAGGGTTACATCATCATAACCTATGGCATAATAGTATTTAGTATAAGGAGTCAAATCTGTTACCAATACATTATGATCTGTAGCGGAAGTACCTGTAATTGTCCGGTTAAGATTGTCCGGGGTATCCCCTATTTTCACCCATCCTACAGTCGGGCTGGATGTTCTCCACATTATCTTAATGGAGTGAGTTGTTGCATTTTGTTGATATGGACCTCTTACCAGATCCTGTGCATTCAACACACCAACACATAAAATAAATAAAACCAAGTGTAATAATTTCCTCATTTCAGCAGTTTTCAGTTAGCCAAAAATAATATAAAAAATGTTTATTTAAAAGTAAAATATTGACATTTTAACATTACACTTACACTACGTAAACATGTAGTTAATTTTCTGCTTTTTGAAATGCTTGTGAACCTAATATGAATTCTGACAGATATTCACCGGTTATTGGCAATTTATTCTCTTTTTATCTGAAAGATATGTCCTTCTAACGACAAACTGGTTTCTTCAAAAACCGATTGACATTCATTCAGTAAAAGTTGTAAATCCTGATATTTGGAAGAAAAATGTCCGATCAGTAATTTTTTTACCCCGGCTTCCGCTGCAATTGTTGCTGCCTGAATAGTAGTAGAGTGAAAGGTAACTATTGCTCTTTCCAAAGCTTCATGTATAAAAGTAGTTTCATGGTACAGAAGATCCACACCTTTTACGATCGGAATAATTGATGGCAGAAATAATGTGTCCGTGCAATAAGCGTATGATCTCGGTACATATCCCGGAAGTGTCAGAGATTCATTTGTATGCGGCCTGCCATCCATGTCCACGATATCATTACCGCCTTTCAGATCTTTGTAATTTTCAGCAGACAAGCTCAGATCTTTTATCGCTTCAGGATTTAATCTTCTCCCGGATAATTTCTCTCTGAACAGAAATCCGGTACATTCAATTCTGTGCTGCAATGGAAAAGATGTCACCTCCACTTCATCATTCTCGTAAACAACCTGAACCTCCTCATCCTGTGTGACAATAAACTCTACAGGATATGTAAGTACAGAATTGGCTACCGATAGCTGTAACCGAATAATTTCTTCCAGCTTAGGTGGTCCCACGATAGTCAGCGCGGATTCTCTTCTCAGCAACTGATAGGTCGTTAACAATCCTATTAATCCGAAATAATGATCCCCATGAAGATGACTGATGAAAATGCAGTTAATTTTAAAGGGCTTACATTTAAACCGCTGTAACTGAAACTGTGTACCTTCTCCGCAATCTATCAAAAAATGATTCTGATGTATTCTTAAAAGCTGACTACTGGGATGCCTGCCATGAGAATACATAGCAGAATTTGATCCTAATATCTGAACTTCAAAATCCAATATCTATCCCTTGATTTCTCTCTCCAGCTCTTGAATTTTCACAAATTCTTCTGCGTCTGCCAGAGATGGGAAAATTTTCAATACATCCTCTAGTTGAGAAATTTTTACCAAAGTGCTTACCTGGGGATTAAGATTGCAAATAGCCAGAACACCTCCGGCATCATTGCACATTCTGTTAGCTAAAAGGATAGAGCTCAATCCTGAAGAGTCTACAAATGCAACCTGATTCAAATCAATAATAAGGTTTCTATATCCTTCCGCACCAATGATTGCAAATTCAGATTTTAATAGTGGCGCATTAGAAGACATTAACTTTTCAGTCAATAATTCGATTACTACAAAAAACTCTTTCTTATCAATTACGAACTTCATATCTCAAAAAAATTTAACCAAATATAGAATCATATTCCAATAATTGCACCAAAATTCTTTCTCAATTCATGAATAAGGCAACTTTTATGAAAATTAATTTTTCAATAATTCCTTGCAATCAACCTAAATTTAATTGCAAAATATTGTTTAGTAGCTTGTAAGGTTGTAATTTGAAAATGTAAATCTGACAGATTTAATAGTATGGCAGATTTTTTGAAAACCTATAAGTATTATGGAAGCAAAATTTTCACCCAAGGTCAAAGAAGTTATTTCTTATAGTCGTGAAGAAGCCTTAAGGCTGAATCATGATCAGATAGGAATTGAACATCTGTTACTTGGTTTAGTGCGTGAAGGAGAAGGTCTTGCAATTAAGGTTCTAAAATCTTTAGATATTGATGTTGTTCTTTTAAGAAAAAAGATAGAAGATGCTATTCGGGATAAAATCAGTGCTATTCCAGTAAATTCTGTGAGCTTACCACTTACAAAACAAGCTGAAAAAGTTTTGCGGATCACTGTGATTGAAGCAAAACAGATGAGAAGCGATACCATCAGTACAGAACATTTGATGTTGTCAATTTTGAAAAATCAGGAAAATGTAGGCACTCAACTGATCAATAAAATGGAAGTGAATTATGAGGTTTTCAAAGCAGAGCTGGAATACATCCTGCAAGAAAGTCAGCAAGAAAGAGATTTAACTGCAGAAATGTCAGCCGAATCCGACCCATTTGACGATGATGATGCAAAGTCTAAAAGCTATTCTTCTGCTACTAAAAAATCTACCACTAAATCTACTACACCCGTATTAGACAATTTTGGTAGAGATATCACAAAACTTGCAGAAGAAAGCAAGCTCGATCCGATTGTAGGCAGAGAAAGCGAAATCGAAAGGGTTTCTCAGATTTTGAGCCGCAGGAAGAAAAACAACCCGATCCTTATCGGTGAACCGGGAGTTGGAAAAACTGCTATTGTCGAGGGACTTGCGCTCAGAATTATCCAGAGAAAAGTTTCGAGAGTACTCTTCAACAAAAGAATTGTCATGCTGGATCTGGCTGCATTAGTAGCCGGGACCAAATACAGAGGTCAGTTTGAAGAGCGGATCAAGGCTATCATGAATGAATTGGAAAAAAACAGAGATGTTATCCTTTTCATCGATGAGATACATACGATTGTAGGAGCTGGTGGTGCTACCGGTTCACTGGATGCATCCAATATCTTTAAACCTGCCCTGGCACGCGGTGAGCTGCAATGTATCGGCGCTTCTACTTTGGATGAATATCGTCAGCATATAGAAAAAGACGGTGCGCTGGACAGAAGATTCCAGAAGGTGATCATTGATCCTCCTACTCCTGAAGAAACTGTAGAGATCATTACTAATATCAAATCTAAATACGAGGAATTCCACAATGTAGAGTATGATGCAGAAGCATTGAAAGCATGTGTGTCTCTGAGTAACAGATATATTACAGATAGATTTTTACCTGACAAGGCTATTGATGTGATGGATGAAGTAGGTGCCAGGGTTCACTTAAAGAACATTTTTGTCCCGGCAGAAATCACTCAATTGGAGAATGATATCGAATTAGTCAAGGAAGAAAAAAACCAGGTTGTAAAAAGCCAGCGTTACGAAGATGCTGCTAAGCTTCGCGATCAGGAAAAAAGACTTCAGGAGCAACTTGAACAGGCTAAAATTCAATGGGAAGAAGATGCCAAAACTAAAAGGTATCCTGTAACAGAAGAAGATATAGCTGAGGTAGTAGCAATGATGACCGGTATTCCTGTCAGTAAGGTAGCTCAGTCAGAAAGCAAACGTCTGGTTACAATGGCTGATGATCTGAAAAAACAGGTAATTGGCCAGGATGAAGCTGCGCTAAAAATCACCAGAGCTATTCAAAGAAACAGAGTAGGCTTAAAAGATCCTAAAAAGCCAATTGGCTCATTTATCTTCTTAGGTCCTACCGGTGTGGGTAAAACTGAGCTGGCAAAATCTTTAGCAAGATATATGTTTGATTCAGAAGATTCACTTATCAGAATAGACATGAGTGAATACATGGAAAAATTCAGTATCTCCAGACTGATAGGAGCGCCTCCGGGATATGTAGGCTATGAAGAAGGTGGTCAATTAACTGAAAAAGTAAGAAGAAAACCTTATTCTGTAATTCTCCTGGATGAGATCGAAAAAGCGCATCCTGATGTGTACAATATCTTGTTACAGGTATTGGACGACGGACAATTAACGGATGGCCTGGGAAGAAAAGTAGATTTTAAGAATACGGTCATTATCATGACTTCCAATATCGGTGTGAGACAACTGAAAGATTTTGGAACCGGTGTAGGATTCTCAACTTCTGCAAGAATTTCCAGTGAAGAAGAAAATACCAAATCTGTTATCCAGAAAGCGCTTTCCAAAACTTTCTCTCCGGAGTTCTTAAACAGAATTGATGATGTGGTCATCTTTAACAGTCTTGAAAAAGAGCAGATACACAAAATCATAGACATCATTCTTGTTTCAGTTTTCAAAAGATTATCAGATATCGGTTATAATATCGAGCTGACTGAAAGTGCCAAAGATTTCTTATCTGAGAAAGGGTATGATCCTCAATTTGGAGCCAGACCTCTGCACAGAGCGATCCAGAAATATCTTGAAAATCCGCTCGCGGAAGAAATACTCAATCAAAATATAGAGTCCGGAGATCATATTCTGGCAGATATAAATGCAGAAGACAAAGAAAAATTAATATTCAATATCACTAAATCTGCGAAAAAAGCAATAAAAGAAGATTAGATTTGCAAATATTGTAAAAAAATATAGCCAGCATCCTTTCCACAGGGATGTTGGCTTTTTAAAATTAAAACATAGAAATTTTCATATGTCTAACCCATTAAGTAAGGTCGGAATCTTTTATGATGGAAATTATTTCTCTAGAGTAAGCAACTATTATAATTATGAGCATTCCAGAAAAAGCAGATTAAGCATTTCCGGATTGCATTACTTTATCAGAACTTATATCTCTGAAGCTTTAAAATCAGATGTGAAGCTGGTTTCAATAGTTGAAGCTCATTATTTCAGAGGCAGATTCAGCTCCTATGAAGCTAAGGAAGCCAATAAATTGCTTTCAGAAAGATTATTCGACGATGTGCTGATGAACGAAGGGATTATCACACACTATTTACCTTTACGATCTAATGATGAGGGTAAGAAGATTGAAAAAGGCATTGATGTAGCAATGGCTTTGGATATTTATGAATTATCTTTTTTAAAGAGATTTGATGTTGTCGTATTAGTTGTTTGCGACGGAGACTTTGCACCTCTGATCAAAAAGCTGAACACTTTGGGTGTCAAGGTGATGGTCTTGGCATGGGATTTTGAATTTTCTGATGAAAGAACCGGAAAGACAGTATCCACAACCACCTCCATTGAGCTATTGAGAGAATGCAACTACCCGATTATGATGCATGACATCATTGATAATGTTGCAAATCAAAACAAGTCAATTATCAATGATCTTTTTGTAGTCAAAGAGATTGCCGCACTCGAGAGCTTTACTCCCGGAACTTCTGAATCAGGTGATAAAGAATCGGGTATTATTTTTAAACTGAAAGATGGTTATGGATTTATCTCCAAACCACCACATAATCTTTTCTTCCACTGGACAGAAGTACAAAATTCCGACTTCAATGAATTACAGGAAGGAGATATTGTCTATTACAAAACAACTATTAACGATAAAGGTCAGGAAATAGCAATAGAAATATCTAAGGCTTAGTTTCAGATTTTCGCCTGGTATATCTCAGGTAATTACCAGTCTCATAATTTTTCCATACATATTTATTGGGGGATAAAATTATAGGCTGGTATTTTTGTGTTTTATAGTTTTCAAACTTCAGATAAAGTGCATTATCACTGATGTACCAATTTCCCTTTAGTACAGTCCCGTTGTTTTTTTTCAAGGTCAGCTCAGAAGAAAACTTCATATCGAGTGTTTCATCTTTCTCGGTTTTCCAGTTCCCAAAAAGATAATAGACATCCAGCTCAGTGAGCGTATCCGTTTCTGTTTCCTTAAAGTTCTCGTTGTAGCAGTTTTCCAGTGCTTTATTTTCAAATAGCTTCTTTGCAGCTGTATTCTGATTTTTATAAGCCTCATATGTCATTTCATACTGCAATGATTTTATATAACATTCAGTTACCTTCTCTACTGCGAAAGGAGATAATTTATCAGCATACCCATCAACAAATTTCACCTCAATATCTTTCAATACCTCTTCTGACCATCCCGCATCTACAGTTCTTTGTTTGCATATAGCGACTACATCCAACACTACGTTTGTACCGGTAAGATTTGCCTGGTTGAGAATTCCCAGGTATTGTTTCCCACTAATAAATCCCGGATCACAGACCTCAGACCAACCGGCATACATATTCAGCATGGAAGATTGTGTTTCATATTCAACTTTCGTAAAAGTTAATTGCTTATTAAACACCTCAATCTGGCTGGAATCATTTAAAATGTAAACACTTATCTTGTTTTTATATTCAGTAGGAATTGCCGGTAATTTTATGGTTGAATATGCCGGATCATTAATTTTTTTCTCCAGCTCATCCTCCAGCGAAGTAGGTGAAGCATATTTGGTAAGCAGCTCCTTTTTTGTCACATTATAGAACCTGTAATACCATCTCACTGTATTGACCGGTAAATCCAATTCCAGAACTGTGGTATGACTACCGGTAAAAAATGTACTTCCTCTGCTGTCTAATGCAAAAATCTTATGGTTGACGATTGGTATCAACACCTCATTCTGAGCTTGTACGGATAGAATACTTACACAATACAATACAAATATGAGGATATATCGCTTCACTCTTTTATCTTTTCATCAAACCATAGGTCGTCATAAGCTCATTTAGCTGGTCTTTGCTAATTTGTAATCTTTCGGCTGTTTTCGCTACCTGCCAGTGGTCTTTTTCCAGAAAATTTTCAATAAACATTCTTTGCATATAGTCGGAAAACTGTGCCAGACTATTGAATTTATTGAAATCCACACCAGCTGTTACTACTCCGAATGAATTGACATATTCTTTGACATCAGCAGCTGTGATGGATTTTCCTGACATGATAATCAGCCTTTCTACAATATTTCTCAGCTCCCGTATGTTACCTGTCCAGTTTCTGGATTTTAGTAATTCCAAAGCAGTTTCATCTATTTCTTTCTCAGGAATCGCATATTCATTACAGATATCTTTCAGAAAATACTTAGCAATCAGGGAAATATCTTCTTTACGATCATTCAGCGAAGGCACTTTTATTTCTATCACCGAAAGTCTGTGATACAAATCCATTCTGAACCTGCCCTCTTCTATTTCTTTATGTAAATCTTTATTGGTAGCGGCCAAAATTCTAACATTCACTTTGACATCTTTTTCACCACCCACTTTTGTAATTGTATTTTCCTGCAGTGCTCTCAATACCTTTGCCTGGGCACTCAGACTCATATCTCCTATCTCATCCAGGAATAAGGTACCACCTTCTGCCTGCTCGAATTTACCCACACGGGTTTTTACAGCTGATGTAAAGGCCCCCTTTTCATGACCAAACAGCTCACTTTCTATTAGTTCTGCAGGAATAGCGGCACAATTCACTTCTATCAAGGGTCCATTTGCTCTGTTACTTTTTTCATGGATCCATCTTGCAACCAATTCCTTGCCTGATCCATTATCTCCGGTAATCAAGACTCTCGCTTCTGTCGGAGCTACTTTATCGATCATCTCCTTGATACGCATCATAGGAGCAGATTCTCCTATCATTTCTTTGGTTTTGGAACCGGAAATTTTCTTGCGCAATGTTTTCGTTTCCGTCACCAGAGATGTTTTCTCCATTGCATTTCTCACTGTAATGAGAATACGATTCAAATCCGGCGGTTTAGGTACATAATCATATGCCCCTTTCTTTACCGCTTCTACTGCTGTTTCTATATTCCCATGCCCTGATAAAACGACTACAGGAATATCTTTGCCTCCTTCACGCATACCATCCAGCACTTCCATGCCATCTTTCTTCGGCATTTTGATGTCGAGAAGCACGACATCATAATCATTAGCTAAAATTTTAGACAAACCGATTTCACCATCTTCTGCTTCATCTACTTCAAATTTCTCAAATTCAAAAATATCTCTGAGCACTCTACGATTTGGTCTTTCATCATCTACTAATAATATACGAGGCATAATAATCTTTCTGTTTACTTATGTCAAATGTACCAAAAATAGTACTGTCGTCATAATATGTAAAAATGATGTCAAAAGAGATGGATGAGAATAAGCAATAGACAAGCATCCTAATATGCAAACAGACAAACGGAGAATGAGCAAATTGAGTGAATCAGTAAATGGGGTTCAACAGTATTATCATAACAATTGGACTAACTGTCTCCCTAACTCCTACAAGCCAAACAGCTTCATTGCATTTTGAGTAGTCTTTTCCTGTACGATTTCGACCGCGCAATTATATACTTCTGCCATTTTCTGACCTATCAGTGGAATGTAAGAGCTTTCATTCCTTTTACCTCTGTATGGAACAGGTGGCAGATATGGGGCATCTGTTTCCAGCATGATTTTGTCCAAAGGAATTTCTTTGATAATATCCGGTAGTGTAGATTTTTTATACGTCAAAGGCCCACCGATTCCCAGGTAGAAATTGTCCAGCTCTGCAATTTGCTGTGCTTCTGCTAATGTTCCGCTGAAACAGTGAAAAACACCTTTCAGATTTTCATCATAATACTCTTTGATAATATCTATCGTATCCTGAACAGATTCTCTGGTATGCAGAATAATGGGTAGGTTCAAATCTTTAGCCCACTGAATCTGAATTTTCAAAGCTTCTTTCTGTTCTTCTTTGAAAGTCAGATCCCAATAATAATCCAGTCCTGTCTCTCCTATTGCATAAATCTTTTTATCCTTGAACATTTCCGGCTGATATGCCCAGGATTTCATTTCTGATAATACTTGCTGATAGTTTTCTTTCACATCACATGGGTGTAAACCAACAGTCGGAAGACAAATGTGAGAATATTTATCGGACAGATTTTTCACGCTGTCCAAGGTTTCAATATCCACATTCGGCAATACTATCTTTTGGACATTTTGAGCAAGGCACCTGTCTATTACTTCCTGTATATCCTCTTCAAACTGCGGTTGATATATATGTGCATGTGAGTCTATCCAGAAATTCATGTGTAATGCTTTAAAACTATCCTGCAAAAATAAGGCTTTGAAACGGAGTTTTTAAACTTAAACCTTGCTGCGAGGTCTTATCACGTATCAATAATATTCTATAATGAAAGATATAGCATGATATGATGATTAAAATAATCTTTCTTACTAATTAAACAGCATTGCTACTTATTTTGCTTTGAATAGCATCTATCCATAGTGTACGGTCAAAATACACTTCATTCCGAACAATCTTCCAATTGGAAATTTCGACAATATCCAATCCATATATGACTATTGATTGATTTCCAACAGGAATTTTAGCTTTCCATTTCAACGTACATCCTTTTTCTGTAGGGATAATTTCATCTGCTGTCCATATCCAATCGGGATTTTTTGCTAACAATTTCGAAAAATAAGTATGCAGACTCTCCTTTCGAGAAATACCCATCGGTGTTGCAGGGTCAGAATAAAAAGTATGATCAGCATAATACCTTAACAATTCATTGGGGTTGTTTCCTGTCCAGGATTTTAACCATTCATTTATGAAAGCCTTTAGTTCCATCATCGTATTTAATATTCAGGAAATCTTTAATTCTATTTAGCCAAACATAATTTGTATCAAAAGGTTTCGCGAGTATAAAGATTAAGGAAGCAACAGACAGACTAAAACTAAAATAACTTCACAAACTCCAAGTCTTTTGTTTACATATTGCTATCCAACTTTCAGAAATGGAGATATTCTATTACTGAGCAAAAAGATTTTGCAGGGAGGTCTTCTTGTTCAAAATATTTTATCGTACAAGTATTCAAATCTATCATTCACTTGTATTTTGGTAATCTTTATCAAGAACAAATGTTAAGGTGATTTTTTGATCTGCTTTTATAGAAAACTCCTGGCCAAAGACCGGAAATTCTTTAATATGAACTTTATAATCATCTTTAACCTTATATTTAATCTGTAATCTTGGTAAAGGGAAATATAATCCTGAATAGTTCTCAATTAGTTCCAGACTATTCATCTTAAGATCAACAATTCCTTTAGGTATACTGTCGAATATTACCTCAACGATATTACGATCTTCTAGTTTATAATTTCGCTCGGGTGTAATATAATCTGTTAAAAACTGGTATGCATAATCAGGCCTATGTAGATAAAACATTTCAAATTGTTGGAATTTTATTATCTGCTCATCTAATGTAATCCCTCCGTTTGGACCGCCTCCCCATGCCAGATGATACTCCTGATAATTAGGTAATACCTCTTTTTTTAAATTTTCAATTATTGGCAAAGTCCTATCTGGATGTAAAGCTGTGTTTAGTAAATCCTGATAAACCAATCCCAACCTATCCATAGCAAATTGAGACTTCTTAAATGAACTCAGAATGATTCTAATTATATTTTTGGAGTATACTGAATTTTCAGTCGAAAAAATCCTCTCCCAATTCGATTCTTCCCACGACGCATTACCAAATCCATCAAAATCTAGCATAATTGGAAATAACAACTGCTTCGAAGTAATACCCAAATCATTGTTATTATTAATTACATCCACTAGATTTCCAAAATGTATTAGCGAAATGTAGCTACTCCATAAATCAATATTTAATAAAGAATCAATTGGTGATTCATTCAATAGTAGTTTTGATAAGTTAGATTTTAATTTCTCACCTTTACCCTTTTTCAATTGTCCATAAAGATAAAATCTCTCCTCTATTGAATCTTTAAGGATAATCATTGCATCTTCATTAGCCATCGTATTGGGCAGAAAAAGTATCGTATCTACCGGTAGTTGAAGAAATTTAGCTGTTTCTTCAGAAATATCGAAATAAACACCTTCCTCTCCATTTTTAATTCCCTTATAAAGAGTATCCAATCCAAAAATAAATGACATAGGTCTCATTATTTCTATTTCTGATTTTCGTTCTCCTAATATTTTTTTATAGAATCTTTTTCCCGGCTTTTCCTGTGGGAATCCAAAAGACCAGTATGATCCATTTAAATACCAGGTAGCTACTGAATTTCTCACTCCACCAAGCAACTTCAGACTTGGATAATTCAATACGTTCAAAGCGATTTCATGTCCTGAAAATGAATCAAACTGGCCTGTTCCTCCAACCCTTATCTTTATTCTGTCAATTTTTTCACTATCGGCACCATATATATTAGATAAAATATACTTATTGTTTTCCTTCTTGGTTTTAAATAATACACCATGATTGGGTAAGGCGCTACTTGAACCAGCAGCTTTTCTCCAATCTACTTTTCCTGAAAACTCAATCACACCATCTGGATTCATTATATGAAGAAATGCACTTCTATCTAATTTCTGAAATTGAGGAGTTCTCAATACATCTGAGACATCATATAAATCAGCAGTTACAAAAAAAATATGATGTTGATGTGGAATTTCACCAAAGCCTATTATATAGACAGAATCTCTATTCACTCGTCCTCTGTTATCTACTGTCCTGACTCTTACAGTATTAACCTTTCGTAAATCACCCCTCTTCTGATGATAGTCTGAAGGATAAAGAGAGTTATTAGCCTCAGGCTCACCTTCAATATCCCAATAGTCGCCTATTTTATATCCAATACCAGTATCCCACTGAACTTGCCAACCATCACCGCTATCAACAACATAAGGATTACCTGAATACATTGTTTGAGGCTGTATTCCTTTTTCGATTATCCTCAATTCATTATTCGTCACCTCATAAGCATCGAATATGTCTCCTTCCGGAGAATTCTCTCTTACGACTAATCTGATTAAAAATTTATCAGCACTTGTATTCTTTCCTTTAACAGAAACTGCATTTAATCCGGTACCTTTAAATGTAATTTTGACGGATCCACTGCTTTGATTTAAATGTACATTCTCCCATGTATTTTCAGTAAAACTTCTCTCTTTCAGCCATATACCACCTAAATATTTCTGAAAATCAGCCTCCGAAAATTTATTCACTGAATACTGAAGCTCTTCTTCCTCTCCGACAACCCATAATACTTCAAAAAAAAGCGAATCAATGTCAGAATAGTATCCAGAAGAGTGACTAACCTGTGCAGATAGTGAAAAAGTAAAACCCAAAAGTGTCTTAAATAAACAGAGAAGGAGTAGATTACGCAAAAACATTCACAAAAATATTTACTAAAAAACAAACATAGAAGAATAAATTACCTTATTGTAAAGGTAAAAACTTAATTATCAACATGTCTGTACTTATGACATCTAAAAATAAAATTTATACAAATATTAAATAAATCAATATTATGACTCTCTTTAACTAAAAAAACTGATCTAATAATCAATCATTAACATCATAATGTCACAAAATCCAACCCTTTTGTTTTCATATTTGCTATCCATTCTTTCAGAAAAGGAGCATATTTTACAAAACAATCAGGTCTGTCGTGCAATACAATAATTTCGCCGCCCTTGACCTGATACATCCTGTTTTTTAATAAAATTTCATCTACTTTCTCATCAAAATCTCCGGGCATAAAATTAAACTGGCAGCACTGCATGTCAGGATATTTTCCATGAATAGCTTTCCATTGCCGATGTGTAATTTTTCCATAAGGAGGTCTGAACAATGATGTTTTAACCTGCTCATAACCTGCATCAAAATCTTTCAGATATGTTTCCAACGATACATTCCAACCGTTCAGATGATTGAATGAATGATGACCGATTGTATGATCTTTTTCTATAATTTCTGTAATTAACCGAGGATTTCCAACCACCTTTTTCCCCAGCAAAAAATGTGTTGCCGGGCAATCTGCTTCTGACAGGATTTGCAATAATGCAGGTGTGCTTTCCGGATACGGGCCATCATCAAATGTCAAAGCTATCTGATGTGGCTCCACTTCCCAGCGATATTCGGGAAATAAGCCTGTGATAACTTTGGGAATTCTAACGAGGTACATTTTCTTCGTATTGAGTAATTAGTATTGGGTATTGCGACGGGAAACAATCTTTTGTCCATGCCCATCCACCACGGTGGACAGGCAGTCTGCAGGCCACCGTTTTTGACGATATATATTGCTTTAGCAAAAATTCATACTTGACTCCGAGCAACCTCTGCCACCCCATAAATCGTTTCTTGTACTTTATTAATCATATTCTTGCTTATTGCCTATATTGCTAATTTACTCATCACGATATCTTAACACCAATCTATATGTCAATAAACATACAAAATAATTTGAGAAGACCTACCTTTGTAGCCTTTGAAAGAAAACGATTATGAGCAGACCTGTTAGAGTAAGATTTGCACCGAGTCCCACAGGACCTTTACACTTAGGTGGAGTGAGGACTGCACTTTACAATTATCTTTTTGCACGGAAAAGTGGCGGAAAATTCATCTTAAGAATTGAAGACACTGACCAGACAAGATTTGTACCGGGAGCAGAAGAATACATCATGGAATCTCTCAGATGGGCAGGTATGGACTTAGACGAAGGTATCATCGAAGGTGGTGAATTCGGTCCGTACAGACAAAGCGACAGGAAGCATCTTTATAAAAAATACGTTGACCAGCTTTTAGAGTCCGGCCACGCTTATTATGCTTTTGATACTCCTGAAGAGTTGGAAGAAATGCGTGAAAGATTAAAATCTCAGGGCGTACCCAATCCTGCATACAATCATGTGACGCGTCAGTATATGAAAAATTCTCTTTCATTACCTGCTGACGAAGTACAAAAGAGATTGGATGAGGGTCAGGCTTATGTAGTGCGTATCAAGGTACCGAGAAACGAAGAAATCCGTTTTCACGACATCATCCGTGGCTGGGTAATTTTCAATTCCAGTCAGATAGATGATAAAGTGATTTTTAAGGGTGACGGTATGCCTACTTATCACATGGCGAATATCGTGGATGACTATCTGATGCAGATTACCCATGTGATTCGTGGCGAAGAATGGCTGCCTTCCACACCTATCCACGTATTGTTGTACAAGTTTTTAGGATGGGAAGAGGTCATGCCTGAGTTTGCACACCTTCCACTGATTCTTAAACCGGATGGGAACGGTAAGCTTAGTAAAAGAGACGGTGACAGATTGGGTTTCCCGGTTTTCCCGCTCAACTGGACAAATCCTGAAACCGGCGAACAATCTTTAGGATTCCGCGAAAGAGGTTTCTTGCCTGAAGCTTTCACTAATATGCTGGCATTCCTTGGATGGAATCCGGGCGGGACTCAGGAATTATTCAAAAAGGATGAGCTGATAGATGCTTTCTCTTTGGAGAGAGTGAGCAAATCAGGTGCTAAATTCGATTTTGAAAAAGCTAAATGGTTTAATCAGCAATATATCAAAGAAACTTCTGTAGAAGATTTATTAGAAGCGCTTCGTTCTGATTTTGCTGCAGCCGGTATTGAGAAAGATGATGAGTTTTTGAAAAAATATATCAGCCTGTTTATTGACCGGGTGACTTTTGTAAAAGAATTTACAGCAGCAGGCTACTACATCTTTGAAAAACCAAGAGCTTATGACGAAGCACAGTTCAACAAGCGCTGGTCAAAAGAAGGTATTCCTGCAGCGTTTGATGAAATCCGGACTCAATTGACATCTGTTACAGACTGGTCGGCTGTGAATATCGAAGCTGCCATTAAGGAAGTGATGCATGACAAAGGTTTCAAACCGGGTGAAATCATGCCTGTATTCAGAATGATGATCAGTGGTGAAGCGGGCGGACCTCCGCTTTTTGACCTGGCTGAAATGATAGGTAAAGAGGAAGTACTGCAAAGAATGGCAGATAGTATATAGACCGCAAACGACGGACCGCAGACAACCGTTTTAGGTTTATTGAATCGAAGACGGAATTCGAATACTATCAAATCAAGATATAGCCGGGCAATTTTGTCCGGCTTTTTTTATAGAAAATTGCCACAAAGATTCTAAGGCACGAAGAAATGTTGTAATTATACTTACCCGACAACCTTGAAATTTAGTGCGCGTATACCGCAGTCAGGATAGAGTGGAATATCACCCGCCTCATTTCGTCTCCGCTCAATGGCCGAGGCGGGAAGATGGAACGATAGCCTGTCAACTGCCCAAAATATTATATGCTGAATAGTAAAAAATATTCATACTTGTGATTACATTTAGCTCAGCAGAATATCAATTATTATATGCACCAACACCCTATTTTTCAATTGATTCAGAAAATCGAAGCTAATTACCAAAAAGAGATTCGAAAATACTTTTCTGTGTTGAAAAAACCACGGATAGAAAAGATGTATCTACTGATAGCAGGCGCCAAAAATGATAGTCAATTAGAGAAAGAGCTTCTTTTTAAAAAAATATTTGGCAGGGTATATTCTGAAAAAAGTGATTATCTATGGAGAAATGAATTGAGGTTATTAAAGGATGACCTGGAAGAATTTTTGATACAGGCTGAACATCAATATCTTTCCCGGCAAAATGAATCGTATAATGATTGGCTGCTCATACAGGCCTATGATAGGATCAAGTTCATAGACGGAATCGATGAAAAATATTCCAGGCTGATAGGAGAAAGACACACTTTTGCATCTTACAGCTTTGCAATGGATGCGACCATCATACATCTGGATAATCTGAATCACAAGATTACGGATATATACAAGCGTGTCAAACAATATCCTCATCTTTTTGAGGAATCCAGAAATATTTTAGATGAATTGATTGCAGGTTATTGTGCAAAGATCAATTTATATATCGCACAACACAACTGGATCAATTATAATCATCAGAGCAGTGATAAGATTCCCGGCTTAACGGCTGAATATTCCTGCAAGCTTCCTGAAAACAGCCTGAGTAATTTTTATAATTATTATGCGCTGTCTTTTAGTGAAGATTTCGATACCAAGATGACATCTTTGGATAAAGCTCTCGAAAGTGTAGAACAGATTTTTCGTCAAAACAAACTCTTTCAGGAAAACAGATTTCTCGTTTATATGGGTAAAGGCAGAGAGCTTTCTGCGAACGGATATTTCCAGGAGGCTCATGAGGCTTTTCTGACGGTAAAAAATGATGTTCAAAAGGTCAATTTGCATAACAGAACTGTCTTTTATGTCAACTATATTACCAATCTGGTCAAAAACAAGTTGTACTCAGATGCGCTGGATGTTATGGATAATGAATTTTCCACGGAAAATCTGCTTTACAAGAATATGCTGCTCCAAAGCAGGTTACTCTGTTATCTGTATCTCAGAGACACCGAAAAATTGTCGGGATATATTTCTTATGATCTGGATGCTGCTCCATTTCCGCAAAATTATATGCTGAAGGTCATCAAGTCAGCCTACTTTTATCTGATTGGCGAATATGAAACAGCACTTACTATCATCTCAAGTCTGTCTAACTCCAAGTATGCTTCAGATTTAATGAGGCACTATCAGCCGATGCTACTGATCTACAAAAAGCTGTATACGCTGGTAATAAGAAGTGAATCGGGTAAAAAATTAAACGGGAAGGATCATTCACACCTTCTCAGGCTAATTGAAGATTTTGAAATCAATAGTCAAACAGAATTCAGACAAGTCTCTATATATGTCTGGCTAAAAAAGGAGATAGAGAGCCTAAAATAAAATTCTTATTTTCAGATAGTTACAATCAACAACAGAAAAAATCTTATCACAAAATAAATTTGTTCTTTATACCGGGAAATCTGGCATTCATTATATTGAATTTAAATTGAACGATATGAATATTATCTGCAAATTCTCTCTGACGCTCTTGCTGGCATTGCCAATTTTGGCTTACTCTTGCAGTAAAGATGATGAAACGAAAATTGATGATCATCCAACCGGAAAAACAGGAACTTTCTCTATTGACGGAGTGAGCTATACCGGCGAGACTTCCATTCAGGATAATCCATCTGCCGGTTATTATATTGTGACTTGTCAGAGTGATGAACCATATGCATTTGTTCAAATCTCCTTCCTGAGCAAAGAAGAGGCTGAAAAAGGCGGTACTTTTGAAGTAGAAAATTACAAGCTCAAACAATCCAGTGGTAAGGTTCAGCTGGGCACCAATAAAATTATCACTTCCGACCCTGAAGCAGATTATACCATTTCTGTTTCCGGAAAAAAAATTACCCTGAGCAACGTCAGGCTTGTCAGCACATCATCTTCCAGTCAAAAAACGACCGTTAACAGCGCAAGTATTAATTTCTAAAATTCATCATGAGGAAAAATTAGCAATTATCATTTCTGCAGCAGTCTTTTCAATCGGAAGAAGTTAAGGTTTTCAACAAGGCCGACTATAGCGAGTACTTCATTTGCATAGCTGACGGGAAACAGTTTGTAATAGGCAATAATGCCAGCATTAGTACATCTATCACTTCATTTACTGTCAAATCAAAAAGTATCAAAGTAACTGACAGAGAGTTTAAAATTCTTTTGCCATAGATCATGAAAACAAATTTCTTTCACTTTACTTTTTCAATCTGAAACTTCTCCCCAAATTAGTTTTTCTTAAAGACAAGTGAATCATCTACAAAACTGTCCATCGGGAGAATCAAAATGATTCTCCCATTTATTTTTATGGCAATTGACCGGAGTATAAACGGTATTTACCATCCTAAAATTCTCTACTACAAGACAGCATAAGTAAAATTACACAGACAGAGATTCAAGGTTTTATCATGCCCGGCTTTGAAATCTAAATTTGATTCATTTCAAAAGAAGCCGGCTATATATAGCAAATATTTACTTAAATTAAAGTAACTGAAAATAAGTTAGGTATACATTTTATTTTAGAACAAGTGAAAATATTCTCTTTGAATCCAGTATTATGCAATAAAATAAAAATTCCCCATCCTTATTAAAGGATATTGTCAGTGAACATCATAATCAATTCGCTTTGATTCCCCGCCACTATTTTATACATTTATATATATATCATCAAAATGAATGCATTCCGTCACTACTTTTACATTACTGGCGCCATTGTAATTGTAGTATTGATGCATTTTTCATCTGTATTGAAGAATGATTTTTCATTGGATGACTATCTATATATCGACCAGGTTAAAAATGTTTTATCGTGGTCCGAACTTCCCCTCGCCATTCAATATCCTTTTAGTATATCAGACTTCAGACCTGTTACGAGTGTGACATTTGCTATTGAAAATATTTTATTTAAAGGCAGTATAGATCCTCATGTATCACATGGCATCAATTTATTTATCTATTTTTTGTGTTGTGTTTTTCTGTATAATTTTTTGCTAAAAATCATTTCTGACGAACAAAAAAAGCCGATTGCTTTGATTGCAACGTTGCTTTTCATTGCGCTTCCGTTACATAATTCCATGATATCCAATATCAAATCGCGTGATGGATTATTGAGCTTTATGTTTGGAATGTTATACCTCAATACATTTCTTCGTTTTGCTTTTATCCATAAAGTATCTGCTTTGAAGATATTTTATCTGGTATTGTCATTTGTATTTCTCGGTTTGGGTATATTTTCAAAGTTAGATGCTTTTAATTTTTTAGCCATTTCTCCATTTCTATTTTTAGTCTTTTACAAAAAGATGAGCTACAAAACCATATTACGGATGTCATTTTCCATAATATTAACTATATATGTTGCCCGCCAGGTTTATAATTATTGGGATAAAAAAAAGGAAGTAGCTTTAAAAGCTTATTCAGAAGAACTTCAATCTGATCCGGTTTTGTTTTCTGAAAATCCAATAATTGCCTATCCCGGGATTTCTTATAAAATAGCTTATACGATACAAACTGTTTATGAATATAGCTTAATGGTTTTTGCACCAAATGGTCATTATTACTATTACGGATATGATATGTTGCCTGTCTTACCTCTGACAGACCCTCATGTTCTTTTTAAAGCATTGGTGATTTTTGTTTTCATTTTATCTGCTTTTGTATTTTATAAGAAAAACAGCCTTTACAGCTTCGGTATAGCCTTTTATTTTATTTGCCTGATCTATTGTTCGAATTTTTTAACTCCGGTCTCCGGGATTATTGCAGACAGATATATTTTCACTGCATCGGCGGGTGCCTGTATTGCGCTGGCTACAATAATATATGCTGTAACGGCGTATCTGTTACGTGTCTTTTCCCTGAATAACACATCAACTTTCCATTTTAATAGCTCTGTAAATAACAATATTTTATTCACATCAATATTTGTCTTGCCGGTATTTCTGATCAGTACCATATTCTATCTTCCAAAGAATAAGGACAGATGTGATGATTGGAAATCTTTGACAAGCATATTCGAGGCTGACTTACCTGAAATTTCCAGGTATTCGTATGATGCAAATCTGATTGCTATGAAAAACTATATGTCTTGTGCCAAAATTAGTGAACAAGCACAAAAAGATATTTACTGTAAAAAGGTTTTGATCTATGGGCAAAACGCCCGAAACATTTATCCTGAGGGACAATATGCACAAGATCTGATGATTTCAGCTTACTATGAAATGGGCAGATTATACGATGCATTAGATTTATCGCGGCAAGTAGTTGCCCGTTTTGATACTACTGAGATAGGATGGCGTGTTCTTAATGAATATTATTACTCCCAATCAAATTTTGATAGCGTACTCTTATCCAGCCATAAAGTACTGGAATTTTCGCCTTTGGATCCTTTTGTGAATATGATGTATGTAGATGCATTGAGCAAGGCAAACAGAGAACAGGATGTTATGAGACACATTGAATATCTGAAATCTAAATATCCTGATAGTCAGTTACCGGAACAGATAATTGAGTTAAGAAACGAAAGAAGGTAGTTCAATGCTCTTTCAGCGTTTTGAAATGCTTTGGATGCTTACAGCAATATCTCTTTAATATAGCTCCACCTTCGTTAACAGTTAACCGTTACTATCCAATATCTCATTTGCAGCCCGATATCCGGATTCAATAGCACCATCCATATATCCGCACCATTTGACAGCAGTTTCTGTACCTGCCCAATGGATATTTTCTACAGGAGTCCTCAGCACCTGCCCAAACTGCGTCCATGCACCCGGCGTGAAATTCCCTGCGTAGCCACCTCCGCTATACTCCTCCTCTGTCCAGCACTTATCTGTATAATCAATTGCTGTCCGGGCCTGAGCACCATAATAATGCTCTAATTCAGATAATACCTTTTCCTTTCGGATATGTTGAGGAAGCTCAATAAAATCTCTGGCATACTGTCCTTCCACAAAAAATAAAAAGATTCCTTTCCCGTCCGGCTTGGAGCAATCAAAGCTTGCATGAAACGGCCATCTGTCACTCACTATCTGGCCCGAAAATCCTTTTTCCCGCCAGAATGGTGTTTCATAAACAACAAAGCACTTCATCGCTGCACCCATAGGCATTCGTTGAAAAAGCTGTGCTTTCCGTTGAGGCAATGGCTGCTCAAAATGTATCTTCTGACAGAGTGCAGGAGGAATAGCGACAATCACCTTTGACGAAACAACTTCCAGCTCATCTGTCAAAATCACAGCACCCGAAGCATTCTGACCGATAGTTTTTACAGGTTGGTTAAAATATATTTTCTCCTGGAATGGCTTTGCTTCCTGCTCCAGCAAATGCTGAGTTCCTTTTTTGAAAAGCGTCTGCTGAGCACCACCCGTTACTCCTAACATTGTATCCAGATCATCTCCTGCATGGCAGTAAAATAAAAAATGCAGCAAAGAGATTTCAGATGCCTGACAGGAAAAAACTGTTTCAAGACCAACATGCATCGCCATACGTGCCTGACTCGTCTTTATATTGCTTCGTATCCAGGTTTCCATCGTAATGCTGTCCCATTCCAGAGCTTTGGGAGCAGACCACGGTGATTTCAACGGTATCTGACGACACATTTTATTCAATCTCGCCATGGCGATTCCAATTTCTACGAGAGCGATTGGATTCATCTTTGGAATAGTGCCTTTGTAAGTAGATGTGCTTCCTTTGTAATCAAAGATATTTTTACCGGAATCATATCCGTCAAACACCTCCACCTGGTGTTTTTTCACCCAATTCCACATATTGTGCTGAGTCGGTCCTATCCATTGTGCTCCGAGATCCACAATCACCCCTGAATCAGATAATACCTGAGCATTTACCCGGCCTCCTGTTCTGTCTCTGGCTTCGAGTATCATGATATCTTTACCTGCCTCATGCAGTCTGGAAGCTGCGGCAATACCTGCATATCCTGCACCGATGATGACACAATCTGTATGAATTTGTTTTCTGCTCATGATGGATATATAAATTTAGAGGCCTGCCTTTCCCAGAACAAACGATATAGCAAAGATGATTTTTTATTCAATGGAAATTGCATTAATTCATGAAGCAGCTCATCTGATTTATGAAGAGCTTCTCTACTCCTATGAGAGAGATCATCAAATTGGCCCTGCTGTATCATAAGCTTATCTTTTTCTATCCATACAGACTCTAATTCATCTCTCAGACGTTTTGTTTCCTTATGTGCCTGCTGATAATCGTGTATAGCTTTGCGATGCCATTGCTCCCATTTTATCCAATGCTCTTTTTCCTCCGGTAAGAAATCCGAGTCAAAATAAAAAGGTGTGAATACACTCAGGCACGGAGCAGCTGAACCTGTCAGCCAAACGGTATGAGGCTGTTCTTTCCTGATCTCGGCCACCATGCTGGCTGTAGTTTGCTGCGGTGAGAATAATCCGCTGGCATGCATACATACACTGGCGTTTGTTGCCTGATGCGGACAAAAGAACTCATCAGAATCATGTGTCCGCAATGTTCTGAAAGCGTCTGAAATTCCAAACTTTTCTTTCTGCTGCTTTTCTATAGCGGTTCTTCTTAGCTGACAATTCGCCAAACGAGGCATCCAATATGCTGAAAATGCTTTCGCAAAGTCAAAATTATCATCTCTGGAAATCCATGATTTTTTACGTGCAAAATCTATTGCCTCAGGGTGTAATTCGTCATATTCCTTTCCTATCGACAAACCATTGGAAATAGCCCGGAAAGTCTTCACATATTCTACAGCCCAGTATTTCCCTGCCGTTTCCAATACAAATGCCTCATCAGCATCTGCTATCAGAAAGCTGTTGTGATAGTAAAAATCAGACTGGTAACCACCATTGGCATCCTGCCCGTATTTTTCATTCAGCACTTTTAGCTTATCCAATGCTGCTCTGGCGGTATCGCTACTCTCCAGTGCCAGCCGGAGCATATCCATTCCTGTAAGTCCGGTATTTTTCTTCGGAATAGATATTCTTGTAAAGACAGCTTCATTTCCGATGGTTACACCTTTTTCATTGATGCCCATTTCTGCACCCCACATTCCTATGGGTTGAGATAATATAGTAGAAAGAGTCTTTTTTACATGATCGACTTCTATAAATGTACATTGCTGCCTTCCCGAAGGATTTATTTGTGCCGGATATCGTTTGCTCAGTTGGATTTCATTAGGTTCTCTATCCGAATTTTTACCAAAAATCCAGTTACCTGTTGCAGACAGGTATGGTGGGCAAACAAATGTGTCACACATATTTGTAAGTTACGGCTTTATATAAAAAATTAGACTTCCCCCTACATTAGCTTAAAAACAATTAAAATTTGATTTAAAACAATATTTTAATCTAAGTATTAGTTACTCTAATTAATAATTATTATAAATTTAGGAAGAAATACTGTTGATAAATGTTGAAGCCTATAAACAATAAACATTCTATTAATAGAGTTGAAGCCACAATTTACACTCCTCAATTATTAGTAAAACCCAATAACATATTCAAAAAAATATATGATAACAATGGGTTTTTAACATATCAGCTACGTTCTCCTATTTTAGCAAAGGCTCTCAATATTACAGAAAGAAATATTGAAGTAAAGGCTTCGGAAACGGTTGGTTTTATTTTTGAACAATTTAACGACAAAGGCAGAAGCATCAACTCCTTAAAAATTGAAAATCAGCAAAATAGATGTGTTATTAATTTTAAAAACAGAGAATATACGGATTGGCAAGAATTTATAAATCGATTCAAATCCGATATTATTCAACTAATCAATTATTATCCATTCTATGCTGAGGCAATAGCATTGGAATACACAGATGAGTTCATATGGGCTTCTGATAGTACAATTAACCTTGAGAACGTATTTAATAACACAAATGGGTATTTTTCTCAAAAATTCTTAGAGTCCTTTAATGGAGTCCAAACTATTTTATCACAAACAGACATAGCTGACTCTAATAATTATAGAGAAGAAAAAACCGACATTATGGTTGATAATAATCTTAAAAGAGTCTTCATAAATCACAAATACATAACAAAATTCAATGATGCGGTATCTATATCTGAAGAAAATTTCAAAGAACTACAAATCAGTCTAGAAGAAGCGCATTCAGCAAACAAATCTTTACTTAGAGAGATTTTAACAGAGCAAACTCAAGAATTAATAAGTTTAAATTAATGCCTTATGCTACCAGTAGATTATAATCCAACTCCATATGAAGTAATGAGTCAAGAATTATCATTACCATATTCTTCTTTTTATCAGTCTGATTCAAGAAGAAGAAAGGAAGATTTATTATCTGATAGATTTCTTCTTTATAATTTTAATTCCAGCGACGATAAATTTATTTCATGTATTTACAAGAAGATATACTCCTACAATATAAATGAAAAAGTATTTAACAACTTTCTAGACATATATTATAACCTATTTGAGATTGTAAAATCTAAAATTTCTATTGATGACATATACACTTCCGAATATGGCACAATGATTATTGACGTCATAATTTCTCAAAAAAACATAGTTATAGATATAGGTAAAACATACTTAGGATATTTTACAGAGAATAATGGACACACTATAGATTATGAAGAAGAATTAGCAGTTGACGAAAATTCTATTCAAAAGCTAAATAATAGTTTTTCACGTCTTTTTTCTTAAAAATGACAAACATAATCCCTACAATAATTTCGACAGAAGAGATTTTAATCAGGTTTTTATTTGAAAATCATTTCAATAATATAAAAACAAAAAGAATTAAAGAATCTAATGTTTTTTTCGATTCTCGCTCAAACACAGTATCCTTACAAAGAGGGTGTTTTTTATCTCTTAAAAAATGTATTGAATTTGCTAACAACAATAAAAACCAACATATAGGATATATTACTTTTAACAAAAGCGATTTTGACTACTGCGTGGAGTTATTAAAGAAAATCAGAGGTAATCCTTTCGAAGCTGAAATTCAGCATACCCCTTTAGATGAACATCAGAATTATATAGTTGTCGAACCTGATAGTTGCACAACTAATGACTTAGGAAATCCATCTCATGCAGACATAGTATACATAAACCCAAACACTACACCAGAGGAAGAACCTAAAATACCATTACAACTTTTCTCAAAAAAGCTCATAACCCAATGTAATATATTGTACAATGATGATATAGATACTCAATCCGAAGATTTATTATGTTCAGAAATATTTAAACAATAATTTTTATTTATATGTTTGCAATATATTGTTTATTTTTTTTACTTCGATATTCTAAATTCTATCCTAACACTATAAAAAAGACAAGTTGTTTTTTCATAGTTTAGAAGGCTAAAACTCAGATTATGCAGTTTGGGAAAGTTTCTGACCCGGCCTTAATAGATTTCACTTTGCCTCCTGATCATCCGGGGACAACACGGGTTCTGAATACCTCTAAAGTAATTGAGAAACCGGAAATTTATGTCGGTTGCCCCAGATGGAACAGAAATGATTTAAAAGGTTTTTATCCCAAAGGGATCAAAGATGAATTGACTTATTACTCCACGCAGTTAAACAGTATAGAACTCAATAGTACATTTTACAATACACCCTCCGCTTATCAGGTAGAAATATGGAAAAATAAGACTCCGGACAGCTTTAAATTTTCCCCGAAGATTCCCAAGATCATCAGTCACGATAACAGGTTAATGAATGTAAGAGAATTAACCAGACAATTTTGCGATATAGTAAGTGTATTTGAAGAAAAGCTAGGTACTGTATTTCTCCAATTACACGAGAATTTCTCTCCCAAGGAATTCTATGCTTTACAGACTATGCTGGAAGAATTTCCCGAAACAATTCCCCTTGCAGTTGAAATCAGAAACGGACAATGGTTTTCTGACAATCATATTTTTGAGAAATATACCTCTTTGCTCGAAAGGTTAAACATCTCAAATATTATCACAGATACCGCCGGGCGACGCGACCTTCTTCACATGAGGCTGACCAATACTCATGCTTTTGTACGATTTGTCGGAGCTCGTCATCCGGAATCTGATCTTTCCAGATTGAATGATTGGGCAGAACGCATCCGGCAATGGCACAAAGAAGAACTTGAAAAACTGTATTTTTTTGTCCATCAGAATGCAGATACAGAAGCTCCGGAACTGGCTATCCATTTTATCAAAGAGCTGAACCGGACAATGAATTTGAATCTTCATGTTCCGGAAATGACGAAAGAGGATATTCAGATGACTTTATTTTGATATAGGCTAAAGACCACAGTAACGATAGGGAAAATTTATTCTTCCTGATACGAATAATCTGTGCCTGCAGCATTTTCATAAATTGTTATAACTCTGCCGAACTCGTCTTTTTTGTAGGCATAATTGGTATAAAATGCATTGGAACGCACTAATGTCTTAGGTAAATATTTTTGCGGCGGACCAAATGTATATGGCAGGTATGTAATAATCCTGTCAAACCTCCCCAAAACAGCATCTGTATACAAGGTAGTGATATTGGCTTCGTACTCTTCATCCAGATAATATTCATAAGCGCGCACCTCTCCTCTGTAATTACACGATTTTAGTGTGCCATTTTCATTATATACTATCTGATAACAGAGTGAATCACCTGCATATTTTCCTCCATGGTAGTAACTGGCTACCAGGCGGGAAGCTCCATCATCAAAACCTTCTGAAGAATATTTAAAAGTAGCGACATACATTCCGTCATCAAATTTCTGGATATACCCTGTGACAGAATCTACTTCCAGTGTTATATTCCACTTCTCTCCGGCGGTACGATTTTCGTAATTTATATACACCCTGTCTTTGTCATAAGTAATATCACAGGTCAGGCTTTTATCTCTGTCCTTTCCATCTACTCTTGAGAGCAATCCCTGCTCATTATAATAGTACTTCAGATGTGTATTGGAACCAATAATGGTACTGATATTATAACTCACCACCTTTGGCGGTTCGTTACGATTCTCCTTTTTACATCCCAAAAGGATCAGCAAAGAGAAAAAAATAAAAAAATTGCGCGTGTTCATATAAAAAATTAAGGGAGACTATAATAGCCTCCCTTAAATATACACATTAAGATTTTAACGTTTATGCTACACCCTCTGTCAAAACTGAAATTTTATTGTTGAATACTTCAACGATTCCACTTTTAATATTGAATGTTTGTTTGGTATTGTTGTTTTGAACTTTCACAACACCGTCAGTCAGAGCAGCAATCAGAGGAGCGTGATTATTGAGGACCTGGAATAATCCATCTAAACCTGGCAACTGCACTGCATCTGCTTCCCCACTAAAAACTTTTCCTTCCGGAGTTAGAATATCTAATTGCATGTTCTGAATTATTTAGACTCTGCCAATAATTTTTCACCTTTAGCGATAGCATCATCGATATTACCTACAAGGTTGAATGCTGCCTCAGGATACTTATCTACTTTACCGTCCATGATCATTTCGAAACCTACTAAAGTTTCTTCGATAGGAACGAATACACCTTTCAAACCAGTGAATTGCTCTGCTACGTGGAATGGCTGAGATAAGAATCTTTGTACCCTTCTTGCTCTGTGTACAGTTTGTTTATCTTCTTCAGACAACTCATCCATACCAAGGATAGCGATGATATCCTGAAGCTCTTTGTATCTCTGAAGGATCATTTTTACTCTTTGAGCTACTCCGTAGTGACGCTCTCCGATGATATTCGGATCCAGGATTCTTGAAGTTGAGTCCAATGGGTCAACCGCAGGATAGATACCAAGCTCAGAGATTTTACGGTTCAATACCGTAGTAGCATCCAAGTGGGCAAATGTCGTTGCAGGAGCCGGGTCAGTCAAGTCATCCGCAGGTACGTAAACCGCCTGTACAGATGTGATAGATCCTCTCTTAGTAGAAGTAATACGCTCTTGCATCAAACCCATTTCAGTAGCTAATGTAGGTTGGTAACCCACCGCTGATGGCATACGACCTAAAAGTGCAGATACCTCAGAGCCAGCTTGAGTGAAACGGAAGATATTGTCAACAAAGAATAAGATATCACGACCTTTAGCTTCAGAAGGATCTCCGTCACGGTAGTATTCAGCAATAGAAAGACCGGATAATGCTACACGGGCACGGGCACCCGGAGGTTCATTCATCTGACCGAATACCAATGTTGCCTGTGATTCACGTAGAGCTGTTTTATCTACTTTAGACAAATCCCAGTCACCTTCTTCCATAGCATGTTTGAAATCTTCTCCGTATTTGATTACGTTAGATTCGATCATCTCACGAAGTAAGTCATTACCCTCACGAGTACGCTCACCTACACCTGCGAATACAGACAAACCAGCATAACCTTTTGCGATATTGTTGATCAATTCCATGATCAATACTGTTTTACCTACACCGGCACCACCAAACAAACCGATTTTACCACCTTTTGCATAAGGCTCAATCAAGTCGATTACTTTGATACCTGTGAAAAGTACTTCAGTAGAAGTAGCAAGGTCTTCATATCTCGGTGGTTTTCTGTGGATTGGTGCTCCGCCTTCTTTGCTCAACTGACCGATACCATCAATAGTATCTCCAATTACGTTGAACAAACGACCTTTAACTTCTTCAGAAGCCGGCATACGGATCTGGTCGCCGGTGTCTACTACTTCCATTCCTCTTTTGAGGCCTTCAGTAGCATCCATAGAGATAGTACGTACGCTATCTTCTCCCAAGTGTCTCTGACACTCAAGAACTACTTCAGAACCGTCTTCACGTTTTACAACAAGAGCGTTGAGGATCTCAGGTAATTTTGTGCCTTCTCCTGAGAAAGCAACATCCACTACCGGACCGATGATTTGGGTGATTTTGCCTATGTTAGACATTATTCTTAAGGATTTAGATTTCGAATTTGGCGCAAAAATAACCGATATATGCCTTATTTCAAAAAAAGAAACAAAAAGTTCTCCACGACTTCTCTAATATCGAAATAATTTAATATTGAGGTAATGTTTATTGCCGAACAATTAGTCATCTCTTAGTAATTGTCTTTACTGATTCCATTTCTATAATCTCATTCTCCCATCATGAGATTTATTTATCTTTGCATCCATCATGAGCAAGCAGAATAATGTCCAGAAAATAGATATTGTCAACAAAAAAGCTAAATTCAATTACGAATTTATACAGACTTATACTGCCGGAATCCAACTGTTTGGCACTGAAATAAAAGCTATCCGAGAAGGAAAAATCAACCTGACAGACGGCTTCTGTTATTTCAAAAATGATGAATTATGGATAAAAAACATCCACATCAGTCATTATAAGCAAGGAACTTACAATAATCATGAACCGCTGAGACTGAGAAAACTTTTACTGCAAAGAAGAGAACTCAATAAGCTTCAAACTGCTATCAAAGAAAAAGGGCTGACAATTGTACCTTATAAAGTATTCCTGAGCGACCGAAACTTCATCAAAGTGGAAATAGCGCTTGCAAAAGGTAAAAAGCTGCACGATAAGCGCGAAACACTCAAAGAAAAAGATTCTAAAAAAGCTATCGCAGCTACTTTAAAAAGCAACAGAAGATACAACTAAATCAATTGTTGATGGACGATTGACGATTTCGATTGGTGAACGCGTAAAACATCAGCAAATACTGTGAACCATAGTCCGTCACCCGTATTCTCAATACACAATACTCTATACCTGATACTATTATTGAGGATAAAAGAATATTTCTTCGGTCGTAAATGTAGATTCGCCCGGCTTGATATATCTTCTTTTAAGCTTCAGCTCGTCATTTGCTAATCTGACAATGTCCCACAAGTAACCCGTCTGACTTTCTTCCTGATAGATAAAGACCTGTTCTCTGCTGGATGTATTACCTACGCCTCCTGAAAAATTCCAGACACCTGTGCTTACATCCTCTCCGGTATCAGTTTTATCAAAATTATAAATACCGCAACCTTCTCCTGTACCGGTAGTAGTGGAAATATTTCTTGTAGTAGTACTATACACATCTCTGTAGGAACCACTTTTAGAAAATTCCATGACGATTTTTCTTTTCACATTAGTTTTTAAAGTCTGGGTTCCACAACCATCAATGGTAAAATTTTCTGATTTATCTACCACAATCACTTCTACACCATTCAATCTATAGGAATACGCTTCCCAGGTATTAGAGATCCTGTTTTTTCTGGTAGTAAATGACAACAAAGGATCTTCAGGACCCTTTCTACAAGAACTGAGACTCGATATAGCTATAACTGAGATCAATAAAAACTTTAGATATTTCATGATTGTTGGCTTTCTTTATTTTTAAATCAGCTTCGGATATACAAACGTAAATAAAAACTCTGAATTGTATCCTATACAGTCTTTCCTCTTAACATAGGGACAAAACTAAAAGTATCCAGCGTTTCCTGCTCAAATTCAAACTCTGCAACTCTTTTTATTTTAAGCATCTGCTGCTTTTCCCCTTCTCCGTAAGGGATGATCAGCACACCTCCTACCTTCAGCTGTTTGAGAATAGCTTCAGGTATTTCCGGTGCAGCAGCAGTAATAATGATTTTATCAAAAGGAGCCAGGTCCGGAATTCCGATAAATCCATCCCCATAAAAGCACCTGATTTTTTTATAGCCTAAAGCTTTTAAAATAGGTCTGGTTTTATCATATAAAGCCTTTACCCGCTCAATACTATATACCCATGCTCCCATTTCAGCTAAGACTGCCGCCTGATAACCAGAGCCCGTACCTATTTCCAAAATTTTATCACCTGCCTGTACATCAAGCAGCTGGGTCTGATACGCCACTGTGTACGGATGCGAAATCGTCTGACCCTCTCCTATTGGAAAAGCTCTGTCCTCGTATGCTATTTCTACAAAAGCTTTATCCAGAAAAACATGTCTTTTGACCCGACCTATCGCTCCCAGTACCTTTTTATCATGAATCCCTTTAGATTCTATGATAGCGACCATCTTTTTTCTCAGTCCCTGATGCCTGTGAGATTCTTCCATAAAACGAAATTCATCAAACCTAAATTCAAATTTTTGAAATTTTATCCACAGATTTGCAATACCGTACAGATAAATTAGAAATCGCTAAAAAAAGATAATTATATGCTGATAAAATTTGGCACCGATGGCTGGAGAGCAATTATAGGACAAGAATTCACTACTGATAATGTCGCTCGCGTAGCCAAAGCTACTGCTCTATGGTTAAAAAACAATCAATCAGAATTAACTGCCGTCATCGGACACGACGCTCGTTTTGGAGGCCAGCTCTTCACAGAAGCAGCTGCCAAAGTTTTGGTCGCAGAAGGTATCAAAGTATATATGGCTGATGGAATGATTTCTACACCTATGCTTTCGCTGGCTTGTCACAATCTGCAAGCCGGTATAGGAGTCGTCATTACCGCAAGCCACAATCCTCCATCTTACAATGGATATAAATTAAAATCTAACTACGGAGGACCTACTTCTCCTGCCGAAATAGCTAAAGTCGAAGCGCTGATTGAGGACAAAGTCACCATTCCATCCACTCCGATAGAAGAATATATCAAAGCCGGAAAAGTAGAGCTGATTAACATGGAAGACATGTACTACAACCATGTCATCAACAATTTTGATGTAGAGAAAATCAAAACCTCAGGATTGGTTTTTGGTTACGACGCAATGTATGGAGCCGGTCAGAGAATCGTACCAAGACTTTTACCCGATATTGTTGCCATCCATTGCGATGAAAACCCGGGATTCAAGGGTACTGCTCCGGAACCACTGCACAAAAACCTTATAGAGTTTTCAAATCTTATCGCTAACTCAACTGACATAGAATTTGGATTTGCCAATGACGGTGATGCAGACAGAATAGGTGCATATGACAGCAAAGGCCGTTTTGTGGATTCACATCACATCCTGTTGCTGCTGATTCATTACCTCCACAAATTCAAGGGAATGAATGGCAAAGTAGTGGTATCATTCACAGTATCCAACAGAGTCAAGAAACTATGTGAGAAATATGGCTTACCATATCAGGTGACACCGGTAGGATTCAAATATATCTGTGATATCATGGTAGCTGAAGATGTACTTGTCGGAGGTGAAGAATCAGGCGGTATTGCTGTGAAAGGTCACATTCCGGAAAGAGACGGCGTATGGAATGCTTTGGTATTAATGGAATTTATGGCCGTAACAGGTAAATCTATAGATGAGCTCATTCAGGAAATCTATAATATAGTTGGAAGTTTTGCATTTGAAAGATATGACCTCCACATCACAGAAGAACTCAAACAAAGAATTGTAGCAAAATGTAAATCCGGTGCTTTCACATCATTCGGACCTTATCATATCCAGGAAACTGAAGACATCGACGGCTGGAAATATCATCTGGATGAAAATAGCTGGGTCATGATCAGAGCATCCGGAACAGAGCCCGTATTGAGGGTTTATTCTGAAAGCAATACACAGGAAGAAGTATTTAAAATCCTGGATACAGTAAAAGAAATTTTACTTCAGCAATGAGAAAACTCTTAGGTATTTTCTGGCTGCTTTGCATTTCACATATCGTCATTGCTCAGGACATTGACAGTATTACTGTGGAAGAAATCAGCAACATCATTGTAGAAGAGCCGTCAGAAAGTGATGCTGCTTTTATTTTTGAAGATAGCACAATCGACCTAAGACCTACCATTTCCCGCAGAAAATATGCAAAAGAAATAGGTGTAAAATTTATACATCCGTACAAATTCTTTGAAAACTCTCAGGAATTTAATCTGCCCCGCACACTAACCATGAGCATAGGCATAGGTGCTATATACACTGCTGCCAATGCATGGTGGAGTGCCGCATGGTATTCGCAATATGACCGCGGAGGGTTCAGGTTTTTCAACGACAATGGAGAATGGCTGCAGACAGACAAAGCTGCCCATATTTTCAATGCCTACTTCATTTCCCGGTGGTCGCACAATCTTTATCGCTGGGGAGGAGTACATGAGAAACACACTCCATGGATCGGCATGCTGATTGGTAATCTCTGGCAATTGTCCATAGAGGTCAATGACGGATTTTCTCCCAAATGGGGATTTTCACTCGGAGATCTGGCAGCCAATTTTACAGGTTCGGCCGTTTTCGGTATCCAGCAGTATCTGTGGAGAGATCAGAAATTCTATATCAAAATATCTGCAACCCCCGAAAAATACCCTGACGAATTAAGGTACAGGACCGACCACCTCTACGGAACCTCTCTCGGAGAGTTGATTCTAAAAGACTACAACGCCATGACATTCTGGCTCAATGCCAGCCCGGGTGCATTCATTAAAAATTCTGAGAGCAAATTTCCCAAGTGGCTCAGCGTTTCTTTCGGCTACGGAGGTACGGGCATGTACGGTGGTTTCGAAAACAAATGGTGCGCCAACAAAGATAAGGAGTTCGGAGAATGCCCTCCGGATGAGATCATAGACAGAAGCGATATTCCCCGCGTCCGCCAATACTACATCTCTGCCGATATTGACTTTTCCAAAATCCCTACCAACAAACCTGCACTCAAGACTTTTCTGGAGCTGATCAATATCATCAAAGTACCTTTCCCTGCGCTGGAATTCAGATCTGACGGCAAAGTACGCTGGAACTGGTATCAGTTTTAGTAATCAGTTTTTTATTAAATGAAAATGATGGGGCTGTCCCGCTCCTCCACTATCGTTGCAGACCGCGTCGGGCTATCGACATGTATCTTTGCTCCGTTACACTCCGCAAAGGATATAGTCTCTATCCCTCAGCCGGAAAAGCATTGTAATCTGCTTGAAATCATTCTGAAAGAATCAATTTCTTATCAATTGCTCTATTTGCTTCAATTGTAATTGCACTTTGCCTATTGCTTACTGCTGATTGGTGATTTCCTAGCTACCTGTACATAATAATCGAAAATTCTCCCTGGTGTTTTAAGTAAAGTCTGTTCTATCACAAAACCTCTGTTAGTCAGAAAATCCTCATATTCCTTCAGATCATACTGGTGCGGATGCAATACATCGCCCGGAAGCGCTTTGAATATCTTCTTTAAAAATCCCGAACGGTGTGCATCAATGGAAACTACCAGATAGCCACCATCTTTCACTGCAGCACATAGCTTATCGTATGCCAGATGAATATCTGATACATGATTGATAGCATTGAGACAAAAAACCACATCAAACTGCTCAGACGATAAAGATTCTATAGCATTCGTTTCAAATCTCACATTCGGATAACTTTCCGGCCGGAAATGCGGCAATCCCTTATATGCATCTAGTAAAGGATCCACCGCTTTTACCTGATAGTCATCCAAAGCTATAAATACGCCTGCAGGGCCACACCCGGCATCTAAAACTTTACTATCTGACAGAATATTTAAAGTATTTAATTCACTGATTAATTGCTGCCAGTAATCTTTCTTCCATACCAGATAAGTTCCCGGATCTTTATCAGCCAGATAACGCTTCCACCATTTGACTTCCAGAAATTGAGCGACCTGCCAGCGAATACTTTTTTTCACAATAGAAAGATAAATAGAAAATATCTTCTGCAAACTATTATTCCATAACTTTGTACAGCAAGCCGTATCGTCGCCTGTTCATTACGAACAAGAGGAAAGTCCGGGCAGCACAGGGCAACCCGCCACCTAACAGGTGGGGTGTATCTGGCAACAGCTGCATACGGAAAGTGCAACAGAGAATATACCTGTGAAAATCCCCTGAGGAACAGTATATAGTAATATATATTGATGGAAAACCCCGGGTGCTGAAAGGTCAAATAAACCCCGCGAATGGCTTTGCCCGAGCCACTCCCCGGAGCGCAGGGAGGGTAGATCGATAGAGCTGATTTGCGAGAGTCAGCCCAGATAAATGACGATAATTGTACTCAGTACAAGACAGAACCCGGCTTACAGGCTTGCACTTTTATATAAAAAGGCTGTGACACGGATATCACAGCCTTTTTGTATTCTGGTATTATCTGCACAATATTTTCCATTTAAGGAATGTACAGATAAATCTGATTTTACCAATTAAGCATTAGCAGCGTCATCCAATTCTTTACCAGCTTTGAATTTCACCTGTTTTTTAGCTTCAATTTTGATCACTTTACCAGTTGCAGGATTTCTACCAGTACGAGCAGCACGCTCAGATACTGAAAATGTACCGAAACCTACCAAAGTTACTTTTTCACCTGCTGTTAATGCACCAGTAATACCCCCTACCACAGCGTTTAAAGCTTCAGTTGCCTGAGCTTTAGAAATTCCTGCTTGATCAGAAATCGCCTTAATTAAATCACCTTTGTTCATGTTTAGATTATTTATAGATTAAAATAATATTAAGAAACTCGATAGCAAATTTATATTCTAATTTGAAAATACCAAGTTTAAATGAATTTTTTATTCAAAAAATGCTGAAAAATAACGGTTTTTGAGCGTTTTATGCTGAAAATGAGGACCCACAGCCACAAGTAGACTGTGCATTTGGATTATTGAATATAAATCCTCTGTTTTCTAAACCCTGCTTAAAGTCCAGTAAAGTACCATATAAATACATCTCTTGTGACTTGTCTACCATCACAACAATATCTTCTACTGTATATACGTTATCTGTTTCTTTAGCCTGATCAAACCCTAAAATATAGCTATATCCCGAGCAACCTCCTCCTTTGACACCCAATCTGAGTCCATGACCTTCAGGTACATTTAACTCTTTAATTAAATGTTTTACTTCCTTGATTGCGCCTTCAGTTAACTGAACTGGTAATGTTTCTACAGCTGACATTCCGTACCCTTTTTATTTTTTCAACAACAAAGAAAATAAAAAGTTCTTAAGCATACTAAAATTCAGATGTTTACCTTTGTTAAGAGTGAATAAATAAATCATGGAAATAGTATCTTATACCTTACCAAGTGCCATCATGTTAATAGGAGTCTACTTTTTTGTCAACAGATTTTTGATGGAAGAAAGTAACCGCCTGAATATATTGCTCAGACAATCCATTGCCAAAGAAAATCAGAAAATATCTTTACCACTCAGGTATCAGGCTTATGAAAGATTAGTGCTTTTACTTGAAAGGATGCACCCTTTGCAAATCATTAGCCGTAATCCTGTTTCGTCTATATCTGCTGCTGAATACAAAACTCAGCTGATTATAGACATGAATACCGAGATGCAGTACAATCTCACACAGCAAATTTATGTTTCCGCAGACATCTGGCAATTGATTTTACAGGTAAAACAGCAAATGCAGATAATGATGATAGAAATTGCTGATGCCCTACCAGAAAATGCCACTGCCCAGGATTTTTCCGATGCTATACTTACATATGTGAACAGCACTGAGCCTGAAAAGCTCCCACTTAATGTAGGTCTGAAATACCTCAAAAATGAAGTGGCTCAGATTTATTAGCATTTGTCTTCTACTGACAGTAGCCTGCAAACCTGCCCAAATAACCCGGATGGATGCAGTGCACGTAGGAGTTTATTCAAATGCAGGAATAGATTCAGGCATGTATTATATGCTTCAGGAATATAAAGTTTCTCTGGATGCAAAAATGAATCAGATCATTGCCTATACCCCTGAGGACTTAATCCGTGATCAGCCATCGTCCAATCTCGGCAATATGATGGCCGACATTATTTACAACTATTATCTTCAGCAAGGAGATACTATTGATATGGCCATTATGAATCAGGGCGGTATTCGCGTTCCGTCTATTGCCAAAGGTCCTTTAAGCGTGAGAGATGCTTATCAGCTGATGCCGTTTGACAATGAAATTGTTCAGTTAAAAATCCCGGGGACAGTTTTACAGACTTTATTACAACATGCCTGTAATCAGCAAGGCTGGCCCGTATCACACACAGAAATAGAGGTCAGCGCATCTATGGAAATACAGCGCATCTATATCAATAGTCAGCCGCTTGATCCGAATAAGATATACACCATCGCTACCAACGACTATATTGCAAACGGAGGTGATAAATGCAGTTTTCTGACAGAGTATCCAATGGAAAAATCAGGCAAGCTTTTGCGGGACGCAATTATTGAAAGCTGGTCAGGACAAAAACAGGGAATCACTATAGACAATCATAAAAGAATCAGATATGGGCAATAGAAGATCTTTTATCAAGCTGGCGAGTCTGACAGCTGCCATATCTTTTTCAGGAAATATGCCCTTACAGGCTAAATCATCCAGAGAAAAAAATCTGGTGATCCTTCATACAAACGATACTCACAGCCAACTGGAACCTTTTCCTGCGACTCACAAACAATTTCCGGGTATGGGTGGAATTGCCGCAAGAAAAAAGCTCATTGACAGCATCAGAGCAGAAGGTTACCCTACATTGTTATTTGATGCCGGAGATATCTTTCAGGGAACACCATACTTTAACTTCTTCATGGGTGAACCTGAAATCAAAGCAATGAATCAGATGGGTTATGATGGGGCTACTTTAGGAAATCACGAGTTCGACGGAGGGTTGGATAACATCCATAAACAATTTCTGAATGCACACTTTCCACTCATCAACACAAATTATGATTTTTCAAATACCGTCCTGAAAGATATTATACAAACCCACAAGGTGTATGTTAATAACGGAATCAAAATCGGAGTGCTTGGATTGGGGGTAGAATTAGACGGATTGATACCCAAAGAGTTATGCAAAGGCATCATTTACAACGATCCTGTAAAGGCGGCAAATAAGATGGCAGCGTATCTGAAAAATGAAAAAAAATGTGATCTGATTATAGCGCTTTCCCATCTCGGATATAGTTATAATTCTAACAAAATCAGTGATATACGAATTGCCGAGCAAACAAAAAACATTGATATTATATTAGGGGGACATACCCATACATTTATGGACAAAGCAGATATCAGAAAGAATCCTGAGCAGCAGGATGTGCTCATCCATCAGGTGGGTTGGGCAGGGGTAAATCTGGGCCGGATAAATGTTAAATTTTCAGGAAAAATAAAAAAAATCACGTCGTACACACACTCTGTAATTGTGGATAAAAAACAAATAGCATTTTGATTTTTTTTAAAAAGTTTTTTTACACATCTTTACTTTATAACGCTTTTATAACCCAAATTTTGATATAAATTATGAATAGCAAGTGTGAACTTGTATGGGATAATTGTCTGGCAATTATCAAAGATAATATTAGTCTGAACAGCTTCAAAACCTGGTTTGAACCGATCAAGCCGGTGAAGCTGGAGAATAATGTATTGACAATACAGGTTCCCAGTCAGTTCTTCTATGAATGGCTCGAAGAGCACTATGTTACATTATTAAGAAAAACGATCAAAAGAGAGCTGGGTGAAGACGCAAAGCTGGAGTATCGCATCGTAATAGACAATGGTCAGGCCAACAAGCAAGGTCAGGCTACGATACAGCTTCCCAACAACAGGGAAAGTGCTTACGGTGTCAATGAAATGTCATTGCCGAATATGTATCCCGGACCTATGGTAAAAAATCCTTTTATCATTCCGGGGCTGAAAAAAATACATGTAGACTCTCAGTTAAATCCATCTTATACATTCGATTCTTATGTAGAAGGCGATTGCAACAGACTCGCACGTTCTGCAGGCATGGCTGTAGCAAAGTCACCCGGAGCTACTGCATTCAATCCTTTAGTGATCTGGGGAAATGTAGGTATCGGCAAAACGCACCTTGCACAAGCCATAGGAAACTACACAAAAACGTTGAACTCCAACAAAACCGTACTGTATGTTGGTTCTGAGAAATTCGCCAACCAGTTCATCGATGCATTAAAAAACAATAATATCAATGATTTCGTACACTTTTATCAGATGATAGATGTACTGATCATTGATGATATTCAGTTCTTCAGCAACAAAACTAAAACACAGGATATCTTCTTCCATATATTCAACCATCTGCATCAGACAGGCAAGCAGCTGATTCTGACGACAGACAAGCCGCCTAAAGATTTAGAAGGCATTGAAGAAAGATTACTGTCCAGGTTCAAATGGGGATTGAGCGCAGATATTCAGGAACCGGATTTTGATACCAGAATTTCAATCCTGCAAAGCAGGTTGCACAGAGATGGTATCGAAATGCCTTATGAGGTCATAGAATTTGTTGCATACAATATCAAAACTGTCAGAGATCTGGAAGGTGCAACGACTACTATTCTTGCAGAATCTACACTCAACAAAAAAGAAATCACGCTGGAAGTAGCGAAGAAAGTGGTGATGCTGTACATCAAAAATGTTTCCAAGGAAATTTCGATGGAAACCATCCAGAAAACCATCTGTGAATATTTTGAAGTACCATTGGACAAGCTGAAAGGCACTACCAGAAAAAGACCTATCGTACAGGCAAGACAGCTATCAATGTTCTTTGCCAAACAATATACCAACAACTCTCTGAAAGCTATCGGAGCTCATTTCGGAGGCAGAGACCACAGTACAGTGATCCACTCCTGCCAGGCAGTAAGAGACCAGATTGATACTGACAGCGAATTCAGAGATTCAGTAGAAGAGCTCCGAAAAAGAATTGAGCTAAGTCTGTAATTAATTTCTCGAAGAGTATTGTTTTTAAGAATATACTTTATATTTTTGTGCGCTCAATGAAGAAAGCACTTCTGAGTTGAGTCAAGTTCTTGGAAATTGAGGTGGGATGGGTGAGTGGCTGAAACCAACAGTTTGCTAAACTGTCGTACTGGAAACGGTACCGCGGGTTCGAATCCCGCTCCCACCGCTGCAAAAAGTTACGGGGTGTAGCGCAGTTCGGTTAGCGTATCTGGTTTGGGACCAGAGGGTCGCAGGTTCGAATCCTGCCACCCCGACTTAAAATTTTGCAGTCATTTCTTATAGCCGGAAGAAATTTCCACCAACACCAATCGGGGTGTAGCGCAGTTCGGTTAGCGTATCTGGTTTGGGACCAGAGGGTCGCAGGTTCGAATCCTGCCACCCCGACATAAAAGAGGCTTTGAGCCTCTTTTTTTGTTTATGCTTCTTTCTTTACACGGGGACTCATATTAACAGACTTGACAAAACGCTTTTTATTCTCTACCACTTTTGCTTGTTGTCAGGCAGAAGCTGTTCACGATATATAAGCAATATAGAAAAGCTGTCCTGCACCCACAGAATGCACACTGGCCAGTCAGTTCCATAACACATTTTGCACGCAGAAACAATATTCTCGATGCAGGATTCAACACATATATCTCGGTGGGTGGTAAAAGGAGAATTTCTAAGATTCTAAGAAAAACAGACCTAGGCACAAGACTACTTTAGAGGAACAAAACGAATGTCTTCAAAGAAAGATTGCTCTCAAAAAAATTGCTTACTCCAACTCTGCCATAGAAGCCGTCAACAAAGTACTCAAATACTGATGCCTCTTTACAAAACCATGGACTTCCGATGAGCTGGAAAATCTACTGCAGAATGCCATACATGACTACAACCATATCAGGCCTCATGGTTCTTTAAACAGACAGAGACAACCGATGAAGCATGCTCCGTCCCGCCAGAAAATATCAAGCCTTCATGGCAAATGCTACAAAGAATAAGATAGAGAAAGACCGCGTTTTCAATTGTAAAATATGTGAGAAATAGTCCCCAAAAGGATAGGTGAAGCTAAAAAAACAATACAAAAGCTAAAAAATCCGGAATCCTGAACAAATACAAGACAAAATCTTATATCTCGATTTTTCAAAAATCAACTTTCAAAACTATTTAGTTTAAAATAAAAACTTAGTTCTCATAATGGACGCATTTCTCTAACAAAATCTTAGAATTTGCCTAGCAAGACATCTTGAATCATTAGAAGGAATTTACCGAAACTCTTGTTCTCGTTTATAGTCCTTTTGATGAAAAAAGGCTCTTTGTTTGTTCCATTTTTCTATAAAAACCGGAAATGAGGATAAGTAACAACTAAATTCATCTTCAATTACAACATTATATGATTGTTTTGACACAATAATGTAGCTGCTTAAAAGATTTATAATATCGTAGAGTATGTTATAAGTGTAATTTATTTTGTATGATATATTTAGCGAATAATAAGGATATCTTTTTAAAACTGACTTAATATATCCCTTTTCTTTTTCGTCATATTCATCATTAGACTCATCTATTTTAAACGATCGTATAACCAAACCTCCTCTAGCTACATTTAGTTTTTGCATATCCTCTTTACTGCGAAATACAAAAAACTATCTTCATCGTACTTTATGAAGTATCCTTTTGCTACAGTTCTGCCAGTATTTCTTTTTCTATATTAGAATTAGTAGTTATTAGACTAAATATATCCATTACGTAAATTTTATTTATTATCACTGACAAGTTTAGTTAACTCTTTTTCATTCGTAGCAATTTTAACACCTTCTTTTTCCAAAGCATTTCTAGTACCTTGACTCATTTCCTCTGGTGTATAGAGGATAAAAGTTTTCCCTTTAGCTATTGTCTCTTTATAATCATGTGACTCCAATATTTTACTTGAACTAGTAACCTTTCCGCTTTTTATTTGAATGTTCTTACCTTTTTTAGCGTAAATAGAACCCGGTATTGGACATTTCTTGTCAACAATCCAACCTTCTCTCAGGGAGATGTCATCAATGTAAGCGGTAGTAGGTTCTGTAGCACCGAGCTTTTCAGCACCCAGCATGATCCAGAAGCTTTCAGCAGGAGCTTCAAAGCTCACAGTTACCCAACCTTCTGTGTCCGGCTCTGGTATCGCATCAAAATAAGAGAAAGGAATACCCTGCGACATATTTTATTTGTCATTATCGCAATATTGGCATGGCCCATGCTGCCGGAGGTCTCTCTCTGTAGCTGGTAATGAAGAAATAGGTTCCGCTAGTTCTTCTATGAGGTAATTTCTTCAAGTTATGCAATAAATTCATCCCTGATGATCTCTGTATAGGTATCCGTGCCTATGAGCCTTTCTATGGTGATATCGCTGATGAGTAAAACCAAGAATTATAGACTCCGCTCAGTGACTGAGAATCATACTTCGACTTAGTAAATGAGACAGCAATGCAATATTCGTCGCAATACCTGATATCAGGTACTCACTACTATTTCATTTCAAAGAATTACCTCACTAAAATAATCATATACTCGTCTCTTTCAAAAATTTTAGTGCTTATGGTATTATGTTATTCAACTATCAGGCTCTTCTAAAAATATCAATAGAAGTTGAACAGTTCCTTTGGGTTGATGTACCACAAAACCCTCATAGTAATCACCTAATCAGATAAATCATAGTTCTGACTTCTTCTAATACAACAGAACTATGATTTTTAAGCTTACTAATTATTCTGATACATTACCCCCCATTACTATATTCTTCTATAGTCAATAGCTTTCCTGATAAACTATCTTGGACAAGAATATTTGTTATTTTTTTTTCTGAAGCATACTTTATTATATTATATATAATAAATTTAGCATATTCTATATTATTGTAATCAATCTCTAAAAAAACATTTCCTGTTCCTAGTATAGCGATCTTCTTTTTTTCTTCCTCATTAAAATCACTAATTCTTCCTTCAAATTCTTGGATATATATTTGACCATATCCAATGTGGAACATGTCAGTGTTTTCATACTGGACCATACCATCCGAAAATTTAGTTATTTTAAGAAAGTTAGCCTTTATCGCTGATAGCATATATAATATTTGCTCTGCATCATTCCTGTTTAGTATAAAAGAAAAAAACTCCATCTTACTATTTATTTATAGATTTAACTGCGCTCTCTAGTGCTTCTGGGGTTTTAATTATATTTACCCCTTTTTTCCTCAAATTCGCTTCAACCGTCCCGCCTATCTTTGGAGCATACAGAAGATATTCTTTACCTTGAGATTTGGCTAATTCAACATCTTTTAACACTGAATTTTCTTTAACTACTCCTGATTTGATCTCTATATTTATTTTTTTCAATTCGATATCAATATCTCCTTTGATTTTTCCATCAGTTCCCTTTATTATCTTACCAACATCTTGAACAATATCTCCAAACTTTTCGTCTAAATAATTTGCCATTTTTGCAGCTAAACCAGTATTATCATTGGTTAATCTAGTAGCCCACAGACCTGTAAGCTCTTTACTTAACTTACTAGACATTCCTTCATCTACAATCCATTGTGCTATTTCTGTTCGTGTTGCCTTATTTAGAAGACCTACTACTATTCTTATCCCTTTTTTGCCTAATAATTTCAGCGCAGATCCTGATAGTATGGGAAAAGCGGCTCCTCCGGCAGCAAAAATCTTATCTGTTGTAGTAGCATCCTTTCCTGCTATAGTTTTTGCTTTCCCATCTCGATTACCTAGCAACTCTCTATTAAACATTGTAACTAAAATTGTTGCATCTTCTACATCCGAGAGCTCTAAAAGATCAGTAAGTAAGCTTTCTAATGCAAGACCCATTGCTTTAACCATGATTTTGGTATCATCCGCATTTGGATTTTCTAATGTAACTTGTCCTAAAGCTGGTATTAAATACTTATCAAGAAACAATCTTGGAGACTTCCCTTCTTCATCAAGAAGTGCTATAGGACTATTAGCAGCAAATACATATGGAGATTGCATTGCAAAATTACTTGCTAAAGGATCTAAACTCAAAAATCTCCCCAACCTACTATCATAGATTCTTGCTCCGAAATCATAGCCATTACCTTCTCCATAGATTTCATTGTCTTGTTCCTGCCCATTAAACCCGAACCTATATTTACCTTTTTTGGCGTAAATGGAACCTGGAGGTGGGC
>JBBCIS010000010.1:0-65371 GCA_037189845.1 bacterium
GTATAATTACCCGGGTTGCTGAATTGTTGATTGCCGATAGTCACGCTGCTGCCCTGACAGATAGACAATGATACGTTTTGGGTTGTAACAGGACGTATAATCAGTGTGGTAGTAATCAGGCTGTCACACCCGTTAGCGGCATTCAAAGTATCTCTGAATGTACCTGCCGTTTTGTAGAATTTATTGCCGATTCTGATGCTGTCACCCTGACAGATGGAGAAAGATTGTGTTTTAGTAGAATTTGGTTTTATAGTAATAGTAGTAGTGATTAAGCTATCACACCCGTTAGCGGCACTCAAAGTGTCTCTGAATATACCTGTCGTTTTGTAGAATTTATTACCGACTCTGATGCTATCCCCCTGACAGATGGAGAAAGATTGAGTTTTAATGGAATTTGGTTTTATTGCAAGAGTTGTCCTAACGATACTGTCACATCCGGCGATATTTTTCAGGGTGTCAGTATAAGTTCCGGCAGTTGTATATCTGTTATTGCCTATGGTATAGGATTGTCCCTGGCAGATGCTGATGCTTTGATTTCGGGAAGATGACTGGCTGATTGTTACTCTGATGGTATCGCTGCTGATTCTGTCGCAATCATCAACTGTTCTTACCCAATAAGTACCTGAGCGTGAAACTTGTAGAGTAGGAGTAGTTGCACCAGTAGACCAGGTATAAGATTTGTAGCCTGTACCTGCATTGAGGGTAATATTTCCGGACGAACAAGTTGAAATATCGGGTCCCAGGTTGACTTTTTCTTCCTGAGTGGAACAAAGATTTCTGGCCCTGAAAATATTGTCAGAAGCTATAATATTGGGGTTTGTTAAAACAAAAGTAGCATTGCTGATTGTCAGAAGATTTATATTTTCGTCAATTAGAGTAGTATTTGAAACAGTGACTCTAGGTGTAAATTCTTTGGTGTCGCAAATATCTAAATTATCTTTTACCGAAATAAGAAGCGAATTATTGTTAGTGGGTAAACAAATATTTTCTCTTCTTACACCTCCATACATTATAATATTGTTGAAAGGAGCATATTTAGTAGCAAATATTGAGATATCATTATAATCAGATGTTACGCTTTTAATGTGTTGACCTGTAGCTGAAAATATTGAAAAGCTTGTTTTTAATTCTCCTGAAATTTTAGATTCTCTAATGGTAATAATTTCACCTTTATTGTTTGAAAATGCCGTTGGATTCGCACAGCAATTCTGATGATTACTCGGGATATTATTTACGGGATTAATAAATCTCGCCCATTTTACATTCAAATTTGCGTCTGTATAAATCAACTCATGATCTATGTCTCGGGTTTCCCAACTTTTATAACCAGAGAGAAGATAAGTACCGTCAGGATTTTTTTTAAGATTTCGGATATGATTTGAACTGGAATATCTTTTTAGGAATGCGACATTTCCATCTGCTGTAAATTTTGCTACTCCATAGCCTGAACCCAAAACACATCCAAAAATAAAACCATTCTCATCATCTGGCACATATTCAGTCGCTCTTTGGAAATTACTTCCAGAAACATGTTTAGACCATATTGTATTACCATTATAATCTAGCTTCACAATAAACAAGCCTCCTGTATAACGAATTACGTTCGAAGCAATTATTTGCTGATCTTTGGTAACAATTACTCCTGAAAATCTGTTTTCAGATGCGTATTTAAACTTTTTCGACCAAATGACAGTCCCATTGTCACCATCTATCCTCATCACATAAAGATCGGCGTAAGTTCCATAATCGTTTGGGGCAATAATAATGTCTGTTTTGCTTTTGTCAGGAGCTTGTATTTCAGCTATTGATGACATATAATAACTCCCAGAAAAACTTTTCGACCATATGATATTCCCGTTTTTATCTATTTTGGTCAAAGTTCCCGTGCTTCCATTAGAGGCTCCAACAACAAAATGAGCATTATGAGAGGCACTGTAATATCCATTCTCATATACGTTGTTATTTGAGTTGCCATAAGCTTTTGTAAACTCCTGAGCTTTGGCTGAAAAGCCCAAAATGGAAATATGTATTAATAGAATGAATAATCTTATGGCCATGTCAAATTGATTGAAAGACCAAAGATATGAAATGTGTTATGATTTGTTAATCTATACAGATATTTATGTAGGAAAATACGTTTTTATTCTTTTGTGAATTTGAAATAACCGGTATTGTTATTCAATTGTATGATTCCTACATATGCTCCACCTTTTAGCTCAGAAATATTTACCGGATTGTTGGATGAAATATTTGTTCGTAAAACACACTGACCGTTTACATTCAGAATTTCAATGGCAATATTCTCACTTGTTTCCTGATGAGTCAGATATAAATAATCTGTTGCCGGATTGGGATACACTGCAATCTGCCCTGTTGTTTTTTCCTGGATTACGGTAGCTATTTTCTGATGTATAACACCCACGCCTGATAAGTCAAATCCTGAGGATGGGAAAGGAGTAGGAAATGGGTCGTTAACTATCTCATCGTTGCTGTCAAAAGTAGCGTAGACAGGGTCAATACTTCCTACGACATCTATTAATTTGATGTGGGTAATATGGTCAACATCCAACCCGTCGATATCTTTCAGATCTTCCAGGTCAAAAGGAGTTCCGTAATTGGCAATATATTTTCCGGCAAAGTTGTGAATCTTTCTGGCATCCATGACTGCAAATCCTCCGAGTTGTGAAGTCCTGTCAACGTTGGAAATTGCAGGAAATCTGTGAAAATTGATTCCGTCTGAACTGACTTCTACAAACGCCAATTCCAGAAATGCTAAATCTGAACCCGTTTTCTCCAGAAAACCGTTTTCAAAAACTGCAAAATCAGGACCTTCACCATTGTATATAGGAGATTCAAATTCCAGAATGGCAGTACCTCCGTCACCCAGGCAAATGATGCCGGAGCCTATGGTACCAGTGACAGAGTTTTCATCTCCGGCAGTGGCAAAACCTAATGATAGATTGTTGATATTCTGATATCCTCTTGTGACAGTACATGAAGTAGCCCAATTGACAAAAATATTGCTGTCTTTGTGTATTGCAGTGGTTCCTTCATATCCGACTTGAGGAGGAAACTGCGCTTGAAGCTTGAAAGAGATAAAAAGGAATGAGATAAGGAACAGGTAAATTTTTTTCATATAGATAGACTGATGTCTGTAAAGATACCATCTGTGCAGAGCTTTTCAGAGAATTATAAAAAAGAAAAAGCGACCATTGGCCGCTTTACACACAACAAGTTCACAACGAACAGAGACTATGCTCTGAAAACTTTATGCAGTGAATACAATACCCTATTTTATCATTGAATAGGGCATTGTTTTCATATTGTAATTGAAGCTTCTACTTGTCTATAGAACCAATCACTTTTTTTGCAAAAGTATTAATAGCGTCACTACTACGCATTCCTGATGCGGTCAGCTCATGCACCTCAAGAGCACCGCAGATATTCGTAATGAATTCTCCAATGACATCCATCTGCTCTTCAGTGATACCTCTGGCTTCAGAAAGAGATTCTAAGACTTCGAGCGTATTTTCTAATTTTTCTGCTTCGTTATTCTGAAACAGATGTTTAATTATTGGTACTTTCATTGAATAGATTGATTAAACTGTCAGCTTGATTTGTTTGAACCTGATTGACTAATTGTCCGTTTCTGAACAATGCAAACGTTGGTAAATTGTCAACTTTAGCTAATTGTCTGGATGTTGTGAATTTTTCAGCATCAACATATAAAAAAGGAATTCCTTCGTTTTCTGATGCTAATTTTTTGAATTTTGGCTTCATTATTCTGCAATTCCCACACCATGATGCGCCATACTGAACCATCACGACTTCGTTATCATTGACTATTTGAGCTAAAGTATCGTCACCTAATTCCTGAAACATACGCTGTAATTTTTATTTTTAAAACAGATTAGTGCTTGCTTAAGTATTCCGCAGTGCTGTTTCTGTCTGCCTTCATTGCATCTTTTCCGGATTCCCAGTTAGCAGGACATACTTCACCGTGGTTTTGTACGTGAGCATAAGCATCGATCAGTCTTAGATACTCATTCACATTTCTACCTAAAGGCATGTCATTCACACTTTCATGGAAAACTTTTCCGGTTTCATCTATCAGGTAAGTTGCTCTGTAAGTTACATTACCACCTTCGTATGCAATCTCTTCTGAATCTTCAGATGTAGTATAAACTGAATCTAAAATGTCTAATTCACCAGCTAAAATTCTGTGTGTATCAGACAATAGAGGATAAGTAACACCTTCGATACCGCCGTTGTCTTTTGGTGTGTTCAACCATGCAAAGTGTACCTCAGGAGTGTCACAAGATGCACCTATGATGATAGTGTTTCTTTTTTCAAATTCTGACTGAGCTTCCTGAAAAGCGTGTAACTCGGTCGGACATACAAATGTGAAATCTTTCGGATACCAGAAAAGCAATACTTTTTTCTTTTGCTCTACTGCTTGTTTGAAGATGTCAATTCTGAAAGTGTCACCCATTTCTGAAATCGCATCAATTGCGATACTAGGAAATTTTTTACCTACGTTTGCCATTTTTACTTTTGATTTTTATAATTGGTTTGGAAATTATTTGCTTAACCAGGATGAATACATCCAGATTGTTTTTTCTTGTTCAGTGATAAAGTCAGTGAGTAAAGTTAATGTTCCTTCATCACTTAATTCGTCAGCTGTGCTTAAAATTTCTCTCTCAAGTATTACCAGCGTTTTCAGACTTTCCAGTACAAGGGTAACTGATTCTTCTGCCTGAGAAATATTTTTACCAACTTTTACTTCAGCATTTTGAAGATAATCCTCAAATGTATGCAGTGGTGTAAAGCCTAATGTCAGGATACGTTCTGCGATTTCATCAATTTTTAGCTGAGCGTCATTATATAGCTCTTCAAATTTTACATGTAATTCAAAGAACTGAGGCCCTTTAATGTTCCAGTGTAAACCTCTCAGGTTTTGATAAAAAATCTGGTAATTTGCCAACAGTTGATTCAGCTCAATTGCTAGTTTTTCTGACAGAGTTTTATCCAAACCGATTCTGCTTAATTTTGACATATTTTGAATTTTTACTGTTATCAATAATTACATAACAAATGTAGTGCTTTTTGTTTTATAGGAAAAATCAATTATTTTTATAATTAAATAGGTTTTTTTTATGGTTACAATTACTCAGTTAGAATATGTAGTTGCAGTAGATACATATCGTCATTTTGCCAATGCGGCGGATAAATGTATGGTGACCCAGCCTACTTTATCTATGCAGATCAAAAAGCTGGAAGAATATCTGGGTGTAATAATTTTTGACAGATCCAGGCAGCCGGTAATGCCTACTGATGTGGGAAAACTGATCGTAGAACAAGCCAGAAATATTCTCAGAGAAACTGCAAAGCTTGAAAATATTGCCAAAGGCTATCATAAAAATGTATCCGGACGTCTGAATATCGGGATCATTCCTACTTTGGCACCCTATCTTCTCCCATTGTTTATAGGAAGAATGATGGAGCGTCATCCTGGTGTGAAGTTGAATATCAAAGAACTGACTACGGCAGAGATTATCAGAGAATTGAAAAAGGACGAAATAGATGTCGGTATATTGTCTACTCCACTTCATGAAGAAAATATTCATGAAGACCCGTTATTTTATGAAGAGATAAAAATTTATACGCAATATGGACATCCGTTGAGTAAAAAGAAAAATGCAACACCGCAGGAGATATCTCAAAGAACGGATGCATGGATGCTGACCAATGGAAATTGTTTCAGAAATCAAGTAATAAATCTTTGCAAAAACCAATATTCCAGTCAGGAAGATGAGCAGATCAGTTATGAAAGCGGTTCGATAGAAACACTAAAAAAGCTGGTAGAAACTGAAGGTGGGTTTACATTTTTACCGGAATTGGCCTCTTTAGAACTTTCTACCCGCCAGATGAATCAGGTCGTCAGCTTTGAAGGACAAATACCATTGAGAGAGATCAGCTTGTGCTATATCCGCAATGCGGCCAAAAAGGATATGATAGAGATATTAAATGCCTGTATTAAGGATGTAGTTCCTGTGGAAATGCTGCAAAAAGACAGGGGAAGTATAGTAGAGTGGAGATGATTTTAAATAGTATGAGATTGCGTATGTTTGTGGAGTATACCTTCATTGAAGCACGCTCTGCATCTGGGTTCGTACTCTTGTTTTTCGCCTAACAAAACAGTTTTGTCGCTATCGGCCAGTCTGTAAGAATACCCTGCGGGATTACCGCATCTGACACAGATAGCATGAACTTTGGTGACAAATTCAGCATTGGCCATCAATGCCGGCATAGGACCAAACGGATTGCCCAGAAAGTCCATGTCCAGTCCGGCGATAATGACGCGGATTCCTTTTGATGCCAGTATATTGCAGACATCGGGCAATCTGTCGTCAAAAAACTGAGCCTCATCGATACCAATAACATCTACTTCATTTGCATATAATAAAATGTTTTCAGCTACACCTACGGGATTAGACTGGATGTGATTAGAGTCGTGTGATACGATCAGAGTATCATGATACCGGGTATCAATCTGAGGCTTGAAGATTTCTACACGCTGATTGGCAAATTTTGCACGTTTGAGTCTTCTGAGTAGCTCTTCGGTTTTTCCTGAAAACATGGAACCACATATTACTTCAATCCATCCGGTATGAATATTGTATCTTCTTGGCTCTATAAACATTTTTCTATATTTACACTATATATTGAGAGTATGGACATTAAAATCGATTTAGGAAAGATAGAACAATATTGGCAAATCATTCGCAATCTTCATTTTCATATTGAACAGGAAGGTAAAATTTCTCCCGAAGAATATGCATTGATAGATAAATATCTGAAAGTAATCTCCCACAAATACAAAGAGCTCATTGATGAATCTTCTGAACTGAGTGCTATTACTTTTACGCCTGCTACTAATATTGTAACAGAAACTGTATTGCCTGTTGCGGAAGATGTGAAAAGTAATGTTCAAAGCTCAGTACCTGCCTCACCGGTCACTGCACCCGCTGAAATAATTCCTCCTGCACCGATAGCAGCAGAAGAAACAATACAATTTATACCTGTTGAGGAGGTTGCCAAAGAAGAAATTCCTGTGCCGGTCATTGAAACAATAGCTCCTGAAATTGTTGCTGAGACACCTAAGTCTAAAACGATATCTTCTTATCTGGAACAGATGCTCAATAGTCCTGATAGTGTTCCTGATAAACCTATTATGTTTTCGAACGAAAAAGCAGAGAAGAAATCTCCTTCCTTGAATGACAGGTTAAAGGAAATGAAAACCCCTGTAGAAGATTTAAACAGCAGAATAAAGCGGGCGACTGCTGAAAAGATTTCACTCAATGATAAGTTTGAGTTTATCCGTGAGCTGTTCGGAAATAATCCGGTAGAGTATGCAAATGCTATTCAGATATTTGATACTTATGGCTCGCATGCATGGGAGAAGGTAGAAAATGAATATGCCACAAAATTTAACTGGATATCCAAACCCGGTTCAGTTGAAAAGCTGAAAAACTTAGTTTACGGGAAATAGATGTGAATTCATGTCATCGATAATAGAAATGCTGTAGTTATCTACAGCATTTTTATTGTATAGACTTTCGATTTTTTTATGGTAAAATTCCGGCTCAGTTGCAAAGATCTGTTCAATGATGGTTTTAAGTTCCTGATCGTTCTCAAAGACATGTAAGACTCCCTTTTCTCGCAATATTTCCGCTTCATTCATTCCTTTGAGCTGAGGTCCTGAAATCAATGGAATTTTGTAGGCAGCAGCTTCAAGTGCGTTATGAATACTTTTGTCAAATCCGCCACCAATCCAGGCAATATCAGCAAAACGATATACATATTTTAAGATCCCTGTTTTATCTATTATAAGAACAGATGACGGTACTTTTCCACCGGAAAGTAAAGCAGATGACGGAAATAACTTCTGAATTGCACGGATGGATTGATCATCGGTTTCATGAGGTACGATCAGCCATTTCAGATCAGAGCTGTTTTGGGAAAGAAACCTGGCCAGCAATTCTGCATCACTATAATGAGCACTCCCTAAAATGATAGTATTTGCATTTTGTGTAAACTCTTCAATAATGCTGTCGTGAAATTTAGTTTGAATGTTCTGCAGAGATTGAGACCATTTTCCGTCGTTTATGAGTGTATAATTCCCGGTATAATTCGAACCTCCGGATGTTGAATAGATCTTATTGAAATAAGGTAAAAGATGATAAATTCTGTTTCTTTCTATCCATACTTTTTTCTCAATATGCTTTAGATCTGTAAAAATGAGATCACAGGGAATTTTGTTGAGGGCCAGCTGGCGGATAATATTTTGCCAGAATTCGTATTTCACCCAGATTACGTAATCAGGCTGCAGATCTCCGACTATTTTTTTTGCATTTTTCTTAGTGTCAAAAGGAAGATAGAAGCTAAAATCAGCTAAAGGATTGAGTTGGTAATATTCCATTCCCGATGGAGAAAAGAAGCTGATGCAAATTTCAGTGTCTGAATTTTTTCTGATCTCCCTGATCAGTGGGATGCATTGCTCGTATTCTCCGGCGGATGCGCAATGCATCCATATTCTTTTCTTGTGCTTTTCAGGGAACCGGATATTTTTTATTCCCTTGTATCTTTTCCGTGCTTTTGGAGAAAAAGGCAAGAAACAACTGAATGCTAACTGATAAAGTAGTATGAAAAGGGAGTATGTCATCAGGTAGAGTTAAGTTTACTATTTATTGATATTTAGTGTTTTGTCTTGAAATAAACATTATGCTGTATGCATTTTTTTTAATGTGATTTATATCTTTGCTCTTTCAAAAATTATTATGTTAGAATCTCAAACAATATTACAGCAGTATTTTCAAAAAGAAAAAAAGATTGCTGTTATAGGTTTAGGATATGTAGGGTTACCTATCGCTTTAGAATTAGCCAGAAAATTTTCTGTTATTGGATTTGATATTAGTGCTCCGAGAGTGGAGATGATGAAAAATAAAGTTGATCCAAGTAAGGAGCTGCCCTCTACAGCATTTGACGGCACTGATATATTATTTACGCATCAGCTAAACGATCTTAAAGAAGCACAATTTTATATTGTAGCAGTCCCTACTCCTGTAGATGATCATAAAACTCCGGATTTATTACCATTGCAAAAAGCAAGTGAAACACTTAGTAAGGTGATAAAAAAAGGTGATTACGTGGTGTATGAATCTACAGTTTATCCGGGCTGTACAGAAGATGACTGTGTGCCGGTAATAGAGAATGGAAGTGGACTAAAAGCGTATGAGGATTTCAAGGTAGGCTATTCTCCTGAGCGTATTAATCCGGGAGATACACAGCATACTTTGACAAAAGTTACAAAGATAGTCGCTGGTTGTAGTCCGGAATCTCTGGAAGTTATTGCGGGTATCTATGGCGCTATCATTGAACCAGGTGTATATAAAGCTTCATCCATTAAAGTAGCAGAAGCTGCAAAGGTCATTGAGAATACTCAAAGAGACTTGAATATTGCTTTAATGAATGAATTGTCTCAGATTTTCAACATCATGGATATCAATACTTATGATGTACTGGAAGCTGCAGGCACGAAATGGAATTTTTTAAAGTTTCAGCCGGGATTGGTAGGCGGGCACTGTATAGGAGTTGATCCGTATTACCTTACCTATAAGGCAATGGAGTTAGGCTATCGTCCTCAGATTATACTTTCCGGGAGAGGAATCAATGACGGCATGGCTGCTTATGTGGCCAAAAAAATTGTTCAGCATTTAATTTCTCAAGGAAAGAACCCTAAAGAAAGTAAAGTGCTGATTATGGGTGCTACTTTCAAAGAAGATGTCAGCGATATCAGAAACTCTAAAATTTTTGATCTTTATGAGGAATTGAAAGATTATAGCGTACAGTTAGATATTATAGATCCTCATGCATCCGGTGAAGAAGTTCTTCATGAATATGGAGTAAATCTGAGCAAAGAAATTTCTACAGGTTATGATGCTGTAGTAGTGGCTGTAGCTCACAATACCTACAAGTCGCTTACTGAGGATTATTTCAGAGAGATACTGACGAACGATGGATTAGTTGTAGATTTGAAGAATATTTTCAAAGGTAAAATTACTAACTTCACTCACTGGACTCTATAAATTATGACTAAAAAGTTACTGATTACCGGAGGAGCCGGTTTTATTGGCTCGCATCTGGTAAGATTGTTTGTTAATAAATATCAGGATTATACGATTTATAATCTTGATAAATTGACTTATGCAGGTAACCTGGAAAATTTAAAAGATATTGAGCAAAAGGATAACTATCATTTTGTCAAAGGTGATATCAATGATGCTCAGTTTATTGATAATTTATTTGCTGAGCACCAGTTTGATGGTGTTATACATTTAGCTGCGGAATCTCATGTCGACAGATCTATCAAAGATCCTTTAGCATTTATAATGACGAATGTCGTAGGGACTGTTAATCTTCTGAATGCCGCAAAGAATAGCTGGAACAATCAATTTGATGGCAAGCTGTTCTATCATATTTCTACAGATGAGGTGTATGGAAGTCTGGGTGAAGAGGGCTTTTTTCTGGAAACAACCTCTTACGATCCACAATCTCCGTATTCTGCGTCAAAGGCCAGCTCAGATCATTTTGTAAGAGCTTATGGCAATACTTATGGCCTTCCGGTGATAATTTCTAATTGTTCGAATAATTATGGCCCTAACCAGTTTCCCGAGAAGCTGGTGCCGCTAATTATCAGAAATATTATTGACAAAAAACCTTTACCTGTCTACGGAGATGGTAAATATACCCGTGACTGGCTTTGGGTAAAAGATCATGCTGCGGCGATAGATGTTATTTTTCACACAGGAAAATTATCTGAAACCTATAATATAGGAGGTTTCAATGAATGGCAGAATATTGACATCATAAAGCTGATTTGTTCCTTGATGGATGAGAAGCTGGGAAGAGAAAAGGGCACTTCCGAAAAGCTGATTACTTACGTGAAGGATCGTCCCGGACACGATAGAAGATACGCTATCGATGCCACAAAATTAAATAAAGAATTAGGTTGGAAACCTTCGCTTGTATTCGAGGAAGGTATAGAAGAGACAATTAGCTGGTATCTGGATAATCAAGAGTGGCTTGATCATGTTACCAGCGGGGATTATCTGCGATATTATCAGCAACAATATCAAACAAATTAACATGTATTTTAAGTTCTTAAGAATATTTTCATTTCTATCATTACTGATTTCATTTAATGCTGCAATGGCGCAGGGGGTGAGTGTCGTCACTAGTAATAAACAATTGATTGATACTAGTAAGCTGGATTTAGGTGAAGTGAAAGAAAAGTATCAGCAAATGTCTGGTGAAGAAATAGAGAAATTTAAAATATTTGATAATTCTTCCGGAGTACAGGCAGGAGAGTTGACCGGAGGTGTTGGTGAAGAAGATACAGGTAACACCATAGAAAAGCAGGATGAATCCAAAACAATTATAGAAGAAGGTAATGAAGCCCAGGAAACTGCGGAAAAAATTATTGAAGCTATTGCAACTGAAAACAAAGAAATGCTGGAATCCGTCCCGATATATGGTTTCAGATATTTCAGAGAAGCAAAAACAAAATTATATTCCAGTGCGCAGGATGTGAAACCCCCTTTCGATTATGTACTGGGAGTGGGGGACCAGCTGAATATTGCCATTTGGGGATTTGCTGACTATAATGAGGTATTTACTATTGAAAAAGAGGGATATATCCAACCTAAGTATGTAGGAAGAATATATCTGAAAGGGCTTACGCTCAAAAATGCAATTGAAGTTATAAAGGCAAGATATTCAAGGGCGTATATGATTGAAAATTCACAGTTTGACGTAACGCTGAATTATTCGAGGGTAATTAATGTGAATGTTGTAGGAGAGGTAGAATTGCCCGGATCTTATACTATTCCGGCAGTAAATACCGTATTTAACCTATTGTCATACACTGGTGGTCCTACAAAACTTGGATCAATCAGAAATATCCAGATAAGAAGAAATGGAGTTATAATCAGAAATTTCGATTTATATAAGTTTCTGAATAATCCTTCTTCTCAGGATGATTACTTCCTTCAGAATAACGATTATATATATGTGCCTAACTCTACTAAACTGGTGACAATATCGGGAGCAGTACAAAGGCCTTTCAAATATGAATTATTAGAAAATGAATCTTTTGAGGATCTTTTAAAATTTGCCGGAGGCTATAGTGCGAATGCTTTAACAAATTACCTGCAAATACAGAGATATGTCAATAATAAAGCAGTTGTATATGATGTGGATCTGGATAGTCTGAGAGCTGCAAAAGGTAAGCTCAAATTATATAATGGTGACGCGATAACAGTCAGAACAATACCGGAAACAGCTATCAATTGGGTGAATATTGATGGTGCGATCAAGGTTGCCGGAAGGTATGAGTTAAAGTCGGGGGACAGAATCAGCAATATTATTTCCCGGGGAATGGGATTAGCAGAAGATGCATTTAAAGAAGAAGCATATGTATTCAGATTGGATCCGGGATCTGAAGGGAAAACAGTTATCAGAGTTAATTTACTTAAAGCAATTGAGAACCCGGGGTCTGATGAAGATATTTTATTAGCCGATAGAGACGACATAAAAATTTTCAGAAATGACTATTTTATTGACAAGTATACTATAGAAATAAAAGGAGCTGTAAGAAACCCTACTGTTATTCAGGCTCAAAAAGGTCTGACGCTCAGAGACGGGATTTTATATTCAGGAGGTTTATTATCCTCTGCTTATTTGGAGAGAGCTTATATTAAGAGAGTTGATAGAGCTACAAACAGCACAAATTATATTACTATTAAGCTGGACACTGCAAATAATTATGCGGCACTAGATGAGATTCCGATTTTACAGGGTGATGAGGTGAGGATACTATCAAATTTATCTTTTGTTGAAAATAAAACTATCTCAATTTCCGGGTCTGTAAGGAATCCGGTAGTTGTTGAATATTGGGACGGGGCAAGTGTGAAAGATCTTATTCTCTTAGCTGGAGGGTTTAGTGAAAGAGCTTTCTTGGGTAAGGTCTTTATTAACAGAACCAGAGAGGATTTCAGGAAAGAAGTCATTACAATATCAGTTGATACTGCCGATAACTATAAACAACTGGAAGAGTATAAGCTAAAACCGGAAGATAACATCTTTGTATTTAATTCTTCAATTTTTGATATCACTTCCCACATTATTGTAGGTGGCATGGTTAAATCTCCGGGAGCATTTGGCTATAAAGAGGGGATGTCATTAGCTGATGCATTGATATTGGCAGAAGGATTTTTAATATCGTCAGCAAGTAACAGGATAGAGGTGGCAAGAATTTCTAATTTCCAGGATGCAATGATTAATTCTGAGCCAACTCAGATATCCATAGAAATCTTAGAAATTGATAGAGATTTTGCGAAAGATCCTATCGCAAACGGCTACTTGCTGAAGCATTATGACCAGATATTTGTCAGAAGAATACCTGATTTTGATTTTCAGAAAAGAATTTTCATTGATGGTGAAGTAAAATATCCCGGCACATATGTCTTAAAGAAAAATGAAAAGCTCAGTAATATAATTGAAAGAGCCGGTGGTTTGACAGAGGAGGCTTTTCCGTTTGGAACAAAATTGAACCGGGAATCAGGAAGCAAAGGCCGGTTATTAGTAGATTTGAAAAAGGCTATGAGACGACCAGGTTCTAAGTATAATTATATCCTTAAGGAAGGAGATAATATATTTGTACCTGCAGTGGAGAATATAGTTACCCTTAGAGGTCAGATAGATTATCCGTTTGAGCAAAATGATATGAAAAGGCTGGTACATTTGCCTGATACTATCAGCATTGAAGACTACCTCAGATTTACCCCTGAGAAAAAAGTAAATGTACCGTATACATCAGGTAAAAGAGCGAAGTATTATGTGAAAAAATATGGCTCTGGTTTCGGAAAATATTCTAAGAAGAAGGATACTTATGTGGTATTGCCTAATGGGCATATAAAAGGTACCCGATTCACCTTGTTTGGTAGAATTTATCCTAAGGTAATGGAAGGATCTGATGTAGTAGTTCCAAGAAAACCTTTGAAAAAAAGAAGAAATAAAGCCGCAAATCGTGATTCAGGCAAATTTTCCACAGTACTTCAAGGAGTATTGGGTTCAATTACCACTTCGTTGACGCTGTATTTATTGTTGAAAAGAACGATGGAATAATGGAAATAGAAAACACACCTGATTCTAATCCTGTTTTTGATCGAGAACCAACTGCTGTTGTTCCTGAGCAGGAATTAACAGATTTTCAGAAGATTATTGTTCAAGTAGTTTTTATCTATGGTAGAAGCAAAGAGATCGTTCGTAAATATCTTTGGCTGTTTATCTTTATATTTGTTTGTGGATTAGGAATATCCATATATTCTATACTTAATAAAGAAGTTTTATACAGTGCAGTTATTTCGTTTATATTGCGGGATGATGATGGTGCACAGTTAAATGCTAATGTAGATCCTCTTTCTTCGTACTTATTAACTCAAGCCACTAGTCAAACGATAAATCTTGATAAGATTCTAGAGATTTCTATTTCTCAAAAGTTGTTATCCAACTTATTGTTTAATAAATGTATTATAAAAGGGAAAGATGACTATCTCATTAATCATATCTTAGTGATTTATTATGGAAAGGAGGTTTCTTATTTCAAAAGCTACCGGGGGTTGAACGGCCTAAACAGAAGTCAGTATAGCGTATTCAATAATGTTGCTATGCTACTTAGAAAAAGCATCAGTATTACAGAAACTAAATCGGGAGCTTTTGTTATTAATCTTTCCTTGCAAAATGAAGAGCTTGCTAAGATTACAGCAGAACTTTTTTATCAGAACCTGAGTAATTTTTATATTGATAAGACTACTGAAAAAGCCCAAAATAATTATATATTCCTGAGAAACAGGTTGGACTCAGTTAGAAATATGCTTTATTCTTCAGAATATCAGGTGGCTAATTTTGAAGACAGGGCAAGAAACCTCTTATTAAATACTGCACGGGTACCGCAGGTCAGACAAAAAAGAAATACTGAATTCTATCAGGTTTTGTATGCTGATTTGATTAAATCTTTTGAAAGTTCTAAAGTAACTTTGAATAATATTACACCTATTTTTCAATTACTTTCAAGACCCTATTATCCGCTGCCGGCTTTGGCCCAATCTTCTATATTGATTTTGGTAATTAATATGGTAATCACTGGATTTATTATGGTAGTCCTTTTATTACTACTCTATGTGAAAATTCATTTATGGCCGGGATATAGATATCTGTTTAAAGTAGACAAGGAGTTGACATAATTATGTTTGTAAAAGATACTTTTATTGAGGACCTGAAAATTATTGAGCCCAGAGTTTTTGAAGATTCAAGGGGCTATTTTTTTGAATCCTACAACAAAATGGCATTATTGAAGCAAGGATTGGACTTTACTTTTGTACAGGATAATCAGTCCTTTTCTACTTTTGGTGTACTGAGAGGATTGCATTTTCAGACGGGCGAACACGCGCAAAGTAAGCTGGTAAGGGTTTTACAGGGAGAAATTCTGGATGTAGTAGTTGATCTCAGACCAGATTCCAATACATATCTGCAGCATTTTTCTATCAGGTTGTCACACGAAAATAAATTACAATTGATGGTGCCGAAAGGATTTGCCCACGGTTTTGTTGTCCTTTCTGAAACAGCAGTAGTGATGTATAAATGTGATGATTATTATCATCCGGAATCAGAAGGTGGACTAATGTATGATGACCCAAAACTAAATATTGACTGGTTGTTGAATAAAGAACAGCTTATTATTAATACAAAGGACCTCCAATATCAATATCTCTAAACATGAATTTATCTGAATTAAAAATTAGTAACATCGTTCAAATTTCAATTGAAGCTGGTCTGGAAATTATGAAAATCTACAATAGAGATTTTATTGTAGAGACTAAAGCAGACGAATCTCCTTTGACAGAAGCTGATAGGGCCGCAAATACGATTATTATGAGCTCATTGGAAAAATTATTTCCGCAGATTCCAATTATATCTGAAGAAAATAAACTAAAAACTTATGAGGAGAGAAAAAACTGGGAGTGCTGTTGGTTAGTAGACCCATTGGATGGGACTAAAGAGTTTATCAAGAAAAATGGTGAATTTACTGTAAACATCGCCTTAGTTAAATCCGGCAAAGTCGTTGCTGGAGTGGTATATGTACCTGCACAGAATAAGGTTTTTTATGCAGTTGAAGGACAAGGTGCCTATTTAATTGATGGTGATTCAGAACCATGCAAATTAAACCTTAGACCTTTGGCAGAGAATGGTATCCTGAAAGTAGTAGGAAGCCGTTCGCATAATAGTCAGGAAGTAGATGACTATGTGAATGCGCTCAGAAATCAATATGAAAATATAGAGTTTGTTGCGGCAGGGAGTTCTTTGAAGTTTTGCCTGGTAGCAGAAGGAAAGGCGGATGTATATCCAAGGCTTGCTCCTACCATGGAATGGGATACAGGGGCAGGACATATCGTAGCAAAAGAGGCAGGTGCTGAAGTGTTGAATTTTATTACAAGAGAAGAATTGAGTTATAATAAGGAGAATTTGCTGAATCCACACTTTATTGTGAAGCATCCTGAACTATAAGTATAATGGTCAAAATATAACCTGAAACCACCTCAAAAAGGTGGTTTTGTTTTTTGTTTTTTTTAGAAAATATTGAGTTTTTATTTTTTTGTTATCATGTATAATGATTTGATTTTTAGCACTATACAGCTTGTTGTTTATTTAATGATACGCAATGTTTAAAATTAGGTTTGTTAATAGTTTTTAACTTATTAATTATTTGTTAACTTGCCGCCAAATTCTGCTCCATGAAATATTACTTACTTGTTTTTATGGCATTCTTTGGGTTAAATACCCTGTATGCGCAAACAACAGTTACTGGGACAGTGGTTGATAACACGCAAGAGCCTTTAATTGGCGCCAATGTTGTATTAAAAGGGACCACCTCAGGAACTATTACTGACTTTGACGGTAATTTCACTTTAGTCATTAATGAGAAATCACCGTTTACTTTGGTGATTTCTTATGTAGGTTACAAAAACTCAGAACTTGTAATCAATGGAAATCAAACCGGATTAAAAATCGTTTTAGATGACGAAAGTTCCATCCTTGATGAAGTTGTAGTTTCAGCTTCCAGAGTTGAAGAGAAAATCCTCGAATCTCCGGTAACAATCGAAAAATTAGATTTGCAAACAATTAAAGCATCAGCTTCTCCTGATTATTTTGATCAGATGACCAAATTAAAAGGGGTAACTACAGCTTCCGGATCTATGACGTTCAATGCTATCAATACCCGTGGTTTTGGCGGTATTGCAAATACACGCTTTGTTCAGCTGGTAGATGGTATTGATAACTCTGCTCCGTTATTGAACTTCCCTATGGGTAACCTGATTGGTATCGGGGAAAATGATGTGAAAAGTGTAGAGCTGGTACCGGGTGCTGCTTCAGCCCTTTACGGACCAAACGCTTTTAACGGTATCATGTTGATGTCATCAAAAAGTCCGTTTGACTATGAAGGATTGACCCTTTCTGTTAAAGGTGGTTTGACAAATGCTCAAAACGATCAGATCAATCCTTTATACGGAGGTGATGTTCGCTATGCAAAAACTTTTGGAAAATTCGGTTTTAAAGTAACCGCAAGCTATTTCGGTGCTACTGACTGGTTAGCTAATGATTACAAAACAGATATCGTAACAGGTCAAAGACATACAGCTGATCCGGGTTTGGATGCTAATGGCGAAAAAGTTATCGGTAACAGACCTTTAGGCTTCAATGGTATTAATACTTATGGCGACGAATCTGCTTTGTCTACAGTTCCATTGGGCCAGCTACAAATGTTACAGCCGGCAACTGCGGATGCAATCATTAACGGAGTGTCTTCAAGTCCTACATTCCAACTATTGTTTCCGGATGCAGAGAGAGCCAGAGCTTTCGTAGCGAATAACTTCCAGTATCTTCCTACAGTTGAAATCAGAAGAACCGGCTTGACAGAAGAAGAATTATTAGATAACAGAAAAGCTACGAGTGTGAAAGGTACAGCATCTTTACACTACAAGCCGACATCTAATATCGAAATCAGCTACGCATTCAGATTAGGTTCCGGTAACTCAGTTTATCAGGGAACTGAAAGATATGTGTTGAGAAATTTTATGGCAATGTCTCATAAAATTGAAGCTGCAGGAAAAAACTTTATGATCAGATCATATATGACGCAAACTGATGCAGGAGATTCTTACAATCTTACAGCATTGGGTAGTTATACTAATGAGTTGATGTATGGTACTGCTTCAGGTTGGGCTGCTGACTATTTAGGAAACCTTGTTGGTACCTTGATGGTAGGCTCAAGAATCACAGGAAAGAGATTGGATAGATTGGCTCAAATCAAACCAAATATCTTCAGAGTAGCTCATGCTGAGGCAAGAATCGCTGCTGATACAAGAATAAATGAAATGAAAGAATCTGGGGAGTTTCAAAATGCTGTTGAAACAATCAGAGGTACATATTTCCAGCGTGCTGATCCGGCTAATGGTATCTTAGGCGGAGCTGCTTTCATTGACAGATCAAGATTATTCCACACTGAAGGTACTTATGACTTCACATCTTTGTTTAAAGATAAAATCGGAATCCTTGTAGGTGCTAACCACAGAATGTACAGCTTGTTCACTGATGGTACAGTATTCAATGAAGACCCGGAAGGAACAGGAACAAACTCAAGAATTAAAATCAACGAATACGGTGCTTTCATTCAGGCTACTAAAAAATTGATTGAAGATCGTTTGAGAATTTCTGCGTCTATCCGTTATGACAAAAATGAAAACTTTGACGGAGTATTCTCTCCTCGTGTTGCAACTGTTGTGACATTGGGTGACAAACGTCAACATAATATCCGTGCTTCATTCCAGACAGGTTTCCGTAACCCGGATACACAGGCTCAATTTATTTACTTCCCGGCCTCTACAATCTTGTTAGGTGGTTCCCGTAAAAATGCTGAGCGTTATGGTCTATATGAAGGTGGTGCATATACAGCGGAGTCTTTCGCGAAATTCAGAGCGTCAGCATTAGCTGGCCAACCAAACCCTGCATTGCTTGAAGAGTTCTATATGGATTACATCAAGCCTGAGAAATTAACAAACATTGAGGTGGGGTACAAAACAATGATCAAAAATCTTTATATCGACTGGAATGCTTACTTCAACTGGTACAAAGATTTCATCGCTCAATCTAACGTTGTAGCAAAAGAAGGTACCTCTCAGAAAGGAAATCCTATTAATGGGGTTGCTGATTTCATTTCTTCAGGAGGAACTAAAACTCCAGCTGTATTCAGACCATACTATAATGTAAAAGATCAGGTAACTTCCTGGGGTACTGCTTTAGGCTTGAACTATAGATTGAAGAAAAATTATATGGCGAGAGCAAACTATAGCTACATGGACTTTGCTGCTTCTGAGGAGGCTGATGAGCAAGGTGTAGACTTCAACTCTCCTTCACATATGTTCAATATTGGTTTTGGTAACAGCAACGTAAATAACTCTAATGCTGGTTTCGATGTCAGCTACAGATGGCAAAGCAAATTCTTCTGGGTGAGCAGCTTCGGTAGCGGTGATGTGAATGCATTCGGTACTCTAGATGCATCTGCATCTTATACCGTGAAAAAATGGAAAACTGTATTCAGAATTGGAGGCTCTAACTTAGTAGGTCCTACATACAGAACAAACATCGGTGGTCCATATATCGGTAGAACAATTTTCGCTGGTATCACTTATGACGGTAGCGTTTTAGGTGGCAGCAAAAAGAAAAAATAATTAATTCTTTATGATTGAATGGGCGATGTCTTAAGATATCGCCCATTTTTATTTTAAAGAGATGGTAGTTAAATAAAAATTAAATCCGTTAATAGATAGGCAAAAAAATTGTCTTCTGTTTGCAAACTCCTTAAATTTCGCGTCTTTAATATCATGGAAAAAGTACTGTCTTATCCGAAGGATAAAATTAAAATCCTCCTCCTGGAAGGAGTTCATCAATCTGCTATCTCTGAATTTGAAAAAAGAGGATATAAAAATATCGATGCCAGGAAAGATGCAATGTCTGAAGAAGAACTTTTAGGCTGCATAGATGAATATCATGTAGTAGGTATTCGTTCGAAAACTACTTTGACCACTCCGGTTTTAGAGAAGGCTAAAAAATTATTGACAGTTGGGGCATTTTGTATCGGCACCAACCAGATTGATTTGAATACATGTACTGAAGCAGGAATTTCAGTATTCAATTCGCCTTATTCCAATACGAGATCAGTAGCGGAGCTTATCATCGCGAACTCTATCATGCTGCTCAGAAGAATACCGGAGAAGAGTAAAAAAGCCCACGAAGGTACATGGCTGAAAGATGCCCAGAGATCTTATGAATTAAGAGGTAAAACTATTGGTATAGTAGGATACGGGCATATCGGTACCCAGGTCTCTATTATGGCGGAGTCTATGGGATTGAGAGTGTTCTATTATGATGTTGAACCAAAGCTTCCTTTAGGAAATGCGAAGCAAGTGGATACATTGGACGATCTTTTTCGTGAATCAGATATCGTAACATTGCATGTTCCGGGTACTCCTGTTACCAAGATGATGATAGGCAAAGCACAGTTCGATCTGATGAAAGACGGAGTGATTTTCCAGAATCTATCCAGAGGAACTGTTGTCAATATTGATGCATTGAAAGATGCAATAGATTCAGGAAAAGTAGGTGGAGCAGCTATAGATGTATTTCCTGTAGAGCCTAAGCAAAAAGGCCCTGGTTTTGAATCGCCGTTGCAAGGTTTGGATAATGTAATTCTGACACCTCATATCGGTGGCAGTACACAGGAAGCGCAGGAAAACATCGGTTCTGAAGTTGCAGTAAAATTGGTTGCATTTTTAGATAACGGTTCTACAATCGGATCTAAATCTATTCCTGAATTAAACCTGCCATTACAGTCAAATACACGAAGAATCCTTCACATGCATAAAAATATGCCTGGCATTCTTTCCCAGATCAACCAGATCTTATCCAGCTATAATGTAAATATTGTTGGTCAATATTTGAAAACCAATGAAACAATCGGTTATGTAGTATTGGATGTTGAAGGAGATGCTGCTTCTGAGGCTTTAGATGCGTTAAAACAGGTAGACCATACTATCCGTGCCCGAATACTATATTAATCAATATTCCGGTCAATATAAAAGCTCTCACAGGATGTCCTCTGAGAGCTTTTTATTTTGAGGATAATGGGTAAATAGTGGAGATATTTTTTCTTGAAAAAGCTGATTGTCGTCAATCCAACAAAAAAGCCTTAGCATTTTGCTAAGGCTTTTTGTCAATATGATTTTTGGATAAAATTATTCTCCGTAAATGTTAGCGATTTCAGTCGCATATTTTTCAGAAATAACTTTACGCTTGATTTTCATTGTTGGAGTCAACTCTTTTGTATCTACAGTCCACTCGTTAGCCAATAATTTGAATTTTTTGATTTGCTCGATATGATTAAAGTTAGGATTGAGCTCTTTGACTAAATCTTCATAAATCTTAATCACTTTCGGATTTTTTATCAAATCATCGTTGTCTTTGTATGTCACCCCGTTTGTTTTAGCCCATTCATGTAGTGCCTGATATGCAGGAACAATCAATGCTGAAACGAATTTTTTACCTTCACCTACCACCATGATTTGTTCTACGAAGAATGACTCACGGAACAAGCTTTCAATTGGTGCCGGAGCAACATATTTACCTCCGGAAGTTTTCAATAATTCTTTCTTACGGTCAGTGATTTTTAAGAATTTATTCCCGTTAGCACCAGTTAAGAATGTACCGACATCACCTGTGTGGAACCAGTCGCCGGACATTACTTCGGCAGTTTTTTCAGGCTCTTTGTAGTATCCCATCATAATGTTCGGCCCTTTTGCAAGGATTTCTCCGTCTTCTGCAATTTTAACTTCTACATCCTGAATAGGCATTCCCACTGTTCCAAGCATGGAGCCGCCTTCCTGGAATCTGTTGAAAGTGATGACCGGAGAAGTTTCGGTAAGACCATAACCTTCTCTGATCGGAACACCTGCTGCAGAAAATACTCTTGCGATTTTAAGCGGACAAGCTGCTGAGCCTGTTACAATTCCTACAACACGACCACCCAAAGCATCTCTCCATTTGCTGAAGATCAGTTTATCAGCAATCTTCATCTGAAGACCGGGAACTTTGTCATATTGATAGTCATCTGTCAATGATAATGCCCAGAAGAATAATTTTTTCTTCAACCCGGTCAGTTCAAGACCTTTATTGACAATTTTCTCGTATACTTTTTCCAATAATCTTGGTACAGTAGTGAAGAAGTGTGGTCTCACTGTCTGTAATTTTTCAGCTAAAGTATCGATGTCAGAATAATATACATTTACACCTTTATACAGGTAAGTATAGATCACCATTCTTTCAAAAACGTGGCAAAGAGGCAAAAAGCTCAATGCAACCTGACCCGGCTCGATAGGGAGCTCCTTACTCACTGACATCACGTTAGAGATAATATTGTTGTGAGACAACATTACTCCTTTGGGAAGGCCGGTAGTACCTGAAGTATATATGATAGTAGCTAAATCCTGCGGCTGTACTTTTTCACTGCGTTCTTTGATATCATTAAGATTACCATTCTCTCCCAGTTTGATGATTTCCTGCCAGCTGTTAGCAGCACTGACTTCATCCCAGGTGTAAACGTTTTCAAGTGTAGCTACTCTGTCCTTTGCCGCCATTACTTTTCTGTAAAGACCTTCGTCAGAAACAATACAAAGCTTTACTTCAGCATGATTCAAGATATATTCGTATTCACCCTGGCTGATAGTAGGATAAAGAGGTACGTTGATAGCTCCGATTTGCCCGATTGCCAAATCGCAGATATTCCACTCGGGTCTGTTTGCGCTCGTTACCACCGCTACTTTATCTCCCGGTTGAATACCTAATTGTATTAAACCAAGGGATAGTTTGTTAGCTTGCTCGATGATTTCTTTGGTGCTGTATTTTACCCAGTGACCGTTTTTTACTCCTGCAAGGCAAACATCTTGCGGATTGTTTGCTGCCTGAAAAGGAATGACGTCAAAAAGTCTTGTAACATTCATAAGTGTTAGTTGTTTTTCTTTTTATTCGTAAAAACCATTAATGGTAGTTTGATACTTATCTTTAATAGCTTTCCTCTTGATTTTCATGGTTGCAGTGAGCTCACCTCCATCTACTGTCCATTCATTTTCCAGCAAAGCTATCTTTTTTATTTGTTCTACTTTAGAAAAATTGATATTTATCTTCTGGACGATTTCCAAAAACATTTTCTTTACCGCAGGCAGCTCTATAGCAGCTTTCCCGGACTCATAAGGAATATTGTTTTTTAAACACCAGTTTTCTAGTAACTCAAAATTAGGAACAATTAGGGCAGAAACAAATTTTCTTCCATCGCCTACTACTGCAACCTGCTCAATATAAGGAGATTCTTTCAATTTGTTTTCTATTACCGCCGGAGCAACGTATTTACCGCCGGAAGTTTTGAATAATTCTTTTTTTCTGTCAGTAATCACCAGATAATTATCCGGTGTGAAATGTCCTATATCACCGGTTTTCAGCCAGCCGTCTTCTGTGAAAGATTCCTGAGTGCTTTTTTCATCTTTATAATATCCCAGCATCACATTAGGTGCTTTGGCTAATATTTCTCCGTCTTCTGCAATTCTGAGCTGTACAGATGGCAAAGTAATGCCTACCGAGCCGGCTTTGATTCCATATTTTTTAAATGGATTGACCGTCAGCACCGGAGAGGTTTCCGTCAGTCCGTATCCCTCCAAAACAGGGATGCCTGCATTGATAAAAACAATCGCCAGATTAGGTTGTAATGGTGCTGACCCGCAAATAATAGCTTTCACTTCTCCTCCCAAAGCAGATCTCCATTTGCTGAGCACCAATTTGTCAGCTATCGCCAGTTTGAACTTCTGCAATGCAGAGGCACTTCCGTCTATCGGAGTATTCTGTGCTTTATTGACTGACCAGTAAAATAACTTTCTCTTTAGAGGTGGCAATTGCCTTGCTTTCCTGAAAATACCCTCATAGATTTTTTCCATAAGTCTTGGCACAGATGCAAAATACTTTGGTTTTACATCTGCAAGATTAATGGCGATAGTTTCCAGTCCATCTGCAAAATACACTGAAGCCCCTGCGTACATATACGCATAGTTCAGGATGCGTTCAAAAACATGACAGAGCGGTAAAAAGCTCAACGTTTTATCCTGCTTCTGGATGGGAACCATTTGTACACAATCCAATACGTTGCTCATGATATTTTTATGAGAGAGCATCACACCTTTGGAATTACCTGTGGTGCCGGATGTATAAATAATGGTTGCTATATCATTTTCTGAAATTCCATCTTTGATAGATTGAATTGTAGCAATGTCAGCAGGTGATCGTAATAATTCCTTCCAATTAGAGATGCCGTCTACTTCATCAAAAGAATAGATTGCTTTAAACTCAGGTAAATTAGGAAGGACAGGTTTCAGCTTCCTGTAAAGAAGCTTATCTGAGACAAATACATACTTTGCATCAGCGTGTTTCAGAATGTATTCATATTCTGAGGAACTGATAGTCGGATATATAGGTACGTTGATTAGGCCAATCTGTAAAGAGGCAATGTCCAGGATGTGCCATTCGGGACGGTTAGTAGTAGAGATGAAAGCGATTTTATCTCCTTTTTGTACACCGAGATTCAACAGACCTGTAGAAAGTTCATTGGCAAGTTGAATGATTTGTTCCGTGCTATATTGAGTCCAGCTTTTTTTATCTTCTCTTCTTGCAAACGCTGCCTCTAAAGGCTGAGTAGCTAGTTGATGATGAAGAATATCAAAAATTCTGAGATTACTCAATGTTCACGGTTTTTTCAAACAATGAAGAAAAAAAAAATTTAAGATTAAAGGAAATTTTACTTAGATTTTGCTTGCGTTACATCTTATTTTAATGATGATTTAACCTGAAAAATAATCTCATAAAAGATTACTAGCTGTTTTTGGCTAAAATATCAAGGTTGTTTTCAATGAGGTAAATATTCAATAAAGCATTCTTGGTGATGATTTTCAAACCGAAAAAGCTGGTCGTCTTGTGATCGGCAGATATTATTTTCTTTTGAAAAATTTCCCCTGATTGTCCAGTCAGATGAATTTCCTGTGAGCTGAAATGCCTGACCCTTTGCCAGCCACTTATTCCAGACTGATGCGGGACATATCCATTTTTCTGTCAGAGTTATTCCCGTCAGAAATTGTTTGAGGTGTACAGGAGTTTGTTGAAATAAATGTGCCAGCTGATTGCTTTCCAGCCCAACTACATACAGATGTGTACGATGGGTTTCCAGAAATTCCCGTAGTTCGGAAAAAATACTTTCGGTCACATGCCATTCTACAGGATACAGAGATGTGAAAAGCTTTTTCGCTGCCTCATCATTTGTTTCTGTGATAATCCGGTCGGTTTTTATCTGAAGAGAAAATAGTTTTTCCGCAGCAATCAGATTAGTAATAACTAAAGGGCTCCATTCTAAAAGCGTACCCAGTATATCTTCGTTGAAATCTGTACCCAGCACCCAGACAGATGGTTCTTGTCCTTCCTTTACAAAATGATGCGATGACATAATCTAAGGTGAAAATACAAAATCGGGAAAGATTCTGAAAGGAGACCTTGTGATGAGCTCACTGGCACTTATTTATTTTTCGAAGTCAAAATATAAGAACAATACCTGCAGAAAATACAGCGCAGTTTTTACTTAATATCTTTTATTTCATCAGGATTTCTCTTGCCGTGAAAAATCTCAATAATTTCTACGCTTTCAGACTGAATACGGTAGATAATTTTGAATGTGTTATGCAAAATAAATTGTCGGAGGTTTTCTTGTGGTACTTTGACATCAAAACAAACAGGATAATGTAAAGGTGATTTTGAAATCATAAAAAATGCTTCATCTATGCTATTGACAACTTTTTGTGTGCGTTCAACGGTATATTCAATTAAGTAAAAGTCAATAATTTCATTCAGTGATAATTCTGCTCTCTCAGTAACTACAATCTGAAGCATTATTTCTGTTCGTATGATTGCAGTTTTTCAGAAATGGAGTTTTTCAGCAAATTCCAGTCTTTTACATTGCCGCTATCGGCATCTTTGATTCCTTGCTGGATTCTGAAATTGATTTCTTTTGATGAAATATCAGAATGAAAACTTTTTACTTCTACGCTTTTAAAGCGTTTCAACAATTCTTTAATTAATTGCGCATCTTCCTGAGTTTCGATATCTATTATCAATTGCTCCATATATTAAATATAGCGCATTTAGTTCAAAGAGAATACTTAGAAACAGAAGTTTTCTCCGGTGTAATAAGCAAAGACAATGCTTGCCCAAGTATGAGTAGTTAGCAAAACAGGAGATTTGAACTGCGGGCAAAACAGTATTCTTACTTCAAAAAATCTTATATTTCGTTCATGGCTTCTGCTAATTTGATTCTCTGTAAAGCTTCCGCCGGCTCAGGTAAAACATTTATGCTGGCAAAAACTTATGTACAGATCGTTCTCAATTTTAGCAGAGAAGAATTTTGTTTTTACGACAGAATACTGGCAGTAACTTTTACCAATAAAGCTACTGAGGAAATGAAATCAAGGATATTGGAATTTCTGACAGAGCTCAGCCAGATAGATTCAGAAGAAAGATTGAAAACGAGTGATATCGGTAAAATCCTGCTTCAGGAAAATCCAAACTGGACGTATGACTCGATGGCAAGAAATGCCAGAATAGCACTGGGGAAAATCTTACATGATTACTCGCAGTTTTCTATTATGACGATAGATAAGTTTTTTAATCGTATCGTCAAATCATTCCTTTTTGAGCTGAAGCTGCAAAGCTCTGCCAATGTCAGTATGGATACTCAACAGGCATTAGACGAAGCCTTATCTGAAATGCTCAATGAATATTCTCATGATGACAAGCATCTTTTGAGCAGATGGCTGAAAGAGATTGCTACTGAAAATATAGAAGACGGGAAAAGATGGCAGCCGGAAGATGTTATCAAAAAGCTTTCCGGAGAATTGTTTAAAGAACATGTGGCAAGATTAGATCTGAATTATCCCATTGAGAAAGTAGAAGTGCTTTTTCAAAGATTCAAAGAATATGAAAACCAGTTCAGAGATACTATTAAATCTCTGGCGGAACAAATCGATCAGCTCATAGAACAAAAGCATTTACAGGAAGGGTTTTTCAGTGGGAACTATTTTCCGAAGCAAACAAAAAAAATTATTGAAAATCCTGTTACCATTGCTTATTCACCGTCTATATTAAAGATGATCGATGAAGAAGGAAATCCTTTTAAAGCGGATGTGAAAAAACATCCGGATGCTGCCGGAATTCTGAGCATATGGGAAATGCAGATTCTGCCTAAAGTGAAAGAACTATTGAATTTTTTCAGGACAAATATTTCTGAATATCAGACTTTTACAGGATTTAAAAAATATCTGAAAGCACTCGCCTTACTCTCCAATGTATCAGATAAGATGAAAGAATATCGTGAGAAAAACGGTATTATGCTTATTTCTGATAATAATCAGCTGATTTATAAAGTAGTAGGCAATACGGAAGCATCTTTCCTGTATGAAAAAATAGGGAATAAATACCGGTATATACTGCTGGATGAGTTTCAGGATACCAGTACCCTTCAGTGGCAGAATTTTTTACCATTAATTATTGAAATTCTGTCTCACAGAGAAGATTGCAGAGTGTTGATAGTGGGAGATGCAAAGCAGGCGATCTACAGATGGCGTGGCGGGAATTTTCAGCTGATACAAAATGATGTAAAAAATGATTTGAAAACTTTCTGGACAGATGAGAAAAGTGAGATCAACCTGAATACCAATTTCAGAAGCTATTCTAATATCGTTCATTTCAATAATACTGTTTTCGGAGATTTAGCTCAGTCAGTACAAAATTTAATTCAGGAAGAATATCTTGTTGATCAGCGTGTTACACCGCTTTGGAATATGCTCCCCGGATTATATGACGCGGATGCCATGCAGAAGGCAAATTCTGACCAAAATGGATATGTGGAGGTCAAATTCCTCGAAAAAGAATTAATGGGCATCCCGAAAGATGAAGAATTCAGTGAGCAGGAGTTTATTGAGGAATATCTGAAGAGTACTATTCATAAATTAACGACAGAGTTGAATTATGATCTGAAGGATATAGCTGTTCTGGTGAGAAAGAATAAAGAAGCTGTTGCAATAGCTGATTTTTTGAAACAGGAAGGATTTCCGGTCATGACATCAGAGGCGTTGTTATTTAATTCACATCCGGTTATACAACTATTGATTCATACACTGGAGCTTTTATTGAACCCTGCTGAGGACCTGTATCGTTCTGCTGTCTTATTTCAATATGCAAAAGTTCATCACCGGCTTTCAGAATATAATGGTGTACTGGATCAGGAAAAAAGAAAAAGGTTTTTTGATGAATGGCTGAATGATCTCTCCGAAGAAAAAATTCTGGAGGAATTGGGTGCATTGTCTATTTATGAGATTGTAAGAAATCTGATAGGGATCCTGAAGCTGGAAACATTCAGAGATGCTTATACCGAGCAGTTTCTGGATATGGTCATGCAATATCAGGAGACCGCTTATCAGTCATCTATCATAGATTTTATTGACTGGTGGAAAATCAAAGAACGTTCTGTCGCTGTATCCGGTGAAGCTGATGCAATCCAGGTCGCAACGATTCACAGATCCAAAGGATTGGAATATTGTGTAGTGATCATTCCTTATCTGAACTGGACATTTGTAGAAACCGGACATCTTTTGCAGCCCATTCTCTGGCTCAATGTACACCAACCGGAAGAGATGGAAGGGTTTGAAAATTTACCAATGGATTTTAACAGGACGAAAGATTCATTTTATGTAAAAGATTATCAGGAAGAAGTGGTGCTCCAGGCCAGTGACAACCTTAATATTGCTTATGTAGGATTGACCAGGGCAGAGCAGAAAATGTATCTTTTATGTTCACTGAAAAAAAGTAAGGAAGGAATTAAAAAAGACAGGATTGGAGGCGCATTATATCATAGTCTGCAAAAGACACAACCCCATCATTTTACAGATGATTACACCTATCAGTCAGGCAGCGAGGATAAAAAAGTACTAAGGAAGAAAAAGAAGAATGAAACAGTTCCTGAAATTCCTAAAAGTATAATTCTGGAAGAAAAGGGGACGAATCAAAAAGTGATAGCCGATAATATTTCATTGTCACCGCTCAAAAGACAAAATAAAGAAGCCATTGCCGGAGACTTAATACATGATATACTGTCTGTTTACAGAGCCGGGGCTGATCTGGAAAAAATCTTACTCAGATTTTCTCATAAATACGTCTTGAAAGATACTGTCAGAGGAGAAGTATTTGAACGGATAAGGAATTTTTTCACACATCCTGAAATTCAGAAATTATATGGTACTCAAGGCCATATTCTGACAGAGAGATCTTTTTCTTTTAAAAATGAATCAAAGAGGGATCTGTTTAATGAGCCTCAGATGGAATTGTATCGTTTTGACCTGTTGATTCTGGAAGGAAAAGAAGGGCGTCTGTATGATTTCAAAACAGGTCTGGAGAAGAGTAATAAAGCTAAAAATTCTGAAGCATTGAGAAATTATAGGACAGCTTTGAATGAAATGGGTTATATTATAATAGAAACGGCGTTCATATATATTAATAGTGATGGTACGCCAAAATTTGAATATGTTCAATAGGTATGAAAAAGTTTGAAAGTAAAGAAGTTACGATTGATGGCTTTGATGTCATAGAGCTTTTTAGCGAAAATCAGTCAGCTTTTATAGCATTGGATATCGGAAATACACTATACCACTGGATGTGGAAAGACAAGTCATTGATATGGTTTCCGACTTCATTGGATACCTATGTTTCATCCGAAAAATTAGCAGGGAATCCTCTGATGTATCCCTGGGCTAACAGGCTGAGCTCTGATGATTTTACTTTTGAAGGAATTCATTATCCTTTGCTTCCGGATACGTTGTACAGAGATGGAAACGGATTCCCCCTTCATGGATTATTATTGAAAACATTGCGTTGGAAAACAAAAGAAATCGGTAGTGATGATCATGCAGCCTGGCATGTGGCAGAATATCATTGTGAACTGCATGGAGAAATTTTTGCACAGTTCCCTTTTGAGCATACTTTGGAAATGACTCACCGTCTGGATGAAAACGGAATACAGGTCACTTTGAATGTTATCAATCAGGATGCTAAAAATCTCCCTCTGTCATTTGGATTTCACCCTTATTTTTCACTGGAGAAATATGAACGGTCAGAAGTGATGCTGAGAGTTCCTTATCACCATCACGTTGTTACTGACCGGCATCTTTTACCGACCGGAGATCTGGAGCCGATTGAGAATCTGATGACCAATGAAGAGTTTCCATTAGACAGATTGTTTCTGGATGACGGATTTATGAACAGAATTCAGGGTGTGTATCCATACTTTAGAACAGCAGATTATCAGCTGGAGGTCATTTTTGACGATGAATATGATTATTGTGTGATGTATGCTCCGCTGGGAGATCATAAAAAATACCTTTGCATAGAACCAATGATACTTTCTACCAATGGCTTGAATAGATCTGTTGCCGGTAAAACAGTTCCGTTTGTTCCGCCACATTCTTCCAGAGATTTTACATTCAGAATGAAAGTAAGTGATATAGAAATTTAAATCTACCTCAATACCTGTCTCAGTATCTCCAGAGAATTCATCTGTTTGAAATTGGGTAAGTGAATCCTGAAATACATCAGTAGAATTTCTAAGATTTTCAATCGGTCATTTTTTGAAAAATGAGCATCGTTCTTATCCAGGAACTCGAAAATGAGTAGCGCTTCATTTTTGTCCAAAGATATCATTGTAAAGCTCGGTTGTTTTTCAAAAACACCAGCTTCCAGATTAAAATAAGGTCTCTCTTCAAAAGGAACTTCTATATAAGGCATAAAACCCAAAATATTGCTTGCGTTCAGCAGGAAATGTTGTGGCATCATCGCCGCCATTGATTCCGTTGTATCAGTATCCATCAGAAAAGTTCTGAAATAATCGTACAAGGTATCGTTCACTTCGTGCTCATGAATACATTTTGAAATCACTTCCAGTGCAAAAATTGCAACACTCTGACGTATCATGTCAGTGTACAGATGCTGGTATATGTATCCCGGGCGGTATTCTTTTAGCTTGAGGAGAGATTTATTGGGATGATAGTAAAGATCCAGCTCCAGTATCTGCAATGGCTGAAAAAGATTGCCTTTAGATTTATTTCTGCTTCCACGTACACCGGGAACGATAAAGCTGAATTCTCCGAATTCTCTGGTGAAAATCTTGGTAATCACAGAAGATTCTGAGTATTTCAGGGTTTTCAGGACGATACCTTCCGTTTTTTGAAGCATGAATTTATGGCTGTTGTTCTGTCAGATTACCAAACTCCTTGTAAATCTGGATTCCGTTTTCTGATAGATAAGGTAAAAGTAAGCGGTTCACCTTTTCTTTGAAAATACTTCTTTGAATTTGTTCGATTTCAGTGCTTTGAAAATAGAACATCCGGATACCTACACTTAGTTCAATGATATAATCCAGATCTTCATTTTTGAGATTTTCTCTTAAAAACTTTTGATGTTGTAAAATCCGCAGCATTTCCATCCACTTGGTTCTGCGAAAGAGATTGGCTGCTTCCACCTTTTCATAGAATTCAGGATGATTTCTTTTCAGCTCTACAAAATCTTTATAGAAGAATATATAATCGATAGTAATGTCAAAGTTATAATCAGGTAGTTTTAGAAAGTATGTTAAAAGATTATCGCCGACCTGATGTTGAGATTGTAATCTCATTAGCTGCATATTCATATCCTCATACAGCGCTTCCAGCAATTTAGATTTATTTGGAAAATGATAAGTCACATTTCCATAGCTGATTTGCAGCTCCTGAGCAATATTACGAAGTGTAACATTTAGAACACCTTGCTGATTAAACAGTTCTTTCCCTTTAGTTTTTATTCTGTCTCTGGTATTCATAATTGTAAATTTAGTCCAAATAGCCTAATTTGAAAAATTATTCTAATTTTGTTGAAAATTAATCACATGAGTATCTATAAAGACTATAGTGTAAAAGATAAAATCTTTCAATTGTATGATGAAAAGCTCAGCAGTCTGAATATACCATATCAGGAAATGAATATCCCTACTTCGTACGGAAATACTCATGTCATCAGGACAGGAAATGAAGATGGAAAAAAAGTGGTGATCTTTCACGGAATTAATGCCGGAGCACCAGTTGCGCTGGAAGCTATTAAAGAATTGGGTGATGATTATGACTTGTATGCAATAGATACAATAGGACAGGCTACAAAAAGCGATGAAAATGTACTGGATATCAATGATAATTCTTTTGCTGTATGGGCAGATGAAGTGGTAGCGGGTTTAGGTTTGGAGAAAGCAGATTTTATAGGAGTTTCTTACGGTGCATTTATTCTGCAAAAATTGATTGCTCACAAACCCGAAAGAGTAGGGAAGTGCATTTTTGTAGTGCCATCGGGGTTGGTCAACGGAAAGATGCTGCGTTCAATGAAAGACTTGTCTTTCCCTCTGATGAAATTTATGGTGACTAAAAAAGAAGCTCATCTGAAATCTTTCCTGAAATCTTTTGTGCCGGAGGAAGATATTTTTATGCTGAGGCTACAAAGACAAATGCTGCTCGGAGTAAAAATGGATTTCCGAAGACCCCGGTTACTGCAGGCAGGAGATGTATCGCATTTTGAAAACCCGGTGTACATGATAGTAGCCGACGATGATATATTTTTCCCCGGAAAAGAAGCTGTGAAAAGAGCAGAGCAAATCTTCAAAAATTTGCAGGAAGCATATTTTTTACCGGATTGCAAACATATGCCAGACGCAAAGCACTTTCCTCTACTTCAGACAAAGCTAAGAAGCTGGCTACAATAATCTTCTAGTGTATAAAAGCAATTTTAGCAGATACCTTGTCACTTTTATCCTCTGTGGAAGATAGAATGTAATAAATACCGGTAGCCACTCTGTTGCCGTGAATATCCTTACCGTCCCAGATAAACTGACTCCCGTATGATTTGCCCTGAGCTACTAATCTTCCCGCAATATCCGTCACTTTTACATCACTGTTTTCAGGAAGATTTTTTACAGCGATAGGACCATGATAATCGGGTCTTACAGGATTAGGGTAGGCATATGGTTTTTCATCTCCTGCAGGTGATTGAGTAGCATCTGATCGGTATGTGATGATGCCGCTTTCTGTACATACATACAAATCTCCGCTTTTAGGGTGTATGCCGAGGCTCCTTATTCTGTTGGAAAGCAGAGGCGAGTTATCTTCACTGAAATAATGGATATTATCATAGCCGTCTTCTGATTTCAGGAACAATCCGTTAGAAGTTCCGAACCATTTTCTATTAGCAGCATCAACGGCTATCGAACTGATACTTTCAGTTTCTAGAAGCAGGTCGCAGAAGTTAGTTCCATCATTTCTTGGAACGCATATTTGTATGGCATCGCAATTTCTGTCGAATACAGATCCCGGACAAGGCACATAAAATGCACCCTGAATGGATCCTATCCATATTTGTCCTTTCAGATCGGAAGCTATTGCAGTCACTGAATTAGTCGGTAAGCCACCATTACCAGGTGTAGAATTATAAGTGATGTAATTATCGTCTGTTTTATCATCCAAAGTACCTCCGTAATTTAGAACTACCACTCCGCCGTCAGTGATACTGATCCAGATTTGCTGAAAATCATCTATAGCGATACCATTAAGCAATTTATTATTGATGAGTGGAGAGGAAAAAATCAGATACTCACCACCTGGTTTACGGCAGATGAGAGATTGTGTAGAATATGCATTGGTGAACCATACATTGTTGTTAATATCCCTTGCGGCGGCAGTGATACGCATATTGGAAGTCTGATTCGGAAAGCTTTGAATGAATTTTGCTTTATTTCCCTCAGGAGAATATTCTATCAAACCTGTATTGTGTGCTCCGAAAAGAACCAGATTTTCTGAAGGTAAGGCTTGTACAACAGCTATATCGTATGCTCCCTGGATTTCAGGAAGATTTCCGGAGTTATAAGTCTGCCAGAAGAAATCTTTTGCGGCATAAAATCCATTTGCATTGAAAGTAGGATGAAAACTTGCACTGGCAGGAGAAGAACCTACATAGGCTACGTCATTTAAAAAATCGACTCCTTTACAGGTGGCTCTACTCGGTCCGTTGGGAATAATGGCAGATTGATTAGACGATGAAATATATTCATAAACGTTTCTGTACAAATCTGCATAAAAGGTTCTTCCGTCATCTGATTCCAGAACCTGATATGGCATAGAAATATTATAAATGCCACTTATGTCATTGGGTGTGCTATTATCAGGAATAAAGCTGATAGTACCGGATTGACAGGCTATCAGTTTATTTTTGCCTTTGAAAAGACCTGTAAGACCTGATGCAGGCATTCTATAGTAAGGGGCCCATAGATTATCTTCCATTTTATATATGGTGGAACCGGCAGAAGCGAAAACTTCATTTTCACGTCCTGCAACAGTCTGAAACTCTCTCACAGGTAGCCCATCCGGTGCCTCAAGAAATTGCCAGTTTTGAAAATTTACCAGATTTACAGATAAATCACGGATACCTTTGTACAGACCTTTTGTGGAAGCAGCATAAATACAGCCTTCATTAGCCCATACATCGTTAACCTTAAAATTCGTAGCGCCATCAGAGAAATAATAAGTATCTCCGATCTCTTGTTTGTCTAATCGCAATTCTACTATTCCGAATCCGGTGGCCAAAAATGCTGTCCCGTTCTGAGCATATATCCGGTTGATTTCCTTGTTTCCCATGATATTTGCTGTCATGATAAAAGGAAGATTCTTAACCTTCCCATCTCTGAGAATATCAATATTGGAATTAGTATAAGCTATAATGAGTGAGCTGGTGGCAGTGTCATAGCCAATACAGGAAACTCCTACGTCGGACAAACCTTCTGACTTGGTATATTTTTTTATACTGCCGTCTCCTAAGTGATACGAAAAAACAGCATATTCGGATGATCCGTATAGATATTGTTTACTCAGTGCAATGGATTTAGTATTGGCATAAGGTAAATGAGTTTGCCATTGCCCTAACTGTAAATTCTGAGCAGATAAATGCATCAAAGCGCATATCATTCCTAATAGAAAAAGGATTATTCTAGACATCAAATCAAATATAATCATATCGCTTTGTATGTAAACATTTTATCTGCCTCCATTTTGCGGAAGCTGTATATCAATGAGAATTTTTCCTGAATACAGAACAATACGGAAGATTGTTTGTTGCTGGTTAACTAAACTTCTTTATAATGATATTTTGATATGAATTGTTTGTAACTATTTGATTTTTAAAATATTATAAATATATTTTATTTTAATTAAATAGAGGCTGGAAGTGTGAGTGAGGAATGATGCAGGAGAGATTGTGTTAAGTTGTTATTTTATCAAAAGATTAATTGTCTAAAAAGCACTCATTTTTCTGTAGGTCTTGAAGGTAGAATCTTTTTAATTGCTATATTTGCACAACTTTTCAAAGGAGCACATTCTTTAATAATATGTATTCGGCAATAAAAGGTATAACACTAACAATCGCTTTGGTATTTGGTTCAGTATTTCTGAACTTTTCTATCGCTCAGGACTCTATTCAAAAGGTAGAAGCAGCAGTTGCAGCACCTTATTCAGACGAAGTACATGCTGATCATTCCTCACATGGTGAAGAGCACGGTGATGCACATGCTGACGCTCATGACGAAGCTCCTCACGGAGAAGAAGCTCATGCAGATGCCAGTGATCCGATTGCTGCTATCATGCATCATATTTCTGATGCAAACGAATTTCATATCTGGGGGCATACATCTCTGCCGCTTCCGGTGATTATCAGAAAAGCAGACGGTTCATGGTCTACCGGTATGTCATCACAATATCATGCAGAAAAAGACGGATTAATCCTTTCTCATGGCAGAATTGTAGATGCATCTACTCATACTACGGAAGGATTACTCGACTTATCTATTACAAAAAACGTATTTATGATGTTATTGTCATTGATCGTTTTGACATTGATATTCTTCTCGATGAAATCTGCATATTCTAAAAGAGGAGTTACTTCAGCACCCAAAGGATTACAATCTTTCCTGGAGCCTATCATTACATTTGTAATTGATGATGTTGCTAAGCCAAACTTAGGTAAGCAATATGAGAAGTTTGTTCCATACTTATTATGTGCATTCTTCTTTATACTCATCAATAACTTATTAGGTCTTGTGCCTTTCTTCCCTGGAAGTGCTAACCTCACTGGAAATATATCTGTGACCTTGACAATGGCTGTAATGACATTCGTTGTTACCAATATCAGTGGCAATAAGCATTATTGGCAGCACGTTTTTGCAATGCCTGGCGTTCCGAAATTGGTATTGCTGATTGTTACTCCTTTAGAGATTATCGGTTTATTGACGAAGCCATTTGCTTTGATGATGCGTCTTTTTGCAAATATTACTGCGGGTCACATCATCATCCTTTCCCTCGTAAGCTTGATTTTCATTCTTGGTGAAAATGGAAAATCTATTGGCGGAGCAACAGGAGGAGCAGCTATTGCAGTTCCATTCGTACTCTTTATGAATGCATTGGAGTTATTGGTTGCATTCCTGCAGGCATACATCTTCACCTTGCTGTCAGCTATCTTCATCGGTATGGCTATCGAAGAACATCATCACGAAGAGGCACATCACTAAAAATTAATTAGAAACCCAATTCAAATAAAATCATTCAAACACGAAAATTATGATTACAGGATTTGCAGCTTTAGGAGCAGGTTTGGCAGCTCTTGGTGCAGGTATCGGCATCGGTTCTATTGGTGGAAAAGCTATGGAAGCTATTGCACGTCAACCTGAAGCAGCTGGTGACATTAGAGGAGCTATGATCGTTGCTTCTGCACTTGTTGAAGGTGCGGCACTTGCAGCTATCGTTATCTCATTCCTTGTTGCTTAATAAGCTAAACAAACGATTAAAGGGGGCATAGTCCCCCTCTTTTTAAGACCTTAAACAATTCAACTATATATGTTGCTTTTCGATGCAATGGAGTTAATTACTCCGAATTTAGGATTGGTCTTCTGGACGACTATCTGTTTTCTTATCTTTTGGTTTTTGGTAGGTAAATTTGCATTCAAACCGATTGCAAAGGCTATCAGATCCAGAGAAGAATCTATTGAGAATGCGTTGGCAAGTGCTCAGAAAGCTAAAGAAGAGATGTTGAAATTGCAATCTGACAATCAGGCTGCTATCAAACAAGCTCAACAGGAGGCTTCTCAAATCTTAAAAGAAGCGAGTGAATTAAAAGCTTCTATTGAGAGCAATGCTCAGGCTAAAGCCAAAGAAGAAGCTACCCGCATTGTCGCTGAAGCTCGTGCAGAAATCCAGAAACAAAAAGAATCTGCAGTTTTAGAAGTAAAACAGGAAGTAAGTAAATTGGCTGTTCAGATTGCTGAAAAAGTTCTTGAGAGAGAATTATCTGAATCTAAAGATCAACAAGCGCTTATTTCTGATTTAGTAGACAAACTAAACTAATCGCCTACTATGTCAGCTGATAAATTAGCAAAAAGATATGCAAAGGCTTTGTTTGACGATGCTGTTGCAAAAGGTACTATAGAAACTGTCAATAATGACATGAAACTGGTAGCTAAGACTGTTGCTGATTCTAAAGAACTAAAAGTGTTTCTGAAGAGTCCTATCATCAAGTCTGCAAAAAAAATCAGCGCGTTAAAACAAATTTTTGGTGATAACATCTCAGCTGAATCCAATGCTTTGATATTATTACTGATAGATAACAGCAGAGAAGGCTACTTGGGAGATATTGCTACTTTCTTCAATAAATTCTATAACGAGTATCACCACATTTTAGAAGTTAAAATCACAACGGCTGTGCCTTTAGATGATGCGACTGAGCAATTGGTAAGAAAAGCTATTGCGTCTAAAGTAGGAGATAAAAAATTGATTATAAAATCTACCATAGATAAAGATATCCTTGGAGGTTTTATTGTTGATTTAGGCAATAAAGTTTACGATGCAAGTGTGCGTAATAAACTGAGCAATATTGCAAACGAATTGATTTACAATTAAAATAACAGAATAAAACAATAATCATGGTAGAGGTAAGACCTGATGAAATCTCAGCCATACTCAGACAACAGTTATCTAATGTAGATACTGCTACCCAGCTTGAAGAAGTGGGTACTGTACTTCAGGTAGGTGATGGTATTGCGAGGGTATATGGACTCACAGAAGTGAAAGCTGGTGAGCTCGTACAGTTCCAGAATGGACAAAAAGCAATCGCTTTGAACCTTGAAGAAGACAACGTGGGTGTCGTATTGATGGGTTCTTCTGAAGAAGTAAAAGAAGGTGATATCGTTAAAAGAACAGGACAAATCGCATCTATCAACGTAGGTGAAGGTATGCTTGGACGTGTTGTAAACACATTAGGCGAGCCTATCGATGGTAAAGGTCCTGTCACTGGCCAGACTTATGCGATGCCGCTTGAGCGCAGAGCTCCCGGGGTTATCTACAGACAGCCGGTAAATGAGCCGCTTCAAACCGGTATCAAATCTATCGATGCAATGATTCCAATCGGTCGTGGACAACGTGAGTTGATCATCGGTGACCGTCAGGTTGGTAAAACTGCTATTGCAATTGATACTATCCTGAATCAAAAAGAATTCTACGATAAAGGTGAACCTGTATACTGTATATATGTAGCTTGTGGCCAAAAAGCATCTACTGTTGCCGGTATCGTGAAAACTTTAGAACAATATGGTGCTATGGCTTATACAGTAGTTGTTTCTGCTTCTGCTGCTGACCCTGCTCCGCTTCAGTTCTATGCACCATTCGCAGGCTGCGCTATTGGTGAATATTTCCGTGATACAGGACGTCCTGCATTGATTGTTTATGATGATTTGTCTAAACAGGCAGTAGCTTACCGTGAGGTATCATTGTTGCTTCGCCGTCCTCCGGGTCGTGAGGCTTATCCTGGAGACGTATTCTACTTACACTCCCGTTTATTGGAGCGTGCAGCAAAAATCAATGCTAAGCAAGAGATCGCTCAGGCGATGAATGACTTACCGGAATCTTTGAAATCTGTAGTAAAAGGCGGTGGTTCATTGACAGCTCTTCCTATCATTGAGACACAAGCTGGTGACGTTTCTGCATATATTCCGACTAACGTAATTTCTATTACTGACGGTCAGATCTTCCTGGAATCTAACTTGTTTAACGCAGGTATCCGTCCGGCGATCAACGTAGGTATCTCTGTATCTCGTGTGGGTGGTAACGCTCAGATTAAATCTATGAAAAAAGTATCTGGTACATTAAAACTTGACCAGGCACAATATCGCGAGTTGGAAGCATTTTCTAAATTTGGTTCTGATCTGGATGCAGCTACTGCTTCAGTTTTGGAAAAAGGTAAGAGAAACGTGGAAATCCTTAAGCAACCACAATTCTCTCCGGCTAGTGTTGAGAAACAAGTTGCAATCATCTACTTAGGTACTAAAGGTTTGTTGAGAAACGTTGCAGTAAGCAAAGTTCGTCAGTTTGAAGAAGATTTCCTGAACAGACTGGAAGCAAAACATCCTGAGGTATTGGCTGATTTCAGAAAAGGTGGTTTGTCTGATGATTCAACTTCTAAAGTAGAAGCATTGGCAAAAGAAATGGAAGGTTCTTACGCATAGTCTTTTGATTACGATTTGAGAATTTGAAGACGAATTAGATTAATCATACCATTAACATTTAACAAGTGGGAGCAAATTTAAAAGAAGTACGATTGAGGATAGCATCAGTAAAATCTACGATGCAGATCACAAAAGCCATGAAAATGGTTTCTGCTTCAAAGCTTCGTCGTGCTACGGATAAAATCGTACAAATCCGCCCTTATGCCAACCAGCTGAATGAAGTGTTGACAAATATTGTGAGCAATCTTCAGGGAGAACTGAACTTAAATCTTGCTGAAAATCGCGAGCTGAAAAAAGTACTCATCGTAGTTGTTACAGGTGACAAAGGTTTGTGTGGTGGTTTTAATGCCAATGTGATTAAGCTTACAAAAAACCTGATCAGTGAAAAATATGCTGATCTGAATGCTCAGGGTGGGGTAGAGCTACTCTTTGTTGGTAAAAAAGGTTTAGACGGCTTTAAAGCTTTTGCAGGATATAAAAATAGCGCTTACTCAAATATCTTAAGCAAATTGAATTTTGAAACTGCTGCTGAAGTTGCAGAGGATGTCATTGCACAGTTTGTGAAAGGTGAATACGACAGGGTAGAGGTTGTATATAATATGTTTAAAAATGCAGCTGTACAAATACCAACAGCAGAGCAGTTTTTGCCTATACAAACAAATACTCCTGAAAGTGGTGCATCTTCAGCAGACTATATTTTTGAGCCGGGTAAAGAAGAAATTTTAGAGTCTTTGATTCCAAAAATTTTAAAAACTCAGTTCTTCAGATTCTTATTGGATTCCAATGCCTCAGAGCATGGTTCCCGTATGACTGCTATGGACAAAGCTACAGATAATGCAAATGAGTTATTGAAAGGCTTGAATATCATGTACAACAGAGCACGTCAGGCTGCAATTACAACTGAGCTTTCAGAGATTGTGAGTGGTGCTGCGGCATTATCTTCAGAATAATTCAAACGTATCAGTTTACAATACAATTCCGGATGGTTTCATTACTGTCCGGAATTTTTTGTTTATATTGAGATTTCCGTCAAAATAATTGTACCTGAAATAGTAAAGACCTTTTTTCTATAAACATACATTATAAAGATGAAGTGCTTCCGCCACCCGCCACGATGAACAAGCTGGCGAACAGACGACAGATAAGTAGCGGACAAGTTAAGCATAACAGAGTCGCACGATGTCATTGGTTCCGCCGAACCACTTAGTTAGGTTTCTGAAAGAACTCAGTTAACATCCATAATATGGCTTATCTTTATACAATCTTCAACAAATCGCTGACATTCTTGTTATGAAGCTCCTTGTATTTGTTAGGCAATTTGTGTGAAGCTTATAATATATTTATTATGTATTAAGTGCAGACTAATGAATGTCTGCGTCGCAATATTTGAGCTCTCTCAATGTTTATAAATGCGGTAGATGCACGGGATTTAAAAAAAATATTTATGTTTGGTAACAAACATAGTCTTTCATCAGCATTAATTTAATAAAAATCAACTCCAATATTTATGGATGCTAATTTTTTTAAGGTAAATGTCAATCTAAAAAACAGAATATTCCTTTGGGGATTATTCTTACTTATTTTTCTCAATGGTTGTAAGAAAGATGTCTTGAAGCCTTCGGATGAAGAAATACCCGAAGATCCGTTTCGAGCTGAACTGCTGGAATTAGTCAACGCTTACCGTCAGACCGGTTGCGACTGCGGTGGTGTATATTTCGCTCCCGTAGAGCCTGTCGTGTGGAATGATTTATTGGAACTAGCTGCAAAAAATCATACGAAAGACATGGAGAAAGGAAATTTTTTCAGCCACACCGGATCAGATGGGAATAATCCGGCATACAGAATTAAAGCCGTAGGATATAACGCTTCTACATGGGGCGAAAATATTGCAAAGGGTTATCCTACAGCAAAGAGTGCCGTCCAGGGTTGGATCAAAAGCGAGGGTCATTGCAAAAATATTATGAATCCTGCTTTTCAGGACATGGGAGTAGCCGTGAAAGGAACACTCTGGACACAAGTGTTTGGTAAGAAGAAATAGACAAGATGGTTATTACTGATCATAGGATAAAATGTGCAGGGTGGCTTTTACGAACTTTGTGTCTTCCTCCTTCAGTGGATGATACATTGTGACTTTGTCTGGCACAACAAACTTCTTCAATGCTTTGCTGGAAAACGATATGCCTACGATAGTGAAAATAGTACAGACCTGTAATTAGTTCTCAAAGTATTTTCCGGCAGAATATCTAAAATTTGTTTGATAGTCAAACAGAATCTGAAACTTTTCTGATTACTGTATATCAGTATATAATACGATAATGATTTTTATATCTGACCAAACTCACAATATACTGTGTCCATAAGTAGTGTAGGTCTTGGAGTTCTGCTAGGTGTTTTTGTTCCACAATATAATGGCATCCGCATCTCCGGTACCTGACCAGGAGAATGTTGCTTCACTTCCGGCAACAGATATCTGTAAATTGGCAGGAGTCCCGCAATTTTGGGCGTTGGTATGAGCCACCTATCCCAATATTCAGCAATAGCAATACTGTCTTTGGAAATGTTGTATATGCAACTTGGATACAGTGTTCATGGGCATGTCAGCTATAAATTAACAATAAGTAAGTAAATATAAATTATGGTATTTAGGAAAATAATTTCTGGGATAGAAGATAAAAACGATAGAATCCGAAAACTTAATAGCGTAATATTCCGAAAGGAATCAAATATGGTTTTTACTCTTACCTTTGTCTCATGAACATACGTGCCCGGATTGAAGCCATTATCTTCAGTGCAGAACAACCGGTTCTCTTAGAGGATATAGTGGCTTTTTTCTCAAAACAATATGGCATTGAATATAGTTTAGAAGAGATACTGAATGGTCTGGAAGAATCAGTAAAATTTTACGAGGAACAACCGGCTATTCCTTTCGGAATTGTACAAACCGGAGGAGGATATCTGTTTAGAACAAAATCGGATTATCATTTGCTGATAGCTTCTTATCTTCAAAGGAATTCCGTAAAAAAGCTGACAAATGCTGCTTTGGAAACTCTGGCAGTAGTGGCATATAAACAACCAGTTACTAAATCTGAAGTGGAAATCATCAGAGGAGTAAATTGCGATTATACTATCCAGAAGCTCATGGAAAAAGAGCTCATCGAGCTGAAAGGCAGAAGTGAAGAAGTAGGCAGGCCTTTATTATATGGTACTACCGCTTACTTTTTAGAGTATTTTGGGATCAATAGCTTACATGAGTTACCCAAATTGAAAGAATTTATAGAAACAGAAAATCAAATAGGTGAAAAGGAAAACATCATCCAACAAGACTGAGGGAGAAAAAAAATACTCAGACACACCAAAATCGGGAGGTTTTTCGAAAGGAAGACCGTCCGGGAAATCATCTTTTAGCAGAAACTCAGAAGAGGGCGGCGAAAGAGGAAGATCATTAGACAGACCAGACCGTGACAAAGGCGGAGCCGGCAGAGAAAATACTTCCAGAGGACCTTACGCAGGTAAATCTTTTGATAAGCCATTTAAAAAAAGAAGTTCAGAAGACGGTGGAGAAAGAGGAAGGTCATTTGACAGATCTGACCGTGAGAAAGGTGGAGCCGGCAGAGAAAGTACGTCCAGAAGACCTTATTCAGGCAAATCTTTTGATAAACCATCTTTTAGCAGAAATTCAGAAGAGGGTAGAGACAGAGGTCGGTCATTTGACAAGTCTGAGCGTGAGAAAGGAGGAGCGGGAAAAGAAAGTCCATCCAAAGGATCTTATCCTGGAAAATCTTTTGATAAACCATTTAAAAGAAGTTCAGAAGAAGGAAGTGAAAGAGGGAGATCTTTTGACAGATCTGATCGTGACAAAAGCGGGACAGAGAAAAGATATGCACCGAAAGGTGATTTTCAGGAAAAACCTTCATTTGATAAAAAGTCAGATAGGCCTAGAAAAAGAACAATAGGAGCTCCCGGTATGGAAGGTATGCTTAAATTGCATCATCCCAACAGAGCTGTAACATCTAAACCTGCTCCAAAACATACGGATGAGATCAGACTGAACAAGTACATCTCAAATGCAGGTATTTGTTCAAGAAGAAAAGCAGATGAGCTGATCGGACAAGGATTGGTTCAGGTCAACGGTGAAGTTGTTTTAGAAATGGGTCACAAAGTGAATCCTGGTGACGTCGTGACGTATAATGGCGCTAAAGTAGTCAGCGAAAATAAAGTCTATGTTTTATTGAACAAGCCAAAGGATTTCATCACCACTACGGCAGATGAAAGAGGCCGGAAAACTGTCATGGAGCTGGTAAAACATGCTTCTAAAGGAGCAAGACTATATCCGATAGGAAGATTGGACAGAAATACAACAGGATTGCTTCTGTTGACGAATGACGGTGAATTGGCACAACATCTTTCTCATCCTAGTACCAATGTTATTAAAGTATATCAGGCAGAGCTGGATAAACCAATTAAAAGAGCTGATCTGGAAACAATCCGCAATGGGGTGGAACTGGAAGACGGTTTAGCCCAAGTAGATGAAATAGATATTACGGAGCCGCAGGTAGATGCCAGATTTGTTGGTATTGCTATCCATAGTGGAAAGAATCGTATTGTCAGAAGGATATTTGAACATTTGGGTTACGAAGTGAAAAAATTAGATAGGGTATCTTATGCAGGATTGACAAAAAAAGATCTTCCGAGAGGAAAGTGGAGATTTTTGACAGAGCAGGAATTAGTATACCTCAAACATCTCACTGCAGGTAGTGTGAAGAAATAAAGAAAGGCTCCTACCGGAGCCTTATTTTTTAAATCATATCTTAGTTGATCTGTTTTCCTGAAAGAAAATCCTCAAGAGATGTCCACCGTATATCAAAGGCAGATGTAGTTTGTGAGGCATCAAATTTCAATCCTGTCATGAGCCTTTTGCCATGTACCCTTCTGTAGCTGCGGTTGTTTCCTGAGAATGTACTGATGATAAAATCTTTCACTACTTTGAAAAATACAGTAGATTTTTTCATGATGCGCGGTTTCCATTCAGACGGATACTTTTGGGATACTTTTTGGTAGAAGTGTAACATTGTATCACTACCTCCTATTGCCAGCCATCTTTTATTCCACTCTCCCTGATGATATATCTTAAGCGATAATTGTATCAGATCTTTCAGACTTACATAGTAAATATCTGACGGATAAATATCAGGTTTTCCAGACTTTAAAGAATTAACAGTCTCTGCCAGTAAATGACTCCCTTTTAAGTCCTGACTTAGGACTTCGGCACTATTGATAACAGAAACTTGCAGACCTTCTGCGCTTCCACGCCAGATTTCCCTTTCTGCGAGTATAAAGCTCAAAGCCTGTTCGGTTGTCCATTCATTTTTTTCGGATTTGGTATTTTCATCTGCTATCTTTTCCGGCTCAGCACCTAATGCAGATAAAGTACTAAAAAAGATAATTTTAGGAACCTGATGATATAACATGGCATTGACTACATTAGCAGTACCTTCTACATTGTATTTCATACGTTGCTCATAGGTAGCGGAAGTCCGCTCATCTATGACTGCACAGTGAAATACTCCATCAACGCCACTTACGGCTTCGTAGATATCTGTAACATCCAAAATGTCACCCTGAAAAAAATCTATCTGATCAGATATACTACGTAAATGACTTAAATTATCATCAGCATCATGAAATACTTTGACACGCATTCCGGACATCACAAGCTGGCGGACAACTTCTTCTCCTATACAACTGTTTGCTCCGGTGACTAATATCATGCAGGGAATTGATTTCTGCAAATTAACGGATTTTTCAGCCATAAACAGCACCACCCATATTATCTCTCTGTGCGCCGGTGACTGAAGACAAGCAATTGTTCCTGCCCAGATATCTTTCCAATCCGGCAAATCCGATGATGAGTGCTTCTTTAAATTCAATGATTTGCCTGGAGGGAACAATGATCTCTGATACCGCATGATGAATGATTCGTTCTGTCAAATATGTATTCAAAGCACCTCCACCTGTGATCAGAGTTGTTGGATGAGTTAGTACTTTCCCTAATTCTATAGCAATATGCTCAACAACTGTGGTCATTTTATCTTCAACAGATAAGGAAGCAGCTTCAATTAAAGGCCACCAATCCCGCATAAGATGTTCTGTCCCCAAAGATTTAGGACCTTCTTTCTGATAGAAATCTACAGATGAAAGCTGAGCTAAGAGCTCCGGACATACACTCCCGTTTCGGGCAATTGTACCTCTTGTATCATATGTTTTTCCGGATTGTATAGCCAGTAAATTCAATAAGGTATTACCCGGACAAACATCATAAGCTGTAATACCTGAATCAGTATGCTCCGAAATATTACAAATACCACCGATATTCAGAAAGCTTTTGAATTCAGGGAAAAGATATTTTTCTCCCAAAGGTACCAAAGGAGCTCCCTGTCCACCCAAAGCAACATCATAAGTCCTTAAATCGCACACAACAGTTTTACTTGTCAATGCTGACAAAGTAGCTCCGCAGCCTATCTGAGTAGTGAAAGATTGCTCGGGTTGGTGGAATATTGTCTGCCCATGAGATACGATTAAATCTGCTTTCCGGCTGTCGGGAAACGCCTGAAAAAATTGTTGCAGATAATCTGCCTGTATTCTGGCAAATCCCGTATGCATTTCTGCCAGTTGATATGCAGTAGCATCCGGTAGTTGTCTTAATGCCTGTTGAAAATGTTCGGGATATTCATAACAAACAGTATTCTGTATCTCAAACTTCCACCTGGAATTTTCTTCATTAAATTTCACTGCGCATACATCCAGACCATCGAGGGATGAGCCGGACATCAATCCTATTACGTAGTACTCAGCCATGAAAATTTATAGTTGAAAATTAAGAGCTAAAACCTTTACATAAAAAACTTTGAAAAGATTGTCATCGCTACCATCTGACCCATGATACCGATCATAAACCCTACATAGAGCTCTCTCGGAGTATGTGCTTTCAGGTAAAGTCTTGCAGTAGCAACCAACCCGTTGAGGACAACCACTATCAATAGTATAGTTGTCAGAGATTTTTCAGAATTCATCATCATGAGCATTGTTCCGGTCAGCAATCCGGCCATCCCTACCATGTGAATACTCAGCTTGTAAAACAACGTGATGAAAAAAGATACCATCACGGAAACCAATGTTCCTAAAATAAAGATGGTATATAGCTTTGGCATATAAGAAAAATGATCTTTAACTGCCATGAATGCCCAGATATAAAAAATCATTGCAGCTATAAAAGGAATAATACGCTCCTGCTTGTCTTCCATTTCCAGTGACTTGATAAATCCCAATGCCTTCATCATCAGGATCGCTACTGCCGGCATGAAAAAAGTATTCACGAAAATGGACATTGCCAGATGTACAGGAGTGCGAACTATTTCACCTTCTTCTGCTTTAGGAATTTCTATCGACGGATTTGCCCACAAAAACAGTAATGTGCCGTATGTAGGTAATAATAATGGATGAAAAATGAATGAAATGATTTTGAAGAAAATACGCAAAACGGGATTCATGAACAGCAATCTTTTAGTGCCTGAAAGTTAGGGTAATTTCAGGAGTTTTATACCATAAAGATAAGGCCGTAATTAGTCTGAGACAAAGCAATAATCTTAGTTCCTAAAAGAATATATTTGATTTTGCAATGTTCATATTGCAAAATTAGTATTGAATTGATGTTTAATCATTGCATTTTTAGCTAATCTACGAAGATGTTTATTTTTCCGGATTGAAATACATAAATCCAAAATGAATATTTTGCAATCTTTAAATTGCAATCTTTAATAAATAATGCAATCTTTGTATTGCAAATTATCTATTATGGAGAAATTGATAGAAACTCACCAGCGGTATCTGAATAATCTGGAAATTCTTTTCCGGCGCAATTTTGATATTGACTGGAATGACAGATTGATTGGTTTGGTAGGGGCAAGAGGTGTAGGTAAAACCACGTTATTGCTAATTCGTATCAAAGAGGAGTTAACGGATTCTTCCAAAGCTCTGTACGCAAGTGCTGATGATATCTTTTTTTCTACTACTACTCTGGTAGATTTGGCGGACGAATGGGTAAAACACGGCGGGGAATATCTTTTTCTGGATGAAATACATAAATATCCCAACTGGTCACAGGAGCTAAAAAATATTTATGACCGATACAAAAAGCTTAAAGTCGTTTTTACAGGATCTTCCATTTTAGATATTTATAGCGGGAATGCGGATTTGAGTCGCAGAGCAGTAGTGTATAATATCAACGGATTGTCTTTCAGGGAATTTGTGAATATAGAGACAGGTCAGGATTTTCAGGCTATAAAACTGGAAGATCTGTTACAAAATCATGTACAGATCGCTACTGAGCTGCTGAAGAAGATTAAACCCTTTGAGCATTTTGAAAACTACCTGAAATATGGATATTATCCTTTTTATCTGGAAAGCAAGACTACTTATCATCGTAAGCTGATGAATACGATTACACTCATGCTGGAAATAGATTTACCATATTTGAGAAATGTAGAAATCAAGTATGTTCATAAATTGAAGAAGTTGTTGTACATCCTGAGTCAGGCAGCTCCTTTCCAACCCAATATTTCTCAATTGGCTACAGATATGGAGGTTTCCCGAAATACGGTCATGCTGTATCTCAATTATCTGGAAGAATCAAAGTTGCTGAATCTTTTACGAAGCAAATCTTCGAGCGATGCGATGCTGGCAAAGCCGGAAAAGGTTTATCTCCATCATCCTAATTTGTTGCATGCAATTGCTCCGCATCTTGTCAATAAGGGTAGCGAGCGGGAAACATTTTTTTACAATCAGGTCAATAATGTAACAAAAGTATCCTATACTCAGATCGGGGATTTTCTGGTAGAGGACAGGTATACATTTGAAATAGGAGGAAAATCCAAGAAAAAGAAACAAATACAGTCAGTCACAGACGGATATGTTGTAGCTGATGATGTAGAATACGGATTTCAGAACAGAATTCCCTTATGGTTGTTCGGGTTTCTGTACTAGAAATATTCGGATTTGTAGGGATTCTCTACAGTTCTTTTCGTAATCTGGCAACAGGAATATTCAATTGCTCGCGGTATTTCGCTACTGTACGACGAGCGATATTATAACCTCTTTCTTTCAGAGCTTCGGTTAATTGCTCATCTGACAATGGTTTTAACTTATCTTCGACGGTAATCAGATCTTCCAGGATTTTTTTCACCTCGCGGGTAGAAACTTCCTCACCACTATCTGTTTGCAGAGATTCTGAGAAGAAATATTTCAACAGGAAAGTACCGAATTCTGTTTGAATATACTTACTGTTTGCCACACGGGAGATCGTAGAGATGTCCAGCTCAGTGATTTCAGCAATATCTTTCAGGATCATTGGACGCATTTGTGTTTCATCTCCTGTCAGGAAATAATCTTTCTGATAGGAAACGATAGCATTCATTGTTACCAGTAAAGTATGCTGACGTTGCTTGATGGCATCAATGAACCATTTGGCAGAATCTATCTTTTGCTTGATAAACAGGAGCGCTTCTTTTTGTTTCTTATCTTTGACCTTACTTTTGTTATAATCCTTGATCATATCTTTGAAGCCCTCACTTACGCGCAAATCCGGAGCATTTTTACCATTGAGCAGCACTTCCAGCTTACCATTGTTATTGAGCAAAGTAAAATCAGGAATCACGACCTGGTGTAATCCGGTAGTTCCGGCAGAGGCTCCGCCTGGTTTTGGATTGAGCTTCAGAATTTCATCTATCACATCTTTCAGAGTAGCTTCATCCAGATTGAGCTGCTTGCGCAACTTATCATAGTGTTTTTTAGTAAAAGCTTCAAAATGTTCCTCGATGATCTTTATAGCCAGCTTTGTTGTTGGTTTTTGTCCTTCCTTACGTCTGAGCTGGATTAACAAACATTCTTGTAAATCCCGCGCTCCTACACCGGCAGGATCAAATCTCTGAATTTCTTTTAATACCTTTTCTACCTGTTCCTCAGTCACCATGACACCACGGGAAAATGCCAGATCATCCACTATAGCATCTACTTCTCTGCGGATATAGCCGTCATCATCTATACTTCCTACAATCTGATCTGCAATGATATATCCCTCCTCATCCAGATCCAGATGAGAAAGTTGCTCATACAGCGTATCGTGAAAACTTTTTCCTACAGCTACAGGGATTGTTTTATTGTCATCATCACCGGAATAATCTTCGCCATCTGTACGGTAGTCGTAGCTTTCCTTTTCGAGATAATCATCCATCCCCAGATCTTCATCCTGAGAAGAATTATTATCATCATATTCATTGTCCTCCCCTACTTCCTGAGGTTCAGATAAACCTTCATTTTCAAACTCAAAATCAGTAGCACCTTCTTCAAGGGCAGGATTTTCTTCCAGCTCTTCCTTAATGCGTTGTTCCAAAGAAGCGGTAGGCACCTGCAATAGTTTCATGAGCTGAATCTGTTGCGGGGACAGCTTTTGAAGCATCTTCTGACTTAAACTTTGGCTCAACATAAGGAACAGTGTTTTCTATTATGACGCAAAAAATTGTCTTAGGTTTAAAAATTTGCACTTTTTGGTGTACGAGGAAAAGCAATCACATCGCGGATGTTTTTCATACCGGTGACAAAAAGTACCAGGCGTTCAAATCCAAGTCCGAAACCACTATGAGGAACTGAACCGAATTTTCTTGTTTCCAGGTACCACCAGATAGTTTCGTGATGAATACCTACCTCATCTACACGCTTCAATAATTTTTCATAATCATCCTCTCTCTGCGAACCACCGATGATCTCACCAATACCTGGGAAAAGTACATCCATTGCACGAACGGTTTTTCCATCCTCGCTTTGTTTCATATAGAAAGATTTGATCTCTCTCGGATAATCCGTCAGAATCACAGGAGCTTTGAATTCTTTTTCTACCAGGTATCTCTCATGCTCTGATTGCAGATCCGTTCCCCATGAAACAGGATATTTAAACTGGCCTTTTTTATTCGGCTTAGAGTTTTCCAATACTTTGATGGCTTCAGTATATGTCAGTCTTTTAAAAGGATTATCTACGACAAACTGTAATTTTTCACGAAGCGGCATCGGAGACTGCTCTTCCTTTTTGAGCATTTTTTCTTCCTCTATCAGGCGTTTTTCTAAAAATTCCAGCTCTTCTGCACAGTTTTCCATTGCATACTTCACCAGGTACTGCAGAAATTCCTCCGCAAGATTCATATTATCTTCCAGCTCATAGAAAGCCATTTCCGGCTCTATCATCCAGAACTCTGCTAAGTGACGCGCCGTGTTAGAGTTTTCCGCACGGAAAGTAGGACCGAAAGTGTAGATTTTACCCAAAGCTAAAGCTCCCAATTCTCCTTCCAGTTGCCCTGAAACAGTCAGGTTAGTTTCTCTGCCGAAGAAATCTTCTTTATAATTAATAGTCCCATCTTCGTTCAAAGACGGATTTTTAGGATCTAAAGTAGATACGCGGAACATCTCTCCGGCACCTTCTGCATCCGAACCTGTGATGATAGGAGTATGCAGGTAATAGAAGCCTCTGTCGTTGAAAAACTGATTTACCGCAAAAGCAAGCGCATGTCTCACTCTCAGAATAGCTCCGAATGTATTCGTACGTGGGCGCAGGTGGGCAATCTCACGCAAAAACTCTAAAGAATGTTTTTTGGGTTGCAAAGGATATTTTTCAGGATCAGCAGTGCCATATACTACAATATTTTTTGCCAATAATTCCACAGACTGACCGCTTCCTTGAGAAGCTACGAGTTCTCCAGTAATAGCGACACCGGCACCAGTAGTAATTTGGGACAACAATGCCTCGTCAAACTGAGCCGGATCTGCCACAGCCTGTATATTATTCACTGTAGAACCGTCATTGATATTGATAAAAACCACGTTTTTGTTTTCACGTTTTGTTCTCACCCATCCTTTGATGGTCATTTCAGAGCCTGTAGCGGCTTCTTTCAGAATTGTTGCTATCGTCTTTGGCGCCATATATATGCCTTTAAAATCAGAGTGCAAAGTTAGCTATTAATGTGTAAATGTGTAAATGAGATGGTGCGAAAAATAATGATGTTGTGGACTCTATTATAGTATATCGTATGAAGTGCAGAAATCAGATAAAGGACGATTGTAAAACAATAAAATGACAAAATTTATTTTATCTATTTGATGTGGTGAATACTTATCTTTGACACCTCAATTTATTTTATGTTACAATTAGAAGTTTTGAAATCCGATCCGGCCGCTGCAAAGGCAGGTCTGGCTAAGAAAAATTTCCCGCAACCTGAGTTGGTGGATTTGGCAATTGCTTTGGATGATAAAAGAAAATCGTCTAAATCAGAAATTGATCAACTACTTTCTGAGCGTAACAAATTGTCGAAAGAGATCGGTCTTTTGATAAAAAATAATGAGCCGAAAGCTGAAGAAGTCAAAAATCGAGTGGCTGATATCAAAGCAGCATTGGAAACACTGGAAGCAGATTTTCAAAAAATAGAGGAAGAATCTTTTCAGACACTGGTACAGCTTCCCAATCTGCCTGCACAAATAGTACCGGAAGGAAAAACTCCTGAAGATAATTTTGTAGCATATCAGGTCAGTGAAATTCCAGCTGCTGCAGAAAATGCTTTGCCACATTGGGAGCTGGTAAAAAAATATCAGATCATTGATTTTGAATTAGGTACAAAATTAACCGGTCCGGGATTTCCTGTATATAAGGGCAAAGGAGCAGCGCTTCAGAGAGCACTGATTAATTTCTTTTTGGCAGAAGCCACAGCAGCCGGATATACAGAAATGATGGTGCCTCATATGGTCAATGAAGATTCTGCCTTTGCTACAGGTCAGTTGCCGGACAAAGAAGGTCAGATGTATCATGCCACAGAAGACAATTTTTATCTGATTCCTACTGCAGAGGTTCCTTTGACCAACATATACAGAGATGTGATTCTGGAAGAAAAAGATTTCCCGGTCAAGATGACAGGATATACACCTTGTTTCAGAAGAGAAGCGGGTAGTTATGGTAAAGATGTGAGAGGTTTGAACAGATTGCACCAGTTTGATAAAGTAGAAATCGTACAGCTTCAGCATCCTGAAAAATCTTATGAAACACTGGATGAAATGTGTAAGCATGTGGAAAGCCTGCTCAAAAAACTGGAGCTGCCGTACAGAATTCTGAGATTATGTGGTGGAGATATGAGTTTTGCCAGTGCATTGACTTATGATTTTGAAGTATATTCAGTAGCGCAGGAAAGATGGCTGGAAGTGAGCTCAGTTTCCAACTTTGAAACATTCCAGTCTAATCGTTTAAAGCTCAGGTACAGAACTGCTGACAATAAAAAAGTTCTGGCGCACACACTCAACGGTAGTGCAATGGCTTTACCAAGAATTCTGGCAGCTATTCTGGAAATTAATCAAGCACCTGAAGGAATAAAGATTCCTGCAGTATTACAGAAATATACTGGATTTGATATCATCAATTAAAGAGTAAAAATCAAATAATAGAGGCGATTGCGATTATTTTCGTAATCGCCTTTTTATTTAGTCGCTGGTATATGATATCAGATTGTTCCTTTCTAATGAGGAAAATATATACGTCTTAATTATCCTTAATTACTCATAGGTTTCATTTTATCCTTTGTACTTTTAATTTGATATCAGAAATTAGTACTTCGCACTTTATAATTTAGTCTTTCAATGAGCACAACTGTTTTATCCGATTTATTTCAGGTATATTTTCATCAGACTCCGACCGATATTATCACATTACCGCAGGCAGGTTCAGACAGAACTTATTACAGATTGACGGATGGTGTCCATACTGCTATTGGCGCTAAAAATCATGATCAGAAAGAAAATGAAATCTTTATAGAACTTGCACGGCATTTTAAATCAAAAGGTGTCAATGTACCGGAAGTATACGGTGTATCTGAAGACGGGTTGATGTACTTGCAGGAGGATTTGGGAAGCACTGCTTTATATGATCTGGTAAAGGGGAAACCTTTTACGGAAGAAGTGGAAAAGCTATATGAAGATACACTGTCAGCATTGGTAAAATTACAGATAAACGGGGCTAAGGATTTTGATTTCAGCATCTGTTATCCTGTGCAGGTTTTTGACCGGACGAGCATGTTCTGGGATCTGAATTCTTTCAAATATTATTTTGCACGCCCACTCAGAGTATTGTTTCACGAGCCGAGCCTTCAAAGAGATTTTCATCGCCTGACAAGATGGTTGCTGGATGAGCCGCATCAGTATTTTATGATGCGGGATTGCCAGTCCAGAAATGTGATGATAAAAGATAATGTTCCGTATTTTATAGATTTTCAGGGTGGTAGAAAAGGTGCTTTACAGTACGATGTAGCTTCATTGTTATGGCAGGCAGGTGCACAGATTCCGATGGAAAAAAGAGCGCAGCTGCTTGAATTTTACATTCTGAAAGTAAAGGAGGTAATTCCGGATCTGGATGTGGAAGCATTCAGAAACAGGTATTACGGATTTCTTTTGATCCGTATGCTTCAGGTATTGAGTGCTTATGGTTTCAGAGGACTTTTTGAAGGCAGGAGCCATTTTCTGGAAAGCATACCTCCGGCTTTAAAAAATGTGGATTGGTTTATGAAAAACATTACTATCCCAATCGAATTGCCTGAAATCTATAAGATTCTGACAGCATTGGTACAGCATGAAAAGTTTCAGCCGCAACCATGGCAGACAGCTGATAAAAAACTGAAAGTAGCTGTTAATAGCTTCTCGTTCAAAAGAGGATTACCGGAAGAAAAAAGTGGTAATGGCGGAGGATTTATCTTTGATTGTCGCGGTATACACAATCCGGGTCGATACGAACCGTACAAACAGCTGACAGGAAAAGATGTGGAGGTAATTAACTTCCTGAAATCTAAAAGTAAGATAGATGAGTTTCTGGATTCAGTTTTTAAAACAATAGATTTTAGTCTACAGGATTATCTGGAAAGAGGTTTTGAAAATTTACAGATTAATTTTGGTTGTACTGGCGGTCAGCATCGTTCTGTGTATAGTGCAGAGGCGACCAAAAAATATATTGAAAGCAAATACGGTGTACCTGTAGAGATTCATCATATTGAGCAGGAACTAAAAGGAAATTTCATCTGATGAAAGCAATGATTTTTGCTGCCGGATTAGGCACAAGATTAAGACCACTTACTGATACTGTTCCAAAAGCAATGGTAGAAGTAGGCGGTCAGCCTATGCTGAAAATCATCTTAGACAGATGCTATATGGCTGGCATTGAAGAAGTAATGGTGAACGTTCATTATCTACCGCAGGTCATCAAAAATTTCCTGGCGACTTATGAACGACCGGAAATGAAAATCCATATCTCTGACGAATCGGATGAGATCCTGGAAACCGGTGGTGGATTACTTAAAGTGAAAGAGTTCTTCAACGACGGAGCTCCTTTTTTAGTAGCCAATGCAGATATCCTGACCAATATAGATATCGAAATGTTTACACAGGCTCACATACAACTGGGAGGAGTAGCCACACTGGCAGTGAGAAACAGAAATACCAGCCGTAAATTATTGTTCGATAAAGATGGAAGATTGCAGGGCAGAGCTATCGGAGAAGGTGAAGGGTTCGAGCTGGCTTTCAGTGGATACCACATCATCAGCCCGAAGATTTTTGATCACATCACCCGTACAGGGAAATTCTCTATCATGGACTGGTATATTGATATCTGTCATCAGGAAGATATTTTTGCTTATCCTCATCAGGAAGATATCTGGATTGATATTGGTACTGTAGAAAAATTGGAGGAGGCAAATAAAGTATATGAGCAGTTTCAGTATTTATTTTGATTTTTAAGATGGATACAAATAGAGTCAGTATATGTTTTCATCATTATTCTCTGTTTCTAAATTGGAATTCCTCGCGTACTCATAGCTATCCATTAATCTTTTGATAAAAGCAAGTATAAGGGGCAAGTCTTAATTGTTATTCTGCTTTTTTGAAAGATATATTACTGTGTCTATGAAAAATAATACTCCATGATTGGTAAGGACATTCTCATCATGCAAATCTTCAAGTATAATTCCTGCTTGCGGATGAAAGTAGTCGTGATTTTTTTTAAGAATAAAACCATTGGAACAGAGAAAATCATTTATAAGATCTGAATTCGTAGGTTCAGTAATTTTAATAAACTTTTGTCGAATAACTGCATGTAATATTTCTTCTTCCTGATAAAAACCAAGCAACTCGTAAGCAGTATTGGGAAAAAGAAAATTATAAATCAATAGGCTATGAAAATAACCTTCCCAAAACTCATAAAATACAGAGTCATTTAATTTGATAACATTTAATCCGTCTTGTTGAAGATAGACCCTTTGCTCCGCCCCTCGAGTTAGATATCTGTTTACATCAAGCGTAGTAAACCACAACTTGTTCTCTTCAATCCATTGGATTAGCCACGCTGCTTCATCATTTTTTGAGAACTGATTTTTTTGAGCGTAGCTACCTGTTCCCTTGCTTTTTCTAAGGACACAGGTCGCTGTTTCGATAAGATTTTTTGCTGGGCTTTTGCCAATTCCTGAAATGATACTGTGTATTTCATGTTGCCAATTCATTGTACTTTGTGTAATATACTGATTTTGTACAGATAAAACAAAGCAGGTTAAGGTTTGCCAATGCGTCAGTCACGCGCAAAGGGTAGGAGCGTTATCGCAACGGAGTGGAGATAGAAGCGGATGACCTGACCCGCCGTGGCGGGATGCGCCCAAAAATTAAAATAGAGATCAGACTCTTGTCACCATGATCTTGTCGATGCGGACACCATCCATATCTACTACTTCAAATTCCAGCTCGTCCCAGACAAATCGTTCGCCGGTAGCAGGGATATGGCCGAGTTCTTCCAGGATAAATCCGCCCAGGGTGTTGAAATTACCTTCGTAGGCATCTTCATCTATTTCAAAATACTCACAAAAAACATAGTAAGGTATCTGTGCATCGATCAGCCAGGAGTTTTCATTGCGGGGAACGATCTGAAACTCATTCTCCTGATTGTATTCGGTCATATCACCCAACAAAGCATCCAATACGTCGTCCATAGCTACGAGACCTTGAAGAGAGCCATATTCATCGACCACGATACCGTAATGAAATCTGTTTTCCTTGAATTTCTCAAGAACTTTATATACAGGAGTACTCTCCGGAAAAATGATAGGTTTGCGGGTATATTGCTCTAACTCAAAAGGAGCATCACCGAGCTGAAGCGGGAATAATTCTTTGACAAAAACGACTCCTTTCCATTCATCCACCTGTTTGTCACAAACAAGATAAACGGAATGCAGCTCGTCTTTGATTTTTTCTTTAATAGTTTCTAAATCGTCCTGTAAGTCTACCCACAGAATATCACTTCTGTGTGTCATGATTTCGCTGACTTTTCTGTCACCCAATGCAAAAACTCTTTCTACTATATCCTGTTCTATTTCCTGAATTTCACCCGCAGTCGTACTTTCCTGTATCAAAGCTTTGATTTCTTCCTCGCTGACGTGTTCGTTTTGCTCGTTTTTTAATCCTAAAAGGGATAAAACGAAATCGTTGGAAACGGTTAGCAACCAAATGAAAGGTCTGGCAACGAGAGAGATCAGCTTCATAGGGGTAGCTACAAAAGTGGCAATAGTCTCAGGAAACATCAGGCCGATTCTTTTAGGAATCAACTCTCCGAAAACGATTGAAAAATAAGTAATAGCTACTACGACAATTGCTACCGAAATAGGACCTGCGTATCTGGCAATAGCCGGTATGGTAGCCAGCCATTGATGAAGTGGCCCGGTGAGGCTGTCCCCAGAATATATACCTGTGAGGATACCGATTAAAGTGATTCCAATCTGAACTGTAGAAAGAAAGGTATTGGGCTTACTGGCAAGCTGAAGCGCTTTTTCTGCATTGGAGTTTCCTTTTTTCGCTAAAGTTTCCAGCTTAAATTTTTTCGCTGAAACTAAGGCAATCTCACTCATGGAGAATATACCATTCAATAAAATCAAAACGATAATTATAAGTATTTCCATTGAGGAGTCAGAAGCTGATTTTTTGTTTTGAAAGCAAACTTTCTTCTAAAATATAAAGTAAATGTATAGCAAAAAATGATTGCTAGATAGTGCTAGCAACGGTCTTCATTAAAATAGGATATGAGTTAATCTATTCTTATCCTGATTTTAACGTTCCCAGTAATCTACAGAGCGAATGTTTTCAAGAACAGATAAATATGATTCGAATCTGGATTCTGCAATTTTGTCTTCTATCAATGCATCCTTTACAGCACAATTAGGTTCGTTTTCATGCAGACAGTTATTATACTGACAGTTTTGAAGGAGGTCACGCATCTCCGGGAAATATCCGCTGAGCTCTTCAGGTTCGATCTCAATAACAAATAATTCTTTGATGCCCGGTGTATCAATGATGAAGCTATTATCAAAAATTTCATACATCGTAGCAAAAGTAGTGGTGTGCATCCCTTTTTGCCACTTGTTGGAGATTTGTGCGGTTTTCAGTTGCAGAGAAGGATTGATAGCATTAACAGTCGTAGATTTTCCCACTCCCGAATGTCCTACGACCAAAGTCGTTTTATCTTTCAGCAGATCTTTGATCTGATCTATTCCGGTACCTGTTTTAGCAGAAGCCTGGAGGACAGGATAGCCGATAGAAGGGTATATTTCCAGAATTTTTGCCAGTATTTTCTCATCTTTTTTGGTGGTTGTATCTACCTTATTAATAACAATAGTAACAGGTATGTGATAAGATTCGGATACTATCAGAAATCTGTCTATAAATCCTAAAGAAGTTCTGGGTTGAGAAATAGTGACAATGATAATTGCCTGATCTATATTGGATGCGATGATATGCTTGAGGTGCTTCTGTCTGGGCGATTGCCGGACGATATAATTTTTTCTGTTGAGGATTTCTTCGATCACATAATCACCGGACTGCGTATCATGTTCTATAATGACATCGTCTCCCACAGCAATAGGATTGGTTGCTTTCTGAGCTTCCAGCTTAAATCTTCCGGGTAGCCTGCATTTTAATACATCCCCGTTTTCTATTCTGACCTGGTACCAGCTGCCTGTAGATTGAAGTACTTTGGCTTTCATAGCTAAGAAACTGTTGTAGATAAAACAGAAGCGATAGCTTCAATCAATGCAGGATCCTTCTCGACAGCTGTTCCTATCACTATAAGATTTGCTCCGGCCTGAAATGCATCTTCTACCTGTTGCTTGTCTCTGATACCGCCTCCGGCAATAACCGGAATATCTATTGTGCAACGCACCCGGCGAATCATATCTGTAGAAACCGGATTTTTTGCACCACTGCCGGCTTCCAGGTAAATTACCTTCAGACCCAGTAATTCTCCGGCAAGGGCAGTAGCTGCAGCGATATCAGGCTTGTCTGAAGGAACAGGAGTTGTATTGCTGATATAGGTTACGGAAGTGCTTCTGCCGCCATCTATCAGAATATATCCGGTTGGGATAATTTCCAGCCCGCTTTGCTTCAGCATAGGAGCTGCTTCTACGTGCCTGCCTATCAGCAAGTCGGCATTTCTTCCTGAAATCAGGGAAAGTAACAATAAACCGTCTGCTCCTTCATATACCTGGGATGGATTACCGGGAAAAATAATCACAGGAATCCTGCAATGGGATTTTAAATAATCAACTACAGTTTCCACTTGATTTTTAAATAGTAAGCTCCCTCCGATAAAAAAGAAATGAACCCAGCCTTTATTGGCATAATATGTCAATTGTGACAGCTGCTCAGGTGAGCTTTTGTCCGGATCTATTAAAATAGCAAGCTGACGAGCTTCAGTGGAAATTTGTGATAAAATCTTCAACAGCGGTTCCTTTGATTCAAAGTTATCATTTTCATTGGATATTATTAACGACTCTGATTTTCTAAGGCTCCTGAAAATGCCTATCTTTCACCTCGATTATGAAAGCAAATATTACGCTGTTGCAATGGGTCAATGAAATCTTATGGTTGATTGCGTCTATAGTTATTACAGCATTCATGACCTGGAGTGTTTATCCTGAAATAGACAAAGGCTTTTTTGGATATATAGCAGGAACAATGATTTTAGGATTGAATTATCTGAGATGGATATTATTTCCTAAGCATTCGCCGATCATGTTATCGTTTTGGTTCAAGATGGTCATGCTTCTGGTAAATATTCCATTACTGATGATAGTAGGGAAATATTTTTTGTCCATTATGGAAATTTTTGACTCATTTAATTTCTCATATGGATTCAGTGAAAGCAATCTGATTAGGGAGGGTTCTTCACTTGATTTTATTCAGTATATAAGAAACCTGACTATTGGATCAGTAGCCTCTTTATTAGTATTAATTGTTATGTTTGAAATCAGAGCCGTCCAGCTTATATTTAGGTGGAGACAGGTTCCTGAATCTTTATTAAAATAAGCACATGAAGAAAAATAATTTTTTAGTCGTCATACTGGGCATAGCATTGTTTCTGACGGCATGTTCGGGAGATTGTAAAAAATGTAGGGGCGGAAAAACTGAGTCCCCTATTCCGCTCAATAAAGTAGAAAGTGTCAGGGTAAATTTTCCCGGTACATTATACTTATATCAGGACACATTTCAGATAGCCAGCGTAGCAGGGCCCGAAGTGGCCATTCTGAAAATAAATACCGGCGTAGAAAACGGAGTCTGGGATCTGTACTATCCGAGATGTCTGACTTGTGAAGAAGATATTGAAGTAGTGTTGGTTGTGCCGAATATCAAACAGGTAGAGTTGATTGGTACAGGGAAAATTATTGCAGAACAATCTTTCCGTCAGAATGATATTACTATCATCAACAAAGGTACAGGTACAATAAAATTTGATGACCTGAAAGTAGATTCACTATATACTTCCAGTGAGGGAACGGGTAAAATACAGTTGTCCGGAGGAGAAATCAGGGTCATTAATGCTCAGATTACAGGAACAGGAGATCTGGAGCTGTACCAGCTTCCGGGTTTAAATGTAATAGCGAAAATTACAGGAGCTGGAAATATGTATACTACAGCTATTGAAAAATTGAATGCTACAATTACCGGTAGTGGAAATGTTTATTATAAAGGTTCGCCTGAAATTCAAAAGGAAATCACCGGCAGTGGTCAGGTGATCAAACAATAAAGGAAAAGGGAACTAAATGTTCCCTTTTTTTATGACTTTATAATTCTCATTTTTTGCACCATAGAGTCAATTACGGATGCAAAAACATACAGAATAATAACTGCGCTGAGTCCGATACCTTCCAGACTGAAAATTAGGATGACTGAAATCAGCAGGAAAATAATTTTCACTTCGTTGCCCTTCCATTTCAGAATATTGCCTTTCATGCTAAACATAGAAATCTCACTGATCATCAGATATGATAGTACACCGATAATGGTCACTATGGTCAGTGTCTGGTAAATCAATTTATAAGCAAAGGATGGAAGTACAGAAAAATCCTGCTCGAAGAAAAATAAATAGAGCCCCAAAACAAAAATAGTAGCGGCAGGAGTTGCCAGACCAATAAATGAATCCGTTTGTCTGGTGTCCAGGTTGAATTTTGCTAACCTCAGACAGGCAAACAAACTGAAAATAAATCCTAGATAAGAAACCGGATTGACTTCAAATGAACCACCGCCCTTCATGTTTGACATTCCTATAAGCTGAACCAGCATTGTTCCTGGCAAAACTCCGAAGCTGACCATATCTGCCAGCGAATCTAACTGGCCGCCCAATTCAGATTTTACTTTCAAAGCTCTGGCGGCAAGTCCATCCAGAAAATCTGCTATCAGTGAAATGGTGATACAGATGGGTACAATTTTAAAATTGCTGGTAGCGCAGGCATAGACTCCTATACATCCTGAAAACAGATTGAGAAGAGTTAAAGCATTGGGAATATGACGAATCATGGATTTCTATAGAATTTTTACTGAGGACAAAGATTAATTATTATAGTGAGGTAATCAAGATTTAGTGTAAACTTTTCAAACGTCATCCTTATTGAGCCGGAATAACCTCAATTTTATTTTCGAAGTGGAGCAGGTATATGCTTTTGAATATTGTTAATTATCTCGCTACTCAGGTTTGAGTATTTTTAGCAGCTTGTTCTTATAAACATTGGATGTCAGCGGCGGAACTGAATTTTTGCTGATACGTCTGAGCCATATATCCAGATTCTTGTCCAGGTAATCAGATAAAATGAGCGGATGTATATAATGGCTTTTTGTAATAGTCCTTGTATTGCCTAATGCCTTTGCTACATTATCGATAGCGACAATCAATTGATGTTTTCGTTTTATTTCATTATCCGGAATTGGGAGACTCGCCAGCTGTTGCAATGCTAATATGCAACCATACCACGTTCTGAAATTCTTACAGCTGGTATCTGTTTTCATACAATCTTTTAAATAAGAATTCAGATCGCCGGATTCCAGATGACGGATATTTCCTTCTTTATCATAATATTGAAAGAGCCTTTGTCCCGGAATTTCTTTCACCTTTAATAATATTCTTACCAAAGATTTCTCAGTGAGAAAAGATTCCTGAACAACTCCCTTCTTTCCTTTAAACTTAAAAAATAATCGTGCCGGGGATAAAGATTTGACATGCTTGTTGTGCAGTGTGGTCAGCCCGTAAGAATGGTATTCTTTTTCATAAAACGGATTTCCCACCCTGAAGTATGTTTTGCTCATGACAGCGAGAGCCAATGCACATACCTTTTGCCTGGATAAAGTTTTCTTTTTGAGGTCTTTTTTGATACACTTTTCGAGCAAATGCAGCTTCTTTCCGAAAATATAAAGCTCGCTGAATTTATTCTGCTTACTTAAAACATTCCATTTCTCGTGGTAGAGATATTGTTTACGTCCACGAATATCAATACCAGTCGCCTGAATATGCCCATTGGTCTTGGGACAGATCCATACATCTGTCCACGCAGGAGGAATTACCAGACTTTGAATGCGCGCAATAGTTTTTTGATCAGCAATCTCCTTTTCATGCTGGTCCAGGTATATAAATCCTTGTGGAGTATGTACTCTTTTATATCCTTCTGCTGTACAGGACATATAGTGAAGTCCGGAATCCCGCAGAGCTTCACCGTCAGCAATCGTGTTTGTTGGAGAAACCATATAGCTAATGATTGCGGATAGCGTGTATCAGCTTGTCTTTTGTCATACGATGTCTACCCTTAATGCCGATTTCTTTTGCCTGAGATAAAAGCTCGGATTTAGAGCGCTCATCGAGAGCACTACTTTTTCCACCCTTTTTACTTGCGTTAGGTGTATTTGCAATTCTCGCAGCCTTTTCTTTACTGGCCCCTTCACGACGCAGTGCTTCATATTTTGCGTCGTCTTTAATCTGGTTTCCATGATCTTTTACCATAACCGTTCATTTTATATTGATTTTTTTGCTGGATGGTGGAACGATGATTGTAGAATAAAGAACGTTTATCGGACAAACAGTGTTTCTGGTTGATCGAATCAAATAAAAGTCAAAGTTTTTTTATGGAATTTCTTCTGATAATGACTCTTAATAGAAGTATACATTCATCATTATAGCGAGGTAATCAGGGTTATGTTAGTAAAAACTTATGCGAGTGCAATTTATGGAGTAGATGCCATCACCATCACAATAGAGGTCAATGTGACTGACAAAGGTATCGGTTATGCTATCGTAGGGTTGCCGGACAAGGCTGTGCAGGAAAGCCTGCAGCGGATAGAATCTGCATTGAAAGAGTCAAAATTTCAGATGAAAAGACTGAAAACGGTTATCAATCTGGCTCCGGCTGATATACGTAAAGAGGGTTCGGCATTTGATCTGCCCATGGCGATAGGTATACTGGCAGCTTCCGGGCAGATACCTGAAGAAACGTTGTCAGACTATATTTTTATGGGAGAATTATCACTGGATGGAGGATTACAGCCCATCAAAGGCGCTTTGCCCATAGCTATTCAGGCACGTAAAGAAGGGTATAAAGGAATCATCCTTCCCAAAGTTAATGCAAAAGAAGCCGCTATAGTCAAGGATTTAAAAGTGATAGGAGTGGAAAAAATCTCAGAAGTAACAGCTTTTTTGCAGGGAGATTTAGTAATAGAACCCACTGTGGTGAATACCCGGGATGAATTTTATACCAATCTGGAATATCTGGAACATGATTTTGCAGATGTAAGAGGTCAGGAAAATATCAAAAGAGCATTGGAAATAGCGGCAGCAGGGGGACATAATGTGATTCTGATAGGTCCGCCGGGTGCAGGAAAGACCATGCTTGCAAAAAGATTACCCTCTATTTTACCTCCATTGAGCTTACATGAAGCACTGGAAACCACAAAAATTCATTCTGTAGCAGGAAAACTGGCTGGAAATACAGGATTAGTATTTGAAAGGCCTTTCAGATCTCCTCACCATACCGTCAGTGATGTTGCTTTGGTCGGTGGAGGTACACATCCTCAACCGGGTGAAATTTCTTTAGCACATCATGGTGTTTTATTTCTGGATGAATTACCGGAATTCAAGAGAACGGTGCTGGAAGTGATGCGTCAACCTATGGAAGAAAGAAAAGTGACAATTTCCCGGGCTAAATTCTCTGTAGATTACCCTGCGAGCTTTATGTTGATAGCTTCTATGAATCCGTGTCCCTGTGGCTTCTATAACCATCCAGAGAAGGAATGTGTCTGTGGACCTGGTGTAGTTCATCGTTATTTGAATAAAATTTCCGGACCATTACTGGACAGAATAGATCTGCACGTGGAGGTGACTCCTGTAAAGCTGGATGAGTTATCGTCCAATAAAAGATCAGAAGGCAGTAAAATCATTCGCGAACGAGTCATACGTGCCCGACAAAAACAAATTGACAGACTGCAGAGCCAGCAAATTCACTGCAATGCACAGATGAATACACCCATGACCAGAGAAATTTGTAAGCTTTCTGATAATTGTCATAGCTTATTGAATAAGGCGATGGAGCGTCTGGGACTTTCCGCCAGAGCTTATGAAAGAATTTTAAGAGTATCCAGAACGATAGCGGATCTGGATAATAGTGATGAAATCATGGTCAGCCATCTTGCGGAGGCTATACAATACAGAAGCCTGGATAGAGATAACTGGGCAGGTTGATTCATGGGAAAAGAGAAATTTCCCCCTTTTTAAACAGAACCCAATGTTAGATAAAGATTAACAAGCTGGGTTTCGTTTTGCTTGTCTAATTTTAATTCACTTGATACTCATCTCTTAATGTTTATAGAATAAAACTATATTAGAAAAGTATTTGTGTGGGTTATGAAATTAATGAATTAAGTTTGTATCTTTGCACTCGCTTCTGAAGGGGGCATAGTTCTAGGACAGGGTGAATAGTTAAG
>JBBCIS010000011.1:0-51934 GCA_037189845.1 bacterium
AAGTCGCCGCCAACCCACATAATGAAGACCCTGAGTAAGATAATTACTCAGGGTCTTCTCGTTTGGGGGGATACCTTAAGCAAAGCTATCCGATCCGGGTAATAAATATTCCTGGATGAACCGGTAGAAAGAAGTTCTGATTATTGATAGGAGGCTGCCAGATCTCGCCAAAGAGAATCATCATGCGGAACAGGTGCTGTAACTGAAAAAGTATTGATGGCTTACTTTGTGAAGTAGTTAGCCGGACTTAAACAGCCCGGATAGAACGGAGAATCGTCCGCCATGGCGGAAAGTCGGAGTGATAGCCGGAACAGCTGCCAATAAATAAAATGAAACTTACTTAAGTCCTAAGAAATCATTGAGAAGAAGGCTGATTTTCTCAAATTCAATTAAGAATCCATCGTGTCCGTATTCGGAATCTATAGTCACGAATTGGCTTTGAGGAATATATTTGGCTAATAGTTGTTGTTCCTGTACAGGGAAAAGGTAATCTGAATCAATTCCAAGAACTAAAGCTCTGGTTTTGACTTGAGATAGAATATCTTCCGGATTGTCAGAACGGCCTCTCATGATATTATGGTTGTCCATAGCCTGTGAAAGGCGATAATAAGAGTATGCATTGAAGCGTTTGATAAGCTTCTCTCCCTGGTATCTCTGATAGCCACAAGCTCTGTAATCTTTCAGAAGATCGTTGGTATTGTCCTTCTGTGTGATGCCATACGCCTGATAGTTTCTGTATGAAATTAATCCGATACTTCTGGCTGCTCCCATACCGGCTGCGCCAGCTTTGGGATCTTTGTTTCCAAAAGTCTGGTCTGCTTCGATGGCCATTCTCTGGCTTTCATTGAAGGCAATACCCCACGGGGAATGCCGTATATTGGTAGCCCCCAACAATACATTCTGGAATAAATCCGGCTCTTGTATGACCCACTCTAAAAGCTGCTGGCCACCCATGGAAAATCCAAGCGAAAACCAGATTTTATCAATGCCCAGTTCTTTGCGTAAGATAATCAGGCTTCTGACCATATCTCTTACGGTGACAATAGGGAAATCACCATAATATGGCTCTCCTGTTTCAGGATTGATGCTCAATGGTCCTGTAGAGCCATAACATGAACCCAGCATATTGGCACATACGATAAAATATCTGGCAGGGTCAAAATATTTTCCTTCACCGACCATACCCGGCCACCAGTCACTCGGGTCACTGTTTGCACTAAACGCGTGACATATCCAGACGACATTGCTTTTGTCTGCATTGAGTTGGCCAAAAGTGTGATATGCGATATCGATAGACGGAAGTGTAGCTCCGCTATCTAAAGTGAAAGTAGAAGGGTGATGTAATATCTTGACTGACATTGAGCGCAAAAATAAACAAAGCGGGAATAAAATGACATTATTCCCGCTGTAATCATGTTGTTTTATTATAAAGAAGCAAAAGCTTGTTCGATATCTGCTTTAATATCTTCAATATGTTCGATACCTACGGAGATTCTTACAGAAGCAGGGAAAACTCCTGCAGCAGCCTGAGCTGTCGGTTCCAACTGTTCATGTGTAGTAGAAGCGGAATGAATCACCAGTGTTTTTGCATCACCCACATTCGCAAGGTGGCTGATAAGCTTCAGATTGTTGATGAATTTTTTAGCCGCTTCGTAGCCACCTTTTACATCAAAAGTGAATACAGAACCAAAATGATCTGCTCTCAGATATTTTTTAGCTAATTCATGATATTTGCTGGATGTGAGACCCGTAAAGTTCACTTTGTCTACCTGCGGATGCTGTTCCAGCCATTGTGCCAGCTCCAAAGCATTGCTGTTGTGTCTTTCCACTCTCAGTGATAGTGTTTCGAGACCTTGTAATAACAAGAAAGAATTGAACGGACTCAAAGCGCTACCGAAATCTCTTAAACCTTCTACACGTGTACGGATGGCAAAAGCAATATTCCCGAATAGACCGGGAGTACCAAATACATCCCAGAATTTTAATCCGTGATATCCCTCTGAAGGTTCAGTAAATTGAGGGTATTTTCCGTTGCCCCAGTTGAAATTGCCCCCGTCTACAATAACACCGCCGATGCTGGTTCCGTGCCCCCCAATCCATTTGGTAGCAGAAGAAACCACTACGTGAGCTCCTAATTCTAAAGGTCTGATGATGTAACCACCTGCACCGAATGTATTGTCTACGATAAGTGGTAAATCATATTTTTCAGATAATGCTTTGAAAGCATCCCAATCAGGAACATTACCCTGTGGGTTACCGATAGACTCTAAATAGATTGCTTTTGTCTTATCATCTATTAATTTTTCGAAAGATGCTACATCATCGCCGTCAGCAAAACGTGCTTCAATACCTAATCTTTTGAATGCGACTTTGAATTGATTGTATGTACCTCCGTACAAAAATGATGTAGAGATAAAGTTTTCACCTGCCTGAAGAATGTTATTCAAAGCAAGGAATTGTGCTGACTGCCCGGATGCAGTAGCTACTGCTGCCACACCACCTTCTAATGCCGCTACTCTTTTTTCGAATACGTCCGTAGTCGGATTCATGATACGGGTATAGATATTTCCGAATTCTCTCAATCCGAAAAGATTGGCTGCGTGATCAGTATCTTTAAACTGATAGGACGTCGTTTGGTAAATAGGAACTGCTCTGGATCCTGTGGTTGGGTCAACCTCTTGACCAGCGTGAAGCTGGAGGGTTTCAAATTTTTGGCTCATACTATTTATTTAATGTTTTTTTGTTTTTAAAAAAAAGGCTTCTCAATCTATGAGAAGCCTTGATATATTTATTTTTGACTATCAGACAAAAGGCTATCTCACACAAGATTTGTGCAACAACAATTCATCTGACCGGACATTTTTCTTAACATCATCTTAACGAAAGTAGGAAATTTGAAATTAACCTGCAAAGAAATTCAGCTAAGGATTTTAAACGGGATGATTTTTTGTAGAAGTGGCAATTTTTCTTGCAATAATTATTAGTCTATTGAAATAATAGGTTGATAATCGGTGCTTTTTTGAAAGGAATGTAATGATCTAATCCTTATAATGGTTTTGCAGAAATACAATAATTTTCTCCACCATACCACCAAATAAAGCCCACAACGGGAAATAATCCAGTCTGATATAACCCATGATGTGCCAGCCTGTAGTGTATTCCCACGGGCATTTTCCCGTGAAAAAATCCAATAGCCCACCTGCAATAAATTCTACAATCAGAATACCTACACCATAAATCAACATTCTGCCGACAAACGGAATCTTCTGTATATAGGGTAGAATTGCCGGGAAAGCGATACCCGCAATACCATAAATCGGAAACATCCAGATATATGATGCCCCTTTCAATGCCCAGCCTGCATTGGGCCATTGTGCTATGACATCACAGATAGCGGTAAAAAATATCTCTGTAGTAATACCTATACAGGCAAAAGCGACAAAGAGAAAGATATGTTTTTTCATAGTATATAGAATTTTTAATCATCAGAGCGTGTCCAATACTTCGAGAATATTTGAATAGATATGATCCAGTTCCTCATTGGTAATACAATAGGGAGGAAGAATATACAGGGTATTGCCCAGAGGGCGCATCAGGATACCACGGGAGATGAATGCCTTGTAATAAAGGTCTCTTTTACTGTTGAAGTATCCTGTCGATTCATTGTTTTTGATATCAAAGGCAAGGATAGTCCCCGTTTGTCTGGTATTTTCTACTGTAGGATGCTGTTGCAGCTGATGCAAAAATGCCTGGTGCTTATAGACGATGCGGACAATTTCGTCGATATAGCCCGGTTGTCTGAAAACCTCCAGCGAAGCTACACCAGCGGTACATGCGATAGGATTAGCGGTATAGGAATGTCCGTGGTAAAAAGTTTTGAGAGGATCCTGCTCTAAAAATGCGTGGTAAATCTGTGCCGTACACGAAGTGACGCCCAGCGGAAGATATCCGCCTGTCAGTCCTTTGGAAAGACAAAAAATATCAGGAGCAACTTCCAGATGATCGCATGCAAACATAGCTCCGGTACGGCCAAATCCGGTCATGACTTCGTCAGCAATAGTGATGATTCCTGATTGCTGGCAAAATCGGATAAGCTGTTCCAAAAGTTCAGCTTCATACATGAGCATGCCCGCAGAACCCTGTACCAATGGTTCGAAAATAAATCCTGCTACGGAAGCGTCCCGATTGGCATCGGCAATATTGGCGATGATGTTGTCAATATTTTCCGGAGTAGGAAGCGGTAAATGAATCACATGAAAAGCGGGAGCACCGAACGGCTCACTGAAAGGACTTCTGGCACCTACAGCCATTGCTCCGAAAGTATCACCGTGATAGCTGTTTTCAAAAGCCAGAAAGGTGTTTTTTTTCTGACCGATATTATACCAATATTGCATGGTCATCTTGATGGCGACCTCTACAGCAGTGGAACCATTATCTGAATAGAAGATTTTTGCCTGATTGGGAGGGAGTATATTGAGTAATCCTTCTGCCAGTTCTATCGCCGGTGGATGCGTAAATCCTGCAAAGATAACATGCTCCAACCGGGAGATTTGTTCCTGAATCTTCTGATTGATATGTGGGTGTGCGTGTCCGTGCAGATTGACCCACCAGGAAGAAACTGCATCCAGATAACTACTATCATTTTCATCGTAGAGATAAACTCCCTGGCCCCTGACGATATTGATATTGAGATTTTCCTGCCATTGGTGCGTGAACGGATGCCAGATGGCCGCCTTGTCGCGTTTACTCCACTCCATATTGTTTGAGATTGGTTTTCAGTTGTTCTGCCAGTTGTCCGATGACAGCAGGACAGATTTCTTTCAGTTCAGGTATTTCCAGTAAAATCGGAATTTGCGTGTATTGTTCCAGCCAGCGGTTCGTATCAGGCAGCGCTTCGCCGTTAGATATAATTCCCAGAACAGGAATATTGCGTGATTTCAGCGCTTCTACAGATAAAAGAGTATGGTTGATATTGCCGAGGTATTGCCTGACAGTTAGTATGACTGGAAGTTTCCATCGTTGGAGAAGGTCTATAAACAAATCTGTATCATTGAGTGGAACCATGAGTCCTCCCGCAGTTTCTATCACCAGATTAGATGCCACATCGGGAATTTGTAAACGATGAATGTCAATCTCTGCACCGTCTATTTTTGCAGCGATATGCGGAGAAAGCGGTTCCTGAAAAAGATATATTTCCGGAAGTATTTCACATTGCGTCCAGTCTTGTACTGTTGTGCTGTCTCTGTCACCATTTCCATTCAGATAACCCGTTTGGACAGGTTTCCAGTAAGCGGCGTTGATCGCTTTTGTTACTACAGCAGAGACCAGAGTCTTACCTGCTTCTGTGCCTATTCCAGCTATGACTATTTGGTGGTACATGATGATCAGTACAAAGATTCTGATTTTTTTTGAATTTAGGTCGGGACATTGGAAAGAAGTATCGGGCAAGCAATTCAAAATTTATGATGGGCGCATCCCGCCACGGCGGGCCAGGTTATCCGCTTGTATGACTCCATTTCATTCCGTCATATCGCTGCTATCCTTTGCGCTGCTGACGCACGTGTGGGGTAGAGTATGCAGTTGTTTAAGGGTATGCAGAGGGGAAAATACTGATACAAGCAGGTATGAGTACGACGATAATTTTAAAATTATATGCAATTGGATATAAAATTTGTAAAAAGTAAATTTTTATATGCAAATACATATAGTTATTGCAGTAAAACAGAAATTAATCTCATGCCAATACGGTTCAGAGTAGGAATGGGATATGTTGATTTTAAAATACTCAAACTGACTTTAAACTTTAAACAAATCAAACCTCAAACAAAAATTTAACTCTTATCTTTAGTCATGCAAAAATGGCTCATATTTCTCTGCTTTTTCTTACCACTACAGCAGATACACGCATACACTATTGATATTCAGTTAAAAAAAACTACTCTTGAAAATATTACAGTAAAATATACTGTGGAAGATTTACAACGATTACTCAAAAAAGCAGGAGCGGAGGATGTTTTTGTGAATTCAAAAAGTTCTTCAGACGTACTTTTGATTTTACCGGAAATCACTCATGAGAAAATTGCAGAAGTTCCGTTTAGAAATTATCCAACAGTTCCGGTGGTGGACAGGACATACTCATGGTCAGGAAGTCATTCAGGAAGCAAGTACACTCTGAAACTGGAAGCACACAGCTATGAAGGTATCAGCGCCGGATTGTACGGCTTATTGCAGGAAGTTTTGCATTTTAATTTTTATCATCCCCGGGCAACGCAGTTTCCGGATTTGAAAACATGGCCTTTGAATAAACAACTCAATTATACATCTCAGCCGAGATTCAATAAAATGGGCTTTCACCTGCATACTCAACATCCTACAGAATTGACAGAAGCACTTCTGGATGAAAATTTTCCCGACGGTGAAGAACGAATCAGAGAATATATAGACTGGTTGGCACGAAATCGTCAGAACTATATGGAGTTTTGCCTTTTAGAAACTATCAACAGAGATACCTGGCCGGCTTATGCTCAGAAATGGGTGAATTATATGAAAGAAAGAGGGGTTATTCCGGGGTTGGACCTTTCATTGCACATGAAACAGCAATATGCTTTCAAGCTGTATCGCAATATTCCTAAATCTTTTAAGTCTAAAGAGAAGCAGATTCTTACAAGATTTAACCAGTTGACCCAGGCTGGCTGGAAATACTGGAACGTAGAATTTTCTGAAACAGAATTCACTTCCGGAAATGCTGAGGAAAAAGCCCGGCTGAGAAGATATGTTCAGGATTTGATGCATAAAAAAAATATTCACCTGACAGGCCGTGAGCATGTGGTCAAACCTGAAAAAATGGTCGGAGGAGGTCAGACCGCAACTGTTTCAAAAGAGGATACTCTGGACAAGTACAGAGGTACGATGATTCATACGGTCATGTTCTATACACTCAATGATACGCTCGCACCGGTGTACGGAAATGACAATCTCCTACACATGAGAGATATGTTGCTGGAAGAAATGAAGCACCGTGAGACTTGGTACTATCCGGAATCTGCTTACTGGGTGACTTTTGATGCCAGTATTCCCATGTTTCTGACATCCTACCTCAATGGAAGATTAGAAGATATTTTGTACTGTAATGACATAGGAGTAGAAGGTCATCTGACTTTCAGCAGCGGATGGGAGTGGAGCTACTGGTTGATTGACTGGAGCATAGCCAACTGGAGCTGGAAGACAACTGTCAACGGTCAGGAAGTAGTTCCTTATCCTGAACAATATTTTGATAAAGTCACTTCTTCAAAATCAGCACAGCAATATTTTAAAAATGTTGTTGCACTACAGGAGCAGGAAATCAAAGTGAATAACCTGATGCAATATTTGACCGCGATGACAGTGACAGATGAGATGCCTTTTGGGCAGAATCTTCCTTTTCATCCTAAACCGGCATACGATTATTCTGCAATCAGAAATAAAATATCGAAAGATGTAGTAGATAGTCTCACGCAGCATGTCATACCTGCCTTGAAAAAATTCTCTCAACAATATCAGATTTATCGCAATGATTTAACTGCAAGTGATTTAAAGAATCCTATTCTGCAGGAAATAATTGAGAGTTTGGATATTGTAGCTAAAAGAGCTGAGCATCGTGCTGCAACATTAACCTATCTGTTGGAGTTCAGAAGTGCATCTATCGTAAAAGATAAAAAAGCCAGAAAAGCAGCATTACAGTACCTGGATGAAGCCGATAATATCAGACTAAATGCATTAAAAATAGTACGTTCCAGGGAGGCGCATTACAGATATCCTGTATCTGAGCTGGCGACTAAGCGGCCTGACCATACCTCATATCAATTTGGATATCTTTATCCTGTGCATGACCTGCACTTTTGGGAAAGAGAAGAAGGACAGGCTTTGAAAAACAAATGGAAGTTCTGGTACAAAAACATCTGGAATATCTGGAGAATCATCGGGATAGTGGAATAACGATTTTACGCTATAAACAGAAAAGCACCTACGAAGAGTAAGGTGCTTTTTTATTGGGTGGTCCCACCTGGGCTCGAACCAGGGACCCTCTGATTATGAGTCAGATGCTCTAACCGGCTGAGCTATAGGACCCGACATTGCTGTCATAAAGGAATGCAAAAGTACATTATTCTTTAATTTTTCAAATAGTTCCGGACGATTTTTTTAAATTAAGTACTGGAGTTGTGTTTGAGATGAAAGCTTATCCGGAAGTTTCATTGTATATCTTTTCTCTCAACTCAGGATATTTTACCAGGTTGCAGATATAGGAGGACGATTTCATCAATTTGATTTTCTTTTCTATTTTGATAGCGTGATATATATCAGTGGTTGGAATCCAGAGGTGCAATATCCAGTCGGAAGCAGAGGCGGTATATTTGTGTGCTCCGTATGAATGAAGATTGTGATGGAGTATCCTCTTTTCATAACCAACTTGAGTAGAACCGATATAAAATCTGTTCAATTTTTCACTTCGTGTAAACGTCTTCTTATTTCGAATCCATCACATCTTCAATAGCTCGTTCAATATTCATTAATCCCTGTTTAAATTCCTCTTCACCGGGATATCCGAACCCAATTCGCATATAGCGGTCATCTTGTTCGAACCAATGTCCACACCCGACGACAGTGCTATACTCTTCGGTAAGTTTTTGATAAAAAGCAGAAATGTTTAAAGAAATTTCATCTTTAATTTTTACAAAAGCCACCACCCCGCCCTGTGGAGCATTCCACTCCAGGAATTTTGACGTTTGCATGAAACCATCAAAGATAATTTTGTTCTTTTTTGCCCAATCGAGCTGAAATTGAAGAATTTGCTCTCTTTTCTTAAAAACTTGTAGTGCAACAGCTTCATCCAAAATACTTCCGCAGATAATGATTTGCTCCTTGGCAGCAAGAAATTTTTCCATGAGATGCATGTCCTTGCAAATTATCCACCCGATTCTAATTCCGGGAACCCCGTACGCTTTAGAGAGCGAAGCAACACTAATGACGCAATCATTCATTCCGGCAGCATAGGCAGGTGCAGTAGAACTCAGAAGTAAATCTCTGTAGGTTTCATCGACCAATAAATTTGCGCCGGCATTTTTAGCTATAGTAATCAGTTGCGTTATTTCTTCCTGCGAATAAATAATTCCGGTAGGATTATGTGGTGTGGTAATACTAATGAGCTTGGTGTTGGGTTGAATTACTCTTTCTATTTGAGTTAGATCCAATCGGTATCCCGAATCAAACTGAAGGTCGATATACGTTATTTCACAACCAATGGCTTTGGGAGTTTCAATGTTTGTAGCGTAATTCGGTCTTAATACAATGAGGTGGTCTTCTTTCTGTAAAAGGCTGGTAGCTATAAAAAATAGTGCTCCGGCAGCACCGGGAGTAATGAGGACATGTGAGGCATTCAGATTTGAATCTCCTTCTACAACAGCAGTTCTTAGAGCGTCATCACCTCTATGTACGCCGTAGCTCAATAGAAGGTCTTCCGGAATAATATCGAGTTGTTTTAAGCTCAAATCTCTGACAGAACTTTCTGCCAAATTATATTTGATAGTAGAATATCCTCTTTCCTCCGGCGATTCCGCCTCAATGGGCATTCGTTGGTATAGCATAACTAAAGATAGTAAGACTGCTTAAAATGTTGAAGGCAGGACGGAAATTTAAATATTGCACTGTTTTCAACTTTTCTTAGAAAAGAAATCTATTCATGTGTTCAATGAAAATATCAGATAAAAGTTCTGTTAAATACTGCAAAAGGAAAGACTCGTTCTAAATTATCGACTTTTGAAGTGAGAAATCCTTTTATTATGGGATATTACTAATAAATAATGCAAATATTCTCTTTCTGACCAAGATATTTGAACACAGAATATCAAATTTTTGTATTCAAATAGGTATCTTTGCGCCTTGAAAACGATTGATTGATTAACACTAAAAAATGTATCGGTTCACAAGGCCTTTTACATTGAAAAGACTACTGTTATGAGCATTTATAAGGATTACATGAAGGAAATTGAAGAACGTAAAGAACAAGGTCTTCATCCTAAACCAATTGACGGCGCTGAATTACTGAGCGAAATCATTGAGCAAATTAAAGATTTAAACAACGAGTATCGTACTGACTCTCTTAAATTTTTTATCTACAACACTTTGCCGGGTACTACTCCTGCGGCTGGTGTAAAAGCTAAATTTTTAAAAGAAATCATCTTAGGCGAAGCAGTTGTCAATGAAATCACTCCGGTGTATGCTTTTGAATTGTTGTCTCACATGAAAGGTGGTCCTTCTATCGAAGTGCTTTTAGATTTAGCATTAGGTAGTGACGAAGCAATTGCTAAACAAGCTGCTGAAGTTCTAAAAACACAAGTTTTCCTTTATGAAGCAGATACAGAGCGTTTAAAAGACGCTTACAATGCAGGTAATGCTATTGCTAAAGATATTTTAGAAAGCTACGCAAAAGCTGAGTTCTTTACCAAACTACCTGAAATCGCTGAAGAAATCAAAGTAGTAACTTATATCGCTGCTGAAGGTGATATCTCTACAGACTTACTTTCTCCGGGTAACCAGGCGCACTCTCGTTCTGACCGTGAGCTGCATGGTCTGTGTATGATCACTCCTGAAGCACAACAGGAGATCAGAGCTCTGCAGGCACAACATCCGGATGCGAGCGTGATGCTGATCGCTGAAAAAGGTACAATGGGCGTAGGGTCATCCCGTATGTCCGGTGTAAACAACGTAGCATTATGGACAGGTAAACAAGCCAGCCCTTATGTTCCTTTTGTCAATATTGCTCCGATCGTAGCGGGTACTAACGGTATTTCTCCGATCTTCTTAACTACAGTGGACGTAACCGGTGGTATCGGTATCGACCTGAAAAACTGGGTGAAGAAAACTGACGAAAACGGTAACGTAGTTCGTAATGAAAAAGGTGAGCCGGTTTTAGAACAAGCATATTCTGTAGCTACAGGTACTGTTTTAACAATCAATACAAAAACTAAAAAATTATACAACGGTGATAAAGAATTGATTGATATTTCCCGTTCTTTAACACCACAAAAAATGGAGTTTATCAAGGCCGGTGGTTCTTACGCTATCGTATTTGGTAAGAAAATCCAGACTTTTGCAGCGCAAACTTTAGGTATACAAGCTCCTGCAGTATTTGCACCCGCAAAAGAAGTTTCTGTAGAAGGTCAGGGCTTAACAGCAGTTGAAAAAATCTTCAACAGAAATGCTGTAGGTGTAACACCGGGTAAAGTATTACATGCCGGTTCTGACGTTCGTGTAAAAGTGAATATCGTAGGTTCTCAGGATACTACCGGTCTGATGACAGCTCAGGAACTGGAAGCAATGGCTGCAACCGTTATCTCTCCAAGCGTGGATGGCGCATACCAGTCAGGTTGTCATACAGCATCAGTCTGGGACAAAAAAGCACAGGCTAACATCCCTAAGCTGATGAAATTCATGAATGAATTCGGTTTGATCACAGCTCGTGACCCTAAAGGAGTTTATCACTCTATGACCGACGTTATTCACAAGGTATTGAATGATATCACTATTGATGAGTGGGCTATCATTATCGGTGGTGACTCTCATACAAGAATGTCAAAAGGTGTTGCATTCGGTGCAGACTCCGGTACAGTTGCATTAGCATTGGCTACCGGTGAAGCAACGATGCCGATTCCTGAGTCTGTGAAAGTGACTTTCAAAGGAAAAATGAAAGAATTCATCGATTTCCGTGATGTAGTGCACGCTACTCAGCTGCAAATGCTACAGCAATTTGGTGGGGAGAACGTATTCCAGGGAAGAATCATCGAGGTACATATCGGTACACTTTTAGCTGACCAGGCATTTACATTCACTGACTGGACTGCTGAGATGAAAGCAAAAGCTTCTATCTGTATTTCTCAGGATGATACTTTGATCCAATCATTGGAAATTGCTAAATCCCGTATCCAGATCATGATTGACAAGGGTATGGAGAATAAAAACAATGTTCTTCACGGATTGATCGAAAAAGCCAACAAGCGTATCGAAGAAATCAGATCAGGTGCTAAGCCTGCATTACAACCGGATGCAAATGCCAAGTATTATGCTGAAGTTGTGATTGACTTGGATTTGATTGCTGAACCGATGATCGCTGACCCGGATGTAAACAATGCTGACGTATCAAAACGTTATACGCACGATACTATCAGAGATCTGACATACTACGGTGGTGACAAGAAAGTGGACTTAGGATTCGTGGGTTCCTGTATGGTACACAAAGACGACCTGAAAATCGTTTCTCAAATGCTGAGAAATATTGAGAAAAATGAAGGTACCGTAAAATTCAATGCTCCACTGGTGGTTGCGGCTCCTACTTATAATATTATCGATGAATTGAAAGCCGAAGGAGACTGGGAACTATTACAGAAATACTCCGGTTTCGAGTTTAGCGACTTATTACCTAAAAGCACTGCACGTACTGAATACGAAAATATCATGTATTTAGAGCGTCCGGGTTGTAACCTTTGTATGGGTAATCAGGAGAAAGCTGAAAAAGGAGATACTGTATTGGCTACCTCCACCCGTCTTTTCCAGGGTCGTGTAGTAGAAGACAGAGATGGTAAAAAAGGAGAATCCTTATTAGCATCTACTCCTGTAGTAGTATTATCAGCTGTTTTAGGAAGAATACCAAATGCAGATGAGTACAAATCAGCTGTTGATGGTATCAACCTGACAAAATTTACGCCTATCTCAGCGACTAAATAATCAGATAGACTGTAATATAAAATCAAGGCTGTCCATTTGGGCAGCCTTTTTTGTTTCAGGAATGCTTTGATAACTCAAAGATAGTTGTCTGTAGCTCATTCAATTTTCTAATGTTCAGGGAATTTTTTAAAGTTTTTTTATTTCTGTTCAATAGCTATCTTAGATTATATAAATTTCTATCCATGAAAAATATTTACCTCCTGTTGATTTTTCTTCTGACGGGTACATCGCTGTTCGCCCAGACATATACCGGAGATCTTACGCTGACTACACAGGCAGAAGTAGATGCATTTAATTATGATAAGATTGTAGGTAGTTTACAAATTAGTGGGTCAGATATTGTAAATATTGACAGCTTATATAAACTGGATAGTCTTATAGGATATGGTTTATTTATTGAGAATACTAAAATCTCCGATTTACATGGACTTAGAAATACAAAATCATTGGTTCAACGACATAGGCTTCAAGTTTCGGGAAATACCGAACTGATTAGCATAGATGATTTGAAAGGTTATATGACATCATTGTATGATAAAAACGTAGAACATAGTGAGGTGTTTGATACTATAGTTATCAGAAACAATCCTAAGCTAACGGATATTGAATTGTTTTTTAAAACAGGTAATAATGTTGGAGTACAAGTTCTGGCTATTGATAATAATGACAACTTGAAAAATATTGACTTTAATAATGCGTGTAAGGTGATTCATCTGTATGTTAAAAATAATGACGGAATTTCTAAATTGACTTTACCTAGTTTTCCGGATGAGCTACAAACATTATATGTAGAAAATAATCTGAAACTGGACAGTATTGTATATTTTATGGAGATAGGATATGGAAGTCCGTTATATGATGCACCAACCGTATTTTTTAAGGACAATCCTGCCCTGACATATTTAGACTATATGGGCTTCTATTATATGGAGAGTGTCACGGTGGAAAACAATAATAGCTTAAATAACCTGAATTTCCTGAGCCAACTTTCAAATTCAGAATATTCAAGAATCGGGAATCTAAAGGTGGTAAATAATTCAAGCTTAGTGAATTGTTGTGCTATTCAAGGTATATTGTCCAGGGAGAATTATGAAACAGCAGAAATTTCTAATAATCCGTTTGCATGTAATAACGTACAGCAAATTATAGACAGCTGTGATGCCGGTCCTAAAAATATTATTTACGGTAAAATCTATTTAGATAAAAATAACAATGATCAGCCTGATGAATCAGATGTGTTTATAAATAATATCATGTTGTCTGTACTTGTCAACGAAGGTACTTATTCTATAATGACTCCACCTACAGGTTTTTTTGTAGTCTCTTCAGATGTTGGTCATACTAAAATTACTCCAGCTGCTACCATAGGTACATTCAGATTTGAACCGGCATCCCATATAATTACAAGAGATAATTACGGGAACCGGGATACCGTTTATTTTAAGGTTGTAGCTGATACAATTGTTAATGACGCTTCTGTATCTATGACGAGCAATTATGTGACCCGGAAAGATCAGGAGAATGCATATATCATTACGTATAACAATGAAGGAGGAGATTCTTATAATGGAAAAGTTAAGTTGAAGCTGGATAATAAATTAATTTTTAAAGATGCACTACCTGCGCCTAACTCTACCAGTGGCGACACTTTGATATGGGATGTTACTGATATGCCTTTGTTCAGTCAAAAAAGCATAAAAGTAAATGTAACAGGATCTGGCAGTATAATGGTCAATGATTCATTAAGCAGCTATGTGGAAATAGGAAATGATTTATCAGATGCGACACCATCCAATAATCACTATGTTTTCAAGGAAGTTGTATCGGCTACTTATGAGGTAAATAATAAGTCCGTGGATATTACCTTCTTGTCATCAGAAGCTGTAGCCGAATGGAATTATCTGACTTATACCATTCGTTTTCAGAATACTACTAATGATACTGTAAATAATGTCGTGATTAATGACGTGGGCAATATATTGGATTGGAATACTTTTCAACCTTTGAGCGCTTCACATCCATATACTTTTAAAAGAAAGGACAATACCCTGACTTTTAATTTTTCTGATATCAAACTACCAGGAAGCGCGGTGGATGAAACTGGAAGCAGAGGGTTTTTGACATTTAAAGTGAAGTACAGTAAGAATCTAAGGGCCGGAGTGCATCATCCGACAAATTCAGCAAATATTAGCTTCGATCATAGTGAGCCAGTGAATACAAACACAGCAACTACTTTGTCTATAGGCGTGACAGCTGGTACGGATATTACTATTTGTTTAGGCCAAAGAGTTGTGCTTAGAGCGAGTGGGGCCAGCAGCTATCTTTGGAGTACAGGAGCAACCGGTGCAAGTATTTCAATAACTCCGACTGTTACGACCAGTTATTTTGTTACAGGTACAGTAGGGCCGCATCAGCAAACAGATACCGTTACTGTATATGTAGTGGATAATTTGGTGAGAGAAAGCTATCCTTCTATTTGTGAGGGTGATGCTTTCGATTTTAATGGAAATTCCTATACAGAATCAGGAACCTATAGAGATACTATTCCCGGAGCTTTCTGTGATAGCATTATCATCCATCATCTTACAGTAAAACCTTTACCTAATGTTGATTTTACAAAGTCACTCAACCAGAATGTTGTAGAGCTGACCGCTCCTGATGGAAATGATACTTACAGCTGGTCGTTGGGAGATGGCAATACATCCGGAGAACAAAATCCTGTTCATACTTATCTTTCTACCGGGCAATTCTATATTGTGTTGAATGCTACACTGGATGATTGTTCTGCAACGAAAACTGATTCGATAAGCATTATTGTAACAAAGGACAGAAGCAATATCTCTTTTGTTAATTCGGTGAAAATTTTTCCTAACCCGGCAAATAATTATCTTACTATAGACCTGACAGCAACGAAGCAGGCTACATTCAGGATATCACTATTTAGTGTGGATGGAAAAACATTAATGATAAAACATTATAACAAAACCTCTGTTATTCTGGACAATCTGAACCTTTCAAAGCTGCCTGCTGGAATGTATCACCTGAGAATAGAGTCAGAAGGAAAGCAGGCTACATATAATATTATCAGGCAATAGTACAGAACTCAAAAATATATCAGAAAGCTGTCCGAAAGGGTGGCTTTTTTTGTTTTTAAGCAAGATAACGGCGATCTGATGTCCGTCATCCGCTGTCAAAATCAAGGCAGTCTCACTTTACTTGTTCTGAAGGTTTTCAGTATAACAACTATATCTGCCCATGAATGTATATCATAAATAGTTTAAATTACTGTTTATAGCATGCGTGTTTTTTTCTATATTTGTTCACCGATTTTTTAATTTGAATATCTTACTGGATGGATTTATACTACGCCTTGCTGATAGAAAGAAGCTGGAAAAAGCTGAAGCACGAACTTCAGAAGGAACTGTATAGATTGGGCTATGACATTACTGTTGACCAGTGGGTGATTATCTATGAGCTCTATACCAAAGGAACTTTGTCGCAGATAGATCTGGCTACAAATACCTATAAAGATGCTCCGACTGTTACCAGAATTATAGATTTATTGCTCAATAAAGGTTATGTCGAAAAAGTACCTTGCCCGGTAGACAGGAGAAAATTCAGAATTTCTTTATCCCAAAAAGGTCGTGAAATGGTAGGTGACTTTCATCCGCACCTGATGGCTTTTCGTAGAAAAGGATGGACAAATCTGTCAGAAGAAGATTTCTATACTCTTCAAAGGCTGATGAACCAGATTTTTGACAATTTTGAGTAGAGACTGTTTAAAGTTTAAATTGTTTAAGGGTTTTTACCGTCAAGCACAGGTGATATTTTTGTTTTGTCGCTATCTCGTCTAAAATAAAAAGGAGACAAAGCCTTCAGTCTTTTGTCTCCCTTATTTAAGTTTATTTTTTTTATTTTTTCTCTTCTCTGGTAGTATGAGCGATGTCATTTCTGTGCTGAACGATTTCCAGCTGGTCACTTACAAAATATGCACTACCAAATCCGTTGACATAAGCACCTTTCAATGGAATGAGCTCTATCATGATGAAATCATCCATACCTGTTAAAAGGTCTAAGATTTTTCCGTGTTTTTCCTGAAGTTTGGCAACTGCTGTGGTCCAGAGCTCAGAATCTCTCTCTACTTGCTGAGTGGTGGCATCCAGCGTCAGTCTGTGGCGGGCATAGATTTGTTTGGTAGCAGATTCATCTTCGATAAACATGACTGATGTCTTTTTGATATCTTTCAGATTTCTGGTGTGACGAGCCATGAAAGACACAAGGATATAGAATTTATTGTCTATCTGCGCAAAAGGTGCATAGCTGGCGCTTGGGTTGCCATCTGCATCTACAGTTCCGAGAATGACAGACTGGCTGCCGTCAATTAATTCTTTGATTTTAGGAACCAAAGGTTTGGTTTTTTTCTGTGCTTCCTGCACCGCATTATTAGTATCACTCATGAGATATGTTCTGAATTGAAGTTTAAAACTATTGCAAGTTAGAGATTTTTAGTGCTACGGATAATTGTTGTTTGGTGACAATATTTGTGATATTAAATACCTAAAATTTGGTATGAAAAATGGTTTGTTGGGTTTTGAGAGCTTCGTTTGTCTGTTGTAAAATTCCTTTTCCAATCAGGTCTTTAATATCTCTTAAAGCTGAGTCTGTAGAAGTTTTAGAAATTATTCGCCGCATTTTTGCGGTATTTGTTTTGGTTTTTTACCGCATGAGAAAAATGGAAGTTTCTATGCTTAACTGATTTTCTCAATTATCTAAGAGAAATTTTGAATAGCTCCTAAAACGCTATATTTCATTAGGAAGTCAGATTAGTTGCGAGACTATTCTTATTGATGGAAGGAACTATCTGATGGTCTTCAAGTAAGTTTCCGGCGTCATGATGGATAATTTACTTGTTTTATAATCTTTGATATTTCTTGTCACAACCACTTTGATTTCGCCTGAAGTCTGAGCAGAAAAATTCTGGAGTGCATCTTCAAAATCTTTGAATTCTGAATGTAGTGCGTTCATAACAGCACTTTTATTGGTAGTCGTAACGTCGATGATGTTCATCAAGGCTTTTACGCTGTCAATGACTTTTTCGTGTTTGGCAGTTTTTCGGAGTAGGTAATATATGTTGCTAATAGAAATGGAAGTAATATAACCAGCAATTTGTCCTTTTTCACAAAGACTCAAAATTTGTGAGGCTTCATCGGAAAATGGTTTTCTGTCAAAGAAAAAGTCAAGAATGACATCTGTGTCAATCAGAATTTTATTCATTACAGATATTTTTTGGATAAGCTGTCAGTCAATTCTTCCTTATAATCAAAGTCTTTGGATATTTTGAAAGCTCCTCTCAAAGATTTTACTGTTGGAGTTAATTCTTCTTCATTATTTTCACTATCTCCATTTGTTAGTGCTTTCAGATAATTTTCAATCAAATCAGACAGACTTCTATCTTTTTTTCGTGCATATTTTTTCGCCTTTTCGATGACGGACTGTTCTATTGTTAAAGTTAATTTCGTATTCATAATGCCATGTTTAAAAATCAATATACAAAATTAATCTTAAATACGTGCATTTTTTATTGTTTTTACACGTGTTTTATTTTGCGATTTTTTATTGCGTTTTGACTACAAGCAGAGCCTTAATATGCTATTGATCAAGCTGTCTGGTTGTTTGTAGCATCCAATATTCCACTTCTCCTAGTTAGAAGCTCCGCTGGCTGAGGGATAGAACGGAGAATCACACTCATAGCCACGTGGGTTTAACCCGTGGTGGTGAGGGAAGTCGTAGTGATAGCCCGACCCAATCCGCAACGATAGTGGAGGAATGGGGTAGCCCCTGATTTTAAAGACCTGAGACAGAAGATTTAAGACTCAAGACTAATGAAACACGATATTTTCAATGTCTTTTGTCTATTGTCTGACGTCTAAAGTTCTATTGTCTGGCGTCTAAAAAATCCGTACCTTTGCGCACTTAAATTATAAAATCTCATCATGCAGGAATTTGATTTTTCAATCATAGAGGCAGAAGCCCGAAAGAAATGGGCGGACAATGATGTTTACAAAGTCAATATAGATACGTCAAAACCTAAGTATTATGTGCTCGATATGTTCCCTTATCCTTCAGGTGCGGGATTGCACGTAGGGCATCCGCTGGGGTATATCGCATCTGATATTTTTTCAAGATATAAAAGGCTGAAAGGTTTCAATGTGCTGCATCCGATGGGATTTGATGCATTTGGTCTCCCGGCGGAGCAATATGCTATCCAGACGGGTCAGCATCCTGCAAAAACGACGATAGAAAATATCGCTACTTATAAAAGACAGCTGGATAAAATCGGTTTTTCGTATGACTGGTCACGTGAAGTGGTCACGAGCGAACCGGAATATTACCGCTGGACGCAATGGATTTTTATACAGCTATTTAACAGCTGGTATGATAAATCGGCTGAAAAGGCAAGAAATATCTCTGAGTTGACAGCGATTTTTGCTCAGTCAGGAAATACAGATTTACAGGCGGCATGTGATGAGAAAACTGCTGAATTTACTGCTGAAGAATGGACATCTTTTTCTGAAAAACAACAACAGGAAATCCTGATGCAGTATCGTCTGGCCTATCAGAGCTATGCTTTGGTGAACTGGTGTCCGGCTTTAGGGACTGTACTGGCAAATGATGAAATCGTCAACGGTGTTTCTGAGCGTGGAGGTCATCCGGTAGAGCGCAAAAAAATGTCGCAATGGTTTCTGCGCATCACGGCTTATGCTGAAAGATTGTTGCAGGGATTAGATACGCTGGACTGGTCGGATTCTATGAAAGAAATGCAGCGCAACTGGATAGGCAAATCTATCGGTGCGATGGTGAGCTTCCCGTTGGAAGGGCATAATGCAGATGTAGAAGTTTTCACGACGAGAGTAGATACCATCTTCGGAGTATCTTTCTTAGTGATAGCACCAGAGCATGATCTGGTCAGTCAAATCACTACTCCTGAATATGCGGAAGCGGTAGATGCGTACAAAAAAGTATGTGCTGCGAAATCGGATATCGAACGCCAACAGGAAAAAGTGGTCAGTGGTCAGTTTACCGGAGCTTATGTCACCAATCCGTTGAATGGAGCGAAAGTTCCTGTATTCATTGCGGATTATGTGTTGGCAGGTTATGGTACGGGTGCGGTGATGGCGGTGCCGAGCGGTGACCAGAGAGACTTTTCATTTGCAAGAAAATTTGATTTACCAATCATCCAGATTCTGGATGCACAGAAAAATACTGAAGAGGAAGCAGACCCGACGAAAGACGGGAAATATGTCAATTCTGATTTTATCAATGGTATGACGTATAGCGAAGCTGTACCTGCGGTGATAGCCGAACTGGAAAAATTGGGCAAGGGCTACGGCAAAGTCAATTTCCGTATGCGGGATGCGGGATTCAGCCGTCAGAGATATTGGGGCGAACCGTTCCCGGTGTATTATGACCAGGACGGCATCGTGCGTGTATTAGACGAAACCGAATTGCCGTTGACATTGCCTACGGTAGAAGATTTCAAGCCGACTGCTGATGGCCGTTCTCCACTGGCAAATGCACCTGAATGGGTGAATGCTCTGGGTGATGGCAAAACAAGAGAAACGGATACCATGCCGGCATTTGCGGGCAGTAGCTGGTACTTTTTAAGATATATGGACCCGAAAAACGAAGAAGCATTTGTAGGTCAGGAAGCACAGGCATACTGGCAGGATGTGGATTTGTATATCGGTGGTACGGAACACGCAGTGGGTCACTTATTATATAGTAGATTCTGGCACAAATTCTTTAAGGATAATAACTGGGTCAGTACTGAAGAACCATTCAAAAAATTGGTGAATCAGGGGATGATTCAGGGAAGAAGTAATTTTATTTATAAAGCTGTAGTTATTAATAATGTTACTCCAAAGGACGTGAAATCTAAATCTCATTTAAAACACAATATTCATTCTCCGATTGTAGCAATTTCTAAAAATGTATATCTAAAACTAAAAAAACTTTCCAATCAAGAATTATCAAGTTTAACTCAAGAAGAGGAGTTGGAGTACAAAGAAATATTACATAAAATTTCAGAAGTGGAAAGTAATATAAACGAGTTTTATAAAACACATGATATTGCTCATCAGGGGACGTATTCTGTTCCAAATTTTCCTGAAAACTATATAAGGACACATATTGATGTTAATGTTGTTGACAATGATAAAATTAATATCAATAAGCTTCTTGCTAAAAAGAATAAATTAGACAATTACTTTTTTATAACAGATTCAGAAGGGAACATTGAGTGTGATTGGGAAGTAGAAAAAATGTCTAAATCCAAGTTCAATGTAGTGAACCCGGATGACATGATAGCTCAGTACGGCGCAGATACCTTCCGTATGTTTGAGATGTTCCTCGGACCTATCGAAGCGCACAAACCATGGGATACCAACGGTATCGAAGGGGTGAGTAAGTTCGTTAGGAAAGTATGGAGATTGTACAACTTTGATGAAGCTGGAAACCCTACTGTCAAAGAAGAAGCTTCTAAAGATGAATTGAAAGTATTGCACAAAGCTATCAAGAAAGTAACGGACGATATCGAGCGTTTTTCTTTCAATACGGCTGTGAGTGCATTGATGATAGCAGTGAATGATTTCGGAAAGCTGACTCCGCTGAGCAGGACGACTTTGGAAACAATTCCTGTATTGATGGCTCCTTTAGCTCCGTTTATCGCAGAAGCATTGTGGACGAGAATGGGCAAGGAAGGAACGGTATTCGATGCAGCTTTCCCATTGTTTGATGAGAAAAATCTGGTAGAGGACAATGTATTGTATCCTGTATCTATCAATGGTAAAGTCCGTGTCAAGCTGGAAGTTTCCGCTTCATTGAATTCCAAAGAAGTAGAAGAATTAGTACTTGGAGAAGCAGATGTACAAAAATGGCTGGAAGGCAAATCTCCTAAAAAAGTGATTGTAGTGCCGGGCAGGATTGTGAATATTGTTTTGTAGTATTGACGATTGTAGATTTTTGATTGACGAATAAGCTGACACAACCGATAATCTGTCTGAACTGTGATTTAGTTGATTTTCATGATAGCTATGATTTTTAGAGAATGTCATACAAATCAAAACAATCTCAGGAATCATAGTTCTGACGAAATGAGGCGAAAGCTGTACTAAACAATAATAGTAGTTAAAATCAACAAGTGATTTTTATAGTTAGGAAAGGCGCAGAGCAATCTGTGTCTTTTTTATTTCAAAAAATATCAGATTCGTTTTTTAGTATATTCGTGCAAACTTTCAAAATATGAGGTCTGTTTTTACTTTATTGTTGTTTTGTTTATTGGGATTTCAGGCGAAAGCTCAGTGGGTGGATTTGCCGGGTTATGAGTATGCAACAGGTTTATGTATTCGCTTAGATTCGGCTAGAAGTATGTATCAGATAGATACTTCGTGTTCAAATAGTATTACTTCTGAAAACTTAAACATATCCCCAAAAAAGGAATTGGAAGTTGACAAAGCCTTACACATATTAGAGTATTATAAATACACAGATAGTATTACTCTTGAATTTACGAATTACTTGAGAAGGGATAGTATCATTCATTGCGATTTTAAAAATTTCAGCCAAAATCTAAAACATCTTACACTCCATTCTACTTTTTATGGATTAGGAACAGGAAAACCTAATTATTTAATCATAAGAAACTTACCAAATTCAATTGTAAACTTGGAAATCCACACTACTAAATTTGATGGTTATGATATTGATAGATGGCCAACTGATTTGACAAATTTAATAGTATCAGAGTATATTGTGGGAGATGTGATTGGAAATTTTGCTATTAATCTTGAATTTCCTGAAACATTAAATTTCCTTCAATTGGAGGTGCCGGGAAAAAGAATCTCCTTTAATTTGCCCGATAATTTAAAAATTTTAGTACTATATGTTTTTGATTTTGACTACAAAAGATTGGAAAATTTACGCTTGTTAGAAGAGGTAGTTTTTTGGGATGTTAAAGATGAAATAAATAATGCTACAGATTTTAGTTTAAGTAATCCTAGTTTAAAATTATTGTCTCTTGCAAATGTTTATACAGGAGTTCCTACAGGTAAACGACAAGAACTCAATATTCTTAAATTACCAAAAGATATCAAAGAATTACATCTGTATGACTATGCAATAAATGACTTTGAAATATCAGATTCTTTAAAAATGTTCTTTCTTGCTTCTGTAAGTGTTTCTCCCGTTTTTTTTCAACTTTTACCAGACCGTATTGAGAAGCTATTCATAAATAATGTTACTGGAGTAGATGTAATCGATAAATTCCCAAAACAGTTGAAATATTTGAATCTACGAAGAATGAATATTCCATCAATTCCTGATTTTACAGAACAACTTGACTCTATTTATTTAAGTGATATTACAACTCTTAAATGTCTTCCTGTCTTTCCTAAAAATTTAAAACTTTTTGAAGGTAGAAATTTGGGTGCAATTACCTGTATTCCAAATGAAACCCGGTATGTGAAAGCCACAGAAGCATGGCCTGTATGTACTGATAATCAATTTATATGTAATGCAGATGAGTATACTATTTTGAGTGGTACAGTCTATTATGACATGAACAAAAACGGAGTGAAAGATGCCGGAGAGGTTCCTGTATATGGAGGAGTTTTATCTCTCAATGAAGAAACTTTTGCTACAACCAACAAAGACGGAATTTACAAGCTGATATTAAGAGAACCAGGAACATTTGAAATAAAAGCAAATTCTAATCATCCTAATGTTTCAGCTATATTGCCAGCCGTCAAAACCATAGTTTATGACGAAAATTATGTGAATGATTCCGTTCATTTTCTGATACAGATAGATGATGTAAAAGATTTAAAAATCACAGGAACCAATCTGGTCGCACGTCCGGGAATGCAAACATCAGTAACTGCCTTTGCAGAAAATCTGGGAATTAATGACCTTTCTGATGTAACAGTCAAAATCAAAAAACCAAAGGACTGGTCATTAGAAAGTGCTACACCGGCAGGTTATAGAACTGATAACGATACCATCATCTGGGAAAATGTAAATCTCGCTAAACTGACTAATACATCATTTAAAGTTCAGACTCAGCTTCCAGCTACAGCTACCATCTTAGGTAACCCATATCAATACGAAATGTGGGTGAGCTCAGCAAGTCAGACAGATGCAACACCATCTGATAATTATTACACTATTTCAGATATCATTATGGGCAGCTACGACCCTAATGATAAGATTGTCAACTACACATCTCTGACTCCTGAAAATTCCAATGCGCAGGAACTGGTTTATACCATCCGTTTCCAGAATACAGGAACTGATACCGCATTTAAGGTAATCGTAGTCGATACAATCATTGGCAACCTCGCCCCTTCAAGTATCAGAGTATTAGGAGCAAGCCATGATTTCACATGGGAATATACCGGACAGGGCATTGCTGCATTTACTTTTGACAATATCCTTTTACCGGACAGTAATGTGAATGAACCTGCATCGCATGGGTTTGTAACTTTGGCAGTGAAAGCGAATAAAGACTTGGCTGTAGGTGATAGTATTTATAACAGAGCAGGAATTTATTTTGACTTCAACGAACCTGTGATTACAAACAAAGCCTTGACGAGAATTGCAACTGTTACTTCCGTTTATACTCAAACCAATACCTCTTTGAAAATCTATCCGAATCCTGCAAAAGACAAGGTTCGGGTAGAGTGGTCTTCCAACGAAAGAGCTACATTGAGATTGATGGATATTTCAGGTAAAGTAATACAATCACAAACTTTGAATCAAAACTATTCAGATATTGATGTGAGCAGATTGTCTAAAGGCATGTATCTGATACAGGTGCAATCAGCAGAAGGTCTGTCGGTAGGAAAACTACTGATACAATAAACTCAAATTTAAAAGACAATAAAGGAAAGGCGCAGAGCAATCTGCGTCTTTTTTGTTATACGTTGTCCTAAACAGGCTACAAAAAGTAAAGTTGTTTTTGAATATCAATGATGACCTTTTTGAAATCATTACGATATAGACATAAAACAAGCACATTATGAAAAATTACAGATTACTTACAAAGTGGGGTTTCGCTATGATGTTTTGCATAGCTTTAATCGGGTGTAGCAAAGACAAGGAAGAGAAAGAAGAGAAAGAAATTCCCGGGATAAAACAGAAAGATATTGCATTGGTAGATGATAAGGTGGCTGAATTTATGACTAAATACAATATTCCGGGTCTGACACTGGCAGTTACAAAAAATGAAAAGCTGGTCTACGTAAAAGCTTATGGATATGCAGATACAGAAGCCAATGAAAAAGCAACTATCACGCATCTTTTCCGGGTGGGCAGTGTTTCGAAACCTATAACTTCCATAGCTATTTTTAAATTAATTGATGAAGGAAAGCTTACACTGGATGCAAAAGTATTTGGTGAAGGAGCGGTTCTGGGCACTACTTATGGTGAGTCTGCCGCGTACACAACAAACTTAAAGAGCATCACCGTAAGACATTTACTGAACCATACTTCCGGCGCCTGGACAAATACAACGAATGACCCTCTTCCGCAACAGCCAACACTCAATAATGCTCAACTATTATCATGGGTCATTAACAATCATCCTGTGACCAGAGAGCCGGGTACTTTTTATGCATATTCTAATTTTGGTTACTTTTTGTTGGGACAGATTATTGAAAAAGTATCCGGTAAAACTTATGAACAATATATTAAAGAATCAGTTCTTGCACCTATTGGTATTACGTCCATGAAAATCAGCAGCGCAACCCTGGCACAAAGACAACCTAATGAAGTGAAATTTTATTTTTCTGGTATGGCAGGAGATGTTGATCCTTATTCAGAGAATCTAAACAGGATTGCCGCGGCGGGAGGATGGGTAGCTTCCGCAAAAGATCTGACAAAGCTGTTGTGTTATGTAGATGGGTTCAGTAACAGAAAAGATATTTTAAGTAATTCGTCCATCACAGCTATGACTACTGTTCCAACCCTTTCTAATTATACACAATATGCTGCCGGCTGGACTGTAGTATCACCTTACTGGGAGCATTTTGGTAGTATTTCCGGTGGCTATTCTGTATTAGCACGCAATGGTAAAGATGCCATAAATGTAGCCATTATCATGAATAAGAGAGGTATCTCCAGTATCAGAACAGACCTCAACAACCTTTGCTGGGATGGCATAGCAACGAATGCTGAGATAAACTGGCAGGATATTGACCAGTTTTAAATAGATATTATCTCACTTGAAAGGCGCAGAGCAATCTGCGTCTTTTTATTTTCTCCTGATGACTACGATACCCGGTTGTATGGTTTTCAGATGTTTGATAAATGCTTCTTTGTCTTTAGGAGAAATCAAGGTTTTCATTCCATTGTTATAAGTGATTTTTAATCTGTCCAGAGATGCAGCGGGGGCACTCAATGGATTATAAGAATCCTCAATTTTTTGTATCCTGAGTATATCTATTTTTCTGTTGACCAAAAAAGAGCTCCTGATTGTTAAGATGTTACCTTCCACCACATAGTATGTACTGAAAATGATATGAAATATAAATGCAATTACCAGTGCCAAAGGTGCTAATGAGATCAAAGATGCTTTGGAGACATATACATTATAGAACGCTACTCCCGCTATAAGACCAATCAAAGCATACATCCAGAAATCTACTTTTGAAGGATATTTTACTTTCATATCACTATTGTTTCTTTAAAAATACAATGACTGTTTTGGATTTGGAATATCTTATTGCTCAAGAGTTTTGGCAATCTTATCAATATTCATGCTTCTGGCGCTGGCATCAAAAATTTCTTTATAGACACCATTTTGATTATAGACTTCTTCGTGTGTGCCATGTTCTGCAATGCGGCCGTTTTTCATGGAATAGATATAATCAGCATCAATGATCTGGGAAAGAGAATGGGAAATAATGATCACAGTGCGATCTTTTTTGATGGCGTCAAGGCTGTTTTTAATCTGTTCGGTAGCAATTGCATCCAGACTGGCTGTCGGTTCATCCAGGAAGATAATCGGAGGGTTTTTGAGGAACATTCTGGCGATGGCTACACGCTGCTGTTGTCCGCCGGAAAGATTAAGTGCCTTGGTCTGATAACCGTTAGGTAATTCCATGATTTGCTCATGTATACAGGCTTTTTGTGCAGCTTCTACTATCATTTCAAAAGTAGCATCTGTTTTTCCATACCGGATATTTTCCTCTATGGTTCCGCTGAAAATATGATTTTTTTGAAGCACAAGACCAATCTGGTTTCTCAGATGTCTGGTGTCGTATTGCTGTAGTGGTATATCATCCAGTATGATCTGCCCGGAAGATGGTGAATAGAATTTGTCCAGCAGATTAATGACAGTAGTTTTACCGGCTCCTGAAAGTCCCACGAGTGCTGTAATCTTATCCGGGCGAATTTCCAGATTGATATTATGCAAGGCCTGAGTACCGTTGGGATAGGAAAAATCCACATTCTCCATCCTGAAAAGACCGTTAACTTTTGCTGGTTTGTAATCTCCGGAGCTTTCAGTCTCATGCTCCGCTTCCAGAATATCAAAATAGGATTCGGAATAGATGAGCGCGTCGTTGATTTCATCAAAAATTCTGTGTAGTTGTCTGACCGGAGCAGAAACGTTGTTGAACAGGAGTATATGAAACATAATTGCCCCGATGGTCATTTCTCCGTTTAAGACAAAATACGCTGTAAGCAGGATGATGATTACCACGCCAAACTGCTCAGTGATTTCTTTGATCCCGGTAAAGAAAAAATTGGCTTTCCTGGTCTGAAGCTGGTTATTGGTCAGATCTTTCTGGATATTCAGTTGTTTTTCAGATTCTATTTCTTCCCTGTTGAAAGACTTGATGACGGTGATAGAATCTATAATACTGATGATACCCTGAGATTTTGTCTCACGGAAGCTGCGCATTTTTCTGCGCCAGCCACTGAGAAATTTTGCCTGATATTGTGTAATAATAAAATAGACAGGGATGAGAAATAACCCGACCAATCCTACATAAAAATTAGCCTGAAACATCATAAACAAGGCTACAAATGCATTGGCAAAAAGTGGTAATATATCGATGAAAAATATCTGGACCAGCCTCGTAAGGCTTTCTATTCCTCTGTCGATTCGTGTTTGTAATTTGCCGGATTCATTATCTCCCGCAGTGAAAAATGACAATCTGTAGGTGAGGATTTTATTGATAATAGTTTGTGCCAGGTCCTGTGAAACGAAAATGCGGAGCTTTTCTCCAAAGAATTTCTGACCATACTGTACAAAGAGATTGATAATTTCTTTGCTGACAAGAATAATGCTGATAAACGTGAGCACTTTCCATCCCTGAGATAGCTTGTCGGGTACATCTGCAAGAGCAGTGATGCTATCCACCGTATATCTGAGTATCCAGGCATTGACCTGAGCAGTAAATGACCCGATAAGCGTCAGCAGCAGAGTTCCGTAAACCAGCCATTTGTATTGCTTTACAAATGGTCTTACCTGTTGAAACAGACGTATATAATTCATTATCTTTGTCGGTATTTTTGATGAGTGCAGCAAGGATAGATTCAAATATCAAGCCTTATTTTTCAACATTGGATAAGGTCATCTAAAATAAGATTATAATTGCTGCATGAGTCGGATGGATATTTTGAGAGAAAAGGTAAAACCGTTTTATCTGTCGGCAGATGATCCGGGGCACGATTGGCTGCATATACAGCGGGTAATGAAAAATGCTTTGATGATAGCTGAAAATGTGGAGGTGGATAAAGAGCATTTGCTGGCAGGTATACTCTGCCATGATCTGGTAAATGTACCCAAAGATCATCCTGACAGAGCCAATGCTTCTGCAATGTCTGCAGATGCTGCTGTAAGCCTGTTAAATGAAGCGGGCTTCAGTGATACAGAAATTAAAAAGATACAAACAATTATCATCGAACACAGCTTCTCCAGAGGTCTGAAGCCATCGACGATAGAAGCTGCTATCCTGCAGGATGCGGATCGTTTGGATGCTATCGGTGCAATAGGAATTCTAAGATGTGCTGCAACTTCCGTGAAGATGAAATCTTTGTTTTATCACGTAGAAGAACCTGTCGCAGCAAACAGATCGTTAGATGATACTGCCTTTATGCTGGATCATTACTACAAAAAATTATATCTCCTGCAGGATTTGATGAATACACAGGAAGCTAAAAGTCTTGCAGGAAAGCGGATTGAGTTTATGAAGATATTTGAAAAAGAACTTCTGGAAGAGATCTTTTAATACTCATCATACTCGTTCCAGGTGTCTAATTTAGCCTGAATTTTTTCCCATGTTTCAGAGGTCAGTGCCGGCTTATATTTTACATCGCTATCATGTAGCTGATCAATGATATAGGCAGCTCTTTCTTTAGAGTCAGGATGAGTGCTGAGCCAGGTTAGAAAAGACGGTACATCTGCGTCGCTGATTTTATAAAGAAAATTAGCCAGCCCTTCAGGATTGATTTTAGCTTTATTGAGATACTTTATAGACATCAGATCCGCTTCCTTTTCAAGAGTTCTGTCATACGCTGAAGACGACATAGTTCTGGCAATTTCTCTGACAATTTCGCCTCCGGCATTACCGGTTGAGATAGAAATAAGTACCGAAAGACCTATTTCTTTCACGAGCTTTTTCATTACATGGCGTTCATTGATATGAGCCAGCTCATGACCGATGACACCGGCCAGCTCTTCCGGAGTATCACAGTTGTCAATTAACCCGGTATAAACGACCATATGGTTGTCCGGCATGGCAAATGCATTGATCTCAGAACTTCTGAGCACATGCAGCTTAATCAGAGATCTGTCTATGTTATTTGCTTCACAGATTTTTACCAAAATGCTGTCAACGGAGTAATAAATAATATTATCTGTGACTTCCTGATCACTTCTTTTGAAATATTCCCAGAAAAGATCACCCAGCTTTTCTTCTGTTTTGTCAGAAGCTTCTTTTACCTTAAAAATCTTCATCCAGTCTATTCTCGACATGAGGAAGAGCGTCAAAAGGAAGATGAAAACAATGCTGATTCCTTGAAAGAAAATGTTTCTCATGGTTTGCAGATTTTATTCGTGATTGCTCCGTAAAACCACCATTCTACATGAATACCTTTACGGGTCTGAATAGAAGTGATGATCGTTGCGACAACTTCAGTGAAATTGACAATAAGGATGGTAAAGATGTATGCGAAATAATAGTTGTCGATCGTTTTTTTATCCAGGATGATATAGATCGTCCACCAGAAAGCAAAACTATTCAAAAAAAACAGGGAAAACTGGGAAATAAGAGCCTGCGTACAATGCCATCTCGTAAAATAAGTACCCTTCCTGTTTCCAAGATAAAATACTACTGTAGCAATCAGGTTGAAAATAGGAATAGGCAAACCGGCGATTACAGCGACCAGAGACATCAGATAGCTGCTGGATGCATATTCACACTCGTTTTCAGAAGGTTTGTAAAGAAACTCTTTAAAGTGTATCATAATTGTTTATGGATATTCCAAAGCCAGTTAACAAAAATTATAATGATGAAGGGGATATAGACTATGGACGATCTGAATGCCTTTTCTGTATAGTTGTATAATTGAAACAGATAGTTTTTTCGGAACAGAACATCCAGAAATATCAGGACCGGTAGACACAACAGCCCAAGCAGCACAACAATGCTCAAGGGGTTGGTCATAACGCCTTCCATGAAATCGCCTCCGGTAATGAGCAGAATAGCCCGTGTGACACCACATGAGGGACAAGGGATGTGAAAAATGTTTTTGAATAAACAAGTGCTTGTCCCTTCGTGTGATTGATGATTAAGGAAAAGCCATACATACGCTGCAAAAAGCAACGTAGAAATAAGTATATAGAGACTTTTCTTCCTTTTTATCATAGATAAATAATAGAGTTGATTTTTTCTATGTTTTTTTGGCGGGTAGCGCCCATGATCAGAAAGAGGTCTACGATTGCCCATAAGCCAAATCCTCCGCATGTAAGAAGCTTTCCTATTCCCATACCTGTGTCACCGATCAGGAATCTGTCAATACCGAAAGTTCCGGCAAGTAAGGATACAATCAGCATCATTGTCGGGTCTTTTAGCTGTGCAGTCTGCACACCGAACAATTTGCTTTCATCCACATTTAATAATGATTCTTTGAGTACGGGAATCTGATGACTTTCAAAAAACTTTGAATTGGTCATTAAGTACATGTCAACTTTCTGAGCGTCCATAGGTGATTGTTTTTTAAGTGCTTGGTTTAATTTTCTCAAATGTATATAATTAATGTATGATAATAAAAGAGAGAATGTTTTTTTCGAAGGTCGCATATTTTTTGCCGGAAGGCCATTCCCGTTAATGTAAAATAATGTTGAAATAATCAGCCCGGAACTCCGTTCTTTAGTGATTAATATCTACCTTTGCGCCACAATTAAAAAGAAATTGTCTGTATGGTACTCCCTGACGTGAAAATTATCTCCGGAAGATCTACCCGCTATTTAGCAGAGAAGATCGTTGATAGTTATGGTGAGCCCCTCACAGATGTAGAAGTTCTTCAGTTCAGTGACGGAGAATTTGAGCCTATCATTCAGGAGTCTGTTCGTGGTTCATTTGTATTTATTACCCAGTCTACATTTCCGCCATCTGACAATCTGATGGAGCTGCTGATGCTGATTGATGCTGCCAAAAGAGCTTCTGCGGGTTATATTATTGCTGTGATGCCATATTTTGGTCTGGCTCGTCAGGATAGAAAAGATAAGCCGAGAGTTGCAATAGGTGCCAAATTAGTAGCTGATTTGCTGACAGCAGCAGGAGCGAACCGTGTGATGACGATGGATCTTCATGCACCTCAGATCCAGGGATTCTTTAATATTCCTGTAGATCACCTGGATGCTTCGGCCATTTTTGCACCATATATAGAAAGCTTAAAAATCCCTGATTTGTGCTTTGCTTCTCCGGACGTAGGTTCTACTAAAAGAGCAAGAGCTTATGCCAATATGCTCGGAGGGGACCTGGTGATCTGTGACAAGCACAGAACCAAAGCCAATGAAGTAGAATCTATGAGACTGATAGGTGATGTGACCGGTAAAAATGTGGTGCTTGTAGACGACCTTATAGATACAGGTGGCACATTGGTAGCCGCTGCCAACCTGATCATGGAAAAAGGAGCGAAAAGTGTAAGAGCATTGATTACACATCCTGTATTGTCAGGAAAAGCGTATGAAAGAATCGAAAGCTCCCAGTTATTGGAATTAGTTGTCTGTGATACAATTCCATTGAAACAGGAGTCTTCAAAAATAAAAGTATTGTCCGTAGCGCCGCTTTTTGCGAAAGCCATCAGAAACGCACACGAATACAAATCCATTAATTCATTATTTATTCAAAAAAACAAAAGCTAGAAAGCCATGCAAACATTTACCATTGACGGCACACCTAGAACGGAGGTTGGTAAAAAGGCCAGCAAAGCTGACAGAGTAGCAGGACGCATCCCGTGCGTACTTTACGGTGGAAGCAATGAAACGGTTCATTTTACAACAACAGTTGCTGACGTAAGAAAACTTGTTTACTCTCCGAATTTTTACAAAGTAATCATCAACATCGACGGCAAATCTACTGAAGCCCTGATGAAAGATATTACTTTCCATCCGACTACTGAAGAAATTCTTCACATCGATTTCCACCAATTGATCCCTGGCGCATTAGTAAACGCTGAGATCCCTGTTAACATCGTAGGACAATCTGAAGGTGTTCGTATCGGTGGTAAATTGCTGGTGAAAGTTCGCAAGCTGAAAGTGAAATCTACTCCTGAAGCATTGAAAGATGCTATCGATGTAGACATCACACCATTGAAATTGGGTCAATCTGTGAAAGTGAAAGATCTTCCGGATCAGGGATTCCAGATCATCAATGCGAAAAGTATTCCAATTGCTTCTATCGAGATCCCTAGAGCTCTTAGAAGTGCTGGTGCAAAAGCAGAGAAAAAATAATCTTTTCAAAGCATATCCGGAGCCACCTCCACAAGAGGTGGCTTTTTTATTTCTGATCAGCTAGTCTTTCGGAATCTGTATAATAGATCTGAGCTCAATAGATGCTCCCGATTCCAGTGCCGGGCAGGAAGAAACTATTTTAGCTGCCTCATCGAGACTTTGAGCGTATAAAATGTAATAACCGCTGATACACAGGTTGTGGTCTATATATGGTCCGCCTACAGGTGATGCTTTTGATCCTGTAATGACAATTCCCTCAAATTCCAGCGGGTTACCTTCTCTGAAGTGGCCTTTTTCCACCAGTCCTTCGATCCAGCTCATGTGGCGGTCTATATCTGCCTGCATTTCTTCGTCAGACATTTCACTGTAAGTAATAGGTTCCCTGATCAGCAACAAAAATTCTCTCATACGCAACACATTTTCTATTACTGATGAAGTTAGCGATAATAAACTGAAAAAGCTTGTAGAATAAATACTGATTCCGGGCACTTCCCGCTATGGCGGGTCAGGCTGTCACTTCGGCTTTCCGCTGCGGCGGACGATCCTTCGTTCCATCCTTAGTGCGCTGACGCCGTGATCTGTGGTCGTAACCAAAAGATTGCTGTACTTGAAATAAGTTATGAAAGTCAGTTTAAGAATATAAAAATTTGTCTTTTGAAACAAATTCTGCATTTTACAGCATGTTTTCATCCGTTAAGAATCGATTATTCGGAATAAGTCTTTTAGCCGCTTTTTTTTCTGTTAGCTTTTCATCTTTTGCTGCACAATGGACGATTCAATACGAATCTGCTACTATTGAGAATCTGCCTGTCAGACATGCGGTAGAAGACGCTCAGCGGCTTTTATCAGCAGCGTTGAAAGCGGAGCTGTTGCTGAATGATCCGGATGCTTCCGTCGTTATCAGCATATCCCGGCCGGTTCATTTTCCTGTCCACATGGACAGTGTACCGAAATATGAAAGCTTCAGCTGGAAAAAAGTTCAGAAAGGAAATCAGACAATATTGGAGCTGGGATCATCTTCACCGAAAGGAATTGCCAACGGAATCTATGCCTTACTGCAGGAAAAATTAGGATTTAAATTTTATCATCCACGCAATACTGTAATGCCCGACCTGACCCGGTATGATGTAGAATCTTTTCAGGATTTTGAGGCGAAATTAGCATTTGATCACAACGGTTTTCACCTGCATACCATGCATCCTTTGGAGTTGACGCAATGTATTCTGGACGAAAAGCATCCCGATGCATTAAAATCTGTTGAAGAATACATTCTGTGGTGCGCAAGAAATTATCAGAACTACTGGGAGTTTTATCTGCTCGAAAGCATCAAAAAAGACACGTGGAAACCTCATGCACAGGCATTCAACAGATATGCAAAGGAGAGAGGCATCAGTCCCGGGGTGCAATTATCCATGCACATGATACAACAAAAAGCATTTCAGCTGTATCAGACCTTTCCCGGTTCAGTGAAAAATAAAGAAGAGCAGATTACAGATAACCTGAATTTTCTTATTGACTGTGGATTTGAGCTGATTAGCATTGAACCTACAACTACAGAATTTTCAGCCGGAAATATTGATGAAAAGAAAAAGCTCTTCAAGATGACCTGTGATTATCTGTTGGAGAGAGGTGTTAAGATGACCAGCAACTATCATGTTGTGAAGCAGGAAAAAATGCTTTCAGGTGCTGAAGAGGGGGGAGATGCGATACTGGATATTTTATCTCCTGGTCAGGGCATTTTCGTTCACTCTGTGATGTTTTACTCTTTGCTGGATGAAAAAGCACCGGTGTATGAAAACCCGAATCTTTCCCATATGAAGCAGCTGATGCTCGATCAGAAGGATAAAAGAGAGACCTGGTACTACCCGGAAAATGCATATTGGGTGACTTTTGACAATACAGTTCCGATGTCATTATTCCCTTATCTGGAAGCCCGCCTCAGAGATATTGAATATTGTGACAGCCTTGGAATTGACGGAAATCTGACATTCAGCTCAGGCTGGGAGTGGAGCTACTGGCTGTTTGACTGGAGTGTAGCCCGATGGAACTGGAATTTTTATCAGAACGGGCAAAAGCAGAAGAAGTATCCTAATCAGTACGCAGATGAGCTCATAACCACTCCTGGCTTCAGAGATTATTTTCACTACCATACAGATTTACAACAAGAATATATCAAGGATAAAGAACTCATAAGGGTATTGGTTGCTCAGACAGTGACAGATGAAATGCCGTTGGGGCAGAATCTGGAGTTTCATCCCAGACCCAAATACAGCTATACTTACATCCGTAACAAAGCCACATTGGAAGAACTGAAGGAGGTGGAAGATCTATATCTGAATCCGCTCTATGAATTCCTGGAAAAAGGAGCATCAGTATCTTTCCCTTCAACGATGAGCATCATAGAGCAGGAATGGAAAGACGGGATAGATATTACTTATCTGAGAGCAGAGCACAGAATCAGGACTTTAAAATATCTGATAGCTGTCAGGAAAGCGAAATTGCTGAAAGAGAAAAAGCCGAAAAGAACCTTACTAGACGAAGCTGCTGAAATCAGAAAAAAAGCGATGAAGATTGTCAGAAATCGTGAAAGCCAGTATCGCTATCCGCTGGAACAACTGGCAGGACAGTACAGCTCACATACCTGCTATGATTTCGGATATCTTTTCACTGTGCATCACCTCCATTTCTGGGAGCGGGAAGAATTGCAGGCATATTACAACCGCTACAAATTCTGGCACTGGAATATCTGGAATGTCTGGAAGAATATTGGTCTGATTAATTAGGCTTTACTGAGAAATAGATACGAATTCCACAAACTAATCCGAATAATATTAAGCGGATGTCCTCGTGATAGAGCAAACACCTCACTCGCACAGCTTATACCGTTCGCACATTCAATATAAACCAATATTCTAAGCCGTGGCAGATACATTGTTCTGTTTTGATTCCGAAACTGGCTAACGATTGTGAAATTTTAAAATATTGGTCGTATTGCAAGTCATGCTACCTGAAGCGAGCAGCTCTGTTGCGGCAGGGATAAAGGCGGGTCGCCCACAGCGAAATGCAATGGAGCTGGAACTATGAGCCGAATGCCCGTAAAGCTGCCCAAAATAAAAAAGAGGTCATCTTACGACAACCTCTTCTGTTTGTAAATCTGTATTTTGGAATCTGACGATTAATCCGGCTTATCGCTTAAGAAAGAATTTTTCTTAAGATCTAATGTGTTGCCGTTTTCATCTTCAAAGCTATCTACAATTGTATATCTCGAAAGATGTGATTGTGAAGAGTGTGGAATATTGTCGAATTTCTTATTCTTTCTTTCGTAAGAAGGTATTCTCTCCATTTCCTGAATAAATTTAGGATCATTGAATCTGTTACCTAATTTTCTTCTAAGGAATTCTTTGTTAGTATCCGCACGATCGTTCGTTTTCTCAGCTACCGGGGCCGGAGTAGAAACTATCGGTTCTTCCGGAATCTCCACATGCTTGATGGTAAAGATGGGCTCAGATACAACAGGAGCAGACTCTTCGATTTTAAACTCTACTTCGAAAGCAGGCTCTTCTTTTTTAAGCTCTAATCTGACCGGTTGAGGTTGAGCAACCTGTGCAACAGGAGCTACATAAGCAGGCTCTTCTTTCACTACGGGAGCTGATACTACTGGCTCTGCCAACGTTACCACTACTTTTTCAGGAGCCGGAGCCGGTCTTTTTTCATTGTTTTTAAAACCGGTAGCAATCAATGTTACAGATACTTCATCTTCCAATGAATCATCGTGGCAAACACCCCAGATGATCTCGGTATCGTTATTGGCAGCTTGCTGTACATAATCAGTAATCTGAGACACTTCATCCATTGTCACTTCTTTTGTACCTGAAGATATATATAGTAAAATACCTCTTGCGCCGTAGATATCATTTTCATTCAGCAAGGGAGAAGCTAATGCTGCATCGATTGCTTTGGTAGCGCGACCTTCACCGCTTGCTACACCGATACCCATGATTGCTACACCACTGTCACGCATAACGGTTTTAACGTCTTCAAAGTCAACGTTCACTAAACCTGGTTTGGTGATAATTTCAGAGATACCTCTTGCTGCAGTTGTCAGGATATTATCAGCATGAGAAAATGCTGCAGTTAAAGACAGGTTGCCATAGATTTCTCTCAGCTTATTATTAGAAATCACGATCAGTGAATCTACATATTGGCTCAGTTCTTCCAATCCTGAGCTTGCTTTATCTCTTTTGCTTCTTCCTTCGAAAGTAAAAGGTACAGTCACGATACCTACAGTCAGTATACCCATATCTTTAGCAATTTTTGCTACGATAGGTGCTCCGCCAGTACCGGTGCCACCGCCCATACCTGCAGTCACAAATATCATCTGAGTATTGTGACCAATCGCTTTTCTGATTTCCTCTTCAGATTCAATAGTAGCTTCTTTGCCCACCTCAGGTTTTGCTCCTGCACCTCTTCCGCCGGTAAGAGATGGACCTAACTGTATTTTGTTAGGGACCTCACTGGTGGCCAGAGCCTGGTGGTCTGTATTACAAATGATGAAATTGACACCCGCGATACCTTGCTTGTACATGAAATTAACAGCGTTGCTGCCTCCCCCTCCTACACCAATTACTTTGATGATAGATTCGTCCTCTGGTTGTATATCGAAAAACATATTTTATTTTTTGTTGTTTGTGTCATAGAAATCAGATAGTTCGTCGTCACCTATCCATTTTGTAAATTTTTTTCCCGCTCTTCTGAAAATGTCTGCTATTTTGTCTGATTTAGGATTTTCCTGGTGCCTGACTTCAGTGTCTTTATCAGTCGAAGCTACCATTGAATCATTTTCTAAAAATACAGGATTTTCAATCGCTGCCGGCTCTGTTTTTTCCACATTTTTCGGGTTTTCCACAATGTTTTTAACGTCCTGAATTTCAATTTGTTGAGAACGTTCTCTTTCCAAACCTTTGATAATCAAACCTATCGCTGTGGAGTAGATCGGGTTATCCACATCTGTTATCTTCGTTTTAGACAAATGCTCGTTAGGAAGTCCGATTTTAATATCATATCCTGAAAGATATTCAGTGAGTTGTCTCAGATGTTTCAGTTGTGAACCACCGCCGGTGAGTACAATTCCACAGGTCAGCTTATTGCTCAAGCCTGAAATATTGATCTCATGAATGACTGACTCGAGAATCTCTTCCATTCTCGCCTGGATAATACCGACGAGCATTTTCATAGAGATTTCTTTTGCAGGTCTGTCTTTCAGTCCCGGTATGGTAATGACTACATTGTCATGGCTTTCTGATGAAAATGTACAGCCGTGCTGAACCTTGATGCTTTCTGCTGTTTGCTTCAGAATCCTGCATCCGGTTTTGATGTCTTCAGTGATTATCTCGCCACCAAATGGAATAACTGCTGTATGGCCGATTACACCATCTACAAAAATAGCGATGTCAGTCGTACCGCCACCGATATCCACAAGTGCCACTCCGGACTGCATCTCTTCTTCACAAAGTACTGCCGCGGCAGATGCGATAGGCTGCATGATGACTTCTTTTACCTTAAGGCCAGCTTCTATGATACATCTACGGATATTGTTTACAGCGATTTTGGATCCTGTAATGACATGAATATTCGCTTCGATTTTGTTGCCCGGCATACCAATAGGTTCCTGGATATTCTGGTTATGATCTACTTTATAATCCTGTGGCAGGATCTCAATGATCATATCACCCGGAGGTAATGGAAGTCTTAGCGTATCTTCCTTTAATTTGTCAATATCTTTCTGAGATATGACGTCATCATAATTGGGACGCATCAGAATGGCTCTGTGCTGCAGGCTGTTGATGTGACTGCCTGCGATACCTACATACGCTTCTGTAAAAGGTATCCCTGATTGTTTTTCAGCAATTTTTACTGCTTTTTGTATGGCATCCACGGTACGGCTGATGTTGGTCACATCTGCCCGGATGACTCCAAAAGACGGGGAAACGCCTATCCCCAGAATTTCCAGTTTGCCGCTGGGGGTTTCCCTGGCGATAATGGCTGCTACTTTTGTAGTTCCAATGTCAACGGCTTGAATAATTTTTCCTTCCATAAAACAGATTTATTTACAAACAATTTGATCTTTAAATTGAACATCTATATTTCTAAAGGCATCCCAACCTACGGTTTTTGATACCTCGCTATAAAACACTTCCAGTCTCTGTAGTTTCTGATCAATCCGGGTGCTGTCTCCCAAAGTGACAATGTGATTTCCTATTCGGGGGATGAGCTTGATCTCACCTGAATCACTCATAAAAAGCTGCGCTATCTGTGCAGACCAGTATGGATCATCTTTTGTTTCTTCTATCACTTTGATCAGAGATTTAAGTTCCCAGGAAGATATATTTTCTACTGAGTTGCAGACTTCAGGAATGTATCCTGTGAGCACCGGAACTTTTGCAGTATAAATACCGGATACCGGAATTTTTTGTCTTTGATTATCTATATAAAAAGTTCCTCCGCCTTTAGGAATTACCCGGGCGATAGGGTCAATCTGCTCGATATCAACATGCAGCTTTCCTTTGCTGTCGATGTATGCATTGGCGCTTTTGACATGCGGGTGAGTCTGGAGATATTTTTCCAGCTTTACCAGGCTGGATGCATTGACCTGATTCGTATCAGAGAAAAATTCCTGTATTTTTCCTTTGACAATTTCCTGATTGATAAAAGTATGACCATTATCGTAATTTATATCAATATTTGCATCAGCATTTGCCATCGGTTGGCCATACTCAAAAGACATGACGGACAAGACGGTAAAAGTTCCGAATGTCAGCAGTATTGCTCCTTTCAGGATAATATTTCTCCACTTTACTTTCACGCTTCGACAGAAGTTAACCAGTTCGCAATAGGATTTGTCATGGTGTCGATATCACCTGCACCAACAGTCATGATGATTTGTTTATCAGCTTGATTTTTTAAAAAGTCAATAATATTTTGTTTCTCTACAATGGCTTTATCTTCGATAGATATTGCCTGTAATATCAGGTCCGAAGTGACCCCTTCTACAGGCAATTCCCTTGCAGGATAAATGGGTAATAACATTACTCTGTCGGCTGCACTAAGTGACTGACCAAATTCCTCTGCCAGATCTTTTGTTCTGGAAAAAAGATGCGGCTGGAAAATCACTGTGAGATGTTTTTCAGGATATAAATCTCTGACAGTTTGAATGACGGCATCTATCTCTCTCGGGTGGTGTGCATAGTCATCTATCAGGATGTATTGATCCGATTTGTAAGCAGTCTGAAATCTTCTTCTAACTCCTTTGAAAGTAGCCAGTCCGGCTCTTAAATTTTCTTCGCTCATACCTACAGACAATGCGATTGCAGATGCTCCGATAGCATTTTCTGCATTGTGTTTTCCGCCATAATTCAGCACAAGATTTTTGACAACTCCTGTAGGAGTTTTCAGGTCAAAATGAGTTGCCCCGTTTTCTACTTTGATATTTACAGCATAGAAATCTGAGGCTTCATTTTGGTATGAATAAGTATGGAAAACAGCCCCTTCCGGAAGAATTTTCTGATCTACATTCTGGTGTAAAAATATTTTTCCTCCGGTTCTTACCTGTGCTAAAAACGCTTTGAAACTGTCCTGAATAGCTTCAAAATTTCCATAAATATCCAGATGGTCAGTATCTACAGAAGTGACCAAAGCAATATCCGGTGTCAACTGTAAAAATGAACGGTCGAACTCATCTGCCTCAGCTACTGCATAGGTATTTCCGTCAATGTAATTGCTGTTGAAATTCAGACAAACTCCACCCAGAAATGCTGTTACATCTTTGTTCCCGGCATGTAAAAGATGTGCCACCAGAGAGGAAGTAGAAGTTTTTCCGTGTGATCCCGCAATGCTGATATTGAAAAGCTCATTGGAAATTAATCCTAAAACTGCGGCTCTCTTTTTCAATATATATCCATTGTTCTGGTAGTAATTGAGCTGAAGATGATTTTTAGGAATGGCAGGGGTATAAACTATTAAGTCAGCATCCTGCATCAATGTATCAAGACTATCTTCGAATGTAATGCGGATACCATCTTTTTCCAATTCGCCTGTAAGCAGAGTAGGTGTTTTGTCATAACCGGCCACGACTTTACCTCTGGCATTGAAATATCTTGCCAAAGCACTCATACCGATACCGCCGATACCTAAGAAAAAGATTTTATGTATATCCTGAATCTGCATTATTTCGCCAATAGTTGTTGAATGGTTTGAACAATAGTTTTAGTAGCTTCTGCTTTTGCCAAAGTTTTAATATTTGCAGATAATTTATTGAGCATTTCAGGTTGAGCCAGAGTGTCAATAGCTGTCTTGCAAAGAATATTTCTTGCTTCAGTATCTTTTACCAGAATAGCAGCATTCGCATTCACCAATGCCATAGCGTTTTTGGTTTGGTGATCTTCTGCCACATTCGGTGACGGAACGAGTATGGTCGGTTTTCCTACGATGCATAATTCCGAAATAGATAATGCGCCTGCTCTGGAAATAATCAAATCAGCTGCTCCATAAGCATAATGCATCTCTCTCAGGAACTCGTGTATCTGGATTCCATCCGGGGTTTTATCTTTCCATGCTTCGTGGATTCTTTTGTAGTAAAAGCTGCCTGTCTGCCAGATAACCTGAATGTCTTTTTCTGCAAATTGTGTGACTCCGTTTTCGATACTGTCATTGAGTGTCAATGCTCCCAGACTTCCACCAAAGCTCAGAATCACCGGTTTTTGAGGATCTAATCCAAAAAACCTGCAGCTTTCTTCTTTGGATGGTAGCGGCTGAGTAATAATAGCTCTGACCGGATTGCCTGTGTAAACGATTTTATCTTCCGGGAAAAACTGCTGCATATCCGGGTATGCCACACAGATTTTTTTCGCTCTTTTAGATAAAATTTTATTGGTAATTCCCGGGTAGGAATTTTGTTCCTGAATGATGGTAGGTACACCGCCTATAGCTGCGGCAAACAACAATGGTCCGCTGGCATAACCACCAACGCCTATTGCAATATCCGGCTTGAAATCTTTTACGATTTTTCTTGCATGCAATAAGCTTTTCAGTACTTTGAAAGGGAATTTCAGATTTTTCGGACTCAAAGATCTTTGTAGTCCCACTACTTCCAGTCCTTCAATTTTATATCCGGCTGCAGGAACTTTTTCCATTTCCATTTTGCCTTTTGCTCCTACAAAAAGAATTTCTTCTGCCAGACCACTGTCGCGCAGACCATCAGCTATAGCTACAGCAGGGAAGATGTGACCACCGGTACCACCTCCTGATATAATGATTCTATATTTTTTCTGAGTAGTCATAATTATACATTTAGCTCTACTTGTGGTTGTTTGGTTCTGGTATTTGTTGTAGTATCTTTTACGGTCGATTTTACGTAGCTGCTGACGCTGAGAATAATTCCGATGGCCACGCTGTTGAACCAGATAGATGTCCCTCCCATACTGACAAACGGCAGTGTAAGACCTGTCACCGGTAATAAATTCACAGCTACGCCCATATTGATAAATGCCTGAATGACGAGGCTCATGCCTAAGCCCAATGCCATCAGTGCGCTGAATATTCTCTGACTATTTTGTACAATTTTAATGATGCGATAGAGTAGGAGCAGATACAGAAAGATGACAAACGCTCCTCCTGCTAATCCATATTCTTCAATAATGGTCGCAAAAATAAAATCCGAATATGCTTCCGGTAAGAAATTACACTGGGTACATTTACCGGGCGCGAGCCTGACCAATCCACCGTTTGCTATGGCGATATTGGAATGTAAAATCTGGTAGCTCGGGTTTTCAGGATCTGCATACATATAATCCAATACGCGATTTTTCCACGTTTCGTATCTGCCTCCTGATGGTGAAAAGTAAGAAATAGCTACGACCAGACCAATCATGATAACACCTAATCCAATTGTGGCAAAAACATACTTCATATTGACCCTGCCCAAAAACATAATAATGAGATTGGTGACGAAGAGGATCAAAGCTGTGGACATATTTTCCATCATGATGAGTCCGCAAATAACAGCGATGGGAAGCATGATAGGAACAAAGCCATCCCAAAAGTCTTTGATAACTCCTTGTTTTACTGCAAGTGTACGGGAAGTGTACATGATGAGCGCCAGCTTGGCAAAGTCACTCGTCTGGAATGACATATTGATTACCGGTAGCGTAATCCATCTTTTTGCGTCATTCATTTCTTCTCCGAAAAACAGTGTGTATATCAGCAGCGGAACGGATATTCCTAATAAGATAGTCGCAACTTTTGAAAAATATCTGTGGTCAACTTTCTGAACCAGATAGGCAAATAAGAGCCCGGCACCAAGGATGGTCAGGTGTTTTATCAGATAAAACTCTGTATTACCTCCCTGTTGTCTGAAAGCCAAAGAACGGGTTGAGCTGTAGACTGCCAGCAATGAAATCACCGATAGCGCTATCAGCACAAACCAGATAATCCGGTCTCCTTTTTTGATATTTTCAATAATGTTGCCGACCACGTGTTTACAGGTTTCTTACATATCTTTTAAATTGGTTGCCTCTGTCTTCATAATTCTCAAAAAGGTCAAAGCTGGCACATGCAGGAGACAGTAATACGACATCTCCTTTTTCAGATATATTCTGAGCAAGCAATACCGCATCTTTTGCATTATCTGCATCTACGATATATCCTACTGCATCCGCAAAGGCTTTGTGCAGCTTCTCGTTATCTTTTCCAAGACAGATAATCGCTTTTACCTTTTCCTGAACCAGTTTTTTGAGAATTGTATAGTCATTGCCTTTGTCCACACCTCCGGCAATCCAGACTACCTGTTTGTTCATAGTTTCAAGAGCATACCATGCAGAGTTGACATTGGTAGCTTTGGAATCATTGATGTAATCGACACCATTGACAGTCGCTACAAATTCCAGTCTGTGTTCCAGATTGGCAAAGTCCTGCAGACTCTCTCTGATAGCCTCTTTTCTCACACCTATTAGTTTTGCTGCTACGCCTGCAGCCATAGAATTGTAAGAGTTGTGGATTCCTTGGAGTGAAAATTCGTTGATAGGCATGATGAAATGTTGTTTGTCTGTATTGATGATGAAATGTTTATCTTGTATATAAGCACCGAATGGAGGTTCTTCTTCCATGGAAAAAGGAACTTTTGTTACGGACGAAGTCACATGGTGTAAATTTTCTTTTGTGGTAGGATCATCAGCGCAAAAGATGAAATAATCATTTGCATCCTGATTTTTGGTAATGCTCAGCTTGGATTGGATATAGTTGTCATATTTATACTCATACCTGTCCAGATGATCTTCTGTGATATTGCAAAGGACTGAGATAAATGGTTTGAAATGAATGCACCCATCCAGCTGAAAGCTGCTGATTTCCAGTACATACCATTCTGCAGGTGCATCAGCTACTAATCTTGCAAAGCTTTTTCCGATATTACCACCCAATGCTACATCCAATCCTGCTTTTTGCAGAATGTGAAAAATCAATGAAGTGGTAGTAGTTTTTCCGTTTGCTCCGGTGATAGCTATGATTTTTCCTTCGGCATATCTGTATCCGAATTCTATTTCTGAGATAATTTCTTTTCCGGCTGCTTTGAGCTCTTTTATCAATGGAGCTTTGTCAGGAATACCCGGACTTTTAATCAACAAATCAGCATTTTGGATTTTTTCTACTGTATGCTGACCGGATTCATAGTCCACACCCAAATCTTCCAGCTCTTGCTGATATTTGGATTTAATTTCTCCTTTGTCAGAAACAAAGACATCAAATCCCAGCTTTTTAGCCAGAATAGCAGCTCCTGTACCACTTTCTCCGGAACCTAATATGACGACTCTCTTTGACATCTTTTTCTTATCTGACTTTTAATGTGATAATTGCCAATACTGCAAGTATGATACTGATGATCCAGAATCTTGTGACGATTTTGGATTCGTGGTAGCCGGACTTTTGATAATGGTGGTGCAATGGAGCCATCTTAAGGATTCTTCTGCCTTCACCAAATCTTTTTTTCGTGTATTTGAAATATCCTACCTGCAACATGACGGAAAGATTTTCTGCCAGAAATATTCCGCACAATACAGGAATCAGGAGCTCTTTTCTGATGATGATCGCAATCGTAGCAATGACACCACCTAACATCAGACTACCTGTGTCTCCCATGAAAACGGATGCCGGATAAGTATTGTACCAAAGAAACCCTACACATGCTCCGACTATGGCAGCACAGGCGACAATGATTTCCCCGGAGTGTGGTATATAGAGAATTTTCAGATAGTCAGCTAAAATGATATTACCTGATACAAATGCAAACAGACCTAATGTCAGCATAATGATTGCAGAAGTACCTGAAGCCAGACCATCTATACCATCAGTAAGATTGGCAGCATTGGAAACTGCTGTGATAATAAATATCACGATAGGGATGAAAATCAGCCAGCCCCATTTGGCATAGTCATCTGTGAATGGCTTGAGCAGTAAGCTATAGTCCAGTAGATTATCTTTCAGGAAAGGGACATTGGTTTTGAATGATTTGATATCCTGGGATACATAATATCCGTTTTCTACAACTTCTACATCTTTTTTGCTTTTATAGGCTTCTACTTTAGCAGGCTTGTCCCAGTTGACTTTGCCGTCAGCATCAATTTTGTAGTAATAAACTTTCTCAAAATCTCTTACTCTTACGTCGTCATGTGAGTATAGTACAGCTCCCACTATCACTCCCAGCAGAACCTGAGCAATGATTTTGTATCTGCCTTTGATGCCTTCTTTATCTTTTTTGAAAACTTTGATATAGTCATCTATAAAGCCGATGCCTCCCATAGCTATCACGGACAAAATGATCAGCCAGATATAGATATTGTCAAGTTTTGCAAATAGTAGTATCGGTACGAGTATGGCTATGATCATGATGACACCACCCATGGTAGGAGTGCCTTTTTTCTCGATTTGTCCCTGTAATCCCAGATCCCTTACATCTTCGCCTATCTGCATTTTTCGCAGCCTGAAAATGATCTTTTTGCCAATAAGTGTAGCAAGAATCAAGGAAATGATAAATGCCAGAATAGCTCTGAAAGTGGTGAACTGGAATAATCCTGCACCTATCAGATCATATTGTTTGTCTAAAAATGTAAATAGATGATATAGCATTACTTATCCATTTCCTGAAAGGTTTGCTGCAATATTGCTTTGTCGTCAAAAGGATATTTCACCCCTTTGATTTCCTGATAATTTTCATGTCCTTTACCTGCAAGCATGATGATATCACCTTTCTCTGCAAGTGCTACTGCCATTCTGATGGCTTCATTTCTGTCTTGTTGTACCAGTACTTTTTTATAGTGCTGACCCGGAACGCCTTGCTGCATTTCCCGGATGATATCCATCGGATCTTCATTCCTGGGGTTGTCAGTCGTGATGATGACACGATCACTTAATTCTGAAGCTATCAATGCCATTTTTGGTCTTTTTTCGGCATCTCTGTTACCGCCGCAACCCACTACAGTGATCAGCTTTTCATTGCCTGTCCGTACTTCTCTGACAGTATCTAATACATTTTTAAGCGCATCCGGTGTATGTGCATAATCCACGATACCGATGATGGAATCTTTTTCGGATCTGATCCATTCAAATCTTCCCTGTGCTCCGGAAAGCATGCTGATGACACGAAGCACTTCTTCGGGATCTATGCCCAACAGGGTAGCAATACCGTATACGGTCAGGATGTTATAGGCATTGAATCTGCCCATCATCCTGGTGTGTAGCTCTTTCTGATTGACTGAAAGTACTAATCCATTGAAATTGCTTTCCAGGATTTTTGCATGATAGTCAGCAATATTCTTGACGGCAAATGTGTAGTGTTTTGCAGGACAGTTTTGCAGCATCACTTCACCTCTTTTATCATCTGTATTGACTAATGCAAAAGCAGTTTTAGGCAGTTGGTCGAAAAATTTCTTTTTCGCGTAGATGTAATCAATGAAAGTTTTATGATAATCTAAATGGTCGTGAGAGATGTTGGTAAAAGCACCTCCTGCGAACTTCAAACCGTAAATTCTGTCCTGATCTATGGCGTGTGAGCTGACTTCCATGAAAGCATACTCACAACCTTTTTCTACCATTTTGTGCAGCATCTCATTGATATTGACTGCATCTGAAGTGGTATGTGTAGATGGATAAATTTCTCCGTCAATCAGATTGTGAATGGTAGAAAGTAATCCTGTTTTGAATCCCATGTTTTTAAACAGCTGATAGCAGAGTGTTGCTACAGTTGTTTTCCCATTGGTCCCGGTGATACCAACGAGCTGTAATTTTTCAGATGGATGATCATAAAAATTGGCAGCTATAATACCGACCGCTTTTTTGCAATCAGCGACTTTTATATAAGTAATCTTTTCGCTGAAAACATCAGGAAATTGCTCGCAGACAATAAGGGTTGCTCCTTTTTCAATAGCAGTAGAAATATATTGATGACCATCTGTGGAGGTTCCTTTATAAGCAAAAAATGTCCAGTCCTGCTGTACTTTTCTGGAATCAATAGTAAGGCCAGCTATATCAATAGCTGTTAGACCCTGAACTTCAAGGATGCTGACACCGTATAATATGTCCTGAGCTGATTTCACGCGCCTATTTTCATGGTGATAAAAATTTGTTCTCCCTTTTTTACTTTGGTTCCCGGGCTGATGGATTGATGGGTAACTTTTCCCATTCCTTCGTATTTGATTTTCAAGCCCATGTTTTCAAGTAAATAGAGTGCATCGTCGAAGTTCATTCCTTTCAGATTCGGAACTACTAAATCCGAAGTTTGTGTTGGCTGGAGCTTGATACCGGATTTTCTGACTTCTACATTTACATATTGTATTTCGTCAGCGATATTCGTTTTATAACCAAACTTGTTTAAGATATTTTTGATCTGGTGGTTTTCTCCTTTTAGCTGTGCCAAATAATTGGTTGTCAGACTGTCATTTTTATATACAGGCGCAATTTTTAAATCTGTAGCAAGTGCTTTTTCTGCTATTTCTTTAAATACAGGAGCTGCAATACCACCACCCGTTCTGTAAATTCCTTTCGGATTATAGATCATGACCACGCAGGTGTATCTCGGTTTTTCTACCGGGAAAAATCCTGCGAACATTGCCTGGTTAGCGTCGCTGTAGCCTTTACTGTCTTTGTCCAGAATTTTTGCTGTTCCGGATTTTCCTGCCAGCTCAAAATATTCTGAACGGATAGATTTTCCTGTCCCTTTCGGATGTTCAATTACTCCTTTGAGTAGTTCTTTGACCTGGGTGATGGCTTCAATACTTGCAATAGGTTCTTTGGAAATCACCGGTCCGAATTCTTTTACAATTTTTCCGTTTTGAGTAATTCTCTCTACTAAATATGGTTTTGCTCTGTAACCATTGTTGGCTATGGTGTTGTAAAATGTCAGGATCTGGATAGGAGAGAACATTTGCTCGTAGCCTGTGGACCTCCATGGCAGTGAAAGATTGCTCCAATATCTTGGCTCAGTCACATAAGGCTTGGTTTCTCCCAGTAAATCTATCCCGGATACATCTGTCAAACCATATTTTGCCATGGTTTGATAAAATCCGTTCTTGTTGCGTCTGTAATTTTTGTCTATCAGTCTGGCAATAGAAATATTGGATGATCTGGCAAAAGCCTCTCTGATGCTGATAGCGGACTCATGAATGTGGTCATCTACCATAACTCTTCCGTAAAAATTCCATCTGCCGCCGCCGATATTGATGGTGTCTGACAGATTGATGAGCTTTTTATCCAACAGCATGAGATAACCGGCAGTTTTGAAAGTAGATCCGGGTTCAGCTTTGTGAGTGACAGCATAATTGTCAATTTCCCATAATTTTCCGCTTTTGGTAACACCCAGGTTTGCGATAGCTCTGATGGCACCGGTTTCTACTTCCATGACAATGGCACATCCGAATTCTGCTTTACTGGAATCCAATGCTTTTATCAGTGCAGTTTCAGTTGCATCCTGTAAGTTGATGTCTATTGTAGTAACAAGATCCTGACCGTCTTTCGGGATGACAGTATTTGCACTTTGAATAGGCATCCATGTGTTTCCGGCGATTTTTTGCTTGAGCATTTTTCCTTCGGAACCGGAAAGATATTTATTGTAAGATGCTTCAATTCCCACATTCGGAGCATTGCTTCTGCTTTCGCCTATAGTTCTCAGAGCCAGTAGTGAATATGGATTTTTGCGATTGGCTCTGGCTTCTACGATAAGACCACCTTTATATTTCCCTTCTCTGAAAAGCGGCCAACGCTGGATTTCTTTCAAAGTAGCATAGTCCACGCCTCTTTTGATGAGATAATATCTTTTTTTAGCTTTTTTAGCCTGAGTCAGATCTCTTCTGTATTGATCCACACTTTTTTGCTGAAAGTGATTTGCCATATAGATAGCAAGTGAATCTACATTGGCATTAAATAATTCTCTGGTCATGCCATCTGTACCAAAATCTACAAACAGATCAAAGTAGGGGATAGAAGTCGCCAGAAGGTTATCATCATAAGTGTAGATATTGCCTCTTTCGGCAGGAATAGCAAAAAGCTTGGTAGACATTTCTTTAGCTTTCTCCACCCAGAAATCACCTTTGTAGTTCTGAATGTAATATCCTTTGCATATAACAGCTATTGCACTCACGATGATGAGTGCATAGACAGCATAAATGCGTAACAGAATATTAGTTTTTATCTTCATTCTTCGGTACTACTATTTTGTAAGGCGGTGTCTTTAAGCTCTTTAGCCCGATAGCTTCAATGTCTTTTTCGATGTCCGACTGCATGCTTCTTTTGAGCAGGTCTGATTTGATAGACATTTGTTCCCATCTGAGCTCTTTTATTTCTGTTTCCAGAATATTTTTATCTCTGACCATTCTGACAGCTCTGTGAGAATTGAATATGTGAAAAACTGCTATGCCAATCAGAAAACATATAAATGCCACTTGCTTGATAATGGCGGTGTAGTTCAGCAGGTCTCCGATTCCCAGAAGATCCAGCAAGTCGGTGATGACCACCTGCCAGAGATTTTCTTTCTCCGGAGCAGCTTCATTTTCTTTGACTGGTATTTCTTCTGTGCCTTTGCTCATATTTTTTCTGCGATTCTCAGTTTTGCGCTTCTTGATCTTGGATTGCTTTCAATTTCTTCTTCCGTTGCTTCTATTGGTTTTCTGGTGATTAATTTCCAGGGGCAGTCATATTTTCCGTAAAGGTCTTTTTCAGGCTGACCCTTGATGATTCCATATTTTAAAAAGTTTTTGACAGGTCTGTCTTCCAGTGAATGGTATGACATAATTACCAGCCTTCCTCCTGCTTTCAGAACAGATGGAGTTTGCTCCAGAAATTCCTCAATAGCTTTGATTTCATCGTTGACCTCTATTCTGAGTGCCTGAAATACCTGCGCAAGGTATTTAGCTCCTTTACCTCTGGAAAGTGGCCGGGCAATATCAGAAAGCTCATTGGTCGTATTGATTTTGCCATTGACCTCGATGGCTTCTTTGATAGCAGATGTCAGCCTTCTGGCATTGTCAATTTCCCCGTATCTGAAAAAAAGTTCTGTCAGCTGTTCTCTGGAGTAGGTGTTGATCACCTCCCATGCGCTCAGTGGTGCTTCCGGATTCATTCTCATATCTAATTTCCCGTCAAAACGGATAGAAAATCCTCTGTCAGGAGTATCAATCTGATGAGATGAAACACCAAAATCTCCCAAAATACCATCAACCGGAATTGCTCTGTGGAGTCTGAGATATTTTTGAAGATGTCTGTAGTTGCTGTGGATGAAGGTGATTCTCGGATCATCCGGCAGGTTGTCTTTTGCGTTGACGTCCTGATCGAATACAAATAACTTCCCTTTACTGTCCAGGTGCTTTAGAATAGCACGGCTGTGCCCGCCGCCGCCGAAAGTCACATCGACGTACGTGCCGGAAGGATGTATGTTTAATCCTTCCAAACATTCATTGAGCATCACCGGAATATGGTAGGTCATTACTCGTTCAGATTTATATTTCCAAAAATTTCGTCAGCCATATCTGAGAAGTTGTCCATATCAGTGTTATTGGCCTCATAAGCTTCTTTCGACCAGATTTCAATGCTGGACCCGTAACACATGATGACGGCATCATCTTTCAGATTTATCAGTTCAGCAGATTTTTTAGAAATCAGAATTCTGTCGCTGCTGTCCATTTCTACGTGAGCTGCATGTTTGTAAAAAGCTCTGAGAAACTCTCTGTGCTTGCTGTTGAACTTGTTGAGCTGTTCCAGCTTTTGGGTGATTTTATCCCAGGCAGCTTCTGTATAAAAGTCCAGGTTGTTATCCAGACCCTTGTTGATGACAAATTTTCCACTCTGATTCTCAGGTAGTTGACGCAAAAGACCAGCAGGAAGCTTGAGCCTTCCTTTAGCATCTATTTTGCAATCATATTGTCCGGTGAATCCGGCCATAGTTCTGAGAGATTGGGTGAAAAAAACTTGTAGAGATAAAATTAGGAGTTTTTTCCCACTTTAACCCACTTTCTGCCACAATCTCCCACTTAATCAACGTATTAGAAAGTGGATAACGTTGATAAATTCGTTGATTTCTGAGTGTATTTTGTTGAATTGTGTGTTAAATAACTAAAAATCAACTGATTGTGATTCTGTAGTTATGCACAAAAGTGTGGATAACCAATGGTGTTTTTGTATTGGCGAAAATGTTAAAAATTCAATAGTGTAAAAACAGATGTGTAATAGCGTGAGAAATGATGAGTTAGGCGGGTTTTTGTGGGTGGTTTGAGTAAGAGATAAACAGACGGATATTGTCCGTATCTTGAATGAAATGTTTTATCAGGAATTGATGTCAGAAATATAAGAGTCAGAGCTAATAAGCTATGAAAGGGATTTATACATCACAGTTAAATAGGAGTAGAGTGGCTTGAATTAACTTCTTTGGATATTTGTTTGAGTTGGTTTGTAGAAGTTAGTTAGTTCCGTATCCTAAAACTTACCATATCCCTTTACGAGGTTTCATTTTTGTTTTTAACGGGTTGGATTAAGGAGCCTCCAGCTTCCGGATCAATAGAATTAAACATTAAGGATTTGTTACCGGACTTGTATTTCGGATTGAATTATTCTTTACATTTATGCTAA
>JBBCIS010000012.1:0-121542 GCA_037189845.1 bacterium
TAGCCAGTATATTGTTGACATAGCTGGAAGTAATTTCTTGTTCTGGACTTTGCTCTACGTATAACAGTGATTCGTCTGCCATACATAACTTATATAAAACCTTCGGGCGATTAGTACTACTCGGCTTTGATGTTACCACCTTTACACCTGTAGCCTATCAACGTGGTAATCTCCCACGACCCTTATTGAGAATTCATCTTGAAGTGGGCTTCGTGCTTAGATGCTTTCAGCGCTTATCCCTTCCCAACGTAGCTACCCTGCGATACAGCTGGCGCCATAACAGGTTGACCAGAGGTCAGTCCATCCCGGTCCTCTCGTACTAAAGACAGATCTTCGCAATTCTCATACGCCCGCAACAGATAGGGACCGAACTGTCTTGCGACGTTCTGAACCCAGCTCGCGTGCCGCTTTAATGGGCGAACAGCCCAACCCTTGGGACCTTCTCCAGCCCCAGGATGCGACGAGCCGACATCGAGGTGCCAAACCTCCCCGTCGATATGAGCTCTTGGGGGAGATCAGCCTGTTATCCCCGGAGTACCTTTTATCCTATGAGCGATGGCCCTTCCATACAGAACCACCGGATCACTATATCCTACTTTCGTACCTGATCGACCCGTCGGTCTCACAGTCAAGCACCCTTTTGCTATTGCACTCTGCGCACGATTACCGACCGTGCTGAGGGTACCTTTGAAAGCCTCCGTTACGCTTTTGGAGGCGACCACCCCAGTCAAACTACCCGCCATGCAATGTCCTCCTTCTGTAGGAGTTAGACTCTAAATAAACAAAGGGTGGTATTTCAAGGACGACTCCACAAACACTGGCGTGCCCGCTTCATAGTCTCCCACCTATCCTACACATCGTGTATTCAAAGCCAATGCAAAGCTGTAGTGAAGGTTCACGGGGTCTTTCCGTCCCGTTGCGGGTACCCGGCATCTTCACCGGGACTACAATTTCACCGAGCTCATGGCTGAGACAGTGCTCAGATCGTTACACCATTCGTGCAGGTCGGAACTTACCCGACAAGGAATTTCGCTACCTTAGGACCGTTATAGTTACGGCCGCCGTTTACTGGGGCTTCGGTCACAAGCTTCGCCTTTCAACTAACAAGCTTCCTTAACCTTCCAGCACCGGGCAGGTGTCAGACCCTATACTTCATCTCTCGATTTCGCAGAGTCCTGTGTTTTTGTTAAACAGTCGCCTGAGCCTTTTAACTGCGCCCCCATTGCTGGGGGGACCCTTCTCCCGAAGTTACGGGTCTATTTTGCCGAGTTCCTTAGCCATGAATCACTCGAGCGCCTGAGGATACTCTCCTCGTCTACCTGTGTCGGTTTGCGGTACGGGCTCCATATATCTGAAGCTTAGAGGTTTTTCTTGGAAGTCCGTTTGGGTCCATTATCCAGTCCCCCGTAGGTTCATGGTACTATCAGCTCTCAGCTCAAGAAACGGATTTGCCTGTCTCTCTCATAGCCTACAGCTTTCAACGTGCACTTCCGTCAGCACGCAGGACTTACACACCTTCGTCACCCCATCGCAATATATGCAGGTAGCAGAATATTAACTGCTTTGCCATCGGCTTCGCCTCTCGGCTTATCCTTAGGACCCGACTAACCCTGATCCGATTAACGTTGATCAGGAACCCTTAGACTTACGGCGAACAGGTTTCTCACCTGTTTTGTCGTTACTTATGCCTACATTTTCTTTTCCATACGGTCCAGAGAACCTTACGATCCGCCTTCTACCCGGTATGGAATGCTCCCCTACCCCTCCGCCTGTGGCGGAAGCTATAGCTTCGGTACTATACTTGATGCCCGATTATTTTCCGCGCCCGGTCACTCGACTAGTGAGCTGTTACGCACTCTTTAAATGAATTGCTGCTTCCAAGCAAACATCCTAGCTGTCTTAGCAACCAAACATCGTTTATTCAACTTAGTATAGATTTAGAGACCTTAGCTGATAGTCTGGGTTGTTTCCCTCTCGGCAATGGACCTTAGCACCCACTGCCTCACTCCTGGTTAATTGTATCGGCATTCGGAGTTCGTCAGGGTTTGGTAGGCGGTGAAGCCCCCTAGCCCAATCGGTAGCTCTACCTCCGACACAAATATTTACCAAGGCTGCCCCTCAAGGCATTTCGGGGAGTACGAGCTATCTCCCAGTTTGATTGGCCTTTCACCCCTACCCACAAGTCATCCAAAAACTTTTCAACGTTTACTGGTTCGGTCCTCCACTCTGTTTTACCAGAGCTTCAACCTGCTCATGGGTAGATCACTCAGGTTTCGCGTCTAGCGCCACTGACTCACTCGCCCTATTCAGACTCGCTTTCGCTACGGCTCCCCTTGTACGGTTAACCTTGCCAGTGACGACTAACTCGTAGGCTCATTATGCAAAAGGCACGCCGTCATACGCCATGGGCGCACTCCGACCGGTTGTAAGCACACGGTTTCAGGTTCTATTTCACTCCGTTATTCACGGTTCTTTTCACCTTTCCCTCACGGTACTGGTTCACTATCGGTCTCTCAGGAGTATTTAGCCTTACCGGATGGTGCCGGCAAATTCACGCAAGGCTTCTCCGACCCCGCGCTACTCAGGATACCACTAGCAGCAGCAATCTTTACTCATACGGGACTATCACCCTCTGCGGTCCGGCTTTCCAACCGTATTCTGATTCTTATTTATGCTACATAGCGTGGTCCTATAACCCCGGCAAGACCGAAATCTTACCGGTTTGGGCTGTTCCGCGTTCGCTCGCCACTACTTACGGAATCACTGTTGTTTTCTTCTCCTATGGGTACTTAGATGTTTCAGTTCCCCACGTTCGCCTACCTTGCGGTATATCATGACTTCATCATGATGGGTTGCCCCATTCGGAAATCTGCGGATATAACGGCCGTTTGCACCTCCCCGCAGCTTATCGCAGCTTACCACGTCCTTCTTCGCCTCTGAGAGCCAAGGCATCCCCCGTGTGCCCTTACTAGCTTATTATAAGCTATGCTCTGTGCCGCTTGTTATGATCATTGTCCTTTTGCATGTCTTTCAACTAACAATGACCGCGGCGTCCTTTCTATTTTCTTTACTTCCAGTATGTCAATGAACTCTTTCTTTAGACTCAAGATTTCAGACTTCAGACTCAAGAACTTAGACACTCTCGTGTCTTATGTCTATTGTCTCTCGTCTTGTGTCTCTTGCCTACTCTTGTGGAGAATATCGGAGTCGAACCGATGACCCTCTGCGTGCAAGGCAGATGCTCTAGCCAGCTGAGCTAATTCCCCGTATTTTAGTCGTGCAGTCAGCTTTCAACAGTCCGCTGTCTTCTGCAAACCGTAAACGGTAACTCAACTTCTAAAATTCCTCTTTCTCTTTGCGAGTAGTCCCGCCCGGATTTGAACCGGGGACCCCTACATTATCAGTGTAGTACTCTAACCAACTGAGCTACGAGACTCTTTTGTCCGCCAGCCATCTTCAGCTCGTCAGAGCCACTTCTTTTGTCAGGCCTTTGGCTCTACTCATTCTTTTTAGTATCAAGTACTTAGTAGTGAGTATTGGGAGGCTTGTGCCTGTCTCAATATCTGATACTTTATACTCAATACTCTTTTTTAAGAGTTATATTTTAGAGAAACTTAGCCCAGATCATCTGTCTTCAGATATCTCAGCTTCGCACAAGGGTACCACTCTATAAAGGAGGTATTCCAGCCGCACCTTCCGGTACGGCTACCTTGTTACGACTTAGCCCCAGTCATCGATTTTACCTTGGACAACTCCTTGCGGTTATCGTCTTAAGGCACACTCAACTCCCATGGCTTGACGGGCGGTGTGTACAAGGTCCGGGAACGTATTCACCGCAGCATGGCTGATCTGCGATTACTAGCGAATCCGACTTCATGGAGTCGAGTTGCAGACTCCAATCCGAACTGAGAACGGCTTTTTGAGATTGGCTTCACTTCGCAGTGTCGCAACCCTCTGTACCGTCCATTGTAGCACGTGTGTAGCCCTGGGCATAAAGGCCATGATGACTTGACGTCGTCCCCCCCTTCCTCGCTGCTTACGCAGGCAGTTCCATTAGAGTCCCCGGCTTTACCCGATGGCAACTAATGATGGGGGTTGCGCTCGTTGCGGGACTTAACCCAACACCTCACGGCACGAGCTGACGACAGCCATGCAGCACCTTGCTTCGTGTCCCCGAAGGGCCAGACCCGTTTCTGGATCTTTCACTCGCATTCTAGCCCAGGTAAGGTTCCTCGCGTATCATCGAATTAAACCACATGCTCCTCCGCTTGTGCGGACCCCCGTCAATTCCTTTGAGTTTCACCCTTGCGGGCGTACTCCCCAGGTGGATTACTTAACGCTTTCGCTCAGACACTGATCAGTAATATCGCCAATGTCGAGTAATCATCGTTTAGGGCGTGGACTACCAGGGTATCTAATCCTGTTCGCTACCCACGCTTTCGTGCCTCAGCGTCAATTAAGAAATAGTAAGCTGCCTTCGCAATCGGTGTTCCGTAGCATATCTAAGCATTTCACCGCTACATGCAACATTCCGCCTACCTCTCTCTTATTCAAGTCCTACAGTATCAATGGCAGTTAACAGGTTGAGCCCGTTGATTTCACCACTGACTTATAAAACCGCCTACGCACCCTTTAAACCCAGTGAATCCGGATAACGCTTGCACCCTCCGTATTACCGCGGCTGCTGGCACGGAGTTAGCCGGTGCTTATTCTTACAGTACCGTCAGCTCACTCATCAATGAGGAGGTTTCTTCCTGTACAAAAGGAGTTTACAACCCAGAGGGCAGTCATCCTCCACGCGGCATGGCTGGATCAGGCTTGCGCCCATTGTCCAATATTCCCTACTGCTGCCTCCCGTAGGAGTCTGGACCGTGTCTCAGTTCCAGTGTGGCTGGTCGCGCTCTCACGCCAGCTACCCATCGTCGCCTTGGTAGGCCGTTACCCTGCCAACTAGCTAATGGGACGCACACCAATCCTATATCAATAAATCTTTAGTTAATAAGAGATGCCTCCTATCAACACTATGGGGTATTACCACCAGTTTCCCGATGCTATCTCCCAATATAGGGCATGTTGTGTACGTGTTACTCACCCGTGCGCCACTCTAGGGACCCGAAGGTCCTTGCCGTTCGACTTGCATGTATTAAGCCTGCCGCTAGCGTTCATCCTGAGCCAGGATCAAACTCTCCGTTGTATGAAAAATTTGATTTCTTCCTGACTTAAAGTAGTTATCACTAACTTTTTTAAATCTCAAAATCTTGTATTATTTGGGTACATTTTACCTTTCTTGCTTGCTGTTGTATAGACATCCTTTTACAAGATGCTCTACACTAAGTCTCTCAATATTTCAATGAACTTGTTCCTGCTCTCCACCAGATTTTCACCAGCGATTGGGGTCGCAAAGGTAAGCATTTCCTTTTCTTATTTCCAAATGCTTAAAGGTTTTTTTCAAAACTTTTTTTTCGTGGTTGCTTCACGCGTCTACTACTCAAATATTTGAAATTAACCAGGATTAAATCATACCACTCTCAAGCCGTACAACCCGCTCCTCCTTAACTATTCACCCTGTCCTAGAACTATGCCCCCTTCAGAAGCGAGTGCAAAGATACAAACTTAATTCATTAATTTCATAACCCACACAAATACTTTTCTAATATAGTTTTATTTAAGCTGTGTATTAGGCTGATTAATAATTGAATTGTACGAAATCAGTGTTTGATTTTTATTGCCATAAAGTATCCAGGCTCACTGATTTCTTTAAAATATTCTACTTCTGAATTAATAAATGTACCGTTGCACATGCTCCGATTCTCAGCAAAATGTAGTTCCTCACTCATAGTTATATAATCGTATTCTGCCTTGCGTAGCAGCGGCAACGATAGAGACGATATAGCGAAATGCAATGAAGCTATACAAGGCGATAGCGTGTCTGCCGCCAAAATTGAATCATATATGGTCACTTTCACTGCAGATATGTGATAAAAATGAGTTTCATTGCCTCCGAATAGCGTATTTATTGGTACTTTACTTTTATATAAATGACAGGAGATGGAATTTTATTCTTGAAAACACCAGGATCATAAAGTTTGCGGTAAATCCTAAAAGCTCAAATCAGGGCTGCATGACAATTCATTTTTGAAAAGATATTTCAAACAAAAACGCTATATTATAATAGTGTAGGAAATTTATTCCGGGAATATGTAATAAATGAAAATATTATGCGTTAGTATTGAAAATATTATATGAAAGTATTCTCTACACCTTTACTACCAATTTCTGAACTCTACAAAAACAACTCGTCAGAGGTGAATTGCCAAAATGCAATTGACATGAAAGAAATTGAAGAATTGAATCAGGTAAAAGATTTAATTGAAAACGAACCATTATGTTCTCCAAGTGAAACTTCGTTGAAAATAATTATGGAGCATGCTCAGAAGAAGCTGAAGCGTTAATATCATCCGGTATTTCGTTAGATAGATTTTCTTCCTGAATATCCGGGAGAACATCTTCGAACGGGATAGTCGTGGGAGATGTCTTATCTTCCCGGATAACCTTTGCTATCATTTTGAATTTGCTTTTAGGCATATCAAAAGTGTCGGACACGGGAATAAAAAAGGTCATTCCTAATATTCTGAGCTGAATTTCACCTTTGATATCCATGCGGATGGTATCAATAATAAAAAAACGCACCATCTGAAAAAATGCAGTAATATGGCTTAGTCTGACTTCCATAGTTACTGATTGCTGGCTCTTAGGAAACAAATATGCTCCTCCATCATATAGTATCCGTCCAACTATCTGGTCCTTATTATATATCTGTAGTCTGACGCTTTCCAGCTTGATGGGGATCCTGAATTTATTGATGACAATAGATTTATTTTCCAAAAGGACATAAGGCAATTTGACTCCTTTGTGTTCGATTTTCTCCAGCTCCCATGTTTCTTTCATGACGAACTTTCGCTCGACAAGTGGCTGAAGTTTCAATCTAAGCCATTCCAGGAATATCTCTTTCAGTTTTTTCATCCAGTGAAAAGATATAAAACTATCGGCACATATTGGGCTGTATACATTTTATTAAAATTAGAATAAAGGATTTTTTTAATTATTGACAGATAGAGTTATAATTTTACAGGCTCAATATATAATCAATGAAGATTCATAATTTCGGTGCCGGTCCATGTATTTTACCTCAGGAAGTTTTTGCAAAAGCAGCTGCTGCGGTTTTAAATCTGAATGGTTCGGGTTTGAGTATTCTGGAGATTTCACACAGGAGTTCAGCTTTTGATGAAATTTTGCTGAATGCGCGAAATCTGGTCAAAGAATTACTGAATGTTCCCAATGGTTACAAAATTTTGTTTTTACATGGTGGAGCAAGTCTTCAGTTTTCTATGATACCGATGAATTTTTTATCAGAAAATGCCAAAGCTGCTTATCTGGATACGGGCGTGTGGTCTTCCAAAGCAATCCAGGAAGCTCAGCTTTTCGGAAATGTAGAAGTGGTAGCAAGCTCAAAAGATAAAAACTACAGTTATATCCCGGAAAAATTTGAAGTTCCTGCAGATGCAGCATATTTCCATATTACTACTAATAATACAATATACGGAACGGAGATTTTCGAAGATTACGAAGTGAGCGTTCCGTTGGTGGCAGATATGTCTTCTGATATTTTCAGCAGAAAAATAGATGTTTCAAAGTATGACCTCATCTATGCAGGTGCTCAAAAAAATATGGGGCCTGCCGGGGCTACTCTGGTGATTATCAAAGAAAGTTTTCTGGAAAAAAGTGTCAGAAAGGTTCCGTCTATGCTGGATTATAAGGTGCACGCAAAAAATGATTCTTTGTACAACACTCCGCCGGTATATCCTATATATGTGAGTATGCTAAATCTGGAGTGGCTGAAAGTTAAAGGCGGCGTAGAGGCAATGGAAGCTGTAAATATTCAAAAGGCGGAACTTCTTTACCAGGAAATCGACAGACATCCGCTCTTTACGGGAAATGTCGAAAAGGAAGCCCGCTCCAGAATGAATGTCACTTTCTCTGCTATCAATGAAGATGTCGAAAAGAGATTCCTGAGTATTTGTAAAGAAAAAGGCATTCATGGTATCAAAGGCCACAGATTATCGGGCGGATTCAGAGCATCGATCTATAATGCGCTATCACTTTCAAGTGTGGAATTTCTTGTACAAACTATGAAAGATTTCGAATAAAAATATCTGCTGTAAACATTTTACATGAGCCGGGCAGATTGTCCGGCTCTTTTTGTTTTCAGCTACAACAACATTATTTAACTGCACGGCCAATATTGTTACAGCCATCCAGATGTAACTTTGCAGCCGCTAATTTTTTTTCAGTGACTTTTTCTCATTTACCGGAGACTCAACAGATTAAGGAAGAACGCAAATTGCTTTTGCTACTCTCTTTTCTGTTTTTTGCGCATGTGATGGACTTTGTCATCATGATGCCTATGGGGGATATTCTGATGCGTGAATTACACATCAACCCCAAGCAATTTAGCATATTATTGTCCGCTTATTCTGTTATGGCATTTCTGATGGGACTGGTGAGCGCAATGTTTACAGATAAGTTCGACAGAAGATCTGCGCTATTATTTACAGTCGGAGGCTTCACAGTCGGGACTTTTGCTTGTGGATTTGTCAATGATTTCTATCTGTTGCTTGTAGCAAGAGCGCTGACCGGTGCTTTTGGCGGAGTAACGGGTGGGATTATTTTTTCAATCGTCGGAGATGTGGTTCCTTTTGAAAGACGGGGCAAGTCCATGGGTATCATTACCGCTTCCTTTTCTTTCGCTTCTATCGCTGGTATTCCATTCGGCTTATGGCTGGCTACTCATTATCACTGGCAGATACCTTTTATATTTTTCGGTATTTTCAGCACTGTCGCATTTATTGCCGCTTGGAAGATGATACCATCTATAAATGGGCATATCAAAAACGATTCTGTTTCAAATATCAATCTTCAGGTTTTCAGTGAAGTTTTTAAAGATATTAATCTTACGAAAAGTATTGCAGCTACATTCCTGATGACTTTGGGACACTTTATGGTAGTACCTTTTATTACTCCGGCATTGATCAGAAATAATGGCATGACTCAGGAGGAAGTGCCTATGATATATGTCATCAGTGGAATTTTTTCATTGATCAGTTCTCCCATCTTTGGAAGACTGACTGATAAATACGGCACAAATAAGGTATATGTTGTTCTGGTACTTTTCAGTATAGGTCCAATTATAGCATTAACACAAACGCATACCAGCAGTCTGGTGATATTATATTGTATCACGACATTGTTTATCATCTTAGCCAGCGGAAGATTTGTAGCTGCAAATACTTTGATTACAGCAAGCGTAGACACTCAACGAAGAGGAGGTTTTATGAGCATCCGCAGCTCTATTATAGAGCTTGCTGAAGGAGCTGCTGCCATTCTCGGTGGTATCATTGTGACGATAGGAGCTACCGGACATCTGGACAATTATGACGCATTGGGGTATCTCTCGTTAATGGTTACCGGGGCTTCTGTATTATTAGTGATAAGTATCAGGAAAGTAGAGTAGTCCGAATATTTGCACGCAAAGTCGCCAAGCCGCATAAGCGTATAAAAAGTAGTCGCTTTTAAAGTACAATATCTTATAGAAAAGCTTCTTCAAAGCACCAACAAAAAGACATTGATATATAAATGAGAAAGAGGAAATGATTGATAGTCATTTCCTCTTCTTTTATTAGTTACTATGATTTTTATTTCGAGTTCATGATGTCTTCTATTTCCTCTACGGAGGATGGTATGTCATACATCAGGTCAATATTTCCATCCGGTGAAACGTGGATATTGTTTTCAATTCTGATCCCGATATTTTCTTCCGGAATATAGATACCCGGTTCTATAGTGAAAAGATTTCCGTATTTGATTTTTTCATAGCGAGGACCTACATCATGGACATCTATTCCTAAAAAGTGTCCGGCTCCGTGCATGAAATATCTTTTATATAACGGGGTCTGAGGATTCTGATTTTTCACAGCAATTTTATCCAAAAGACCTATCCGGATCAGTTCATCTTCAGTAATTTTCCCTAATTCTGCATTGTACTCAACTAATGTCAAAGAAGTATTGAACAACTCAATGCCCGCTTTCTGGATTCGCAGACATGTATTGTACACTTCTTTTTGTCTTGGAGAAAATCTTCCGTTTGCAGGAATTGTTCTTGTCAGATCGGCAGCATAGTTGGCATATTCTGCTCCAAAATCCATCAGAATCAGATCACCGTCTTTTACTACTTTATTGTTTTCATTATAGTGTAAAACACAAGCATTTTTTCCGGATGCAATAATTGGTGAATATGCATGTCCCGTTGCTCTCTGACGAATGAATTCATGAATAATTTCTGCCTCTATTTCATATTCAGCTACACCGGGCTTTACGAATTTAAGAACTCTGATAAATGCATCTCTCGTGATTTCACAAGCCTTTCTGGTCAAAGCAATCTCTTCCCGCTCTTTTACTGAGCGCAAATGCTGCATGATAGGACCTAATCTTTTTATATCGTGACCAGGATAATCCTGTCTGATTTTATTGGCAAAACGAATATCTCTGTATGGAACCTGAACCGTTGCACGGTCATTTTCATTGATATTGACATATACTCCATCGTTGTATGCCATCAATGCAGGTAGAGCTGTCTCGAACTCATCCTCCCAATACACATTTTGAATTCCGCTTGCTGCTCTTGCTTCTTCGATAGTATATTTGTGTCCTTCCCAGATAGCAATATGCTCGTTTGTTCTTCTGACAAATAATGCTTCCCTGTATGCAGGATTTGGACAATCAGGATAAATCACTAAAATAATTCTTTCCTGATCTATCCCTGACAAATAAAATAAATCAGGGTTTTGTCTGAAAGAATAAGTACTGTCACCGCTCCTGGGCATTTCATCATTTGAAAGAATCACCGCCATAGTATTCGGCATTAACCGTTCTACTAATTTCTTTCTGTTTCTAACAAAAAGCTGAGCGTCTACAGGCAGGTATTTCATCACAAATATTTTTAGTAAGTTTCAATCGCTTTAGTCCACAGTCAGCACTTCGGTTGTTCTCAGTGACCACAGTCAGCTGCTTTGCTGATTTCGGAGGACAGTGTTACTGCTCTGCCATCGTGCATCAGCAAACTTAAACCTCGAACCTTCAACTTTAAACAAGTTAAAATCATCCCGGAATTCTGGACATATATTTTTCCATTTCCTTAATAGATTGAACGAGCTCCGGTGTAGTCGGTCTAAGATTTTTCGCTTTTCTGAAATACATCTTTGCTACTTTATAATCCTGTCTTTGTACACAAATAGAAGACAGTTGTATATAGGCAGTAGCTTCATTCTCTTTATCCGGAAGACCTAGTTTCACGGCTTCTTTTAATTGAGAATATGCATCTTTGATATTTCCTTTTTTCATAGAAATAGCTCCCAGCTGCAAATAGGAAACGCCGCTATAGCCCTTCATCATATCACTTTTGGTATTGAGGCTCTTTCTGATATTTGCTTCAGCTTCATCGAGATTTTCGCTGACCATTGCCAGATTAGATTGTAAAAGGTAATATCCTGATCTGACCGGCGGGATCAATAATTTTGGAAACCGGACACTGTTAATGATTTCTTTTGCACCGTCCATATCTCCTGACTCTACCAATTGCTGGATATATCTCATTGGTCCTATCAATAAATCCCACGCCAAAAGGATTGCACCACCTACGTAAAACATCCAGGCCCATTGATAACCTTTATGTAATGTAACGTGAAGTACAATACCCAATAGAATGAGGGCAATAGAAAGAAACAACCTGTTTTTGATATAGAATTTTTTCAAGTTCATTGTTTGAAGATATTCTGCAAAAATAAGAAGAACGCAGCAGGTATTTAATTGTTTATAAGAAAAGCTGACAATTTGGTTTGAAATAAATTATTTTTAAGTCCATGTGGCATTAATGTTGAATATGAAAAATATCTGTTCACTTCTTATAAACATCAGGAAAATGGCTCACCTCAAATCATATAAATTATTCAGCACTTTCATCATTGTGCTGTTGTGCTTAGTAAATGTTATCGCTCAGGATGCCAACACTTTTTACAATAATGGTATCAGAAAGAAAAACAGTGGGGATATTGCAGGCTCTATATCGGATTTTACCAAAGCGATAGAGCTGCAACCCAATTTCACTGATGCATATAATAACAGGGGTACTTCATATTTCGAACTAAAAAAGCTGGAGCTGGCACTTGCTGATTTTAATAAGGCACTGGAGCTGAATCCTGAACTGACGATTGCCCATATCAACAGAGGTAGTGTCAGGTATGAGATGCAGGACTACCAGGGAGCATTGGGAGATTTTGATTTTGCTATCAATAAAGATCCAAAAGATTTTCAGGCACTTCGCAACAGAGCCGGAACTTATCTGGCATTAAAAAATTACACTGCAGCTATCAGTGATTATGACAGGGCTATTGCTATCAACTCAAAAGATTTCTCTACGCATACTTTCAGAGCTATTGCAAAAAATCAGACAGGCCAGTATCGTTCAGCCATTCAGGATCTGAATTATAGTCTTACCTTAAAAGCGGATCAGCCGCTTGCCTATCTTCACAGAGGTATTGCAAGATTTAACATTCAACAATGGAATGAGTCTGAGCAGGATTTCAAAAAAACGATTCAATTACAGCCTAATTCCGCCTTGTCTTATGCATATCTGTCCGGCATTTCCAATGAAAATAATGATTTCAAAAATGCGATTGCTCAGGCTCAAAAAGCTATATCTATTGATGAAAACACTCCTTTAGCTTATTTATTTCAAGGTTATGCTCAATACAGGACCTATGACTTACCATCCGGTATCCAAAGTCTTCAATCTGCTATTCAAAAAGATCCGACACTCTCAGATGCCTTTATATGGAGAGGTGCTATACATCAATTAAAAAATGAACATGGCGCAGCTATATCTGACCTGAATACTGCTGTAGGTCTCAATAATAATTCCGGCAGAGCCTATGCTTTTCGTTCACTCATATATAATGATAAGTATGACTTGAAAAATGCGAAAGCTGATGCAGAAAAAGCAATTTCTATCAATGCACAGGATGGCTACGCACTCTGGGCATCTGCAGTACAGAAAAACAGAAGCCACCAATATAAAGAGGCGCTTACCGATATACAAAAGGCTGCTATCATAGTTCCTCAGCATGCAGAAATCATGGCATTCCGTTCTCTGCTGAAGACTAAAAACGGCAATACTTCGGATGCTTTGAGTGATGCTCAATCTGCTAAAAGTCTGAATCCAAAATCTTCAGCAGGTTATGTTGCAGAAGGATTTGCATTATTAAAACAAAAAAAATACTCAGGTGCAAAAGGTAGTTTTGAAAAAGCACTTTCCATAGATTCCACTTCTACTCTGGGACTTTGTGGTCTGGCAAAAACTGAAGCTGATCTTAAAAATCTTCCGCTTGCATACAAGCTGGCAGATAAAGCGGTCAGCACAAATCCAGGTGAGCCCATTACCTGGCAAACAAGAGCCGAAGTATCTCAGGAAGCAGGAGATTTTAAAAATGCGCAGGCAGACTGGAGCAAAGCTATTCAAGCTGACAGAAATGACCCTGTATTATATGTAGGAAGGGCACAGACCCGAAGAAGCTTAAAAATGACTGACGAAGGGATTGATGATTGCAAGCTAGCATTGACATTAGACCCGTCTTATGCTCCGGCATATTCCATGAGAGGAAATATTCTGTACGATTTGAAAAAATATGATGAATCTCTCATCGACTACGACAAAGCTATTGAACTACAACCCAATGACCTGAAAGCACTGGCCAACCGCATCAATATTAAAACCATGAAAGGTGATCATCGGAGTGCGATGAAAGATGCAGAAGCTCTTATTAAACATGATCCGGGATTTATGCTGGGTTGGGCCAACAGAGGCAGTCTTAAAGCTTCCTCAGGAGATCTGAAAGGTGCTATAACCGATCTTGACAAAGCGCTTGAAATGGATAGCAGCTATGCTACAGCTTACTCCAACAGAGGCTTTGTTAAATATAATCTTGGCGACCTTGATGGAGCTTTAACGGATATCAATAAAGCAATTTCTCTGGACAATACTTATGCCGGAGACTTTGTCAATCGCTCCTCTATTCATCTGAAAAACGGGGAATATCAGCTGGTGATCAATGATGCGACCAGGGCACTGCAACTCCGAGAAGAAACCAATGTCGTTTTTTATAACCGAGGAGTAGCAAATGCAGAGTTGGGACATATTGATGAAGCATGTGAAGATTTAAAAAAAGCGCTGGAAAAAGGACATGGTATGGCGGCGGCGGCCATCAAAAAATACTGTCCGAAAACACCTAAATAAATTCTTGTCATAAATCTGGGTATTGGGCATCAGAACTTTTGTCAAAAAGTGATATCTCCTGCATGATTTGTACTGAATATGTACTGTATCAGAGACGAATTATTTACATTCGCTTTTAGCAATTAAATCATCTTATGATCGTAGATTTCTTAGTAATAGGTTCAGGGATAGCAGGACTCTCTTATGCACTAAAATTATCTGACAGATTTCCTGACAAGAAAATCCTGATCCTGACCAAAGGGAATGAGGACGAGAGCAATACAAAGTATGCTCAGGGAGGAATTGCTGTTGTTACAGATTTCGATAAGGATAATTTTGAGAAGCACGTAGAAGATACTTTAATTGCAGGTGACGGACTCTGTAATGAGAAGGTGGTTGACATCGTCATCAAAGAAGGCCGTATCCGTGTCGACGAGCTGATTCAGTGGGGAACACGATTTGACAAAGATAACGAAGGAGAATATAAATTAGGCAAAGAAGGCGGACATTCAGAAAACAGGGTCCTGCATTATAAAGATATTACAGGCTTTGAAATAGAGCGGGCACTCCTGGCTGCAGTCCATTCCAGAGCAAATATTCAGATGATTTCGCATCATTTTGTGATAGATCTGATCACTCAGCACCATTTGGGCAGAATCATCACACGTGCGACCAGAGATATCAAATGTTTCGGGGTCTATGTTTTGAACAAAAAGACCAATCATATCGAAAAAATACTATCCAAATCAACAGTTCTGGCTACAGGAGGATTTGGACAGGTGTATAAAAGCACTACTAACCCTACTATTGCCACAGGGGACGGCGTAGCGATGGTCTATCGTGCCAAAGGTCGTGTAGGAAATCTTGAGTTTGTGCAATTTCATCCTACAGCATTATACGAACCGGCTGTCAGTCCATCATTTTTGATTACAGAAGCAGTTAGAGGCGATGGTGGAATTCTGCGCAATCAGAAAGGGGAAGCATTTATGAGTAAATATGACCCTCGTGAATCATTGGCTCCCCGCGATATCGTAGCCAGAGCTATTGATAATGAAATGAAGATTCACGGACACGATTTTGTCTATCTGGATTGCCGTCACATGGATCAGGAAAATTTCAAGCATCATTTTCCGAATATCTACCAAAAATGTCTGTCCATAGGGATAGATGTGTTTAAAGATATGATTCCTGTAGTTCCTGCTCAGCATTATGCTTGTGGTGGAATAGAAGTAGATGAATCCGGATGTACATCTATTGAAAATCTTTATGCTTGTGGTGAATGCAGCAATACTGGTTTACATGGAGCCAACAGACTGGCATCTAATTCTTTACTGGAGGCAATTGTATTTTCGCACAGAATATTTGAGCATGTGTCATCTGTCATTGATAACATAGAAGATATTGAAGATATTTTCCCCGAATGGAATGCGGACGGGACTTCGCATCCGAAAGAAATGGTCATGATTACCCAGAGTATGCGTGAGCTGAAAGATATCATGAGCAGCTACGTGGGAATTGTAAGAAATAATGTCCGTCTCAAACGCGCTCAGGAAAGACTATATCTTCTATTCAAAGAAACCGAGGAAATGTACAATACAACTACTATTTCTCCTCAACTTTGTGAATTGAGAAATCTCATTACCGTAGGCTATCTTATCGTAAGAAGTGCACTACTTAGAAAAGAAAGCCGGGGGTTACATTATACTACTGATTATCCTGACAGAAAATCATTTGCAGAGCAAACCATTCTATAATTTTTAACATTTTTTTTAGTTTTCACGGAACTTTTTTCCTTATTGAAGCATTGTTATTTATGTGTTTATAATAATTCTTTAAAAGAAAGTATGATGAAAAAAGTAAAACTATTTTTGTTTGGTGCAACCTTTGCACTGGCAAGCGTAACGATGGCATCTGAAATTGGAAAAGATTTCGTAGAAGGTAAAATTGATTTGAAATCAGGAGAAACACTGAAAGGTTATGTCGCTGCATTAGGAGACTACCCTAAATCAAATGTATTATTCAAATCATCTCAAACTGAAGATGTAGTAGCTGTTAAGCATCAAAACATCAAAAGCATCGAAAAAAACGGAAAAACGCTTATCCCACAAACAATCAGCTGGCAAGGGAAATCCACCAATGCTTACCTGGAGGAAAAAGAATCCGGAGCTTTTAAGCTGTATCGTGCTCACTTCTACGCACCTGTGAAAAGAGGAAAAAACAGTACTTCTACCGAATTACAATCCGCATGGGTGGTTTATTCTCCGCTGAAAGGTTGGGTAGTATTGGGTAAAAATGTAAAAGCTACTGACCTGAACAATGCTTTGACTCACCCTAAAAGCGACTTAAAATTATCTCCGCAAATTGTAGATGAAAATCAATTGATAGATGCTGTCCGTTCTTTGAACGAGAAAGTAAAAGGCTAATCAGTTAGATCATAATTCCTAAAAAAGAGTCTGTCTGCTAATAGCAGGCAGGCTTTTTTGTTTATTCACTTCAGATAAAATTGGCTATATTAGGGTAAATATCTTATGATATGATTACCAAAACTCAGTTGAAGGAAACATTGGATCGATTACCGGAAAAGCTGACTATTGATCAGTGGATTGATCACTTGATTTTTATAGAAAAAGTCCAGAACGGAATTGCTGATTCTCAAAACGACCGGGTCAATAGCAAAGAAGAAACAAAGCAAAAATTAAGCAAGTGGCTGAAGTAGTCTGGACAGATTCAGCTATTTTCGACCTAAACTCTATAGGAGAGTATATTGCTAAAGATTCTGTTCGATATGCGGAAATTACAATTGAAGAATTATTTAAATCTGTATATATACTTGAGACATATCCCCATTCCGGCTCTATAGTTCCTGAATTTGAAAATGAAAATATAAGACAACTAATAAGGGGAAACTATAGAATTGTATATAAAATTGTCAGCACTGAAAGAATAGATGTACTAACTGTTCATAATACATCGAGGTTAATTTCAAATGTTTTTCCATTTAAAAAGAAAAAATAGACTTCCACTGCTTTTGAAATTATTTCTAATAAGCATCATGTAGGCAGGCTTTTTCATTTTGTTTCATAATTTTGTAGTTATGGAAGTTTTCGATAAAGCCGCAACGCTGTTAGAAGAAGTAAACAATACAGAAATCACCACTGCCGAATCTTTAGAGCAATTCAGAATAAGATTCCTGGGAAGTAAAAACATTCTTAAAGATCTTTTTGGTGAAATCAAATCTGTACCGAACGAGCTCAAAAAAGAATTCGGTCAGCGTATCAACGCCGTCAAGCAGGCAGCGGAAGAAAAATTCCAGACTTTAAAAGAATCTTTTGAAGCACAACAACAGCAGGCACAGACAGTTCAGCTAGATCTCACCCGTCCGGGATATAGCCATGTAATCGGTTCCCGTCATCCCGTTAGACTGGTGATGGAAGAAATGATAGAAATCTTCAAACGCATCGGATTCGTAGTAGAAGAAGACCGCGAGATCGAGGATGACTGGCACAATTTCTCCGCGTTGAATCTACCTCCGGATCACCCAGCCAGAGATATGCAGGACACATTCTATATCTCTTTAGACCCTGCAACGGTGCTTCGTACACATACATCCAGCGTACAGGTACGTGTGATGGACAGACAAAAACCACCTATCCGTATTCTTTCTCCAGGTAAAGTATTCAGAAATGAAACTATTTCCGCACGTTCACACTGTTTTTTCCATCAGGTAGAAGGTTTGTATATCGACGAAGATGTCTCTTTTGCGGATTTACTTCAAACACTACAATTCTTTGCTGCCGAATTTTTCGGTCCTGAGACAAAAATCAAAGTTCGTCCGTCATTTTTCCCATTTACAGAACCTTCAGCAGAAGTGGATGTCAGCTGTTTCCTATGCCACGGTGATGGCTGCAACGTCTGTAAGCATACAGGCTGGGTGGAAATATTAGGTTGCGGAATGGTTGACCCTAAAGTATTGGAAAACTGCAATATCGATTCTAAAAAATATTCCGGCTTTGCGTTTGGTGTTGGTGTAGAACGTATCGCACTGATGAAATACGGCATCAAAGACATTCGCATTCTTTCTGAAAATGATGTCCGCTTCCTCGGACATTTCAAATCTGTGGTGGTGTAAAAGCAGATTTTTGCCAAATTCGAGAACATTAGAAACTTCACGCTTGTTGTGATAGTTGAGTATTGTTGTAAAGTATTGTATTTCAGAGTATATTTACTTTATACTAAAATCTTCTTAGTTAAGTAAATCTTGGCTTTATGGAAAATACGATGCTGATACAAATAACAAACCCAAAGGCTGTAAAACTTTTACACGAACTGGAAGAATTACAGCTGATAAAAGTATTAGACGAAGACAATTCTAATATAAAAGCAAAACTTTCTGACAAGTATAAAGGTGTTTTTTCTAAAGAAGATGCCGAAAGTTTTGATGAACACACTCGGATAATGAGAAAAGAATGGAGCAATACTTAGTTGACACAAATGTCATATCCGGATATTTCTCAGGTGTATATTCTCAAAGGACTATGGATTTTCTGGCAGACGTGATTGATTCTATTCCCAATTTGTCTGTCATTACAAAGATTGAGGCTCTTTCTTGGGTTAGCTCTGACAAAGCCAAAGAAAACATTATTAAAGAATTCATTGAAGATGCTAACATTCTACCTCTTTCTCATGAGGTTGTAAATCAGTGTATTAAAATCAGAAGAAATAGAAAATTAAAAACACCGGACGCCATTATTGCTGCCACTGCTATTATACACAATCTTACTCTCATAACAAATGACAGTGATTTTGAAAAAATTCAGGGTTTGAAAAAGGTAAATCCTTACAGCATATAAATCTCCTCTTTGGCATTCTGATAATTAAAATGCAACTTTAGAGTCCTTATGAATGCGCAGTGGCAGAATCAGCTCAATTTCTTTCGCACATTGACTTTGCGCAGGGTATGGAATATGGCAAAAGTCTATACCTCATTTCATCTATCCAAAGCTTTAAAAAAACCGATTCAGTGGGGAATGCCGTTTTCCATATCGGTGGAACCGACCACTTCCTGCAATCTCAGATGTCCCGAATGTCCGAGTGGACTAAGAGCCTTTACCAGACCTACAGGTATGTTGCGTCCGGAAACATTCCGAAATATCATTGACCAGGTACATCCTCATGTCAATTATCTGACTTTTTACTTTCAGGGCGAGCCGTACCTCCACAAAGAATTTCTGGATATGGTTGGTTATGCACGCTCGAGAAAAATTTATACCGCCACCTCTACCAATGCACATTATCTGACTGATGCTATGGCTAAAAAAACCATACAATCCGGTCTTGACAGATTGATTATCTCTATTGATGGTACGACCCAGGAGACCTACAAGCAATATCGCATTGGCGGTAAGCTGGACAAAGTCATTCAGGGTGCAAAGAATGTCGTCAAGTGGAAAAAACAGCTCAACAGCACGACTCCATATATCATCTTTCAGTATTTAGTCGTCAAGCCCAACGAGCATCAGGTAGAAGATGTCAAAGAACTTGCCCGGGAAATCGGTGTGGATGAGGTTATTCTCAAAACAGCTCAGGTTTATGACTACGAGCATGGGAATCCTCTCATCCCGGAAGATGAAAAATATTCCCGTTACAAAAAACTGGCAAACGGCACGTATACTATTAAAAATGTTCTGGAAAACAGCTGCTGGAAGTTGTGGCATTCCTGCGTAGTCACCTGGGACGGCAAAATAGTTCCTTGTTGCTTTGACAAAGATGCCCAATACCAATTAGGAGATTTACAAAATACCTCTTTCAAAGACATCTGGTGGAGCGAAGCCTATCACGATTTCCGTTCCAAGCTCGTGCGTTCCCGCCAGGAAATAGATATCTGTACCAATTGCAGTGAAGGTTGCGAAGTCAATCTGAAATACGATTTTTAATTTTTCAGGGAGTGCCCCGCCGCACTTCGTGACTGAGGCGGGTCGGGTGCTACACTTGTATACCGTTTGGATATTTGTAATAGTCCAATCTCGGCTTTTCCTTATTGAAGTAAACAGCTATCACATCGGCATTAACCATTGTAAAATTTAAAAATAGTTTGGACTATTTTTAAATTACAATTGGTATTATCTCTCCTTGCAGAAGAGGATACCGTTTCGTCCCCTCACTCAGCATCATAAAAAATGCCTGCTCGTTTCCGGCAGGCATGAATATAGATAACCGTGTTTTTCAGATTACTATTTCTGAGCGATCATAGGTGGCACAGATTTTACAGCCTCAGGCAAATCTCCTGACAGTGTTTTCAGGAATGCCACGATATTAGCAGTTTCACTTTCTGACAAGTCGTAGTTCAACTGAGCTTTTGCCATGATTCTGGTAGCATCTTCCAAAGTTTTCACATGACCATCATGGAAATATGGACCTGTATGTTCTATATTTCTCAAAGAAGGAACTTTGAACATAAATTTCTGAGTTTCATCCTTGTTCAGATCAAACAATCCGTTGTCTACCAAAGGAGATTTTGTCAGGGACCAATATTCATGGTGAACCCCAAATTTCTGGAACATTGTAGCTCCCAATAACGGACCCGTGTGACATTGTGTACAACCTACATTTACAAATGACATCATACCCTTTTTCTCCTGAAGGGTCAAAGCATTTTTATCACCATTAAGATAAGCATCAAATCTGGACGGAGTAATTAGCTTACGCTCAAAAGCACCAATTGCATTTGTGAGATTTTTGTATGTCACAGGTTGCTCATCTTTAGGATAAGCTCTTTTAAAAAGTTTTTGATACAATTCTATTCCTCTCAGCCTTTGAATCAAAAAGTCCTCATTAGGGATCATCATTTCTACCGGATTAGTAATAGGCATGCCGGCCTGATCTTCGATCGTTTCAGCTCTTCCGTCCCAGAATTGCTTAAAATGCAATGCCGCGTTCAATACTGTCGGGGAGTTTCTACCTCCACGTGTTTTTCCATCATCTCCCAAAGAAGTTGCCTCATTATCTACGCCGAAAGTATTCAGGTTATGACAAGAATTACAGCTGATAGTGCTGTTTTTTGATAATCTAGGGTCATAATACAAATGGTACCCCAGATTTACCTTAGGGTCAGCAGCCAGCATCACATTTTCTTCGGCACGTATAGGCTTAAAAAAGTCGTCTTTGACTTTATCTATTGAAAGGTCATATTGAGAACTGTGAAATAACTCTTCATCTCGTTTTTTTTGTTCCTCAAAGTTCCCGCACGAAGTCACTGCAACTAAGCCCAGGATTAGTATTGGTAGTAGTTTTCTCATAGTCATAGTATTGTCACAAAACTAAAAAAATCACCTATAAATAAACATTGATTAAATAAATGTTTCTATAGAGAATATTTATATCATAAAGAGGAGTTGTAGTTTCCCTAAAAAGAAGAATCCCTTTATCTCACGACAAAGGGATTCCAAGTGTTTATGATAAAGTATGATGATGCTATATTATGCTGACTTCACCGTTTCGATGATTCTTGCAGCAACTTTATATGGATCTGCAGCAGAATTTGGTCTTCTGTCTTCTAACCATCCTTTCCATCCTCTCTCAACTGTAGCGATCGGAATACGGATAGATGCTCCTCTGTCAGATACTCCATAGCTGAACTGATCGATGCTTTGAGTTTCGTGCTTGCCGGTTAATCTCAGGTGATTGTCGTGACCGTATACTTCGATGTGCTCTTTTACAAATGGTCTGAAAGCTTCGCAAACTTTGTCATACGCTTCTTTATTACCAGCTGTTCTAAGCAATGTATTAGAGAAGTTAGCGTGCATACCTGAACCATTCCAGTCTCCCTGCAATGGTTTGCAATGCCACTCAATAGAGTATCCGTATTTCTCTGTTGCTCTTTCCAAAAGATATCTTGCAACCCAGATTTGATCACCAGCAGCTTTTGCTCCTTTTGCAAAGATTTGAAATTCCCATTGACCCATCGCAACCTCAGCATTGATACCTTCGATGTTCAATCCTGCTTCGATACAAAGATCTAGGTGCTCTTCTACGATCTCTCTGCCTACAGCTTTTCCTGTACCTACAGAACAATAGTAAGGACCCTGAGGACCCGGCTCACCTTCTGCAGGGAAACCGATTGGCTTGTTAGTAGCAGGATTCCAGATGAAATATTCCTGCTCAAAACCGAACCAGAAATCGTTATCATCGTCTGCGATAGTTGCTCTGCCATTAGACTCATGAGCCGTGCCATCTGGTTTTAGAACTTCTGTCATTACCAGATAAGCATTTTTTCTTGCAGGATCCGGGAAGATGGCTACCGGTTTCAGCAAGCAGTCAGAAGAACCACCTGGTGCCTGTTCAGTAGAACTACCATCGAAGCACCACATTGGACAATCTTCCAGCTTTCCACTGAAATCATGCTCGATTTTTGTTTTACTTCTTAAACTTTGCATTGGCTTGTATCCATCCAGCCAAATGTACTCTAATTTGCTTGCAGTCATTTTAGTTTTTTTTGTATGTTTTAATTTCTAAGACTAATTTAGATTTTTTGTTTAAACCATGCAATATTTTGAACTTAAAATTTATGTTAAGCCTAAATTTTTAGAAAAAAAGTGATTTTACGCCTTTTAACCTTTCAATTAAACATATTTACAAAAGCATAAACTATTTTATCTTAAAAAGTAAACCCTGTCAGCATCTGACAGGGCAAAAATATTTTCAGAAAACAGGATTATATATTGTATACCTTATCTGACTAACAGGACTGCTCCTTCAATGGTAAAGGGAGATCCGTCAGTTTTAACTCCTACAGCATAATAAGTATAGTTATCCATTGGCTGTAGCTCACCTTTGAATGTACCATCCCAGCCCTTGTTTAATTCTGAAGTAGTAAAGATTTCATGTCCCCACCGGTTGAAAACAAAAAGTCTGTATGACTGTACATTGGCAGGCAATACATTGAAATAATCATTGATGCCGTCACCATTCGGAGTAAATGCCTTGGGAGCAAGCACATCACAACTTGGAGTGATATATACGGAATCTATATTGTAGCATCCTTTATAATATACTTCTGCTATTACAGTTCCTGCATTTCCATCTATTGTGATAGAAGGAACATCCTGCGCTCCTGTACTCCATCTGATACTATCCATCATAACGGAGGCAGACAATGGCAAATTAGCAGTCAGATTAGGACAAAGTGCAAAATCTTCTCCAAGGCTGATTTCCGGTACTGAAATAATTTCTATAAAAGCTGTGGTATCAAATGACCCGCAAAGTCCATCCTTTAATGTCAGTGTAACAGTATATTCTCCTCCGTCATCATAAATAACTGAGTCCACATTTAAAGAGGAGGTCTGACCATCTCCGAACTCCCAAAAATAATTCTGATAAACCCCTTTGGAATTAGTCGCATCAAAGACAATAATTTTGTCTTCGCAATCTACCGTCCGGGACTGAACGATTACTGGTTCAATGAAATCTCTGACCAGCACTACATCGCTGATACTATCCGAACAACCTGCTTTGGTGACTACCTTCAGCATAATATCATAAGTTCCCGGTTGGGCATAAGTGACATAAGGCAACCTATCAGAAGATGTTGTTCCATTTCCTAAGTTCCAGAAATAGGAATCTATCTGGTTGTTATTGACTGCGGCAGAACTATTTGGCAATCTCGTTCTCTGTGCAGGACATACTTCCGGTAAATCTACATCCACTTTTGGCAAAGAATAAACTGTCAGAGGCTTAATTAAAGTATCCAGACAGCCTCTGTTTGTCTGAACGATCAGCTGTACATTATAATTGCCATACTTTTCGTAAGTATGCTTCACTATTGTACCCTTAAATTCATTGTTGTCTCCGGCAGACCAATCTCTGCGGATAATATCATTCAGTGCAGATGTTGAAAGATCTTTGAACTCAATCTCATTTTTTTCACAGGCCAAGGTCTGCTCAAAATCTACATACAGTCCCGGCAGCACGCTCAATCTCACTGTTTTTGTATCACTACACAATGTTCCCTGATTGATTGTCAGGCGAACATTATATGCCCCTGTATCCGGGAACACAAAAGAAGGTGACACATCAGTAGTATTTCCATAACTGTCAAATACCCAGTTGTTGGTCAGGTTGTCTATACTTTCATTTTTCAGATGAATGGTTTTGGAGTCATCACATTTCACATATACTCCGGTACTTAATTCAATTCCATCTACAGAAAAATCTGCAACCGGATGGGGCTTCAGTTCTATCATTTTTGTGATAGAATCTCTGCACCCTAATGTAGTAACAACAGTAAATTTTACATCAAAAGAACCATCAGCTGGAAATTTATACCCAGGTTCTCTGTCATTCAGAATCACTCCCGGTAAAACTTCCCACTCCCACTTGACAATATCATTGTATGAAGATACGGTCAGGTCCCTGAACTCGACCGGAGCACTGAAGCATTGATTGATATAACTAAAGTCGGGTTTCGATGGAATTCTGATTTCGATGACATCATCTAATTTATGCGTACATCCAAAATCACTGGTAGATGTCAACGTAACAGGATAAAAACCAGGTGCAGTATAAGTCACCTCAGGAGATACATCTGTAGAAGAAGTCTGATTCCCAAATGTCCACAGAGAGCTGACTATACTTCCGGAAGAGATAGTAGAATTGTTAGCAATATGCACTTCTTCATTCAGACATGCTTTGGTCACATCAAAAACAGAAACAGGCTGAGGATAAATTGTAATTGTTTTTTCCAATGAATCAATGCACCCATTAGCCGTTTTGACATTAAGTTTCACCTTATAGTTGCCTGGTAATGCATATTGCTTTTTAGGATTTCTCGCATCAGAAGTAGTATTGTCTCCGAAGTTCCATCTGTATTCTGTAAAGTCATTCAGCACCGCTTTACTCTTATCTGTAAACTGTATTTCTGTATTGACACAAGTATTTTTAAAGTCAAAATCTACTGATTCTATTCCATTGATCACCTTGATATCTTTTGTAACCGAATCACTACAAATTTTACCTCTGTTGATGTACAAAGTAACCGGAAATGTTCCTGTAGATGAAAAAACATGGCTGGGAGATATATCGCCGGAGGTTTTATTCTGGTCTTTGAATTCCCAGTAATTCACCTGACTACCGGTACTGGTATTGGTAAATTTCACACCCAACAGTTCCTCGCATTTCAGATATTCTCCGTTAGAAGCAATACCGGATGAAGTATAATTTGCCACCGGGGCAGCTGCAACATTTACTGTTCTGAGAATGGTAGCACTACAACCGGACTCGGCAGTAAGTGTCAGTCTCACATTTTTGTTACCCGATGTTGCATAAATTTTCTCTGGATTCTGGTCATTGGAAGTTGTACCATCCCCAAAATTCCAAAGAATCGTTCTTATCGGGTCAAATGGCCTGGTAATATCTGTTGTAAAAAACACAGGAGCTTTTACGCACTCAGTCGTAAAGCTATATGCTGCAACAACCGGAGGAAGGATTCTGACATTTTTCTCTACAAAATCCTGACAAGCAGTACCTGGCTCAGTAATCAATCTTACTGTAAATGTTCCCGAATCAGGATATACAAAAACAGGATCTTCATCCGTAGAATTAGCTCCCGGCACCCCAAAGCTCCACAGGTAATTCAGATTTGCAGGAGATGTATTGTTAAAAGTTACAGTATAATCTGCTTTGCAACTATACAGAACCACGTTATTTGCAGCATTTCCAGCAATGTTAAAAGCTGCCTTAGGAACATCACCAATGGTAATTTCCTTAGTGATGGAATCTCTGCATCCATAGGAAGTAACAACAACCAATTTGACATTGTGCTTACCCGGAGTAGAGTATGTATAGTTTACATTTTTGCCGGTTTTGGTTTGTCCGGGTTCAAAAGTCCATATCCATTGTACAATATCATTGTAAGCAGAAGTAGATAAATCATTAAAATACACAGGAGCTTTTACACAATGATTCGTGTAACTAAAATCTACTACTGATGCCGTACGGGTTCTTACTGCTTTTGTAATGGTATTGACACATCCTTTATCACTGGTAACTCTTAGTCTGACATTGACATTTCCTGCATTGGCAAAAGTAAAAGAAGGATTCTCGTCCGTAGACGTTCCCAAAGAGCCGAAAGTCCACAGATACGCTCCGATTGTTCCTGAATTAATTGTGGATGTATTATTGAAAAATTTTGCGGTGTTCAGACAAGCATCATCATTAATGAAATCTGCCACCGGTGCAGGAAATATTGTAACCGTTTTCTCCAGTGAATCTTTACAACCCAAGGCTGTTCCTACTACTAATTTTACAATATATGTTCCCGGTTGGGCATACGTTTTTGATGGACTTCTGTCTGTTGATGTTGTATTATCTCCAAAATCCCACAAGTAAAAGTTGAAATCATTCTTTACTGCTACAGATTGATTGGTAAAAGTTTGAGCTGTATTGACACAAACATCCTTTGAAGCAAAATCAGTCTTAGTAATTCCATCTATCAACCGAAGCGATTTCACAATGGTATCTGTACATTTTTGCCCTCTGTTTACTATCAGCTGTACATTGTAAGTTCCTGTATCCGGAAAAACAAACATTGATGAAGACGAGTTGGTAGTTCCTAACCCAAGGCCAAAATTCCAGTTATATGTCTGTGCATTGACTGCTTTGGGCTCAAAGACTATAGCCAGTAAGCCATCGCATCTGATAAAATTCTGGTTGTGTTTCTCTCCGGTCATATCAAAATCTGCCACCGGATCCGGGTTGACTACAACAGGCTTTGTCACATTTGCTGTACAACCTGCAACACTTGTCACATTCAGGCGTACATTATAGCTTTTTACATCTGTATAATCTTTTTTGGGATCAAATACCGAAGAGGTTGTGCCATCTCCAAAATTCCAGGAAACTGTATTGATCTGATCATAGGGCCTGTTTCTGATACTTGTAAATTCAACAGGGAACTGGTGACATTGAGATAAAAAGGAGAAATCAGCAATCGGAACCGGAAGCACCCGAACCCATTTGACAGAAGTGTCGGCACACAGAGTTCCCGGATTGACAACTAAACGGATTCTGTACGTACCTGTATCTGAAAAAACATGTACCGGACTATGATCTGTACTGGTAATACTTCCCAGACTCCAGGTTCTTGGCATGTTCGAAGGCGTCAGATTATTGAATGTAACAGAGTTGCTGTTATTACAAACCACAAAAGTGTCTGACTGTCCTTGCCGAATTCCTCCTGCGATATTAAATCTCGATTCAGTAAAAGGTGGCAATGACACACTTTTAACTATGGAGTCCTGACAGCCATTGGATGTCTCCACTAATAATTTCACAGAATACGGTCCGGTAGAAGGAAACAGGTAATTAAAATCTCTTGTCTGTGAAATCAGCTGATTATTATAATACCAGCTTTCTTTCACAATCGGATCTACTGTAGAAGTAGATGTTCCTGTAAATTCGACAGGACTGCTCTGACATATAACTGTATAATCAAAATCCGGAGTCAGCACCGGATATACTCTTATTGAAATCACATTAGTATCTACACATGTCTGACCTCTGTTAATGATCAGGGTTACATCATATCTACCGGAATCCGGATAATTAAAGATTGGCTCCTTCAGTGTTGATGTATCATTAGTAACGCCTTCCACACCAAAATCCCAGAAATAAGATTGTGCATCTGTACTTTGATTTCTGAACTGGATTGTCTGACCTTTACAGGATGCATATACACCCTCCACCGGTTGCGCAGCATTAATAGAAGCTTTTGCGGAAGCTACGATACAATCAGCAACATTAAACTGTACGTCTCTCTTGATAAAACCTAAAGACACATTATTGTTGTCAAACTCTTCTATGCATACCCCTACGGTAAAAATACCAATCCTATCGGGTTGAAAATTCATTACTCCTGTATTTGGATTCAAGTCAACAAATACATTGGGGCCAAAAGGTTGTGTAGCGGAATGTGTATTTGCATAATTTACCGAAGCATAGGGCGGTCTTGATGCGGTTTCAGGACGAATACCGGCATCGCTAAAGTTATTTCCCCCCAGATTCGGTTCACACAGATAATATCTTCTACGGTTTCCATTAATATCATTGGCGGCAAAACTGCAGGTAAAATTGGATCTTACGCAAATTAACAAAGGGGATTCCTCAATAAACACCGGGCTGGTATTATTAGCAAGCATAGCATTCCTAGTAAGATGTACGGAATACGTAGAACCCTGATCTCCCGGAATATAAAGATTAGAAATAACATTCGACCTGCAGCACCGTTGGTGAGCATATACATATCCGTTATTATTGAGCGCAACTGTATCTAAAATGGAATAGGTAGCCTTTTGGATTCTGACTGAAGGAACGTTTTTTGCACAAGGCCCCAAATCGTTTAAAGGGAGAACTGTAAAATTGCCTAAAAGGGGAATTCTTTTGTTTCTTCGGGATGTATTATCCATATTATACACCGTCATATATAAGGGGTCATCAAACTGAGCCCCGCCACTTAATGCGTCACGGTAAATATGAACTATTATACGATATACCTGTCTTCCATCCGGTAAGGTACGCTCATACGCATACCGCATCTCCCCACCTGTAAGGTGATTCGCTTTTAACGGAGAATTCCCCAATGCTATCAGCATTATAAAAACCGATAGGAAACAGTATAAAGTTTTCATTGGTAACTTAACTAACTAAAATAACCATAATATTGCATTTAACACAATTTTAACCTTGTTTTTTTGGTATAACCAATGACAGAAGGTAATAAATTTTTAATAAACATGGTATAAATCAAATGCTTTATTGCAAGGATTTTCGGCTGGTATGATTTATATTTGCGCCAATTTATTCAAGTCATTCTCTTGCTTAAAAATAATCCATGTCAAAAGATACCTCAATTAAATCCGTACTTATCATTGGTAGCGGACCCATTGTCATAGGTCAGGCCTGTGAATTTGATTATTCCGGATCTCAAGCGTCCAGATCGTTAAGAGAAGAAGGTATAGAGGTATCATTGATAAATTCCAATCCTGCAACTATCATGACTGATGAAGTCACTGCGGATCATATTTATCTTTTACCTCTTACAGTTGAATCTATCGAGCAAATTCTCCAGGAAAGACAAATTGACTGCGTTCTTCCTACAATGGGCGGACAAACAGCTCTGAATCTTTGTAAAGAAGCTGCAGAAGTTGGTCTCTGGGAAAAATACAATGTGAGGGTGATCGGTGTCGATTTAGCTACAATCGATACAACAGAAGACAGGGAGCTTTTCCGTAAATATTGTATCGAGTTAGGGCTGGGTGTAGCACCTTCTATTATCGCTAACTCTATGCTGGAAGGTAAAGATGCCGCTCAGAAAATCGGATTCCCGCTTGTGATCAGACCATCTTTTACTTTAGGGGGAACAGGTGGAAGTATTGTTTACAAACCGGAAGAGTTTGAACATTTACTTTCAAGAGGCTTAAAAGCTTCTCCTGTTCATGAGGTTTTGCTGGATAAAGCAGTGATAGGCTGGAAGGAATTTGAATTAGAACTTTTAAGGGATAAGAACGATAACGTAGTTATCATCTGTACTGTAGAAAACCTGGACCCTATGGGTGTTCACACAGGGGATTCTATCACAGTAGCTCCTGCAATGACACTGTCTGATACTGTTTTTCAAAGATTGAGAGATCAGGCTATCAAACTGATGAGAAACCTGGGTAATTTCGCAGGGGGCTGTAATGTACAGTTTGCAGTAGATCCTGACACGGAAGACATTATTGTCATCGAAATCAATCCTCGTGTATCCCGTTCTTCGGCACTGGCTTCAAAAGCAACAGGTTATCCGATTGCAAAAATTGCTGCAAAGCTGGCTATCGGTTACACACTGGACGAATTAAAAAATCAAATCACCAAATCTACTTCCGCTTATTTTGAGCCGGCGTTAGACTACGTGATTGTAAAAATACCAAGATGGAACTTTGACAAATTCCCTGGTTGTGATGCTACGCTCGGTTTCCAGATGAAATCCGTAGGTGAAGTAATGGGTATCGGCAGAAACTTCACTGAAGCATTACAAAAAGCATGTCAGTCTCTTGAAAATAACAAGATCGGATTAGGTGCAGATGGTAAAAACTGGACTCGTACTCAGGACATCTTAGACAGTCTGGAAAAACCATCCTGGGACAGAATCTTCAAAGTACGTGATGCTATCAGCTTAGGCGTCCCATTGACGACTATCCATAAGCTTACACATATTGATATGTGGTTTTTGAATCAAATCAAGAGCCTCGTAAGTCTTGAAAAAGACATAAAGAAGCATACGTTAGAATCTTTACCAAAAGATTTACTGAAGAAAGCTAAAGTTAACGGATATTCAGATGCACAGATTGCATGGATGATTACATCTACGGAAGACGAGGTGTATGAAAAACGTAAATCTCTCGGAATCAGAAGAGTCTATAAAATGGTAGACACCTGTGCCGCTGAATTTGAAGCAATGACCCCTTACTTCTACTCTACGTTTGACGAAGAAAATGAAAGTATTCGTACAGATAAGAAAAAAATTATAGTGTTAGGTGCAGGTCCTAACCGTATCGGTCAGGGTATCGAGTTCGACTATTGTTGCGTACACGGAATTTTAGCCATTAAAGAAGTAGGATATGAAGCTATCATGGTGAACTGTAACCCTGAAACAGTTTCTACTGACTTCGATATTGCAGATAAATTATACTTCGAGCCTGTATTCTGGGAACATCTCTGGGAACTCATTGAGCATGAGCAACCGGAAGGTGTGATTGTTCAGTTGGGCGGTCAGACAGCTCTGAAACTGGCTGAAAGACTGACAGAAAGAGGTGTAAAAATCATCGGTACATCTTTCGACAGCATGGATATCGCTGAAGACAGAGGCCGTTTTTCAGACTTGTTAAAAGAACTAGATATTCCTTACCCTGATTATGGAACAGCTTTTTCAGCAGATGAAGCTTTGGTTGTAGCCAACAAAATCGGTTACCCTGTATTAGTGAGGCCTTCCTACGTCTTAGGTGGTCAGAAAATGAGAATTGTTATCAATGATGATGAATTGGAAAGATCCGTTATCGACTTATTAAAGCACGTCGGTGATAACAAAATCCTGATCGACCACTTCCTCGACAGAGCAAAAGAAGCCGAAATAGATGCTATCTATGACGGAGAAAATGTTCAGATCATGGGTGTGATGGAGCATATCGAACCAGCAGGAGTTCACTCCGGTGATAGCTATTCTGTATTGCCTCCATACAGCTTAGGTCCTTTTATTGTGGAAACAATGAAGGAATACGCAGAAAAATTGTGTGTAGCCTTAAATATCAAAGGTCTTATCAATATTCAGTTTGCTATCAAAAACGATATCGTGTATGTCATCGAAGCCAATCCAAGGGCTTCCCGTACTACGCCATTTATCTGCAAAGCATACGGAATTCCATATCTGAATGTAGCAACTAAGATCATGATAGGTACTCACAAGCTGACAGATTTTAACTACGAAGAAAAACTGACAGGATTTGCAATCAAAGAACCGGTATTCTCTTTCGATAAATTCCCGGGAGTGAGCAAAGAATTAGGCCCTGAGATGAAATCAACCGGAGAAGCTATCAGATTCATCAAAGATTTGAAAGATCCGTACTTCAGGGAACTATATAAGGAGAAATCGATGTTCTTAAGCAAGTAAGTTTTGGTTTAAGGTTTAATTTGTTTAAAGTTTAAGGTTGGCTTATCCTGATTTTATTCAACACAATCTTCAAATAGCTTTAAACCTTGAACGTTAAACATTAAACTAAAGAAATGATAAAGGTTATTTTGATTGCGCTGATTGGGTATTTTATCTTATCCAGATTATTTGGCAGATTTGTCATTATTAAAAGAGTAGTACATCAGCCACATACTGCAGCGAATCCTAACTCCAGACCGCAGCCTGAAACCAGGGTTGAGTTCACTGAGAAAAAAGCTCCCAAAACAGGAGGAGATTACATAGATTACGAAGAAATAAAATAAAGATGGCTTTAGATAGCAACATAATGTCCCTGATCAAAGAAGCAATGCTGGCAAAAGATGAAGTTCGTCTGAGAACTTTGCGCTCTGTCAAAACAGCGTTCACCAATGCTAAGACTGAAAAAGGTGCAACCGGAACATTAACAGAAGATCAGGAAACTAAAATCATTCAAAAGCTTTTCAATCAAAGAAAGGAAGCTTTGAGCCTATATGAGAGTCAGGGAAGAGAAGACCTGGCCCAAAAAGAAAAGGAAGAGATGAGCATTCTTGAATCCTTTTTACCTAAACAATTGAGTGATGAAGAACTGACCAATACACTGAAAGCTATCATCGAACAAGTTGGTGCGAAAGCACCTTCTGACATGGGAAAAGTGATGGGAGTCGCATCCAAATCTCTGGCAGGTAAGGCAGAAGGCAGCAGAATCTCAGCGAAAGTGAAAGAACTACTGGCTTCTTAAGATTTAACGGTTATTAGAATCATACAAGGACTATTCTTCGGAGTAGTCCTTTTTAATTTCAATAAATTATCCTGATATAATCATTGTTGAAAAATTGACAATTGAAAGTTGCTCATTAGAACAAAAGGCACTGATTTCTCTGTTGAAATATAAATATTTGTAGTCCCGACTTGAGATACTACACGGCGTTCGCATTTAAAAATTGAATTTTTGCCACTAATGCACGAATTGAATTTTTCAGGAGGAGAAAGAAGGTTTAATTATCATTATTTATCTTGATACTGCTTGTTCAAGATAAAAACAGGAATATTTATCCTTTTACTAGTGAATTCGTGGCTATTTTTTAGAGATTGCCATTCGACCGTTTGCTAAAAAAGTTAAATACAAATGCTGTGGAGATACTATTTCCAAATGCCAAATGTTGTATCATATACATATCTTTGAGCAGTAATCATCTATTGAGTGCTGCATGAAAACAGGTTTCTATCAACAATTACTAAACAGCACTTTATTCTATCGCAAAAAGATCGGGAAAAACATCAGTGGAGTCATTCTCTACACGGGTATTATCTATTTTTTTGTTTTTGTTTTTGATCTGGGGTTTGGCCAGAATTCTGAAGAGGAAATTTACCTGCGCACATTTTACCGGACGATTAAATGGGTACTCACCATAGCTTTTGCAGGAAGAAATATTCTGAATATTTTCAACAGGGACAAGGATCTGAAAATCAAATTGCTGGATTTTGGTATTTTGCTGGCACTCATTTTCATGATCCAGCTTTACTCTCCCAATAGCCGGTTTGGTCATTTTCTGGAGATTTTACCATCTTATAAATACCTGATTTCTCCGGTATTCAGCTTTATCTTTTTAGTAGAATATTCCAGAAATGCTGTCAGCTTCTACTCCAGAAGGCTGAATCCTTATCTGATACTGGTGCTCAGCTTCGTGGCAATTACTTTCCTGGGAGGGATCTTATTATCTCTGCCTAATTCGACATACCGGAATCTGACTTTAGTGGATACATTATTTACTGCGACAGGTGCTGTATGTGTTACCGGACTAACGGTCATAGATATTTCAAAAGACCTGACTCTTCTCGGACAAATTATTATTCTGGGATTGATACAGATAGGCGGATTGGGTATTATGACTTTTGCGGCTTTTATCGGGTTTATGTTTTCCGGTAAAAATGTGTCCTTTCAGCAAAGGCTCATTTTAAGAGAACTGGCTAACAGCCAAAAGATGAATGATGTTATCTCTGCCGTCTATAAAATTGTTTCTATTATGCTGCTGATAGAAGGGCTGGGCGCACTGATGATCTACCATCTGGTTCCGGGTGAGCTATTTGACTCAAAAAATGATCAGATGTTTTTTGCTGTTTTCCATAGCATTTCGGCTTTCTGTAATGCGGGCTTGTCTAATTTCCCGGAAGGGCTGCATCATGTGGATTTGAGATTTCAACCATTATTACTACTCAATATGAGCTTTCTCATTATCCTGGGAGGAATTGGCTTTCCCATTATGCTGAACTTTTATGATTACATAAAACTCTGGCTGAAGAATCGCTGGAATTTTGTCATTCATAAAAAGAGATTTCTGCATGTACCCTATCTGATCAATCTGAATTCCAGATTGATTTTATATGTGACAGGTATTTTATTGCTGACGGGATGGGTAGGGATATTCGTTTTTGAATATGATAATGCTTTGAGAGAGTTTGATTTTTTTGAAAAACTGGCGGTGGCATTCTTTACCTCCACAACTACCAGAACAGCAGGATTTGGAGTGATGGATTTTTCCATTATAGAATTTCCCACTTATATTCTGATTGTTTTACTGATGTGGATCGGTGCATCTCCGGGTGGAACAGGCGGCGGTGTAAAAACCACTACCTTTTCTGTCATGGTGATGAACTTCTGGTCACTTGCTAAAGGGGATAGTCATCTGATCATTCAAAACAGAAAAATCAGCTCCCACTCTATCAATAAATCTTTTGCCATAGTATTGGCATCATTGCTCTGGATTGGATTTTCTGTCCTGCTAATTATATATTTTGACCCTCAATTAACATTCGAAGAAGTTGTTTTTGAATCATTTTCTGCTTTCAGCACTGCCGGGTTGACACAAGGCATCACCAAAGGCTTATCTGATGGCAGTAAAGTAGTGATTATGCTTCTGATGCTGATCGGCAGAGTGGGATCCATTGCATTTATCTCTGCATTTATTTTCAGAAGTAATTTTGCCAGAGTAAAATATCCTCAACAGGAAATACAATTCTAACGATGAAGAAACTGGATTCTTTCAAAAGTTGGTTAGCGAGACTACAGACATTCAGCAAGCTGATTATCAGACTGATTGACTGGGCACTTCTGTTTAGTATTATCGTAGTCATACTGGTCATGGTCTATGATTTTGGATTTGAAGACACATACAGAGACGCGGAATTGTTTAAGAGATTTTATGTCTCTTATATTTCCTTTTATACCGGTATAGGAAGTCTTAGGTTTATCTTTAATTTTTTCCATCAGGAGAAACCGGTCAGGCAAAAGATTTTTGAATTTATATTGCTGATTTTATTTGCAGGTGCGTATGAGCTGATGACACAAAACCGGAGCCAGGGATGGACTGCTTTCTTTTATGAATTCTATCCGTACTTCGTATTTCCTCTTTTTATCCTCGTTTTCTTTTACTCGATTTCTAAAAATGCTGCCAGCTTTTACAGAAAAAATATGAATCCTGCAGTACTCCTTGTTCTGACATTTTTCATCCTGAGCGGTGTAGGGACATTAGGCTTGTTGCTGCCCAATTCCACCTTTGACGGGATCAGCTATATCGATGCATTGTTCACTTCTGTAAGTGCGGTGTGTATTACCGGGCTGATTGTAGCAGATACTGCGGAAACTTTTACTTTTTTCGGTCAGACCATCATTTTACTGCTGATGCAGCTGGGCGGATTGGGCGTGATGACTTTTGCGGGATTACTGGGAAAAATGTTTGCTTCCGGGGTATCATTTCAGCAACAGATGATCCTGAAGGAGACGATTCTGGGAGATAAGCTGAGCGAGGTGATGAATACTATTTATAAGATTATCCTGATCACTTTTCTTGTGGAGGCAATAGGCGCGTTGGGAATTTATATCTCTACCTGGGAATATCCTTTTGACAATGAATGGCACAGGATATTCTTTGCTGTTTTTCACAGCGTCTCTGCTTTTTGTAATGCAGGTTTTGTGCTGGCAGAGGAAGGAATGCTGCATCCATATATTGAAACCAATTATTCTTTTCAGCTGGTCATTGCAGTTTTATTTATCATGGGTGGAATCGGTTTTCCTGTTGTTTTTGCGTTTTATTCTCAGGTCAAGAATTTTATCAGAAATGTTTTCAGGAAAATCTTCTTCAAAAAACGTTTTCATCATCTGGCACATACACTCGGCATCAATTCCAGACTGATGATCTGGTCATCGCTCGTACTGACGATTACCAGCATTCTTTTCATTGCGTTATTTGAATGGAACAACACGCTTTCACACCATTCTTTTTTCGGAAAAATCGTAGGCTTGTTTTTTACGGCAGCGACTCCGCGAAGTGCCGGATTTAATGTGGTAGATATGACTGCTATTGCTTATCCTACTGCGATGTTTTATATGCTCATGATGTGGATCGGTGCATCGCCGGGCGGCACTGGCGGGGGCATAAAAACGACCACATTCTCTATCTCTCTGCTCAATTTCTGGAATATTGCAAAAGGCAAAGAAAATGTCAATATTTTCGGCAGGGAAGTCGGCCAGGAATCTTTGCGAAGGGCCTATGCTATTATTTCTTTGTCCATCGTACTGATGGGCCTGTTTACTTTTTTAGTATATAGCTTCGACGGACAGCTGGCACTCATTCATATTGTATTTGAAGTTTTTTCAGCTTTTAACAACTGCGGGTTAAGCCTCGGTAGCTCGGGTGAATTTTCTCCTGAAAGTAAATTTATTCTGAGTCTGGCAATGTTTGCCGGAAGAGTGGGTACCTTGACTTTACTTTCCGCATTCCTTTACAAGAAAAAGAAGAACAATTATCAGTATCCGAGTCAGGAGATTATTTTTTAGATCAGAAGACATCCATTTCATCATCGGGAGTATTTTTTTGCAATCATGTAGTTATGCCATACTTTACAAAACAGCTTAAAAACACTTAGCTTTACCTACTGTTGGTAAAAAACAAGAAGCGATGAAATTTATCATTTTTGGATTAGGGCACTTTGGTTATGCGTTAGCTTCAAGGCTGACCAGCATGGGTCACGAAGTATTGGGGATCGACAAAAGTATGGACCGTGTGGAAGCTTTCAAAGAAGATATTTCTCACACTATCTGTATGGATGCTACTGATCAGATAGCAGTCAGTGGTTTACCGCTGAAAGATGCGGATGCGGTCATCGTTTCTATCGGGGAAGATGAGGGTGCATCTATTATGACGATTGCATTACTGAAAAAACTAAAGGTAAAAAAGCTGATCGGCCGGGCAACTTCTCCGTTGCAGAAAACAGTATTAGAGGCAATGGGAATCAAAGAATTTGTAGACCCGGAAACTGAAACAGCTGAACGTCTTGCAAATACTTTAGATATTAAAGGTGTGATCGACTCTTTCCAGATTTCTGATAAGTACAGAATCATGGAAATTGATGTTCCGCCGAGATATGTCGGTCAATCCATAGCAGATGCAGATCTGAAAGTAAAATATCACGTATCTCTTTTAACGATTATCAGAAATGGTGTAGAAGAAAATTCTCTGGGAGTCAGTATTTCCGAAAGAAATGTATTGGGAGTTTTACCGCCGGACTTTGTGATGGAGGCCGGTGACGTTTTGGTTCTGTTCGGAGAACTGAAAGATATCGAAAAACTGATGAGGTAGGGCTATAAATATTAATCCAATACCATCAGCTTATAATTTGCAGTCCCTTCCGGGCTGTGTAATTCCACCAGATATAATCCACTGCTGAGCCTCTCTAATGAAAGCGGAATTGTAGCAGAGCCGTTGATTTCCAGCAAAGATATCGTACGGTGTAGCTGTCCTTTCAAATCTCTTATCTGAATCTGTATGTCCATACTTTTACTTGTCCTGATATCCAGATAGACATTTTCTCTCCCCGGATTGGGATAGATACGTGCAGACATATTTTCAGATTCTTTTAAAGAGGTCGGGATGCTATGAAATGCCGCATTGATTCGCCTTCTCTCCTTTACTTCAAAAGTATAGACAGGCAGATTGCTGATCCATTCTCCGTTTTCATACCATCCTTCAAAAACATATCCGTCCAAGGGAATTGCTGATAGGGTTACAGACTGACCATCTATATATAAACCTGCACCTACGGCTGTTCCTTCTTCCGGATCAGATAAGACTTCTACAAGAAATTTCTTTGCTATACAGATGTTGTCCAGATATATATTCTGATCTTTCTGTCCTGAAAATTTCCGGATCTGAAATCTTACCATGTTGCTCATGGTAGTATAGTTATCCAGATCCACTGTATCCCGCTTCCATTCACTGCAATTTCTTGGAGTATATTTGGATGAAGGCATGACCCTGGTTGTAGTCGATAAAGCATCTCCGTTAAGTGATGCCAAAGTAGTAAATGTTTCCCCACAGTCTTCGGAAACCTGAATATTCAGTGTAGAATAATTGTCAATAGTATTCATCTTAGCATAAGACCTGTCATATATCAGTACTGCACCGTCAGCATCATCCAGCGTAAATGCGGGAATCTTAATTTCATCTGAATAATCACTGCCGGGCACAACATTCCATTGATTGTAAGCAAGAGCCTTGGCACCTTGATCCGCACAACCACTGACATCATGAATATATGTATTGACAGTTCCGTTTTTAGTAATGATCATCCCTTCCGGCAATGTATTGTCTTCAAAGCGGTAACATTGATTTTCTACGGCATCACTCAGGAAATTATATTGTCCACAGAGAAAATTATTATCCGGACGATCATCCCCGGGTTGCCCGTTGACATTATATATTTCCAGCAGAACATTATACCTTCCGGATGAGATACTCAGCTCAGGGCTGGTCCATTCTGTATTTTCTCCGGGAGCCAGATTTCCTGAATAGGTAAATGTATAGATATCCTGATCTGTTTTCAATCTGAACAAAACATTACTGACCGGAACAATTCCGGTATTTGTAAGATTGATTTTAAAAGATCTCCCTGAGCAGCTTTCATTTTGTGCTACAGTCATGCTGACAAGCGATACATCTGCCTCCACTACGGCGGGAACCAATCCCGGGGAACTCAAGAGAGATGACCTGTTATAAATTTTCAATGCGTCGCTCATTCTCTGTCTTTGCTGAGGCGTAAAAAGCAGCCTGCTGGAACAATAGCTCATAATGTTTCTGGATGAATTGGTAAACGGATATCCGGAATTATCATTACAGGTAGCTGTAGTGCCGCAGTCACCCTTTTTATGTGGAGGAGTATCACAGACAAAATCACCCTGAAGCTGACAGATAGCATTGCCCGGACATGAATTTCCATCGTTGTCTCCATTGAAGGTATGCTGCAGATTGAGTGCATGACCAACTTCATGCGTGAGCGTAACCCCAGCAGCCGTCATATAACGGTAGTCCATGTGAGTACCTTCGTACTGATAGGTCGTAGGAAACTGGGCAAATCCTGCCCATCCACCGTCTATTTTGTGTAGCACCCAGATGTTATAATACTTATCTCTCGGCCATATGCTCAGTGATTTTACCTGAACAGCATTGGAACCGGGCTCTGCTTCCATGATAATGCCTCTGGAAACATAACTGGCGATATCACTTCCGTTTACTCTGTTGATACCGGAAGTTGGCTGGCCATTGGGATCTGTCTTAGCTAAAACCAACTGTACGTCCACATCAAGGCTTTGCCCGGAGCTGTTTCTGAATCTGTCATTAGCCCCATTGATTGCATTGATAATCTGCTGATCAGAGATATTGGACCCGGAGCCTATACTTTCTCCTAAATGGATGACATGCACCACTACAGGAATTGTATTTACCCGGCTTAAAACACCACAGTTACTCATCTTATGGTGTAAATGATCATCCGCTTTGCTTTCTTTTAACAGCCTTTCATAAGCTTCCATATCAGCCCTATACACTTCCGAATACTGTAACATTTTTTGATGAAGCTCATCAGAGCCACATTCCTGAGCACTCAGATTTCCGAATATTATAGAAATTCCTGCAAAGAGGCAGAAAATATAAAAACACACCTTTCTCATATTGCATATGAATATAATGCATTTCTGACATTAAAAAATAAATGAATGTGCTATTAACAATTCATCTTCAAAAGAAAGGTTTCACAGAGATATGAGCTTTCGCATATTGATATCAGTATATGTTGAAGCCACTGACCACTGAGGAAATTGTCTTATCCTGAAATAAGTTGGTACACAAATCTTCACCCTTGCGTATCTGCGAGAAACAGCAAATCCCCGATCTCTGTCAGACAGGGATTTTCACCTTAAAAGTATTTTTGGCAATATTTTTCATGGAAGTACTTCTGATCCAGGTATTGTGTCTTCTCAGCTCTTTGTAGCTCACGTTATTTTGTCTGGCAAAATCTATCCATGAGTTCACTGCTCCTGAAACTTCTATTTCTTTGTATTTGTACGGTTCGTATAAATCAGAAGATTCTATCTGATAGTCAAAGTGCCCGGGATTCTGGTGAATCAGCTTCAATGCAAGAATTCTGAAGACATATCTGCTGGTTTCTGTATTCAGATATAAATCATAATAATTATTGCTGCCCTGGGTTTCCGCCTGTCGTCCGGCTCCTGCCATTCCCATATTATATCCTGCTGCTGCCAATGTCCAGGAACCTAACTTGTCATAGGAGTCCCGGAGATATTTACATGCAGCATAAGTGGACTTCTCAATATCAAATCTTTCGTCTACTTCGTCATTTACAATCAATCCATACTGTGTAGCGGTAGGCTTTAAAAACTGCCAGAATCCGGATGCGTTGGACGGAGAAGTCACGTGCGAAAGATCGCTCTCTGCCATGCTCAGATAAATAAAATCTTCCGGTATATTCTGCTCCTTTAAAATCTTTTTGAGTGTAGGCAGCCATTGATTGGCTTTCTTCATCAGAATCAATGTACTGCTATGCCTGAATGTATTAACTACAATTTCTCTGTCCAGTCTCTCTCTGACCTCAACATCGTTCAATGGAACATTTTCCCCTGCAAAATCCAGCTTAACAGGCAGCTTGGGAGCTGCACCTGCAGACTGCACACTGATATCAGCAGTGACCGGCTGCTTCAGATTAAATGATACATATTGGGATGCATTCTGGAAGGCTGATCCTAAACCAAATCCTAATGCCAGACAACCGCCGGCGACTAATGTGATATATTTTTTATTTTTTTCCATTATCTCTTTTTATAAACCGGCACTGTAGAACATGGTTCTCCGAACATCAATGATTTGACTACCGGTTGTAACTTCCTGGTAATTTCCAAATATGCCGCGTCTGGCAGAGAACGCGTACCACATCCTTTTATTACTACTATTTTGCCATCATATTCACCGGCGTTCAAAGTTCTGATAGACTGAAGAAGCTGGTTGTTCCATACTTCATCTTTTGTGCCAAAGCTAAAGTCAGCTGATACTGATAACAGATAATTTGCCACCAGCATATACGCCCACTGTGCAACGATTGCGTCAGTTGAGCAATGTACCGCAACAGTCTTTCCTCTGTATATTTCCCAATCGAAATCCTTTAATGCGGCCCTGAAATCTTTTTCTTTCAATAACAGGCCTCTGAATAAAAACTGACTGATATCCATATCCAGGATTTCATCATTTTTTACCATTGTTTCCATATCCAGTGTGATGATACCGCTTTGCGCAACTTTGTTGACCAGTTCCATGATTTCAATATAAAAAAAAATAGCAGGATTACTCCTGCTATTCTGTATAAAGTTTAAGATTATTTTAGTAAATAAGATATCTCAGGTCTTCAATCTTAGTGTTTTTCAGAATTGATTCAAAAATTCTGTCAAAGCTCAATTGAGCAGAATTCTGACGATACAACTGTTTTTTGAATCCTTCTGCAGAAGCTTCATTTACCTCTCCGGATAAGCTTTGCACTGTCAGTGTTTTCGCAACATACACTCCATTTGTACCATCAACAGCTGCAGATTGCTTGCCTTCCTTAGTACCGAAGATCGTTCCTACCAGTTTAGGCTCTACACCCACTCCATCTACAAAAGGACTGCTGTATTGAACGATTTTGCCTGACTGTACCTGACCGCCTGCTTTAAGTGCCAGGGCATCTAATGTTGCCGATTTAGTTTCGCCAAGCTTCTTTTTGATCACGTCTGCTTTTTTCACAGCCAACAGAACACTGGTCACTTCGTTTTTCACTTCAGAAAGGCTTGCCAGACCAGCTTCGTTTTTAGCAACTACTTTTACAATGGCATACTTATCTGATAAATCGAAGAAGTTTACATCTCCCTCTTTTCCTTCTTTGAATGCCCATGCAATAACAGGTCTTGTTCCTTCCAGTCCTGCTACATTAATATCTTTTGTATAAGCTGTTATATTTTTTAATGCTCTTTTTGTTTTAGCATTTTCATCAAATTCCTTAGCAGTTTTTGAGCTTGTAAAAAACTGATTGGCTTCGTTGTAGATCTCTTTTGCTGTAGCATCGCTCGCAACAAGATCGTTTGCAAAGTCTACTATTCTTGTAGCAGATTTCGGTGCTGTCTGAGCAGTTTTTTGAATAATAATTACTCCTTGCTGTGACTCAATAACCTCTATCTGACCAACCGCCATTTCATAGAACAATTTCTGGTTCAATGCCGGCTCTGCTGCCCCCTGAGGAAAAAATCCCAAGTCACCACCGGATTGCTTTCCTGATGGATCGTCAGAGAGCTCTGCTGCTTTTTGTGCAAATGAAGCTGTTCCTGCTTTGACTTCTGCAACTATTTTATCTGCCAAAGCTTTTTTAGCAGCAACATCTTCTGCCGTTTTGTATGCAAGAACTATTCTCGATGCTTTTACGCTATCCGGAACAAGCTTTCTGTCAGCGATGTAAGTCAACACTATATTTTCTCCTTCTGTGTAAGGACCAATAAAAGATCCTACCGGTGCATTGATAATAGAATCTGACATTACTCTTCCGGATTCTTTGATCTGCTGAGCATTTGCATACAGCACATTTCCACCCTGTACAGAGCTTCTTGCGATATATAAAGAGTCGTCATCAGTTGTCTGTAATTCCTCTTTGACTTTTAACAACTGACTTCTCAGCTCATTCTGGTCTTCCAGACTTGGACGAACATCATAAGTAACGATATCCAATACTACATTTTCTTCTCTTTTGTATTTGGATGCATGCTTTTTGACATACGCCACGATTTCTTCATCAGTCACTTTTACTGTTTCATCAGCTATCGTAGAATATGGAATTGCAAGAATATCTGCAGTAGCCATTTTCTGATTGCCAAGATTGTCTTTTGCAATAAAAGAAGGATAGTATGCAGATTTAGATACCAATGATGTATACTTGGTTCTGATTCTCTCCTGCTCCACCAAAGGCTCCAGCTGCATCACGATCTGTCTCAACATCGGATCTGCCTGATCCATATTGTTCAGAGCATTTTCCATTGCTGCTTTGTCCAGCATTCCTGTTTGTTGATTTACGAAATACTGTCCCAGGACGTTCATCACCAAAGGATTAATTTCTGCACCTTTGAATGCTTCAGCTAATTCGTCACCTGTAACAGACAAACCTAACTGGTCTATTGTTTTGCCCAGAATACTCTTTACTGCGAAATTATTCCAGACTTCCTCACGGATGTACAGAACTGTCTGCTCATTGAAGTTCAGACTCGGGTTGAGTGTTTTCAGTCTGTTTTCATAATTAGTAACTTCAGTGAAAAAATCATTCGCATCAACTTTTTCACCGTTGATTTTGCCCAAACTCTTCACCGTACCACCCATCATGGAGTTGGAACTGATTGCTTCCTGTACCAGAAAGATTAATAACGAAACTCCGATAAATCCTAAAAGGAGTCCTGTTTTCTGGCGTATTTTACCTATTAAAGCCATTGTATAAATTGAGTTAACTAAAAACCAGTTGCAAAAATAATCTGTTATAGGTGATTACCAAATAAGAAAATATATTATTGTGCATTATTTGAAATATCTTCTACTGTCAGTTTCACTGTTTCTATCTTTGTATCCGACACATTCAGTATTTTAAACAAATATTTTTCTATCCTGATCATCTCATTTTTGGATGGTATAGTGCCTGTATGATTCACTATCATACCCGAAATGGTTTCATATTCTCCTTCCGGAATATCGAGATTATATTCTTCATTAATTCTGTCTATTTCTAATCTACCTGAAAGAATAAATTCATTTCTGGATAATTGTTTTTCTACATGCTCCTTATCATCATACTCATCATCGATCTCTCCGAAGATCTCTTCCAGCACATCTTCCAGCGTTACAACTCCTGCTGTACCACCGTACTCATTGATCACCCATGCGATATTTTTGTTGTCTGCAATGAGCGTATTCATTAGTGTCTGCACGGTCATCGCTTCCGGTATGACTTTGATAGGAATTAAAATATCTGCGATTCCGGACGGATGCTTATGCAGGTCAAAGTGATGTACGTACCCTACGACATTATCTATTGTATCCTTATACACCAAAATTCTGGAGTGATAGGTCCGGATAATAATTTCCTTCAGCTGATCTATGCTTTCATTGATCTCTATGGCAGAGATTTCATTACGGGGAACCATACATTCCCTCACTCTCATATTTTTCAGAAAAAGTACATTTTCAAATAATTCAGTATCCACCTGAATATCTTCCTCATCAGAAGCTCCCTGATGTTCCTGAATCAGTCTTTCTATATCAAGTGCGGTATATTCTATTTTGAGAGATGCTGCAGGAATTCCGGACAGCTTCAAAATAAATCCGCTGACGTTCTGTATGATCACTGACGGATAATGAAGCAGCTTAAATACCTGTAAAACCAAAAAAGAAAATGCCGGCACAATCTGCTCTGTATATAATCTGCTCAGGCTTTTCGGGAGATACTCAAACAATATCATTGCAAAAACCAGCAATAGCAAACCTGAAATCGTCAGAATTTTTGTATACCACTGCATGCTATACCACGAATAAGCCATGTCATGAATTGTATCGACAGCAAAAACTGTCATGAATCCAAGTGCAAATAATTTGACCAGCAGACAGGAGATTAACAGAATGGTGGGTTCCTGAGAATATTTCTGAGCAATTTTGATCGTGCTTGCATTGTAATCATTGGCCTTATAATTCAGAAATCTACCCGAAGTAAAGACAATTTCTACTCCTGAGAAGATACCGAAAATTAAAATGGCTACTATTACAAAAACAATTTCCATGAACATCTAAATTAGACAAAATTATATTGAACTTCGTTTCATTATTATTTTCGCTTTAAATCATTAGTTTCAACCATGACCATAGAAGAAGCTCAATCTATCGTAGATCAGTGGATCAAGACCAACGGGGTAAGATATTTCAGTGAACTGACCAATATGGCAATACTCACAGAAGAAGTAGGAGAAGTAGCCAGGCTAATGTCAAGAATCTATGGCGATCAATCGTTCAAAGAGAGCGATAAATCCAGGGAATTGTCTGATGAAATTGCTGATGTATTATTTGTTTTAATTTGTATCGCCAACCAGACAGGCATTAATCTGACAGAAGCTCTGGAAAAAAACCTGGAAAAGAAAACAAAAAGAGACAGTCAGCGTCATATCAATAATTCAAAACTTCATTCATAGTGAAAAATGCCTCCAACTATATAGTCTGGTTTACTTTTTTTGTGATGCTCGTTTACATCACCTCACTCTTTTTGCCTTCTCATATCAAAGTCAATCATTCTGAAATCATACATGGAAATATCCATGATGTTTATGAGCAGTTTGAACAGATCAATAACTGGGGCAACTGGTGTGTATGGACCGAAGGAGCTAAAAAAAGCCAGATTATTTATAGTGAGCAAAATTCAGGAGCCGGTGCATTCTTCAAATGGAAACATGGAAGGAATAACAGGAGTGCCGGCAAGCTGGAAATTATTCAGGACAGGGATCACCAGAATATAGAATTCAGAATCAAAGCCAGCAATATTGACTCTATTACTTCTTTCGTCTACTTTCAGAAGGTGGAAGACGGTACTCTGGTAGAATGGACATCTGATCTGGAACTACAGGATAGCGGGGCCAGGCTGACAGGGTATTTTTTAAAAAGATGGTTATTGAGAGATATCAAAAAGAGCCTCAGAAATATCAATAAGTACCTGCTGAGCGAAAACAAACATTCGGGGTGGGTTTCTGAAAACTATATTATTCTGAAACCGGAAAAGGATAGAATTTTCACTATAAAGGACACTATTCAGCATACAGCACTAGATTCCATGCTTGAAGTGAATTTCAATCGAATTAAAGAAATGCTGGTAAAAAATATTTCTTATGAGCCAGGAATGCTTTTCTACAGAAAGATCAGTGATATCAACTCTTCCACATCAGTCTATCTCATTGGCACAAATATTCCTGAGAATGCCTCTGAAATAGTGCAGGAAGAAAAATATCCGGATAAATTTTTAATGCTGAAATATTATGGATCCGTATCCGGATTCAAAAAGGCAACCAGAAAAGCAAGGCAAATTGCTCAGCAGGAAGGCTTCAGAATCGATCCAAATCCTTATGTATGCTACAATTATTTCCCGCCGGACAGAACTATCATAGACACCAATAATATGGTTTTAAGCTATCCTATTCGCTAGGTTCCTCATCATCTGAAAATGTTCCTGAGCCATACAGGATATCCCATACCGGCTGGATTTTGTAAGTAGCTCTGTTGAAGATATTCGACAATACGATAATGACTGTTTCATCAGCAGGATTCCGAGAAAAGGTAGCTGTATATCCGTGCCACCAGCCATTGTGATAGATGATCTTTCCCTTATCTGCATCATCCAGCATTCTCCAGCCATAACCATAATTCTTTCTGCCCGGCTTGTCATTGCTTCTTCCTACAGAAACACTATCAATCGTTGATTGCCTGAAAAGATAAGGATGTGTATTTGCCCGCTCCCACTTCAGAAGATCTTCTACTGTAGAATAGATATTTTTATCACCCACTATTCCATCTGTTGCGACCATCTTATCCGGAATTCCTCTGTGCAGATAACCTGTCGTCAGATTTTCTGCAGGCAAATTCTGATTTCTTGAAGAGTAGATATAAGTATGAGTCATTCCCAGCGGGTCAAAAATTCTTTTTTGCATAAACTCCTCGAATATCATCCCCGACATCTGCTCAATAATTAATGCCAGCAATGCATAATTCGTATTGTTATACGCAAAAGATCTGCCCGGACTACCTAACACAGGCGGTGCTTTGGTGATAAGATAATTCAATAAATCCTGATTGGTTTTCTGGCTTTCATCTGCCCAGTCTTTTTCGGTCACTGAAAGATAGTTGGGTAAACCGGAACGATGGGACAACAAATCTGCTACTGTAACATTGGGATAAGGAAAGTGATCAAAAAAATCCTCCATTTTCTGATTCAGCCTTAATATACCATCTTCTACCAGCAGCATTGTCGCCATTGCCGTAAAAGTTTTACTGACCGAAGCAATCTGGAAAACCGAATTCAGATCCAAAGAATCTTTAGTTTCAATATTTTTTACACCGAATGAACCGGAATAAATAATATTTCCTTTCCGGGCAATCAGGACGTTACCATTGAATTTTGCATAAGTATGTAAACGCTGAAAATGCTGATCCAGCTCGCTCTTCCATAATTCAACTTTGGAATTCGGCACACCAATATTACCTACCGGCATCTGATACTTCGACTCCTCTTCAACCGGCTTATCTGATTCAGAACGATTACAGGAAGATAAAACAGAAAGGGCTACTACTAAAAACAGAACTTTTTTAAACACAGGAAAATTTCTTCAGACTACAAACAATTAATCGTTTCCTTTGAGATTATCGATGAGCAGCTTCTGGCCTAACTGAATATTTGCAGAAGCCATTTTATTCCACTTTTTCAATGTTTCCACAGTTACATTGAACCGCTGAGAGATGTTGAAAAGTGTATCTCCTTTTTTTACTACATAATATTGTGATGCTGCCTCTTTTTTAGGAGCGGAAGTATTTGCTGCTGTAGCAGGAGAAGCCGGTACTTTTACCAGGTTCTGAAAATTGAAAGGATTCAGATCAAACATGCTTTCTGACTCTTCTTCCTCTTCTTTCTGTGCAAACAACAAGTCGTTCTTTCCCTTCTCAAAATAATCTGATTTCAATACTGCACTTTCTATCATTGCTGTATTGTAGACAGATTGATTGTACTTATTTGAAAGAATGATGATTGTGAGGCTATCCTCTATAAATCTTTTGAAGACAATATTGTAATCGTGCCACCAACCGTTGTGGTAAACCATCTTCTTGTCTCCGGACAGTTCCTGCGTCCTCCAGCCCAATGCATAATCCTTACCTGAAGATCCGCGGGTCTGACCTTCATAAGATTGTTTGATAGTAGATGCTTTCAGAAATTTATTTCCATACCATGCCTGATCCCATTTCAACAAATCTTCGGCAGTGGAATAAACGCCTTTATCTCCTGCTACTCCATCAAACTTATCCGGCTTTCTGAGCGCCCATGATCCGTTATAGCCGTATGTCTGTCCTTTTTTTCTTGCCTGCTCAGGATGCCAAATCCAGGTATTTTTCATACCTAATGGCTTGAAAATGTTCTCTTCACAGAAATCAGCAAACGATTTTTCCGATATTTTTTCTACCAGCGCAGCCAGTACAGCATAGTTGCTGTTATTGTATTTGAATACTAAATTGGCACCGTTCAAAGCTTTAGGGCGATGTTTGATAAACATATCCATCACATCCTGATTGGAAAGGTAGGTTCCTTTCATCAGACCTCCATAATTCAGATAGTCCGGCAAGCCCGATCTGTGGCACAATAAATGGCGGATGGTAACTTTTTTGTAAGGAAATTCAGGGTAATACTCAGTCACCGGATCATCCAGATCCAGCTTACCGCTCTCATACAACAATAAAATTGCTCCTGCTGTAAAAGGTTTACTGGTAGATGCCAGCTGAAAAGACGACTCATTGGTCAGGCGCTCACCTGTGGATTTTACAGCGTATCCCAATGATTTCCTGTAAATCGTCTCCCCTTTATATGCGATCAGGATATTTCCATTGAACCGACCGCTTTGGTATAAGGAGGTATAATGACCGTCTATTGCCGCTACTGATTTCTGAAGGTCTTTGTGAAGACTATCATTTCTCAAAAGAAACCCTTCTGATACATTATTATCCTCTGCCCGTACCTGTAAGGAAAAACAGACTACTGCCAAAAACGTCAGAAAAATATACCTCATACCTTTAACCATCGTCATAAAATTAAGCCACTTTTCCTGCGGGACATAAGCTTAACAAAGTTTTAACCGGCAGGCAGAAAGTGCATGTTTCCACAATATAACGCACAACAATTTAGGATTATTCACATATTTATCCACAAAAGTGGAATTAAATTTTTTCAGTAAATAAAACCTGTAGGCACATAGTCTTTTATGGTTTGTAAGTGATGTGTTTTAAATTTTAATCGATATTATTCTGAACTTTTTTCAAAAAATGCTCCGCTACCATTTTTGGTTTTCTCCGATTTACCCTGAAAAAGGCAAATGAGTTTTCACTTGATTTAACCTCACTGAAAAGTTGGAATTGTCGGGCCTATATCGGCTGCTAATTATTCAGTCAAAAGATTGATCACCAGACCTGATTTAAGCTTTGGTTCAAACCAGGTAGATTTAGGCGGCATAATCATATCGTTGTCTGCAATGGACATCAGCTGATCCAATGTCACCGGGTAAAATGCAAAAGCGATGGCCATTTCTCCGCTATCTACTCTTTTACTCAGCTCTTCCAGACCTCTGATACCTCCTACAAAATCTATTCTTTTATCGGTACGCTGATCTTTGATTCCAAAGATAGGATCTAAAACATACTGGCTTAAAACTGTCACATCCAGCCCTTTGATCGGATCGGCATCATCATAAGCATGTGGTTTTGCCTTCAATGCATACCATTTCCCGCCAACATACATGCTGAACTCATGTAAAGCTGCCGGCTTGTATAAAGCCGTTTTTTCTTCCACGTCAAAATCCGGTGCAAGCAAATCAAGAATATCTTCTACGCTATGACCATTCAAATCTTTCACGAGCCTGTTGTAATCAATGATCTGTAGCTGTTCAGACGGAAACAGGCAGGAAAGGAAAAAATTAAAAGATTCTTCCCCGGTGTAATTCCCTTTTTCATCTCTGATAGCAGTACCTACTTTTGCTGATGCTGCAGAACGATGGTGCCCGTCAGCGATATAGCTTGCAGGTACATGCTGAGCAAATAAATCCTGAAATTGTTGTAAAATACCGGGATCACTCACTTTCCATAGCTGGTGTACTACATTCAGCTCATCTGTAAAATCTACCAAAGGAGCTTCCTGAATGATCGTATTCACCAGATCATCGATCGCATCTACCTTTCTGTAGGTCAGAAATACCATACCCGGTTGTGCCATTTTAGTCTTCATGTGACGAATCCGGTCATTTTCTTTTGCGGTCAGGGTGAGCTCATGCTTTTTGATGGTATTGTTAAAGTAGTCGTCTATGGATGAGCCGGCTACTAATCCGGTCTGCCTTCTGCCGTCCATCACCTGCGAATAAATATACATGGAAGGAGCTTCATCACGAACCAGATATCCTTCACTGATGAATTTCTGAAATACTTCATTGCCTTTTGCATACACCTCATCTGCATACTGATCTACAGTAGCATCAAAATGTACTTCCGGTTTGGAGATCTGCAAAAAAGTCAATGGTTCCTTCGCATATTCAGCTCTGGCCTCTTCAGAGTTTAGAACATCATAAGGTTTTGCTGCGATTCTTGAAGTGAGTTCTAATTTTGGTCTGAGACCTCTGAAGGGACGAATATTTACCATGATTTTTAGAGTTGCCCAAAGATAAAGCTGAATTCACGCAATCGAAAATTTTTTGAAGGGAAAGTTAAGATGACCATCCAGCTGCACAGCTTACAAAACTATTCTCCGGCTACAATTCGTAATCCACACAGGCGCGCGCAGTACGTACACTTCCGATAAATCCTGCAACTTCCTTGTGCAAAGGATGTACCTGATAAGCATTCAATGCCCCGATACTTTCAAAATCGCTGTTGAGCACCACATCCCAGTTATCCAGAGGAGCATCAGGACTGTTTATTCCCACTTCGATATGAAGAAGTCCCGGAATTTTATCTTTCAAAGCTTCCAGATCCGTTTTGATTTTCTGAGCAGTTTCAGCTTTGTTTTCTTCTTTCAGATTCCAGAATACAATATGACGTACCATTTTAGTTATAGTTGTTTATATTAGAAGTTTCTCACAAATTATCTGACAGGATTAATTGTGCGTCTATTAAAGCCATGAAAATAATATATTTTTTAGCAGGTATTTTAGTTCTCTTTTTATGTTCATGTACAAAGGAAGGGAAAATCCTGCCCCGGCTTCTGATCAGCACCAATAAGGATATCAGAATGCACAAAAACATCTCTTCTGATTTTATATGGGTGGATCTGTCCGATACACTACAATTAAAAGGGAAAGTAAAATACAGGGGCGGTCACTCACTGAGATATGAGAAGAAATCCTATGCGGTAGAATTCACCGAAAAAGTAATGTTAGCAGAGCTGCCGTTAGAAGATGATTGGGTGCTCAATGCAAGCTATATTGACAAAACATTCATGCGTCATAAGCTGGGATATGATCTGTTTATGAAAATGAGCAGGAACAATAAAGCACCACTTTCAACATATATTACCGTATTTGAGAATGGCCGTTATAAAGGAATATTCATCTTGATGCAAAAACTGACAGCGAATGTGCTGGATATAAAACAGGACGGACTATTATTCAAAGAACCTCCGGTTTTTTATGCCGGGGAAATGAAATTTCAGGAAGATAGCAACCTGTTCCAGCAGAAATTCCCTAAAATCAGGCAAAAAGACAAGAAAGAAATCTTATTACAATTCAGGGAATTTTTACTTCAGTCCGACGAGAAGGAATTTGCTGAAAAGATTTATCAATGGGTAGATATACAGAATGTAGCAGACTGGTACACTCTCGTGCTTTTTGCAAATGCTGGGGATAATATTGTCAAAAACTTTTACCTGTATAAAACGGATGCTAGGACTCCTTTCAGGATCGCATTATGGGATTTTGATCATTCTTTTGGTCGCGACGGAGACGGTGAAAGAAATCTCATGAAAAATCCAGCCAACTTTAAAAGCTCTGTATTATTCACCAGATTAAGAGAAAATCCATATCTGAACTTTAATGCTCTTCTGGAACAAAGATGGAAGACGCTGAGAGAAAATGACGTTATCAGCTATAAGGAAATCAACAAAATGATTGCTGAAAATCATGAAAAAATTTATCCTTATATTTCACAAAATCAGGCAATATGGCCTTACGATTCTCCAAATTATTTTGACAACAATAATTATTATCAGGAAATAGCATTCATGAGAAGCTTCATAAAAAACAGAATAATTGAATTGGATAAGATTTTCTGCTATCCGGACAACTGATGTTAATGTGCAAACTGCATTTCCACTAATCTTCTGTAGTAGCCGTCGTCTTCCTGCAACAATTCTTCATGATTGCCCATTTCCTTGATCTCACCTTTGTCTAAAACAATGATTTTATCAGCATGCTGTATTGTACTCAACCGATGCGCTATAATGATGGAGGTTCTGCCTTTGACTAATTTTTCAATAGCATTCTGAATCATGATTTCAGATTCCGTGTCAATAGAAGATGTGGCTTCATCCAGAATCAGAATAGATGGATCGTACACCAATACCCTGATGAAAGAGATCAATTGTCGCTGACCGGCAGAAAGTGTGGCTCCACGTTCCATGACATTGTAGTCATATCCTCCGGGCATTTCCAGAATGAAGTCGTGAGCTCCTACCAGTTTTGCAGCTTCGACAACTTTTTCTTTACTGATGGCAGGATTTTTTAGGGTAATATTTTCCAGAATAGATCCCGAAAACAGGAATACATCCTGCATCACTGTGCCGATAGAGCTTCTCAATGCTGACAACTGGTATTGCCTGATGGGAATATTGTCTACCAGAATATCTCCTTTCTGTATCTCATAAAAACGATTGAGAATATTGATAGTAGAAGTTTTACCTGAACCGGTCGCACCAACCAATGCTACGGTCTGTCCCGGCTGCACATCGAAGTGGATACCTTTCAGTACGAAATCTTCTTCATTATAGGAAAACCAAACCTCTTTGAATTCAATTTTACCGGCTATTCTTTCCGGTGCATAGGTTCCTTTATCTTCTATTTTTTCATCAGTATCCAGAATTTTGAAAACTCTGTCTGCTGCCACAATACCCATCTGGAGCGTATTGAATTTATCTGCCAGCATTCTCAGAGGACGAAAAGCGAGATTCAAATACTGATAAAAGGCGATAAATATCCCGACCTCCACTACAGATCCCGGTTTCATAATAAGCTTGGCGCCATACCAAAGCATAATGGCGACTGCTATAGATAAGATGATCTCCACTATCGGAAAAAAGATAGAAAAGTACCAGACCGATTTCAGATTGGCATCACGATGTTCCTTATTGATGTTTTCAAATTTTTCCAGCTCTCTTTTCTGAGCATTGAAAATCTGAACGATGCGCATGCCCGTGATATGCTCCTGCACAAAGGCATTCATCTGCCCTACCTTTTCTCTCACTTCATTGAAAGAATCTTTGACCGCTTCTTTGAAGATATACGTGCTCCAGATGATGAAAGGGAAAGTTACAATACAAGCCAATGCCAGCTCCCAGTTGATAGAAAACATGAAGCCTATTACAACAAAGAATGTCAATACATCCGAAATAATCGTAATAAACCCTTCTGAAAAAATATTACTGACAGCTTCTACATCATTGATGGTTCTGGTCGTTACAATTCCGATCGGTGTACGGTCAAAAAATCTCAGTCTCATGCTTTCCACATGTTTGAAAACTTTGACCCTCAGATATTTAATGACTGACTGACCTAAATCAGTAGTATAAAAGCTGAAAAGATATTTGGTTAAGAACTCACCCAATAGTACTACAGCAACAATCACTGCCATTCTTGTCAACCCGTCTTTATCATACCGGACGATATAATCATCCACCATGATCTGGGTCAGCCAGGGTCTTACCGATGTCAGAAGCGCTGAAATAATACCCATGATTACACAAAGCCACAACAGATTTCTGAATGGCTGTGCCAGGTCTAATACTCTTTTAAGTGTCGGCCAGTCCTTGATGAACGTAGATTTGTTATTTTGACTCACAATGAGATAAATGAATTTTCAGGATAATCAATTGACCATAAATGTAGTCCGCAGGCAGGAGCCGTCATACTGAGATGAATCGTTTTTTGCGTTTTGACTTCTTCCATGATGTCTGCCAGGGTTCTTTTCCCACAACCTATCATCAAAGATGTTCCTACTATTGCTCTGACCATATTTCTCAAAAATCTGTTGGCATGAATATCCAGCTTACAACCGTTTTCAGTTTTCGTCCAAACTGCTCTGGTCACCGTACATCTTCCATGCGTGTTGTCACTTCCTTTTTTTTCAAAAGATGAAAAATCTTCCACATTCAGCAATTGCCTGCAGAACTCATTCATCAATTCTAAATCCGGCTTCACGCTCTGACGAAAATAATAGCTTCTGTCAGACAAAAACGGATCTTTCCGGTAATGGATAAAATACTGATAGCTTCTGGACTCCGCAGAAAATCTGGCATGTACATCATCCTGAGAGGTCATCATTTCAATAACAGCAATATCTTCAGTCAGAAATGAATTCAGCGCATATACCGTTTGTTGATCCAGAACTTTCTCAGTATCAAAATGTACAAAATATGAATGTGCATGCACGCCTGTATCCGTACGGCCACAACCTACTGTTTCCACTTCTTCCCTCAGAATAGTACTCAATGCTTTTTCCAGCTCACCCTGTACCGATGGTGCATTATTCTGGCGTTGCCAGCCATGAAGTTTTGTGCCTTTGTAACATAGATGTATAAAATAGCGCATTGAAACACAGAAAATTGAGAACACAAAGATAGCCAAACAGAATGCAATCCCGCTGAAAAATGAGCGAATCCTACAAGGAAAGCAACAAGTTTAGATTTTTTATGTTTTTTAGAAGCAAGTGTTTATTCAAAATTAAATTCAACCCATGGAGATCAACAACATTTCCTCCTTTTTAGATTATTATGGCAAGATCCGCCAAAGAACAAAACGGCTGATAGCAGTTATTCCTGAGCAACATCTGGATTGGGCATATCTTCCGGGAAAATTCACAATTGCAGATCAGATCAGGCATATTGCCGCTATAGAAAGATACATGTTTGCGGAAACGATTGCCGGAAGGCCCTGCATATATAAGGGCTGTGGCAAAGAGCTGGCGGATGGATATGAAAATATTCTCCTGTATTTTGATAAAATGCATGAAGAATCATCAGAGATCTTCCGCAATCTGACAGATGAAGATCTACGGCGTAAATGCATGACTCCCGGAAATACAGAAATCACTATCTGGAAGTGGCTGAGGGCAATGACCGAACATGAGATCCACCATCGTGCCCAGCTATATCTTTACCTCAATATGTTGCAGATAAAAACACCTCCCATTTTTGGTCTGACTTCTGAGGAAGTTGCTGAAAACAGCGTGGGGGTTTAAACTTCGGAAAAGGTTTTACTATATTTGGCTCTCTCAAAATTGATCGTATGATTCAAAGAATCCAGACTATATACTTATTACTGGCAGCTATTTCCCTATCAGTAATATTATTCTTACCGGTAGGTTATCAGGAAGCTGAATCCGGAATCGTGGCAAACGTGGCGATGTCCAAAAATCTTCCAACATGCATTCTCAGCATAATAAGCGCTGTTACAGCCATTCTCACTATATTTTTATTCAACAACAGAAAATTGCAGCTGCGTATTACTTCTGTTGCCATTCTGCTTGCTGTTTTAACAACAGCCAGCATCGCTGTTTTTCAGTTCGTTTCAGGGAAAGCTCTCCTCACAACGCTCAATTATATTCCCTACGTTTTTGCAGTATTTAGTGTAATATTCGGAATACTGGCATATAGAGGTATTAATGCCGACGATAAATTAGTCCGGTCTATGGATCGTCTGAGATAAAACATTTTTTTCAGAATAGACTCTCAGAATGAGATAATACGTTATTTTACACTGAATGAAGTCCTTGTTTAAATATCTTTTGTGTATTTTCTGTTTTCAGGGCATTGCCCAGGCTCAGAGCACTATAGAGAATATTCAGCTGGCGCAACAGTTTTTCGAACAGGGAGAATATGCAAAAGCTGCCGACCTGTTCAAAAAATCGACAGGAGATGCGGGTTTATTTTTTGAAATCTATGACAATTATCTCGAAACACTCCGACAGTTAAAGGACGAAAAAGGAGAAGAAGATCTGATCAACAAAGCCTATCTGATTTCAGGGAAGGATCCGGTATATCTCTTTGAGCTCGCGCTCTTTTATGAACGAAAAGAAGATACAAAGGCTGCTCAGAAACAATTTTCCAAAGCACTTCAGGCTTTAAGACAGAATGCATATCAGATACATACGATTGCAAAAATGCTCATCGAAAATAAAAGAATTGATTGGGCAAAAGAAGTATATCTGAAAGGAAAAGAAATCTTCAAAGATGCCAAAGCTTTTGATCTTGAGCTGGCGTATATTTCCGGAGAACTCGGGGATTTTGAAGGAATGGTCAACTCTTTTATCCAGTATCTGCTCATAAATCCCAATGACATTTACCAGGTTATTCAATTGCTGGAGCCAAAAATTTCTGAGAAATCCAAAGCTGATATTTTAGAGGAAAATATCCTGAAAACGATAGGGAAAGACAAGCAGGCATGGCCGGCCATCGAGCTGCTAGTGTGGTTGTATAAAAAACAGGAAGATTATGCCTCTGCATTTGACCAGATGAGGTCGCTGGATCTTCTGCGAAATGAAGACGGCTCAAAAATCATTGAATTAGCGCGACTGGCATTCAGAGAAAAAGATTTCCGGACCGCACAAAGAGCCTATCAGTATATCATTCAAAAGGGTGCTGCACATCCATTTTATACGACTGCTGCTCTGGAAATGATCAATGCACAGAAAGAGATGATTTTCCAGAAAAAGAAATATGAGCAGGAAGATCTTTTACAGCTGAAAGCAAGCTATCAGAAACTGATCAGCGAGAATATCAACCCTTACAATACTACTTTGTCCAAAATAGAGCTGGCCGATCTGGAAGCGAGATATCTTTATCAGACAGATAGTGCGATCGCCATACTCCAAAATATACTTTCAGACAGATTTACACAGAAAGATCTGCTTGTCAAAGCAAAGCTTGCGCTGGGTGATTATTATATCATGAACGGAGAGCACTGGGAATCTACATTATTATACACTCAGGTAGAAAAAGAATATAAAGGTACACCACTGGGAGAAGAAGCAAAATTCAGGAATGCACGTCTCGCGTATTTCAAAGGGGATTTTGACTGGGCATTGACTCAGCTGAGAGTTATCAAAGGCAATACATTCGAATTGATCAGTAATGATGCAATAGAGCTGGCTGTTTTCATCTCTGACAATTACAATCAGGACTATGAGGAAGACAAAGCCGCCATGAAGAATTTCTCACAAGCAGACCTGTTGCTTTTCCAGAATAATCTGTCCGAAGCCAATAAAACGGTAGATCTGATGCTGAAAAACTATGTCGGACATCCGATCGAAGATGATATCTATTATATAAAGGCTAAGATCAGCCGTAAGCTGCAGGATTATCCGGAAACAGAAAAATATCTTTTAAAAATTTCTGACGGGTTTCCTCAGAGCATAATGGCAGATGATGCTATATTTCAGCTTGCTGAACTATATGAAAACCAGCTGCAGAATATTGAAAAAGCCAAGGAATATTACGAAAAGATACTGCTCGATTATCCCGACAGCATCTATACCATTGATGCCAGAAAACGTTATAGATCTTTAAGGGGCGACCAGCTATAACTGGTTTTTCGGGAAACAGGCGTATTTTTGCACTATGATTCTCTACAATATTACTTTCAATGTTGAACTGGATGCAGTAAATGATTTTAAAAGGTATCTGCAGGAAAAGCACATTCCTTCGCTCAGCTTTGGAGAAGATCTGGTAGAACACAAATTTTTCAGATTATTAAATGTCGATGAATCTGAAACAATTACCATGACACTTCAGTATTTTCTCAAAGATATGGGAACTTATAATCAGCATCTTGTTGTTATAGACAGAGCGCTAAAAAAAGAGATCTATGAACTTTATGGCGAAAAAGTTCTTTATTTCTGTAGTGTATTAGAGAAAATTTAAAAAACAACAACAATGTTCTATTTAATAATTATCGTTTTTATGGGTCTGAGCATGCTGGTCAGCTTCAGGCTCAAGAGTAAATTCAAAGAGTATTCCCAGGATCCGATCCCGATGACCGGAGCACAGGTAGCAGAAAAGATGCTGAGAGACAATGGCATCAATGATGTAAGAGTAATTTCTACTCCGGGAGCTTTGACAGACCACTATAATCCCGCAGACAAAACTGTCAACCTGAGTGACTGGGTGTATGCACAAAATAACGTAGCTGCAGCCGCAGTTGCGGCGCACGAGTGTGGCCACGCTGTACAACATGCACAGGCCTATACATGGCTGGGATTCCGTTCCAAAATGGTTCCAGCTCTGAGCATATCTTCTAAGTTTATGCCGTGGGTGATTTTGGGTGGTATCGCATTATACTACTCATCAGGAAGTCCGACAGTATTGATGATAGGTATTGCCATGTTTGCATTGACGACTCTCTTTTCATTTGTGACATTACCGGTAGAGTTTGATGCTTCCAACAGAGCATTAAAATGGTTGGATGGAGCAGGTATTTTGAACAGAGGTCTGCATGACAAGGCTAAAGATGCATTAAAATGGGCAGCGATGACTTATGTCGTGGCAGCATTGGCATCTCTGGCTCAACTACTTTACTACATCAGTATTCTTAACGGAAGAAGAGATTAATAAACGGAATTATATTCCTGATAAATTCAAAGGTCGCTTCGGCGGCCTTTTTTGTTTCTGAAGCCATACGGGTTGCCAAGAGTTTAAAAAATAGAAAACAGAGTATAACTTCAACGAACAATCGTCCGAAGTTCTTTTTTCTTGTCCTTTTCTTTAAAAGAAAAGGACCAAAAGAATCGCGCCGGGCTTTTCGGCGACCCACATAGTCCTCAACGTCTAAATCTTCAAAACTCCTCCTTACGTCGTCAAATCCGCCGCGGCGGAAAGATTTTACGCCGTTTTCGTCCTGTGGGTATCCCACCTGCAAAACCTGTGGCGCAGAAAAGCACGGAGATTTTGGTTAGAGTTTCAATTGACTCACTCTTATTTGATATTCGTAATTGCCTATTAATAAATTTATTGCAATTAATTATAGGGATTGTAATTCTTATCATACAGCCCAAAGTGCCTGACTAAATAATACTAGCTTAAAAGGGACTTATTCCTAAAATCTGACAGGTGTATATTGTAAGCTATCGTGGATTAGAAGATATCCTTTATTTTCTTTCTGAAGCTCTACCCGGTGTAATCCGTGCTTCTCCGGGTGATTTATAATATCCATAAAATCAGGATCGCCTGTCAGATATCTGTTGCTCAGCAAGGCCTTGGTGACATAATAAAAGTTAGGCTCATATTTTATCTCAAATTCCTTATACGCACCATCTTCTATATTAATCGGATTTGCCCACTTGAAGTTTTTGCCTGTATAACCGGCAAAACCACCTTCATGATCTAATTCACAGACCTGCTGATGAAAGCCCATTTTTCTGATAGCTTCTATCGTTTTTCTGTTAGACGGGTAAGTATATTCTTCCCACACATCAAATGTCCGGTAGTCTGCCAAAGATGGTCTTATCAGAAGGATCAAAACGACAGCTCCGAAAAAGCCCAGGCTATTAAAAATTCTCGGAGTAGTATCTTTTTCATTTTTCTGCGGCAAGAGAATTAATGTGATCATAAATAAAACCAAAGGCATCACCAGCAGCAGGTAATGTTCTCTGGTATAAAATATTACAGATGCAATCACTGAAGGAACAGCAATAATTGTCAGAGCTATCACAATGAATCCATATTCACATAATAATTTTTTGAATTGTGCCCACCAGTTTCCCGGACTTACATAAAAAATTCTACCTGCCAATATCATTACAAAGAGTACGGATGAAATAGCTGATGACCATTTAAATATGGCCGGCGGAAAAAATATGGATTGTATTCCGATAAAAAACTTAATAATGTATTGCTGTATGTTGTATAAAACATGTTGTATAAATACAGAAGGATTATTTTTGAATGCTTCTCCCAGTGTGGTAAATTCTCCAAAATTATTTTTGGAAAAATCCCTCCATTGTATCCAGTCAAAATTATTGAGCCCGTTCCATTCACAATAGTTGTAGCTGAACTGTTGGGCAAAAGCAATATTACTTCTGCCTCCGGCCATAGGGTTAACCAGCAGATTAATTTTATCTATCGGGTGTACTGATGCTCCCAGTGTCAGAAATACAAAAAGCAGAAACATACCGACTACAGGAATAACTTTTTTAAGCACAGATCTTTCATATTTTCCGGGCACTTTCCATATCCAGTATGCTATGAATACCAGTGAGCTGATGTACCACGACAAATGAGACTCCGGACGGATGTACCCCAAAAGAAAAGTCAGCACTACCAAAGAAAAAAGCAGATTGAAAGTAGTTTTTAGTCTGGTAGCAATGATTGCCCACAACATGATTATCGTGATGGTATAATGTGAAATTTTTGACCAGGTAATAAATGACATAATATTGGGGGACAACATAAAGCCTATACTGATCAATAATGCCCAAACTGACTTCAGGCCAACAAAGCGCATCATCAGATATGCCATCACAGGAGGAGCTATATACATCAGATGCATAGCTATATCGTATATAACGACCGTATCGTCAGTAATTTGTTTTAAAATCTTATACATAATCGAATACAATGGTCCGAAACCAACCAGTATTCCATCAGTAATTCTAAGACCTAAAATCAGATAGCCGGTATCATCTGTCAGATTGATATCTATTCTTTCACTGAACCCTTTTAAGACCAGCAAGGCGGTAGCAATGATGCAAAAAACGGCGATTATATCTTTAAACTTTGATTTTATATTATCAGGCATATCACTGAAATCCAAAAACATTCCGAATCTATGACAATTCAGGCAGACAACTATTATATTCAAGCAAATAAAAGATGTAACTTTGTCATTTTTCTAAAAAGCTGTTTTTGAAAAGCATAATAAAAGGAATTTTTTCTGAGGAAAGAACACCGGTACCTGTCTATCTTCTAGGTGCAGGTGCTTTTATTATTTTCGTTTTAGGATGGCATTTTACCAGAGATATTTTTCAGTCAGTAGACGTTTTGTTCTGGGATGAAGCCAATTACATGCAATCCGGAAAGCTGATCACTGAAAAATTAAATCGCTCCTGGGGACCTGCATATGCGATCTGGTACAAAATTGTCTCTCTTTTTGAAAATGACAGCCTGAAATTGTACTATCTCAATTTCAGATTGATGACTATACTTCCGGCAATCACTCTTTTCATTTTTCTTGCCGTTTCGAATATCAGAGTATGGATGAGCCTGGCAATAGGATTACTATTCTTATTTGCAGATATCAATTTACCGGTCTGGCCTAAAGTTTCTCATTATTGCATTTTTATCTTTCTGACAGGACTGATATTGATGAAATATATTCCTTCCCGGCTGGTTCAGATAGCATTTATTTCTCTGTTTGCACTTAATATTTCTTACGCCCGGCCTGAATTTTATCTGACTTACGTGGCTATTCTGGGTTTATGGATCGTTGCCTTGTTTTTTAAAGAATTCAGAAGCAGAAAGATCATTTTACTTTCTTTAGCGCTGATCTTTTTCGGATTTGCAGTACAGGTGGTCATGGGCAATCCGTTATTTAACTTTAAGGGAGACAGAAGTGCGCTGGCTTTTGCTCAGCATTTTATGTTCAATTATTTCCAGTGGAATCATATCGAACATGATTTCTGGATTACATGGATGCCTTACTATGAGGAGCTTTTCAAAAATGCACCTTCTATCAAAGAGGCTTATTTATCCAACAAAAGGATGTTTCACCTCCACTTTCTGACCAATTTCCAGAACTACTTTACAAATGCTTTTACTTTGTACAGTGATGCAATGTTGCCTGAAAAGCTGATCAATATTCCGATAAAGGGCAGATTGGCAATTCTCTTGTTTGGAGGTATCATCATGTTTGCTGTAGCATCTCAGAACAAATATCTGGAAACGATCCTGAACGGGTTCAAAAGAAATATTTTTGCGCTGGTATTGCTGCTATTAATGATCGGACCGACATTAATTTCCTGCTTTATCATTTACCCAAGGACTCACTACATGATATTTCACTATATCCTTGTTGTATTCATCGTGAGTATCTTCATCTTCTCCAAGCCTAAAGATGCCAGGCCATTTAATGCATTCACCATACTTTTCTCTGTCATTATAGTGATTGCCATCTTTATGGACATACCTTCCACGAAAGCGTATAAGCATTTTGACCTGTGGAGAAAAGAAACATCGCAGGCCAATCTGAAAACAATAGAAAAAATCAAAGCATACAACTTTCATGATACAATTCACCTCTTAGAGAATGAAGGTGGTATGAATATCTTTTTAGGCAACAATTTTCAGTGGGTACGTGGATTTATGAAAGACACGACCTGGACAGCATATCTGGAAAAAGAACATGTAGATATTATCTATGTGACACCTTCACTGGTCAACTACCCGACACTCCAAAAAGATTCTACCTGGAATCAGTTTGAGGCACATCCGGAGGAATACGGATATCAGAAAGTCCTGACAGGAGATCATATTCCATATTTATATATACAAAAGAACCTTTTGAAGGAAAACTAATATGAGCGGGATAGATATTACTCTATTTAAAAAAGATAGTCCCTTATTTTACCTTAAGGTACTTATCATGACAGCTTACCTGTTGTTTTATGGGAGTCCTATTCTTTCTGTAACACCTTTGGCACCTTTATACAACATCATGACTTACATCATTGTTGGAATATTGATACCATTCGGGCTTATTTATATTTTTGATAAGGTATTCATCAAGAAAAGATTTTCTACGATAGACTGTTTGGTGGTAGCTATGTCAATGTTTACATTCTACTGCGCACTGACAGCCAATATGGTTTTTGACCAACCCCTGTTGAAAGGGATCTTTGTCTCCGGAAAAACATACCTGCCAATCATCAGTATCTTCCTGCTGTACTATCTGTTCAAGACAGAGATCATATCCATGTACCAGTATAATATCGCGATGCTTGTCATCTGCTGGGTCAATCTTGTCTTATATGTTTATCTGATGTTTACGATTAATCCTGCGGTATTTAAAGACACAACCGACATGGTAGGCTACAACCCATCCAAGGGAGGATATGTATTCAACTTTCCACCCAGCTTTATCGTGTATGGTATCTTTTTTTACTTTTTGGATTACACAATTAATAAAAACCGTTTCAGTCTTATTCTGAGCTTTGTACTGATCGCCTACATCTTATTTTTAGACAAAGGCCGTATTCAGTTTATAGCAGTAATCGGATCATTGGCATTGCATACATTATGGCTTTTACCAATCAAGAGTATTGTATTCAGGCTGGTAGATATTCTCTCAATAACAGGTCTTATGCTTTTGATCGTTTATCTGATCGATCCTGATCTATTGCTGGTAGTATACAATATGTTCATGGTATTTGCAGAAGCTATATTTGGCATAGAAACAGGAGAAAGTTCTGCCGATGCCAGATGGATAGAAATCGCGACTGTATTAAGTCATTTTGACAAGCATCCCGGTCATTGGATATTCGGAGTAGGATTTATTCCGAGAGATGATCTTTGGCTCAGATTCGGATATTTATATTTTACAGATATCGGCATCTTTGGAATTTTGTTCATCTTTGGAATAGTAGGAACTACATTATTGTTTTTATTCTTCTTATATCCGGCACTTGTTATCAGAAAAATAAAGAACTTTAAGTATGATCTGATATTCAATACCATCGTAGCGAGTGTATTTTATCTGCTGATTACCTCAGGATTTACCGGTGGATTTGCATTTGCACCGGTTTCGATGCTGAGTATTTTTATGGTTCTGGAATACTATAAACAAAAAGATGATAAAATTGAACAGGTTAAAAAATACAGGAGAGAACAACAGCAGCTACCCGGTCATCCTGATACTGCTACTTAGTTTTATCTGGTCATCCTGTACCAGCTTACCTGGTTTTCAAAACACAGGCGGAGGATCTGCACCTGTATCTACTACAGAACAAAAACCTTCTCCATCCAGAAACGATCCATCTGTAAGTACAACGGGAAAAGTGATCATACGTCCTGATTATTCTGAAAGATATATTCTCAGCGATAAATTCATTTCTTTCAATACCGGCTTTATGTTTACAGCTCCTATTGAGCAGGAACCAGCTGTAAAAACGATCACTCAAACACTTAAACCCAGTGCATTAAGATTTCCGGGTGGAACAATCGGTAATTATTATCATCCTGACGGTTTGGGATACGGCTTCAGACAGGAAGATGTAAAAGGTGGCTTTCCGGAGATCACAAAAGCAATGTCTTTATTTGACAAAAATGCCATTTATCATTTTGCTGATTTATGTAAAATGTCGAATACCAGTGTTATCTATGTAGCCAATCTGATGACCGGCACTATAGAAGAAACCATTTGGGCAATAGAATATTTTAAATCACAGAAAATCCCGGTGGCAGGTATTGAGCTGGGCAATGAATTTTATCTTCAACAGTACAGAGACAGATTTCCAACAGTAGAATCATATATCAGCATTGCCAAAAAATTTGCGGAAGCTCTCAGAAAAAAATATCCGGCTATTCCGCTCGGAGTAGTTGCCGCTAACCCGACAGAACCTAATCCCACAAATAGTCACGGAAAGTTTCAAAATCTTTGGAACGCCACTTTAGGGAAAGAGACTTTCTACGATTTCTATATTCCTCATTTATATTCCAATGTTGATGTCTGCGAAAAGAAAGGCGGTAATGACTTAAAAGCAGTATTTGATTGTACCAATCTCACGCTTGCTCCGGAATTTTACAATTATCATCAGGTCGTGCTGGATCACTACAAAAAGTTTTTCGGAAACAAAAAAATGTGGATCACAGAATGGAATGTGGATGGTGCCGGAACTACTGCTAATACGATCCGTCATGCAGAATTTGTAGCAGAGTTCCTGTTCGGACTGGTAGATATGCATGCTAAAAATCCACAGGTAGAGTTTGCCAATTTTCATAATTACGGCTCCGGTGGATATGCGGCTCCTCTTTTTACCTATACCAATGAAAAAAATGTCAAATACCTCAAGCGGGAAGGAAAAATAGCGTACAATACCACTTATTTCCCTTTTCTGTATTACAGGCAACTTGTTGATCTGAATGCAAAAAGAATCAGTGAGAATATCGTTTATCCTAAAGGATTGACCGTTCAGAATGTCGTTTTCAAAACTTTTATAAGCAATGATTCTAAAACGTTGTATCTATTCTTTATCAATAAAACTTCGCAGGAGATTTCTTTTGAAATAGATGGTGCCAAAGATATCATCAGCAAGGAAGGACTGACGGGCAGGTATCCCTGGTCGCTTGCCGGGCTCAACGGGTATTACAAAACGCTTCCGGACATGGTAGACATGGTACAGTACATTCAGAATGATAAAAATTCTCACGACTATATTATTCCCGGCAATAGTATTGGCTATCTTGCAATTTCTTTATGATGACAGCGAAAACTGATCACCCGAATTTCTTTCTGATTGGCACTGTAAAAGGTGGGACAACTTCTCTGCACAGATACCTGGATCAGCACCCTGATATTTATCTGAGCCCTGTTAAAGAGGTCAATTATTTCTCGAAAGAAGATATTGATGAAAACCTGTTTGCAAGAGATTATAAGCATGATATTGCGATAGATCTGCCTCAATATTTCAAAGAGGGAATGCCTCATCCGGTACATATCGCCCATATTACAAATGAGGAAGATTATCTGCATTTGTTCTCCAAAGCGGACGGACAAAAAGCGATAGGGGAAATGAGCCTTTCTTATATGCTCTACGAAAACGCTCCCAAACGAATTTTCGAAGCTTATCCTCAGGCTAAAATCATGGCTATGCTGCGCAATCCTGCAGAAAGGGCATTTTCTCAGTATATCATGAATCTGAAACAGGGTAAAATTCTGGAGCAGGATTTTTTGAAAGAAGTCACTCAGGATGATCAGCTGCAAAAGAAAGGCTGGGGCTCTAATCACCAGTATCTGATGATAGGAAAATATTACGAGCAATTGAAAAGGTATTTTGAATTGTTTCCCAAAGAACAAATCAAGATTTTTCTGTTTGATGACTACAAAGAGAATCCCGGTAAAGTCGTTCGTGAGATGTTTGAATTTCTTGGAGTTTCTCCGGAAATCAATATCAATACCAGTGAAAAAGCCAATGAGGGCGGAGTTCCTAAACTGAAAAAGATCAATTATTTTCTCAATCAGTATGGCATTATCAGCTGGGCCAAAAACAATCTTCCGAGAAGCTGGCGTACACCTTTCAAAAAAATGATGTACAAAACCGGGAAAGGTGATATTCCTAAAATGACAACCGAAGAGCGTCAATACCTGATCAACTACTACCGGGAAGATATATTACAGCTTGAGCAATTACTGGGCAGAGATCTCCATAAATGGCTGACCGTATGAAAAAGATAGAAAAAATATTGTTTCTCAGCCCGCAGCTGCCATATCCGCCCATCAGCGGAGGAGTGATCAAAAGCTGGAGATTAGTGGAATTTCTCAGCAGTAAATATGAGTTAAGCGTAGCTACTTTTCTCAAAAATGATGAGCAGAAAGATGTTCATACATTTCTGTCTAAAGTCAGTCTTGCAGATTATTATTTTGAACCGATTGAGATTCCCCGTACTGCGATGAATCTTGTGAAATCCAACCTGCTTCTGCAACCACTCAATCTCTACCGGAACAGGTCTAAAAAGTTCACTCAGAATATTCAGAAGCTCATACAGCAATCTGACGCCATCTTTGTAGACCACTATGAAATGTTTCAGTATGTGCCCAAAAATTACACAGGGAAAATCATTCTCCATCAGCATAATTGTGAATACCTGATCTGGGAAAGATATTCTGAAATAGAAACCAGCCCCTTTAAAAAGCTGGCTTTAAAAAATCAGGCCTTCTGGATCAAAAGCTACGAGCAAAATATCTGTGACAGATCTCATACGATCCTGGCAGCTCCCAATGATATCGACGAGCTGGTTAAAATAGGTGCTGACCGTCATAAGTTTTATGAAACCTATCACCTGGGCGAAGCAGAACTATTGGAATTAAATCCGTTGAACTGGCATACTTCTGAGGATGCTGTACTGTTTATAGGTACATTGACATGGGAAGCCAATATTGATGCTGCAGTATATTTTCTGAAAGATATCTGGCCCAATCTGATCGCTCAAAAACCGGAAATGAAATTCTATATCGTAGGAAAAAATCCGGATGCAAGAATTATAAAACTGGCCAATGAAAGCAAAAATGTCATTCTCACTGGTTTTGTACAAAATCTGGATGATTACTATTCTAAATCCAAAGTATTTATTTCACCATTGAGATTTGGCAGCGGGATCAAAGTAAAGGTAATGAATGCCCTTTACAGAGGAATTCCAACCGTATCAACTACTGTGGGGGCAGAAGGATTGGCCGTAAAAAATGAATCCACTATGATGGTGACAGATGATCCTGCTCAATTTGCAAAAGATATTCTGCGATTGATCGAAGATCCCGGACTCTGGAATACCATTTCTGAAAACTCCCGCCAGCTGGCTAAGGATTTATATACCTGGGAAGCTGTCTTTGAAAAAGTGGTACAGGCAATTGAAGAATAAACCTCCGGAACTCATAGATCTTCTTTCTGCAAAATTTATTACTACAGCTTCTGGTACTCCATTTTAGGAGCTCCTTTCTCTCCTTTGCTGTTGTAGAAATCTACAAAATGCATTTTGTAGTAAAATCCTTTTCTGTCTTTGATCAGAAAAACCTTTTTTGTATCCACAAGATATGTTCCGGCGTCAAAATTATATGCTTTCCAGTCGTAGCCTATCGCATCCAGATGGTTTGAAAGTGTAACTGTATTCAATATCTCTTCAGTAATATCAGCAAACACACCATCTTTGAGATAAAGCGCCTGTACATTTGCAGGATTGATCAGTGCTCCGTTCACCAGATAATTGACCGGGACTGTACTCCCGTTTTCATACAGGATGGTAGCATATTGGGTAAAGAATAAATCATACTCATTCTTTTTGGGCTGATGAGCCAAAACTTTGTTGTCAGACATCGAAAACATCAGCGTATTGTAGTCTGCATCTGTATTCACTGTAGCATTTACTTCATTTGCTCCGTTCAGATCAGCATACCTGAATGTGTATTTACCTCCTGAAAGACTAATGACCTCCAGTTTCGCATACCCTGCCAGACTTCCTTTTTCGGTATATCCTTTATCCAGCACAATGATCTTTTTGTGAGATTGCCAGTTTCCTATTGCCAGACTGTCTGTATTACCGCTGGAGGCATCTATATTAAATGTCAATCCTGCTGAAGATGTCGTTTCTGACCAGGATTTATCACTCAGCGCTGCTCTGACCAGCTTTGCACCATTCAGATAAATAAATCCGTTTTCTCCGCTTCCTTCAAAAGCAATATCCCAGATATATCTGTTTTGGCTACCAACCACTTCACCGGTTTCAAAATCCATCCAGACCTGATTTTCGTAGTTATTACCCATTTCTATCTGTGTCTCCTTCACTCCTCCTCTGTCTGCAGGAGTAACCGGAAGTTCTTCCTTTTCACAGGATATCGTTGCAATTCCCAGTAAAAAAAGTAAAAGATATTTCAGACCACCGACAACGGACAACGAATCTCTATTTTTGTCGTAAACTCTATATAGAATGAATGATGATTTCATGATGTATTCTTATTTAGAATAATTGAAAGACAGCTTGACAAATCCTACGCGTCCCATCCCCATCGGCACTGTGGTTCCTCCTGAGGAGTGTGCGCCTCCGCTACTTCCCGATGTTGCTGCGACAGTTTTTACACCGGCAAGGTTTTTACAGCCTATAGTGATGCCGATTCTTTTTTGCCAGAATGTTTTGGTCACATTGACATCTGCCATGTGGTAGGCTTCTATATAGCTTTCGATGATATTGCCCTCTAAATCAGCTGTCAGACTTGGTAATTTTCCCTGGTATTTATAAAATATCGATCCGCTGAGACCTGCTTTTTCCCAGGTTAGAGTCATTTTCCCGATCAGTTCAGGAGTCAGATTGTATTTTGCTACATTCTCCTGCTCCTCACTGACTTCATTATATCTTCCGATAAGATTCACTCCGGCATTCGCCTGCAGCCATTTCCATGTGAAAGATTGCTGAAGTCCTCCACCGATAGTTTTGAATTTCCCGACATTCAGATAAGTATATTCTACTCCCTGCAATTGCGCCAGTGTGATCATATTTCTCACATCATTGTAATAGAAATTTCCCTCTGTTTTGTACAAAGTATGTTTCTTCCATTTTTTATACTGGAGGTTTACTGTATAGTTGTGAGAATACTCTGCTTTCAGATTTTGCTGTCCTACGATATTGTGGTTGATATCCACAAATTCAAAGTATAGCTCTTTTAATGACGGCGCTCTGAATCCGTATGCATAAGATGCTCTGAAATCCAGATCTCTCCAGCTGTATTTCACATTGAACGATGGTACAGGAGGAGCCTTATATTGCGAATTATATGCCATTCTCAATCCCGGACGCAGCACCAGATTTTTAGCCGGAGTGACTTCTGCTGTTGCAAACCACGCGTAATCACCCATTGTTTGTTTGCCATCCAGAATCCTTATACCTTTTGCAGTTTCATGGTTGATATCGAGACCTGTTTCAAAATTAATCCATGAATCTTTGAACTGTGACGCCACAGATGCTCTACCCATCCATTGCACAAACATAGAGGTATCCTGATCACTGGAGTTCGCAGAAAGCAGCTCTTCCAGAGTCGTCAAATCTTTGAAGTAGGTATTTTTCTTACGTTGGTAATAGTTAAATCCGGAAACAGCATTGAGATAAAAATTCTTAGCGATTTTACCATTTCCATAAATAGAATGATCATTTCTGTAAGTTCTGTACGTATCGTCAAAGGTCGTTTCATTGTATGGCGCTCTTGGCAAGCCTCTGTTGGTAATCAGCTCTTTGAAGATTTCGCCTCTGTATCCCAGATTGAAATTTTTGATATTGACATGGTACTGTAATCTTCCGAAATATTGTTCTCTGGGCTTCCATGATTTGAATCTGCTGGAGTCTGCATATCTCTGTTTGAAATCAGGCAGCCAGTTATCTCCGTCGGACCATCCATCAAAAAAGTTTCTTCCACCGGAAACACTGATTCTGTGTTTTTCCTTGAAATCAAAAGATACATTTCCTGTCAGATTATAGGTGCCGATATTTTCATGATATGCATCCAAAAGAATATTCTTTTTTGTAGCAGATTTCTTCTTTGTAATGATATTGATGGTTCCTGCCAGAGCATTGGTTCCATAGTTCACTGATAAAGGACCTTCCACTACTTCTATTCTTTCTACATCATAAAGATTGATCTGACTTAAATCCAGATTTCCGTTTTGTCTTCCGATCATAGGAACGCCATCGATCATGATTTTCACATTCTCTCCGCTCAGTCCCTGCATGGTCATACTGAATCCCAGAATATTATCCTGAGACAATCTGATATTCAGCTCATAATTCAACACATCTTTCAGATTGACAGCCGCCAGCTCCCTGATTCTTTTATCATCTATGACTCTTATTTTGTGGACGCTCTTGTTCACATTTACGGGAACATACTGTGCGGTGACAACTACTTCATCGAGCATACCGCTTCCTTCTGTCAAAAAGATTTTTTGCTTTTCTGCTATGACGATCGTGTCTTCGTAATTATCAAATCCCAGATATGATGCTCTTACCGCTACTTTTTGCCCTAAATAATCATTGGACAAAACAGCTTTCCCTTCTAAATCGGTAATAAAATAGCTTCCCTTATCCTGGGTAGCATCCAGCTTCCTGACAAAGACATGTACGTTTGCCAATGGCTGATTTTCTGACTTGTCATAAACACTGATCACCTGAGCTTCTACACTCCGGCAAAAACCTACAGCAATCAATGCAATCAGAAGGAGTTTATTTTTCATTTTTTGTGTTCTTTGTTTAATGTTTAAAGTTTCTTTTGTTTAATGTTGGCTTATACCTACTATCTTGTTCCGTTATCAGAGAATTCTTTCTTTTCTAAAAATCAGTCCTGCGCCAGCTAACTTTAAACCTTAAACTTTAAACTAAATCAAACGGTCTTTATCTAAATCTTACTTGCAGCTTCTACTTCGCTGACAATATCTCTCCAGGTTTGTAGCTCAGGAATGCCTGGTTTTCTCTTACCGAAAAGCTGGACAATAATCTCTCCTTTTTCGTTGAAACATTCCAATGCTGTCACCATATCTCCTTCTGCAGGTTTTCTGACAATCCAGGAGCTTGTAATGCCGGATTCTTTCACGTGAAGGTTAAAATGCGGGTCCATGATATTGAACCAACCTTCGTGATCCAGCAACCTTCTTACTTCACCTGTGTGAATCTGGATCATACCCTGATTTCCAACAAAAACCATGATTGGAGTTTGAGTTTCTGCTGCTTTGGTCACGATATTTCTCAATGCATCATTAGATACCGGAACAGCATAATTGCCAGCCGGAGCCAACCTCAGTGCCTGTGTTCTGGAAACCTTGAACTTTCTCAGCATTCCGAAAAAGTCGTGTGTATCTTTTAATTCCAGCCATGCCTTTTGAAATCCTTTTACATCAATTTCTGCATCCGCCAGTTCTGTATCAGGTGTTTTAGGAGCTCCGAAAGATTGTTCTGCCGACTGATCTTCTGATGTATACTTTTCTACCAGTGCATGATAAGCGTCCTCATTGCTTTTAGTTGTCAGATAGATTTTGTGAATGGCTTCTCCGTCTTTTGCAAAAAACTGCAGGCTGTATCTCGGTTCACCTCTTAATGACTCCTGTACTGCAAAAGCTGAATCCCAGGATGTAAAAAATATCCTCAGGTCAATATCTTCTCCTACAAATAGTCCTACGTGAGGATTTTCCAGCTCCGGATTGAGGTATATTCCCTTGCGCTCATGTACGACTTCATTATTTCTGGTCAATGCCATTACATATCCTAAAGATTCCACCTCTTTCAGTATGTTCTGAAATTCCGGTTTTAATCTCGTGACTTTATTTTTTCCTTTCTCTGCCAATTCTCCTATCTGAGTAGCGAGTAAAGCCACTTCTGATGAATCCAGTGCTTCTGCTGCATTTCTGATTCTTATGTGAGGATTTTCAGCTTTCAGCTGAGCCCATTTTTCTTTTAATGTTATCGCTGCTGTTGTCATTTTTATGTCTTTTAGTAGTTAGTCGTAAGGATTTTAGTCAACAGATGATAGTCCACAATCCACCGTATTTGGTGATGAATCACTCTCACGTTTTCTCGACTCTGTATTAACAGGACATCCGAAATGTACCTGAGGAATCTGATGAAAAGGATGCGTAGAAACTTTTGCAGGGAAATCATAACAGGCACTCAGCAATTCTTCTGTCAAAACTTCTTCCGGTTCACCAAATGCGAGTATTTCACCTTTTTTCATCAATAATATTTTGGAAGCATACATCGCTGCCAGATTGATATCATGTAAAACAGCCAGAACAATATTGCCTTGCTGTGAATATTCGGCAGACAATTGTAAAATATTGTGCTGATGTCTGATATCGAGGTTATTCAAAGGTTCATCCAAAAGCAAAAGCTTTGCTCCTGAGATCATCTTTTCTTTTTCAAACACCTGTGCCAATACTCTCGAAATATGAGTTCGCTGTTGCTCACCTCCTGAAAGTGTCTGGATATTTCTATCGGTATACGATGACATTTCTGTCATCTCAAGACTGGATTTGATTGCTTCTATATCTGTTTTTCCGGGAATGCTGTCAAAATGCGGATAACGTCCCATGAGTACAACAGATTCTACTGAAAAATCGAAAGCGACCTGAGTGTGCTGAGTAAGAACTGCTCTCTTTTTAGCCAGCTCAATGCTTTTTCTTTGATGTATATGCTGATTTTCCCAAATGACTTCACCTTGCTGTAAAGATGTCTGTCCGGAAAGATGTTTCAATAAAGTAGACTTTCCTGCACCATTTGGACCTAACACGGCCACAAATTCTCCATCAGATACCTGAAAGCTGATGTCTTTCAGTAATTTTTTGGATTCTACAGTAAAGGATATGTTTTGTACGCTCAACATCAGATAATGATACTTTTTTTCTTTTGCTGGTGTAACAAAAATAAGAAGAACGGGGCTCCGATCAATGCCGTAATCACACCAATAGGGATTTCTACCGGAGGTGCTACGATACGTGAAATCAGATCTGCTCCGCAAAGCAATAATGCTCCCCCAATTGCCGATACAGGCAAAACAACTCTGTTATCTGAACCTAAAGATAATCTCACAAGATGTGGAACTACCAGTCCGACAAAGCTGATCATGCCGCATTGTGAAACAGAAAAACCTACCCCCAAAGCGGTAAACAGTAAGACTTTCCTTTTCAATCCTTCTGTGGAGATGCCCAGAAATTTGGCTTCATTTTCTCCTAATGCCAGAAGATTGAGTGATTTATACTGGCGGACAAGCCCGAACACGACAATGACAAAGATAATTGTCATAACAGTGACACCTGTCCAGTTGGCTCCGCCTAAGCTTCCCAGTGTCCAGAATGTCAAGGTTCTTAACTGAGACTCTGTGGAAAGGAATGTCAGTAAGCCTACAAATGCCATAGAAAATGCATTGATGGCTATCCCTGTCAGCAACATGGAAGCGACAATAGCTTTTCCTTTTGTAACGGAAAGGGAAAATATCAGGAGCGTAGCTAAAACGGCCCCGATAAAAGTGGAAATTGCGAGTGCAGACATCTGCACATAGATTCCGAAGGCAGCAAAAAAGGATGTTCCTAAGACAATCACTAATGCTGCAGCAAGAGAAGCTCCTGCAGATATACCAATAATAGAAGGGTCTGCCAAAGGATTTCTGAACAAGCCTTGCATGGCCGCTCCACAAATTCCCATAACAGACCCTACTAATAAACTCAGCAATACCCGGGGCAGGCGAATACCCCAGATGATTGCTTCTGCTTTTGTATTATGTTCGATATCAAAGCCCAGCTTATGTATCAACGTCTGATATAATTCGGTCAGACTGATATTTGCAGAACCATTTGTGATAGCTAAAATTGCTGTCAGAAAGAGTGCTGTTGCCAGTGCGACAATAATCAATGATTGCTTCAAAGAACGGTTACTTTGGTGTACTAAGTGATTGCAGCTTTTGGTTAAGTTCTAAGGCTGCATCTCCTGCTCTTGGACTGAATCCATTCAGATACTGACCATCCATAGCAACGAATGCGTTATTTTTAGCGGCATTTGTTTTATCCATGCCCGGGATCAGCTTCAGACCTTCAGCACCGTTTACACTTGCTAAACCGCTGTCAAAGATTAAGATAATATCCGGATTAGCTTCTACCAATACTTCAGGAGATAATGGTTTGAATTCTTCAAAACCTGTCACTGCATTCTGGCCACCTGCCAGCTCAATCATGCTTTTGATTGGAGTATTATCCCCCGCAACCATCAGCATTCCTGCACCTCTTGCATATATGAATAATACTTTCGGCGCTGGTTCCAGCTTCTGAATCTGAGCAACCTTAGCATCAATATTCTGAATCAAGGCTGCTGCTTTATCTGAAACGCCCAATGTATCTGCCAATGTCTGAATCAAACTTTTTGCGTCATCCAGATTTTTCGGAGCAGGGAAAAGATATAAGTTAGTTCCTGCTGCTGTCAGTTGTTGCTGTAATTCCGGATTGATTTCTCCTTCATAAGCAAAAACTACATTTGGACTCATAGACAATATGCCTTCCGCAGAAAGATTTCTTGTATGCCCTGCTTTCGGAAGCTTAAGCACTGACTCGGGAAAAGTACTGGTGACATCTACTCCGACAATGTTTTTTTCAAAACCCAATGCACTTACGACTTCTGTCAAAGTACCACCCAGCGTAACTAATTTTGTAGTTTCATCCACAACAGATTGTGGTTTTTCAGGAGTTTGTTTGCAAGAAGCAAATGTAAAGGCTGCCAGTACAAATGCTAAAAAAAGCTTGTTCATATAATTGATTACTTAATCATAATTTTTTGAGTAGCACCATCACCGTTTTGGCTGACACGTACTAAGTACATTCCTGATGATAATTGAGGAACAGAGATGGTTTGCGCTCTGAAACCTGCATTAGGAGCTAATTGCTGGCTGTAAACAGTTCTACCTGAAAGGTCGATAATGTCCAGACTCAATTTATTAACATTTCTCTGTACATCATAAGCTACTGTGAACTGACCGTTTGCTGCCGGATTAGGATAAACGCTCAGGCTTACATTGATTTGGTTTTTGCGGTCTGCAATACCTGTGGTAACTTCTAATTTTTCTTTACCAAACATATTGTTTCCATTTGCAGTACCACCGAAATCACGGAATACAATTCTCCAAACTTCTTTTGTACTAGTATCTTTCGCAAAATATACTGTAGAGTCAGCGATAGACCACAAAAATGTTACATAGTCAACTGATTTCCATCCGTAACCAATTGTATTGATTTCAGATTTCCATGTTAAACCTGTAGTATCCTCAAAAGTTTCAGGATCTTCTACCTCTTTCGCAATAGCAACTACAATGTTGTTATTATGTCTGACACCTGTAGCATTAGCATAAGTGCCATTGTTTTGAAGTGCTGAATATCTTTGGAAAACCAAGTCCCAATCTGATTTGTTTGGCTCTCTGTTAAATACATCTCCTGTAAGGATATTTATATAACCAAAGTTCTTTCCTGTCGCAATGTTTTTATTAAAAACAATAGTATCTCTTTGAGTATTTGCCAAATCATCTATGATAATAGTATATTGTCCTATTCTCGACTGCAATTCTTTAATAAACACTTTTCTGTACTCGTTGCCGATTTTGGCAATGAAAAATCTGATTCCCTCCAGATTATGAGATACTAATGAGTATTCACCCCAGCCGTAATTATAATCTACATCGTTTTCTACTTTAGAAAATGCTCCTACAGTCCAATTATTGTCATCGTTATATAATTTTTCCCAGGTACTGTATCCTGTAGTATCCGCAGTTTCAAAATCAGCAGGAGTACCAGGGTGAACCTTTAACTCGTAACCAGTAACCGGACTATTAAAATGTAGTCCAGCAGACATTGTTCCTGTTTCAAATGCAATGTGCCAGTCTGCCTGAGGAGCAGATGTTTCCGCACCATCTGCCAGATTATACCATACGTCGTTTGCATATCCTGCTCCTACCGAAACGGTATCTTCAACCAATTGAGCTTGTGCATTTGTAGCCAGTCCTGCTACAAGTAAAATTTGTAAAAATTGCTTCATATCTGAATGTTTAGATTAAGTCTAAATAGAAGCAAAGTTCCCCCAGCTATGTCACTTATAAAATCCACCAATCTTGGTAAATTGCCATGACAATTTTTAACAAATCAATACCAAATATTAGGTACTCAACAAGAGTGTTTTGTAATTTTCTAGTAAAACTTCCCGACAAGGACGCTGACATCATCCCCGAAATTCTTCATGCCCTTAAAGTCAATCAAGGTGCTGTAAAGATTTTTGACAAAGTTTTCTGCACTTTCGTGGCAGTTTCTCATGACTAACGATTTCAATTTATCGTCTCCGAATACTTCAGAATTATTGTTCTCCTGTTCGGTCAGCCCATCTGTATATGTCAGGATCAGGGCGTCAGGCTTTAATATAATTTTCCCGGTCTGTACTTTAGGGATATGCTCCAGAATACCTAAAAGTGCACATCCTTTATCCAGCTTGACAACTTCACCGTCGTTAAACAGTAAAGGCGGATTGTGTCCTGCATTCAGATATTCCAGCTCTCTGGTCAGAATATTGTATTTACCTATAAATAAGGTAATGAATTTTTCTCCGTTGGTAATGCTAAGGATTTTGGTATTCAGCCTGTCCACCAACTCTCTTCCGTTGCTCATTTCTTTAGGAGGACTTGCATTGAGATAAGATTGCAGATTAGCCATCACTAATGCAGCAGCAATTCCTTTTCCGGAAATATCTCCCATACAGAAGATAAATTCATCCTTATTAATATTGATGACATCGTAATAATCTCCGCCAATGCTTCTATGTGGTAAATAGAGACCTGCAAATTCGTAGAGGGTATTTTTAGGAAGACGTTTGGGGATAATCATTCCCTGGATCTTGGAAGCCAGCTCCATCTCTTTATCAAACTCCTTTTTCTCCATTTCCTTTTGAAACAGCCGCTTATTTTCTATTGCCATAGTGACAATATTGGTAACTACCTGAGCATATTGTAATAAATAGAGCTTGCTTTCAATATTCTGACAATTAATTTCACCCAACAATGCGAATGAAATACCGATATCATTATGATATACCGGTATCACATATTCATATCCGCCCAAAGCCTCTTTGTCCTCGTCATTGATTCTTGCAGCTTTTTTATATTTCAAGGCTTTGGATACTTTGATCTGAGCATCAGAAATTTGTGTATGCTTATAAACAATCTTTTCCCACTGATCATCGAATTTATATAAAGCCAGATCTTCTACTCCCAGATAATTGGTCAGACACTGACTGTACAGATCATAAAGGGCATGTATTTCAATATGAGAATTTATCGCCTGTGTCACCGCATAAATACTGGACATGTGACGATGCTTACTCTGCAATCTAAGCTCTAAACTTTGAATGACTCCCAATCCCTCCTGAGCAAAATCCTGATTCATAACTACAACACTCTATTAGTAAATATAGAGGATTATATTGTGGTTTTATAATTATAAATAACATAAATTTGCTATTCCGATAATATCATTCCATTTTTCAATGCGAAAAGAATGATTTCCGAGGAGGAATTCACATCCAGCTTTTTCATAATGTTTTTCTTATGTGTATAAACGGTATGAAGGCTTATATATAGCTGATTAGCAATCTCTTTAGCGGATAGCCCTTTGGCAGTAAGCTGTATAATTTCGAGCTCCCTGACAGACAGATTTACACCCACACAATCAGGCTCTTCTTCTTTTACATTTTCCCGGATAATAATGTCAATAATTTTGTGACAGATAAATTTTTCTCCTTTAGAAGTAGCAATTAATGCGCTCATGACCTCATCCTCGTCACATTCTTTGGTCAGAAAGCCCAGTGTCCCTGCTGATAATGCTCTGAAAATATTCCCTTTGTCAGTATCGGAAGAAATTACAAATATTTTGACCTGGGGAGCATTTTCTTTCACCCATTTTAAATCCTCTACTGAAAAGGATTCACGCTGAAAATAGTCTATTACCAATATCTCAAAAGCATTCTCCTGAACAAAGCTTTTCAATTCGGCAGAATTAGAACATTCTCCTATACATTTAAATCTTTTGTCAGCGCTGACAATCTTTCGAATGCCGGATCTGATCAAATATTGAGCATCGGCAATCAGGACTTGAAATTGTTCCATAATTAAGAATGAATCCAAATTAGCTTTTTTTTAATTATTGTTATAAAAATTTGTGTTTTACTTTTGTGAAATCGTATTATTTTGAAAACTGTTCCACATTCAGGCCATATCTCAATCCCAGATTAAATGTATCACGCTCCGTTGATTTCCAATCAGATCATTAAGCAAACCTATAACAAAACCCACCCGCTGCTATGGGAAGAAGTGATCCGGAGCTGGAAGGAAGGAGCATATAAAAACACAGTTTTCTGCTTACTGAGATTTTTGGGAATTGAGTTGCAAGAGGATAAAGATGTTTATAAAATTCCTCATGGATCCACTATTATACATCTGGAATTTCAGCAGGATATTCTCAGAATTTCGGCTCCGTTCCTGTCTGTCGCAGAAAGCATCAAGCTGCCTTTATTCCGGCAGATTCTTCAGATCAACCACGATCCGCTCAAGCTCAACAGAATAAAGCTTCACGACGAACAGCTGACTTTATATTTCGAAAGTCCTTATCAGCTTTGCGATCCGTATAAGATTTTTGATGTATTGAAAGAGATATGCATCCACGCAGATTTGTATGATGATACTTTCATCAGAAAGTTCAAAGCCAAAAGAATTGTCCGTCCGAAAGTGATTGCCCTTGCAGAAGAATTGTATCCTGTATGCTTAAGTACCTTCAGAAAGATTATATCAGATACAGAAGAAACGCTTCATTTGTTGATACGTGACAGAATGAATGAGTTTATCTGGGACAATTTTGTACTGATGCTGCTAAAGATTGATTTTGCCTTGGCTCCGAACGGGCATCTGAAGAGTGATATTGAAAAAACCTTTGTAGAGCTGCACAGCAATATTGAGCTGAGTGAAAAAATCAATATCGGCAAAAAGGTACTATATAATTTCAAAACGCTGACTGATGAGCAGATTCTAGAAGATCTCTATAGAATTGAGACTTTCGTACCTCTGAAAGAACTAATTACCCATGAGTCGTTCAGGAATCAGCTTCAGCAAATTGTCATGCAGGTTCAAAGAGAACATCAGAGAGGAGAATATCTGGCGGCGTATTTTACAACAGTATATCAATTGCTGTACATCTCTTACCAGTTCGATCTGGATGAAAAATGTATGTATGTTCTTACTGAAATTCTTGCAATAGCTCAAGGCGATATACAGCAGAAGAAAATTCAGCAGATCATACAATTATTGAAAGAAGATATAGAAATCATTCCGCCTAATGAAATAGAGCTGCCTCAGAATGAGGGGACTCATATTGCTTACACTACCAATCCGGTTTCATGACAGCAGAATATCCTGAAAAATCCGTATTTAAAATAAAAACTGCTTATAACAGCGGCAGTGGTTTTTTATTGGAGAGCTTTCCATACATTATTACCAATCACCATGTAGTAGAAGGTTGTATTATGGTAGCTGTGGAAGATATTACCCAATCAAAATTTCCTGCAGAGGTCATTTATTCCAACACAGAGCTGGATATTGCATTTCTGAAACCGGAACATATATTCGGATATAAAAGCCTTCAGTGGACAAAAGGAACAGAACTCAAAGTCAGAGATCGCGTACTGGCACTTGGATTTCCTTTCGGGCTGCCTTTTACTATTACAGAAGGTATCGTCTCTAATGCAAAACAGTATATAGACGGTCAATATTACATTCAGACGGATGCAGCTATCAATCCCGGCAACAGTGGCGGACCTTTGGTAGATACGCATGGAAATTTTGCGGGAATGACTACTTCTAAATTTATGCAGGCTGATCATGTCGGCTTTGCAATTCCGGCACAATGGATTCTCAGAGAAATTGATTTTTTCCGTTCTCAGAACCCGGTTGAAAGAAGTATAAAATGCCAATTCTGCGAGCAATTGATTTCTTTGGAACAGGATTATTGTGAAAATTGCGGTGCAGAAATTGATCCTTCTAAATTTGGCGAAAAGCCATTAGATCCTTTTGCTGTTTTTGTTGAAAATGCATTGAGCAATATACAAATCAATCCGGTACTGGCCAGAGCAGGACTGGATGAATGGGAGTTTCATCAGGGAAGCTCGTTTGTAAAAATTTACATCCACCAGAATAAGTACCTGTATGCAATATCGCCTATCAATTATCTGCCATCCAAAGATATTGGAAAGGTATATGAATACTTATTAAGTGATCCTATTGAGCCATTTCACTTAAGCGTAGATCAGAATCAGATCTATATTTCTTACAGGGTACACCTGAGTGATTTATATTCCGAACTGAAAGAAATGATACAGAACAATCTTTCCCGTCTGGCAATAGAAGCTGATAATATGGATGATTTTCTGTCCGTAAAGTATGGTTGTCCTAAAACCCATTTTTCGAAAGCTGTGTAAAGGCTTTTGCTGATTTCTGTACATTCACTACATTGCATTAAACTATTGAGGGCTGAATGTGGACGATCGTCTTGCTGTTTTTTTCAAATATTTTCATGACGTACGCCTGGTACGGACATCTGAAGGATAATAATATTTCAATGATAAAGCTGGTTTTTATCAGTTGGGGGATCGCCTTTTTTGAATATCTTTTGATGGTTCCCGCTAACCGGATAGGTTATAAGATGTTCAATGCTTTCGAATTAAAAACGATTCAGGAAGTTATTTCCCTAACAGTATTTACTGGATTTGCTGTATTTTTTTTAAAAGAAAAGCTCGCCTGGAATTATCTCGTAGGTTTCGTCTTTATCTTTCTGGCAGTATTCTTCATTTTCAAAAAATGGTAATACGTCAATATTGCTGATGCTAAATATGAACCGTATTAAAAAGTTGAACAATCAGTACAGGAACATAAACGGTATCAGATTTAATATTTTAGCTATTTATACAAAATTTCCTGAACGAATTTGATTTCTTCAAAATTTAAAGAAGTGATTCAATATAACAAACCTCTGATTTTCAGAAGCATCCATTAAGAAGCCTATCTTATTATTTGGTTGGTTTTGTAAAATAAAGCAGCCATTAAGAAGCCGGATCACCCTTTTCCTTAATGGCTGGTATGTTATCGTTTTTGGATCAAATTATCTCACTGCTATGACAGAGATTTCTACGTTGACATTACGCGGAAGCTTTGCTACTTCCACCGTCTCGCGGGCAGGCGGATCTGCGCTGAAATATTTGCCATACACTTCATTTACTTTAGGGAAAGTACCCATATCGCTTAAAAAAATGCTGCTTTTCACCACATTGGAAAAATCCATTTCAGCTTCTCTCAGAATTGCCCGGATATTTTCCATCACTTGCCTGGTTTCCTTCTCAATACTATCCAGGATCAGTGCTCCGGAGAACGCGTCTAATGCAATTTGTCCTGAGACAAACAACATTCCGTTCACAAATACAGCCTGGCTGTAAGGACCTATCGGATCCGGTGCGGCCTCAGTATAAATTACTTTTCTTGCCATTATTGATTTTCTTCTTTTTTCTTATAAATATAATCGACATACCACATTTCATTCCTGTAGATAATATCTACCATGACCTGTTTGGTGGTTTCATCGTACTTTGAAAACAGCTGATAACCTCTGTCCAGCAATTCCCTGCCCAAAACTATTCCATCCACATCCTCGGCAGGATAGAGCTTAGGATTTTTCTTCATGGTCTCAATGACATTATCAAGTATTGCTATAGTTTTAAGTAAAAGCGGCGTATTTACCATCGCTCCGAAAAGGGATTTTACGTCATGGATAAACTGTAAGATCTCAACTCTTTCCAGCTGATAGTAGCAATCTTCGTACTCTTCATCTGTCATAGGAGGCTGGATTCCGTTCTTATTGGCAATTTCCGCCATTCCCTGCTCAAACTTTTTTGCACCTACAAAAGAATCCAAAGATGCCAGACCTGCCTTGAAAGCCTGGAAGAAATGTCTGCCAAACTTAAATAGTGCACCTGCCATATTACCAAACAGGCCCCACACTTTTTTGGGTTGTTTGATATATCCGGCCAGATTACCAAAGGCTTTTTCCAATCTTTGACGCTCACCCGGCTCAGGATAAATCGTACCCAGAAAATATTCCTTTACATCATCTATGATTTCAGGAGTGATAGATGGCGGTATGTCCAATCTTTGTCTGAGATCTTCATACTGATAGCGCTTGGCTACCATCTCTCTGAATTTCTCTATGATATGATACTCTTGTGTCTGCGTATTCTGAGGCATAAGTTTGTTTTAGTATTGGGTATCGTATTGAGGCAGCCTGATCGCAGACAAGGGCTACCCTGGTCTCTGCAGTCAATGGCCGGCTGTTTTATCACTATCGATTTCGTTAACAAATTTGTCCTTCGTCCCTCGTACTTTTAGTTCGCCTTTATTTTCTCGCGGATTTGATTTTCTACATCTGTTCCAAATTCCGGATTATCCAGCAGGAACTGCTTTGCAGCATCTCTTCCTTGTCCTAATTTCTGACCTCCATAGCTGAACCAAGTTCCGCTTTTTGTAAAGATGCCCATATCTGTTCCCATATCGACCAGCTCTCCTACCTTGGAGATACCTTTTCCATAGATGATATCAAATTCGACAGTTTTGAAAGGAGGAGCCAGTTTGTTTTTCACCACTTTTACCCTCGTCTGGTTACCAATGATATTGTTTTCCTTATCTTTTATCTGACCGATTCTTCTGATATCCAGACGGACAGAAGCGTAGAATTTCAATGCATTACCACCTGTAGTAGTTTCCGGACTTCCGAACATGACACCGATTTTATCACGAAGCTGATTGATAAAAATACAGGTACAGTTGGTTTTATTGATAGCTCCTGTCAGCTTACGCATTGCCTGGGACATCAATCTGGCCTGAAGACCCATTTTGGATTCTCCCATTTCGCCTTCCAGCTCGCCTCTTGGTACCAATGCTGCCACGGAATCCACTACGACGATGTCAATAGCTCCGGAACGGATCAGGTGCTCAGCGATATCCAAAGCCTGCTCACCATCATCCGGCTGAGAGATCAGCAAGCTGTCTACATCTACTCCCAATGCCTTGGCATATGTTTTATCAAATGCATGCTCTGCATCTATGATAGCTGCAAGACCTCCTTTTTTCTGAGCTTCTGCTATCGCATGGATGGCAAGTGTTGTCTTACCGGAGGACTCAGGTCCGTATATTTCTATAATTCTTCCTCTTGGAATACCCCCGATTCCCAACGAGAGATCCAATCCGATCGAACCTGTAGAAATTGTATCTGACTCAACTACTGATGAATCTCCCAACTTCATTACGGTGCCTTTTCCGTATAATTTGTCCAGCTTATCCATCGTAAGCTGGAGTGCTTTTAACTTTTCTTCTTTGTTAACTGACATGATCTTTATAGATATTAGGTAATTATTTAATGATTTATTGCTCACTTTTTGCAAAAATGCAGAAAAGAAACCCTTATTTTTGCAACCAAAGTTAATTAAAAGGCAACTAAATATATACAAACAATTAAATTTGCAGTTTCTTTTAAAAACCTGTATAGGCAGAAAAGTTAGGGAAGCAACATGAGACACAGAATCACAAACTTATATATTTTCATGCATGCAGTGGGTGATATGTTTATTTTACTCATTAGCTATCTGGCGGCTATATATCTGTCCATGGGAAATCTTTATCACCTGTTAGACGGCAAATATCAGCAGCTGTACATCTACCTGAATATCATATACCTTTTTTCTGCCAAGCTGAGCGGTACGTTTGATATGTACAGAAATACAAGGTTTGCAACGATTCTGATCATGCTGACCAAGCTGTTCTTTTTTCAGGTGGTATTATCGTTTTCGTACATTGTTGTCTTTAAGGATGTCAACGAAACCTTTAAGCTGTCCAGAGAGGTGTTGCTGTACATGTACTCCATCGCCTTTGTGCTGATTACAATCTGGAGATTTGGTTTCTTCAAAATCGTACGGTTCTACAGATCCAAAGGATATAACAACAGGAAAGCTATTATCATAGGTGCAGGACCTACCGGTCAGGAGTTCAGAAACATGCTGGAAAACAAGGTTGAATACGGGCTTCACTTTCTGGGATTTTTTGAAGATGAGCCTGAAAAATTCCCGGGAGCCAGCCAACAGATTATCGGCAACGTGGAAGAAAGTAAGAGATTTGCCATAGAGAATCAGGTAGAAGAAATCTTTTGCGCATTACCGTATAAGCAGGAAGAGAAAATTAAGGATCTTATTGCTTTTGCTGACGAAGAGTTGATCCGTTTGAAAATAGTGCCGGACTTCAGTCACTTTATTACCAATCAGTTCCATAAAATCGAGATTGACTACTTCGGTATCTATCCGGTCATGACACTGAGAAAAGAGCCGTTGGAAAATGTCATGAACAGAGTTATCAAGCGAGGATTTGATTTTGGCTTTACATCAATAGTATTCCTGACGGTATTGTGGTGGCTGATTCCATTGGTGGCATTATTAATTAAGCTTACCTCCAAGGGGCCGGTGTTTTTTACTCAACCACGTACCGGAATGAAAAACAAACCTTTTCAGGTATACAAGTTCAGAACAATGTATGTCAATGACGATGCTGACAGAGTACAGGCTACCAAAAATGACGCGCGCATCACTCCGATAGGAGCATTTCTGAGAAAATCCAATCTGGACGAAATCCCTCAATTTATCAATGTATTACTGGGACACATGTCTGTAATAGGCCCGAGGCCACATATGTTGAAACATACAGAGGAATACTCAAAGATTATTGATAAATTCATGGTGCGCCATTTTATCAAGCCGGGAATTACCGGCTGGGCGCAGGTAAACGGCTTCAGAGGAGAGACCAAAGATCCAAAAGAAATGGAACTGAGAGTAAGGGCAGACCTTTGGTATCTTGAAAACTGGAGTTTTTTACTGGATGTCCGTATCGTTTTTTTGACCATATTTAATATGATTCGTGGAGAAGAAAAAGCTTATTAACAGCATACTTTTTGCCTTTTTTTGCTGTTACACATATAATTCCTATGCCCAGCAACAAAGTCTGCCTCTCAATCGTGAGCACAGGTTGAACTATGAAAAGTATCTTTACAAAACACCAAAGAAAAAACCTTTTCATACAGCAGTAAAGCCTTATCTGGAATCAGAAGTGTACCAGCACGTATATCCTGATACGACTTATGGTGTTCAAAGAATTGATCCTGCAACAGGATTTAAAAAAGTGATCAATATTTTAGGTTACGAAGACTGGGTAAGATTCGATGAGAATGGTTTTATCAAACCTTCAGAAGAAGTAATTACAGATGGAGATACCACGGTAGTAAATACCTTCGATACTGTCTACAAAAAGAGAAAATTCTATATTGCTGCCAATCCTATTGTTCGTTTTGATATCGGCAGAGGGAATAATGACAACCAAAGCTCTTATAACCTGAGAGGACTTGAAATCAAAGCCAATATCGGCGATAAGGTTTCTATCTACACTGCTTTCCTGGAAAACCAGGCTGTATTTCCGGATTACGTGAGCGTTTTTGTCAGAGGTACAAGAACTGCTCCCGGAGAAGGTAAAGTGAGAAATTTCAAAGACAAAGGCTTTGACTTCTCCCGTGCAATGGGTCATATCACTTACGCTCCTAACCAACATTTTAATCTGGAAGTGGGCCATGGCAAGCATTTTATCGGAGACGGTTACCGTTCACTGTTATTGAGTGACAATTCATTTGTATATCCTTATGTCAAGTTTACTACTCAGTTCTGGAAAATCAAATACGTAAACATTTACTCAGAGCTGATCAATGATGTACAAAATCCGACGGACTTCACATTGGGGTTGCCCAGAAAAACAGCGACTTTTAACTATTTGAGCCTGGCGGCTACGCCATGGTTATCTTTAGGCGTTTTTGAAGGAATTATCTGGAGAAGCACTACTGCAGACGGTAAAAGAAAATTTGATGCCAACTTCCTGAACCCGATCATAGGTATCAGAGCGCTGCAGAAAGATCTGGATGCTAATAAAGTGTATGGTTTTAATGCAAGCATCAACCTGCCTAAAAACATTGTTCTATATGGTCAGGTCATGATCAATCAGTTTTCTACTGATTTAAGATCCATAGATAATCGCTCCGGAATGCAATTAGGCGCGAAATACTATGATGTATTTGGTGTGAAAAATCTGAATTTGCTGGCTGAATACAATATAGTAAGACCTTATTCCTATCAGAATGCTACAGACAGTATTTTACACTACTCACATTACAATCAGGCACTTGCTCATCCTATGGGTGCGGGATTTGATGAATTTGTTCTGATGGCTAATTACAGATACAAGAGATTCATTGCTGAGCTGAAGGTCAATGCAGGGAGATCTTCCGTAGATGGTCCCGCATTGAATGTAGGAACGGATATCCGTTTATCTAAAGATGAAGCTGCATATGTAGACCAACCAATGATTGGTCAGGGGGTGCTGGCATATAATATGGCTAACGGAGAAGTAAGAGTTGGTTATATTCTGAATCCTAAAATCAATATGGTGCTGGAAGCTAAATTACAGCTCAGAAGATATCAGTTTGATGGTTCTGTACCTGGTTTGGAAAACTATAATCTGAAAATGTTCAGTGTCGGCTTGAATACAAGGTTGTTTAACCATTATTATGATGTTCCGTTAAATTTCTAAGCTCAAGCTCATAATAAAATCTTATTTTCGCCATTTAATAATATCAAAGAAGCCTAAAAGCATGTATAAAATTCTACTAATGTTGTTGTGTCTTACCTCTGCACAGGTAATGCTTGCACAGGATGAAACTGTTGAGCCGACGACTACTACAACCACATCAAAAACAGAAGAGACCAAAGATATTGTTGAATTCAAAAAAAATATCAACAAAGCCAAGGATCGCTTAGTGCTGGATTTTACTTACGATATGTTGCTGAATCTACCGGATAGTATTAAGATGAAAGGATTTTCCAGAGGTTTCAATATTTATTTTACTTACGATGTAGTATTCGGGAAATCAAGATTCAGCATAGCTCCCGGAATCGGAATCGGAACCAACAATTATTTTCATAAATACGCTATCAGCTCAGATTCTTTAGGTACTTATTTTAATGAATTCAGTGATGATGTGGATGTCAAAAAAGCTAAGCTGGCATTGACATACGTAGATATCCCGGTTGAGTTGAGATTCAGATCAGTACCCAACAAAAAAGGTACATCATGGAAGCTTGCTGCAGGATTCAAAGCCGGTCTGATGATCCAAAACAAATGGAAATACAAAGGTGAAGACTTTGGTATGGGTGAAAAATTTAAAACTTATGATATTGAGAATGTCAATAAATTCAGATACGGTGTCATGCTGAGAGGCGGTTACGGTATCTGGAATGCATTCGCATATTATTCTCTATCTGATGTTTTCAACGACAAAGGGCCAAGAATGACCCCGCTGTCATTCGGTATTTCTATCAATGGTTTATAAAATTTCAATTTTTCGGATAATTTTAAGGGCTTTTTCAACAAAAGCCCTTTTTTATTGAAAACAATCTAACAGAACGAGGCTGATTGATTTTACAATAATTTAAGATGTATAAATGAACTTCGATTAGCAATTATCCCTTAACTTTATGAGTTAGCGAAAAACAGAAAAGGGAAAACAATGAACGACAAGGTTTACGTATTTGACACCACACTCCGTGACGGGGAACAAGTTCCCGGTTGTCAGTTGAACACAGTTGAAAAGATAGAAGTGGGTTTGGCACTGGAAGAGCTGGGTGTAGATATACTGGAGGCCGGATTTCCTATTTCAAGTCCAGGAGACTTCAACTCTGTAGTTGAAATTTCTAAAGTCGTACGCAGACCTACTATCTGTGCTTTGACCCGTGCAGTTCAGAAAGATATCGAATGTGCTGCAGATGCACTAAAATTTGCAGAAAGAGGCCGTATCCATACAGGAATCGGCAGCTCGGACATCCATATTGTCAATAAGCTCAGAACTTCCAGAGAAAGCATCCTTGAGAAAGCCGCATGGGCAGCAAAATTTGCCAGAAATTTTGTAGATGATGTTGAATTCTTCTGTGAAGATGCAGGCAGAGCTGATTTAGCATTTCTTGCCAAAATGGTAGAAACCGTTATTGCTAACGGTGCTACTGTCGTGAATATTCCGGACACGACAGGATATTGTCTGCCGGAGCAGTATTACGAAAAAATCAGCTATCTGATGAACAATGTACCGAATATTGATAAGGCAATTCTTTCCTGCCATTGTCATAATGACCTTGGTATGGCAACAGCTAACTCTATCGCAGGATTGAGAGCAGGGGCCAGACAGGTAGAGGTAACAATGAACGGTATCGGAGAGCGTGCCGGAAATACTTCTCTGGAAGAAGTAGCCATGGTATTGCGTTCACATCAGGAATCTTTGAAGCTGCATACTGATATCAATATCAAAAAGATCTATCCTACGAGCAGACTGATCACCAGATTAATGAGAATGCCTGTTCAGCCTAACAAGGCGATCGTAGGAAGAAATGCTTTTTCTCACTCCTCCGGAATCCATCAGGATGGCGTGTTGAAAAACAGAGAAAACTATGAGATCATCGATCCGCATGATGTAGGTGTACCTGAATCATTGATCGTTCTTACTGCGAGAAGCGGGCGTGCTGCATTGAAATTCCGTCTGGAGAAAATCGGTTTCCCGATGGATCAGGCAGAACTGGACGAAACTTATGCAAAATTCCTTGATTTAGCGGATACTAAAAAAGAAGTATACGATGAGGATCTGTTGGAAATGTTAGGTCATAGCAGAGATAATAAAATCTTCCAGATAGAATCTTTAGACGTCAACAGTCTGACAGGTGAAGGCTCTGTCGCAAATGTTTCTCTGGTGAGAAATCAACAAAGATTTACTTCAGAAGCATCCGGAAATGGTCCTGTAGATGCGGTGATCAGAGCAATTGATAAGATAGTGGAACCTCATGTGAAGTTAGAAGAATATCTTGTACAGGCGATCACCGGCGGCAGTAACGATGTGGGTAAAGTTCACATCCAGGTATCCAAAGAGGGCGTATTCTATTATGGATTCGGCTCAGATACTGATATCGTTTTAGCTTCAGCTAAAGCATACATCGACGCACTTAATAAACTCTAAAAATATAGTTAGGAACCTGTGGTTGATCCGTTTTTACGGTGATACCACAGGCTTTTTAAACTCTAACAGCTATGGGAAAAACATTATTCGATAAAGTTTGGGATAGTCATGTAGTGCAATCCGTTCCGGATGGGCCGCAGGTAGTCTACATCGACAAACATTTTATTCATGAAGTGACTACTCCTCAGGCATTCGAAGGACTGAGAAAAAGGGGAATCCCTGTTTTCAGAATACAAAATACAGTAGCTACTGTAGATCATAATATTCCTACAAAAGATCAGCACCTGCCTATCCGTGAAGCTCTTTCGAGACACCAGGTAGAAACTCTGATCAATAACTGTAAGGAATTCGGTATTGAGCTTTATGGATTGGGACATCCATCTCAGGGAATCGTACACGTAATCGGTCCTGAATTGGGTATCACCCAACCAGGAATGACGATCGTTTGCGGAGACAGCCACACTTCTACTCACGGAGCATTGGGAGCTGTAGCTTTTGGTATAGGTACATCTGAGGTAGAGCAGGTTCTGGCCACTCAATGTATTCTGCAAACCAAGCCTAAAAAAATGCGTATCAACGTAGAAGGTACGCTGGGCAAAGGAGTCGTTTCCAAAGATATCATCTTATATATTATCTCTAAGATTTCTGCCAGTGGTGGTACAGGCTATTTCGTAGAGTTTGCAGGATCAGCTATCCGCAGCCTTTCTATGGAAGCAAGGATGTCTATCTGTAATATGAGTATTGAAATGGGTGCCCGTGGCGGATTGATCGCACCGGACGATATTACTTTCGAATACATCAAAGGAAAGGAATTTGCACCCAAAGGAGCAGATTTTGACAAAGCAGTAGAATACTGGAAATCACTTTGCACAGATGCAGATGCTGAGTTTGATGTGGAATTCACATACGATGCTGCTGATATTGCACCCATGATCACCTACGGAACCAATCCGGGTATGGGGATTAAAATAGATGCATTGGTTCCGGATAAAGAAGATGCAGGTCTGGAGAAATCTCTGGCCTATATGGGTTTTGATAAAGGTGAATCTTTAATAGGTAAACCGGTCAACTATGTATTCCTTGGAAGCTGTACCAATTCCCGTATTGAGGATTTGAGGATCTTTACCAATATTGTAAAAGGTAAGAAAAAGGCGGACAATGTCATTGCATGGATTGTTCCGGGTTCTAAGCAGGTAGAAAAGATGGCCATAGAAGAAGGTCTGGATAGAATTCTGGAAGAAGCCGGATTTGAGCTGAGAGAGCCGGGATGTTCTGCCTGTCTGGGAATGAATGAAGATAAAATTCCTGCCGGAGAATATTGTGTATCCACTTCCAACAGGAACTTTGAAGGCCGTCAGGGCCCGGGCGCGAGAACATTGCTGGCCAGTCCGATGACTGCCGCTGCAGTAGCTTTGACCGGAAAAATCACGGATGTGAGGGAGTTATTGTAAGAAGACCGGAGACTCAAGATAAGAGACGAAAGACCAATGATGCCGTTTGTTATAGTAATATGTTATGCTGAAAGCATCTTTTCAGGCCTTTACAGGGTGACATTTCAGAATGACAGCAGTGTGCGCAAGCAACCTTAAACCTTGAACGTTAAACTTTAAACAAAGAAAATGGAAAAATTTGTTCACTTACGCACGAAAGCTGTTCCGCTTCCTGTAGAAGATATAGATACAGATCAGATCATACCTGCACGCTTTCTGAAAGCTACTACAAGAGAAGGATTTGGAGATAATTTGTTCAGAGACTGGAGATTTTACTCTGACAATAGTCCAAAATCAGATTTTGTACTGAACGATGAGACATATTCAGGAAAAGTACTTGTAGCCGGAAGAAATTTTGGTTGCGGAAGTAGCCGTGAGCATGCAGCCTGGGCTTTGTACGATTACGGATTCAGAGTAGTAATTTCAAGCTTTTTTGCTGATATCTTCAGAAACAATGCCCTGAATAATGGCTTGCTTCCTTTGATCGTATCTGAAGAGGTGTTACAGAAAATTTTGAAGCACGTACAGGCTCATCCTGATACTGAGGTTATCGTGGACCTGGAAAATCAGGAGCTTGCTGTGCCGGCAATCGATGTAAAAGAATCTTTCGAGATTAATACTTATAAAAAAACCTGTCTGATCAACGGATACGATGATATCGATTTCCTGTTAAGCTTAAAAGAACAGATCGCTGATTTTGAAACTCAACGATAGAAGTTTCATTCCACATTTATAAATAGCTTATCGCTTCTTCCTTTATCCGGAAGGAGCGATTTTTTATACAACTGTTGCAGTCATGCCGCATCAGGGGGTGAACGGAGGATAACCTGTAGTCCTTCTCAAAAGGACGGAAGGAAGCCGAAGTGAAGACCCGACCCGCCGTAGCGGGAGATGCCCGAATTTATTTTTTAATACGACGCTTTCTTTTTCTGTTTTCTAACAGCTGATCCAGAAAAATGATACCATCAAAATCATTTTCCGAAAATGGCAGATCTAACAAAGGAGCTCTGTCAAAACGTTGAGTATAAAGATTTTCTTTGTGCTGGAATCTGGTGGGATAATAGTTCATTTCAATAATGGTATGGACTGCGCGTTCCTGAGGGCACGAAATGTCGGATAAAAATTGTCTGACTCTTGGTGTAAGACAGCTATCGATCACTTTTTGAGTTAAATCCGAATCATACTCTGAAGGTATAAAATCCGAATTTTCATCTTTTATCGCCGGAGAAGGATGATTGCCACTACTCCACAAGGCAGCATTTTCTCCAAATGAGAAAGGATCCGTATGAAATGAGTTGTGCCAGGCATTAAAATGTACATGTGGAATTCCCCAAGGGAAAGTAAAAAATCCATCTACGCCACTATATCCGGAAATAGCAATTTCCTGTCCCCGCGTGAGAATATCGCCCACACTCACCAATGCTCTTGCAAGATGCGCATAGCAGGTCATCAGTCCCTGTCCGTGATCAATAAAAATTTTCAGTCCTCCCCGATTGAATTGTGATAAAACAGCAACAACCTTTCCGGGTGCTGCGGTACAGACCTTAGTGCCGACCGGAATTGCAAAGTCAGTGCCGTTGTGGCTGTTGTAAGTAAGCTTCCCACCTCTGAAATCCAGCGTTTGTGTCTTGGCAACTGACCAGCCTTTTTCAATAGGAGTTTGAGTATGATTGTAGAGATTTGAGATAATCACCTGTCGTTCTGCAACAGATCTGCCTCTCCACATTCCCGGTGATATCCCGGGATAGAGTTGTTTCAGGCTCGATGTTCCGATTTTTGATGGTGGAACATTTTCCTCTCCCCAAAAAGTAATTGCCGCCTGTTTCAGCCTTAGAGGCAGCGGTGACAGCCCTAATACTTCACCGAAGAATTTTAATTTTTTATCCATTATACAAATTATACCAAATAATAGCTAATTATTTACAGGTATAAATATAGTTTACTTTTTATTTGAAAAGCGGATGAAAGCCGGAAAAAGAAATTTTGTCTTTAATTGTTTATGGAAAATCAGGAATTTAACACTCTGTGAAGAATCCTGCGAAGTAGTATTAATTTACGTTAACTGATATGTAACACAGTAAATATTATGTACAAGTTTATAATTAATCTCTACATTTGAAACTTAATAAGCTAATAGTATAATATGAAAATGAAATTTGCTTTTGGTATCGTTTTTTCTTTTGTCACCATATTTAGTACAAACATTTTTGCTAATCAGTCAGTCGACGCTACTAAAACGGACAGATATTCTGAATTAGCTAAAAACATCGAAATATTTACTTCCCTATACAGAGAGCTGAACAGCTATTATGTAGACGAGGTAGATCCTAATGTAGTGATGAGATATGCGATAGACGGCATGCTGGAAAATCTTGACCCATATACTGAATACATTCCTTCTTCGGAAATAGACGAATATCAGTTTCAGACCACCGGTAAATACGGAGGTATCGGCGCTACTATCAGCGAGATCAATGGACAGGTAATTATCCGCCAGCCTTATGCTGGTTCTCCGGCACAAAAAGCCGGTTTGTTGCCTGGTGATGCTATTCTGGAGATAGATAATTTAAGCGCTAACAATAAAAATTCAGAAGAGATCCGCCAGCTATTGAGAGGTCAGCCTAATACTCCGTTAACACTGAAGATCAAAAGAGCTATCACTAATGAAGTTTTATCATTCACATTTAACAGAGAAGAAATCAATGTCGGGAATGTTCCTTACTATGGCATGCTGAAAGATGGAATTGGTTATATCAAATTAGACCAGTTTACAGAAAATGCGAGCCTGAATGTAGCAAACGCACTGAAAGATCTAAAAGCTAAAAATACGCTGAAAGGGATCATTTTAGATTTAAGAGGAAATCCCGGAGGATTATTACACGAAGCAGTAGCGCTTTGTAATATTTTTATTGACAAAGGGCTGGAAGTGGTAGAAACCAGAGGAAAAGTTCAGGATGTCAATAATAAATACAATACAAGCAACAAAGCTCTGGATACGGAAACCCCGCTTGTAGTCATGATCAATGGTGGTTCTGCATCTGCATCGGAAATTGTTTCCGGAGTTATTCAGGATTATGACAGAGGTATTGTAGTAGGTCAAACTACTTTTGGAAAAGGCCTGGTGCAAATCACAAGACCTTTACCATATAAATCCAGACTAAAAGTAACTACATATAAATATTATATCCCGAGCGGCAGATGTATTCAGGCAATCGATTATTCTAACAGAGATGAAGAAGGTGAAGCTCCTGTCATTCCGGATTCTCTGAGAAAAGTATTCTATACTAAAATGGGTCGTCCGGTAAAAGACGGCGCGGGTATCGACCCTGATATTAAAGTAGAGCCTGAGAAATTTTCTCCTATTGCAATGTCACTCTATACAAAGGACTACTTTTTCAACTATGCCAATATTTACAGAAATACACATCCTACAATAGATACAACAAAAGTATTTGCTATCTCTGATCAGAGTTATGATAAATTTTTAGAGTACATATCTGACAAAGAGTATGACTATACGACCAAAACTGAGAAAATGCTGAATGATTTAATTGAGACGGCAAAAAATGAGTCTTACTTTGAGGGAATCTCCAAAGAAATAAAAGTATTGGAGACTACTATGAAGCATGACAAAAATCAGGATGTGGTCAAGCATAAAGAGGAAATTAAATCCTTGCTGGAATCAGAAATCGCAGGCAGATACAAATATCAAAAAGGGAGAATTGAAGTAGAGTTGAAGTACGATTCAGAAATTGCTAAAGCGATAGAAATGCTAACCAATATTGATCAATATAAAAAAGTGTTGACAGTATCTAAGTAACATGAGTTTTGCTGCTCACATACTTTGTATTGAAACCTCTGCGGGGATTTGTTCGGTTGCCATAGGTAAGGATGGAAATCTTTTGTGCCAGGCAGTAGAAACACAAAAAAATTCAGCAGCGGATAAGCTTCAATCATTAATCGATGAGGTCATCTGTCAGTCAGGCTTTTCATTCAGCGATATAGATGCGATTGCAGTCAGCGGAGGTCCGGGGTCATATACCGGATTGCGTATAGGCGTATCTACTGCAAAAGGGATGGCATATGCTTTGGGCAAACCGTTGATACATATTGAATCCTTTCAGGCGATGAAAGAACAATTAAAGATTCTGGGAAAAGATCAGTATGACATTTTTATTCCTATGCTGGATGCGAGAAGGCAGGATGCATTTACATGCGTAATGGATAAGGAGGGGAACTATTTGATGTCGCCACAGTGTGTGACAGTAGAATCTGCAACTTTTGACCAATGGACGGAAACCGGCAAAAATGTTATTGTCTGGGGGCAGGATATATCTAAATTTAAATCAATAATAGCAGACAAAGTTGCTTCATTTGAGGATGAGATTTATATATTTGCCGGGGCAATGACACATATTGCAAATGATAAATTTGTCAGAAAAATGCATGAAGATATAGCCTATTATGAACCAAAGTATTATAAATCCTTCCATTCGTCGATAAAATGACACTTATGATGAGATTTTTCAATATTTTAACAGTTAATATTGCAGGATGTTCTTATCTTCACATCGGATAATATTTATTACAGCCTCTATGATGTCTATGGGGAAGACACACCGGGGAATTTTAAAAACAAACAATTATGGCAGTTATGGATTCACAAGTATTGCAAGTGAAAAAAAACACGGAAGCGGTCAAATTTGACCAAAATGTTCTTAGAAAGTCTGTATTGGTATTGAGAGCTATCAACCATGAGTTGAGACAACAAATCGTAAAATTGTTGGATGACCACGGAAGACTGACTGTTACTGAAATTTATGTAAAGTTAAGACTTGAGCAGTCTGTTGCTTCTCAGCACCTGGCTTTGTTAAGAAGATCTGGGGTAGTAACTACAATCCGCGATGGAAAATTCATCTATTATTCAATAGATAAAGAAAGAATCGCTGAAGTTTCCAGATTATTAAAAGAACTGGTAGGGTAGTTAATTTCCCTAATATTATTAAAAAGATCCTAACAATATTGTTAGGATCTTTTTTTTATAGTAAATTAACACCATGTTGTTGATATTCAAATAGATATTATTTTATTTTACACTTTATTTATTTTATATGGATACTTTAAAATTTAAACAGGAAGATATGGATCTTGCGAGTGAATTACTCCGTTCCGTAGCTCACAATTTAAGATTAAGCATTATATCATTATTAGACGAAAAAGGAGAAATTAATGTTAACGTTATCTATACCTCACTGAAACTGGAACAATCTATTACTTCACAACACTTGAAAATCCTGAGAGATACAGGTATTGTGAACACCAGGAGAGAAGGAAAAATGATTTTCTACTCTTTAAATTATGATAAAATCAAGGCAATTCAAAACGCAGTAGGTCTGTTTGACCAGATGACAAAAGAAAGGATAAAGAATAAAAAGCGTCTGGCTGAAGCCATTTAATCAGCATTCAATAAGCTAAACTCCCGGGTTTGATTATCTTTAGTTGACAAAGCTAAAGACATGTGGTGTATTGCAAAAGAAATCGGTCATCTCGTTATGAATAGAGTGATGGTATTTGCTGAAAATTCCTGCCCTTATCTTTTGCAATTCAGAAATTACCCGGTACATATGATTACATCAAAAAGTACTCACAGAAGTATTTCATGTGATCGGGAAAATTATTTTTTCCGGAACAACAGTCTGCTTCCAGGCAGAATTGTACAATATTAAACTATGAGCCAACAGCCAACGCTTTATTTATTTGATTCATACGCATTGATCTTCAGAGCATATTTTGCATTGAGCAAGACTCCTCTGATGAATTCCAAAGGACAAAATGTGTCCGCTATTTCGGGCTTTACCAGCATGTTGTTTGATATCATTCACAACAAAAAGCCGACATATCTTGCCTGTGCATTTGATGCTGCATATATAACTGATCGTCAGGTGGCACACGACTTTTATAAAGCCAACAGGCAGGAAACCCCAGAGGATATCAAAATGTCAATTCCTTATATCAAAGAGATCATTAAAGGATTTAATGTCCCAATTCTGGAAGTAAACGGCTATGAGGCTGATGACCTTATCGGTACAATTGCCCGTCAGGCAGAAGCTGAAGGTGTCCATGTATATATGGTGACTCCGGATAAAGATATGACTCAGCTTGTTACAGAATATATTTCTGTCTATAAGCCGCCTTATATGGGCAAACCATATGAGATTCTGGGAGTAAAAGAGGTCTGTGAAAAATGGGAAGTAGACAACCCCTTGAAAGTAATAGACATCTTAGGGCTCTGGGGAGATGCAGTAGACAATATTCCCGGCGTAAAGGGAGTCGGCGAAAAAACAGCTAAGAAGCTCATTCAGGACTACGGATCTATTGAGAATATATACCGGCATTTAGATGAAATCAAAGGTTCTCTGAAGGAGAAGCTGGCAGCCAACCAGGAAATGGCAATGATTTCCAAGAAGCTGGCAACTATTATTACTGATGTGCCGATACAGTTTGAGCACGAAGAATATTCAATCAAACCGCTGAACAGGGAAGTTCTTTCGGCACTTTTTGCTGAGCTGGAATTCAGAACACTCGGAAAAAGGGTTCTCGGTGACACATATTCTGTATTGAAAAAAGAAGAGCCAACCGCACAGATGTCTCTTTTTGGTGATGACGGTAATGTCGTTGTTACAGAAGAATATTCTGCCGGAAAAAATATAGCAAACACTCCACACGATTACCAGCTGCTCACTCAGTCTGACCAGTTAAAAACTGTTCTGGACCAAGCCAGATCCAAAGGAATTTTATCTGTTGATACTGAAACGACAAGTGTGGACCCTATGGATTGCGATTTGGTTGGTATCTCACTGTGTGTAGAAGTTGCTACTGCATATTATATTCCCTGGAGTCAGGTAGATCAGAAAGAATTTACCGCTATTCTGAACACATATCTATCAGATGAAAATCTTTTAAAGATAGGTCAGAATATAAAATACGACATACTCGTATTGGGACAAAACGGTATAGAGATTAAAGGAGCATTGTTTGATACCATGATCGCTCATTATCTCATTGATCCGGAAACCAAGCACGGCATGGACTTTCTGTCTGAAACGTATCTGAACTATACGCCTGTTTCTATTGAAGACCTGATCGGTAAAAAAGGACCCAAACAGCTCAAAATGTCCGATGTTGATGTAGAAAAGGTGAAAGAATATGCAGCGGAAGATGCAGATGTTACATTACAGCTTTACCAGAAACTAAAACCAGAGTTGACAGAAAAGGAAATAGAACCATTATTTAAAGAGATTGAAGTTCCTTTGATTCCGGTGCTGTCCAGAATGGAACAATCGGGTGTTGCGGTGGATATCTCTTTTTTAAAGGAATATTCCGGTGTTCTTTCACAGGATATTCTCAATGCTCAGAAAGAAATCTTTGATTTGTCTGGTACGAATTTCAATCTGGATTCACCTAAACAGCTGGGTGAGGTTCTTTTTGATTACATGAAGATTCCTTATCAGGGTAAAAAAACAAAGACCGGTCAATATTCGACCAATGAAGAGACACTTCAAAAGCTGGCAGGAGAACAGCCTATTATTGATAAAATTCTGGATTACAGAGAGCTGACCAAGCTGAAATCTACGTACGTAGATGCAATTCCCAATCTGATCAATCCAAGAACAGGGCTAGTGCATACTACCTTTAATCAGACCATCGCAGCTACAGGCAGATTGAGCTCTACCAACCCGAATCTTCAGAATATTCCTATCAAAACAGAAAGAGGCAGAGAGATCAGGAAAGCATTTGTGGCAAGATCAGAAGACAGACAAATATTATCTGCTGACTACTCCCAGATAGAACTGAGAATCATTGCCTCCATGAGTAAGGACGAAAGAATGATCGCAGCATTTGAAAATGGTCTGGATATCCATGCTGCTACAGCAGCTAACGTATATAATGTTGCGCTCGAAGAAGTGACCGGCACGATGAGAAGAAATGCCAAAATGGTCAACTTTGGCATCATTTACGGAATCTCTGCATTTGGATTGGGTCAGAGATTAGGTATAGGAAGAACTGAGGCCGGAGCTTTGATAGATCAGTATTTTGAGAAATACCCGGGCATTAAAAAATATATGGACGATTCTATCCAATCTGCCAGAAAGGATGGTTTTGTAAAAACTATCTATGGCAGGAAAAGATATCTCAGAGATATTAATTCAGGCAATTTCACCGTCAGAGGTTTTGCAGAACGAAATGCGATCAATGCACCTATTCAGGGATCTGCTGCAGATATGATCAAGCTGGCAATGATCAATATTCACGAGAAAATGGAAGCTAAAAATTTCAAATCTCAGATGATTTTGCAGGTGCATGACGAATTATTATTTGATGCATGCCGGGAAGAGCTGGACAATTTGAAAGAATTAGTAGAATTTGAAATGAAAAATGCATTAAAATTGAATGTTCCGATTGAAATTGGTATGGGGATTGGGGAAAACTGGTTAGAAGCTCATTAGAGTTATATATTGTTTATTAATTTGTATAAAAATTGAATTATGCTTAAAAAAATCACACTTGGATTTAGCGCAATTATTTTTTCAGCCGGATTGACTTTCGCTCAGCAAAGCAATTTTGTAGTGAATGAAGTTGAAGCTACCATCAGCCAGGGACAACAAACAGGATTTGAAATATTGATTCCGGAAGCACAGGTAAAGGATGTACAATCCGCTCTTTCTAAATGGACAAAGTCAAATAAGGGGAAATATGTAGCATCTAAGAAAAGTTCCGAAATATTTCAGGACAATGTACTGTTGCCAAGCGTCAGCGAAAATACAGTAGACATGTATACTGTACTGACACAACAAACGGATGGTGTGAAGCTTCAGACTTTTGTAGACCTGGGAGGTACATTCTTAACTTCGGCAGGACATCCGCAGGCATTTACAGCAATGGAAGCTACATTGATCGATTTTGCACGTAATCAGTATACTGCAAAGGTGGATGACGATATCAAAAATGAAGAAAAGCACCTGGGTAAATTGCAATCAGAGTTAAAATCGCTGGAAAAGCAAAACGAAAGCTACCATAAAGACATCGCAAATAATCAGGAAAACATCCAGAAGCAGGAATTGGCTATTGCAAAAAATGAAATAGACCAGAAAACCAAAGAGCAGCAAATCTCTTTACAACAGGAAATTTTACTGGCAGCAAGACAAAAGAAAAGTTCCATGGGCAGTGTAGACGATGCTACAAAAAAAATGCTGGACAATCAGGTGAAAACTGAAGAGAAATCATTGAAATCTTTTGAATCTCAGTTAAAAAATCTGAAAGGAGATTATTCATCGTCTGTAAGCTCTATTGAGAAAAGCAAATCTACTATTGCTCAGAGAGAACAGGACATTGTCAAAAACAACGATGATCAAAACACAAAACGTCAGCAAATAGAGCTGCAAAAACAAATCGTTGAAGCAGTGAAAACAAAAAGAAGCGGAATAAAATAAGCTGAAACAACTTTAAAGTTTTATCTTGGCACCGTCAAATGACGGTGCCATTTTTTTATAGTTTACAGATAGATATGAAGCAGCATTTAGTATTGTGGGGTTATATTGGGACAGACAGAAAAGCCTTATTAGCCATTTACTTAAATGAAGAAGAGAAAGAAGTTGTTATTCACGCATTTCCAAAAGAGCAGGCCGACAAAAATCTTCAGGACAGGTTGTTTGCCTGGAAAAACGGAGCTCCGTTTGATTTTCCGGAAAGCGATTTAGTATGGCACATTGATGCTCATAGCGAAAGCATTTTACCGAGAGAGATCAGAGTAGACAAACCTGAATTTATCCAGAGAGCTCAAACTGAATGGGGTAAAATTCTTATGAGCACCAGACTTTTCAAAGTCTGTAAAGAAGAAATTGTCCTGCACAAAACACTGGTTTCTTCTACTCAGGAATATCAACAGGAAAAATGGAATAAAACGCAGGAGCTCTGGCAGAAATATTCTGATATGCTCAAGGCTCATGACCTTACCTGGGAACAAACCGAGCTGCTCAAGGCTGAAGTCAATGAAACTTTTGATATGCTCAAAGCCCTGAAAAGGAAATCTATTGATGATGAGAAAAATCAGTCAAAAGAAGCTGTAAAATCATTTGAGAAGGAGTTGGAATCTTTAAAATCGCTGCTCATCTATCCTGAAGAGTGGCCGGGAATTCATGACAAGCTGAGAGAAGTTCAGGCTAAGCTCAAAACTTCTAATATCAGAATGAACCTCAAAAAACCGCTGTTTGATAAAATTGATGAGATATATCAGGCACTGAGATCCTACAAGAAAACCCAGGATATCACACACGTCAGAGAACGTCTGGATAAGCTCACTAAAATATTGAAAGGAATAGAAACAACTCTGGGAAAAGACAGAGAAAGTATGGCATTCCAGAAAGAAAAGCTTTCTCATTATACCAAAGGCCGTAATGCCGGAGAACAATGGGGCGGTTTATTACAGATCATCCAGAACAGGATAGACGAAAAAGAAGCGAAAGTTACTGATATCAAAAAAACCATTGCACAACTGGAAAAAAGACTGAAAGAGCAACCTGCTAAAGCTGAGGCAAAACCAGCAGAAGAGCCAAGTGCAGAAGTGTAAATGAGGCGGTGGTTTTTCTTGCAAATCTTTGACGGTTTCTATACTATACTGACGAAAATATGCCTGAATTCTACATATATGAAGAAAAAATCATCTGTGGCTGTGATGAAGCAGGAAGAGGTTGCCTGGCGGGTCCGGTAGTAGCTGGGGCGGTTATTCTGCCGAAAGATTATTATCATCCTTTACTGAATGACTCCAAACAGGTAAAAGAATCTGATAGGAATGAGCTCAGAGAAATCATCTTAAATGATGCTATAGCTTATGGTATCGGAGTGGTAGATCATCAGGAAATAGATCAGATCAATATTCTGAAAGCCTCTTTCCTTGCAATGCACAGAGCCGTAGATCAGCTATCAGTAAAACCTGAATGGCTTATTATCGACGGAAATAAATTTACACCTTATCAGGGAATTGCCCATCAATGTGTGGTAAAAGGAGACAGTAAATATACTCAGATAGCTGCCGCTTCTATTCTGGCTAAAACCTACAGGGACGAATACATGAAAAAGCTGGCAGCAGATTATCCTCAGTATTGTTGGGAAATCAATAAGGGATATCCGACTACTGCTCATCGGGATGCTATCAGACTGCATGGAACGACACCGTTTCACAGAATGAGCTTCAAGTTGCTTCCGGGGAATGATACGCTGAGTCTTTTCGATTAGCCTATGAAAAGTTTACCTGTATATATTCCGGTATCAACTCTTTTATATGCGCTATTGATGTTGACCATTAATATTCCGGCCTATAGAAGCGATGACTGGCTTTGGACAAATATTCCGTTTACGATAGGTATCATTTTTACAGTATTTTCATGTGTATACATGATATTAAACAACATTCACTTTGCCTGGCTGCAGCTTTTAGGAGCTCTCATGACCCAGTTGTATTTGCTGCCATTCTTTTTCAGGGTGTTTTTTGCAGTAGCTACAGGTGAAAAAGCTGTTCTGATTTCTTTTGGTACATTACTGATAATAGAGGTACTGCTTTCAGTTGTTTCATTGAAATCGTTTAAAATTATCGAAGAAAGACAAAAAGAATCGTCAAATCTTCCTTAATTTCTCAACTGAAAATAAACTGTTGCTTACTCAATAAATATTTAAAAATTGCGGGAATATTCTTTAAAAGAGATTGCTCAGGCTGTGGACGGGCAAATATCATGCAGAGTTCTGCAGACTAATATCCACCAGATCTGCACAGACTCCCGCAGAGTTCTGAATCCATACAACACGTTATTTTTTGCATTATCCGGCAAAAACAAAGACGGACATCAATATGTTTCTGATGCTTACGGTAAAGGAATCAGAAGCTTTATTGTACAAAATATTAATACGGAATTATTTCCGGATGCAGCATTTATCATTGTAGATGACACATTACTGGCGTTACAAAAATTTGCTTCCCGGCACAGGACAAAATTCAATATTCCCGTCATTGGAATTACAGGCAGCAACGGCAAAACTGTTGTCAAAGAATGGCTGAATCAGATACTTCAACCGGAATTTGATGTCTGTCGAAGTCCCAAAAGCTATAACTCACAAATAGGAGTACCTCTTTCTGTTTTACAATTAGAGAGTCATCATACATTGGGAATTTTTGAAGCAGGAATTTCTACAACCAATGAAATGAGCAATCTTGCACAGATCATACTGCCTACGATAGGAATCTTTACCAATATAGGTCCGGCTCATGATGCCGGCTTTAGAGATTATGATGAGAAAATCAAAGAGAAGCTATTGCTGTTTGAAAACTGTGAAAAGCTGATTTTCTCTTCAGATTATGAACAGATTGCTGCTCATATTCCCAAAAATCTGAAAACAGTCACCTGGGGTTGGAAAAAAGAGAGCAATTATCAGATCTTATCTCAGCATATCTTACAAAATCACACACACATTGAATTAATTACTCCAAAAGGAGGCGTGGAATTCAGCATACCTTTTACAGATAAGGCTTATGTAGAAGATTGTATGCATTGTATCATTCTGATGCTGGAGCTGGATTTTAAAGCCTCTGAGATCTCAAAGAAAATCTCCACCTTGAGGTTGCTGCCAATGCGGCTGGAGTTAAAGCACGGATTGAATGATTGTATCATCATAGATGACAGCTATAGCGCCGATTTATTATCGCTGGAAGCTGCCCTGGAATTTTTCAGACAGCAGGAAAGCAAAAAGAAAAAGACACTGATTATTTCTACCTTTGATCAGTCAGGCATGAATGATCTACAGCTTATAGACGAGCTGATCCGTCTGATTCGGGTCAATAAATTTCAAAAGGTTATAGCTGTTGGAAAATTATTTATCCAGTATGCCAGCAAGCTCAATCAGCTTAAGGTAGAGCTACATTGTTTTCCAACAACAGAAGATCTGCTCAGTCAGTTGGATGGTATAGATTTCGACAGAGAAGTAATTCTTATCAAAGGAGCGAGACAGTATCAGTTTGAAAGAGTGACTTATCAGTTACTGGGACAATCTCACAGGACTGTTTTAGAAATAGATCTGAATGCGCTTTCTGATAATTATAACGTTTTCAGGAGCTTTCTGAATAAGAATACTGGTATTATTCCTATGGTAAAAGCTTTTTCTTATGGAAGCGGAAGCAGTGAAATTGCCACCATGCTCGAAGAAAAAGGCGTGGACTTTCTGGCAGTTGCTTATGTAGATGAAGGCATCAGGCTGAGAGAAGGTGGTATTACTACCAGAATTATGGTGATGAATCCTTCTGTCCAGGATTTTGAGAAAATGGTAGAGTTTCAGCTCGAGCCGGAAATTTACCAGTCTTCACTCCTGAGATCGTTGATTTATTACCTGGAAACTTCCGGGTACAATAGCCATCTTCAGATCCACCTGAAGATTGAAACGGGAATGAACAGGCTCGGATTTCAGTCTTTCATGCTGGATGATCTTATTCTGACACTGATAGATCAGGATGTCATAAAAGTGTCGACTATCTTCTCGCATCTGGCGGCGTCAGACGAACCGCTGATGGATGATTTTACCCGGGATCAACTGGAGAAGTTTGAAGAGTTGAGTCTGAAAATCATGGAATCTTTAGACTATCCTATCAAACGGCATATTCTGAATTCCTCAGGAATAGTCCGGTTTCCCAAATATCAATATGACTATGTGCGATTGGGAATCGGGCTGTATGGCGTAGACAGCTCTCATACTATTCAGTCCAGACTATCAATTATAGGCACGCTGAAGACAACGGTTTCCCAAGTGAAAGAAGTTCCGTTGGGAGAGACGGTTGGCTATGGAAGGAAAGGACAGAAAGATTATCCTGTTAAAATAGCTGTTATCGCTATCGGTTATGCAGACGGATACGACAGAAGATTCAGCAATGGAGTCGGAGAAGTATTTATCAGGGGGCAAAAAGCTAAAATAATTGGTAATGTCTGCATGGATATGTGCATGGCAGATATTACGCATATTCCTGATATTAAGGATGGTGATGAAGTAGAGGTTTACGGCAAAAATATATCTATCATTGAATGTGCAGAAAAGATAGGAACCATTCCCTACGAATTACTGACAAAAATTTCCAGAAGAGTAAGAAGAGTCTATTACTGGAATTAATATTTGAAGATATTCCTTTTGAATGAGGCTTCACCACCTTGTTCTTATGAGAGGAATGCAACGTACTTATTCTGACATCTTTCAAAAACAAAAGCTCATCAATACACAGCGTGTAAAAGGTTTTACCCATTTATGTGACAGACCGGAGCAATGGAAGGTATTTTACAAGTACAGTAAGATAAAAAACAATGTTATCTGAGATTTCAGATCACTAAGAAACAAAGCGAAATCATTTATTTTCTTTCTGCGATAATTATCTTTTTTATGTTAATAATAACATAACAGAGAGTGCTCATATAATTTAATATTTTTACAAAGTTTTAACACTTTTTGAACACGCAAACCCTCAAAGAGCCCACATGAAAAAAATAATAGCATTTGCTGTCCTGACAGCAAGCTTTTTTAATTTGTTTGCAGATAGCGAACATACAGGATGCGATCATACGCTAAACCAAAATTTACCATTCCGGTTTGATGTTGTCAACAGTAGAGAAGATGGTAGTATTTTCAGAGAAATAACAGAAGAGTCGGGAATTAATTACAATGGTGTTTCATTTGGTCATGCTTGGGCGGATATAGACAGAGATGGCTTTCCCGATGTATTTTGTTCCGGCCACGGATGGCCTACCTTGTACATGAACAACCAGAACGGGACATTCAGGAACGTAGAAATTGACTATTATAAACAATATGATACGCTACCTGACGGAACAGTATATCCCTACCGGTTTTTTGATATGCACGGAGTTTCATTCTGTGATATCAATAATGATGGGTGGCCGGATTTATATGTGCAGCTGGGAGGAGATATGGGTAACAGCCAGGGCAAAGAAAATATGTTGTTTCTCAATGATAATGGCCACCTGATCGTCAGTAACCGCTCTGGTGAATTTGGATTGAAAGACTCATTGGGAAGAGGACGGTCTACTATCTGGTTCGATATTGACGGAGACGATTATCTGGAGGCGCTTCTTACCAATTTTAACCGTCATGAAGGCAACTTTTTGACATCCTTATATAAATATGACCCGGGTAGTGAGAAATACACAAATATTACCGATCTGGGATTATTAAGACATGATTTTCACAGTGCGACACTGATCCGCGATCACAAAAATCAAAGAAATAATATCCTGACTGTTGCAAGCATAGGTAATGGTATCAATATCTATGAAACAGATAATTATCCTTTTAAAAATATCTTTCGCGATGCTCATTGGGGCACCAGAGATGTTGCAGTAGGAGATTTCAACGGAGATGGGATGCAGGATATATTTATCGCAGCTAATCAGTATTCTTCAGAAGCAGCTCTATACGACGATACCACTTTACTGATCTATCTCTATGCTCAATCCAGAGCTATTCATTATAATCAGGAAAACAGAGTTTCTTTTAAAACGAAAGGCCCTATAAAAGTGGAATCTGCAATTTATCCCTATAAAGGCGATGTGAAGAAATACTGGCGCATAGGCTCCAGAGGCTATCACCCGACAGAAAATACCTTTGTACTGGATCCGGAACTGAATAATAATAAATATATCAATAAAGGATGTCTGTTATGTCTTGGTCCGTTCATCGGTTATCACCCGGAATTGGACATATGGGAAATTTATCAAAACGACCCGATAGATAATATTCAATCTGCCATAAAGATTACATCTGATGCACCTATTACAGATATAAGGACTCATAATTTTAATAATAATTCTGTCAAAACTCCTGATAAAATGCTGATAGCTCAGTCGAACGGCCGGTATCAGGAAGATTCGAAATTTCTGCTCAATGACATTAATCAAACTTCTGCTGTTTCGGTAGTTGCTGCTGATTTTGACAATGATATGGATCTGGATTTAGTGCTGTCTTGTCAGGGTTCTGCTATCAATTATTCCAACAAATATTATGAAAATGACGGGAGCGGCAAATTTACTGTGATTGAAGGCTTTGGCGCAGAAGGCCAAATATTAGGGAGAGGAGGATCAGTAAGCTATGCGGATATTAATGGAGATGGATTTCTTGATTTATTCTTTGAAAACGGAGAAGGTCAATTGTCTGATGATGGTCAACCGCTACATTTTAATGACGGGCCATACCAGCTGTTTTTGAATAAAGGGAATGATAATAACTGGATAAAAATCAATTTGACTGATGCAGCGAGTACGGGTAATAAAATGGCTATAGGGGCTGTCATTCATTGTTATGCCGGAGGTAAAAAGCAAATGCGGCTGAAGGGTTCAGAAAATCATGCATTTACACAAAATGATCCGGTTATTCATTTCGGACTTGCACAAAATGCAGTTGTTGACAGCCTGGAAATTATCTGGCCTAATGGTGATGTATCAGTGCTTTATGATTTATCTGCCAACAGAACTTATGATATATCCAGCAAGATCATAGCTGTTCCAACCTCTGAAAAGGATCTGAAAAATAACCAGCTACATATTTATCCTAATCCTACGAACGGACAGCTCAGGGTTGAATTTGATGGTGTAAGATCCGTGAAAGGTATAGAAATTTATTCCTTAAATGGTCAGATGGTGCAACAGCAATTGCTGAACAAGTTTACAAATTACATTGCACTAAACCAGCTTCAGCTGAAAGAGAATGGAAATTACATTCTGAAAATAGATTTTGAAGACGGTTCTTTTGCAAGCACAAAATTTATGTTTGTCAAATAACAATTGACAAAAGAATATTCAAAAAATAGAGCGTCAGAGGATTATTTCAATAATCCTTTTGCTCTCATTTCCTCTAAAGAGGCTTCGTATTTGTCAGACATGATCGTTTGCTCATTGACCCAGTCAGTGAACCTTTTGATTCCTTCTTTAAAAGATACTTTTGCTTTGAATCCAAGAAGATTTTCCGCTTTCTGCATATCAGCTACATTGTGACGAATATCGCCCTTTCTGAATTGACCTGTGACCTGTACGGGTACTTCTACGCCATAATTGTTCATGAGCTCCTGAGCAACTTCTAAAACTGATGTGGCAATTCCTGTCCCCACATTGAATGACTGATAGTTAGCTTCCGGTTTCTCAATACCGAGAACTGTTGCATCTACTACGTCGTCTATGTATACAAAATCCCTGCTTTCAGTACCATCTTCAAAGATATTGATATCCTTACCACCTTTAATTCTTGTTGAGAAAATAGATAAGATTCCGGTATATGGATTGTTAAGCGATTGTCCCGGGCCGTATACATTCTGATATCTGAATGCCACCGCCGGAACGCCTATTGCCTGGCAGGTAATCATGATAGATTGTTCCTGATAGTATTTCGTCAGGCCATAAATAGAATTAGGCTGAATCCTGGACCATTCATCAGTATGCTCCAGCACGGCATTTACACCTGTATGTGGGCATTTTACTTCAAAATCACCCTTCTCCATATCTTCCTCTTTTCTGCCCAATGGATATACAGCAGTGTTTAATTCAGGTGAAAAATACTTTCCTTCCCCATAAATTGCCCTGGAAGATGCTACAATGACCTTTTCTACAGAATGTCTGGAATTGGTCAGAATATCCAGGAAAAGAGATGTCCCGTTGACATTGACGTTAGAGTACTTTTCAATCTGATACATGGATTGTCCGGTACCGGTTTCAGCAGCAAGATGAACGACTATCTGCTGTCCCTCCAATGCTTTTTCCCAATCTGATTTGTTCTGTACATCACCTAAAATAAAATGAACTTTATCCTTAATACCCTGATACAAAACGGATGTTTCAGCACTTCCGTGAATTTGTGGTGAAAGGTTATCCAGTATGGTAATCTTATGACCTTTTTCGATCAGCTTATTTGCCAATCTGGTGCCGATAAAGCCTGCACCACCAGTGATCAGTATATTTTTACTAGTGTTCATTTTATGCTCTGATGATTAGTTTGATGGTATGATAAATGGTGTTCTTAAAAAATCTGTTTTTAACAATCAGCCATTTGCGTTTGAATCCTTTGGTTGTTTTTAAAGAGATAAAATCCCTGAGCATACTTTGCTGCTCATCATTCAGATCCGGGTGTAATCTTTCTAAAACGGCCTGAGCCTGATCTACCTGCTTGAACAGATAATTGTGGAAATTCTGATTATTTACTTTGCTCCTGAGGTCTTTTGCAGCTTCTTTCTTATGCTCACTTGCGGATCTGCTGGCATTGCTGTCGTGAACTCTGTGATAAATTAATGCTTCATCCAGAAATGCTATTTTTCCGGTCAGCGAAGAAATAATCGAAAGCCAATGGTCATGTAATAATGCCCTTTGATCAATAGGTGAGGCAATTTCCAATAGCTTTCTGTTGATGATGGTAGCACAGCCATATGGTACATTCTGCATGAGCAGCTGGTGAGGTCCTAGTGCCGTCTCATCCAGCCTGTCTTTTTCCATCAGTGATGTGCTGATGATGTTCAATTGATCGTCGCACAAAACCAGGTCGCAGAACACCATGACAGCTATATCAGGATAATTATCCTCTACTTCAAGAATTTTTTGCATCTGAAGGCTCAGCTTAGAGGGATGCCATTTGTCATCCTGATCCGAGAAACAGATATACGGAGCTCTTGAAAATTCCATGAGCCTGTTGAAATTCTGTGTAGGTCCCAGATTTTTTAAATCATCTTCAATGATTTCAATCTTTTGAGGGTAAAGCCCTTTCCATTTTGCAAGAATATTGAGCGTCTGGTCAGTAGAGCCGTCATCTCTGACAACTATCCTGAAATCGTGGAACTCCTGTTCAAAGATGGATCTGAACTGTTCGTCCAGAAACTTCTCACCATTGTATGTGGCCAGTAAAATATCTACTTTTTCAGACATAGCTAAACGGTGATTTTGTCATAATGAAGCAATTTCATCAACGGTTTATCCTTGATGTTCAAATATACTTCCATTGCTTCCGGATTTCTTATAAAGGCAAAACTTCTGTCACTTTTAACAGATTTCACCTGTTCTTTAATATCTGACGGAGAAAACTGTAATCCACAGAACCTGGCAATTTCCTCCAGCTGAGATGCAGGGTTCGCCAGGAAGTCTTCATATCTCACGTGCTTCATATCCGGAAAAGATTTTTCCAGCTCTACACACCGGGAAACATATTCCTCCCATAGGTTATACCCTTCCTCCAGAGAATATAGCCTGAAATTGGTGTGATAGTTATGACTGATAAGAAAGTCTCTTTTCAGCTTTTTCTTCCAGTTTAAAGTATATCTGTTTTTCATCACCAGATCTCTCTCTATAAAGCTGCTGATAGAATCAATCGGGTTTCTGTATATATGAAGAACCTTGGCATCCGGAAATATTTCCTTCCACAGGTCTATAGTGAAAGAGTTTTTAGGATCTTTCCAGCCCCAAGGAAAATCCAGCTCTTTGATACTTTTAAAATGATTGTATTTATTGCCTAAAAACTTTTTCTTTTTAGGACTGCTGATAAAGTGCTGTAAATCATTGACCAGAATTTCTTTTGTTCTGGGATTCAGATATCTGAAATTATACGGCAGATCAGCTCTGCATAGAGCTATGTCAAAAATCCAGTTGTTGATATTCCAGAAAAACAATGCTTCATTATTGACTTCTTTCTGATCTCCTACAAAAAGGCCCAGATTTTCCAGCATTTTTGTGACCATAGTAGTTCCGGATCGGTGCATTCCTACGATAATAACTGGAGAAGTCGGCATTGCTTTTATTAAAAGTGAATAAATGCAAAAATATCAAATACTCTATGGTTCTGATATTTTTTTTATCAGAAACTGATTTTAAGGCAAAATTTGGATACAATTTTTTGCTTTCAGGCAAAATATCAGGATTAATACCCTGGAGATTATGTAATTGAAACCCGTTTTCTTAAGAATAGAATCTGTATTTTTGCGCCTACAAACTAAAAAACCATGCAAGACATTAAAGAAATCATTGAAAAAGCCTGGGATGATCGTTCATTATTGACAGATCCAAATACATTGAATGCAATAGAGGAAGTTGTAGCAAATCTGGACAAAGGAACATTACGTGTAGCTGAACCTGCTGAAAATGGCTGGGTAGTGAATGACTGGGTGAAAAAAGCAGTAATTCTTTATTTTCCTACGCAGAAAATGGAAACGATTGAAGTTGGTCCTTTTGAATATCATGATAAAATTCCGTTGAAAAAAGATTATGCATCCCAGGGTGTACGTGTAGTGCCTAATGCAGTCGCAAGATATGGTGCATATCTGGAGAGAGGAGTCGTCATGATGCCTTCATACGTCAACATAGGCGCATATGTAGGAAGCGGAACAATGGTGGATACATGGGCTACAGTAGGCTCTTGTGCTCAGATCGGTAAAGATGTCCATTTGAGCGGAGGTGTAGGTATCGGTGGCGTACTGGAGCCAGTACAGGCTGCGCCGGTGATCATCGAAGATGGTTGCTTCATTGGTTCAAGATGCATTGTAGTAGAAGGAGTAAAAGTAGAAAAAGAAGCCGTGTTAGGTGCAAATGTAGTTTTAACGAAATCAACTAAAATTATCGATGTATCAGGTCCTGAGCCTATTGAATACAGAGGTGTTGTACCTGCGAGATCAGTAGTCATTCCGGGTTCAATTCCAAAAGAATTCCCTGCAGGAACTTTTCAGGTACCATGTGCATTGATCATTGGTCAGAGAAAAGCTTCTACGGATTTGAAAACATCTCTGAACGACGCTTTGAGAGATTTCAATGTAGCGGTATAGCATAAAAGAAAACAAATATTGATACGGGCTCTGAATACATGATGTTCAGAGCTTTTTATTTATATAGAATAGTTTTTAAGATATCTTTAGCTGAATCATTCTTATCCCTATGGTGTGGATATTTAGATATGAGCCCTCTATAGATAATCAGAACTAACTCCTTAACTTCAAGACATGATTATTGGATTTGATGCTAAACGTATTTATGACAATACTACCGGATTAGGTAGCTACGGTCGTAGTTTGATGCACAATCTCATGAGATGGTTTCCTCAATACGATTATCGTCTGTTTGTTCATCAGGATTACTACCGGCCGAGTCCGTTCAAGTATCAGACGTTTGTAGACAAAACCATTGTTTCCAATCATTATCTGCCCAATCTCTGGAGAAGCACCGAGATCGTCAAAGATATTACTCAGAGCGGTGTTGAGATCTATCATGGACTGAGCAATGAGTTACCTTTTTCTTTACCGGAAAGCGTAAAATCTATCGTAACCATACACGATATTATCTTTCATAAATTTCCTGACTATTTTCCATTACTGGACAGAGGAGTATACAAATACAAGGTTAAAAGAGCCTGTGAAGAAGCCAGAGCGGTTGTTGCAGTGAGTCAGAATACAAGAAATGATCTGATCGAAGAGCTGAAAGTTCCGGCCGAAAAGATATTTGTTGTAAACCCGAGCTGGGGCAGAGAATTTGAATATGAGTACACCAACTGGTTTACGGAGCTGTTAAGGCATAAATACAATATTCCTTTCCATTTTGTCCTTTTTGTAGGCTCTACTTCTCAGCGAAAAAATCTGAAAGTAGTGTTGGACGCTTTGGAATATCCTGAAAACGGAGAATTTCCTTTAGTAGTAGTTACCAGTGGAGGTGATGCGCTCAGCGAAATAGAACAATATATCTACAACAAAGAAATTCGTCACCGGGTATATTTTCTGAAAAATGTTCCCTGGTATGAGTTACCGGGCATATATCACATGGCCAAATGCGTTGTATATCCATCCTTTTATGAAGGGTTCGGATTACCTATCATAGAAAGTCTAAAAATGGGTGTTCCTGTAGTGGCCTCTAATAATTCCTCTTTGCAGGAAGCCGGAGGACCGGGAGCCATATATAACGATGCCAATGATGTGGAAGGCTGGGCAGATTCGATCAATAAGATCATGCTGGATACCACTTTCGCCAATCAGTTAATCACTAACGGTAAATCGTATATTCAGAGATTTGCCCCGGAAGTAGTGACCTCAGCTATGGTAGATCTGTATTCCTGGGTACATGAGCAATCTTAGCAGATTATAAAGTTTTTATGAGATCTCCCAACGGGTAATTATCCAGATATTCATTGCCCGCTTTATCTTTTATCCAGATGGATTGTTGTAAAGGCTTGATCATGAAAGTACTCAAAGATTGGTTCGAACCTTTTAATCTTACCCGCAAAGTATGATTCTGTTCCGCATAAGGAACTACTATTTTCACCCTTACATGTTCGTTTTTGACATCTGTAAAATGTCTTGGATCCGCCGGGAAACTTTTGATTACTTTCTTCTGATCATTTAGCACATCTACAAACAATAAGGGAAAATCAGATCTTTTTGAAGACACTTTAATCCAAAGGCTGACCTCAATATTTTCTTTTTTTGAAGAACGGGGAATGACATAGTTGGCCAGCAGATGATTTTTCCCTTTTGTGCTGATACCGTAGAAATTTTTCCAGAGAAAATTGCTGTAGCTGGAACTGCTTGCCTCTACTTCATCAATAACTCTGGTTTTAAATGATTTTTTGAGTAAATCAATATCGGGCTTTATCTGGTTAAATGCGCTTAGAGGCAGATCATATAAGGTGATGTTGCCTTTCGTGATCAGTTTTCTCGATTGCTCAATGATCCTTAGTTCATCCGGTTCAAACTGATTTCCGGTTGTCACCAGCAAAAATGAACGGTCATCCTGCAAATCTTTTAATACATCTTTCTCTATGAGAGGATTGCTTAATAGTTGTACAGTCCGGATGCTTTGAGCTAAAGATGTCCGGTTCAGGTAGTTTTGAGCAATGGGAATGCGGGTATCCAATGCTATTTTGGCTGCATAATACAACGATTGATGATTTCTGTCAATATTAAACCTTTCACTGCCAACATTAAAATAAGGGAATGTCAGAATTGCCTGATAGTATTCCGGGCTGAGACCAATATCAGTAAGCAGCCTTTTATAGCTGTTTTCAAAAGATAAAAAGTCATTTGCCAGCTTTCCGTTTTCTTTAATGTACCCGGCTTGTCTTTTTTGGAGAGCAAGTCCTTCAAATGTCCACAGCAACGCCATTCCCACAATAATCACTGTAGCAATGACCATATGGCTTTTCTTGCGCAGATATTCAGCCAAAATGTACAGAAGCCATGCACTTGTAGCGGCGAAGACGAAATAAAACGGCCAGGCAAATCGTCCTAATGTCCTGAACTGCATGATCTCATGGGGAATCCATGATGCCGGTATAAATCGGAATGGCAATCCAAAGGCAACTAAAAGGCACACAAACGATGCCAGTAAAAACACGCCTAAGCTGGATGCTAAAAATTCTTTTTCCAGTATCCTGTCTCTCAGTACCCAGACTCCGGCCAAAGTGGATAGTATAGCAGCGAGTCCCACATATGCGTACCCTTCCCGGCTATGATCCTTTATAGGAATGAAAAGACTGACCAGCTCTTTAAATACACCCTCAATAGGAATGAAAACATCTCTGAGACTGGCAGTATTATCAAAGAATCCATAAGGCTGGACCGGCCTGTCGCTGATTATTCTCGCTCCGCTTGCATCCAGCCAGATGGAGTAAATAACCAGTGGCAAGAGTGCTGCAACTAACAAAATCAATGCTTTCGTCCAGGATTGCCGGATTTTTATTTTGTAAAGGATATAGAAAAATACAGTGCATACAATAAATGCTATGCCGATTCCCAGATAATAGATGTGTATGAATGCAAAAAAGGTGAGTGTAACCGAGAACAGAATAATCGAAGACAATTTCCTTTCCTGCAACCATTGAGCTGCGTAGAACCATATCATAGGAAAGAAGCACACATACGACAGTGCAATATGATCTGTCATTCTCAATACCTGCGGACTTAGCAGGGAGATCATCGCTGCAAATACGGAACTGTAAATATTAGGCATTTTCCATAACGAGAACAGTTTAAATAAGTATATCGCTGCAACAGGAATGCTTAAAAACATGAACAGGTTGAGGATGGTAATGATATTTCCGGCATACTCAAAATTGCCATTCATCAGCGGTGAGAGCAATAAGCTCAGAACCGGCTGTCCATCGGTGTACACGATGTGATCACCATAAGGATAATTCAGACCTGTAAAATGTTGATTTTTGTCGTATAATATGTAATAAAGAGTAGCAAAATAACTTTTGATACCTTGCTCTTCAACACCAAAAAGATACAAGTGGGCGTCCTTGATAATTTTCCACCAGTAAAACAGGAGTCCCGTCAGTGTATATGCAATTGTGAGCCATTGATATCTGGTGTTGGTTTTCGCCATATTTAGAAGAGTGAATATTTCAAAAAATATTGATCAGGAAGCCCTTATGTGAAGCAAAGAGATGGTTTTAATTTGCTTTCTGACCAACTAATGATAGAAATGCCAACTTTCTAACCAATCTATTTGCTTTCGAATTTAATTAAATTATCGAATATAATTTCTGTTTAAGTGTATAGAGCAAAGCATAAGTAACTTGCAGAATGGTCATTTTTGATTCAAAACATATTTCGAATTGAGTCTTCACTTTCAATATTAGAAGTATTTTTGCACAAAATTTTCAGCAATGATTAATGTAAATGAATACTTTGATGGTAAAGTAAAATCTTTAGCTTTTGACAGTGTCAGCGGAGGCACTACAGTGGGTGTTATGAAAGCAGGTAATTATACTTTCAATACAGGTAAAAAAGAATTGATGACAGTAGTATCGGGATCTCTGACAGTAAGAATTCCGGGATTAGATGAGTGGCAGCTGTTTCAGGCCGGCGAGAGCTTTGAAGTTCCTGCAAGCAGCAGCTTTGACCTAATCGTATATGCTGACACTGCATATCTTTGCCAGTTTATAGGATAATTTTATTACCCGTCTGATCATATTTATGCAGAAAAAAATCTTACTGCTTGGCTCCGGAGAGCTGGGGAAAGAATTCGTCATTGCCTGTCAGCGGCTCGGGCAATATATCATAGCTGTTGATAGCTATGCAGGTGCGCCGGCTATGCAGGTAGCAGATGATTACGAAGTTGCAGATATGTTAGACGGGAATGCTTTGGATGCTTTGGTAGAAAAACATCAGCCGGATATCATTGTCCCTGAAATAGAAGCTATCAGAACAGATAGATTTTATGACTACGAAGCGAAAGGTATTCAGGTAGTGCCGAGTGCAAAAGCGGCCAATTTCACAATGAATCGCAGGGCTATCAGAGATCTGGCTTCCGGAGAACTGGGATTGCGTACAGCAAAATATTTCTATGCAGACAATCCGGACGATTATAAAAAAGCTATCGCAGAAATTGGTCTCCCATGTGTAGTGAAACCATTGATGAGCAGCAGTGGTAAAGGACAAAGTGTAGTGAAATCTGAAGATGAAATCCTCACTTCCTGGCAATACGCAATGGATGGCAGTCGTGGTGATATCAAAGTGGTGATCATAGAAGAGTTTATTCATTTCTATGAAGAAATTACCTTACTGACGGTGACTCAGAAAAACGGGCCTACGCTTTTCTGTCCACCCATCGGGCACAGACAGGAAAGGGGAGATTATCAGGAAAGCTGGCAGCCTTGTGCTATGTCTGAATCTGATCTGAAAGATGCTCAGGAAATGGCTGCAAAAGTTACAGCAGCGTTAGGAGGTGCCGGTATCTGGGGAGTAGAATTTTTCCTGACAAACAAAGGTGTTTATTTCAGCGAGCTTTCGCCAAGACCTCACGATACAGGAATGGTGACATTGGCTAATTCCCAGAATTTTAATGAATTTGAGCTACATGCGAGAGCTGTTCTCGGATTAAAAATTCCACAGATCAGCTTAGAAAAAGCAGCGGCCAGTGCCGTTATTCTGGCACATGTTTATTCAGAAAATCCATCTTACTCAGGATTGGGAGCTGCTGCAGAATTTGCAAATACAGATTTTAAAATCTTTGGGAAACCGGGTTCCAGGCCATACAGAAGAATGGGTGTTGCATTGGCTTACGATGATAAAGCTGTTTCGACAGATGAGATCAGAGCAAAAGCGAAACAGGTTGCGGACTGCATCCAAGTGGGATAAAGATATAGTAGGCTTTTATCCGGATACTTTGGATATATAAATTGATCTTCAACACCACCAGCTATTCTGATGTATTACCGAATTTGCTCTGCTATTCGCTGATTTTTATCTTACAAGTGGTTGATTGCCAAATCAATCAACTATTCTGATACATTACCCATGCACGTCATTGTTTTTCACTCTTATCATAATATGGTACAAACTTATGAGTGAAGTTTTTATTTACTTTACCGCCTATTTCGCCATACCAATACAACTTACTATTACCAAAGGGGCGTTCTCCTGCCCTTATTTCCCCTATGGACTTATTTTTATTCTTTGCCCACCATAGTTCTACTAATTGCCATGCCTGTCTAATCTCATCATCTGTATTAGTAGATGTAAACGACCAACTTTGTCTAATTGTAGCAAAAGGATGATTTGTTTTGTAATATTGATGAAACTCATCTAAGCAAACAGAATCATTATTGTAGAGTAATCTATCAGAAGAAAAAAAATAATTATTATAATATATAGCACATATTAAGTGTAAAGCTCCTGTATTATTTCTAATGTCCCCATTATGTACATAAGTAATTCTATCATCACTAAATCCTATCCTTCCATATTTTTTTGGGCTATACTCGTAGGTAACTTCTCTATGTCCTTTGAATGTCATCAAATATTCAATACATGCTTTCGGGTTCTGATTGATGATAGTCCATACACTATCAGTTCTATGAGTATCTGCTTCATAAAGAGAAACAGTTTTCGGTTTATTCTTAGCTAATTCAAATACAATATATTCATATTTATCTGCTTTCTTGTTGCAGTAGCTACAAATTGTAACGATTAGTATTAACAAATAGTTCTTCATATAATATCAATATTGAGAAGGTGCATGGCCTCCCGAAAGAGATTGTTCAGGTGTTAAGAGCTGTTTGATTTTTAAGATTATCTACTATTCGGAGATACTACCATTTGGCAGAGTATAATGTAAACATTTTAAGGATACAAAAACTGTTGAGAACTCGGTCATTCTTAGAGAAGAATTATAAAGTTTGACAACTGCTGTTGAGTCTTTATAGTCAAAATAAACAACTTCAAGAGTTTTATATGGAGTAATATATCCATTCATAAAATCTATAGATTCCGATTTTCCCGTATAATAATCATTCATTTCCTTAATTCTTTTAGTGTTATTAACAAAAAGGGCTCCATCTATTCGATTATCTTTTATACAATAGCAAATCATTTGTTTTTTAGTTTTTGTATTATTATAGTACAATGTCCACATAGTACCTCCCTTATTCAGAGCGTTACTCACTATAAAAATTATAAACAGGCAAACTATCAGCCAGGTTTTCATATTACTCCGCAGAGGTGTCATAATCAATTGATTTCCAATATTTAGCTTCATTATCGTTTGAAAAATTATACATCTGTATTCCAGTTCCCACCTTTTTCATCTTAAAATTGAAGATACTACCTTTAGTTCTTAGCATTAACTCTCCTGTCTGCCCAATCTCCTTTCCGTCAGAATTTATCAGTGGTTGTATTTTCCCAATAGATAAATTGGATTATCAACAAAAACACACTTTTGATACATTACCAAATACATAAATACCTATTTTACAGAACCAGTTCCTTATAAGGAACCGCTTTTTCTAACAAATCAATAGAATTTGCCCTACAACCATATCAGACCTCACGGCTCTCTGAATGGGCAGATACCAGAGGAAGCTTACTGCTCTGTCCCGCCCGAAAACATCAAAACACTGGTGGAAGACGCTAAAAAAGAAAGAATGGAGAAAAATCGCGCTTTCAATTGTAAAGTATGCGGATAGCAAAAGAAACAGCACTCCAAACAACCATTAAAGTGCTGTTTTTGAATCAAAAACTGTCTCTGAACGAAGTCTTTCGAATAAAACATGATGACAGTAGTATCAGAAATTAAACTTCTTAATATATCAAAGTTGTATTTTTAATCATTCGTTTTAATAAAATACATAAATACCTTTTTTACAGAGCCGGTTCCTTATAAGGAACCGGCTTTTCTAACAAATCAATAGAATTTGCCCCTCAAAAGAATTGCGGATGCTCTGAATGTAGAAGTAAAAGAGTTCTTTACTTGATTATAGAAAGCCATTAAAAACAACAAGGAATCCGAACCGAACCCCTTGTTATTTCTCTTTATTGCTCCTACAAAACAACTGATTTGCAAGATTATCTACTATTCTGATACACTACGCAAATTTTACATCATAATTTCAGGCTTTTACCAATAAAGTATTTCAATCTTTTTATTCTTTAAGCTCACTAAAAAGGCATATAATTCAACTTTATAAAACTCACTTTGTGTTAAAGCAGTAATAAAATCGCCTTTTCTCCATTGATTTATGATGCTAGGATGTTCGGTAAGATTTTTATCTAGCAAAATAATTAAAATTTGAACCTCATTTTTACTGTCAACCACTTTTAAATATTGCCTTTCACTTCCTTTTAAATTAAAATTTTGAAAAAGTCCAAAACGTAGATATCCTGACAAAGGACCCTTTTTTCCAAATTGCGTTAAATAAGAGTTTAATAACAATTCATCTTTTCTTAAGAACTTTTCACATTCTACTATTTCACTTATAGAAAGTCGTCCTGATTTTTTTAAATTTTTAGAATCTAACCTACTCAACAAAAATGTTGAATTATATAATTCTGTAAATACCTGAATTGAATCATTAGAATAATCAGGAAGAAAAACCTTACACTTAGAGAGCCCAGACTCACAGGCATACATACATTTGCTATTACTCTTACATGCATTTGTAAAAATCAAAACAAATGACAACCAAATTAATTTCATCATTTTCCTGATAGTTTTATTCCTCTACTTAAATCAAATGTTCTAAAATCAATTAAATGAATATGCAAATAAGACTTTAATGTATTGTTTTTCGGTTTACCGACAGTAGTTAAAGAGATGTAAGAACCTGCATTTACATATCTACTACTTCCGCTAGGAGTATTTCCAATATATCTATAGCTTTCTCGAAGAGGTAAATTATGTTCTGTTCTAATTAAATTTTCGATAGTCCCTGCAATTTTTTCAGATTGACTAAATGGTCTTATACTGCCACTACTACTAATAAACTCACCCCAAGGCTTTGAATAAAAATTCTCTGTGCCATTAGTTTCTTGGTCATAAGCATGTCCTAATTCATGAGCAAGTCCAATAAATATAGGTCTTTCCTTATTGTCAGCCCCATATAATGATTTAGTATTCCATTTTACTTGCCAATCAGTTTCATGATAGATATTCTCGCCAAGAGTTTCAATTATAGTATAATCTTGATTCGCATTTTCTAGTACATCTAACAATACTGCTCCATTTTTCTTAGAGCCAATTTTATCTAATGCACTCTTTGCTTCTCCTAGAAAACCTGTATAAGTAGTATTACCGTCTTTATCTGTAGTTGCATAATCTCCTTGAGTATATGGTTTACCATCTTGTAAAATTTTTCCCTTTTTATACTCAAAGGTCTGTTTTTTATCACCCTCACCTACGGAAATTTTCGTTCTATCACCCAATGGGTCAAAAAGGAGAATAGGGCAATTTGCCATTACAGCATAATTGCTTATGCTTATTTGGTCAACCGGGTCAACGTTCCATCTTCTCCCTAATCTACCATCATACATCCAGAATTCAGCGGATGTGATAGATGGATTGAGTTCTGTTTCCCGTTCCTGCCCGTTGAACGAATACCTATACCTGTTCTCATTATCCGCCAGCAGCAGATTACTTCTGCTACAGTCCACACTCTTCACATAACCATCCCTCAGCCGGAAGTTGTCCATATAGTAATAATTATCCTCTGTCGCCGACTCACCTATAATCAAAAGAC
>JBBCIS010000013.1:0-28767 GCA_037189845.1 bacterium
ATATCCCTTTACGAGGTTTCATTTTTGTTTTTAACGGGTTGGATTAAGGAGCCTCCAGCTTCCGGATCAATAGAATTAAACATTAAGGATTTGTTACCGGACTTGTATTTCGGATTGAATTATTCTTTACATTTATGCTAAATGGATTAGATATAAAATCTTTCACAAAAAGATTATCTCTTTAGACAGTGGGAGTTTTAATATACATCAGGCTGATCCAATGCTGAAGAGATCACCGGTAGATTAAGAGAGGAAAAGATTTTATTTACTATTATAATTAACCACATAGCATGAGATTTTTTTATCCTTCTGATTTTTCATTTCGGAGTAACCTCTCTGCTATGTACACAGCTTTGTTTCTAAAACATCTGAAGCCGCTATGTGTACTGCTTTTATGCTCTATCATTACAGAAAGTTTTGGTGCACCCAGAGTACAGATCCGCAAAAACAGCATAGAATCCTTACCAGAATTATGGAATATACAGGTGATCAGTGACTTTAAAGTCCCTAAGATTGTCAATGTAAAAATTACGGCATATAACCGATCCAATATATTGTTATATGAAGCATCATCAGAAAATTTTGTATTACAGACAGGTATTTCAAATTTTAACCCCAACGGTCAGTTCTCAGTACAGGTTAAGTACACCAACGATCAGATGATTCATCTATTGGATAATAAAGAGCTGACAGTAGCTATCTCCATGTTTGATGCGAGCAGTTATACAGAGCTATCGCAAATCAGACAAACCATACAATTCAACACAAGGCATGCTCAGGAAGCTCCGGATACAAGCCGTACAGGCAAGATTAAAAAGAATATTGATATCGGGGGAACGATAGAGCTGACAGGGCTTTATAATACCCGGGAAGATACCCTTTTTTATATGCCGTTTGATTATTTCCGGCTGCAGACCCGCCATCAGGTACAAATATCAGATCTGCCATTTACCTATGATATGTATGTAACAACTGAGCAGAAGTATACAAACCAGAGACTCAATTCCTATAGCTTCAGATTTGATTACGAAACCTTCAAACAGCAATTATTAACAAAGATCACCCAAAAAGTAGAAACTATCGAACAGATAGGAGATGTGAACAAGTTCTTAGATAAAGAAAATCAGCTAACAAAGTCTGCTATTCTGGATTCGTTAAAGAGCGGCAAATTAATGAAGGAAGAATATATAGAGAAATACAAAGAATACATAGCAATTGATTCTCTGAAAAATTACCTTCAGATATATGATGAAGCAGGTTTAAAGAAAACAATAGCAGAGCTGGATAGATATAGAAAAGCAGATAGTATCCGGAATCTGACCCAGGTAATATCAGGCAAAAACCTCACCCAATATGCTTCTGATACCATTACCCGTACACTGGATACCACCCTGTCTGACTACCGACCGGTTTATTATTCAGCTCAGAGTCAATATGATGAGCTAACAGGAAAGGATATAACTGCTTATATCCCTGATTCGGTTAGAAACAGAGTGGATAGCACCGTATCTGCTTATGATTCCATATATCATTCAATACAAAGTAAGTATGATAAGCTATTAAGTAAGTACAACAATAACAGAGACAGTTTAAATCACTTTTTAGAAAAACTAAATCATTACACAGTACAGGATCTGCTGTCTTTTTCAAAACTAAACAGTATTGTCAATGATAAAATTTCCGGCTATGAAAAATATTACAATAAAAAGGAGATAGAAAAGCTCAGACAATTAAAAAATGCCGATGTAAATGATATAGAAGAACAGCTGAATTCCATAGGAAGTAAGTACGGAGTGATGGATCGCAAAGAGCAGCTGTTAAACAGCTTAAAACGCTTCGAGATGGGGACAGTCTATCCTTATTACAGCAATTATACCGTAAATGGTGTAGTATTGAACGGTTACAATATTAACTATACATATAAAAACATCTATACCTCTTTTTCCGGCGGAAAACAGCTGAATATTGTCAATGATTCTATCAATAATTTTGTAGAATTAGAGAAACCTGTGCTTTTTGCTTTTGCGTTTGGTTACGGAGAAAAATTGAATAATCATCTGCACTTAAATTATAGCTACGCAAGCAGGTCATTTAAGAACCAGTTATCAGATCAAAGCTATACTGTCAAAAATCATGTTGTAGCACCGGATTTTTCATACCGCTTGTTGAATGGCAAATGGATAGTTTCTGGAGAAGTTCCGGTCTCTTTTACATATAAAGACATCGCTGCTAACAGCAGAGATAAGAAAATTGGCTTTGCAAGTGAACTGGCAGTGGATGGCATGCTCACAAAAACTACTGATATAGAAATACGCAACACCTATATAAATGAGGATTTCTATACATTCGGAGTACCTTTTCTTTATTCAAACTATTTGAATTGTCATTATAAGATCAAACAAAGGATCAGACAGTCCATTACGGCAGAAGCAGGATACAGCTATGAGAAATTCCTTCAGAATAAAGACGATAACAGAGTTCCGACAGATATACATACCATACAGGGAGCGGTAAATATCACATATAAAAAGTGGAATATAAATATGACCTATGCTCCTGTATGGCTACAAATTAAAGACCAGACAGCTACAAAAAATCTAATGCATACATCAGCTCTGGGTCTAAGCTCTAATTATGCACTAAAGAAGAATAAACAGCTGATTTCAACAATGGGATTTAACTATAACATGTTTTACAATGCCCAAACCTTTATTTCTGACTACGGTAGTGTATTAATTGAAAATAATATTGTACAAATAAACAAAAGCTTCAATGCATATATTATTGAAAGGATTATTATAAATAATGATTACAATATTAGCGTAAACTTTTCTTTACAAAAAAATAAATTTATTGATGATTTTATTCTTAACTTCATAATATGTGGTATTAGTTATAGTCAAAATATTCATAACAAGATCAACTATACACTAACCTATCAGGCGATGAATAATATAAAAAATTCATTGAGACATAATATTCAGGGTCAGTTTAATTATAATATCAACAGGTATCTGGGCATAGGAACAACGCTGAATTATGATTATTTGAACGGTACTGTAGAAGACCGGAATTATAATAAGACAAATGGGTTCCAGGTGATGACGAGCCTTATTTTCAAAATATAAAACTATAAATATGAAAAGTGGTTTTGTTATATTGTTTTTTCTTTGTTTGTTCACCCATTCAAGAGGACAGAATTTATACCTTTTGTCACCGGTGGATGATGCTACACATGTACAACCCTATCCTATTTTTACATGGCGTCTGAATGGTCTTAGCCAGCCCGATATCAGTTATACAATTAAGATTGCTGAGTACAATTCAGGCATCGGAGAGCATGCTTCCATAAACACCAATCCGGTATATTCCAAAACAATTATCAGCAGCAATCCTTTCCAGGTATTTTATTACCCCACTGTTGCCCCGGTGCTATCTGACTGTGAAGAATATGTATGGCAGGTCATAGCATCCTATACAACATATACAACTCAGGAACCCATCAGTCCCATCAATACATACACCTATTCTTCCCCGATTTCCCGCTTTATGACCAGTGGCTGCATTCCTTCTGAAGCACCCACTCCTCCTGAGCCTACATCAAAGCTGTATATAGAGCCCAAAAAGCAAACAGATAATTTTGTACACCTTGTGTCTGATTCACTTTATATCAAATACAACGAATCTTACAACAATACACAAGCTGCCTATAAGATATATAATTCAGATACTGTGATCGTAAATTCACATATTCCTGTCAGCTACGGGCTGAACTATCTGGCCATAGATCTGGAAGGATTGGGCTTGCAGCCTTCTTCAGCTCCGGCCCCTAGCATATACATGTTTGAATTAAAGACAGCCAAAGGGGATATTCTAAGAACCAAATTTGAAAAACAATAAAAGCAATAACAATGACAACAATAAAAAAACATATTAAAGTCATATTGTTATTTATACTGCTGCTTGGCAGATATGAAATATTTGCCGTAACCTCAGGTCCGACACAACCTGAAGTTCAACAGTTTACACCAATTGGTGCCAGTGATATGGTGGATTTATTTTCAGGTAATTTCATGTATAACATCCCTTTGTTTGAATTGCCGGGACCTAATGGAGGATATCCCTTTAATATAGGCTATCGCTCAGGTATTACCATGGATCAGGAAGCGTCATGGGTTGGACTGGGATGGAATCTGCACGTAGGTTCTATCAACAGGCAGATGCGGACATTACCGGATGAGTTCAACGGGACAGAACAAATCATCAAAGTCAATGACCAGCTGGATAACAGGACCGTAGGAGTAGGTATGAAATTCAGTATGGAATACGGAGGAAAAGATGGCGATGAAGTAGCTTCTTTATCTCCATCATATGGTGTCACTATGTACTTTAACTCCTATAAGGGATTTGGATTTGCAACTGAGGTAGGCGTTGGTGTCAGTTTTGGCGTAAAGGACAATGGTGTCGGAGGTATTGGAATAGGAGTAAAAAATGACAATCAGGAAGGCGCTACAGTCTCACCAAATCTGTCATTAGGCTTTTCTAAGGGTGAAGGCGGTAAAAAGGTAGGAGGCTCATTTGATCTTGGATTGAATTACAATTCCAATATGGGACTGCAGAATATTAGTCTGGGAGCAGGTATGAGCGCCTCTACTGGTAAAAGAGATGAAGTTGAAAGGACAAGTAAGAGTTCAGGAACCGGAGTTTCGGGTGGAGCCAGTATGTCATTCAACAATGCATTTATTACATCTCCGGGTATTAAAAATGCTACAAAAACATCCACATTTCAGGGAGCTTTTAAATTTGGAGGAGCTGTCCCTGCCTATCTCCAGATAGCTGGAGAACTGAGCGGAACATATAGCAACGAAACGTTAATAGATAAAATGAAGCCGGTGCCACACCGGGCATACGGCTATTTTAATCTTCAGAAAGGAGAAGAAGATAAAGAAGCTGCTTTAGACTTTATCAGAGAGAAAGATGGTCTTTTGCACAAAGAAGTCCGGAACCTTGCTTCCCCTGTGCTTACCTATGATATTTATTCCGTTTCAGGACATGGGTTTTCAGGAATGTTTCGCCCATACCGTTCAGATATAGGAATAGTACACGATCAGGAAGTTCATTCTTATTCAGATGGATTGAATGTTTCAGCAGATGGATCAATGGGTAACTTGTTTCAGGCCGGATTCAGTATGAATTTCCCGACTACTACAAACAATTCCGGAAAGTGGAACGGGACGAGTCAGGATATATACAAACGCTATAATTTTACTGAGGCATCCAGCAATTCGCTTCATGAACCATATCGCTTTCAGGTATATGGAGAAAAAAATGTACATGATAAAAATGAAATCAGCAACCTGATAGGAGGCTTTGAACCGAGCTATATAGGTATTAGCAAATCTTCAGATAATACTAGAATAGACTACTCTACTACTCAATACCAGAATAGCAGCAATAAAAGAGACAGGGCAGTTACAGCTAATCATTTAGACAAGAGAATTTCGCGTCAAACAGATATTAAAGCTATAGAAAACAAATATCTGTATGATGGAGACTTGTTGCCGGAATGCAGAGCTTATTTTGTGAATAGCTCTGATGAGCTGGATACTCTCGAAAGGATACCGAACGGAGGATTACATGTAGCACATCATATCGGGGCATTCGTTGTCACAACTACTGACGGCACAAGATACATTTATGGTTTACCTGTTTATAATAAAAAGCAGGTCGAATGCAGCTTCTCCACTTATTTTGGAAATGAGAAGGGAGCTATCGCAGATAAAAATTTCAGTGATAAGATCCCGGATAGTCATTTTCACAATGACGGAAGATTTGTTGAGCACAATTCAACAGATCAAAGGAATTATGGGTATGAAAATTTCGAAAGAACAGAAATCCCTGCATATGTACACTCCTGGTTGCTGACCGCTATCATCGGTCCGGATTATGTTGATATGAACGAAGATGGTATTACGGATGATGATCTGGGTTATTTTGTAAAGTTTACCTACAAAAAAACAGAAGATTACAAGTGGAGAGCTCCGTTTAGCTCAGCAAATTATATTGAAGGACAGTATGCACTGGGAGCCGATAATATGGGGACATATAACTATGGGGAAAGAGAAACCTATTACTTATATAAGGCAGAAACCAAATCGCATCAGGCAGAATTTTATACAAGCACCAGAGAAGATGGCTACGGAGTAAGTACTGAGTTTCAAAAAAAGGATTCAGCGAAAGGCGCGCATAGTTATAAGCTGGATTCAGCCAGACTGTTTTCCAAGCTGGACATGAGAAAGCCGGTAAAAAGTATATATTTCAAGTTTAACAAACACGAATTAAGAGATACATCCCGGTTTTGGGTAGATAAGGACAGTGTTTATAATGAATTGTGTCAGAAGGTAGAAAATGCATCGGGGCAGAGAGGTAAGCTAACCTTAAAAGCCGTATATACAACTTATGGCGATAATGAAAAAGGATTGAATAATCCGTACATTTTTGATTATCAGGAAAATGATACTACGGAAAATCCTGCATATCATCCATATAGATATGACCGGTGGGGAAATTATCAGGAGCATTGGGCAGATCCATCCATGAATCCTCTTAAATACTTTCCTTATACCCGGCAAGATCAAAGAGGCGGTCTTGATAAAGTGACAAAGGATAAATGGGCCTCGGTATGGAATTTGAAAAATATCATTCTTCCTTCAGGAGCTAAAATAGCGATCGATTATGAAGCAGACAGGTATGCATTTGTACAGAACAAACCTGCCATGGAAATGTATAAAGTACATAGTATTAATCATGAGACCAGGCAACTCTATTACGACCATTCATTGGGAAATCATGCCAATAATTCCAACTATGTCACCTTTAAATTAAAACGCCCCATTCCGGCAGGAGCATCTCTGCAGGATACGCTTAGAGAACTGAACAAATATATAGACCAGACTAAACAGCTGTATTATAAAATTTTTGTAGACCTGAATAATGACAGCCAATGGGAATTTATAACAGGCTATGCAGACATAGAGGCAATAGAATATCTCAATGATACCATTGCAAAAATAAGGTTGAAAAACATCAGATTTCCCAGTGGAAACAAGAAGGAGAATTTTGATCATCCTTTTGCCGTGGCAGCATGGAATTATGTACAATCCACCCGGCAGGAGTTGATGAATGATAATCCCAACGGGCCATTGGAAGGCAGAGCCAGAACAGACCAGGAGGTGATGCAGATTTTTACAACAGCATTGTCTGCAGTAAATCCACTGGCTGCGCTGTCAAAGTTCGGTAATTTCTATCAAAAGGCAAGAGAAGGGAAGTGGGGAGTAAAGGTAGATTATGATAAATCATTTATCAGGCTGAATTCACATATTTCATCGCTGGAAGAAAATATGATTGCTAAATTCGGAGGGGATTCAAGGGTTCGGTCAGTACTTATCTATGAGAATAAAAGCAGTACAGAGGTCATTGCCGGCCAATATTATGATTATACGGATAGCCTTCCGGGAACAGGTTTAAGGATAAGTACAGGAGTAGCAGCAAATGAGCCGTCTATCGGAGGAGATGAATCAGCTTTGAAATATGGAAAAACAGGCTTTATGGAGCCTAAGTTTAAAACCAGCCATTTACAGTTTCAGGAAATGCCTTTAAATGAAAGCTACATGCCTGCACCGGATGTTGGATATAGTAAAATAACGGTCAATAGCTATGCGACAGAGAAGGTATTGAAAGGACAGCTGGACAGCCATATACCGACAACCGGAGTCAGTGTGCATGAGTTTTATACAGCTAAGGACTATCCTACTATTTTCAGAGAGACGGTACTGAGCCAGGGTGAAGGATCTTTGAAATATGACCAGCCTAAAATGGCATTCCGCCCATTAGGGGGTATTGTCACAGAATCAAATTTTGCAGGTAGTCAGGGGTATTATACAGAAATCAATGACATGCACGGCAAAGAGAAGAAAACAAGTTACTACAGCATTAGTCATGACGGAAAGATCATGTCTACTACACCAGTTAGCTATGTAGAGTATATATATAGATCAAAAACATCGACAGATGGTTTGTTGAATCCGATCCGGGTTTTAGACAATGAGCTGCCTACAATACAGAATCATTTGGGAGTAGTACAAGACAAGCTGGTAGGTATAGATGTAGAGAATTTTTTAGATACCAGAAGTTCAGAATTGAAATCCGAGAGTATAGGCGGCCGGTTTAATTTAGCTGCGATGATCTTTGTACCTCCGGCTGTAGTACCAATAGCAACTTTATTTCCTGATTTTGGCTATGACCGAAGACGTTCTTATATCTGTGTAAACAATAAGATAGTACATCGTTTCGGGATACTGGAGCAAACAAAAGTGTTTAAGGAAGGAGCATTGACAGTGACAGATAATCTGGTATTTGACGCATATACGGGAGCTCCTGTACTGACATCTGTGAATAATGAGTTCAATGATACCATATACAATTATAATATTCCTGCCCATCTGATCTATGGAGATATGAAACCTTCTTACCCCACCAATAACTTATTGCTGACCGGTACAGTAACAGATTACAGCACAGAGAAAAATGAAATAGCGATCAAACTACCACAGGATATGGATTTGGAACAATATGTTAAGGAAGGGGATGAAATATTGATTAAAGATGATGCAATAAACCCCTATGCGGATCCGGAAGAAGAACCTGAAGGAGAAGTTTTTGAAAGGTGCTTTATTATGCAGGTGGATAATGACAACCAACGCATATGGATAAAGGGAAGAGATGGATTTGCGTCCGGAGTATCAGACAATACTACAATTTATATATACCGGCCATACAACCGGAATCAGCTGAACGCAACTGTAGGAACCATTGTCTCCAGACATAATCCGCTGACTACCGCATCCAAACAACAAAAATGTGATTAAATCATTTGGCAATGAAGAGGAGTATTAATTTCTGTCTTAAGACAAAAAAAGGAAGTGAAATGTGGAGCATCCTTGCTGATAGTAGGTGGGCGAAATTAAAGTATGTCCTGATATTAACCATCTTAATGGCTAATGTAAAAGATATTCAGGCAGGGTTACCGCCTCTGGGAGCTTGTGAAATTCCTGTAGATCCATATTGCCGCGGATGTGATTTCGAAGAACCAGATTCTGTGACTACTGAATTTTGGGGAGCGAGCGTGGAGGCATTTCTGGAGATTGGTAGCAATAACAAGATCAATATAGTAGCCACTCCAACCTGTTCAACTTCTGTAGATATAAATCATCAATGTAGGTGTTCCGGGCCCCAAATTTCGACTCCGGTCTATTATTGTAATAATCATATAGATAAGTTTATGGATTTTGACTTTTATACGAACTGTAGTTCTGAAATTGATCCCTTAAGCCCATTCTTAAATCATTTTAGAATTGCCAGTTTTGATAGTATTTATTCTGCATTAGGTATTGATAGCAATCCATGTAGTCAATTCGCTGGTCATTTTGGAGCTAATGTACTGAAATTGGGAGATGATTATCAAGGGCGAAAAATGGCTACTTTGACAAAGAGAATAATAGTAAGTCCTGATTTTTTGGATTTTAATTTTGATTATGCATTAATACTCCAAAATCCAGCTGGTCATTCCCACATGCAGAAACCTTCATTCCGTGTTTTAATTTACAAAAACGACAGTACCAATGTTACCTTCGATGAAAACGGAAAAACAAGGGTAGACTTAAATTGGGGTAGCAATGAAATTTTTGCTAATCATCCTAAGCTGAAAATACCTTCTAATCCAGCACTGAGATATTTGGGTTGGTCTTGCGGGAAAATAGATTTAAGTGACTTTAATATAGGAGATACTTTATATGTAGTTTTTGAGCAAAGAGATTGTGGAAGAGGAGGAGGACACTGGTCAAAGGTCTATTTAGATAATATAGGAAATGGTATGTGTAGTAAAATAGCTGAAGGTGAAGTAAGTTATAATACCGGTTTATCATATACATGTAATGATACTACCCTGCTTGCATTTAATTATGATCTACCTGTTATAAATCTTGATACCCTAAGTGTTGTTGGTGATTTAGAGATCGTACTTAAGTTATCGGGTATAGATAGTATATCAAGTGGAACTATTTCGAATAATAACGGGCAGTCGGGAACATATATTTTCAAAATACCAAACAATCTTCTCTCTGATTATGTAAAAACTACATTTACTTATACTACTGCAACAAATGTCGGTTGCTATAATCTGGTTCCATATAGACATGAGCAACAGATACATTTGCCAACAGCAAATATCTGTAATCCTGAATGCTCCATGTTAACAGACTCACTACCAGCAGGTTATAATATTAACAATACTTATCTGCTGGATGATAATTTTAAAGTTGTGACGGCTGATAACCCAACTTCAGGAGTTATTCACATTGTAAGAGAAGGAGAGAATCCTCAGTATTTCACATCGAGATCCGAAGATAATTTTCCCAATAATACCATTAATGGATGTATAGTTAATAAGACTCTATCAGGTTTTGCAATTGCCGATTCGACGAGAAAGCACAATTTGGAGTTTTTACTCAATGAGCCGGTTGAAACATTTTATTTAAAACTTTTAGATTACGGTCCTGCAAAAAGTGTAGCCATTTCGCATGGAGTATATCTTAAGTCTTATGATAGTTTGGGTACTTTATTGTCAGTAGATTCATTGAGAACTATAGTTGGCCAGGATTTTTGCGATGCAACTCCTTCCAGTAAATATACCACAACGAAACATACGGGTGATTATACATTGTATGCCAGCGGTTATAAAATAAAAAAAGTAGAGCTGTCATTTTTCTATCAGACATCCTCAGGTATTGTCGATTATTCAGTAGACCCCAATGTTGCTATATCGGATATGTGTTATGTGCCTTGTAGTAAACCGAAAATCGCTATAGCTGATTTGTTATGTCCCGGAGATACTATTCATATGGGAATTGTAAACTTTCGTACAGACAAAAGTTATTCATGGACCGGTCCCAGAGAATTTAAAGCCAATACACCCTACGCAATGATTCCTAATGCCGGTTCTTATCATAACGGAAATTATATACTCAGCTCATACTCTCCTAATTGTGGAACTATGTTTGATACGGTATCTATTAGTCTGGGTGATGTCAGAACTAGATTCTTGGGTAACGATACAGTCTTATGCGCCGGTCAGATAAAAGTACTGGACGCTACCACACCGGGAGCCACCTACTTATGGAAAGGTGGGGCTACAACGCCAACAATTACGGTAGATACAACGGGAATATTTTGGGTTGCAGTTACTACGAACGGGTGTACAGAATACGATACTATAAAAGTTACATTTATAGAAGATCCTGCGTTGCAAAGTATTCCATATAAAACAAGACATAATTGTATAAAAGATGATTCCGGTATCCTGCAATTGTTATGGAATCAAAAGACAGGCGGGATATTAACTGTCGGAGATGACCCCACAGCTGTGACCTATATAGATGACCTGAGCTATTACTTATATAAAGACAACCTTGAGAACGGTACTTATGATGCATTGTGTTCTGAACCTTACGGACCACCGGGTTTGTTATCTGCCGGATTCAGGGACAGTCTGTTTATTACAGGGCTGGATACGGGAGATTATAAGATTGTTTTAAAACCCAACACAATCTGTAGAAAAGTCATCGAGGACAGTATCACAACAGATAGTATTTGTATTCCGTACAGTCAATGTTACAATGACAGCATCACCTTTACTTTTACTATCAGAAAACATATATATCCCAGACCATTGGAAGATAAAATACTATGCCCCGGAGGAATGGTATCACTAAGGGTTCCGAGTCATTATTATGACAATTTACCACCGGAGTCGATCACCTGGAAAAGCGTTTGCGGAATATATGAGACAGGATATAATTTTTCTCAAATGCCGGCAGACGTAACGATTTCTACCGATACCCTGCGGAATTCTCTGATCAACGGACGGGGTGGTGTGCACACGGTAGAGATTGTGACCCAGGATGGGTGTATTATCAGAGATACTGCTGTTGTAGCGGATCTCAAGCCACTGATTATTCCGGATTCCATGCCATCTGCACTGGCTACCAATGCAGTGAATTACAGCTCATTCTGGAGTACCCAGTATAATAATGTTAAATGGCAGGATGCGGATATGGTGGAAATATTCAGAAGCGCAAATATCTATTTCAAGGGCGAAGCCGGAATTTACAGACCCAAAAAGAACCATGATTATTTAGATTCTCTCAATACAACTATTGGGTTCACAAGTTCGTACTCCAATGCTTCTCCAAGTACACAGCTGAACGACATCAATATCCGAAGCACAGGAAATATTATGCCGTATAAGCTTTTCAATTATGGAAATCCATTATTTGTAGACTGTGTACCGCAATGGATCCATAATAGTACTATGACCAAATATAGCCCTTCCGGTTTTGATATAGAGAATAAAGATATTATGGGTATTCACAGCTCAGCGCTGTACGGATACAACGACATGTTGCCAATAGCCGTAGCTTCTAATGCGAAGAATGATGAAATCGGATATGAAAGCTTTGAAGAATATAGTAAAGATAGTCAGGCATTGAACTGTTATGACAGCCTTACCCAGCTCAATAATTCTACCGGAAATATAGATCTGGTCAGACAAACAGAATCCCTGCTCATGCCTAAATCCAAAGATTATGAAGTCGTAAGAGCTTTCAACAGGTATGCGATGATAAAAGGAAATATCTGTAATGCCTGCGAGGATCCTTTTAAGGTAGAAGTCAATGCCCAGACCGTTCCGACGGATATCAGGGTAGCAGACATAAAAGAAAAAAACTTCACTTCCTACAAGACAAGGATCTTTGCCTCTCCCTGCTCAGACAGCAACTACACTATTCTGCAGTTGGACAAAGGCTCAGTCAGCCAGACCTTTGAGGCGCTGAAGTGCGGATTCTGGGTCGGAAATATAAAAGTTACCGAAGATATATTTGTTCCCCTGATAGAAAATACAGGTTTTGAGCTGGATGATACAAAAGCTCATACAGGAAACTACTCTTTGAAAATACCAAAGAATCAGCAGGTATTCCTGCCGCAGACAGACATGACACTGCAACCCAGACAAACTTATCATATAGGTGCATGGGTGCACAGCGCCAGCATGGATACCTTATCCCCGGGAGGACTGAAGCAAAGACATATAACAGATAGTATAGGCATTTTTGTAAAACTGCCTAACAATGAAACCGTTTTTATAAGACCTTCCGGAGAAGTCATTAATAGCTGGCAAAAAATAGAGGGCACTTTTACAATGCCTGCAGGTACAAGAACCCAGATTCAGCTGGGATTCCATGCTGCCGAAGAGTTTAATATCGATGATATCCGTATTTATCCTCAGAACAGTGCCATCCAGACATATGTGTATGACCCCAATAACTATAAAGTAAGAGCTGTACTGGATCAGAATAACTATGCCACTGTATATCAGTACGATGATGAAGGAAACCTGTTTGCTATTAAAAAGGAAACAGTCAAAGGGATAAAAACAATACAGGTATCAGGCAGTCATTTAAAATCTGAGAAATAAGTGAATCATTAAAAAGAAAAAGACCGGTCATGAAAATAAGGTGTTTATCCATATTGTTTGTTGTAAGCTTATTTAGCAATAATAGCTATGCAATGGAGTGGAATGGAGCTCGTCCGATCATAGATAAAATGTTGTCATATTACGAAACTCACCCCAATTATTCGATGATCATCTTCGATGAATGGATTAAATCTGACGGAAGCAGAGAAGCCGTCGGCGATACCATTTTTGCACATAAGTATAATGACTACGGGTACATTAAAAACGGACCACAGATCCAGGTCTATACAGAGCAGTTTGATATCCTTATTAATGAAGATCAAAAGACGATGAACGTACGCGGAGTGGGCAAAGAAGAATTAGTGGAGATATCTAAAATGATTCCGTCAATGGCTACAGTGCTGAAGTATTTCGAATTATGTGACTCCTCCAGAATTATTAAGACCGATGCAGATGTACAGATAGTAGATTTTTATTTCAATCATCCTTTGATGAATAAGACCAGAATGGTGATAGACAAAACCGGTAAAGTAAGAGAATTGTACAGGTATTATACCAAAGCAGACGAATACATCGCACAGCACACAGTTTTTGTTTTAGTAGAACCATTAGATAGCCCGTCTATTGAGGTTTTAAAACAGGACAACTATATACAAGTAACTAAAACGAAGAAAGAAGTTGATATACAGCCGGCAGGAAAGTATAAAGATTTCAACTTTCAATTGATTAAATTTTAAGACAACAAAGCATGAGGGTTTTAAAATATATTTTTACGCTGTTTATACTTGCTTATGCAATATCCGCAGATGCTCAGTCCAGATGTAAAGCTGTACAGATTAAATTTTATCCGGATTTTTTTTATGCAGATTTATATGGTCCTGCCCATACAAAGTCCATGGTATTTGAAGTTAAATACGAAGTATTTAAAAAAGTGGTTGGACAACCGGATCAGCTGCTTTATACCACAGGCGATTACATTTGCTATAGCAGAACCGGAAATAAACATTTAAGACTTTCTCCATTGGCAGGTATGCAACAGAAAGAAGGACCTTTCTATGCAACCTTATGCTTTGAGGGCGATATGGATTTGTCAGACTATTACCTGAAAGTATATAACAGAGCTCATCTGTTTAATCGACCTTCTAAAAGGCGGGACCACAATAAAGCGAGATGTAACGGCAGTGGAAGCAGGTCTTCTGTTACTATTTCCCCTTCTCCCAAAGATATTCCTTTGGACAATTTGAATAACAACCCGTTACTTGCTTTTCAGCATAAACATTCAGAGGCGTCTTTTACTACAGTCATAGAAAAAGTCGATATCCCATATCCTCAGCTGAGTATGCCGGAGGTGATCAATGTCTGTGCCAATGAATTTCCTTACACACTCAAAATAGACTCCAGTGCATATACCTATAATCTGAAGATGAAGTATTTTGATCAGCGAAAAACAACCATCAGCAAATACGATTCCTCAACCAGCTCATGGGAACCGGTACCAGGTATGGTAGAGTCTTCAGCAACAAGTTTTGTGTTTAGTGACCCGAGTGATGCCGGTAGATATGCTGTATATACTAAATTAAACGATGATTGCTGGATGACAGATACCTTTGATTTGAACGTGCTGCCCATCCCTACCATATATAATAACAACGGAAATATAGCCGATACAACAAATTATACTGCAACCATCTGCCCCAATGGGATCACTACCCTTTCCATCATTGCAGATACCAATCATACAGCATTTTTATGGAAAGATCAGTATGATGCCTGTATTTCCAGATATTCTAATCTGACAGTAGAAGATACGGGTTCATATACTATACAGGTAACAGCAGTAAACGGTTGTTATCATAGGGAAACTTACGATGTAACCCATAAACCTACACAAGTAGTAAAATTTGCCAATGAAGAAATTTTGTCCTGCTTCACTCCTGATCTTCCGAGCCCACAAATTAATCTGACTACCAATGTCTCCGGCATAGGTAGCCACAATTTTAAATGGAGCACCAAACAAACATCTGATAATATTACAGTGACCCAACCGGGTGCCTACAGAGTAGAAGCCACGGATACCTTCGGATGCATATCTTACGCAACAGTCCATGTAATAGATACCTGTAAATATCCGGTGCATAGTGATGTAGTCGCCAATAGCGTTGTTACATATCTGGATAAATCATTGTTTCATGATCCGGAGAAGAACACAATAGTTCTGGAAGATCCGAGAAGCGCATCAGGAGGAATTCCGTACAGTACAGGAGATATTGCCGATAGGAAATATCTGGTCCGACTGCAATATCACAGGAGCCAGCAAAGTGATTTAAAAACAGACATCTGGGCGATTTTTGTTCCTTATCAGATCACAGTAGATAGCCGTCCTGCTGAATACAGAACATTGCATCTGAAAAAAACCAATGCTGAGGAGGATATTTATACAAGCATTTTTGAACACGAAGGCGGAGATAAAGCGACCGTTCAGGTAATTTATGATAATATAGCTGCGTATGACAAAGATGGAAATCTTATCAACTTTGAAACAGCGATCCCTGATGACATCAATCTTGAATTAGAGCTGAAAACCATCCATGTTCCTGCTTTTACCGGAGCTGTAACCATTGATGAAAGCAAGCTGGAACATCATTATGATACCGGGAATCAGAAAATCGGGATTGTATGGCAGCCTGTCAGATCGGCCATAGAGTATGAAGTACAGGTTGCTTTTATAGATGCATTGGATAAAGATCAGACAGTAAATAATCGCTTGTTTAAAGAAAAAGGCTGGAGCATTGTTACATCCGCCAGCTCATATACAATAGATGCAACATACCCGAAAGGTACATTCGTATATAGAATTCGTCCTGTAGGCCGCCAGACTAAATCAGTCAATCATAACTATAATCATATTGTAAACGGAACATGGAGCACTGACAGAAGCATCGATTTAAAAAACAGCGCATTTGAGCAGGACAGGAACTGGAGCAAGGTCATCACATTTGCAGAAGAAGGTAAAAAGAAAGAGGTAGTAACCTATATGGATGGTACTTTCAGGACAAAACAAGTGCTGACTAATCTGAATACGGAAGGAATCACTCTGGCAGCGGAAACATATTACGACCATGAAGGCAGAGGTACGCTGAGTGTGCTGCCCGTTCCTCTTACTGTTAATAATCTGAAATATCAGACCAATCTGAACCTTGGAGGATCCGGTCAGCCGATAGATGCAGTTTTTGTTGATCAGCCTGTTCAGCAGCCGCTCAGCAGTACCACAGGAGCTGCTCAATACTATTCTGCCGGTAATCCTTTTGCTGCCAATCCGGTATTTACAGACAGGATGAATATCAATGCCATTCCTAAGGCAGACGGATATGTCACCACCAGGGTGGAATACAGCAGAGACAATACCGGAAGAGTCATCAGGCAATCCGGTGTTGGGGAAGAATTTATCATAGATCAGAATTCTGATGATAAACACGTTACTCAATATTTCTACAATACCCCTTCACAGACAGAATTATACCGGTTGTTCGGCTCCAATATAGGGACAGCCGTTTTCTATACAAAACAGATGGTCGTAGACCCCAACGGTCAGGTCAGTATCAGCTATCTGAATAATTCAGAGAAAGTGATAGCTACAGCACTTTCCGGCAATGCCCCTGATAATTTAGACAACCTGGATCGTCCGGCACCGGCATTAATGTCTGTCGATATGAGCGGGAATAATATCAGAGACTCTTTAAACAGAACAAGTACTTCTGTCAATATCATAGGAAACGATGTGATCGGAAAAGATTATACTTTCTTTTATGAGGTAGGCACAGGTACTAATAACGGAATATTCAATGATTCAAACTATTGTAAAAGCTGTGAATATAAGCTGGAGCTATCAGTTACCAGCCCTCAGGGACTGCCAGTAGTGCTTGTCCCTCATGGTTTACCTGCTTATGCTCAGACCATTACCAATGAAAATAATGATATTATCAAGATAGAAGCAATTCTGGATGCAGATTTGTGCAATAATTCCGAATATACCTATCCTGATATAGAATTCAGCAGCTCATTTGAAAAGCTGGGAAATTATATATACACAAAGAAACTGACATTGCTGGAAGAAGATGAGCTGGACATACAGGATTTTTTAGAGCAGATAGAGTTTCCTAGTTTAGAAGAATTTATAACAAAGCACAGCAAGGAGAACATAGACAGCCTGTTGTGCAGAAGCGATTGCGCGAGCAGAACAGCAGTATATCTCAGGGACATGAGGTATCAGGATAGCTTAAGTGGTAACATTCGTACAGAGGCAGCGTATGAAGACATTGCCGATAGTCTGGTCGGCAGAGGTTTCTGTGACCCTTTTCTGGCAGCACAGTTCGAAGCTCCGGAGTATGCCCGCAAATATTGCGACGACATGTTGATGAATATGGTCAGACAGATTTCTCCCGGAGAGAAGTATTTTGATTTGTCCGAAAGTAATTCAACAGTATTTACAGTATTGACCAATAGTGTTTCACCCAATAGAGACTCGCTGGTCGCACTGAATATTTTGCGCAGCTCATCTGCCGGAGGTGCCAACTCTGAAGATTCTATTGCTTACAGATGGAATGATGCAGCTGCACGCAAGATTCTTGAGTGGTTTAAAGGAGCTATCCATCCGGAATATTGTCATTACGAAAACTGTCTGGCTGATACAGCACACAATGCTTTTGATATCAAAATGGGACTGATTGACAGCTATCAGGAAGCTGTCAGTAACGGATACATAGCTACCAGTGTAGATGGAACTACCTATCTGTTTGGCACAGCCTTAAATAATGAAATTGCTTTAGTATCAGGTTTGGCTGATAAGCTGGATAAATACATAGATATTCCCTTCCGGAGAAGGTCTTATTTTCTTGCGGCACCCAATCCGTCTGCTACCAGAGTCAGAGAAATCAATATTATCAATGCAGTACGACCACACAATATTTATTATCACCCTGAGCATCTCACTACCCCGGACTCTGGATACAACACATCTTTTATTTATTATAGGGATTCCTGTGAACTGGAGTATGAAGGTACGTGTGTACAGCTAAGTCCTGAATATGATAAGGACGGTAATGGCACCATCAGTAAAGCAGAATGGAACGATCAGTTCTGGCTGAGATTTAAAACTGCGTTTTTAGCCACAAAAAAACAGCAGTTAGCTGCCAACAAAATAGGCTGTGCGTATCTGAATGATGGTTCCGCCATTGTAAAAAATCCGAATATCTCTGTAGCCACAGGATATGCACAGGCAACTACTTATCATACGCCACAGGCATATTTATCTAACTGTACTGCAAACGTAAACGGAATCATGGAGAAGCTGACCAGAGAATGCAAAGCGGTCAGAAACAAAATAGAATCAGATACTGCTTACAGATCGGTGCTCAGAGATAGCCTGATGGCATATTGTGTACGTAATACTGATCCGTATAATCCTTATGGATTCATTACTCAAAGTGCCATAGATTCCGGAAAGCTGGACAATTTTATTACTTCTGTTCACCTGAATGCTACAGGCTCAGATAGTTGCGATCTGGGAATGATCCTGAACAGCGGAATTGACTATTTCTACGGCAGAGACAGCTCTGGTAATGTTGTAGTGTATGAATTATGTGTAGATACTGGCTGGTGCTCGGTGGAAAGCATTATAGACATCGCTAATGAGCAGAATTTTCAGTATCCGAAAGTTGGCGCTTCACCAGTATTCCGGGAAGGATTTGATGATCCCGATACGGATCTCTATTTTGCAACAAGTAACTATAAAAATACAAACCGACATAATGGGCTTATTCTTAATAGCCATACAGCAGGTGATTGGACAGAATCAATCAAAAATGCATTTATAGTTGTGTCTGCGTTGATGTGTGGTAGCTTCGATACTACATTTATGAATAATATTGCATCTTCAATAGGTTACATTGACAACTTATTTGATGCCACAGGCAGCTCTGTAGGAAATTATTTGCTGAATTATACTAATGGAAATATAGGAGGAGGCCACAGAGGTATATTCTGGAGAAATCTGAATCCTATTCCAGTGGTAGAAAACCAGCACTATTTATTGTCTTATCATTTAGCCAATCACATTTTTGGAAATACAGATATTGTACCCATCATCAGAACACGGAATAACAGCTATGTGGACACTTTATTTGTTCAGATGGATACTATCTCATGTGTCTCCGCATGGAACAAGTATCAGATCCGCTGGAAAGCTCCTGCAGGAGTAGACAGCATTTTTATTGAGATGTTCAATAGAAGAAGTGACGACTGGGGCAATGACTTTTCTTTTGATGAGCTGAAATTGGAAACACTTATCGACACTTCTGAAATTGAGCTTCCATGTGCAGGCAATAAACCCCGTAAATTTTTTGTGACCCCTTCTGAGATCACAGCCTCTTACGCTGCATGTGAAAACACAACGGGCGGCGGCGGCGGATTATATACCATATTCTTTGTGGACAGTGCCGGACACAGGGTAGAGAATATTGCATCTGTGGAGATTGATCCGGCTCCGGTACTCATTGAACCAACTTTTACAGGTCCTGTATATTATCCTAACAGAGCCGTAAAATTCCTGCGCATGAAAGGTACAGCTACCTTAACTGATGAGCAGGAACAGCTGGTGTACTTATATGAAGCATCCTGTGCGACTCCGAATATGGGGTACTGGGAAGGTAGTTCAGAATGTCATGAATTGACAGGTATTACTAATCTTAGAAATAATTTCTTGCGCCTGGATTCCAACTATGCCTGCGAGCGAAAGTTCGATACCTGTGTAGTAAAATTCATCCCGGAACTCGACTCTCTTGTTGTAAGTTGGGAGGACTCTCTCAAAAAGTGGATTCCTGATACTTCCCTTGCAACCTGTATAGACAGACAGGTAAGATCCCAGCAGGGGTGGCTTACCCAGATATACCAGGACAGTCTGGCTAAAGTCCTGACAGCCTACAGAACCACTCATATTGCCAACTGCTTTAAAGACCTGACGGAGGACTTACATTACAGCACTACTTTTGATGAATATCACTATACCTTGTATTACTACGATCAGCAAGGAAATCTGGTCCAAACTATTCCCCCTGCCGGTGTACATCCTGTTCCACCATCCGGATTTATAGAAGGAAAATGGAAGGGAGGATCTGCCAATGAGCCTAAGCACGTGCTCAGTACCTCTTACCAGTACAATACGCGCCAGCAGCCGATTGCCCAGCATTCACCTGATGGAGGATTATCCACATTCTGGTACAATAAAAAAGGACAGCTGATCCTCTCCCAGAATGAAAAGCAGAAGCCGGCAGCTTTGATGGCTACGGTGGGAACGATACCTTCCTCAGGGCACATGTCACGTTTTTCATTTACCAATTATGATGCATTAGGTCGAATTGTGCTGGTAGGTGAAATCGAAACTTCTGATAACTTTACATATCATCCCTCGCCCGGTGACAGCGATGAAGTCTTAAAACAACGCCGCCGCGATACATTGAATACACTGGTCAATACTTTCGGTTTCCCATTGAATCACCTGGGGGTTCCTGGCATCAGGCTGATCAATCTTGTACAGACAGAGTACGACTATAGTTCCTCAATGCCCGGTCTGAATCAAAAAAATCTTCATAACAGAGTATCTGCTACCTATGCTTATGATGACTATGACAAGCTGTTAGCAGGCGAAGGTATCGCCACTATCTACAGCTATGATGAAATAGGAAATGTGCAGACCACGGTACAGGATATGAGCCATGATGTTGCATTGGCCGGATTGCCACAGAATGTAGCTCCTGAGCAGTTGAGAAAGCAGGTAGATTATGATTATGACCTGGTCAGCGGCAAAGTTAATGCTGTTGTCTATAATCATGGGAAAGATGACCGGTTTAAGCACAGATATGAGTATGACGCAGATAACCGTATTACAGATGTATATACTTCTGATGCCAATGATATAGAGCATCATGATGCCAAATATTTTTATTACCCGCATGGACCGCTGGCAAGAATAGAGCTGGGTAGTCAGAAAATACAAAGCCTGGACTATGCATACACGCTTCAGGGCTGGTTGAAAGGCATTAATTTTTTAGAAAATAACAATTCTCAGGATATCCATTTTGCAAAAAATCAGTTTTTATACCTATTAGGATATCACTCGACAGATTATCTGCCACTCAGTGCAAGCAGTTACCAAAATGAAGATGCATTTATGACATTTGCTCCGCATTATCATACCTTGTCGAATAGATATAGGGGGCTATATAATGGTAATATCGCCTTTACGACAAATATTTTGGGTGGGCTTACTCAAAATCAGGTTCATTTTAACAACCAGCCGCCGGTTGCCTCTATGGAATATAGATATGACCAGCTCAACAGAATCAAATCAGCATATGGTCAAAGTGATGAAATAAATGGAATTGACAGAAATCCGAATGGAAGATCTGCCCTTGTAAATTCTGAAAATTATGACCTATATGATGCTTACCGCACAAATTATCAATATGACCCTAATGGCAATATAACTTCGCTTAAAAGAACTGCTCCGCATTTTGCTTCGCGGGAATTTAAGACGATGGACAGCCTGAGGTATGTCTATGCAAGTAATAACTTTGGAGGAGTCAATAAGCTGCTGAACAACAGATTGTATCAGGTATATGACGATCAGACAGAAGATAGCTGGTTTGGTACAGATATAGACAATCAGACCGCTGCAGTGAGCGCAACTCCTACAGCTTATGCTCACCCGAATACCAATTTACTGACATTAGGAAATTCGAATTATGAGTACGATAAGACCGGAAATCTGACCCGTGATCAGAAAGAAGGCATCGAACAGATCTACTGGACACCTTATGGAAAGATAGACTCAATTGCCATGACAGCGCCGAAATCAGATTTGAAATTCAAATATGATGCAACAGGCAACCGTATCGCAAAAATTGAGTACCCTAAAGATACCACAAAGCCATCCAATGTGACCTATTACTTCAGAGATGCGCAGGGAAACCCGATAGATATTGTGCAACCTCAATATCAGGACAGTGTATACGCAGAGCTGCACGAGTACAATGTATATGGCAGCAGCAGATTAGGAACCTGGAATAAAACTATAGAAATCCTCCATAAAGGCATACAGCCGCAGGAACAGGTATTTGGCAACAAGCAGTATGAGCTCAATAACCATCTGGGAAATGTCATGACTACTGTTACTGACCAGAAGTATATGACAGCATCAGACGGTTATGTCCCTGTCGTAACTACGGTAACAGACTACTACCCTTTCGGTATGCCGATGCCCGGACGCACTTATCAGAAAGGAGACTGCGTGGAAGAATATGTCAGAACCGAAAAACCGGGTAATGGCCGTCTGGTAGAAGAAGGAGATTTTAATGGCGGTGGAAGCATCACGGTGGAAGACTGGTTCAGTTCGGCAAGATTTATGTCTGTCAACGGATATGAGATAGGCTCGGTTGAGTGGGTACCGGAAGCGTTGAAGTTCAATTTGCGGGAAGGATTTGAGCCGGAAGATTCAATGACCATGGGAATACTGGTGCATGAGTTTGCAGTACCATCAGCAGGTATATACAGGGTTTCATTTGATCTGGACAAGAGCGATAGTATAGACGGAGGCTGCGGCATTGTCAGAAAAGACACTCTGGACTATAACTTCTTTAACGCTTTTGATCACGGAGGAATCGAGCATGTCGCACTGGCTGTCCATCATCCGTTGGAACCTCATCATGAGATGCTCGTCACAGTACCGGAAGCCGATACATTAGCGATATTCTTTGTCATGAACTCTCCGGATACCATCCTGCGTTCTGCCAGGGTAGACAATTTCCTTGTGGAGAAAATTGCCGAAAATGTGCTGGTGGATATCAATGACCCGCAAAATAACAGAGCACCGGAATGGTTTGTTCCGGATGTCAGGCTGCCTGACACTACATGGAATGATTATATAGAGCCGCTTTCCACAAATGTGATAGACACTGTATCTGGTAGTCTTTCCAGCTATTATTATCCAAATGAGTATGGCTACTATGGCTATGCATCCAGAGATTATATAGTTGATCCGTCCAGAATATATAAGCTTTCGTACGACCTGGTGAGTAAACATCCTGCAGTTAGTGTTATATCTATAAAAGTATCTGATCAGTATCAGATGGATTTGAATCGTCACTCAGGAAATCTTTCACACAATTATGTCAATCATTCTGTGGGCAACAACATGCTGTATTTCACTCCTAATGATACCATCGTTACTGTTGCGTGGTGGGTCGACGGATACGGAGAAGGTGATACACTACAACCGTATTTCACTATTGCTAATATAATACTGGAGGAATGCATAGCCAATGATCCGGTGATAGCAGATCTGGTTTTTCAGGATAGCTTCAGCAGTGGAAATCAAAGTGGCTTTTTGGATCATTATATTACAAATCCATCCTATATTACTTCACATATAGAAGTGGACTCAGCAGCAGGAAAGCTGGAGTTCAAAGCTATTGGTGAAAATCAGCTGGGATATTGTTCTGTAGAGCTGTTTCACACCTTACCATCTGCCGGTTATTATAGAATTACTTTTGATTTTGAGACAGAGGATACGACCGGTCTGAATCTACAGATCGGTGGCAATCTGACAGATTCATTATACGATTATCAGTCACAACTGTTCTGGGAGAATACCTCCAGAGACACTACCATCAATCGGGTTTTCTACGCACGAGACCAGTATATGCGTCTGAACTTCTATCTGAGTAACAGAGATACTTCACTGAGCCATGCGATCAGTAATTTTAAAATTCATCAGCTGCATTATATAGATACCTGCACAGGTATTACCACTACAGATGATTTTACTGCAAGCACAAATAACTGGCGGTCGTCTATATATACACAGGAGTATCTCCTTGAGAATGTCAGAGACTTTAATCCGCTGACAGATGATTTCGGCAGTATCACCTGGGATAGTCTGAATCATAGGCTGAATATCCACAAAAACAGCTTTGCCAATATAGCAGGCATCCACAATGCAAAACAGTCAGAGATGACCGACATATGGTTTGCAGCTGCAACAAGGGATTTTGTGGCAGAAACCGGTAAACAATACAGAATCGATTTCTCTGTTGCCAATCTGCAGAATCCTTCACAGGGTATGCTGGGTAATCTGTTTGGAGTATGGCATACTCAACTCATGACAAACAGTCCTTTCGAAGGCAATGCCAATATAGGAATGACTGCTGTAGAAGAAAACGGCAGATACTCTTTTATATTGGATGCTCCGGCGGCAGATTCATTGATATTCGGTATACTGAATATCAGCCATTCGGGAATTACGGATGATATAGCTGTACAACTGGATAGCATAGAAATATATGAAATAGAGCGTTTATCTTCATATGATTCAACACTGGTGCTGGATCATCATTTTTATAGTAATGACACGACCTATCTGTCCTACCTTGAAACACCGGAGGGAAGAGATTACATCGGAGAGGTAGAGTATGACAGTATTTCTCACAGGCTCAAAGTGAGCATGATCGATGATCAGGAGGGAGGATACAGAGGAGGCATCTTGAGAAAGATGAACGTATCATCCGGGAAAGATTTACGCATACAGGTGGCTGTTTCAGAAGATAGTATGCCATTTAACGGCTTCCTGGTATTGGTCAGTAATCTGTTGTTCAGTGAGCCGCAAATGTACCCTGTTTCCGGTGCCGGCATACATGAAATCGTATTGCCATCTCAGTCAGGTTCCTTCCATTTCGGTGTATTGGCCGTTGGAGATACATTAGGTTCCTACTACATTGACTCTGTTAAAATATATGAGCTGGATAATGTCGCAATCGTAGAGCAGGTAGATGCCCAATATTTTAATACTGGAACAGATGGATGGAGAAGCTCATTCAAGGTATCCGGCCGTGTACCTTTCAGCACACTGGAATGGATAGAAGACAGTACCGTATTGAAAATCAGTATGTCCAACTATGCCTCTGCTCTGAATATACCGGAATATCTGGATTCTGCCAACTTTATCAATGGCTTTAATTTATATGATTTATTCAAGCTGGGAGTGGCGGCTATTCCTCTGGAAGTAATTGCCAATGAAGAACATCTGATTCAGTACAAACAGGAAATTCAGAATAATTACCTGGATTCATTCAGTAATCAGATGCTCCTGATCTATGACAGGCAGGCACTGGAAAATGCCGGAATGAATATCTTCGCACAGGCTCCTATATACATACGTGCAGATTCCAATAGATTTACCACAAATCCTGAAACTATCCGGTGGACACCTCCGGTGGATGATATCGTACTGGTCTTTATGACCGTCAGAGTGGATACCTCTGCTCAATCGGTAGTCCTGCTCAGAGATCTCAGAGTAAGTACAGTTGACAGCTCTGCAATTGCCACCGACACCATCCTGTATCAGCCGTTTGCAGACAGTAGCAGTATTGCCGGATGGAGAAACAGCTTCCTGGAGCCGGAAGATGCCTTGCAGGAAGTAGAACTGTCTGTCCTTACCCACGATACCGCTACAGGTCGTATGCGGGTAGGCATGATGGTCAATGCTTTAGCTGATCCTGATGACCAGAATGCTCAGGGTGTATTAGGTCGCAGACTGGAAGGATTACAGACAGGTAAAGAGTATATTGTCCGTTTCCGTGTAGAGACAGATACTATCAATGATCTGGAAGGAATGGGTCTGGTATTGTTCAGAACATCGGTATTTGATAGCGGAATGATCGGTGAGCCGGATACCATGATAGAGATTCAGTACCCTGCAGATACCCTGGAGGCCAGATTTGAAGCATTGGATTCCAGTATGGTGATGCTTATTGTTGTAGTAAAAGAAGGACTTGATCCTTATCATTATTATATAGATGATTATAGCCTGACAGAGGGATGGATAGAGAGCATTGGTATTGCAGAGACAGAAGGTGAGGGCGAGCTGGTATTCTGCTCATCATTCGATACGCTGGGTACATGTACACCCGATACATCAGGATGGATCAATGAAGTCAATCTCATCAGCAGTTTCTCTTCTATCAGAATAGGTGAATTAGCATGGCAGCATATACCGGCACAGGATACATCAGGCGTACTGGCTATCAAAACACAGAAGGTATTTGGTGAAGAAGATGACTGGACAGGACTCGCTGTCAAAGATCTGGGACTTACTGATACAGGACAATATCAGTTGCAGATAGATGTAGCAGTAACGAACAACAATGTTACTCCGCATCTGCTGCTGGCATATACGGATAGCCTGAGTAACTTCGATCTGGGTAGTGGTGATGCTTTTGCTCAGATGAGGATTCCGCTTTCTGCCTACTCTGTGGATGGGTCTACCCACAAGCTGTCATTTACTCTGAATGCACCTGCCCCGTTGACATTGATTGCAACTACAGGCGATACGCTATACCACCGCATATATCTGGACAATATAGCATTGAATAAGAAAATTTATCTGCCCGATACTACGCCGCCGCCTGCCACCCCTACATACGGCCGTCTGGAAACAGATACCGTCAACGGACAGCTCAAAGTATATTATGAGGGAAGCTTTAACAGCTCCTCTCCGAAACGTACTTACGCTGTCAGAGACTTCAGGGTCACGCCGGGTAAAATATACAGGATAAGCTACCGGATGTCCGGATATGGTGAGGATGTTTCAGGGGTAAATTTTTACGTGAGCAATAAACAGGATCTGTATAATCCTTATTATATCGAACCATTTGTAATTGACAATCCTTATACTACAGCTGATTTTGAATATGAGTTTGTAGCTACCGATACCCTGATCACGGCCTACTGGAGGCATATGTCATATAGTGAGGTGCTTCAGTTTGATACCACGGCACCGGTATTTGTGATAGACTATATACAGCTGACAGAATGTGAACCATTGTCAGTGCCTTATGACGTAGAGATATTTACAGACAGCTTTGCCACCGGTTCACGCAGCGGTTTTAATGTAGAGTGGTATAGCTCTTATCATATAGACAGCCTGCTGAGAGTGAATGCTCCGGAAGAAAAGCTGGAAATGCACCCAATGAAGCATTTATATCAGGAAGATACGACGACACGTATATATTCTCAATATTACGCAGGCAAGACGTTCACAGGTCTGGAGAGAGGCAAATACCGTATCCGCTATCACCTGGATGTGACGGACTTATCGGGAGCGAGCTCTCATTCGGGTAGTGTATATATTTATGGAATGGATTCCTTGAGAAATGCACTGCATTTCATCAACAGCTATAATGATAGCTTAGGATATCAGGAGTTCACGTTGTATTTGTATCATCCTGAGGTGATTTTAGCATTTTATTACTATATATATGGCGATACCAATCAGATAATGTCCATCAGCGATATCACAGTAGAACGGATCATAGACACAGATACCTGTACGGAGATCAGCAGGGATGAATTCCTCTCTGATGCAGGCACAACATGGAGAAATTACCTGGTAGAAGAGCTGCCTGAGCCGCCGCCATTTGTATACAATCCGGTCTTCTCTGATGGTTTTGACAACAGCTCCAGCCTCACAGGATGGAGAAACAGTATAGAACCATTCAGTCCCGTGTCCGGACGCATTGGAGGCCCAATGGAATGGGATGAGGTAAACGGCCGTATCATACTGGAGCTGGATCAGAGCCCATTTGGAGATCAAGGAGAGCATATAGCATATATAACCAGACATGTGACAGGTATGCGTGCCGGTGGAGAGTACCTCTTCAGATACAAGCTCATAGGTGAGACAAGCGGAAGCTTTGATCATGGAGTATTGGGTATTGTTACCGAAGAGCGCATGGCATCCGGCCTCCCCTTACCTTACTTTGAGCAATTGTCAGAGCCGGACTCAGAAGGTTGGGTAACTGTGAGCTTTGAAGCTCCTGCTGAAAGCTTCTGGATCATGCTGGGTGCTGAAAAGCTCGGTGCTACAGAAACTACTACCGCTTATATTGATGATATCTCCCTGAGAGAAGGTTGGATACAGGACAAGAAATGCCCACCTCCAGGTTCCATTTACGCCAAAAAAGGTAAATATAGGTTCGGGTTTAATGGGCAGGAACAAGACAATGAAATCTATGGAGAAGGTAATGGCTATGATTTCGGAGCAAGAATCTATGATAGTAGGTTGGGGAGAT
>JBBCIS010000014.1:0-165297 GCA_037189845.1 bacterium
CTATGATAAAACGCAGACCAAGGTTACAGGAGCCAATTCTATCTGTGGTTCATCGCAAACATACACTGTATCTAATATACCCGCGGGAGCGACGGTGACCTGGTTCCATCCGGGTGTAGACCTTATACTCACTCCATCCGGTAATTCCTGTATAGTAGCATCACGCGGACGGGGAGATGTAAAGCTGTATGCAGTGGTTTCCTTCTGTGGCATGCTGGATACTTTCGTTAAAACGATTGCTATCAACATGCCTCAGTATGTATATTTTGCCAGTGAAAGCTACAGGACAGCATATCCGAATACAGAAGATGATTTTGGACTCAACATGCAGTGCTATAAAAATATCGGTGGCGGAATAGACTACACGGCACATTATGAAAACTATAGCAGCATTACCTGGACAAAAATGTCCTCATATCCTGCAGCTACGTCAGCCTTATGGAGCTCAAATGTAGGTGGAGATCCTAGAAAGATCAATGTGCATTTAAGAGTAGCAAATGCATCGCTGACATTAAAGGCGGATGTGACCAATGCCTGTGGTACGATCTCCAATACCTATACTTTCCTGTCCAATGGTATCACTTGCTCAACTGCGATGATGCGTGGAGTGTCCGAACCCACAGAAGTAGACTACTATGATGCTTATATGTCCTACCAGACATTGATCATCACCTACAAGGATGAAGAGGAAAATAAATCAGAGCTGATGAAGGTTATTATCTCTGACAAGATGGGCAATATTATCCTGGAGAAAACAGATGTTTCGATCAAAGAGGACCAGATACAGATAGATATGTCAGCGTACAAGAGCGACAACTACTATGTGATTCTGCAATATGCTGACGGGAATATAGAGCCTCAGCAGGTAGCGAAGTTCTGATAATTAAGCTTCACAAAATAAAAAAGAGCTTGTCAGCAATACAGCCGGCAAGCTCTCTTTATTATGAACAATTCTTCTATGAAGTCCAGGAAACATGGATCTCACGAGGGCCTTTGTAAGGTAATCTTCCGTGCGCTGTAGAAAAATTATCCAGAGCGATCACATCACCTTTTTTCCATTGGAGGAAATACATATGATCCCAGATCAGATCCTGTACGTGCTGGATATGAGATTCCGGAATTTCTGTACCGTCAGCATAGCAGACATGCATCGCTCTGTCAATAGGCTTTTCTGTGAATTTTTTCAGGAAAGTAACTACCTGCAGGTAAATATTGACTTTCCATGCATCAAAGGTCTTTTGTCTCCGGACAATTTTTGCATATTCCATGGCAGCTGCAGAGGCGTGAAATACCTGTAAGTGATTGAACCACGCTTCGTCTCCGGATTGCGGATGCTTTTTAAACGCAGTATGTGTGCTGATGAGCCTGAGCTCGTTGCCATTCACCCATTCTACCGTAATATTATTTTCAGCACATTTTTTTTCTACGACAGATTTATCAGTGGTCTGAAACATATCTACCCAGGGTTTTAGCTGGAAAGAATTGCTTTTTTCCTGTCCCGGAGCACAATAATTTCTGATGATTTTAATGCCCTTGGTTTCAAAATCTTTTTTGATCTTCGGATTCATATTTTTAGCTACTTCCCTGAAATCACAGATCGGAGTTTCGCCGCCTACCTGAGGTTCTATATAACAGTAAAACATCAGTCGTCTCGGAGCTGTAGGCAGGAAGCTCATCTCGCAGTGCTGCATGATAGGGTAGTGGGGAGGCAGCTCACTTGCTGAAAAAACATATTCAGTACCTTTTACAATATTTCTTGGCGAAGTACCCAGGTAATCGTTCTTTAAATCGTTGTCCAGCGTTTTTGCGATGGCCTCAAAATCTGCAGGCTGGTTGACCTCAAATCCACGGAACAATACTGCTCCGTTTTGTGCCATTTTCTGATTTAGCTCAGACAGGTTATTCTGAATGTATTCCTTTAGTTTCCCGATACTATTACCTCCTGTTGCCTGGGGTGTAACGATAAATGGGTTAGTTGCCATGATATGATGCTTTGTTTTTTATAAAATGATTTTGTCAATAAAGCACTTGAATTAAAAGTAAAACAAATGCCGACTCTGTAATAAAATTATGATTTTTTAGTATTTATCAGAACATTATTCTACAAAAACAGTAGAGAATTTTTCTTTTGCCTGTAAATATTGAATAATAGAAATGTAACGAAGTTATAAAGGCACAAAGAAATGTACGAAAACCTTAGTGACTTGGAGTCTTAGTGGCTAACGAAACTCAAAAACTATTTCGGTGCTCTCCACATCAGGAGTATAGCCACAAAAATAAACAGGAAATTGGGAATCCATGCTCCCCACATCGGTTCGAGATTTCCTTTGGTGGAAAATACAGCGGAGAATTGCTGGATCATGATATAGATACCGCTGATGGCCAGACCTGCCACGATATAGATACCCATGCCGTTTCTTCTTTTTTTCGTAGTCATCGCATACGCAATGATGGTCAGAATGACCGTGCTGGCAGGGACAGCAGTTCGTTTGTATTCTTCAGCTTCATAAAACTGCAGATTTTCAGCTCCTTTAGCCTTTTGTTCCGCTATGAATTTCTTTAGCTCAGGAGTCGTCATGGATTCTTTAATATTGATCTGCACTAAGAAATCCATGGGCCTAAATCCCCAGTTAAAGTTCTTTTTACTTTCTTCCGTGATCTTATCCTCCTGTTCGTTGATAACAGTCCTTTCAATATAATTCTCTACCAGCCAGTTTTTGTGAGCTGTATCCCAGGCAATTCTGTCAGCTGCCAGCTTATACGTCATCAGTCTGCCTTCGAATACTTCAAGCGTGAATTTATATCCTGATTTGTCGCCATCATTCCAGGACTGTGCATACACCAGTGTATCTCTTTTAAACTGGAAATGAACATTGTCTTTGGAAGTTTCTACGCTGGATGAAGTATACTTGTCAGTAAATTCAAAAAACTTTTTGTTGGAATCCGGCAGCCAGTAATGATTGGTCATATAAAAAAGTCCTGCCAGAAATGAAGCTGATATCAGATAAGGAACCAGTAGCCTGTAAAAGCTGACCCTGCCTGCCAGCATAGCGATGATCTCTGAGTCACCGGTGAGCTTTGAGGTGAAAAAAATGACAGAAATAAATACAAAGATAGGAGCCAGCATCATGATGATCCACGGAACAAAATGAACATAGTACTGAGTGATAATTTCCCAGGCGCTCAGTCCGGAAGTAATAAAATCATCTATCTTCTCCGTAATATCTATAATGATGGCAATAGAAGTCAGCAGGAGCAGGATAAAACCAAACGTTCCTAAATATTTCTTAATAATATATCTGTCTAGAAGATTCATTTAGAGCCTTTGCGCCAATTTTGGAACCATCTGATTTTTCCAGCTTGCAAAATCGCCTTCGATAATGTGCTTGCGTGCTTCTGTAACGAGCCACAGATAAAATGAAAGATTGTGAATGCTGGCTACCTGGTAGGCTAACAGCTCATCGCTGATGAACAAGTGCCTCAGATAAGCTTTGGAATGCGTCTGGCTGGTACCGGCAGGACAATTCGCATCAATAGGGCTGAAATCATCTTTCCACTTTGCATTTTTGATGTTAATGATGCCTTCTGAAGTGAACAGCTGCCCATTTCTGGCATTGCGTGTAGGCATTACGCAGTCAAACATATCTATTCCCAGTGCAATACACTCCAGAATATTTGCAGGAGTTCCTACGCCCATCAGGTATCTTGGTTTGTCTTTTGGAAGAATAGAGCAGACTTCATCCGTCATGGCATACATTTCTTCATGAGGTTCACCTACAGAAAGTCCCCCGATAGCATTGGCAGGTCTGTCACAGGAAGCAATAAATTCAGCCGATCTTTTTCTTAAATCAGAATAAGTGCTTCCCTGTACGATAGGCATCAGAGTCTGCTCATATCCATATAATGGTTCAGTGCTGTCAAATCTGTCGATACATCTTTTGAGCCATCTGTGTGTCATCTCCATAGAACGGCGGGCGTAGTTGTAATCACAGGGATATGGCGTACATTCATCAAATGCCATGATGAAATCCGCACCGATAATTCTTTGGATATCCATGACATATTCCGGAGTGAAGAGATGCTTGCTGCCGTCTATATGTGACTTGAAAGTAGCGCCTTCCTCCGTGATTTTTCTTCTGTCGCTCAATGAATATACCTGATAACCACCACTGTCTGTTAAAATAGGCTTATCCCAGGTGTTGAATTGATGCAGACCGCCGGCTTTTCTTAAAATATCCAGTCCCGGTCTCAGATATAAGTGATAAGTATTACCGAGAATGATCTGTGCGTGAACATCTTCTTTTAACTCACTGAAATGTACGGCTTTTACAGTTCCGGCAGTTCCTACAGGCATAAAAATCGGTGTTTGGATGACACCGTGATCTGTAGTGATTTCTCCGGCACGTGCCTGACTATTTTTATCTGAGTTTTGTAATTTAAAATGCATTTGACTCTATATCTTTTATCTATCTTGGAGCGAACCAAAGTTAATCATGCCAGAACACCTTCTATATATAGCTGTTGCAATACAGATATTGTATTATGGTATGCTGTTGCTGAAAATATTTTTCGCACGACAGAGCACAAAAATAGATAATAATCATCATTTACCTGTTTCAGTTATCATTTGTGCCAGAAATGAATCAGAAAATCTTAGAAAATATCTGCCGCGGATTTTAGAGCAGGACCATCCCGGGTTTGAAGTCGTAGTGGTCAATGATGCATCATCAGATGATACCTTGAATGTTTTAAAAGAATTTGAACAAAAATACAAGCATCTTAAGCTGGTCAATATATTGCCGGAAAATAAAACGACATCCGGGAAAAAAGGTGCATTGCAATCAGGAATTTCGGCTGCGCAATATCCTTATCTATTGATGACAGATGCAGATTGTTATCCCAAAAGTAATCAATGGATCAGAAAAATGACCGCGAATTTTTCCGGTGATACTGAATTGATACTGGGAATTGCTCCTTATGAGAATAAAAACACCTGGCTGGATAATATAGTTGCTTACGAAACGATCACCACCATGATACAGTATGTTGGATATGCTTTGTGGAATATCCCGTACATGGGTGTCGGGCGGAATATTGCCTACACAAGATCACTCTTTAACAAAGTAGGAGGATTCGGTTCGCATCTGGAGATCACCTCGGGAGATGATGATTTATTTGTTCAGGAAGCAGTGAAGCATACCAAAACCGTTGTATGTCAGGATATTGGGACATATATGTACAGTCTGCCTCCTGACAGCTACAACTCATGGTGGAATCAAAAAACTAGGCATTATGCTACTGGCGGAAAATATCAGATGGTTCACCATATTTTTTTAGGACTGTTTATAGCTTCAAAATTAATTTTTTACATGTTGTTATTGTATTTAATTTGTTTTCTGCAATGTGATAATTCTGCCTGGATATGCTCCCTTTTATATTTTTTAATGTTGCAATTGTCCCTGTATGGCTTTTGTCATAAATATTCGTTAAACTTGAATTTCTATAAAATTGCAGTATTGGATTTGATATACATTATTGCTCTGGTAGCTCAGGGTGCTCATTCAAAATTGACTCAAAAAGCAACATGGAAATGAAGAATAAGGTCACAGATTTAGAATTAATAGAGTTAGCAAAGAATGATGACCAACGTGCCTATGCCGAACTGTTGGAACGATACCGGAGATCAGTATATTATCTGATCTTAAAGATTGTCAAAGCTCCCGAAGATGCGGAAGATCTGACCTATGTCACCTTCACAAAAGCTTTCAGAAATTTAGACAAATATGTTCCTACACACGGCTTTTCTACATGGGTATTTAAAATTGCTTCCAATACATCTATAGATTTTCTGAGAAAAAAATCAATTGAAACTGTAGGAATTGCATTGGGCAGTGATATTCAACCCGGAGAAGTGGTGCTGGATAATAAAGTTGCTGCTGCTACGCTCAATCCTGAAGAGAGAATTATCAAAGAACAACGTATGGAAATCATACATGATGTAGTACAGCATCTGGACGAAGATTTTGAAAGGGTTATCAGGCTAAGATTTTTTGAAGAATACTCTTATGACGAAATCGCAAATGAGCTGAATTTGCCGCTTGGAACAGTAAAAGTTCAGATTCACAGGGCTAAAAAATTACTACAGTCTATATTAAAGGAAAGCGCAGAAAAATTTTAAAATATATCCCCTTGAAGCCTAAGCATACACTATTTTTCATTGCTTTTTTATTAGCTGCATTTTCATCCCGCGCACAGGATTCAGGTGCCAGTGATTCATTGCCTGTTGTTCAGGAAGCACAGGATTCCGTTGTTATCGATACATTAGCTGTTATCCGGGAGATACAGGATTCATTAGCTACAGATACTACTGCTGAAAAGAAATCTTTTTTTTATAAAATTTTCAATCAGACCAGGCCGGTAACCTATCTGGCCTTTCCATTAGTGTATTATACGCCGGAAACCAACCTGATGCTTGGAGTAGGAGGAGTGGTGACATGGAGATTGAAAAATGACAGTACAACGGCTCCGACATATATTATTCCCTGGGTGACATATTCTATAGACCACCAGATGAATATTGAAATTTTTGGCAGCTTATACCATAAAGGGAATAAGCATCAGCTGGAATATGAATTGAACTACAGGAAGCAAAAACAGCCTTTTTACGGCATTGGTAACAAGCTGGAGAAGGATCATAAAGAAATAGCGCTCACAAAGGGATACAGGTTTTATACATCTTATCAGAACCGCATCAAAGATGTCTTTTTGATAGGTCCGGTATATCATATGGACTACACCACCAGTATAGAAGCTGAGCCGGGCAAAATGCTCGACACTAATAATTATGTGGGTAAGCCAGGTGGATTTGTGCAAGGTGCCGGTATCAGAACAGCATTTGACAACAGAGATGATGTTTATTTTCCGTATAAAGGAAATTTCTTTGAAGTGACAGCCATCGGATATCCTACCTGGATGGGCAGCAAATATCAATTTGGGAGCTTGAAGGCAGAGTACAGAGCTTTTCTGAATATAAAGAGAAAAGTCATTCTGGCATCTCAGGTGATGTCACAGATGAGTTTCGGAGATATTCCTTTTTATATGTTGCCGAGACTGGGAGGTGATAAGCTGTTGAGAGGATATACGGCAGGTTCTGCCAGAGATAAATTTTTATTCAATTTACAGGGAGAGCTGAGAGTTCCGCTGGGCAGACTGATTCTTTCCGGATTTTTTGGAAGTGGTATAGTAGGAGATGAGTTTATGGACTACTTTAAAGTGAAGGAATATTCCTATTCTATAGGCGGCGGCGCGAGATTCAGACCGTTTAAAGACAAAAATATAGTAGCCAGGCTGGATGTAGGATTCTGGAGAGGAACCTACGGAATTTACTTTGTTTTCAACGAGGCATTTTAGATCTAATATTTTTTATAGGTAGATGAAGATGGTTAGGTAGTCGCATGACATTCGTATTTTAGTAAATATTTGACAGATAATCATTTAAATAAACAGCCACGATTCACTAATAAATAGATAAACATTCCTATTCCTTTCTCAAACAGTAATCTGATTATAAATAATGGCAGTAAAAGCATCTTTGTTGTGCTGAAAAATTCAATTCATGTATTAGCGGCAATTTAATATCCTTTTAAATGTGAACACCGTGAGGTGGTCGGGTGACATTTTTATCATTCGTCTCATTTCCCTACATTCGTATAAATGCGCAAAAAATGGGTAAGAAGTTATTGAAGTTCATCATAGGATTAGCTGTATTATACGTACTGGTAATTTTGATTCTTCCGGGTATTATTGACAAAAGGATGAATAAAAACGCCCAAAATCCGCCATATATAGTTTCGGAAGAAGCACAGCAGGTGTTCAACTCACTGGATTTTATAGCTGATCTGCATTGTGATGCTTTGCTCTGGAAAAGAAATCTCAACAAAAAGCACACATATGGTCATGTGGATATTCCACGTCTGATAGAAGGAAAAGTAGCATTACAGGCATTTACCATAGTATCTAAGGTGCCTTTCGGAATCAATTTCCATGCAAACGATACTGATTCTGATATGCTGAAATTGCATTCATTTGCAATAGGCCGTGGACCTTCTTCCTGGTTCAATGTGACTAACAGAGCTATTTCCCAATGCAGAGAATTGAAAAAGTTTGAGGGGAAATCTGATGGAAAATTCAGAATCATCTACAGTGCAGAAGATTTACAAAAATATCTGGAGGACAGAAATAATCAGCCGCAGATATCGGCCGGATTCTTAGGAATAGAAGGGCTGCATGCATTGGGTGGCGATATTAAAAATGTAGATGTTCTCTACAATGCAGGCGTAAGAATGATGGCCCCTGTCCATTTTCAGGACAATGAGCTGGGAGGTTCTGCTCACGGAGAAACTCATGAAGGACTGAGTGATTTTGGCAAACAGGTATTGGCAAAAATTGCAGAAAAAAATATTATTCTGGATGTAGCCCATTCCTCACCGAAAATGCTGGATGATATTATTCAGGTATATCATAAGCCGATCATCACTTCACATACCGGCGTATATGGTACTTGTCCATCTCCACGAAATTTATCTGACAAACATCTGAAAGCTATTGCTCAGAGTGGAGGTCTGATAGGAATTGCATTGTTTGAAGGAGCGGTTTGTGGTCCTGATGCCAGTGCTACTGCCAAAGCGATGAAGTATGCAGTGGACTTAGTAGGTGCAGATTATGTTGCGCTGGGTTCAGATTATGACGGAGCTGTAACAGCTCCTTTTGATATCACAGGACTGAATATTTTAGTCGAGGCCATGCTCAAAGAGGGACTGACTCCGGAGCAGATCCGCCTCATCATGGGAGAAAACGTAAAAAGATTCTGGTTGGATAATTTGTAATAGTTTTGTATTATTGATATAATATAACTTATTAAAATCTAATTATTATGAAAAGTGTTTTGTTTTTATCCATCGCTTTATTGAGTGTATCCTGTAGTAAAGAAAAAGAACAGGAAAAAGTTGAAGTGGAAATTGAAAGAACATGTAATTGTAAAGATTCTATATCCGGAATGACTGTTTCGTATGATATGAAAAAAAATACATTAGTCAATCATAAAAAAGAATGCGAGGGTATGAGTATGGGAACAGTAACATGTGATTTAAAATAGATATAGTATGGTTTAATTTTTAAACTATAGAAAAAACATGTCAATAAAAAAACTGGTAGTGTCATACATTTGCAAATAGAGATTCTTTCAGAAACCTAACGAAGTGGTTCAGCAGAGCCAATTACATAATTAGTAGAATGTCATGTTAGTAAGCATCTGTTTCTCAATTTTTATCGTATTATTTACGACACTACCCTCAAACCCTCAGGTTTAAAACTAAAATAAACAGTCCATTGTTGTTTATCAATTGGTTATATCCCTTCTTACAGACAACAAAGGAATTTCGATCACTTTTGCCGTTTCTTCTGTAAGACTGATCCCAAAGAATTTTTGTAAAAATTTCCGTGGATGTATGTACATCACAAGAATTGAATTTTTGTAATCTTTTGTATATGTTCTCAGATTTTGAGCAAGACTGTGTCCTATGTCGGTAGACACATATTCGAAAGGAATTCCACTAACCTCTTTGGTTGACTGCTCTACTGTATCAATAACACCAGTCAATTGAACAGCCCTTGCAGGTATTTTGAAAAATGCTTCCAGATCTTTTACCGAATCAGTGACAGATATCAGCTCATTTAACTCTGAAGCTACAATTAGCTCATTTAGTTCTCTGGCTTCCCAGTGTGGAGGAATGAGTAAAACCGGCCATTTGGATGCGCTGATTACATCCAGACTATTGGTACCTAACATTTTATCTATTAATCCGGTTACGCCATGTGTGCCCATCATAATGAAAATTGTGTCTGAGTTAGTTGCCCTCAGCAATACTTCGTCGGCAATTCTTTCTCCTCTTTGTAAAGTCACCGTTACATCTACATCATCTATCGACAGTGTATTTTTTGCAGCATTTATTTTTTCCCGCAGACTTTCTTTGATCGCTTCTTCGTCTGATTCTGTCCATGCCATTGGATAATCTCTGCTCACCAACAAGTTAATTACATGGAAAACTTCAACTTTTGCTCCGTTTCTTTTGGCAATTAATATCGCCTGCTGTAAAGCTATAAATGCATTCTCTGAGTGGTCAAAAGGAACCAGGATTTGTGCCATAACGAATTGTATTTGCTGTAAGATAGTTTTATTGTCAACGAACAACTATGACTATAGTTACAACATATTCTTTTGTAGCCTGTTTATTTTCACCTGATACATCACCAGTGCTGCAGCCACGCTTACATTATATGATTCTAAATTCTGAATAGGAATTTTATAAAATTCATCTATCTCTTTCTGAACTCCCGGACTGATGCCGGTATCTTCTGCGCCCATGACCAGGGCCAAAGGAATGTCTCCGCTGATATCGGCGATAAATTCTTCCGTGTGAGCATGAATACCTACCACTGTAATGCCGTTCAGCTTCAGGTCCTTTATGGAAGCAACGAGATTCTGTACTCTGCATATTGGGATATGCAACAGGGCCCCTGCCGAAGACTTAATTGCATCCGCCTGTAAAGCAGCAGCTCCTCTTTGCGGGATAATAATGCCATGTACACCCAGCCCATAAGCAGTACGGGCAATAGCTCCGATATTTCTCACATCTGTCACTCCGTCCAGAATGATAAAAAACGGTAATTCTCCCGAGTCGAGCACGCTGTCTATCACATCCTGTAGCTCATAATAGTCAATGGCGCTCATCAAAGCCGCCACTCCCTGATGATTCAGATTTCTGAATTCACGTTGAAGCTTTTCTTCCGGTACCACCTGAAAATGAATATCTATCTGGCGACAAAGCTGTTTGATTTTATCTATTGCTTCCCCTTTTGCATGCTTGGAAATCAGAATCTTATCAATTTTTTTATCACTTTCAATGGCTTCCAAAACAGGGTGACGACCTACTATATAAGGCAACTTAGACATAATCTATATAAATTGTATGCAAATTAAGCAAATTAGATCAGCTCTGTTGAATTAGTCACAAGATGAAATAATATCCAAAAATTAAACTTACTTTGAAAGATTACGATTATAATAATAGGTATTGACATTGTTATGTTCAGAAAATATACTATTTATACTAAAGAATATTCTATATGAGCGCAAAATATGATATCCAATTAGGTGATGTACAGGAAACTTTACTGCTTCCCCTCACTGCCAGAGTTTTGGAAAGTAAAAAAGAAGATGGAATTCTACATGATCCTAAATCAGTAGAAATATCTCAGCGAATCAATTTTGATTTCAAGAAAACCGGGAGAGATATTTCTGAAATCGGTGTGGCCGGATTGGTAGCCAGAGCATTGAAATTTGATCACTATATCAAAGATTTTCAGACAAAACATCCTTATGGTAAAATCCTTACTTTGGGGGTAGGACTAGACACTTATTTTTACAGATGTGATAACGGTACAAATATCTGGTATGATTTAGACTTGCCGGACAGCATTGAACTGAGAGAAAAATTACTGCCTGTTCCCAGTGAAAGAGTTTACTATATCAGAAAATCTCTTTTTGATACTACATGGATAGATGATATCGGTTCGATTGAGGTAGGGTTGCTGATATTAGCGCCGGGTGTATTTCCTTATTTTGAAGAAGATGAAATTAAAAGTCTTTTGAACCAGATTGCGCCCAGATTGCGCGGTGCTGAGATTGTTTTTGATGTGATTTCACAGCTGGGAATATTACTGGTGAATACAAAGATTCATGAAGCGGGTATGAAGAACGCAAACCTCAAATGGGGAATTATAGAAGTAGGGGATATAGAGAGGTGGAATGATAATCTTGAGCTGGTGGAAGCACAGCCGTTTTTTAAGGATATCAGTGATCTGAAACGATATGATCTTATCAATAAAGTGGTGATGAAGATCAATGATTTTCTTTCCATATCTCAGGTTGTCAAACTGAAATTTATATAGCTATTTTTGAGGAGAATTTAGTTGGAATGTCAGAGTCTCCTGTAGTTTCGATCATTACTGTTGTTTACAACAGAGTGCATGATATAGAATATACTCTCCGGAGCATTACAGGTCAGACTTATCCCAATATTGAATACATTGTTATAGATGGCGGATCTTCCGATGGTACGTCAGAGATTTTAAAAAAATACAAGCTATATATACAACATTTTGTCTCGGAAAAAGACAATGGGATCTATGATGCTATGAATAAGGGGCTTTTATTGGCAACAGGTGATTATGTTTTGTTCATCAACGGAGGGGATGCGCTACACGATAAGCACACTATTGAAAATATTGTTATTCAAAAAATCAATAAAATTCCTTGTCCTGATATTGTTTTTGGAGAGTGTTTACTGATAGACCGGAATAGAAATGCTATAAAAACCCGCAGCGAGTACAAAAAACAATCTTTTCCGGAAAATCTGGATAAATACTCTTTTAAAAATGGTACAAATGTTTCTCATCAGTCATTTTTAGTAAAGAGAGAAATTACCCCACTTTATAATCTGTCTTACAAATGGAGCAGTGATGTGGACTGGATGCTAAATTGCATAGAAAAAGCAAAGGTCATTTCAGCATATCCGGAAATCATCTCTGATTTTGTAACGGGAGATTCTACTGATAATCATAAGATTGAGTCTCTTACAGAGCGTTTTGATATCATGAAACATCATTACGGATTGCTTAGAACTTTATATTTCCATCTCTTTATATTTCTCAATAAATTAACAAAAAGATAGTTTTTAATATCCTAAATAAATCACTTGGAATATTTTAACTTTGTCTAAGTGTTTGTTACGAATCTATAATTTTTGTAAAATGATTTTTGGGATAAAAGGCATTTTCAATGCTGTTGTTTTTGTGTTCCTATCTATGTTAATCGTCTCTTGTGGCGGGTCAGATGATTTTTCTATACCTGAAAATATGGAAGACGATTATACTAAGGTGGACAGTATCACTTTCCAGATGGAACAGATTAAAGTACTTTTTCCTACTGTAGAGCAATGGGAGGAAAGAGGTGCAACCATTTTTACCAAAGACAGTGTAGTTATTTGGGACAAAAACGGGGAAATGCTATTGGATAAAACTTTTACCATTAATATTGATGCAACTAAAAGATTACTGGTAGAGCAGCAGTATGAAACTATTCTGACGATTATTACTACCGGAGACAATATAGACCTGACTAAGCTTAAAAGCTTTAGGTCGCCGTGGCAGAAAATTGAGGTAAGCTCTTCCAATAAATACAACAAAAAAGCTTATACCGTAGATGATATCAAACAATTTCCACCGACTTCAATTCAGGAAGTATTGGATTATATTTTTCTTCAGACAAGAACAACCCAGAGTGAATTTGACTGGAATAAATATCTGAAGCAGGCAAAAACTATTCAGGAATTTCCTTTTGATATCAAGGTTTCTAAGATTACACTAAGATTTCAGGGAGAATATACTAATGACAGACCATTTACCAAGTATATAGTTTTCAACCTGATATAATTTCTTGCTGCTAATTATTACTAATCAGAAGCTTAGATGTTTTATTCCCACCCATGTCGTCTGTAAGTATTAATAAATAAATGCCGTTAGGAGCATTCAGCCGGATTTCCTGCAAAGGTCTTACAATACGTTCTTCGTGCAGTAGCTGACCGCTGACAGAATAGATGCTTAAAAAGCTATTGGCCTTTAATTCTTTGACGGATAAGGTAAAATTACCTGTACTTGGATTAGGGTACAGCTTTACTTCAGATATGCTTCCTGAGACAATACCTGTAGGCACAGTGAATACAGTTGTATCGTATTTACATTGAGAAGCATACATGAAGGCAACTGCTTTTTCCAGTACAAAATCAGGAACAGCTTCATCTGCCGGATGGCCTATCCCTTCAATAGGATATGATTCGATTCTTGCACCTGATTGTTCCAGATAGGGAGCGTATATTTTCATTCCGTCAAATCTTCCCAGATGACAGGCTGCAGTATAAAAACATCCGTGTCCATACGGAACAGAAGGATCTAAAGTATGATGGAAAGCGATCACATCAACATCATTCTTATGCTGGATCCAATCCACATCTCCGATAGCTCCACTGTTTAAAATAAGATTTCTGACTGTATTGGTGACCGGGTATTGATAAAGCTCATTGGTGTTACCTTCAAATCCGCCCAGATCTCTCACGGCCATTGTCCATAAATTGTCCAGGGCATCTGTTTCATCTAGGAACATGGTATGGAGCACGCCAATTGCTCCCGCTGATGTTCCATACAATGTCAGGTTATTAGTATCAATCTGGTAAGGATTTCCTTCCTCTGCAACTCCTCTTTTCAGATCTCTGATAGCAGCTTTGATATCATGTGTACTTCTTATAATTGCTTTGTACCAATTGCTTTTATCTGCAAACTGTAAAATCGGATCTAATCCTCCGGAAGATTTTTCTATCCGGTACTGTACCGATACGGATACATAGCCTCTTTTAGCAAATTCCATACACATATCTTTCAGCATAGGAAATTCTTTGCTTCCTCCTACATATGAACCACCATGTACAAAAATGATAACCGGTCTTTCCGTCAGCGTATCTTCTTCTGTTTTAGGCATATAAACATCGTAGTGCAGATCCTGAACTTCGCCCGCGTTATTTTTATTAGATCCGTATCTGATATCTTTTAAGACTGTGATATCCTCAAAAATCTTTTCCTTATATCTTGTATCCTGACATTCCGCCTGAACGGATTGAATTGTGATCAATAAAGAGAGCAGAAGTATAATAGTTTTCATCACCACGTGTTTTTAGTACGTACAATATACTTATTAGAGACTGATCATAGGTTTCTTCTGCCTGTCATTTTTTTTGACAAATACTAAGAAGATAATGATGGTCCGGCTTTGTTCTGTTCTGAGTATGATTTCTCCCCATAACAAAAAAGATATGACTAATCAGTCATACCTTTTCTTATATTCTCTGATGACAAATTATACTGTCACTAAACCAAAGCTTCTTTCAACAAAAGCTGTCAGATCTGCACCTTTCAGCATGCCTTGTGAGAGTAGCGCTAAATCTGTCAGTTGTTTAGCCAGCGTAGCTTTTGCACTTTCTTCAGCATTCAGTATTTTTTGACTGATCGGATGATTTGTATTTACTACCAGGTTGACACGCTCCGGTATCTCTCCGAAGAACATAGCATTACCTCCACCCATCCTGCTCATTTCCTGCATACGGCGCATGAATTCATTGCGTGTAATCGTTACAGGTGCATCATCCGGTGAAAGTGCTTTCATCTCTACCGAGGTAGTTTCTTTTTTCACCTGACCTTCAAAAACAGCTTTCAATGCATCCTGTTGCTCCTGGGTCAACACGCTTTCAATAGCTGAATCTTTTTCGATCAGCTTATCCAGTGTATCAGCATCCACACGTTTGAACTGGATTTTTTCCAGTTTGTTCTCCAATAGCTGTACAAAATGGTTGTCGATGATCGTATCCATGACCACTACATCATAACCTCTGTCATTCGCTTTTTTAATGTATGAGTGCTGCTCCTGCTCTGAGCTGGTATACAAGGCTATCAGGTTACCATCTTTATCTGTCTGATTATCCTGAATTTTCTCACGGTACTCTTCAAAGGTAGACAGCTTGCCATCCGAGCTTTTCAGCAGACAGTAATTTTTAGAACGATCATAGAATTTGTCATCACTCAACATGCCGTATTTCACAAAGATGCTGATATCAGCCCATTTCTCCTCAAAAGAAGCTCTGTCATTTCTGAAGATTTCATTCAGCTTGTCAGATACCTTTTTGGAAATATGCTGGTTGATTTTCTTCACATTGCCATCTGCCTGCAGATAGCTTCTGGATACATTCAAAGGGATATCCGGAGAGTCAATCACACCATGTAGCAAAGTAAGATATTCAGGAACAATTTCTTCCACATTGTTGGTCACAAACACCTGATTGCTGTATAACTGAATCTTATCTTTCTGTACTTCGTAAGATTTGTTCAATGGCGGGAAATATAAAATTCCAGTCAGATTGAAAGGATAATCTACATTGAGGTGGATCCAGAACAACGGATCATTTGCCATTGGATATAGTTCTCTGTAAAATTTCAGATAGTCTTCATCTGTTAGAGAGGAAGGAGATTTCGTCCACGCAGGATCTGTGATATTGATGATATTCGGCTCCGGAGCTTTTCCTTCATTTTTTTCTTCGTCAGAAAGATATTTTTCTCCGAACTGAATCGGAACCGGCAGAAAACGACAGTATTTTTTCAACAGACCTGATATTCTGGCATCATCCAGGAATTCTTCAGAATCATCATTTACATGCAGAACAATCGTGGTTCCTCTGTCAGCTTTTTCGATTTCTTCCAGTGTGAATTCTGTAGAACCGTCACATGTCCATTTAACAGCAGGAGCATCTTTGTAAGACTTCGTCTGAATTTCTACTGTATGAGCGACCATGAATGCGGAATAAAAACCCAGGCCGAAATGTCCGATAATGCTTTTGGCATCATCCACATCTTTGAATTTCTCGATGAATTCATTGGCAGATGAAAATGCAATCTGGTTGATGTACTTTTTGACCTCATCGGCAGTCATACCGATACCTTTATCCGAGATAGTGATCGTTTTAGCATCCTTATCTACTGACACCTGAATAGTCAGATCGCCTAAATCGTCCTGATATTCTCCAAGCTGAGCGATACCTTTGATTTTTTTAGTAGCATCTACTGCATTGGAAACCAACTCGCGCAAGAAGATCTCATGATCAGAATAGAGAAACTTTTTGATGATAGGAAAAATATTTTCCGTCTGTACACTAATATGACCTTTTTCCATGTTGATGATTATTTTTTCACCCTCGAAGATTTCAAAGGTCATGCCGTCAGAATAGATTATGACAAATTGTCAAGTTGCCTGAAAAATCCTATTTTTAGCAGGAATAAATATTTCCGGTATGCAATTCAAAGGGAAAAAGATATTGATTACTGGTGCGTCCTCCGGTATAGGAGAAGCCATAGCCAGACATTTTGCTTCCAAAGGCTGCTACCTTTTGCTGTCCGGAAGAAATCTCAAAGAGCTGGAACGGGTCAAAAATGAATGCTTTCAGGCTGAAGGTGTAGCTATTTATACAATGGACCTGGGCAATCACGATGAAGTTTCTTCCCGTGCAAAGGAAATTCTGTCTCAACAAGGGCAGATTGATATCCTGATTAATAATGCTGGTATCAGCCAGAGAGCTTTGGCTAAAGATTTACCTTTTGAATTTGATAAAAAGATCATTGACGTAGATCTTCTGGGCACGATTGCCCTTACGAAAGCTATTCTCCCCGATATGCTGCAAAGAAAGTCGGGCACTATTGTAACTATTACCAGCCTGATGGGTAAGTTCGCGACTCCGTTGAGAAGCTCATATGCCGCTGCCAAGCATGGATTACACGGATTCTTTGATGCCTTGAGGGCTGAAGTTTCGGATGATGGGATTCAGGTATTGCTGGTTTGTCCGGGATTCATCAAAACCAATGTGTCTGTCAATGCATTAGGCCCTGATGGTAAACAACAAGGGACAATGGATGCAGCGACCGGAAACGGGCTAGAACCGTCTGTGGTAGCCGAAGCGATAGAAAATGCCATTCTGAAAGATCAGGAGGAAATCAATGTAGCAGGTGCTAAAGAGATGTTTGGTTTGTATATGAAAAGATTTGCTCCGGGAATGCTATCCAAAATGGTGAAAAAAATGAAAGTGACCTAAGGTCGATAGTTTATGTAATCCGGAAAAGTCTGAATCTTATTTCCATTCCCAGCTTAAATCTTTAACCTGAGAAATTGTAATCCCATCCTGGTTGTTCAATACTATATTCTCAATTTCAGCAAGATGGTTGATTCCCGCTTTGGGGATGATGATGGTATAGCCATCATTTAATCCGATATAGACAGCTTGTCCTGTTTCATACCAACCTCTGATCTGGTCGTAAGCAGTGGTGAACTTTTGATTTTTTTCAGTTTGAATAATATGCTCAGCAGAAAATTCTAATGAGACCTCTTTTCCTATTTCATCTTTCAAATTGGTGTCGAGGTATTTTGAATATTGATTTACATATTGTTTTTGTTCCCATTTCGGAAATATAGAATACCATAATGCTGCAAGTAATAATAATGCTGCAAATAATGCCATGTTCCCATTAATAAATCCGAAAATACCTACCGACAGGTAAATTACCGGTAATATTATCCTATTCCGTTTTCTCTTTCTGAGGATGTCAGGAGTTTTAGATGCTGAGTATAAAAGATGTTGCAAATAATCTTCTTTAGTCAGGAAGAATGAGATCTTAATAGGTGTTGGATGATACATTTGTCAGATATTCTTTGCAAAGAAAGCTTAAATAGCCGTTATTTGTAAACCCGTGGAGAAGTTCTTGGAAAGTTAAAGTGAATCAGAGGAATGAATTTTAGTCAGATTAAATTACAAAAAGGTTATATTTGGGAGATAACCCACCATTTTATGAAAGTTCAATTTTTATTAATTGTTCCTGTAATGCTATTGTTTTTTACAGGATGTAAGAAAGAAGAAGGGTTTGGCGGATTGGCAAGTGTACATGGCAAAGTATATGCCTATGATTATAATAATTCAGGCATTCTGGTTGCAGAAGGGTATGCAGGAGATATAGAGGTTTATATCGGAGCAGAGGGGAAAAGTGAGGTATTAGACAGAATAAGAACCTCACATAATGGTTCGTTTGAAATTACCCAATTAAGAAAAGGGAATTATGAGGTGTGGGTGTATTCAGATTGTGGAACTTGTCCAAATGGAATAGAGCCTGTTATCAGAAAGGTAAGCCTGACCGAAAAAAAATCAAAGGTAGAGTTGGAGGTTTTCGAAATAAATATCTAGAAAACAAATGGTTGACTTGAATGCATATACCTCAGATTGGAAAACTGTCTCTCTTCAGGAGCTGGAGTCAGTAGCATTGACCAGGAGAATGGATACTAAATTTGTACTGAGTGTAGATCAGCTGTTTATTTTATTGGATCAGATTCAGACCGATCATAAAATTCTGCAGATACAGGATAGAAGGGTATTTCATTACAATACTATTTATTTCGATACACCCGATTTTCAGTTTTATGTAGATCATCACAATGGGTATGTGCATCGTATGAAAGTGCGTCTTCGGGAGTATATGGATTCCGGTTTGAAATTTTATGAAATCAAAAGAAAATTACCAGGTGATCAGACGGATAAAACCAGAGTGAGTACAGATGAAATGAGGGATTTTATCACAGACGAGCAATATCGCTTGATAGATTATAAAAGACTGGCAAACAGACCTCTGGAAAAGAAAATGTCCAACTCATTCAAAAGAATTACTTTGACACATTGCAATAAAGAAGAACGGATCACTATTGATACAGATATCAGTTTTTATAAAGATGGTAAAATCGTTTCTTTACCCAATGTTGTCATTCTGGAATTAAAGCAAGCGCGCTATGATGTGACAAGCCCTTTGGTACAGATGCTCAAAAAAATGAGAATTTACCCGGGCAGCTTCAGTAAATATGTGACCGGTGTAGCTGTACTGGGATTACACCACAAACAAAACCAGTTTAAATCCCAATTATTGAAAATTGAACAATTTCATCCCACTTTTTAGATCAGCTTTATGTTAGAAGAAGTAACAAATCACCTGCCTGCATTCGATAGTCAGATATTACTCATTCGTCTTTTGATCAATATTGCAGCTTCATTTATCCTGGTAAGACTCATCTATTACAACACGCACAAAAACAAAGATTTCTTATTCACCTTTGCGTTGTTTAATCTGCTGATATTTATTGTCTGTGCTTTGCTGAGCACAGCGGCTATACAAATGGGATTTGCATTCGGACTTTTTGCGATATTCAGCTTTATCAGATATCGTACAGTGACAGTGCCCATTAAAGAAATGGGATACCTTTTTGCATCTCTTACAATAGGTATTGTGAATGCGCTGGCAACTCCGGGAGAAAATTTTGGAGTTATCATTCTGTGCAATGCATTGATAATAGGAGTGGTGCTGATGCTGGACAGATTTGTCAATCTTTCCCATGAGAACATGAAAGAAGTAGTTTATGAAAGGATAGATCTGATTACTCCCGAGAAGAGAGATGAAATGCTGCTGGATCTCAAAACCAGGACAGGACTTCCGATACACAGAGTGGAAATACGGAGCATTAATTTCCTGAGAGATGTAGCATACATTGCGGTGTTTTACTATGCTTCCGAGAATGAAAATAAATCTGTTTCAGGTTCAGATGAAGACTGATGAATTGGAGTAGAATATATAAGATTGTTTTTTTTGCAGCTTTTATGGGTATTGCTGCCGGAAAATCTTATGCTCAATCAGGTGATACCAGGTACAGGCAGGAAGTAATCCTGTCGTACAGCCCGGTCAAGACTCTGGATCTGTCAGGTAGCTACAGATTGGATCTGATAGAAAATATTACACAGTTTGAACGGAGCAATTTTGAATTTACAGCTAATTATTCGGCGACAAAATGGTTGAAGCTGATTACCTCTTACCGTTATATTACTTCATATAACAACGATCAGCATAGATTTGCTATAGGATTTTCAGTACGTAAAACCTCTTTGAATAAAAAGTATCAGTTCCAGTTTAAATCGACATTGAATTTCATTTCTGATTATCTGGACAGAGATTACTGGATGTATGAAGACCCGAGACTGGTATTGCGTTTGAGAGCCAGATTTAAATACAATATTTCCAAAAAAGTAGGACTGACAGCCTATACTGAAACTTTTGCCAGAAACTTTTCCGAATATAGATTCTACCGGATGAGATATGGTACTGAAGTGAATTATTCACCTAAAAAAAGGCACACATTGAGTCTGGGATACTTTTACCAGCATGAATTTAACAGAAGCAAACCTGAGAACAGTCAGACATTTACGCTGAGCTACGAATTTGAATTCAAAAAGAAAAAGAAAAAAGGAACAGCAGCTGTCGCTCCGGAATTGAAGGAGTAATCATAGTGAGCAAGAAATTAGTATGATTTTTGAAAATGAATTTTACTATTTTTAGTTCAATGAAAAAAATGAAGTTCATTTTAGCTGTTGGTCTTTTCTGTGCAGTTTCTCAGACAAATGTAAAAGCTCAGGCAATACATGGAATCAGATTAGGACACCCGGCACCGGAAATAGCATTCCCCTCTCCACAAGGTGATACATTAAGACTTTCTGATCTTCGTGGAAATTATGTATTACTGGATTTTTGGGCATCCTGGTGTGGACCTTGCAGGAGAAAAAATCCACAGTTTGTAGAGCTGTACAGGCAATTCAAAAATGAAAAGTTTGATAAAGGGAAGCATGGCTTTACATTTTACAGCTATTCATTGGATAAAAGTAAAGAATCTTGGGTAACAGCAATTCAGACAGATGGACTTATCTGGCCAAATCATACTAGTGATCTTCTGGGTTGGAATGCCGAAGCAGCCCGCAAATACGGAGTCAATTCTATTCCAAGAACATTTCTGCTGGATCCGGAAGGCAATATTATTATGATGAATCCCCCTACAGAAATGGTCATTACATTTTTACAGGAAAGATTGTCTCAATAATCTCTGATACAGTGTCATTTTGGCAATATTTTACCCTTGGCAAGGCTTTTGGAATTCTAAAAAAGATAAAAATTACTGCTATGGACAATACTGAAATGACAGATCAGGAACTTAAAAATGAGACAAACGAGAACATAGATACTGCAACATCTGTAAATGAGGCTGAAAATCCGGACGTAGTAGCTGACAAAGAGGCAGAGGTTGATCCTGTGCAAAAATTACAGTCAGAGCTTGCTGAAACCAACGATAAATATATCCGTCTGGTAGCTGAGTTTGATAACTATAAAAAGCGTGTAGCGAAAGATAAAATCGAAACAAGATTGACTGCAGGACAGGATATTCTGAGAGATTTATTGCCGGTACTGGATGATTTGGCCAGAGCAGAAAAGGCTGTACAGGATGCTTCAGATATAGAAGCAGTAAAAGAAGGATTTAATTTAATCAAAGATAAATTACTAAAAAATCTTGCTTCCAAAGGACTAAAGGAAATGGAAGTAATGGGGGAAACATTCGATGCAGACAGACACGAAGCTGTCGCTGAATTTCCTGCACCCACAGAAGATTTAAAAGGAAAAATCTTTGATGTGACTGAAAAAGGGTACGTTCTTAACGATAGAATCATCCGTTTCCCAAAAGTGGTTGTAAGTAAATAAGATGTCAAAAAGAGATTACTACGAAGTACTTGGCGTTGGCAAATCTGCTACTGCAGATGAGCTGAAAAAAGCCTATAGAAAATTAGCGATGCAATATCATCCGGATAAGAATCCCGGAGATAAAGAAGCTGAAGATAAATTTAAGGAAGCTGCAGAAGCATATGAAGTGCTCAGCAATGATCAGAAACGTGCTCAGTACGATCGTTTTGGTCATGCGGGTATGGGTGGAGCCGGAGGATTTGGCGGCGGAGCCGGAGGCATGAATATGGAAGATATTTTCTCACAGTTTGGAGATATTTTCGGTCAGGGAAGTCCTTTTGAAGGATTTTTTGGTGGCGGCGGACGTCGTCAGGAGAGAGGCAGAGGTCAACGCGGCAGCAATCTGCGTGTAAAAGTGAAGTTGAATCTCGAAGAAATCGCAAATGGCGTTCAGAAAAAAATCAAAGTAAAAAAGCATGTTACCTGTGATACCTGTAATGGTTCGGGAGCAAAGGACAGCAGCAGCTATCAGACATGTACTACCTGCCATGGCCAGGGTGCGGTCCGTAAAGTGACGAATACTTTCCTCGGGCAAATGGCAACTACTCAGACTTGCCCTACGTGCGAAGGTGAAGGTAAAATTATCACTTCAAAATGTACAAAATGTAGAGGTGAGGGCAGAGTATATGGCGAGGAGGTGATCACAATTGATATTCCTGCTGGTGTGACCGAAGGTATACAGTTGTCTATGAATGGCAAAGGAAATGCAGGTGTCAGAGGCGGATATGCAGGTGATTTATTACTGACAATAGAAGAAGTGTCACACCCTGATCTGAAACGTGAAGGTACAGATGTGGTACATGAGCTATATCTTAATATCGCTGATGCTGCTTTGGGCACATCAGTAGAAGTGCCTACGATCACAGGGAAAGCTAAAATCAAAATTCCGAAAGGAACACAAAGTGGAAAATTATTCAGGCTTCAGGGCAAAGGTCTTCCGAATATCAATGGATATGGGAGAGGAGACCAGATCGTAGAAGTACAGGTGTTTACACCAACAGATCTGACTATTGAGGAGGAAAAACTATTGGAAAAACTCAGAGAATCACCGAATTTCAATCCTGGAACCGTAAAGGAAAAGAAAGGGAGTAGCGGATTTTTTGATTTCTTCAAATAATACAAATGGAGCCGGTGAGGCTCCGTTTTTGTTTCCAATCATTTATAATTCTCTATTTTAGCAGGCGGTGAAAGTTTGTATAGCGGAAAAGCCCAGTGTTGCGAAAGATATTGCTGAGATCATCGGTGCTAAGAAGCGAATGGATGGTTACTATGAAGGCAATGGCTATCAGGTCACCTGGACATTCGGACATTTCTGCACGCTCAAAGAACCTCATGATTACTATGATTACTGGAAATCATGGCGATTAGATGATTTGCCGATCATTCCTGGCAATTTCGGTATCAAGCTGATAGATAATCCGGGAGTTAAAAGGCAATTTACTATCATTCAGGAACTCTTACAAAACTGTGAAGAAGTCATCAACTGCGGTGATGCCGGGCAGGAAGGTGAGCTGATACAAAGATGGGTATTGCTCAAAGCAAAAAATAAAGCACCGGTCAAACGATTGTGGATTTCATCTCTGACAGAAAAAGCCATCAAAGAAGGTTTTCAGCAATTGAAAGACAGTCAGAGCTTTGACAGATTATATGCTGCAGGAAGTGCCCGTGCTATTGGCGACTGGCTGCTGGGAATGAATGCCACCAGATTATTTACCAAAAAATTTGCTCAGGGACCTGCTGTCTTATCTATCGGCAGAGTGCAGACACCTACACTTGCAATGATAGTCCAGCGGCAGAAAGAATTTGATGCATTTGTTTCAGAAGAATACTGGGAGCTCAAAACTATCTACAGAGATACGGAATTTACAGCTACGATTGACAGGCTGAAATCTTTGGAGAAAGTAGAAAAAGGTCTGGAATATCTGACGAAATTTCCTTTCGTTATCACAGATTTTGAGAAAAAAGAAGGTAAAGAAGGGCAGCCCCGATTGTTTGACCTGACAGGTTTACAGGTAGAATCCAATAAGAAATATGGCTATTCTGCCGAAGATACTTTGAAGCTGATTCAGGGATTGTATGAAAAGAAGCTCGTGACCTATCCGAGAGTTGACACCACCTACCTTTCTGAAGATTTACACCCGCAGATTCCCGATATCATGAGTGGTCTGGTGTATTACAAAGAGTGGACAGCTTCTATTCTGAGCACGCCTGTTCCGATGCATAAACATATCTTTGACGATACTAAAGTCACTGATCACCATGCTATTATTCCTACCGGGATAGTGCCGTCTGCCAATATGCACCTCGACGAAAAACGTATCTATGACATGATTGCCCGCAGATTTATAGCAGCATTTTATCCGGAGTGTAAAGTATCTAATACAACAGTTCTGGGAGAAGTTGGTCAGATAGGCTTCAAGGCTACAGGTAAGCAGATATTGGAACCGGGCTGGAGAGTGCTGTATAAAAATGATGATTCTGATAAGAAAGGGAAAGAACCCGAAGTGGTTTTGCCAGACTTTGTGGTAGGTGAATCCGGACCACATATACCCAAAATTCATCAGGGTAAAACGTCTCCGCCCAAACTATATACCGAAGCCACCTTGCTCAGAGCGATGGAAACTGCCGGAAAGCAATCTGAAGACGAGGAAGTACGTGAGCTGATGAAGCTCAATGGAATTGGCCGGCCTTCTACCCGTGCCAATATCATCGAAACTTTATACAAAAGGAAATACATCGAAAAACGCCGTAAGAATATCATTGCTACTCCTACGGGCATTAAATTGATAGATACAATTCAGGTAGAACTCCTCAAAAGTGCTGAGCTCACCGGACAGTGGGAGCGTAAGCTGCGGATGATAGATAAAGGTGAGTATGAGCTCGACACATTCAGGCAGGAGCTTACTGAGATGGTGACGAACCTTGTACATGAAGTGAAGAACGGCATTTACATACCTATCTCTATCGAATCTGCTCCAAAACAGGAAAGCAAACCTAAAAAAGAACGGACTCCGAGAAAATCTAAAACCAGGCTGGAAGATATCATTTGCCCTAAATGTAAACAAAGTCAAATCGTTCAGGGCAAGACCGCTTTTGGCTGTAAAAATTTCAAAATATGTGACTTTAAAATACCTTTCCAGCTGTATCAGATGAGTATTAATGAATCACAATGTGTGGAGCTGATTGAAAAAGGAAAAATTGTTTTGAAAGCCGCAGATAACTCTAAAAGGACCGTCACATTTGCCAGTGATTTCAATCTGGCGATAACTTGATTTTTATTTGGGGGATTTCCGCCGCGGCGGACCGGGCTTTCGGTTCCTATCCTCCGCTGCGCTTCGGATACCACCTCTATCCCTATCCCGAAAGAAAAGCCATTAAGCCCGTTTGTGTGGAAATTGCAGGAATAATAAAGAAATTTAAAAGTCTTTCTGATAGTTATCTGCTGATTCATTACTACGATAAAGAATCAAAAAAGAGGGTGTATCTTTTTAATACACCCTCAGATTTTTAAATTACTGAAGCAATGCTATTTTAACTGAATTAATCACATTACCATTTTCTACTAAATTACACTGATAGATACCGCTTCCTAGTTTGCCTTTGGAAAGCACAATCTTTTCATACGATTGATGTACAGGCTGTTGCAGGATGATTTTTCCTGATAAATCTGTAATTAACAACCAACAGTCATTACAGCTCACCTGATCTATTTCGATGGTAACATCTGATTGGCTTGGATTAGGATAAGCTTTCAAAGTAGATGTTGATTGCAGATTACTGGTAACTGCCACTTGTTTCAGATTTCCGTTCAGCTGATCTATTTCACCTTTCAGGCTTTTCAGCGTTGAAGCACTTTTTTCAGGGTCCAAAGCGTCAATTTTATCATTCAATTCTTTCACTGCCTGAAGCAAGATTGGAATCATTTCCTGGTAATTGACACTTTTGTAGGTTTCGATATTTCTGTAATTTTTTGGGTCTCTATGATTAATCACATTCACGTTTTTGACCAGCTCCGGGAACTCCTTTTCCAATTCGTCTGCAATTACACCATAGCTCAAGCTGTTAGAAAGAGATAAACCTACACCCTGTTTGTAATTGTAAGAATACACATTGACCTTTTTGAGCTTGTCCAATGCACCTTCAATTGACTTGACATTTTCTTTCAGCCTTCTATCACTCAGACTTGACATCCAACCCGTAATCAATACATTACCATCGAAATATCCCGCATAGCTCCCTGTTGGAAAGTTTGCACCACCATAAGTAGAATCAACACATCCTATATTTTGACCGTATACACCACAATTAAATTGGGTTCCCTTTTCTGTATCTCCGCAGTTTGCTCTTCCATGAACCCCAACATTTACGAGTGCTTGCTCTCCATCACCATCTAGTATACCTCTTCCGCGTACTCCTATATTGACACTATTCGGATCTGTGGAATTGCACTGACCAATTACACCATAATTCTCATTGTTATTACCTACTCCTAGTCCATGAACTCCAACGTTTTGTTCATTATTTTCTCCATTAGCATGCCCTGTTATTCCATAATTTTCACTTACATTTTCGCCATTCCCAACTCCAATTATTCCGTGTACCGTTTTTGTGTTTTCGCCAAACGACATTCCAAGAATTGAGTTTGAGCCGCCGTTGGGATCATCTCCATTAGCAGAAAGCCCAAAAATTGAATTGGGAGTTGTATTTGGTTCTCCAGTCCCTGTACGTGAAAAAATAGCATTAAAATTAGAATAACCACCATACATTAGAACCAGATCATCCAAACCATTATCTACCCAAACTCCACTATGCACCTGTAATTTTACTTTTGGCCAAACAGGTGTTCCTATACCAGTGTTTCCAAACCGCCAGGTAGTATCTATAGGTTCTGAGTAGAGATTAGGATTAGCCGAAGTATCCGGCTCCATACTTCCGTAGCTTAATCCATTCATGGATTTTTCCAGCCAGGTTTGTGCATTTATAACTGTTGTAAATGTCACCATCAATAAAAAAAACGCAAAATTTTTCATAACACATTGGTTTTAAAGATCAAAAAATAACTTGTCCATGAAGCTCATGAATCAAGTGATCCTCCATAATATTAACACACCAATGTAGATCTACATGATGAATATAATAATAATTAAATTATAATTATTGAAATTCAATGTTAAATTTCCAGCTGCTTATAAGCCAGCCATGCCATCAGCCCGGCACCGATTTTTAATGCGGATTCATCTATATCAAAGGTAGGAGTGTGGATAGATGATGTGATACCTTTTGCGATATTGCCGGTACCCAGTCTGTAAAAACATGCGGGTACAATCTGAGTATAATATGAGAAATCTTCTGCGGTCATACGAATAGGTAGGATCTCTACATTTTCTTCACCCATATATTCCTTTGCCCACTCTATAGATTGATTGGTCAATTCGTCATTATTCTGAAGATACGGATAGCCATGCTCTATTCGCAGCTCTACTTCTGCACCCATAGATCTTGCTACACCTTCTACAATGTCTTGGATATATTGTTTGGCTTCCGCTCTCCATGCTTCGTCAAAAGTTCTCAGAGTACCTTCCATGTGTACTTCACCGGGAATGACATTGGTCGCACCATTGCCAATGATTTTACCGATAGATAAAACGGAAGGGATAATAGGATTGGCACGGCGGCTCACTACTTGCTGTAATGCCACCACTATATGAGAAGCTACTAATACAGTATCTATTGTCAGATTGGGTTGAGCGCCATGTCCGCCCGGACCCTTTACAGTGATAAAAATTTCATCACAGGATGCCATATATATACCCGGTCTGAAGCCCACTTTACCTGCTTCCATTTGTGGCAGCACGTGTTGGCCGACGATCGTTTCTACGGCAGGATTTTCGAGTACGCCATCTTTGATCATAATAGATGCTCCACCCGGCAATCGTTCCTCAGCAGGTTGAAAAATCAGTTTAACGGTACCTTCAAAATGCTCTTTAATTTCATTGAGTAATCTGGCTGCTCCTAAAAGATTAGTTGTGTGTACATCATGTCCGCACGCATGCATAATTCCAGGATTGCAGGATGCGTACTCTACCTCATTTTTCTCCCAGATAGGCAATGCATCCATATCTCCCCTTAAAGCGATCGTTTTGGATGATGGATTTTTCCCTTCAATAATACCTACAATTCCATAGCCACCTACATTGGTCGTGTGAGAAATTCCAAGATCCGATAGTCTTTCTGAAACATAAGCCATCGTTTTTTCTTCCTGAAAACTCAGTTCCGGATGTGCATGAAGATATCTTCTGGTAGCGATCAAATCCTGCTCAATTTCTAAAACTCTCTGGTGGAAATATTGGTACACGTTCATCGTAGTACAAATTTACGACAAAATCACCGATTCTTTAATCTTCTAAAATCCGGAGCAGATAGTCAGTTCATAGGAATATATACAATGTTTTGTTCCCAATTTCTGAGATTAAATTAAAGTTGTTGTTACTCAAATCGGATATAGAAAGAGTAGGAGAGAAGTGATTTTTATTTTGAAAGATGTCCTTTGCAAGCCACTATTTTTATATCAGTAAAGATGATCAATTACTCACTTTTCCAACCACGTAACATGAAAATCAACCATTGGTATAATGTGGATTTCTTAGAGAACACTTGCTGTTAGCTCAAAGAGATTGACCGATTAATTATAAAAATTAAGGATAATTATACTTATATTTTTAGTTAATAAGATTTAAATAAAAAACTGATTTTTAAAATAATATGATAAATTATCAACAATAATACTTTAAGTAAATCCGATCAACAGATCATTTTTAGTTTTGCCTATTTTACACCTGAAAATAGTGGTTATTATGTGGAAATTTTAATTTGAAAATTTAAGAGTGAGCATTTTCATAATGATCCATCTTTTCTGTTTCAGCATTTGAATCTGTCCGATTTTCACGTGATCACATTCTTTCTTTAGTTGTAACTTTGCCCACATGAAAGTCAACTGGAATGATGTACCTTCTCCGTGTTATGTATTGGAAGAAGAAAGATTGTTAAAAAATCTGTCGCTGATGAAATATGTGCAGGAATCGGCAGGTGTTTCCATTATCTGTGCATTAAAAGGATATGCGCTGCATGGCACTTTCCCTACTGTGATAAAATATCTTCACGGAGCTACTGCAAGCTCATTACATGAAGCGAGATTGGTTTTTGAAAAAATGGGTGTAAAAGCTCATACCTATTGTGCAGCTTATGTGCCTCAGGATTTTGAAGAGATTCAGAAATATTCCAGTCATCTGACTTTCAACTCGCTTTCTGATTATGAAAGATGGAAAGATAAAACGAGCAAAGATATTTCCTGCGGACTAAGGGTCAATCCCGGTTACAGCGAAGTTGAGACAGAGCTGTATGATCCTTGTGCTCCCAATTCCAGGTTAGGCATTGCCAGACATCTTTTGGGAGATACTTTGCCTGAAGGGATTGAAGGATTGCATTTTCATGCGCTGTGTGAAAATGATTCGTACACTTTAAAAAGAGTGTTGGAATCTTTTACAGGATTGTATGATAGCTTGCTGAAGCAGGTGAAATGGGTAAATTTCGGTGGAGGTCATCTGATGACCCGTGCCGGTTATGATGTAGAACATCTGATACAGGTTTTGAAGTCATTCAGAGCTAAGTATCCGAATATTGAACATGTGGTTTTAGAACCGGGCAGCGCAGTAGGCTGGCAGACAGGATATCTGGTGAGTACAGTGCTGGATATAGTTCAAAACGGAGAATTGCCGGTTGCGATGCTGGATGTATCTTTTACCTGTCACATGCCTGACTGCCTGGAGATGCCGTATCAGCCTAAAATTCTGTATACATCCGAAAATGGTGAGCATGAATATTACATGGGCGGAATGAGCTGTCTTGCCGGTGATTATATGGGAACATGGAAATTTGATCAGCCATTGACAGTGGGCGACAAAGTGATCTTTGACGATATGATCCATTACACAATGGTCAAAACGACCACCTTTAACGGAATCAATCTGCCGGGTATCGGAATCTGGGGAAAAGAGCAAAACTTTAAATTGTTTAACTCTTACGGATATGAAGATTATGCCGCAAGGTTGTCATAGCGTCTAATTTTTTATATCTTGCTATTATGGCGATAGGTAAATTTAAAATCGAGGTATATATCGATCATCTGATCAAAAAAGCAGAAAATCTTTCTAATAACAATAGATTTGTTAGCAAGATTATTGACAGCGCATTTGAAAGAGTGGGACAGACATCGGGTCGGGTTGTGGATTTGCAGAATCAGTCCAAAGCCATGTTGCGATTGCTGAAAGCCTGGTATGCAAGAGAATATACAGGATTGTCACCGAAAGCCGTTGCTAGCCTGGTTGCTTCAGCTATTTACATTGTAAATCCGCTGGATATCATACCTGATTTTATACCCGTCATAGGTAGAATTGACGACAAGCTGGTTTTGGGTTTCCTGATCAAAAAGCTGAACAATGAAATTCAAAAGTTCATGGCATGGGAAGATGCTCAGACAACTTAAATCTTAAACTATGTTATGATGTTATTGATGAGCTAAGAAATAATATTCCGATTGCACTGTTATTTTTAGTTTTGATGCACTTAAGTTGAATAAATTCTCAAATTTGAAAAAGTTACTCTCGTTTTTTGCCATAGTGTTAGGAGGAATTGTTATTACTAATGCACAATTAAGCCCGGACGCTCCAAGAGAAATAACTCAGTTTTCAGGTATGGTAAAAGATGGAATCAGCAATGCACCTGTTCCTTTCGCGATCGTGTATGTAGACAAAGAACGGAGAGGTACAGTGTCTACAATCGATGGTTTCTTTTCTTTCGCTGTTGCCAAAGGAGACATTGTACTGTTCAAATCTTTAGGGTACAAGCCATTGAGGGTACAAGTGCCTTTTGATGCCGTAGGGGACAGCTATTTCAAAGACATAGAGCTGGCTCGTGAAATATACAGTCTGGATACGATCAATATTTATCCTTTACCTAAGCCTCATCAGCTTCGTCAGGCCATCTCCAATCTGGAATTACCGGATAATATGGTGGATCTGGCTAAGAAAACGATAGAGAAGTCAAAGCTGGATGAGCTTACCAAAGCGACCAGATATGACGGAAGTGAGAATTTTAATCAGTATCTGAAGAATCAGGTACAGTCATATTATCATTATGGTCAGCCGGCTCCTATTAAGCTGTTTGATGTATTTAGCTGGGCAGAATTCATTAAATCTCTGAAGAAAAATAAGTCAGGCGGAATGAATAATAACAGCAGTGAAACATATCCTGAATTTTAATTGTTTTACTAATTAATGTAAGTACAAGTATTTTTTTAGCTGAAACCTGAAAAAGTTCAGTTTTACAGAAAGAAGTTAGTATAAGTTAACATATTCGAAGCCGCTTTTGATATTTAATTCAGTTAAATTAGAGCATAAATATTTTGAATATGTCTAATACAGAGTTTGGAAATAAAGTGGTGGGTCTGCATTCTTCATTAAAACCTTTTGCATTGAAACTGACAAGAGACATGGATGATGCTGAAGACTTGATTCAGGAGACAATGTTCCGCGCTTTTTCCAATGAAGATAAATTTGAGAATGGTACAAAGCTGAAAGCCTGGTTGTATACCATCATGAAAAATATCTTCATTAATAATTACCGCAAAAAAGTAAAAAGAAATACCATCATTGATACGAGTGATAACATGTATGTCATAGACTCAGTATCGCACACTACATACAATGACGGAGAAATGGCTTTTGTCAATAAAGACATTCAGAAAGCTATTTTGGGTTTGTCCAATGAATTCAGAGTGCCTTTTATGATGCATTTCAAAGGCTATAAATACCATGAGATCGCAGAGAAGCTCAATCTACCTTTGGGTACTGTGAAAAGCAGAATTTTCTTTGCAAGGAGAGCCTTAAAAGACCAATTGGCTCAGTACGAAAATATGTTTTAAAGGGATGGTTTAAATCTCGGATGATACAGGAGCAGTGAATTTCTCAGATACTCCTGATTCAGATGAGTATAAATCTCAGTAGTTGTGATAGATGCATGCCCGAGCATCATCTGTACGGCTCTCAGATCTGCACCGCCCTCTATAAGGTGAGTTGCGAATGAATGTCTGAACGTGTGCGGACTGATTTTTTTCTGAATGCCTGCTTCTTTGGCCAGATTTTTCAAAAAAGTAAAAACCATCACTCTGGTAATAGGCTCACCTCTTCTGTTCAGGAATAATACATCATCATGCTGATGAAATTTGTGCCACTGGCTTCTGATATAGGTCTGATAGGTTTCAATACTTCGGAGAGCTGACTGACCAATAGGAACCAACCTCTCCTTATTTCCCTTGCCAATAACTCTGATAATTTCATCTTCAAAATAGATATGGGAAATTTTCAGGCTGATCAGCTCAGAGACTCGTAATCCGCTGCTGTAAAGCGTCTCTATCATGGCTTTGTTTCTTACATGATCTGCCTTGCTTAAATCCAGCGCATTTAACAGCAATTCAATTTCTTCCAGTGAAAGTACATCCGGTAGCTTACGGAGTAATTTTGGTGCTTCTATCAGCTCCAGAGGAGATACCTGCATCATCTTTTCCAGAACCAGATAATTGTAGAAAGCTTTTAAGCCTGACAATATTCTTGCCTGACTGCTTGCACTCATTCCCAGATCGTACAATACCGCCAGAAAGTTTTCTATGTCAGCCATTTTGATTTCGAGTGGATTGTAGTCCGGAAAAGAATCCTGTAAAAGTTTCACATCGTGCAGATAAGCTTCCACAGAATTGCCCGATAATCCTTTTTCGGTAATGAGATAAGACTTGAATAATTGTGTGGTAAAGCTCCAGTTCATCAATGGTAAAGTTATAGAATGGATGCGGTATTCTCAGCGAAAAATGGATGAACGGCAGAATTGCGTATGAATGAGAAATCAATCAATATAATTATCTGAGCAATTCCAGCTCTTTTTGAAGATTTTCTTTTGCCTGTACTTCAAGCTTGCTGAAAAAATAGTCTGTTTTGTAGATTCTTTCCATTGCCAGAAAATGCTGTACTACTTTCCTGCGGCCGGGACGATAGATAAAATCAGGATAGATAGAATATTCTTTCCTTACGTTTTTATAATACAACTCATAGATTTCCCATGATTGACCTAGTACGGAAAGATCAGCATCCGTAAAATAATTTGTATCGCTATCAGTAGATTTGAAATGAGATTTGGTCGCCAGGATCTGTTGTTTACAATTTTCTATAACATTGTCAGGAATACCAACCTGTTTCATTCTATTTGCTGCAAATTCTGCACTTTTTTCTTCATTATCTGATTTGAGCGCATTGTAAACGACATCATGATAATAGAGGGTAAATAAGACAGTATTCCAATCTTTTATATCGCTTTTTATTTCAGTCAGCTGTACTAAAAGATTTTTGAGATGATCCAATGTATGATAATGCCTGCTTCTGCCGGAGTAATTTTTCCTGATCTCTTCCCAGAATGTATCAATCAGCCTGGTGTTGTCAGTATATTTTGTCAGAAGTTCTATGAAAGCCTGTTTCAGCATAGCTTTTAAAAATTTTGATGACTAGTTCTGTTTACAGATTTACGGGACAATTTCTTTAAGTGAATTTTAAAATTAAAATCGATGAGTTCATTGAGTATTAATGCACTAATTACTACTGTTTAAAACCTCAGGATTGGTCGGCTTGTAATATTGTCAATTTCTTCAGAACCTGTTGCTTTCTTTTTTCTGAAGTGCCATTTACTTCTAATATTTCAAGGTTCAAATCTCCTATCCAGCTTTGTAAAATATTGTTGACCTGACGTCGAAGACGTGGTAAGTCTGATTCATGACATGGAATGATATCCGGTGTTTCAATCGGAACAAAAATCAGGAGGTCAATCTGCGACATTGCCTGTTCCATTTCTGAGTAGAGCGTTTGTATATCTTTATTCCTGCTGACAGCGTAAATGTATGCCAGGATATCCAAAGGGCAACGGTCAAAAATGACATTGTCTTCACTGTTTTCTATCTGTTTAACAGCATAGTTGAACTGCTCAATATAATCATCCGTAGTCGGAACTTCGGGGAACAGATAACCTTTTTCTTCCAGCTGCAGATATGGTTCCTGTTTGAATTCATAGTTTGGTAAGCTATCTGCAATGGCTTCTGCCAAAGTAGTCTTTCCGACTCGGTGCGTTCCGGTAAAAGCGATTTTCATGGTGGCTTTGGATTTGCAAGATAATCAGTAGAGTAGGAGAGTTGATTTGTTTACACTTCTTTCATTCAGATTATTTTTATTAATACCGTGAATTTTAAAAAAGGATTTAGTTCTTATGTATCAAATAATCCGCTATTCTCTGAGTTTCCTCGGGAGAAAATACCGGCTCGAAGTACCTAATGTAACCAAGCAGCTCGTTGATGGTTAAAAGCTTTACAAATTGAAATTCTTCCTTAGGTTTTGAATTGGTAAACACCACCAGATTTCTTATCGGGATTTTTTTGCTTCCCCAAAAATGATTATTGAGACGCAATTTTGAATATTCTGTTTCTCCTGATATCATTTGGTAAAAGGCGAAACTATTTCTTTTTATCTGTTTTACCGGAGAACGCAAATCAGGGTTATTTAGTGAAACTTCACTCCAGTTTTTAGTCTCGATAAGAAAGATGCCGGATGGCGCCACGAGAATATGGTCAATCTGAATAGATAAGATATGTTCATCTTCCTTTTTATGATAGATAGCGTTACTAAAAGACACTGAAAAATCATTGATAAGAAAATATTCGTCTGATAGTTTTTCCAGCTCTCTGACTACTTTCATTTCTCCCAATGCTCCGTAAATAGAATTGTTGACTTCATCAATGACACGCTTTTTCCTTTCCAGTTCTTTTAAGGGCAAATAACATCTTTGATTGACAGCATCAGTAAAGCGTTCAACTATAAATTGATAGCGATTTTGTTTGTCTTTATGTTCTTTCTCCAGATTTTGGATGAAACTCTCTAACTGAGATTTTACACTGATTACTTTCAGCTGAATTCTGAAGTAGTACCACCATTCTTTCAAACGGCGCATAATCCTTTGAATAAAATTTGTTGGAGTCGAACTCAACAGGTTATTTAGCTGTAGATTGATTTGCGCTGTTTCTTCCTGTATTTTGTTTTCAATATTGTTCTTCTTCGTGAGGATAGCGTCTTCTAATTGAGATACTTGTAATTCTAGGTCGTTTCTTTCCTGTTCAATTAAACGCTCGTGATTCGAGATGATTTCTTTTTGTAGTACAGAATAGTTTTTTTGAAAGTTGATGACTTCATTCAATGAGTTGAAGTCGTAGATATTGTGCTGATGTAAGTGGGATTTTATGGCTGTCAGTGGACCAACAAGATTGTAAACTTTACACATTTGGATTTGGGGAAAATTAGTATTTCATTAATCAAATAGCCAGCTTCTACTTCTTTTATGATTTATTACAAAGTGAGAACTTTTCGGAGTAAAGGAAGAGATGTAACTTTTGCTAACTAAAACGTTAAGTAATTTTTTATTTTCATTGGTGTTTGGGACTTTTGCTTTAGAGCTTCTATCTGTAATCTTTGCATAGTCACCCTCCAATGCTGTTAAAAAAGATTCAATGAAAGTATTCTCATACTTGGGTGAGTTTTCTATAAATAGTTTAACTCTTTCATTTGCTGGAATTCTTTTGTTTATAAGAATCGAGTTCAAAATATTTGTGCTCACAGAAAAGGAACTATCAGATAGTAGAATAGAACCCAGTAGTTTTAAATTATTATTTGTTATAATTGTTTCTTCAGGACAAGTATTTAATATTTTTAATTTTTCAGAATTAGTTAAGATGGAAGATTTTAAAATTAACTCTAAATCATTACTGTCAAATGTAAGTTGCTCTAATATTTTAAAATAATCCCCTTTTCTTTTTTCGAGTAAATAGATGTTTAATCTGTCAGAATTTTCTTTTAATGAATTAAAACTCTCTATAATCGGCTGTATACAATTACTATTAATAAGAGACTTAATTTTGTTGTCGGATATTTCATCAAAGCTTAAATCACTATACCACCAAGGACTAGATTTAGTAATTAAATCGTAAGATTGGTCTGTTATCTCATCTTTTTGAAGTAGCTTTTTCCAAAATTTGCCATAAATATTTGAAGAATTTACTTCTTTGGGAATTTTAACCTTGGACAGTTCTTGTGCATTTTCAATTATATTGATAAACTCGATGTTTGATTCTGAGATTTCTGATTCTGTATTTTCTTCTTCTTCAATATTTTGACTATTATAATCATGCAATAAATTTTCCCAGGAAGGAATTAACTTATTGTTTTCAAGCAATAGTGAGTATAAATCAGAATCATTAATGTTTGAGAGCTTTGTTATTTTAGTTGCTACTTGTGAGATAATAGATTCTTTATTAGCAATTTCTATATTGACGTCATTGAGAAGTTCAATAAGGTTTTCTTCTTTTTCATGGATATTAGTGGAAATTACCAAGTATACGTTGTTAATATAATCGTCAATGTTTTTCTGAACATACTGAATTAGTTGTTCAGCTTTAGATGTCTTTATTGCCAAGTAGTTAGAGTTGTCATACTCTACTTGGTTAAATTTCCCAAACTTTTTAATGATTGAGGTAATGATTTCGCTGTTTAATTGGTAGTGATTATTCTTATAGATGAAGGATAACATTTCATCAGGAGAATTCTCAAAGTCAATGTTGTTAAAAACAATATTTAGCTCTACAATGACCTTTTTAAGCTTTTTATAATCGTCCGAAATATTTAGGATTAATGGGTCAGATAGAATACGCTTTGCTAAAGATGAATGCTTTGAAATTTCTTTAATAGCAATGATATCTCCATATTCAATAATGCTTTTGAAAATGGCTCTTTTTAGTTCCTCGGTAAAATCTGCATTTGACTCTATATATCTCCATATATTACTCCACTTATTACAGAGCATCTTTATGAAATTTTCTAATCTTTGAGATGCCTCATAATATCCTCTGATAAATTCAATAGATATTTTTGATTCATCCTTTAGTTTATTGAAAATTAATTCTAAGTATGAGTTATATTTATAGGGATGAGAAAATAAGAAATCTAAAATGTCATAATTTAATATGTACTCTGTTTGAAAATCATGATGGTTAATTTTTAAAACTAATTTTTCAATTTTATACAACTTATAATCAAAAGGTTGTTTTATTTCGTTCTTAATGTTGATATGAAATTGGTAATCAGAGCGAGTAATACTTTCTTCATGGAATAAAGAAATGTAGTCGATATAGTCTTCGGCTATGTAGCCATTTCTCAATAAAATAGTTATAAAGTTTTTGTCGATATTTTTACTTAATTCTATTTCAGGAAATTGATTAGTTCTCAATAATTCAGCTGTCTTATAATTTCTGACTTTTTGTTTTTGCTTTTCTAATTCCTGTATCTTCCCTTTTAAAGAATGGATTTTGCCATTTTCAATTTCAATAATTTTCTTTTCTTTTTCAGAATACGATTCGTTTGAATCTACTATTTTTTCAATTTTTTTAAACCTTAAATTAGGTGAAATAATTCTTGATGATTCTTGTCCGTAGTAGGTATTTGTTATTAATTGATTGTATTGGAAATTGTCTGTTTTTATATATTCAAAATTATGAGTGTCAATTATTTCATCGACTGTAATAGTTTCTTCATTTACAACAAATGATTGGAAACTAGGAAGCTTCTCTAAAAATCTTACTATATAAAGCAATCTCAAATCATTTATGTTGTTGATGAAAATTAGCTCATATTCTTTGATTTGTTCTTTAAGGTCTTCAATTTCTGTGTCAATTTTACTGATTGATTCCTTTATGAAAGTTGCTTTTAAGTTCAAAGTGCTATATAGGTTACCTTTATTATTGCTAAGTTCCATAAAGTCACTTGGATAAATGTTTTTGTATGTAATTATTGCAAAAAGCTTATCGTGACTCAAACTCTCATTTAGTTTTCTTTTATACAAGTAGAATTCATTAGATATATTGTGTAATAGACGCATGTCATCTATGAATAATGATAAATCTTCAATTAGATTGTCACTTAAATCATATTGAAATTGATTTTTCTTTTTTAGTAATATCTCACTTGAGTTAGATGAATTTATTACAGGAATTACAGGAATGATGAAGTCAAAGAATTTTGTTCGTTCTTTATCTGTGAACATATCGTCCCGTACAGCATAAACAAAGACAATCTCTTTACGCTTAGTCTTTTCTGAATTATTCAATAACAGATTAACCTCTCTCAGTTTAGTGAAGATTTCAGTTTCCTGGAATCTATCCAAGTCTTCAATTATAACGACATTATAAGGTCTTATGGAAAAGAAGTAGAGTATCTCATCAATGTGATGATTTAATATAGATTTATTTAAAGTGTCGCCAATGCCAATCTCGGCATTTTGAATTTTAAGCTTGTTGATTGTTAGGGCACTAATTATCCTGACTGATTTTAATATTATAAAAAACACTCCTGATAAAATGATGAAAACCCCTGTGTAGTGAATAATATTACATATTAATTCACTTATGACAGTGTCTTTAAAAATGCTTTGAATAAAATATGGATTAAAATAATTATAGCCAGCTAACAGAAATAACAAACACCCTATAGAAATGAAAAATAGTTCCCATTTGCTATAACTTTTTATCTTTTTGAATCTTGAATCCGGGATGTTTTTATCTTCTTCGTGATAAAAAATCTGTTCCAGAATACTTGTTTCTATTAATCTTAATAATTCGGTTTTGTCGATTTTAATGATATTGCCCTTTTCGTCAAGCTCAGGTTTTTCTTCTTTGAAAGTGGCGAGGGAGATATTTAAAAACTTTAAATCACTTCCCTTGTAATTTTTCTGAAATGTTTTTAGAATACTACTTTTTCCAGAACCATACGCACCTGTTAAGGCAATATTTTTGATGTCTTCCTTTTTTCTATTTTTTAAAGCCCATAACAGAGCTGTTGAATATTGACATGTTCCGTCTCCATAATTAATAGGCGACAGAGAAGAGTAAGGGAGATTATCTGTATCTCTGGAGATAAATTTAACCCGAAGTGATTGAAGTTTGTTTATGATTAAATCTAAAACTGAGAGTGTTATTTTAGCCCAATTCATTATGTATATAGTTAAGGTAGGTACACAAAAGTAAATATATGTAAGGATTTTATTGATATGATTTTTTTGTTTGAAGTATGATATAGATATGATGCTTTTTGTTTTGAAAGCTTTACTAAGCAATATTTTATACTTTAGTAAAACAAAATAGAGCATACAAACTACCTCACAATGGAAAAATCATTATCGCCGGAACAGTTTGATTTCATCAACGAAATCAAAACAAAAGTAAGAGATGCTCAATATGCCGCTTTGAAAGCGGTAAATGTAGAGCTTATCAATCTGTATTGGGAGATTGGGAAATCTATTACTGAAAAACAAATGCAAAGCTGGGGCAAAGCAGTTGTCCCAACGCTGTCAGCAGAACTGCAAAAAGAATTTCCGGGTATGAGTGGTTTTTCTGAAAGAAATCTCTGGCTGATGGCGCAGTTTTATGTTGAATATCAATCTGTTGAAAATCTGCAACCACTGGTTGCAGAAATTAGCTGGACGAAGCATATTGTAATTCTTAACAAGTGCAAAGACAGTCTGGAGCGTCAGTTTTATATCCTTTCCACTAAAAAGTTTGGCTGGACAAAAAATGTTCTCATTCATCAGATTGAAAACAAAACTTACGAAAAATACCTGCTCAATCAGACCAATTTTGATAATACACTGCCAGAAGCGATTAAAAATCAAGCAGTCTTAGCTGTAAAAGATGAATATATTTTCGACTTTTTAGAATTGTCAGATAAACACAGCGAACGAGAACTGGAGCTTGCGCTGATTCAAAATATCCGTAATTTCTTGCTCGAAATGGGACATTTTTACACTTTTGTCGGTAATCAGTTCCGATTATCAGTAGCAGATAAAGAGTATTCGATAGACTTGCTTTTATACCACAGGCAACTACAATGTCTGATTGCTATAGACTTAAAAGTGGGTGAATTTTTGCCCGAATACAAAGGTAAAATGGAGTATTATCTTACTGTCTTAAATGATAAGGTAAAACTGCCCAATGAAAATGATAGTATCGGCATCATTATCTGCAAAGAAAAAAACAGAACAGTTGTAGAATATTCTTTGAAAACGGGTAATCTGCCTATTGGTGTTGCTACTTACAGTACGTCAACAATACTGCCGAAAGATTATCAGAAGTTACTGCCTGACACAAAAACAATTTCTGAAAAACTGGATAAATATTTTCAAAAGTAGGAACGAGTGATTTTATATGAGTAGGTTATCTGCGGATAAATCTTGCGCCAGCCCAGCCCGGATAGAGCGGAATATCACCCGGAAAGAAATGTAGGGAAGATGAAGCAATAGCCGGATTAGCTGCATGATAGTATTGCGCACTTAGTATTGAGACATGGACATCTATGTTCATTTTGTTCAAAGTTTTATTGTTTAAAGTTTAAGGTTAGCTGGTGCACGCTATCAGCAAAAACAGTGGTCTGTCTCCGGTAGCTATCGGAGTGAACAGTTGACTAAAATCTTAATTAAATTAGACTCATTTTAAATAAGCTATACAAGGCTCTATTGTTGAAAAATACTTGTACTTACTTAACTTTTTACTGGTTTAATACCTAAATTTGTGGCGTTTTTACATTTATTATGAATGGTACTATAGATTATTTACCAATACTCATTCAGTTCGTTGTAGCTTTCGGCTTTGTCGCTACGACGCTAATTTTCGCAGCATTGGTAGGTCCTAAAACACATGGTGCAGTCAAAGATTTGAGCTTCGAATGCGGGGTGGAATCAGTCGGCAACGCAAGAGCACCTTTCTCAGTGAAGTTTTTTTTAGTCGCTATCCTTTTCGTTTTGTTTGACGTGGAGGTCATCTTTATGTATCCCTGGGCTGTGAATTTCAGAGAATTAGGCGTAGAGGGACTGATAAAAATGTGCTTTTTCTTAGGCTCCCTGCTGTTAGGATTCTTTTATGTCATCAAAAAGGGAGGACTGGATTGGGATTAGTGAACTTTCACTGGTTTCAACCGTCTTTTAAATAAAATAGATTCATGTCAACTAACGGTTCATCAATAACATTAGAGGCGCCTCCTCAGGGGATAGAAGGGCAGGGGTTTTTCCTGACGACTCTGGACCAGGTGGTAGGTATGGCACGCAAAAATTCTTTGTGGCCTTTGCCGTTTGCTACATCTTGTTGTGGTATTGAGTTCATGGCTACGATGGCAGCAAATTATGACTTGTCGCAGTTCGGTTCGGAAAGGATGTCTTTCTCTCCGAGACAGGCAGATATGCTGATGGTCATGGGAACTATTTCCAAAAAAATGGGCCCGGTGCTCAGACAGGTTTATACTCAGATGGCTGAGCCTAAATGGGTGATTTCTGTGGGTGCCTGTGCTTGTAGTGGTGGTATTTTCGATACTTACAGTGTATTGCAGGGAATAGATAAAATCATTCCTGTGGATGTGTATGTGCCGGGTTGTCCGCCGAGACCGGAGCAGATTCTGGAAGGGATAGATAAATTGCGTGATTTGGTGCAAAATGAATCTATCAGAAGAAGAAATTCTCCGGAGTATAAAGATTTGTTGGGCTCTTATGGCATTGATGTAAAATAACGGCGATGGAAGTACAACAAGTTTTGGACAGTCTGAATCAACGCTTCGAAGGAAATGTAGGAAATATAGAAGAAAGCTACGGTATGACTACGATTCAGGTGCGTAAATCTTCTATTCTGGAAGTAGTTCAGTACCTGAGAGATGAATTATCTTTTACATTACTGACAGATATTTGCGGTATGCATTTTCCTGATAATGATGAGGAAATGCGTTTTGCAGTAGTATATCACATTCACAATCTGTTTGAAAATATCCGCATCAGATTAAGAGTATTTCTTCCTGAAGAAAATCCTGAAGTGGATAGTATGACGCCTGTTTTTGCAAGTGCCAACTGGCAGGAAAGAGAAACTTACGATTTCTTCGGTATCCGTTTTACCAATCATCCTAATCTGGTTCGTATTCTGAATATGGATGAAATGGAGGTTTTCCCGCTTAGAAAAGAGTTCCCGCTGGAAGATGCCGGACGTACGGATAAAGATGACAGATTCTTTGGTAGAACGATTCACAACGAATAATTATGTCTGTAAAAAGATTTGAAGAATATATAAAAGAGCACGCTCACGATACAGACCGCGAATTGCAGATTCTGAATCTCGGGCCTACTCACCCCTCTACACACGGTATTTTTCAGAATATTCTGCTCATGGACGGGGAGAATATTATTGATTCTGAACCGACCGTAGGATATATTCACAGAGCATTTGAAAAATTGGCTGAACGCCGTCCTTATAATCAGATTACACCGATTACTGACCGTATGAACTACTGTTCGTCACCTATCAATAATATAGGCTGGCACATGACAGTAGAAAAACTGGCAGGTATTGAAATACCTAAACGTGCTCAATATATCCGTGTCATCATGATGGAGCTTTCCAGGATAGCTGACCACTTGATATGTAACTCCGTTTTAGGCGTGGATACAGGGGCTTTGACAGGCTTCCTATATGTATTCCAAATCAGAGAGAAAATTTACGATGTCTATGAGCAGGTTTGCGGGGCGCGTCTGACCACGAATGTAGGTCGTATCGGCGGGATGGAGAGAGACCTTTCTCCGAAAGCGATAGAAATGATTCACGCGTTGTTGAAGGAAGCAAAAGATATCTTCAAAGAATTTGAAACACTGATGATGCGCAACAGAATCTTCATGGACAGAACAGTCAATGTAGGTGGTATCAGCGCAGAAAGAGCTTTGAGCTATGGATTTACAGGTCCGAATCTGAGAGCAGCCGGAGTGGATTATGATGTGAGAGTCATGAATCCGTACTGTTCGTATGAAGATTTCGATTTCAAAGTGCCGGTGGGAAGTTCAGGTGATTGTTACGACAGGTTCTGTGTACGTCAGGCTGAAATATGGGAAAGTATCTCTATCATCGAGCAGGCATTGAAAAATCTTCCTGAGGGAGATTTCCATGCTGATGTGCCGGAGTTTTATCTTCCGCCAAAACAGGAAGTGTACAACAATATGGAAGCGCTTATCTATCACTTTAAAATCGTGATGGGCGAGATACCTGTTCCTGTAGGAGAAGTGTATCATGCAGTAGAAGGTGGCAATGGTGAATTAGGTTTCTATCTGGTGAGTGATGGCGGCCGTACACCGTTCAGACTGCACTTCAGAAGACCTTGTTTCATTTATTATCAGGCTTTTGCTGAAATCATAAAAGGTAGCATGCTTTCAGATGCGATTGCTACCATGAGTAGTTTAAATGTTATTGCCGGAGAATTGGACGCATAAAATGAGTACAACACAAGAAATACAATTTTCGGAAGCGGTAGTCAACCGTATCAATGAATATATCTCTCATTATCCGGAGGGTAGACAAAAATCTGCCATTCTTCCTATCCTGCATTTGGTACAGGAAGAATACAGCTGGTTGAGCGAACCATTGATGAACAAAGTGGCAGAAGTGTTAAGCATCAGACCTATAGAAGTGTATGAGGTGGCTACATTTTATACCATGTACAATCTGCAGCCGGTAGGAAAATACAAGCTGGAGTTTTGCAGAACATCCTGCTGCTGTCTGAGAGGTGCTGAAAATATCATGGACTATACTTTGAATAAATTAGGCGTAAAAGAAGGCGAAATCACACCGGACGGTTTGTTTACCGTGATAGGAGTAGAGTGTCTGGGAGCTTGTGGTTATGCGCCGATGATGCAGGTGGGAGATGACTATATCGAACATCTGACTCCTGAAAGTATAGATGAATATATTGATTCACGTAGAAATGCTGCCAGATAAATATGGGAAAGAAAATCATTCTTGAACATGACCACGTACCGGGGTTAAAGAACTACGAAGTTTATCGTGGCGTTGGTGGTTACAGGTCAGTAGAAAAAGCACTCAAAACGATGTCGCCTAATGATGTCGTGGAGGAAGTGAAAAAATCCGGTTTGAGAGGTAGAGGTGGAGCAGGTTTCCCTACGGGAATGAAATGGAGCTTTATCGCTAAACCTGAAGGTGTTCCGAGATATCTTTTGTGCAATGCTGACGAAAGTGAGCCGGGTACATTCAAAGACAGATATCTGATGCAGTACAATCCGCATTTCCTGATTGAGGGAATGATATGCAGCTCTTACGCATTGGGTTGTAATACATCATATATATATGTACGTGGTGAGTACAAATTCATCATCAAAATTTTAGAAAAAGCTATCCAGGAAGCTTATGCTGCCGGATGGTTGGGTAAAAATATCTTAGGTTCAGGCTTTGATTTGGACTTGTATGTCCATACAGGAGCAGGTGCTTATATCTGCGGAGAGGAAACAGCTTTGATAGAATCTCTGGAAGGTAAAAGAGGCAACCCGAGAATGAAGCCGCCTTTCCCTGCTATCAGTGGTTTGTACAATTGTCCTACTGTGGTCAATAACGTGGAATCTCTGGCTGTAGTAGCATGGATAGTCAACAACGGCGGCGAAGAATATGCTAAAATCGGTGTAGAAAGAAGCTCAGGTACGAAATTGATTTCTGCCAGTGGTAATATCAGAAACCCGGGTGTGTATGAAATCGAATTGGGGCTTTCTGTAGAGGAATTTCTTTATTCTGATGAATACTGCGGTGGTATGCAGCATGCAGGAAGAGATTTGAAAGCAGTCGTAGCGGGAGGTTCTTCCGTTCCTATTTTGCCGAAAGAGCTGATATTAAAAACAGCAGCAGGTACAGACCGTCTGATGACGTATGAATCTTTGAGCGATGGTGGTTTCCAGACAGGGACGATGCTGGGTTCAGGTGGATTTATCGTATATGACGAAGCGGCCTGTATTGTAAGAAATACATGGAATTTTTCCCGTTTTTATCACCACGAATCCTGTGGACAGTGTAGTCCGTGTCGTGAGGGTACAGGCTGGCTGGAAAAAGTATTACATAGAATTGAAAACGGCTACGGACATTGGGATGATATAGATTTATTGGTGGATATCACTAAGAAAATCGAAGGAAATACTATCTGTCCTTTTGGTGATGCAGCGTCATGGCCGGTAGCGAGTGCTGTGCGTCACTTCCGTCATGAGTTTGAGTACCACGTGAGATATCCTGAAAAGGTGAAAAATCGTGAGCACTTTGCGGCGGAACCAATGAGATTATTCATGGATGAATTTGTGAAGAAATAGTGTATGAAAGTAACAATTGACGGACATACTATAGAGGTAGATGCGGGGACGACCATCCTCGAAGCTGCCAGAAAAATAGGAGGGGATATAGTACCTCCTGCAATGTGTTTTCACTCCAAAGTGCAGAATACAGGTGGTAAATGCAGGGTATGTATGGTCAAGGTCACAGCTGGTTCTGAAAAAGACCCGAGACCGATGCCTAAGCTCGTACCATCCTGTAAAACTACTGTCATGGACGGCATGGTAGTGGAAAATATCACCAATCCACAGGTGTTGGAAGCACGTAAAAATGTAGTGGAGCTTTTGCTGATTAACCACCCGCTGGATTGTCCGATATGCGACCAGGCAGGTGAGTGTGAGCTGCAAAATTTAGGCTTCAAACACGGGAAAGTCGAAACAGAGTACAAAGAGGAGAGAAGAACTTATGAGCCGGAAGATATCGGTGACAAGATTAAGCTCCACATGAACAGGTGTATCCTTTGCTACCGTTGTGTTTATACTGCTGACCAGCTCACTCCAGAGCGTGTGCACGGTGTGATGTACAGAGGCGACCATGCTGAAATCAGTACTTATATCCATAAAGCGATTGACAATGACATGTCGGGTAATATCATAGATGTTTGCCCGGTAGGTGCATTGACAGATAAAACTTTCCGTTTCAAAAGCCGTGTATGGTTCCTCAAGCCGATGGAAGCCCACAGAAACTGTGATAAATGCTGCGGAAAGACGACTGTATGGATGTTTGGTGAGGAAATTTATAGAGTGACTGCCCGTAAAGACCAGTACGGGGAATTGGAAGAATTCATCTGTAATACTTGTCGTTTTGATAAAAAACTCAACAGTGACTGGACGATTACTGGACCTAGAGCTTTCGAAAAAGATTCTGTCATCAATCAGAACAATTATCTCAAACCACTCAAAAAGGTGGTGATTAACGCTGATAAACGATTATTGTAATGGGATTTGAAGCGCTATTAATCGAAAAAACAATCATCGTCGTCATTGTATTTATCATTACTCTGACGATTGCAGCATACAGTACCTATGGTGAGCGTAAAATTGCAGCATTTTTACAGGACAGGATAGGGCCGAACAAAGCGGGACCTTTCGGTTTGTTGCAACCTTTGGCTGACGGTTTGAAAATGTTGATGAAGGAAGACTTCGTTCCAGTACAATCCAATAAATTTTTATACCACATGGCTCCGGGTTTGTCTATGTTGACTGCCCTGATGGTAAGTGCTGTCATTCCATGGGGAAAATCATTGGTCATCGGAGGAAAAGAAATTGCATTACAGGCGACAGATATCAATATCGGTATCCTTTATATTCTGAGCGTAGTATCGCTGGGAGTATATGGAATCATGATAGGAGGCTGGGCATCCAATAACAAATTTGCTTTGATGGGAGCTTTAAGAGCTTCGTCTCAAATGATTAGTTATGAGCTTCCTATGGGATTGTCTTTAATTGCATTGTTGATGTTGACAGGTACGATGAGCTTCAGTGAGATTGCTGCTCAGCAAAGTGGCTGGAACGGTATGCAATGGAATATTATCTATCAGCCGTTGGGTTTCGTCATCTTCCTGATTTGTGCATTTGCAGAAGCTAACAGAACACCGTTTGACTTACCGGAATGTGAGGCCGAGCTGGTGGGAGGTTATCATACAGAGTATAGCTCTATGAAATTAGGATTCTTCCTTTTCGCAGAATATACGCACATGTTTGTATCGTCAGCTATTATATCTACACTTTACTTTGGTGGATATAATTTCCCGGGAATCAATTCATTGTATGAGATGTTGCCGCACAATATGGTGACACTGATAGGAGTGGGTGTGCTGATGGCAAAAACGTTGTTTTTCATCTTCTTGTTTATGTGGGTACGCTGGACTTTACCGCGTTTCAGATTTGACCAGTTGATGGATTTAGGATGGAAAAGGCTGGTACCTTTAGCTATTGTTAATATCATTATCACGGCTGCTGTCGTGCTATTGACAAAATAATATAGTATGGCTGAATATAGTTTATCGAAAAGAAAAGTTTTGGTCTCCAACAAGGAGATGACGTTTTCGGAGAAGCTTTATCTTCCCGCTATACTCAAAGGAATGGGAGTAACACTGAATCACTTATTCAAGAAAAAAGTGACTTTCATTCATGGAGAGGATAAAAGAGAATTTGCACCTGTTTACAGAGGTCTGCATGTATTGAAAAGAGATGAGCAGGGACGTGAAAACTGTACGGCTTGTGGTCTTTGTGCAGTAGCTTGTCCGGCAGAAGCTATCACGATAGTAGCTGCTGAAAGACTTCCGGGAGAGGAGCATCTTTACAGAGAAGAGAAATATGCAGCATCTTATGATATCAATATGCTGAGATGTATTTTCTGCGGATTGTGCGAACAGGCATGTCCTAAGCAGGCGGTATATCTGACAGACAGATTAGTAGATGTTGAGACGACAAGAAAGGATTTTATCTATGGTAAAGAGCAGCTTGTCGAGAAAATGGATAACCGTATTGATATATCAAACCGCCAACACCACTAAGCAATATGGAAATTACAGAAATCATATTTTATATACTGGCTTTTGCAGGGGTGGTATCTGCATTGGTGACAGTAACGGCTAAAAACCCGGTGTACAGTATTCTGAGCTTAGTAGTATGTTTCTTTACTATTTCGGCACATTATGTACTGATGAATGCACAGTTTCTGGCTATGGTGAATATCATCGTTTACGCAGGTGCGATTATCGTATTGTTCCTGTTTGTGGTGATGATGATGAATCTGAACGAAATACCTGAAATGGCTAAAAAGCTGGCGTGGAAATTAGCTGCGGCAGTCGGAGCCGGAGGTTTACTTTTAGTATTTGTGGCATCATTGAAAGTGACAGATGATTTGATTCAGGCAACTCCTGATGAAAGTATCGGTATGATTCACACATTGGGCCAGGTATTGCTGGGAGATTTTCTGGTGCCGTTTATCATGACATCTATTCTTCTGAACTCTGCCATGATAGGTGCGGTATTATTAACAAAACGTGAGAACAAACTTCAAAAAGCATAATCTATGAATGTCGAGATTTTAAGCGGAGTGACTGTTCAGCAATATATCTGGCTGAGTGCCATATTGTTTGCAATAGGTGTTTTTGGAGTGCTTTCCCGTAGAAATGCCATCATTATTTTCATGTCCGTAGAGTTGATGCTCAATGCCGTGAATCTTTTGCTGGTAGCATTTTCCAGAATGCATGCAGATACAGCGGGGCAGGTGTTTGTATTTTTTACCATGTCAGTAGCTGCGGCAGAAGTAGCAGTGGGATTAGCCATCTTAGTGATGCTGTACCGCAATATGAAAACCGTGGATATAGATGTTTTATCAAAAATTAAAGAATAACTGAATCAATGCCGTCACAGAATTTATATATAGCTGTTTTAGCACTGCCTTTGATAGGTTTTTTAGTGAATGCTCTTTTCGGTAAGAAGCTTCCTAAAAGTCTGGTAGGTGCTATCGCTTCAGGTGTGGTTTTAGTGCCTTTTATCATCATTTTGACAACTTTCTTTAGTTTGCTGAATGGTGCTGAAGCAATTCATGTAAATCTTTTGAACTGGTTTACTGTAGGAAGTTATTCCGTGAATTTCGGATTACAATTAGACCAGCTGTCAGTCATCATGGTGATGCTGATTACGGGTGTAGGTTTTCTGATTCACCTGTATTCCATTTCTTACATGCACGATGATGAAAATTTCTCCAGATATTTCTCTTATCTGAATCTTTTCGTCTTCTTCATGTTGATACTGGTCATGTCTGATAACTACTTAGGTATGTTTATCGGATGGGAAGGTGTAGGATTGGCTTCTTATCTTTTGATAGGTTTCTGGTTCAAAAACAACGATTACAACGATGCTGCCAAGAAAGCATTCATCATGAACAGAGTAGGGGATTTGGGCTTCCTTTTGGGAATGTTCTTTATCTTTTACTATACAGGTTCATTAGAATTTTCCAAAGTAAATGAAGCACTCGGATTAGGAGCTATGGTTCCTGCTTTGACTTTCATCGCTTCTTTATTGTTGTTTATAGGTGCTACAGGTAAAAGTGCACAGATTCCATTGTTTACATGGTTGCCGGATGCGATGGCGGGACCGACTCCGGTTTCAGCATTGATACACGCTGCTACGATGGTGACTGCAGGTATCTATATGGTATTCCGTTCCAATCTTTTATTCTCATTGGCTCCTCAAACACTGGAAATTATTGCCATTGTCGGTATCGCTACCGCTTTATATGCAGCAGTAGTTGGTCTGGTACAGAATGATATCAAAAAAGTTTTGGCATATTCTACTGTGAGTCAGCTAGGTTTGATGTTTCTTGCTTTAGGCGTAGGAGCTTATACGACAGCATTTTTCCACGTATTGACGCATGCATTTTTCAAAGCTTTATTGTTCTTAGGTTCAGGTAGTGTTATCCACGCAATGGGTGGCGACCAGGACATCAGGAACATGGGAGGTCTGAGAAAATATATGCCGATTACCTTTATCACGTTTTTGATAGGTTCATTAGCTATTTCGGGCATTCCACCGTTTTCGGGTTTCTTCTCCAAAGATGAAATCTTAGCGATGGCATTCCAGCAAAATATTGTCTTGTGGGCATTGGGAGTAGCTGCATCGATGATGACAGCATTCTATATGTTCAGAGTTGTATTCCTGACATTCTTCGGAGAGTTCAGAGGTACGAAAGACCAGAAACATCATCTGCACGAATCTCCGTTATTGATGACATTGCCTTTGGTAGTATTGGCAATATTGGCTACAGTAGGTGGTTTTATGGGATTGCCTCATGTATTCCACGCTCCGCATTTACTGAATGAATTTTTAGCTCCGATAGTGGTTCAGGTGGGTGAAGCTCACGGACACCTGGATGTCAATACAGAGTATATGCTCATGGGAGCGGCTACATTGGGAGCTATTATCAGTATCTCGATAGCTTATGTGATGTATATCTCCAAAGCACAGGTGCCGGGAGAGGATGCATCTTATACTGGGCTTTCCAAAGCAGCAAATAAGAAATTCTATGTCGATGAATTGTACAATACGGTTTTTGTAAGACCTGCTCAGTGGGTTTCAGAATTCCTGTACAAGGCAGTAGATAAAGTATTAGTAGATGGAATTGTGAACATGACCGGAAAATTATCTCTGATTACCGGTGATATCATGCGTTCATTTCAGACAGGCCAAACAGCATTCTACATTCTGGCGATGGTCTTAAGTGTATGTTTTATTCTTGGATATTTTTTGATTGGTATTAAATGATAGTGCTTACTTTACTCATATTACCTTTTATCGGTGCTATACTGGCTGCCCTTGCAGGCAACAGAGCTGCCAATAAAATAGCTTTGCTAAGTACTGTAGCAACGTTGTTGTACACTGCTAAGATATATTTCGATTTCAGCAACGGAACGACGGACGGACTGGCATTCAGCACGCAGTGGTTGACAGAGCCTAATATCTCTTTCAGTCTGACAGTGGACGGATTGACCTTACTAATGCTCATTCTGACCAACTTACTGGTTCCGGTGATAGTTCTTTCTGGATTGGGAGCTACTCAGCAAAACAGCAGAGCTTTTTACGCTTTGGTATTAGTCATGCAGGGAGCATTGAACGGTGTGTTCATGGCTTCAGAAGGTTTTGTTTTCTACGTATTCTGGGAACTGGCACTGATACCGATTTATTTCATTGCTTTGCTTTGGGGAGCAGACCACACCAGAAAAATTACATTCAAGTTTTTCCTTTATACACTTGCAGGAAGTTTGTTCATGCTGATTTCTTTCATCATTTTATATCTGGTAACAGGAGATTTGAGAATTGAAAGCTTACAGGGACTGAGCCTGAACGGTTTAGGACAAACATTGATTTTCATAGGATTCTTCTTGGCATTTGCTATCAAAATTCCTTTGGTGCCTTTCCACACCTGGCAGGCAGATACTTATACCGCAGCACCTACACAAGGAACGATGCTGCTTTCAGGTATCATGCTGAAAATGGGTTTGTATGGATTGATTCGCTGGTTGCTTCCGATAGTACCTTTTGCAGTAGCTCAATATACTCCGGTGATAATGACGCTGGCGGTAGTAGGAGTCGTATATGGTTCATGGATTGCGATACAGCAGAATAATATCAAAAGATTGTTTGCATATTCATCTCTTGCGCACGTAGGCTTGATAGTAGCAGGTATTTTCAGCCTGAAAACTATCGGTATGACAGGAGCAATCGTACAGATGCTGGCACACGGTGTCAATGTGGTCGGTTTGTTCTTTGCTGCAGAGATTATCCTGAGAAGAACAGGTACACTGGATTTGACAGCTTTGGGAGGTATCAGAAATGTAGCTCCGTGGTTTTCTACCTATTTCTTTATCATGTTGCTGGCGAGTGTCGGTATGCCGCTGACCAATGCCTTTGTGGGTGAGTTCATGTTGCTGTTTGCAGTATGGCAATACAACACCGTTCTAGGTATCATAGCAGGTCTGACTATCATTCTGGCAGCAGTATATCTGTTGAGAATGTTCCAGAGAGCGATGCTGGGCAATACCAATACAGTGACCGCTGACTTTCAGGATTTGACATTGTCAGAGCACCTTACATTTATTCCACTCATCATTTTGGTATTCGTGCTGGGAGTATATCCTATGCCAGTTATTGAACTGGTACAACCGGTGGTGAACCAAATTATCCAATTAGCAGCTATATAAAATTTTCAACGTGGGAACTATTATCATCACTACTGTACTCGGGCTATTGGGAATGGTCATGGATATGCTGAAAATGCGTAAGGCCATTGTGATTATATCTTCGATAGTGCTTTTAGGATTGTCAGCATTCAATGCTGTTGCATATTGGGGTTTGGATACTGCTTTTTACAGCAATATGATTGTGGTCAACAATTTTTCAGTGGCATTTTCATCCCTGTTGCTGGGCGTGTCCGGCTTGTTGATTTTACTGGCTGATAAATTTTTTGAAAGAGAATCCGAAAAAATTTCCGACTATGTTTCACTATTCATCTTTGCCTTGGTAGGTGCGCTGATGATGGTGTCTTATGGCAACATGGCATCTTTGTTTATCGGTATAGAGATTTTATCTATTTCATTATACGTACTTGCAGCGAGCAACCGCAAAAGCCTTGCTTCCAACGAAGCAGGTCTGAAATACTTCCTTATGGGAGCTTTCATGACAGGATTCCTTTTGTTGGGTATTACGTTGATTTACGGCGTGACAGGTTCATTTGACATCGCAGAGATACAGTCTGCATTGCTGACTAAACCATCTTCTCCGTTGTTGATTACAGGCGTACTGATGCTGGTAGCGGCTATGTTGTTTAAAGCATCTGTTGCACCATTCCATTTCTGGGCACCGGACGTATATACAGGTTCGCCGTCATTGGTGACAGCATTCATGTCCACAGTAGCGAAAGTAGCTGCATTCGGAGCCATGTACAAGCTGTTTGCAGAAGCATTGGTCGCCAAAATGCCGGAAGTAGAGCCTATCCTTGTATTGTTCATCATTCTTACTTTCCTGATAGCGAATTTCTCCGCATTGAAACAAACCAGTGTAAAACGCATCATGGCGTTTTCGGGTGTATCACACGCAGGATTTTTGTTACTGGCGATAGTTTCTTCTAATTTTGGCGAAGGAGGCAATCTCTTTTACTATGCAGCAGGATATGCCGCAGCGAGCGTTGTAGCGTTCACTGTTATCATTTATGTGAGTCATGTCAAAGGCAACGACCAGGTAGATTCATTCAAAGGTCTATTGTATGCACGTCCCGGAATGGCGATAGCGTTGATAATCGCTACACTATCTATGGCAGGTATTCCGCCATTGGCAGGTTTCTTAGGTAAATATTTGGTGCTGTTAGCTACAGTCAAAGCTCAATATACTTACGTAGCAGTATTGGCGGTTATCACGAGCATTGTTTCCATCTATTACTACTTCAAAGTTTTGATAGCGATGACCCAAAAAGTCGAAGATGCTTCTGCATTCACTTGTCCTCCTGTAGTTTATACCATCGTTGCATGGATAGGAGTGGTAGCGTTGATAGTGTTGGGTGTAGTACCTAAGTATTTTGTGGGGTTGTTTTAGTAGACGACTGACAACAGACGATAGACCACTGTATTTGCAGATTATTATCAGATAAAATATAAGCACCGGAAGCTGAGGGCACTCGAAGCTAAGGTTAAAGAGTTAGTGCGAAATACATCATGAGTAAATGATTTTGCTATGTATTTTGGCTATCAGACTTAATATTTTCAATTTTTTGTGAAGAAATGGATTGTTCCCAAAGTTTAAGTTTTTTAGAATTGTTTTCTATAGTTTCTTCTTTAAATCTAAAGTTAGATTTAATGCTATGTAAATAGTTAATTGTTTTTTCATCTAATATAAAACAAGCCAAATTGTTTATTGCCCATTCTATATAATTGGGATTGGTAAAGAAAATGTCGTCAACCGTTTTCCCTTTGTACATTCCAAAGTTTACATGAGAACTCAACATATAATACGAATCCCTCGAGTCCTTTTCTAAAGTAGGAATAGCTTTTTTATATGTTGATATATCGGTGTTTTCAACAAGAAACCATTGATAACAACCATCACATGGGATTCTTTTTTCTTTTCTCCAATTTTTATCGTATTGGTAATGATTGGTGTAAATTCCTGCTTCTGTTGGATAGCCAAAAGCTTTTCCATAGGGCATTTGTTCACATTCAATCTGTTCGACAACGGTGTAAAATTGGTTCGACCAATTTACTCTTCTAACAGCAAACGGAGTCTTTCTTCCTATTCTATCCCAAATTTGAAATATATTTTCCATAGTTTAATGATAATTGTTTTTTGTTAATTTTTTATAAGCAAGAGATGGTCAATTATTTTATATTTTCTTTCTGTGGTATTTATACTGAAATATTTAATATGTCAAGGTGAAAAATGATGGATAGTCCAATCCAGCGACTGAAGTCAGTTTGAGAAATAAATTTTTATATTTATAGATAATAAATGAATTGTGTTTGAATTTTTTAAAGATGAAATATTATCTGCTAATAATTGCTTATTCTATTTGACAAATAATGTGAATTATTCTTTCTTAGGATTAAATATTTCTCATGATACTATTTTTACTGTCGTCACTACAATAGGGATTTTTGTAGCAGGAATATTAATTGAAAGATATTTAAGCCTGCTTAAGAAGTATCAGGAAAAGAAAGAAATAGTTGAGATTGTATATGAAAATCTTAAAAAGACAATCAATCATACACTTCCTCAAGCCAAAGATATTTACAGGAAAAGTATTGATTCAATTAGTTTAAAGAACAGCATCTCAAGTTCTTCAGATAAATTAATTGCAGAAGAAATTTTTGTTCCGCTATCGATAAATTATCAATTTTTGTTTAATGCTTTTACTGATAAAAATACAGTCATTAGTATAGTTAATTGCACAAAGTTTATCAAGGAAGCATTTTCCGGTATTGATGCTGAGCATAGAGATGTATATAGAGAATCGAATGTCATAGAACAGCAAATTTCAGATGAGTTGGGTAAACTTTTTAGTCTAATTGATGAGTATATATACTTAGGACAAGATAGAGGAGAGCATATGACAGATGAACGTTACCAAAGGATTCATGAAATTACTTATTCATTAGATAGAAGTATAGCTAAGTATGGAAATCTGGAGTATTTAAAGAACAATTTTCTTCTATCATTATACAAAGAATTTAAAACTGATAATTATTTTAATAAAGACCGGAATGTCTTTAGAATTTTTACTTTGGTTAAGGAAATACTTGTACTAATAATTAGAATAGAGAATAATCAAAAATCGCTCAAAGAAGCTTATTATAAATGTATTGGTAATATTTCTAAAGCAGAAGGACTATTGGCTAAGTATTTAAAATCAATAGAAGAAAATGAGCCAAAATCTTTTTGTAAATATTTCCTCACACAAATAAAACGATTAAGTCCAAAACTATAAATTCAGAATAGAAAATGAATAGGGCTTTCGATGAGTTGGTCGCCCTCTATTCCGATAAAAGAAAACTCCTACAGAGATTACTCGACAAAACAGAACGTGAGCTACGTTCAGGGAATGACGTAGAAATCATACATTCAAATATCCAGTATATCTTGGATGTCCATGAATTCTTAATGCTGGTAGAGTTGATTAAAGCTTTAGTTTTTGAGGATGTTGTCTGTTGTCAAAAATTCTCAGGATATCAATATGATTTTCTCTTTCCTGATAATATAAAGTATTGTGTTTCGAGATAACACATTTACGTATCTGAAGTTTTTGTTGAAATACAGGATAAGTTCGTGGATTTTCTGCGATGTAGAGGATGAGATTATCAAGCGTTATTGTAAATTTTAAAGCAACATCTTCGCCCTAATTTTCTATTAGGTAATCAATGAGTAAAAGGAAATCATTCTCTGCTAGTGGAGCCCAAATAATTTCTTTAGCCATGAGAAAATTTACTTCTGACTTTACTCATTACATTTCTGTGAGAAATACCTTTGTTTTGCTCTATTTCACTGATAGCTGAAAGAATGCCGTCTCTTTGTTCTTCAGACATATTCCATTCATTTTCTTCTTTTTGGCTATTTAAAAAGTTTAGAACCAACCCGTGAAACTCTTCCAGCTGATTGTTTTCTAAAGAATCAATCTTTTTTAGTATTTCGAATTTGATATCAGAGGCTGTCATTGCAATGCTATTTACTTAAAATTACAAAAAATATGAGAACGATGAAGATAGGATACGACTCTTGTATTTATTCTAATAAGAGTTATTAATAATAATCATCATTTTCAATAAACATCACTTCAGAGTTTATTTTATCAGGTACGATTTGTAGTAAAAGAGAAATGGCAGTTTCTATATGGTCTTTAGAGGTAAATACAATACAAATCGTTCCATTATTCGGACAAACAAATTCCATACGATAGGGGCGAAAAGAAAATGTTTTTTGGATAAGTACAATCCGTTTCAGTTCGATGGTTGAAATATTGATGCCTTTCTTTTGAGATGTTATCTGAATGTATTCATCTGTGATTGATAACTGAGCTTTGGTATACGTTCTACTTGTAAAAAGAATTGCTCCCAATAATCCCGCAATTACTGAAAACTCTAAAAATGATGACAATTTTTCCGGAAGTGCAGAATGATATGCAAACGATAAATGATACAGGTATTTAACCGGGAAATCAACAATATCAAATAATACCCATCCTACAGCTGCGACTAAGATGAACGCAAGAGATATTTTTTTGAAAAAATAATTCACCTTGCTGATTTTTACCGGATATGTATTTGCTATCATGCAATGAGAAAATCAGACTTTGAATATACTGTAAATCAATATTCATTTTGTTTTAAAACCGAAACGTTAGATAGAAAATATGATCATAATTGTAGTGGGAGACGGAGTCTCCTTATAATATTTACTCGATTGGAATATTCAAATCATATACTTATTATAAGCCAATAAAAGATTCCCGAAAAGATAATTCCAAGTAAATATCTTTGCAGGGTGGAAATTCCCTGGCTGATCATGTTGATCGTGTTCGTAGCGAGCACCATCTTTGCAACATTCGGATTTGGTGATGCGCTCCTTGCATTGCCCTTTCTGACTATGACGATTGGATTGCAGCAAGCTACTCCTTTATTAGCAATGTCGGGATTTACACTGGCATTGTGCCTGATGGGAACAGGTTACAAGTATATTCAGTGGAAAGAAGCGATCAAGCTGGTGATAGGTTCGCTGTGTGGAGTGCCGATAGGAGTATGGCTCCTCAAGCACATGGATAAAAATCTCATGCAGGGTATAGTAGGAATGGTGATTGCGCTGATCTCTCTGTATAATCTTTTCAAACCATCACTGTTCAAAATAGAATCTGACCGGACTGCACCATTATTTGGTTTTCTGGGGGGAATATTAGGCGGAGCTTTCAATACGAGTGCTCCTCCGGTGGTGATGTTCGGAGCTATGCGCGGATGGTCTCCTGTGATGTTTGTCGGAATGATGCAGGCTTTTTTTCTTCCAACGGATGTGTTTGTCATCGCTGGGCATATCGGTAGCGGATTACTGAATGCAGAAGTGTTAAGGTATTATCTATGGTGTCTGCCTTTTTTATTGCTGGCAGTATACATCGGCAGTCAGCTCAAGAAAAAGATACCTGTAGAGAAATTTCAGAAAGGTGTTTTTGTGTTGATACTGATATCGGGATTATTACTGACTTTGAGGAGCTGGGTGTAATTTTAAAGTAGAAGACAAATCACATTTTTAGCTTACTACAACAGCTGGTCCGGTTGTAAATAATAATAATGAAATTTTTTATGTTATACCGAAAAATCAATTCGTGTATTAATGGCAAATAACAAACCATAAATCATTTATATGGTCGTTGTGATATTGCTGTCAATATTGTATGTGTTTCAAATTCATTATGTCCCTTTTATAACCTACTTTGAAAATAATTATCTCTTTAAAGTTGTTTTTTCTGAGTAAACAGTCAGTTCATCTAAGCTGTAGTAGTAAAAATATGTTCTGTCACCAGTGCTACTGATTTGAAAATCGGATTTGTTCGGGTCGTCTTATATAAAACTCAAATACAGTAGCCCATTTTTGTTGAGTAAGTGTAGACAGTCAGAAATGAATTTTTAGCCGTCATTGTGTGATAGATAAAGTAAGCAGAAACCACAGATGATTCCATCATATTTTTATGTAAGAGCGGAAATTTCTCTGCTGTCCATAATGACAAAATCTGCCGAAGGATTATTCCTTTTTGCAAGCTGTATCATATTGGGAGCAATATCAATTCCGAGGATGTCCAGTCGGGTCTTTTTGATAAGAGATACTTTGAAATATTACCCGGGCCAAACCAATTTCTAAGATTTTTGCATTTTCACTGGCAATAGAATTGCCAATAAAGTCATACGTAGCATTATACAAATCCAGATTCATGAATTTTTCCTGGTACAGAGTGGCTACTTTGTCCCATGTCTCGAAAGTTTCTCTGTATCTGTCGTTAGTCATGCTGGTATTCGAAGTACTGTATATTATGGTATACTGTCTTTGTGATGTTCTTGTTTTTCAAATGATTGAATAAATCGTAGTGCAGTGATTGCCAGACTATTGTCGGGGAATTCTCTCAATGTTTTTTCGTAGTATTCTTTTGATTTTTCAATATCACCAGTCTGGCCATAGCAAAAAGCTATGTTGTTTAGTGCAATTTCTTTATAGGTCATTTTTGATGAGCTGAGTAATGTCAAATAACGATATTTGTCCAGCCAGTTGTGTTTTTTGAAAAAATCATAACTCTTTTGGAAATAGGGAATGGCTTCAGGAAAATGCCCCTGACTGAGAAGTTTTATTCCTTTCCGTTGATCTTTGGGAATCTGCGTTCGCAAAATGAATGACAAAAGCAAATAAGTGATAGAACTCCATAGAACAGTATTTTCTACTTTTAAAAGATTCATTAGAGATACTATAATTATTATGACGATTATTTGAAGAACAAATGAAACCCAAGCAAATTGGTTAACTATTGGAATGTTTGATGCCATTGTGGTTGATTTTTACATTTCTTATTAAAGAAAAGGATGAGTTGCGTATTTTCTGTATCTAAAAATGTGTATTGATTGTATTGAATATAAATTCAAAAGTGTATTTCTATTGAAATTGGTTGTAAATCAATCAACTAAAACAAGTTCAATAGTATCTAATTCGTTAGAAGGTAACGACTTCATTTCTTTTTGAATCTTTTCAAACTCATTGTAAATATTATCAGAGAAATAGTCATTCATAATTTGGCAACCTAGTTCCCTAAATGATATTTCGCTTTCATAGTCAATAAACCAAATTCGTTGTGTTTTTTCGTCCTTACTTATTTGCCAAATTGTTATATATCGTCCAATTGGTAGTAAAGCTGTCGTTCCTTTGTCGGACAATGCTGTATGTGTTTCTAACATAATGCTTATGCTTACACCAACAATTTCTCGGTTATACCAAACTTTATCTATATCTGTTGTCATTGCAAAGGTTTCTGTTTCGTTGATGTCATCAACAATAAGTCTGTACTTGTGAGAAAGAGGAGGTTGTTGTATAAGAAAATGTTTACGCATGAATAATAGTTTAAAAATTCTCAACACATTTGGTTTATTAGCATTTTATGTACAATTAATACAACTAATATAATAATTTGAATTGGCAGTTGATTTTATTTATTTCTGCTGAATTGGATTTGTACTCCGCCCGTGTGAGTGATAGAGCGGAATATCGTCCGGAATGAAATGTAGGAAAGATGGAGCGAAAGCACGACCGGAATGCAAATGGAGGGCACACCACAGATATTTAACAGAACTTTGTCTCACCATTTTTGGTGATATAGATTAGACTTCTTACTTTTGATTTATATCTAAATTTCATGACAAACCGTTTTACACTTCCAGAAAAAGGTGCTGATGCCAATGAATTACTCCGGAGAATGGAGACCTTCAAAGAGAAAGATATCAACTGGCCGGCAGGGAAATTTTTTGGTTATGTGTTTTATCCGGGAGAAGATATTTATGAGGTCAGTAAGAAAGCTTACACTTCATTTATTGCGACCAACGGATTGAATCCTTCCGCGTTTCAGAGTCTTCGAAAAATGGAATCTGAGGTGGTAGGTATGACTGCTTCGTTTTTGAACGGAGATGCTTCTGTCACGGGAACGATGACCTCGGGAGGGACTGAAAGTATCATGATGGCGGTACTTTCTGCGAGAGAGTGGGCGCACAAAAACAAACCGAATGTCAAAGAACCGGAAGTGCTGGCTCCGGCAACAGCGCATCCTGCTTTCCCTAAAGCATGTCATTTTTTTGGATTGAAATATGTGGAAGCTCCGATCGGAGATGACTATAGGGTAGATGTGAAGGAAATGCAAAAGCTGGTCAATGCCAATACTGTACTGATGGTCGCATCGGCTCCGCAATATCCGCAAGGGGTGATAGATCCTGTGGAAGAGGTGGCGGCTATCGCTCAGAAATGGGGGATTTTGTGTCACGTGGATGGGTGTGTAGGTGGATATTTGCTGCCTTTTCTGGAAATGGGAGGTGTGCTATTGCCCAAATTTGATTTCAGGGTGCCGGGAGTCACTTCTATGTCGGCGGATACGCATAAATATGGCTACGCTGCCAAAGGTGCTTCTGTAATTTTATATAGAAATAAAGAGCTGCGCAAAGGTCAGTTTTATGTGAAAACAGATTGGTCGGGGGGTATTTACGGCTCGCCTTCATTTGCAGGTACGAGACCGGGCGGTGCGATTGCTGCAGCTTGGGCAGTGCTCAACTACATCGGCAGAGAGCGTTATGTCAAAATGCAGATGAATGCCTACCGTACGACCCGGATTTTGATGGAGGGTGTCAAAGCAATCGATGGACTGGAAATTTTAGGCAATCCGGAAGCTACTGTTTTTGCCATCGCATCTGAAAAATATGATGTTCACTCTATTGCGGATGAAATGGCTGAATTGGGTTGGTATATCAATCGTCAGCAATTGCCTCCCAGCTTGCATATATTTGTGACGGATATTCATGTAGGTAAAGAGCAGATGTTCCTGAATGATTTGCAGCAAGCTGTAAAAAAAGCCGGGAAGTTCAGCTGGGAAAATCTCAAAAAATCTGTTCAGGTCAATACCGTAAAAGGTCTCAGAAAAATGCTGGCACCATCATATTTCAACAAGCTGATGGATATGGCTAAAGGCGGCGGGGATAGTGGCGGTAACCGCAAAGCGGCCATGTATGGTATGATGGGTGCTTTGAAAGGTTCTGACAAGCTAGAAGAAATCGTGGTGGATTTCATTGATCAGCTGAATTCACCGGAGGCAGAGAAGAAGTAGACGGTAAAGAATTTCCGATATATAGTAGCCGCTTTCTTATTTTTGCATCATGTCAAAACAGGAGAAACGTACAATTTGTGTAATAGGAGGTGGGGCTGCCGGATTTTTTGCAGCGATTACATGTGCAGAATATAATCCTGATCTGAAAGTGATTATCCTGGAGCAGAATCAGACAGTTTTGAATAAGGTGAAAATTTCCGGTGGTGGTCGCTGCAATGTCACACACGCTTGTTTTGAGCCGAGAGAATTGACAGGTTTTTATCCAAGAGGTCAAAAAGAGCTGTTAGGTCCGTTTCATAAATTTCAACCCGGGGATACATTTGAGTGGTTTGAAAACAGAGGGGTAGAGCTTAAAATTGAGAAAGATAACAGAGTTTTTCCCGTTACAGATAAATCGTCAACAATTATTGATTGTCTGATAGAAAGTGCCAAATCCTGTGATGTACAAATCTGGAACGGTACAAAAATTTTGAGCATTTATCAGGGAAAGAATGATAAATGGACTTTGAGAACAGCAAACGGGCAGACAATTATTGCAGATGCAGTCCTTGTTGCTACCGGGAGCAGTCCGATGATCTGGGAGATGCTGTCAGAGTTTCATGAGGTGATAGATCCTGTGCCATCACTTTTTACATTTAATATCCAGCATGCTATTCTAAAGGATTTACCTGGTCTTTCTGTGCCGGATGCTGTAATTAAGGTGGTTGGTCAAAAAATATCTACAGAAGGTCCGTTGCTGATTACGCATTGGGGATTGAGTGGTCCGGCAGTATTAAAAATGTCAGCCTGGGGTGCAAGATTATTTTACGCAATGAATTACAGATTTGCCATTTCTGTGAACTGGACAGGCGAACCGGAGCAGAAAGTAGAAAAAACTCTTCAGGAACAGGTTTTTCAATCGCCCAAAAAACAAATCGTCACCACTCCTTTATTTGCTATTCCGTCCAGATTATGGAAAAGATTAGTAGAATATGTCAAAATTGATGAAAATATCACGTGGGCACAGATGGATAGCTATCAGCTGCAACAGATCAAACGGATTTTGACCAGATGCAGCTTTAAGGTGAATGGGAAAAGTACATTTAAGGACGAATTTGTTACTGCAGGTGGAATTGCTTTGGAAGAAGTAGATTTCAGAACGATGGAAAGTAAAAAAGCAAAAAATCTCTTCTTTGCAGGCGAAGTGCTGGATATAGATGCTTTGACAGGAGGATTTAATTTTCAGGCAGCATGGACAACGGGATACCTCGCCGGAGCAGGAATAGCCCGATCTTTTGAGGGGGATATAAATAAATGTTAACGTTATTCATAATTTCAATTTAGTTGCTTAGGTTTAGTTCAACTAAAACTAAAATGAGATGAAAGCATTGATGAAATATTTTGTACTTGTTGCAGTTGTCTTCGGGGCTATAACCATTCAGGATGTTACGGCAAAATCAAAAAAAGAATATAATCTTCCTGAAAAGCTGACAACAAAAATAGAAGGCAAGGTACAGGAGCTGACACGGGATATCACAAAAGAAATTGGCCTTTCTGAAAAACAAGCGAAAAAAATCCATGCAATAAAATTGACGGAAGCGATGGATATCGAAACCGTCAGGGTGGATAAGGCAAAATCGCAGCAGGAATCAAAAAATGAAATTATTCTGATAAAAAATAATGCCAATAACAGAATCCTCAAAGTGCTTAAAAAAGATCAGGATGTGTTGTGGAATGCGAAAAAAGATAAGTTTGCATACAGTCCGGGATTTATGGAAAATCTGAAAGATATTTATCACCAGACCAAAGAAGCAATACAGGAAAAATTGGGATTGGATTAAAAATAATAATAAAAAGTTTTATAAAGGAATTACATCACGTAGTTCCTTTTTTTATTGGGTTTCCGGGAAAATCCGATAGCAGTTCAAGATATGTCCAAAACACAAATGTTTGTTAAAAAAATATGAAAATTAAACCTTCATCAGTTTTTGATCGTGTATTAGTTTAAAATCATTAATTATGAAAAGTGTAATAAAATTTTTAACAGTCGTAGCGTTCTTCTTGGGAACTGTCACATTTCAATCAGTTTCAGCAAGAGTTTTAGATCATCACACAACTCAGGAGTTTGAACAAAAATTAGCTGAAAAAATCTCTGAGACCACAAAAAGCATTACAAAAGATATTGGATTAGATGAGAAACAATCTGCCAAGGTATATGATATTAAGCTTGCCGAAGCAAAATCTATTGAGGCAGTAAGAGCAGATAAAAATATTGCCCCGAATGAAACCAGCAATAAAATTCTGATCATTAAAAATGATGCAAACAGCAAAATTGAAAAATTATTGTCCAATGACCAGAAAGTATTGTGGAATTCGAAAAAAACAAGCTATGAATACAATCCCGGTTTTATTGAAAATGTAAAAGATAAATACAATCAAACCAAAGAAAATATCCAGGATAGAAGAGAAGAAAAGAAAGCAGAATAAAAAGTGAATTTCAACCCGGGGTTTCTATATAAATGCAAAGGAATTGCTGTGATGGCAATTCCTTTTTTGTTGTATAACAATTGGTACACTTTTGGTATAGCGGAATAAATCAAAGCGCTATATTTGTGAAATTGTTGTATATGAGATGGGTTTCTGTAAATAAGTTATATCTGATCTTAATGATTGTATTCCTTTTCAGAGGAAGTCTGTCAGCTCAGGACCTTCCTTTCGAGGGCATGTGGAAAGGCCTTTTGTCACAGAGCGATAAAGGGCTGATGTACGAAGTCGTATTGAAATTGTATTACGAATCAGATTCAACATTATTCGGTACTTCCAAGATCGTTTCCAAAACAGGGAAGTTTGCAGAGTTTTATATAGAAGGAACACACGATTCCAATAAAGTTCATTTTACTGATATTACATTGATGAAAGAATCGGGAGGAACTTTGTCTTTGCCATGGTGCATTAAAAAATATCTTGCCGAAGTCAATCTCGAAGGAGATAAATGGGTGATGAAAGGAGAATGGAATAATCCTCAATCAGCCGTCATTAAAGATAAATATCTGGAAGAAGGTGTTTTTTGTGCTCCCGGTAAATTCAGCCTTACAAAGATCAAAGGATATGCAAATCAGACCGAAGCTGACGGAGATAAGATCAGGTATTTTCAGGGGAGATTAGTGGATGTTCAACAAATCTTTGAAGTGGATGCCGATACTGTTCAGCTTTACATCATAGATAATAATCAGGAAGATAACGACACTGTAACTATTTTTTTCGATAAGCAATTATTGGTCAAACAACATAGGCTATCACATACGAGCCTGGAAATTCCGATTATAGTCAGAGGTGATGAGCAGCATTTGATGGTTGTGTACGCCAATAACGTCGGAGATGTACCTCCTAATACTGCAGCTGTTTATTTCTTTGAAGATGGGGTAAAAAGAGAAGTTGCCATCCGTTCGGATACATCCCGCAATGCAGGAATCATCTTCAAAAGGCGTAAAACAGAGGAATAATTCATGAAGAATCACTTTCCAAAGTGATTTTAACAATATTCTGGGGATATTTACCTTAATAAGGAATACTTGGATACATTGTTGAAATTCATTTGGGTAGCTTGTCTGATATTGTGCTGGACGATCACAGCGTCTGTTGCACAAGAGACCGGCATTCGATGGAGCCAGCTCAGTAATGTCCGGGAAGATATATTTAAAGGAGATACCGTTGGGATTCAGTTGGATACAGCAGGTATATTGCCATCCACTTTTATTTTAAAAATTGCAGGAACTGATTCTATTATTCCTACTGGTGATTATTTTATAGATCCCTTTGTAGGGAAATTGATCATCAATAATTCTCAATGGATAGGTGTTGATCTAAAAGCATATTACAGAGTTTTTCCCTATCAGATAAAATCTGTCTACAAAAAGAAAAATTTTCACGGGTATTCATGGAGAGACAGCACGTACCTCGATCCGTATTTTTATGATCCCAATTATGCAGTCAGTACAAATCCGATAGACTTTGGAGGGCTGAATTACAACGGAGCATTTGCGAGAGGGATTTCCTTTGGGAATAACCAGGATCTGGTCATGAATTCCACCTTGGATCTGCAATTGTCGGGAAAAATTGGGGATCTCGAAATTCTGGCTGCACTGACAGATAATACGATTCCGATACAGCCGGATGGTACCACACAGCAGATTCAGGATTTTGACAAAGTATATATCCAGGTCAGGCAGGGGAAGCATCAGTTTGTTGCGGGAGATTATGGTATACAAAGCAGAGACGGATATTTTGTGAAATTTGACAAGCAGCTGCAAGGAGCAAGCTTCCGTACCGGATTTGATTTCAAAAAAGGCTGGCAGACACAGCATACAGCATCTTTTGCCATTGCTAAAGGTAAGTTTACCAGAAATACATTCAATGGTCGGGAAGGAAACCAGGGGCCATATAAATTAGTAGGAAATAACGGAGAAACCTATATCATCATACTGGCAGGTTCAGAGCGTGTGTACGCAGACGGGAGACAGCTGCAAAGAGGTGAAAACAACGACTATATAATGGATTATAATACGGGCGAACTGACTTTCACACCCCGGTTTTTGATCACAAAAGATATTCGTCTGGTCGTGGAATTTGAGTATTCCGACAGAAACTATTTCAGGACACTCATGCATACCTCGCATCAGGTTACATATAAAGGATTAAAATTGTATGCACAGTTCTATTCCGAACAGGATTCTAAAAACAAACCTGTACTGGCTGATATAGACAGCACCACCGAAAATATTCTGAAAAGCATAGGAAATGATATTCATAAAGCTATCGTACCCGGAGCAAGACAAGCTGAATATGCCGTAAATACGGTTCAATATGCGTTGAGAGATACTGTTATTGGCGGAGTAACCTATGACAGTGTGTTTTATTATACCACACAATCAGATCTTACTCTGTATAATCTAAAATTCAGTTATATAGGAGAAGGATACGGTAATTATATTCCTGATAAAAACACCTTGAATCAGAGAGTATATATTTGGGTATCTCCGGTAAATGGCATCCCTCAGGGAGCATATGAACCTGTGGAGCTCATCATTACTCCCAAAAAAGATCAGTACGGAGTAATAGGAGTAGAATATCAGATCAATAATCAAACAAAAGTTCATACAGAACTGGCATATTCCAACAGAGATATCAATACCTTTTCTGATATTGGAAACAGAGATAACATGGGTTGGGCATTGCTCAATAAGGTCAACCGGACGGATTCTTTAGGTAAGAAAAAATGGCTGCTACAAACTCAGGCCATGTACGAATTAAAAAGTAAAGGATTTCAGCCTCCTGAACAATATCGTTCTGTAGAATTTGCACGTGATTGGAACCTGACAGGAACACAGCTTGCGCAGGAGCATTTTGTTTCTGCTGCTGTAGATGTGAAAAATCAGGAAGCCGGACTTACTACCGGGATTGGCTGGAATTATTTTAATCGTCAGAATCTTTTACAAGGGAATCAACAAATTTACAGACTCAGCTATAATAAGCACAACTGGGAAATCCGTGCTGACCTCAATTGGATGCAGTCCCGGGATAGTTTGTATAAATCTTCTTTCCTTCGACCGACTATACATGTAGGTAAAAGTTTTGCAAAGCTGAAAGGATTGAATATTTCGGCAGGAACTTTTATTGAGCATAATTCTATCCGGCAGACACAGACCGATACCTTATTGTCTTCTGCGTATTACAACAACAATATTTATGCTGGGATCAAAACATCAGATTCCTTATTTATCTCAGCAGATGTACTGTACAAATTCAGAAAAGATCATACACCCAAAAGGGAAGAATTTGCACCATTGAGTACCGGACATGACATAGAGCTCAATGTGAGAGCCAATAAGCTGAAAAACCAGAACCTTTCACTCGGATTCACTTTCAGAGATCTGGCAGTCCATGATTCTGTCGTTTCAGGATTAGAGTCAGATAAAAATTTTTTAGGAAGAGCTGAATATGGTTTTCGGATAAAAAGAGGTGCTGTCAGGTTCAATGCAGTATATGAGCTCGGCAGCGGGCAGGAGCGCGTGAGAGAGTTTACTTATCTGGAAGTAGCTTCCGGACAGGGATTGTATCGTTGGATAGATGCAAATGGCGACGGCATTCAGCAATTGGATGAATTTGTCATTTCTCAGTTCAGTGACAGCGCTAATTATGTGAGAGTCCTTACAAATGTTAATGAATATATCCAGGCACGGATCGTCACTTATAATCAGGTGATACAATTGAATCCAAAAGCCGTCTGGTTCAATGAGAAAGGAATGAAGAAATTTATTTCCAGATTCAATCTGAATTCTTCCGTCGTGATTACACGCAAGACATTTAAAGGAGCAGAAGTTTCTGCTTTTAATCCGTTTATCCTCAATACAAATGACGAAAATGTATTAAATCTTAATTCAGCATTCAGAAACAGTATTTACTTTAATCAGGGTGATCCTAAATTTTATCTCAATTATACATGGTTTTTTAATCAGAACAAGACCATTCTCGTGAGTGGATTTGATACACGAAAGAAGCAGGAACAAACTTTTGAATCCAATCTGAATCTTTCCAAAGGATTTTCTGTCAATCTGAAATTGCTGAAAGGCCGTAACTATGCCAACGCCGAATATTCCGAAGCCAATAATTTTGATCTGGGCATCTATAAAGTCAATCCTGTCCTGACATGGTTATGGAAAACATCATTGCGAACATCATTGGGATATGAATTTGACAGGAAAAAAAATATTCCTGAACTTGGAGACGAGCTCGCCAGAGGCAATAAGCTGAATTTTGACGTCCGTTACAGCATTGTATCCAAACAGACCATCGAAGCTAAATTTTCATTTGTGCTGTTTGATTACAATGGTACTATGGGAACCACTAAATCCTATCAGATACTGGACGGTTTACAACCCGGCAAAAACTATATCTGGAATACAACATATAATCGTACACTTTCCAATAATTTACAGCTGAGCATTTCGTATGAAGGACGGAAAACGGGTGACAATGCCCGGATCGTTCATATAGGCAATGCCACACTCAGAGCTGTTTTTTAAATCTGATTTAGATCTTTATGAATATTACAGAAAAATTGATTTTAGGTTCCGGTTCACCTCGCAGAAAAGAAATCCTATCCCTTGCAGATATCGATTTTGAAGTGCAGGTATCAGATGTAGATGAATCTTTTTCAGATAATATACCGGTAGACGACGTACCCGAATTGCTTGCCATCAGAAAAGCCAGAGCTATTCAAAAACAGCTGAATGTGACTGAGGTCACAATTTTAACTGCAGATACGATTGTCGTAGTTGACAGCGAAATTCTCGGCAAACCTGTTGATCGGGAGGAAGCGATCCTGATGATTCAGAAATTATCAGGCAAAAAGCACAGAGTTTTGACAGGTGTTTGTGTGCTGAAAGAAAATGAAATTATATCTTTTACAGATACAACCCGGGTTACTTTTGCAGAAATTTCAAAATCAGACATAGAGTATTATGTAGATATGTATAAGCCGTTTGATAAAGCCGGAGCTTATGCAATTCAGGAATGGATAGGAGTGAGATATATTAAAAATATAGATGGATGCTATTATAATGTAATGGGACTTCCTTTGCCGAAAATTATCAGAAAACTCAATTGGTAAGATTGATTTGTTAGTAATTGCAGGATTTTATTGATGATTTGTCAATTTTGACTCTCAAATAAATATTTCTTTAATGTTACCTGAATGTTTAAATATTGTTTTTAATTGTTTTTTGGGGGTTTATTTCTTGTGTAAAATAGTATATGATTCTTTTTTTTGTTTTATTCTTTATCTAAACGTAAATTTTATTTTTCTTACTTGACATTAGTTTAAATACTATATAATTTTGCGTCGTTGTTTGTTGTGTGTATGGTATGTAAATTTCCCATGCATATTTAAAATAGGCCCTGAGTGGCACAAGTCAAAAAAATGAAGATATGGATCTTTAGCATCTGTATACATGACGCAACAATTATTTTCTAAACAATAATTGTATATACAAAAGTCATGAATGCTGCTGCCAAATCTCTGATTTTTACAATCCTCTTAGGAATTTTTACAACGAGTGCTTTTGCAAACTGTGACGTGTGTCACGTAAAATTTCCGCAGACACAAAACAATATCAATCTCAATAACAATCAAACATTTTGTATTGAAAGCGGTGTGTTTAGTGGTAACATGAACATTAATGGTTCAAATGTAACAATCTGTATCAGTGAGGGAGCAACTTTCAGCCCGGGTAACTTTAGTTTCAAAAGTGGTTTGAAAATCATTAACAGAGGAACATTTAATTTAGGTGGTTCTACAGTAGATGGAGCTGCAAGTGTAGAAAATTACGGAGTGATGAACGTTACCGGCAATCTGAACTTCAACAATAATCTGAATCTGACAAATCAGGCAAAGGGTGTCGTTACATTTTCTCAGAATTTTGAGCTGAAAAAAAGCTCAGTATTCATTAATAAAGGTTCATTTATTATAAATGCAGAATTCAGTTCTGAAAAAACATCTTCATTCACAAATGAAGGTCATTTGAAAGTTAAAAATAACTTTAACCCGGGCGGATATTTCGTCAACAACGGATTTGTTGTAGCTCAGGGATTTATCAATATCAATCCAGAGTCAAATGTGACTAATAACTGTACATTTTACTCTAACTCAGGGTTTAACAATAACAGTAACAATATCTTTTACAACTTTGGTCTGATCAGAGCTGACGGACCGGTTCAACTCAACGGAAACAGTAGCTACAGCCAGGGAAATCGCGGAATATTAGTAGGGATCAGCCTTATTAACAATAGTCGTGTGATTGGATCCGGTAATTATTATTTCTCAGGAAGTACTACTAATCAGGCTCCTTTCGGTCAGGATGGAAAAGGCATCAATTTTTACGATGCTTCTAATAGTACAACAAGAATATTTGACACTGAAAACCAAAAGCCGCATGCATCAGTTACAAAGAATGTGATCGCAGCAGAAGACACAAGTATTATCAGTGGTGGTTGTTCTGATAACTTTCCTGTTCCGGTAGCTACAGATGTAGTGTACTACAGCCAGGCGAATAAAGTAGTATATGTTCCGTTGCTGGAGATTGCATGGGATAATCAGGTAGGTTTAAATGTTGTAGCCACAAACTTGTTGTCACATGATAATATTCTGAGAAGAACAGCTCCTAATGGAAGAGCTGCTGCTAACTCGTTTGTAGATGAAGGAAAAGGTACATACTATTTCTATCCTGATCAAAGTATGATTGAGTTCCATCCGGAATTGGATTATACCGGAGTGTCTTCAATTGATTATTTTGTAAAAAATGTCTTAGGGTATCGTTCTAATATCGCTTCGGTAACTATTATTATTGATCCGTCTCCGCTTCCGGTAGAAATGACCTATTTTAATGGTCAGCTGCAAAACAAAACAGTTGAATTGACTTGGGGAACAGCATCAGAAAAAAATAATGAGTACTTCCAGGTTGAAAGAAGTGCTGACGGAATAAATTATGAAGTGATCGGTAGAGCAGAAGGCCACGGAAACAGCGTTACGCCGGTCAACTACCAGTTCACAGATGCAGATCCTCTTTCTGGAGTAAGCTACTATAGATTATTACAGGTAGATTTTGATGGTCAATCAGAATTTTCTAAAGTGATCTCTGTAGAAAATAATGTGGTACAATCTGCTTTGAAAGTATTCCCGAACCCTGCACAGAATGTGTTGAATTTGAATGCACAAAAAACGATCACATCATATACTGTAATGGATATCAGAGGAGCAGTTTTAAAATCTTCAGTAGTTAAAAATGAAAGAGCTGTTGTTGCTTTGAATGAAATGGATGGTGGTATCTATCTGGTGAATATTCAATATGCTGACAACACCGGAGAAACAGTAAGGTTTATCAAAAACTAGCCACATTAACTTATTTATACAAACCTCCTGTGCATGAGAGAAGTGTACAGGAGGTTTCTTTTGTTTTATAATACAACATATCATTCTTTGAAATTTTACATAGAAGTATCTACAACTGCAATACTTTGTATAAATTTGCGCACATTCTTATGAGTCAGATAAATATAACTTTTCCCGATGGTGCTGTGCGTGAATATGCGCAAGGCATCAGCGCTATGGAAATCGCAAAAGGTATCAGTAATTCCTTGGCTAAAAAAGTTTTAGCAGCAAAGGTCAATGGTGAGGTTTGGGATGCAGGCAGACCTATTACGAATGATAGCACTATACAATTACTGACCTGGGACGACACTGATGGAAAATCTACATTCTGGCACTCTTCCGCACACTTGATGGCTGAAGCATTGGAATCTTTATATGAAGGAGTGAAATTTGGTATCGGTCCTCCGTTGGAAAGTGGGTTTTATTACGATATAGATTTAGGCGGAAGAACTTTTTCATCCAATGATTTTGAAGCATTAGAGAAAAAAATGCGTCAGCTGGCAGAAAAGAAAAGCGATTTCGTCAGAAAAAGTGTTTCCAAAGCTGATGCAATTGAATACTTTAAAGAAAAAGGAGATCAGTATAAGCTCGAATTGATAGATGGCCTGGAAGATGGTCAGATTACATTCTATACACAGGGAGATTTTACTGATTTATGCCGTGGACCACATATTCCTAATACCAGCCACATCAAAGCCATCAAGCTGACTAAGGTGGCAGGGGCTTACTGGAGGGGAGATGATACCCGTCCTCAGCTGACAAGAATCTATGGCGTTACATTTCCTAAGCAGGAAGATCTGGACGAATACAACAAGCTGATAGAAGAAGCCTTAAAACGCGATCACAGAAAATTAGGTCGTGAGTTAGAGTTATTTGCCTTTTCTGATAAGGTAGGTATGGGATTGCCGCTATGGTTGCCTAATGGTACTTTAGTAAGAGATAAGCTGGTGGATTTTCTCAAATCAGAGCAAATCAAAAGAGGTTACAAACCGGTCATGACTCCCCATATCGGGAAAAAAGATTTGTATGTAACATCCGGTCACTATGAGAAATACGGTAAAGATTCATTCCAGCCGATATTAACTCCGGAAGAGAATGAAGAATTTTTCCTCAAACCGATGAACTGTCCTCACCACTGTGAGATATATAAATTTGTACCGAAATCCTATAAAGAGCTGCCGTACAGAGTAGCAGAATTCGGAACAGTATATCGTTATGAGCAGAGCGGTGAGCTGCACGGATTGACAAGAGTAAGAGGATTTACTCAGGATGATGCGCATATCTTCTGTACACCTGATCAATTGAAAAATGAGTTCAAGGAAGTAATTTCTTTGATTAAATATGTATTCGATAGATTAGGCTTTGAGAAGTTTACAGCACAGATTTCTTTGAGAGATCAGGAAGACAGAGCTAAATATATTGGTTCTGAAGAAAACTGGGAAAAAGCTGAAAGCGCAATCATTGAAGCGACAGAAGAAATGGGTCTGGAAACTGTAACAGAATACGGAGAAGCAGCCTTCTATGGTCCTAAGCTGGACTTTATGGTAAAAGATGCGATCGGCCGTTCATGGCAGTTAGGTACAGTACAGGTAGATTACAACCTGCCGGAAAGATTTGATCTGGAGTACATAGGAGCAGATAATGAAAAGCACAGACCTGTCATGATACACAGAGCACCGTTTGGATCTTTGGAAAGATTTATGGCAATTCTGATAGAAAACTGCGCCGGTAATTTTCCGTTGTGGTTGGCTCCGAGACAAGTGGCCGTACTTCCTATCAGCGATAAATTCCTTTCATATGCAGAAGATGTTTTGAATACATTATTATATTCTGAAGTTAGAGCGCATATTGATTCCCGTGCAGAGAAGATCGGTAGAAAAATCCGTGATGCGGAGGTGAGTAAAATCCCTTATATGATTGTCATAGGAGAGAAAGAAGTGGAAAACGGAGTAGTTTCAATACGTCGTCATGGCAAAGGAGATGTAGGTCAAATGCCGGTAGAAGAATTTATGCGGCTATTGACAGAAGAAAACTATCAATAATTTTAATATTTTTGCACCAAAATAAAAATAGAATTTGATACCTAGAGGAAGAATGGCCCAACCGGTCAAAAAGGTAAATGAACACAGGCTCAATCGTGAAATTACTGTTCCGCAAATCCGCTTAGTAGGTGATGGGGTAGAACCCGTTGTGATGCCTACTTCCAAAGCGATTGCACTTGCAGAAGAAAAAGAGTTGGACTTAGTGGAGATCTCTCCCAAAGCCGAACCGCCTGTTTGCAAGATCATGGATTATAAAAAATTCCTTTACGAGAAAAAGAAAAAAGAAAAGGAATTAAAAGCGAAAGCACACAAAACAGAGATCAAAGAAATCAGATTTTCACCTAATACGGATGATCATGATTTGGATTTCAAAAAGAAACATGCTATCAAGTTTCTTCAGGAAGGTGCCAAAGTGAAAATTTATGTCCAGTTCAAAGGTAGAGCGATCATGTTCAAGGAAAGAGGTGAATTGTTGTTATTACAGTTTGCTCAGGGGCTTGAGGAGTATGGAGCACTGGAAAGTATGCCCAATTTGGAGGGTAAAAGAATGATAGCTTTTATAGCTCCAAAGAAAAAATAAACATTTTTCACTGATTGTGAATAAAACATGTGAATAAAAAATGCTTTTTGGTTGGATGATATCTCAAAAAGCGTATCTTTGCAAACTCAAAAATAAAGGTAGCGATGCCAAAGCAAAAAACAAATTCGAGCGCTAAAAAAAGATTCACCCTTACCGGCAGTGGTAAAGTGAAGAGAGCAAAAGCGTACAAACGCCATATTCTTACCAAAAAGAGCACAAAACAAAAGAGACGTCTTGGCCTTTCTGCGATCGTAGGATCTACAGAAATGAGCAACGTTAAAAAATTGCTCGTATTAAGTTAATTAAAACAAAGTAAAAGTTTAACGTCATGCCTAGATCAGTCAATTCTGTAGCTGCTAAAGCAAGAAAGAAAAAAGTATTAAAAAGTGCGAAAGGTTATTTCGGTCGTCGTAAAAACGTTTGGACTGTAGCGAAAAATGCTGTAGAAAAAGGTTTAGGTTACGCTTACGTAGGTCGTAAATTAAAGAAAAGAGATTACAGAAGCATGTGGATCGTACGTATCAATGCTGCTGTACGTGAGCACGGTTTGAGCTATTCAGTTTTCATCAACAAATTGAATGAAGCTGGTATCGATTTGAATCGTAAAGCGCTTGCTGACTTAGCTTTAAACAATCCGGAAGCTTTCCAGGCTATCGTTGAGAAAGTGAAATAGTCAATAGTACTAACAAAATCTATAAAATAGGTTGTCATAATTGGCAGCCTATTTTTATTTTTAGAGTATGAGATACTTTTTTGTAGCAGCACTTGCATTCCTGATTTGGCAGAAGAGTGCCTGCGCTCTGCCTTTACGAGGATTCAATACCAATGCATTTTTGTATAATTTTTCTGACCAGAAGTTCACAGAAGCATATGCAGATACATTGAACCGCTTACAGCCTGAAATTCTAAGATTTCCGGGTGGAACGATTGCCAATAAATACCATTTCTCAAAACCAGGTTATGGCCAGGGTTCTAATTTTGATCAAAAGACAGCACAAAATTATATTGTAGAGTTTGTCCGCCTGGTGAAATCTATGGAGAATCCGCCGAAAGTTCTTTACGTTATCAATATGTTTGAGCATTTCCACAAGCCCACTGTTTCTGACTGGGATTTGATCGTGGAAAATCTGGCAGCAATTCTTTATCTCAAAAAGCAGGGAGTCCAAATCGCAGGAATAGAGCTGGGAAATGAGTTTTATATCTATCCGGTTATCAGGGGCTGGGATATTAAGCTGCCTGAAAACATGGAAAAGCGGCTGCAAAAAGAGTCAGGTGATGATTGGTGGCCGGATACTTACAAAAAATACAACCGGTTGGCAAAATTGTATCACACTGCTATTAAGAAGATTGATCCTGAAATTCTGACAGGGATTCCGATGGGTTCATCTTTGAATAAAAATCATAAAAGATGGAATGCTTTTGCATATAAAATGGATTTTTCGGATGCTTACATACAGCATTGGTATGGACAGTTGAGTGAGGCCAATACAGACGAGGAAGCCGTGAGAAATTTTGACCGGTTTGCAGAAAGAGTAGAGGCAAATATTGGTGAAATTAAACAAACGAAAAAGCAGATCTGGATTACTGAGTGGAACGGAATAGATTTTGGCTTCAGCAATAACAGAAATATTCACTGGCGGCAAACACCGCTGCACAGTCAGCTCAATGAAAAGCTGCAAAACATGTTTGATCGTCTGGATGTGAATATGACGATTTATCATCGTGTATCTTCCGGGAAAGAAGGAAATACCTACAATCTGTTTAATGTAGACAAAGGGCAGATTTTTGTAAATAATACTTATTGGGATTTTTTGAAACCTCCATATAAAAACCTTTCCCGATAATAAATGTTAGGGATTAAGAACTAGAAAAGAGCATGAAAGATTTTGCATATTGGTGGAGCCAGGCATATACATGGGAATCATACAAAGAACTAATCAAAGGTTTATTAGAAGAAGGTAAAACAACAGGCCCGCTTCAGTCCGAAGAAATGCTTGCTTATGCAAAGCTGAATTTGCAGAGGATGCAGCGCATAGAAAAAACTTTTAAAATTGATATAGAGCTGAGTGATCTGCTCACACGGGAAAATTTACCACCTTTCAAAGTTCTGGTGATTACAGAAGGTTGGTGCGGAGATGCTGCACAATCTGTTCCCGTTATAGCAGAAATTGCAAGATTGTTCCCGGAAAAAACAGACCTGAAAATAATCTTAAGAGATACGGATACAGACCTGATTGATCAGTTTTTGACCGACGGCGGACGTTCTATTCCAATATTTATCTTTTTAGATGAAAACGATCAGCTGCTGGGACATTGGGGGCCGCGTCCTCAGGAAGCGCAGCAATTATTTAAAGAAATGAAAGCAGCAGAGCTTCCCTTTCAGGAATTGGCAGAAAAGCTACATGGCTGGTATGCTAAGGATAAAACACATTCTTTACAAAAAGAGCTTAGCAAGCTGGTGGGGACCTTTGAACTTTAATATGTTGAATCGTTTCCCAATAAATTACCACAAAAGCTGAAAAGGATCATTACACCTCTTTCTACCAATTCAAATTAAAACGGCTTCCCTCAGGAAACCGTAATTATTTTGTCGAGCTAAAATCTATTTCAGATCAAATCTGTCAAGATTCATCACTTTTACCCATGCTGCAATGAAATCCTGTATGAATTTATCCTGAGCATCAGCACTACCGTATACTTCTGCCACTGCTCTCAATTCAGAATTAGATCCGAATACTAAATCTGCTCTGGTAGCCGTCCATTTTTGCTCTCCGGTTTTTCTGTCCTTACCGGCAAACTCTTCTTTTGAGCCAGCGATACCTTTCCACTCAGTACACATATCTAAAAGATTGATAAAGAAATCGTTGGTAAGAACACCCGGTCTGTCCGTCAGTACCCCATGAGGAGAACCATTATAGTTGGTATTTAATGCTCTCATGCCTCCTATAAGAACAGTCATTTCCGGAATGGATAATGTAAGCAATTGAGCTTTATCTACCAGAAGCGATTCTGTAGAAGCTGTAGAACCGTATTTTCTGTAATTTCTGAATCCATCAGCTTTCGGCTCCAGCCATGTGAAAGATTCTACATCCGTTTGTTCGGCAGTCGCATCTGTTCTGCCGGGAGAGAATGGTACTGTTATATTTTTCCCGGCATCTTTTGCAGCCTTTTCTATGGCTGCGCTACCTGCCAATACAATGAGATCTGCCAGAGATATTTTCTTGTTGCCGGACTGAGTGCTGTTAAATTCCTTTTGAATGCTTTCCAGCTTTTCCAGAACTTTAGAAAGTTGAGCAGGATTGTTCACCTCCCAATGTTTCTGAGGAGAGAGACGGATTCTTGCACCATTGGCACCACCGCGTTTGTCCCCGCCACGGAAGGTCGAGGCTGATGCCCAGGCTGTGGAAACTAATTCCGGTACAGATAGGCCGGAGGCAAGAATTTTTGCCTTCAGATCTTTTATATCATCTTCATTGATCAATTCATGATCAACCGCAGGAACAGGATCTTGCCAGATTAAAATCTCTGAGGGTACTTCAGGACCAAGATATCTCGAGATTGGCCCCATATCTCTGTGTGTCAATTTAAACCAGGCCCTTGCAAAAGCATCTGCAAACTGATCTGGATTTTCCAGGAATCTTCTGGAGATTTTTTTGTATTCAGGATCAAAGAGCAATGATAAATCTGTGGTCAGCATAGCAGGTGCATGTTTCCGGTTCGGATCAAATGCATCAGGTACTGTGTTTGCTCCCATGTTGTATTTGGGTACCCATTGATGCGCACCGCCCGGGCTTTTAGTCAATTCCCATTCATAGCCAAAAAGATTCCATAAGAAATTATTTGTCCATCTTGTAGGAGACGAAGTCCATGTGACTTCCAATCCGCTGCCTACAGCATCCGGACCTTTACCGGTTCCATAATTGCTTGTCCAGCCTAAGCCTTGCTCTTCTATACCTGCAGCCTCCGGATCGGGACCTTTGTGTGACTCAGGAGCAGCCCCGTGTGTTTTCCCGAATGTATGACCGCCTGCAATGAGTGCTACCGTTTCCTCATCGTCCATGGCCATCCTTTTGAACGTTTCCCTGATGTGATGAGCCGCTGCTATAGGGTCAGGGTGACCATTTGGTCCTTCGGGATTTACATAAATTAATCCCATGTGGGTAGCAGCTAAAGGATTTTCCAGATCTCCGTCAGGGCTGAATCTTTTGTCATTGCCCAGCCAGGCCGTTTCATCTCCCCAATATACATCAATATCAGATTCCCATACGTCTTCTCTTCCGCCTGCAAAACCGAATGTTTTGAAGCCCATTGATTCCAGTGCTACATTTCCGGTCAGGACGAGCAGATCGGCCCAGGATATTTTATTGCCGTATTTTTGTTTGATAGGCCAAAGCAATCTTCTTGCTTTATCTAAGTTGACATTATCAGGCCAGCTGTTGAGTGGAGCAAAACGTTGTTGACCTGCACCTGCACCTCCACGTCCGTCGCTGACTCTGTACGTGCCGGCACTATGCCATGCCATTCGTATGAAAAACGGACCATAATGTCCAAAATCTGCCGGCCACCATTCCTGAGAATCTGTCATTAAATGCTCCAGATCTCTTTTGATATCTTCCAGATTCAGGCTTTTGAATGCTTCTGCATAATCAAATTGATTTCCCATCGGATTTGACAGAGAGGAATGTTGACGCAGTATATTCAGATGGAGCCTGTTTGGCCACCAGGAGTCATTGTTAACACGACCTCCGGTATTATTTCCGGAAGCTCCACCTGTAAAGGGACATTTTCCTCCGCTATTAGTATTGTTTTCCATAATGTGATTTTTATTTTCTAACCGAAAATTATTACATTATGTTTATAGTTTGTTATAGATAATGTCTATTGCTTCATAGTTGTTTGTTGCATAGATAATAGCTCTTTAGTCATGGGAAGTGTACTATACTTATTGTGAAATTTAAAACTATAGTTTTGCTATATTAATATATTAAAATTGTATAATTAAATTATTGTATTATTAAATAGTGCAGAATAATAATTTATGCATCAATTATTGACTTTGTTGAACCTTCTGTTTGGAAAAATTACAGGTAGCAGGTTTAATTAATCAGATTATATCTGGTATTGCAGTTTCAGCAGATTAAGATATATGCCATTTTCTTTTGCAGATAATTCATCATGGTTGCCGGACTCTACAATAGCCCCGTTTTGAACTACCAGAATTTTATCTGCTTTCCTGATGGTGGATAACCTGTGAGCAATGACGATAGATGTTCTGTTTTGCATGAGCTTTTCCAATGCTTCCTGAACCAGCTTCTCTGATTCTGAATCCAGGGCGCTGGTGGCTTCATCCAGCAGAAGTATAGCAGGATTTTTAAGAATAGCTCTGGCAATTGCAATTCTTTGTCTTTGACCACCGGATAATTTAATCCCCCGTTCACCTACCAGAGTTTCAAAACCTTCAGGGAATTTTTGAATGAAATCAAGGCAATTTGCCTGTCTTGCCGCTTCGATGATTTCTTCTTCAGTAGCATTTAAATTTCCATAAGTAATATTTTCCCGGATAGTGCCCCCAAATAAAATGACTTCCTGAGGTACAATAGCTATTTTTGAACGCACATCCTGTACTTTCATGGAATGGGTGTCTTTCTGATCAATTAAGATTTGTCCACCCTGAATTTTATAGTACTGAAGTAAAAGCTGGATAATAGTGGATTTACCTGCTCCTGATGGCCCTACTAACGCTACAGTTTGTCCGGCAGGAATTTTAAAGCTCAGATCTTTGAAGATCTGAATATCAGGACGGGAAGGATAGGCAAAAGATACATTTTTGTATTCAATTTGTCCTTGAGCAGAAGCTGGTGCTACAGGTGCAATTTTTGTCTCCGATTCCATATTCAATACTTCTACAATCCGGTCTGCCGCACCTAATGAACTGACAATCTTACTCCATAGCTCTCCCATTCCGGCTACTGATCCTCCGATGAAGATTGTATAACCTACATAAGCCAGAAGAGAACCGATCGTAATCGTACCGTCTTCCACCAGACCTGTTGCCCGCCATAAAACGAAAACAAGCGCTCCTATGAATGCCAATAAAATAAATGAGATAAATCCACCTCTGTAAACGGCAGCTTTGATAGCCAGCTTTTTGATGATTTCCACTGCATTCCTGTATTTTTTGCTTTCATACCATTCTGTGGTGTAAGCTTTTACAGTATGTATGTTCTGAAATGATTCTTCAGCAATGATAGTAGCGTCTGCTGTGGCTGCTAAAACTTTTTTGGAGATTTTTTTAATGAACTTACTCAGGTAGATCGCCAGAATAACAATCGATGGTATCAGTACAATGATGGTTGCGGTCAATTGGGGGGAAATAATAGCAATAATAATAGTACCGCCTATCAGACTGGCAATCTGACGTGCAAACTCCGCCAGATTCAGTGAAATTAATTCCTGAATGTTATTGATATCTGTAGACAATCTGCTGATAAGATCGCCGGTACGGGATTTCTCAAAATACGGAATATTCAGGGAAATATATTTGGAGAACAGGTCGGAACGTACATCCGCTAATACTCTTTCGTTTACTTCTGCGAAAATATAGATCCTTGCAAAGGAGAAAATTGCTTGCAGCAGTATTATGATGATGAGTAATACCGCCAGTTGATTTCTGCTGTCAAAAGTGTATTGCAAGCCCATTTTGTCTATGATAAATGGTTTGCCCTGAGCTATATCTGCCATCATGGAGATCAGAAACGGAAAAAACAGAAAGGTTAAAGTTGAAAGCAGCAGGGAAAATAGCCCGACAAAGAATAGTAGTTTATGTGGACGCATATATTCCATCAATCTCATGAAAGATTGTACAGATTTTTTTGAAATACGCTTGTTGGTTATTTGTTTTTCCTGTGAGTCGTTTTCTTGCACCTCAGAATGAGTTTAGGGTGCAAAGTTAACAGCTTATTGTCCTCTAACATGAAGAAGCGGGAAAACATGACATTTATATGATAATAGAAGAGCTTGTTCATTACCCGCCTTTGGAAATGAAAGTAAGCTCTTGCTGTGTAGCTTATAATTAAAGCTGTCAGTTATTTTGAAGTTTCTTCTTTAGGATTATTGAGCAGTCTTTTAACCTTTCTTTTAGATGGCTCAATCATTGTCTTGAATGAAGTTGAAAATTTACTGCCGGCAGATGGGTACATGCGTTTGGAAGTAATATTGTTGAATATCAATGCTACGGCAAATAAAATCAAAGCTCCGGAAAGTACAGGATAAATCACGTAAAAGAAACCCAGACTTTTGATCTGTTCCGAGCCTGTGACGGCAATCAAAGCGGTCGCTCCCCCGGGAGGATGTAAGGTCTGAGTGATTTGCATGACAACAATGGAAGATGCTACAGCAAGGGATGCCTGAAACCAGAGTAAATCCGGTGCAAATTGCTGTATAGCAACACCCACTATTGCAGAAAACAGATGACCGCCAATCAGATTTCTGGGTTGAGCAAGCGGGCTGTTGATCGCACCATATATCAGGACAGAAGAAGCGCCGAATGATCCGATTAAAAATATCTGATCTTTTTCAGGAAAGCCTGATTGCAAATACGCAATGATACCAATACCCAAAAAAGCTCCCAGGAAGGACCAGAAATGTTCCACACCATCGACCAGTGTTTCTTTATAAACGTAATATTTTACCTTTTTATAACCGCTTGTGATTTTTGATTTCATGATCAGCTGCAATTGCAAATATAGGTAATCTGTTATCGGTTTCAGATAATTAACAAATATCTCAGTAATCCTTTTGAGGTAAAATTGATGACCATTGAAGAATTTTACGATATAATAGAAAATCAGCTAAAACTTTAAATGATTTATATTATGAATAAGTGGATATTACTTTTAACAATTTTGATACTGCTCAATTCCTGTGGGAAAAATGAAATAGAAAGAGATGGAAGCGAAAATGAATGTATAGGACAAAAAGTCTCAGATAGATTTATAGTTGATAAAGATGGATTTTATGTTTATCAATCTTTAGGTGGAGCTGAGATAAAAGTAAAAATGGTCAATAATGCTGTGAATGTATTGATCCATGATAAATCATTTCCCCATTTTACCTATGAATTATGGGAAGATGTTGGGTGGGACTATTTACATGAAAATCTGAATGGTAAGCATATCAAAGACAGATTGGGCAGCAATAGAACAATTCTTTTTCCGGATGGGACAAAAGTTACTTTGGTAGCTTCCGGTGTAGACAAGAAAGTGACCTCTGTCAGTATTTATGACGGAGCCTTTGCTTTAAGCTTCAATACTAAATGTAATCTGATTACTTATAGTAAGTCAGATGCGGTTGCCACAAAATTAAAAGAAGCAGAAGAGTTGGATGGTGAAACTTCTACATTTGAAATTATAGGCAGCTACCTGCATTTTTACAATATTTATGACGAAGTCATTCAGGGAGAAAAAAATGAAGTGCGTATAGATTTGGGAAATATTACGCTGGATAATATCCATCAGGTCAATGATTTGTTTGATGACCCGCGTTTAGCTCATACCTGATTTCGCTAAGCAAAAGTTCGCTGTTTTATAAAGGGAGTACAAGCTGGTTGCTACTTTCTCTTTATTATATGCATAGGCATATCATTTTTAGGACGGAGTGTGACGCTGGGGGATAATTCCATTTTATAGTTTTCAGGAACAATAATATCAAACTGCTGATATATTCTGGCTAAAATTATCTGAAGCTCCATCATGGCAAAATTGTTTCCTACACACAGCCTGGCTCCTCCTCCAAACGGGAAGTACGTGTATTTGTGTTGCTTTTTGAAATGTTCGCTTAGAAATCTTTCCGGGATGAATTTTTCGGGTTGCTCCCAGTAATCAGGGTGTCGGTGCATGACATAAGGTGATACCAGAACTTTTTCTCCCTGACGGATTTTGTAACCATCGATGATTGTGTCATGTGGAGCCTCTCTGGGAATAATCCATGCAGGAGGGTAGAGTCGCATAGCTTCTTTTGCTATCAACGTTGTGTAAGTCAGCTGCTGTAAACCGGAATACGACAACGGTTGAGATGGTTCTGGAATCTCATCTATTTCTTTGAACATTTTCTCTTTGATATCGGGATGTCTCGACAATAAATAAATAGCAAAAGTCAAAGCATTGGCTGTTGTTTCGTGACCGGCAATAAAGATAGTAAGCACTTCATCTCTGATTTGCTGCTCGGACATTTTTTCTAATGTATCGGCATCCTGAACTTCCATCAGCATGGAAAGTAGATCCTGTTTGGGTGAAGTCTCGTTTTTTCTTTCCCTGATAATATTTTTGATAGTGCTGTCCAGTACTTTCATGTGTTTGTTAAGCGCTATGTGCAAGGGGATAGGTACCCACATCGGAACTCTTACATATTTTATACGATCCTGCATCAGTTCAAGACAACCCGAAATAGCCTGGCTGATGAGCTGATACCTGTCCTGTATATCTGTGCTGAATAGTGTCGTATTGACAATGTTTAAAGTCAGCTTGTTCATCTCATTCAGAACATCTCTCTTTTTACCGGGATTTTTTTGCCATTCATTCAGAACAGATTGTATACAATCTTCCATCTGCAGGACAAATCCATCCAGCTTTTGTTTGTGAAAGATGGGTTGTATAAGTCTTCTTTGCTTCAGCCAGAAATCTCCTTCACTGGTCAGCAATCCGTTTCCGAGAAGCATCCGGATAGAGGTCTTTTCTGATATTTTCACAAAGTTTTCTCTTTGTAAGAGAATTTTCTCTACAGATTCCGGCCGGGTGAAAAATTTAACTGTAAATGGCCCGATATTCATTCGTGTGACCGGCCCGTATTTCTTGTTCAGCTCCTGCAGATATATGGGCCTTTGAGATACATCATTGAATCTGTGATCTAAAATAAAATTGAGCCACGGACCTTTTGCCTGAAATGTTTCTTTCATTTTGAATAGCTTGTACTATCAAATCTATTCCCGGGAAATCTATCAGAGAATAACAAAAGATAATTAATGCTTTCTGGTGGCTATGCGTTTTTTAATCCTGCTGAGAGATACAGGTGTGATCCCTAAAAAGCTGGCGATGTATTTATCCTGTACACGATGAATGATATCCGGCTTTTCGTTGATGATTTTCAGGTATCTTTTTTCAGGTGACAACAGAACAAAGGATTCCAGATGCTCCAGCGCTTCAAATAATGTATTTTTTAGCAGCTCATTGAGTTTGTATGCGTACTGAGGATGTTCTGCAACGTAATCCTGAATGATTTGAAAATCCAGCTCCAACAGACTTGTAGCCTCCAGTGCCTGAAAATAATATTTGGATGGTTGCCTTAGCAAAGATTCATAAGGCCTGAAAAACTGATTTTCCCACCGGAAAATAAAAGTGATTTCTCTGCCTTCATCATCATAGGTATATGCTCTGACCATACCTTCTTTGATATATCTGACTTTGGTAGAGATTTCACCTTTGGAAATAAATACTTCATTAGGCTTTAAATGAACTTCCTGAATGTATGAAGTCAGTCTTAGTACGTCTTCCGTTGGTAAATCCTCTAATAAATAAGTTACTAACTTCATATACGGCAGTTTTCCCGGACAATGATGTTAATCTATATTTTTTGGCTGACAAATAACAAAAGATAATTAATGTGTAGCCTAAGCCTACTATTCGTTGTTAATAAATCGGACAGACGTTCTCTCCGGTGGAGGGGGAAGCAAAGGCTTATCTATATTTTGAGCTTCAAGAATAATAGTGTTATATTTTTCTAGCATTTCCTGAGTGACAGGTATTTCATCTCCTGTCGTTGCTTTTAGCTTTTCATACCATATTCTATTTGCTTCGTTTCTAAAATTAAAAGGAAGAAACGGAGTTTCTTCTCTGACGGATTTTTTTTTGATTCTTACAATATTAGAATGTGTAACAGATTCATTATGAGAATTCTTGCCTTCTCCTGAAATACAAGGCGGCGGCATTTTTAAAGAGACTTCTATTTTAAAAGCACGGTAAGAGGAATCATCCGAAATTATGTAATACCGGAAGTCATCATCTGAATAGAAATAATATTTTGCTTTAAAGTAAAATTCGCTGTCATCTTCTTTCAGAGGATAAGAGTATTCGATGATTTCAAAGCTTTCAGCTTCTTCAGTCTGTATACTGTAAAAGGATAATAAGATAAAAAGAAGGGCTGGCATCATTTGATTTTTGCAGGGTATTGTTAAAGTTAATGTATTCTTTTTGTGAATGAAATATTAAATAACGTAAACATTCCTGCGTTGATTTGCTTATATTTTGTAGTAAATCCGGAATTATGAATTTTAATCCATCTGATAAAACCCAGGAACTGGTATCTAAAGTAAAAGCTTTTGTCAATGAAAATATTATCCCGATCGAGCAACGGCATCATGAAGATGTGCGCATGAGAAATGCCGCGGGAAATCAGGAGAAATGGGCGGTTTCTGATGAAATTAAATCTTTAAAGCAAAAGGCAAAACAAGCCGGGTTATGGAATCTTTTTCTGCCGGATGTAGCATTGGGTGGAGGCTTGACTAATGCTGAATATGCTCTGGTAGCAGAAGAAATGGGACGAAGCGTTTTAGCTCCGGATATTTTTAATTGTAATGCGCCCGATACAGGAAATATGGAAGTGCTATGGAAATATGGTACTGAGGAGCAAAAAGAGGAGTGGATGAAGCCTTTGCTGTCAGGAGACATACGTTCTGCTTTTTGTATGACAGAGCCGGATGTGGCATCTTCAGATGCGACCAATATGCAGGCTACGGCAGTAGTGGATGGAGATGAAATAGTCATCAATGGCAGAAAATGGTGGTCTACCGGTATAGGTCATCCCGATTGTAAAATCATCATTTTTATGGGATTGACTTTTCCGGAGGCTGCAAGACATCAACAACATAGCATGGTGCTCGTCCCGGTCAATACTCCCGGAGTTAAAATAGAAAGAATGCTGGCTGTATTTGGGGAATATGATGAGCCTTACGGACATGGCGAAGTGAGTTTTGAAAATGTAAGAGTTCCGTTAAGTAATATGATTTTAGGACCGGGCAGAGGCTTTGAGATTGCTCAGGGACGGTTGGGGCCGGGCAGAATACATCATTGCATGCGTTGTATTGGAGCGGCAGAAAGAGCGCTGGAGCTGATGGTACAGAGGGCCATCAGCAGAGTGGCATTCGGTCAGCCTCTGATTGATTTAGGGGCAAACCGGGAACGTATTGCTGATTTAAGGATTGCCATCGATCAGGCAAGATTGCTGACATTATATGCTGCATGGAAAATAGATCAGGATGGAGCTGCTAAATCTATCATGGAAATCTCCCAGATCAAAGTTGTAGCGCCTAATGTATTACAGCAGGTCGTAGATGAAGCTATACAGATCTTCGGGGCAAAAGGTGTATCAAACGATGTGCCTTTGACTGCTTTTTTTGCTCAGGCAAGATGTATCCGTATTGCAGATGGTCCCGATGCTGTGCACAGAGCGATGATTGCAAAGCTTGAATTGAAAAGACAAAGTAAGAAATGATGACACAGCAAAATTTTATAGACCAGCCCCGTGCCGTGAGAGCAGGAGAGGAGCCGGATATTGCCTCCCTTGATAAATGGTTGAAAGAAAAATTACCGCATCTGGAGGGAACGCCCGAAGTGGCGCAGTTTTCCGGAGGAGCTTCCAACTGGACGTACAGACTGGCATACGACAATGATGATTTGATCTTAAGAAGGCCTCCCGCCGGAACCAAAGCCAGATCTGCCCATGATATGGGCAGAGAGTACAGAATTCAAAGTGCATTACAGGGATTATATCCCGTACCTGATATGCTGGCATTTTGTGAGGATGAAAGTATTATCGGAGCAGAGTTTTATGTGATGCGGCGAATTGTAGGTATTATACCGCGGGCAAATCTTCCCAAAGGTCTGGAATTGACCCGGGAACAGACCCGTCAGCTGTGTCTGGGAGTTATAGATAAGCTGATAGAGCTTCATCAGCTGGATATACAAAGAACAGGTCTGGAGGCATTGGGAAAAGGAGAGGGTTATGTCAGAAGACAAATAGAGGGATGGAGCAAAAGATTCGTGCAGGCAAGAACGGAAGATGTCGAATCTTTTGAATCTGTGATGCAGTGGTTGGCGGATAATATGCCGAAAAATGAATATGTTGCATTGATTCACAATGATTACAGATTTGATAATATAATTCTGGATGAGCATGAGCCAATGAAGATTATCGGAGTATTGGATTGGGAAATGGCTACTATCGGAGACCCTTTGATGGATCTGGGCAATTCACTGGCATATTGGGTGCAGGCAGATGATGATGCATTTTTTCAGGCTGTGAGAAGGCAACCTACTCACTTGTCGGGCATGCTTACAAGGCAGGAGGTTGTCAAATACTACTGTGAAAAAACCGGAATTGTTCCGGAGAAATGGACTTTTTACGAAGTGTACGGATTATTTCGGTTAGCGGTGATCGTACAGCAGATTTATTACAGATATTACCATGGACAAACTAATAATCCCGCTTTCAGGGATTTTGGTAAAATGGCTAATTATCTTTATTCCAGATGTATGGAATGCATTAACAAAACAGCGTAGAGCACAAAACAAAAAGTCCCGACAATTCGTCGGGACTTTTTACTTATAAGTGTCTGAAGATGATTAATTAGTAGCTTTTTTAAGCTCATTTTTTACATCTTTGGCCCCTTCTTTTACTGCAGCACCGGCATCTTTAGCACCTTCTTTAATAGCAGCACCAGTATTTTGTGCGCCTTGCTTGATGTCTTTACCTACAGATTTAGCGTCTTCTTTGATTTCCTGCCCTAATGATTTAGCATCTTCTTTCAATTGATGAGCATCTTCTTTTAATGAATCTACTCCTTCCTGGACACCCTCGCTTACATCGTTACCTAACTCTTCCGTTTCTTCAATAGCACTATCTAATGCTTCACCCGGAGTGTCGTTTTGAGAGTTGTTACAAGCAACAAAAAGGAATGTTGATGCAGCGAAACCTAAAATAATTGATTTTTTCATTGTTTTGATTTTTAAGATTATGGCACAAGGTATAATACAGAAATTTAAATGTCAATGGTGTTAGTTATGTATTTTGATTATTTTTCATTTTTTACTATAATATTTACATTATATGGTCAGATTATACTTTAAAGCTCCTGTTTTTTATCAATAATTATTTTAGATAAATGATGTTGTAATCAGGTAAATTTTTAAATCAATTGTTTAGTTGCTCCTGAAGCTCATTTTTATAGTAATGTTTGCTGTTTTCTTTCTTGAAGCTGTATTGAAAACCCCGCCGTAAGAAAATTCCTCATTATCGTTTTGTCCGGTGATCTGAAAAACTCCAAGATCGGCTTTTACCAGCTCTCCGATATCTGAATTTGCCTTTTTAGCTATGTTTTCAGCTCTTTGTCTGGCATTTTCTGATGCATTGGCAATGAGTTCCAGCTTCAGATCTTCCAGTTTTGAATAGTAGTAGTTGGCTGGCTGTGAGCTGAGCTCTATCCCCTGGGAAATAAGTGTAGAGATCTCTCTTGAAATATTATCCACTACATCAAGCTGTTGAGATGCTATGCTGACACTTTGTGAGAGATTATATCCGTTGAATTTGGAGAAATTTCTTCCCGTGTTCTGATCATATGAATATTGAAAATCTTTCAGGATATCCACTGCTCCGAATCGTATCTCACTTTCTTTGATGCCCTGAGAAACGAGATAGGATTTTACAACCTCCTTATCTGCTTTTAGCTGGTCTGAAGCTGTCTTCAGGTCAAAGTTATTTCTGGAAAAAGTAGCCGACCACTTTACAAGATCTGATTCAAAATCCTTTTTTGCATTTCCGGTAACAGTAATGGTTTGAGCTGATTTGAATTTATATTTATACGCATTTCCTAAAATGTAAGTGCCTGCAGCTACTGATAGAAATGTGAATATGCCGATGATAATATATTTGCTGTTCATGGATGGCTTTTATTGAATTGGTAATAATAAATATGATTTTATTTTCTAAAATAGAATACCATTGAAATATCAAATTATTGATTTGCTTACGATGGTTCTCCCAATTTTTATACCATTCTAAAATAAAAAGCCACCTTTAGAAAAAGATGGCTAAAATTAACAACTATACTTAATGTAGAGAACAGTACCCTCATAAAGTTCTCCAACGCGCATATTCCTTATTTACATGATTACGTGAGTAATACAAAAACACAGCAACAAATTGACCCGTTTGTCAATCCGGAACGAATTTATAACATTGTATCTAAAAAGTAGTAAAAAGATGACCATCTATTTGTTAAATATTTCATAAGTAAAGCCAGTGACTTTAATAAGAAATATCCGGACAGGCAATGAAATGATGCTCCCGGAAGATGATAATTATATGCAATAAAATAATTTAAGCCTCTGATCCGGATTCGGAAAGCTCATTATTCAGCTGACTGATATAGTCCAGTATTTCAGTTCTGCCACGTCCTTTGGTAGAAGAAGTTGCAAACTGAAGCGGAAGAGCATCCCAGCTTTCAAGGAGCTTCTTTTTAATTTCCTGGATATTCTTTGCGATCCTGTTTTGAGTATCTTTATCTGTTTTGGTATAGACAATGCAAAACGGAACTTGTTCCTGACCCAACCATTTAATAAATTCAATATCAATTTCCTGCGGACCTATGCTGCCATCCAGAAGAACAAATAAGCAGGTTAGCTGAGCTCTGTTTTTGAGATAATGCCTGATCATTTTGCCAAATTCAGCTCTGGCAGTTTTTGAAACCCTCGCATATCCGTATCCGGGAAGGTCAACCAAATGCCAGGTCTTATCAATTTTGAAAAAGTTGAGTAGCTGAGTTTTACCGGGAGTACCGGATACCTTGGCCAGTGCCTTTCGGCCGGTAATTAGGTTGACCAGAGAAGATTTTCCCACATTAGATCTGCCAATGAATGCATATTCCGGAATTGTACTGTCCGGACAACCTTCTGTTTTGGAAAAACTACCTACAAATTGAGCATCATTTACCGGATTCACGATTTATCTTTATGTAAAGGTACATACTTAACCATTCATTCTTGTAGTTTTGTGTCATCAAATTCAATCTGGATGTCAAACATGAAAGTCGTAACACCCTACGGCGGAGAGCAAAATGAAAAGAAAAAAGAAGTGGCTTCTATGTTCAACAACATTGCAGGCAACTATGATTTTTTGAATCATTTCCTGTCCATGGGTATTGATAAGCTCTGGAGAAAAAAAGTGGTGAAGATTATTCGAGAATTCCGGCCAAAGCAGATTCTGGATGTAGCTACAGGTACAGGAGATCTGGCGATTGCTTTGCTGGGTGCAAAACCTGAAAAGATTACAGGTATTGATATTTCAGAAGGAATGCTGGAAAAAGGAAGAGAAAAGATACAGGCACTCAACGTTCAGGATAGAATTCAGCTCGAATACGGCGATTCTGAAAATATTCACTTTAGTGAAGCAACTTTTGATGCAATTACAGTAGCATTTGGTGTTCGTAATTACCAGAATCTGGACAAAGGACTGTCGGAAATGTACAGAGTTTTAAAGCCCGGATCTCCTTTGGTAGTATTGGAATTCTCTAAACCTACCAATTGGTTTTTTAAGCAGGTATACTTTTTCTATTTTTGTAACGTTTTACCTTCCATAGGAAAATTGGTTTCCAAAGATTCAAGGGCATATACTTATCTTCCCGAATCTGTCAGAGCTTTTCCGGACGGAAGTGTTTTCGAAAATAAATTAAAAGAAGCAGGATTTAAAACAGTCAAATGTACATCTCTCACTTTTGGAATAAGTACCATATACGAAGCCGTCAAATAATCCTGACTTTATTTATGTTGATACCCGTAATGCTGTCAGCGCAGGACAGGGTGGCTATCAACGATGCTAAATTCAAGAAGAGAAAATATCATTTCGGTATTCATGTAGGATTTAATGTGGCTGATTTTAAGATCAGACATAGTGAAAGCTTTATCTATAATGACAGTATCCTTGGAGTGAATTCTAAAGTAGGTCCGGGCTTCAACCTGAATATTTTGGGAAGCTTGCACCTGACTAAAAATCTTGAGCTGAGGATGGTGCCGGGAGTTGCTTTCTCAGAAAGATATCTGGTATATGATATCAGAAATGGAGCTCCTGCTGAAAAGAAATTAGAGTCTATTGTGGTGGAAACACCGGTACATATCAAATTTAAATCGGATCCTATCAAGGATTTTAAAGTGTATGTTTTCGGTGGAATGAAATATGGATATGATATGGCATCCAATTCAAAGGCACGCAGGGCAGAAGATCTGGTAAAATTGTCACGCCATGATTTATCTGTAGACTATGGCTTCGGTTTTGAGATACATTTCCCGTTATTTATTCTTGCCCCGGAATTTAAAGTGTCCAACGGATTGAGGAATGTGCATAGCCTTGACAGAAATCTGAGCTTCTCCAATGCTATTGACGGATTGAGAACCCGTACATTTTTATTCTCAATAAATTTTGAGGGTTAAGAATAAACTCCTTATTTCGTAGTCATGTCAGTTTCGTATCAGCAGATCATTCAGGATATAGAAAAAGGGAAATTTGCACCGGTATATTTTCTGGCAGGCGAGGAATCTTTTTTTATAGATGAAATTGAGAAAGCTATATTGAAGCATGCTTTTCAGCCGGGAGAAGAAGATTTTAACCTGGATATTGCTTACGGTAAGGATATCAGCGGAATATCAGAGATCCTGAACATCTGCCAGCAATATCCCGTTTTTGCTTCCCGCAGAGTTGTAGTAGTAAGAGAAGCCCAGCATCTGAGCAGAAAAGATCAGTGGGAACCTCTGGCAAACTATGTGAAGCAACCCATGGATTCTACAGTTCTGGTGATTTTATTCAAACATAAATTACTGGATAAAAGATGGGATGTAACGAAGAAAATTGTTTCATCATCATTGTATTTTGAATCTGGGAAGCTCAAAGAGGACGAAGTTCCGCACTGGATAAAAAGATGGATTGAATCTGCGGGATTCCGTATAGATCAGAATAATTCAATGACCATTGCTGAAAATTTAGGGAATGATCTTTCACGAATTGTCAATGAAACAGAAAAATTAACCTTAATTCTTCCGCAAGGAGCTGTAATTGATGCTGAGGCTATTGAAAAATATATTGGTATCTCAAGAGATTACAATAGTTTTGAATTGTCCAATGCTGTACAGCAGCACAACATTGCCAAAGCAGTAAAGATTATAGATTATTTTTCAAAAAATCCCAAATCCGGACCTTTCCCTTTAATTATAGGCACTTTGTACACTTTCTTTTCAAGAATGTGGCTGTATTATCAGATGTCGCCTGATGAAAAGAGAAACGATGCCCATCTTAATAAAGTATTAGGTGGTTACTATGGTGCCATGAATGTAAAAAGTGCTGCACGGTTTTATTCCGCACAAAAATCAGAACAGGCTATTGCCTTGCTGGCAGAGTATGACGTCAGATCTAAAGGTGTGGACAATAAAAATACCAGCGAGTACGAATTAATGCTGGAACTGATCTATAAACTTATGCACTAACCAGATATGAAAAGGTTGCTGAATCTTATTTTGATTATTTCATTCTACTCATTCACTACATCCTGTAATCCTATGGATTACTTTAAATATTATACAGTTTTTCTGAACGTTCAGGATCTGAATGGATTGAAAGAGGGCGCTGTCGTATTGAGTAAAGGAAATCAGGTGGGAAAGGTTTCAACCATACAGCAGAGTGAAAAAGAGAGCCATATTGTGGTATTGACCATCAATAATGATTTTTTGATTCCTGTTAATTCAGAAATCAGAGTAGTTTCGGATATAGAAAATACCTCTGCTTATTTAGAAGTGCTGATGTCCCACTCCAAAAAGAATTACTCTGCAGAAGATACCATTCATTCTCAGGGAACAATTCTTTTAAATAAGGATATTCAGTTAGAAGAAGTGAAAATTCCTTTGGATTCTTTACCGGAGGGAATCAGATCTTTGATGCAGTAGATGTGTTCGGGATTCAACGTTTAAGGTTCAAAGTTAGTTGATACAGGGTTCGGCTCACGGATGTAGGGGGAGTATCTGTAAATACGGTTGTCTGTGGACTGTTAACCGCAGACAATTCAGGAAAACATCAGGTTACAGCCTCTGACATCACTGTAGTCTGAGCGTCCCAGCACTTTAAAACTGCCATCATCATAAAATTCTCCGATGTCCATAGTCGCCAGAAAAGAGCAGGAATGAATATTAGATAGATCTATCACATTAATATTTCCCCGGCCTTTGGTAGCCTGCACGTCAAATGGATCATAAGGATTTCTTTTGAGAGCTTTGAGGGTCGGCGAACAATAAAAGACGCCATTATCTGTAGAATATGCCTGTGAAAACATTTCAGACATGCCATATTCAGAATGTATTTCTTTTGGCTGAAGCCGTTGTCGCAGGTAGCTGTGCAATTCCTCTCTGGTAAGTTCTTTTCCCCGGCCTTTCATTCCTCCGGTTTCCACAACGGTGAGATGAGGAAAGTTACCCGGAAATTTTTCTGCAAATTCCAGTAACGCAAAGGTGACTCCGAACAACATAACTTTTTTGCCTGATATCAGGAGATTATTCAGAATCTGAGATAGATTTTCATAATTATACAGATAAAAGCCATTTTCCGGTTGAGCCGAATGTTGCATCAAGCCTTTGACCATGTTCACCAGCGAAGCATGCTTCCTTTCCAGGTAAGAAGGGAGTAGTCCTAATATTACCCATTCAGAAGGCTGGCCGTAATTTTTTTGAAATCCGGTCAGATAGCTTTTCTCATAAATATCCAGATCCTGAAAATAATGCCTGCTTTGTAATGTTCCCGTAGTACCGCTGCTTTCGAAATAATCAACGGGCCGCAGCTCTTCAGAAATGATGATATGATATTTAAAAAACTCTACCGGTAAGAAAGGAATGGTATAAATATCCTTTACAGAATTTTTTTTATTTAAATAATTAACAAATTGCTTGTAAATTGGGTTGTAGTAATATTGATATTCAAATATCTCTAATGCTAGCTGATCGAACTCAGAGGAAGGTATGTCGAAAATCCTGGTACCTGTTTTGAGAAAATCCTGCATAAAGTTTTATAGAGTAGATAATATTATGTGATAAAGTTAGTTATTCCATCATGAAGTTGAAATTAATCTCTGTATATCTTCTGTTAACCGCATTATGCGCTTCTTGTTTCAATGCACCGGATTATCCGGATCAGCCGGAGATTTCAGTCAACGAAATCAGAAAGTCAAGAACACTGCCTTTGCCGGGAGATTCAGTGATAGTGGTACTTGGATTTAAAGATGGTAATGGAGATCTGGGAAAAAGAAATCAGGCTGACACTACCCCCAACTTATTTATCACCGATAAAAGATTCAGTGTAATAGATTCATTGAGCTATTCCATTCCTAATATTCCTCAGAATGGAAGTGTGAGTGATGTCTCCGGAGAAATTGAGATCAATCTTTTATCCAAAATATATTGTAATCCACTTTATCCCGGAAAACTGAAAGATACGCTGGAGTTTGAGATCCAGGTAAGAGACAGAGCAGGCAACTTTAGTAATAAAGTGACTACAGGTCCGATTGAAATTACTTGCCAGTAAATCCCTCATCTACATAATGCGGACCATGATCCGCAGCTACAGTAGCCAGTTCATCACATAAGTTATTGTAGTAGTTGTCTGCATGACCTTTTATCCATACAAAACGGATATTGTGCTTTTTATGTAATAAGACATATTTTTTCCAGAGATCCGGATTTTTTTTGTTGTCAAAGTTGGGCTTGGCCATCCATTTGAAAACCCATCCCTTGGTAACACTATCTACAACATATTTGGAGTCTGAGTATATAATGACATTCAACCCCTCTTTTTTTAATGCTTCCAGGCCTACAATGACGGCCATAAGTTCCATGCGGTTGTTGGTAGTATGCTTAAAGCCGATAGAAATTCTTTTTTCCTTCCCGTTAGCTCTTAAAATAACACCCAAACCTCCCGGACCGGGATTCCCGCGGGAAGAGCCGTCTGTGTAAATCTCTACTACCTGTAACATTTTCGTGAAAATTAACTAATTTGGTTGAATGGCAAAGCGAATGGCAAAAAAAGAAAAGATAAATTTTATCGAAACTACTTTGAACCAACTTTACCCCGAAACGCCGATACCTTTAAATCATAAAGATCCGTATACCTTATTAATAGCAGTTTTGTTATCAGCTCAATGCACGGATGAAAGAGTAAATAAAATTACTCCATTTTTATTTGCAGAGGCTGATAATCCATTTGATATGATGCATTTACCAGTAGATAAGATCAGGGAAATTATCAGACCATGCGGATTATCACCGAGAAAGTCACAGGCGATTTCAGAGCTTTCAAGGATTTTAGTAGAAAAATTTGAAGGACAGGTGCCTCAGAGTTTCGAAGAGCTTGAAAAATTGCCCGGAGTAGGACATAAGACAGCATCTGTAGTGATGAGTCAGGCGTTTGGTGTACCGGCATTTCCGGTAGATACCCATATTCACCGTTTGGCGCAGAGGTGGCAGCTTACCTCCGGTAAAAATGTCGTACAAACGGAAATCGATCTGAAAAAATCATTTAAAAAAGAGCATTGGAACAAATTGCATTTACAGATTATATATTACGGCAGAGAATATTGTCCTGCGCGGGGACATGATTTAAATAAGTGTGAAATATGTAGAGTATTAGAGCGTTAAGATTGGTATAGGAAATTTTTTGCTAAAAAAAGAACCTTGAATTTAAAATTTTATTCATTCAAAAATTTTGAGAAAAAATATTTGCTTAACAGTTAAATATTCATATTTTCAATTCCAGTAAAAAAAACGTTATAGTTTTTAAATCTAACAGGCTCCTATGGATAAAACTTTTAATAAGAATTTTATAATTAAATCGAGAAGAATTAAATGAGAAATTCAAGGAGTTTATTGCTTTTGGTTGCCTTGCTTTTATCTGCTTTTATATTTGAAGCTAAGGCACAGAGATTTCAACCTTCTCATTCTATAGGATTTTCAGCAGGAGTATCTTCTTTTTTAGGAGATTTGGGCGGATCAAGAAATATTGGTAGAGGATTTGTTTATGACCTTGATATTCAGGCTACACGTCCGGCTATAGGCGTATTTTATAAATATAATGCAAATTATTTTTTATCCTTTAAAGGAGAATTTGCTTATACCCAGCTTGTTGGGAATGATGCTTTTACTCCTGCGCAAATGTATGTGGATGGAGCATATCCCAGAAGATATAGAAATTTACAATTTACCAGTCCGGTAATTTCAGTCGGTGGTATGGTGGAATTGAACTTATATAAGTATGAAGTAGGAAATTCTGATAACTTTAAGTTCGCTCCGTTTATCGGTATCGGTGGTGGTGGTTTTTGGTTTGATCCGAGAACTACTGATCCTTTGACTGGTGAAAAGATCCGGCTGCAACCTTTGGGAACAGAAGGACAAGGCCTTCCTGGTTACCCTGAAAGATATAAATTATTTCAGCCACAGGTGATGGGCTCAGCTGGTCTGAAGTTTAATGCCGGACCGGCATTGGCGATGACTTTCGAAGTTGTATATCATCAGACTTTTACCGATTACCTGGATGATGTATCTACAAATTATGTAGACCCAATGGTATTCTATAATTACTATGATAACCAGACTGCTGCCCAGATAGCAAGAATGCATAACCGTTCACCTGAATTAGGTTTGACTGATCCGGCTCTGACTGTAATTACAAGACCAGGAGAAATCAGAGGCGATGAAACTGATAAAGATCAGTTTTTCAGAGTACAGGCATCTTTTGTATTTTTAATCGGAGCGAAAAGAGGTGGTAAAGCTTCTAATTTGTATCGTTGTCCGGTTTGGTAATGATATAAGGCTCAATAGTTGAAATATACTCTTCCAATCCATTATAGTTTTCTAACTGGACCTCCTTGTTATTGATGACAAGCTGTTTCGCTATTGCATACGCAAGTTCCAGAGGCTCGTACTCAATAGGATCTTCTGATTCGTTATTGATATTCAGGCAAAAGACCAGACCATCGTTAAATATTCCTACGCACCAGTCTTCCAGGAAACTATTCAACTCAATTTTCTCCAGGGTGTAATCAGTCCATTCTTCCTGAATGTTCTTTATAGCTAATGCATTATTGGACCAGATGCACATCGCTTCAACAGGAGTGCCGTCATCGTCATTTTCAAAAAGAGATTCTACTGAGGCATAATTTTCTTCAGTTTTCAGGGCATACACATTGCCCGATTGAATGATTTCTTCTATGAATAGCTTTAACATTTTATTTCTGTTTGGTGAATGGCAATTGCATGTAAAAATAAAAGTCTGTCTTCACAAAAGGAGGACAGACTCTATGAAGATCTTGTATTAACAATTAATCAGGTAAAGGCTGGCCCACAGGAATTTCACATCTGTGTCCCGGTTGCCCGTGTTCAGGATTTAGTTTTACATTACCCGATTGGGATAGTGATGGGGGGGCACTTTGTACCGGAGTAACAGCTGCTGGTGTAGATTGAGCCGGTGGCGTCAACTGTACAGATGGAGTTGGAGCAGGTGCTGGTTGTTGCTGAGGCGCTGAATTCAACGGAGCTCCTACTGGAATATCACACCTGTGTCCGGGTTGCCCATGCTCGGGATTTAACTTTACATTGGAGTTTGAAGGTGCAGGTTGAGTATTAAGCGTAGTAGGAGCTGCAGTAGGTTGTATACTTATCTCATTGCTGGTTCCGGGTGCTAAAGAGTTATTTGGATTGGAGAAATAATCTACTTCTTGTTCTAATTCAGTTGCAGTAGTACCTTCCTGGAGCTTTAAATCATTTTCCTGGTTACAGGCTAGCAGAGCTAACGGCATTAAAGCGCAGAAGATGTATGATTTTTTCATGTTAGAATTATATTTTTCTGAAAATAGAAAAATTCTTTCTTTTAAAATGTTATCATCAATTAAATGTTGGCCTTTACTCTGCTAATACGATAATTTAATAGTATTTGAAAGCTGTATGATTGCTCATAGTCAAACAAAATAGTATCTTTGCACAGCCTTAAAAATGGCTCTGATGGAAATTCCCCGAAGTAGGATAAAAATTGATTAAGAGTTCCTCAATGCGTGCTTAGGTATTCATTGCGGTATAAATGGATAAGCATGCAGCAAAATATAAAATACAAACACTGCCTTGATCTTACTGCTCAGCATATAGTTGATGCATTGCGTTATGCTATGTATGCTCCCCCCAGGTGAAAATGAACCGAAAATAGACATAAATGCTATTTCTTCATTTTTCACAATCCTGATATGACAATAAAAGATAGAAATCTCCTTATACAAGAGCTGATAGACGCTCAAAGTGCTATTGAAACACTTCCTGAACTTAAAAAAATGCCTTCCGTTGAGGTCGGTGAAGTATTGGAAGAATTAGAAGATGAAGAAATTCTTCAGATCTTACCTTTATTCAGTAAAGAGCAACAAGGGCATATTCTTTCAGAATTTACTATCTCCAGACAAATAGATCTGTTTGAGAAAGGCGATATAAGATGGTATGCGGAAGCATTTGAAAATATGTATTCGGAAAGCCGGGCTGATATGTATCAGCAGCTGGACAAGGAACAGCAGCTCAAACTATTACCTTATTTACACAAACCTATCAGGGAAGACGTAATTAAGCTGAGTTCCTATGCTCCGGAAACTGCCGGGGGGATCATGAGTACAGACTTTGCCACAGTACTGGAGACAATGACCTGTGAGCAGGCGATCGCTAAAGTGCGCTGGGATTCACCTTCTAAAAAAATGGTTTACTACATATACGTAGTAGATGAAAATATGAAAATGATCGGATTTATTACTTTGAAAGATCTGATTATGAGAAGCCCGCAGACAAAAGTGGCAGATTTTGTAAAAAGCGAGTATGTCTATGTCTATGTAGATGAAGATAGAGAAGAGGTGGCTAATCAGGTTGAAAAGTATGACCTCGTAGCAATCCCGGTTCTTAACAAAAACACACAGCTGGTTGGTATCGTGACTCATGATGAGGCCATAGAAGTCATCAGGGCAGAGCAGGCGGAAGATATGACTAAGTTCATGGGTATCTTGCCGGGTGATGAAAGTCTGGATTATGCTGAAACATCTATCTGGCAGCACTTCTCCAGAAGAGTAGGATGGCTGTCGGTTCTGGCGGTCATCGGATTGCTCACAGGGATCATTGTAGAGCAGTTTGAAGATATGTTGAGTAAGCTGATTATACTCGTATTGTACATGCCTATGATTGCTCAGACCGGAGGTAATGCAGGCTCGCAGGCAGCATCCGTGATCATTAGCTCCATGTCACAAGGTCAGATTACAGTAAAAGACTGGTGGTCAGTGATATGGAAAGAAGCAAGGATATCTATAATGCTGTCGGTAGTTTTAGCATTTATTGCATTCCTGAAAATTATGCTCATGAGCTGGGGTGTTGCAATACCTAATGGTCTTTCCTTGCTGAAAGTCAGTTTCGTTATTTGTTTTGCACTGTCTTTACAGGTGATTTCTGCAACGCTTATCGGTGCCGGGATTCCTTTGCTGATTAAGAAATTCGGAGGTGACCCTGCTGTTGCGGCCAGCCCTGCCATTACCACTCTGGTGGATGTGACAGGTCTGCTGTTGTATCTGTCCAGCGCAATGATCTTTTTACTGTAATCCTTTACAGAATCATCTGTGAATACCATCAAAATTCGATTTGGTATTTTGATTTTGAAACGGGATGTTTGTGTATTTTTGAACAAAATTTTTAAAATTGTCCACTCAACCTACTTACGAAGGCATATTAAAGGCTGCTAATGTGCTGGATGGTGTTACATCTGTCACTCCATTACAGATCAGTACTAATTTATCTGAACAGTTTCATGCAAATGTCTATCTGAAAAGAGAAGACCTGCAGATAGTAAGATCATACAAAATTCGTGGAGCGTACAATTTTATTTCAAATCTCACGCAGGAAGAAAGAGACAGGGGCGTTGTTTGTTCGAGTGCAGGCAACCATGCCCAGGGAGTTGCGTTTGCTTGTAGTAAGCTGAATATTAAAGGCGTCATCTTTATGCCTGCTACTACTCCGAAGCAGAAAGTCAGAGCTGTACAGCGCCTGGGTAAAGACTGGGTAGAGATAGTATTATCAGGTGATACTTATGATGATGCCAAGAGCGCATCCATTAAGTATGTAAAGGAGAATGGCAGCGTAATGGTATCGCCGTTTGATGACAAATTGATTATAGAAGGTCAGGGAACAGTGGGGATGGAGATTGCACAGCAGCTAAAACAAACACAGCCTGATTATTTCTTTGTGCCTGTAGGTGGCGGTGGATTGATCAGCGGGTTGACTATTTATCTCAAAACAAAATATCCGAATGCAAAAATTATTGCAGTAGAGCCGGCAGGAGCACCTTCATTGAAAGCTTCTCTGGATGCAGGAGAAATCGTTACCCTGAAAGAAGTCGATAATTTTGTGGATGGTGCTGCAGTAAAGCAAATCGGTGTTATGCCTTTTGAAATTATCAGAAAATACGGAATAGATGATATTCTTTCTGTTCCGGAAGGAGCTGTGTGCACTTCTATATTACAGTTGTACAATCGGGATGCTATTGTCGTGGAGCCGGCAGGTGCGCTGTCTGTAGCTGCACTGAATTTTTATCAGGAAGAAATCAAAGGAAAGAATGTCATTTGTATTCTGAGCGGCGGCAATAATGATATTGAGCGCATGCCGGATATCAAAGAGCGTTCTTTGGTATATGAAGGTTTGAAACACTATTTTATGGTGTCTTTCCCTCAAAGGTCAGGAGCATTGAAAGAATTTGTCAATGATGTTTTGGGTCCGGATGATGATATCACATCCTTTACCTATACCAAGAAAAATAATAAAGAAAGCGGTCCTGCATTAGTGGGAATAGAGTTGAAGCAAAAAGAAGATTACCAGCCGCTCCTGGACAGAATGGATCAATATGGAGTAAAATATATCCCTGTCAATGAAGACCCTATACTGTTTAATTTGCTGATATAGATTTGGTTAGATTTTTGGCGATCCCGCCGCGGCGGGCGTGCTATTGCCTTGTATTTTTCCTTTCAGGAAAAGATATCGGCTCTATCACTATCGCTGCATACGCAGTGCTGATTGAATAGGGACTGATCTACAGTTACGATCAACAACTTTAAGTCATTGCGGCTCTGCAAGAGATATTTTTATCGCATTAGCTCATTTTCAATTCTAATCTTTCCACTCACAAAACCCTGATAGCTTTTAAAAATCTTGTTTTGAAATAGGCTTCATCCAGAGCTGATGTCATAATACCCCTTTGATTGGAAGTCGCAGAATGCACGAAGAATATTTTTCCCTGACGTATTTCAGTAACAATCCCCAGATGTCCTGTGACTTTTGATGATGCATTACTACCAGTGAATAATAAAATATCTCCGGGTTGGATACTGTTTAGTGAAATTGAATAGCCCACCTTTTCAAACTGAGCAGAAATTCTCGGTACTTTTACATTGAAATATCCATAGATGAAATTGACAAATCCTGAACAATCGAAACCTCTCAGCGGATCACTGTTGGCATAGTCGTATCTGGTGCCATCAAACATTTTGGCAAATTCTGCAACCTGTTTACCTCTGTAGCTGCTGTACCATACCGGATCCAGCCCATCTTTTGCGGAAACAATAGTCGGGGAGAAAGCTGCTACAAGTATTATTGCAATGAAATAATGTTTTAAAAGCCCCATATTCCTGGTTGAACGATCTCTAAACATAAATTGTCAGGGTCTCTGAAATAGAAAGATTTTCCACCCTTCGGCCAATCCTTTTCAAATTCTATGCTAATTTCATGTTTTTTTAAATGTTTTTTCCATTTTTCATATTCTTCCAATGTTGCTTCAAAAGCTACATGCAATTCTCCGCTCCCGTAATGTGCCGGCAAATCTGACTGATTTTTGCTCACATCTGCGTTGAACAGGAGCAAAGCATCTTTTCCTATTTTCAGAAAAAGGTATTTTTCAGGATCGAATAGTATTCTCTCCAGACCGAGAATTTCCTCATAAAAGATTCTGCTTCTTTCCAGATCACTGACGTATAAGCAGGTTTCCTTGATATGTGAAAGTTTAGGTGCAGACATCCTATTTTATGAAAATGTTTAGCTTATGAGAATCTTTACTATCCACTTTAATTTACGACTATATTTGTAGAAAAGATAAAAAATATGACATTCTCTGCTATCGAGAGAACCCGGCAAATAGAAAATCTAAAAAATCAACAATTTGATATACTGGTTATAGGAGGGGGAATTACAGGTGCAGGCATCGCTTTGGATGCAGCCATGAGAGGACTAAAAGTTGCATTGGTAGAAAAGCGTGATTTCGCAGAAGGTACCAGTAGCCGTTCTACAAAACTGATACACGGAGGCCTGAGATATCTGAAACAATTAGAGTTTGGAATTGTGCGTGAAACCGGACAGGAAAGAACAATTCTTTATAAAAACGCACCACATATCGTCTATCCTGAGAAAATGTTGCTACCGATCATTACAGGAGGTTCATTGGGCAGATATTCTACTTCACTGGGATTATATGTGTATGATTATCTGGCAGGAGTTCCGAGAAAGGAAAGAAGATTCATGCTGAATAAAGCTAAGACTTTGCAGGAAGAGCCCATGCTCAGAGACGAAATCCTTTTGGGTGGAGGGATGTACATAGAATATCGCTCTGATGATGCGAGATTAGTTATTGAGGTATTGAAAACAGCACATCAGAAAGGAGCAGTTTCAGTCAATTATGCCAGAGTGGATGAATTGATTTATGAAAATAATACTGTAAAAGGTGCAAAAGTAACCGATACAAGAAGTCAGTCTTCTTTTGAAGTGAAAGCTAAGAAAGTGATCAATGCTGCCGGTCCCTGGGTGGATGAATTAAGAAAAGCAGATAATTCGTTGAAAGGTAAAAGACTACATCTGACAAAAGGGGTACACATTGTTGTTCCTAAAGACAGATTACCGGTAAAGCAGGCTGTGTATTTTGATGTGCCGACTGATGGTAGAATGGTGTTTGCTATTCCCCGTCAGGATATCGTATACGTAGGAACTACAGACACCACCTACAAAGAAAGTGCAGATGATTGTTTCGCCGATAAAGCAGATGTAGAATATATCTTAAAAGCCGCTAATTACATTTTTCCGGGTGCTGAGCTCATGATAGATGATGTACAATCAACATGGTCTGGTTTGAGACCATTGATTCACGAGGATGGTAAATCTCCTTCAGATTTATCCAGGAAAGATGAAATTTTTATTTCTGATACAGGCTTGATATCTATGGCCGGAGGTAAGCTGACAGGTTTCAGAAAAATGGCTGAAAGAGCGGTAGATGTAGCGCTGAAGCAGCTGATGAAGGAAGAAGGTTTGTCTTATGTACCCTGTACTACAGATGAGGTTACCTTATCAGGAGGAGATATTTCAGGTGAGAAAACGATTGCGGATTTTGAAAATAAGCTGATACAGTCATATCCGCATTATACTGAGAAGGAAGTGAAATCTTTGGCCAGGAAGTATGGTTCCAATGCTATCGAGATCCTGAACAATGGTGCAAGATATGCTGATGAGCAGTATCCGTTATTATTGGCTGAAATAGACTATTCTGTGCAGAATGAAATGTGTCAGAATGTAGCTGATTTTGTGGTAAGACGTACGGGAAGAATGTATTTCGAACGTCCGTCCTTAAGCAATACTTATTCCGTTATACATGAGCATATCAAAAAACAGTTAGATACTTCTGAATCTTTAGCTCAGAAAGATCTGGCTGTATTTGAGAAAGAATATGAGGCAGTAGTAGCTTTTAAAAATCAATAGAAATCATATAGCAAAATACCGGAAGAAAATCTTCCGGCATTTTTATTATCTCTTGTTGTCCCACCAGTAGATAAAGGCAACTCCAAGAGTGTACATAACCATATCTTCCCAGCTAAAAGTACTTCCCAATATTATTTTTGCAGAGCGATTACCTTTTAACCCCCAATATTTCTATCAGATTAAAATATTGAGAGATTTCGGCCAGATAGGCAAATAACAGAGTACCTGCTGCCAGAATAGATGGTCTGATATTCAGAAAAGTTCTGAGAAAGAAATATGTCAGTATTACAACAAGAAGATCACCTAAATATGGCCGGATGAATTGATCCTTTACAAATAAGGCTATACATAATTCCAAGAGGAACAATACAATCGTATAAATGCCATATTTTTGTCAAATTGTATCATGTAACGGGGCAAATTCAGTAAAGAAGTAAGTTTTCTCGTTAGTACTCCCTTTTTACCAGATAATCTGCAAGATGCCGGAGAATTTCTTTTTTGCCATCAGACAGACTAGTATTTTCCAGATGCTCCAGAGATGTCCGGATGTAAGCTTCTTTCAGATTTTCTACAGATTCTTTGATGCCGTATTTTTTATAGATTTCCAATACTTTCTCTACTTTTTCCTGTCTGTTCCAGTTTTTCTGAGAAATTATATCTTTCAAAGAAATATCGTTAGCAACTGCAGCTGCTTTTAATGCTCTGATAAGCAAAATAGTTTTCTTATTCTGAATAATATCCCCACCGGGTTGTTTGCCTACTAATTCAGCATCGCCGTAACAATCCAGAATATCATCCTGAATCTGGAATGCGAGTCCTAAATTGAGCGCGTACTGATATAAAGAATCTGCATCGGCTGATGATGCGCCTCCAATCAATGCGCCTATTTTTAAACCAGCAGCGATGACAACTGAAGTTTTTTGACGAATCATCCATAAATACTCATCTTCCTCTACTTCAGCCTGAGTTTCAAAGTTCATATCGAGCTGCTGACCTTCGCATACTTCTATTGCTGTATCACTAAAAATCTCCAGAACGTCTTTCAGATATTGTACAGGAACCTGTGCCAGATGCTTGTATGCATATACCAGCAATGCATCGCCAGAAAGTATAGCGATATTATTGCCGTATTTTTCATGTACAGTAATTTTTCCACGTCTGAGAGGAGCATCGTCCATCATATCGTCATGGATCAGCGAGAAATTATGGAAGTATTCAATCGCTATTGCGGCAGGAAGCGCATTGTTGTATTTTTTATCGTACAGATGACTGCCAAGTAAAACTAATACAGGTCTCATGCGTTTTCCTCCAAGGCTCAGGAAATAATTATTAGGCTCGTATAATTCAGCAGGTTTTTGAGTGAACTTCTGAGTTTCCAAGTAATCAATGAATATTTCCCTCAAATCAGATAAAAGACGCATATTTAACTTTGTTGTAACGCAAAAATAGTTTTACTGGAACTTATATGAATGAATAGTGGTTTAAATTTGAGTAATTAATGCAACTTTCACCTGGAATATTATACTATGACTGCAATTCTCCAATATAGAAATTTTGTACAGAGCAATCATCAGCTACCTAAGCGTATTACTGATATCTCCAATGATTTGAACGAATATTCTTCTGTTCAGGATATAGAAAAACTGATCTGGAAAGATTATGCCTCTGAGACATTGGATCAGTGTGTGGACGACCCTGCATTCGGTGAATATATTGCCAGAGAGAAAATGCTGGCGTATGTATTTTCTTTGGTACAAAATATGCAGCAGGATGAACAGCAAATCAGCATGCAGATTCCGAATCAGATCAATTGGTGGACAAGTCCGTTATTAAAAGATTTTAAATTAGAATATTCTTCATTTGTTAAAGTTTTGATAGAAGAGGGGCAGGAGCGAGGCGAAATTCAAAAACGTCCGTTTATCAATAAAGTGTATCCGGAGCTCTTTTGGAACTGCTTGTTATCTGTATTGGCTTTTTGGTCAAAAGATGACAGCGCTCACAAAGAACAAACGGATGTCGCTGTAGAAAAATGGGTGAACTTGTTATTCGACATACTTGCACCTAATGCTATCGACAGCGCACTGGATCTTGCTCAATTTATGTTTAAAAGAAATTTTAATGGAGACTCAAAATAATATACCAGTTAGTAAAGTTGCCAGAGCTACTAAATTTTTCAAAGCAGGTGTGAAAATGGGTGGCAATTATGCCGCTCACTATACCAAAAAAGCGTTTGGTGGTGGAGATAGTAAAGAAGAGTTGGATCGTAAAAATGCAGAAGAAATATTTAATGTCCTTTCTCAGCTGAAAGGTACTGCTCTGAAGATTGCCCAGATGCTGAGTGTGGATACAGGTGTGTTGCCTAAGGCCTATGCTGAAAAGTTTGCCTCAGCTCAGAACAATGCCATGAGACTTTCCGGTCCGTTGGTCATGAATACTTTCAAAAAATATACAGACCAATCTCCACATGATTTGTATGATAGCTTTAATACGGAAGCCATAGCTGCTGCATCTATAGGCCAGGTGCATGAGGCATATAAAGACGGGAAGAGATTAGCTGTAAAAATTCAGTATCCCGGAGTAGCAGATAGTATTCATTCGGATATTAATATGGTGAAGCCATTTGTTTTGAGATATATGGGAGTCTCAGCAGATGCTGTACAGCAATATGTCGAAGAAATTACTGAAAGGCTGGTTGAGGAAACGGATTATGTAAAAGAGCTGAGCAATGGTCTGGATGCTTTGGAAGTGGCTCAGAGACATCCACGTATAATAATACCAGAATATTATCCTGAACTTTCCAATCAGAGAATCCTGACAATGGACTGGCTCGAGGGAATCAGTTTGAATGATTTTATTCAGAATGAAACAGATCAGGAGAAACGCAATATTATTGCTCAGGCTTTGGTAGATTTTTTCCAGGATCAGATCCATAGCAATAAAAAATTTCATGCAGATTTGCACCCGGGAAATTTTCTGGTAACTGAAGATTTGAAGCTCGGAGTAATAGACTTCGGATGTTCTAAAGTACTACCACCTGATTTCTACAATCATTATTTCTCTCTTGTGAAAGAAGATGTATTGAATAATACAGAATTGTTGAAAAAAGTATATCTGTATCTGGATTTTATACGAGAAACTGATACACCGGATGAAGAGAAAATGTACTTTGATATCACTAACAGAACAGTAGAATTGATCTCAAGACCTTTGAGAGTCGATAGCTTTGATTTCGGTGATGAACAGTATAATCTGGATTTACAGAATTTCGGAGATGAGTTGAGCGCTAATCAGGATTTAAAAAATAACAATGCTGCAAGAGGATCTAAGCACGCACTATTCCTGCATCGGGCATTTATAGGCTTATTTGGTATTATGTACAATCTGAAAGCAACAGTTAGCTTTGATCGCAATTTTGTAAAGAATGTAGAACTATAAGAAGAGGGTTTGATTACTGATTCAGAAAGTCTTTCAGTTTTGGATGTGTGATTAGCTTGTATCCAAGTAGAAGCACCCCAATAACTTCTACTGTAGTGCTGACGAGCATCATGAAATTAGCCCACGGTTGATGAGTGAGTTTTGCAAATGATGCTATTATTGTCAACGCAAAACCAAAGAATAATACTGCAACAGCGTGTTTCGTTTTCATATAAGAGAATGTTATTGCGCAGGGAATGCACGTTGAAATGCGCCCTCCATGCTTTTATGCATAGCTGTAAAGTGCTCTATACATGCATCAATGAGTGTGTCATCTATCAGTCCGGAGATATCTTCAAGACCGGTAATGCTTTCACTTTCACGGATTTTATACGTTTGCTCCATTTGTCCCATCTCAAATTTGACCGAGTATTTCATATTCATTGCAAACACAGTGATTTTTACGTATGGGTGAGGAATCGTGCCTATTATTCTCATTGATATCTCTTTAAATCCAGTTTCAAACCTTTTGATTTATTTCTCCCTCTGCGGGATCGTAATCTGTTAGAAGGTTCTTTGGATGCGATCAATGTACCGCTCCATGCAAAAAATCCTCCTAAAAGCCCAAATAAAACAGCGCCGACGCAAAGTAAAGTAAAACCTCCGATTTGAGCATTCATCGAGCTACCTAAAATTTCTCCTATTTTATTGGCAAATGAAAAGTTATCGCCTCTGGTAAGTATGGAGCTATATGTGAAGTAATAAAGTCCTACACCTATAAAACCTGTTAAGAATGAAAAAAAGCCGGATTGGTAAGCGATCAAACCGGATATGAAGCATATAACTGTGAAGATCCACCAGGGTAAAATATAGCTTAAACCCCATGAAATAAGGGCGATGAGGATGATTTGTATAGCGAATGTTACTGGTTTCATAAAGTTGAATTTAAGCTGTTTTTTGCTTCGTCCAGATTCTTAAAGAATTGGTGGCGGTAATATTTTCCTTCAGCCCAGGCTTCCACAAATGAGTTATAAGCTTTTGATCCGGGATTTCCTGATTGTCCGCCCGGATACATACCATAACCCTGAACCTGACCATCTTTGAAGTCTATAATAAATCTGACAGATGCTCCCCATCTGCTGGAAGTCGCATTAACAATATGAGCATAACCTCCAATCTTAATATAACGTTCTGAGAAAGCTTCTAACTGAGACATATGCTTGATGCTGGTGTTTTTGTAAAATCTGAATTCTTTCTGATCCGGATGTTGGTTGAACCAGGCTACAGTAGAGTCAAATGATATAAGCAGCACATCTTGTAATGTTTCGGTTTTTTGAGTGCCTTTGATGTCAAATAACGGAAAAGCCGGATGGTTTTTAATAATATCAATAGCGGTATATTCCTGAGGAAAAATAAAGCTGGCGTTGTCTGTATTTTTCAACTCATCCCAGGCAATATTCTCAAAATATTCCCACCATTTGTAGAAATAAGATGCAGCCTGAGATTCATAGTCAGTGACAAAGTTCCATTTTGCCAGTTTTTCATAAATGTCAGATGACTTGCGTTTAGCAATGTACGGGAGCATCAAAGGAAGTGCTTCTCTGGCATGTATGCTCACATTATCATACTGGAGCTTTTTCATGTCATCCACAGTGATGTCGCTGGATTGAGCCAGGAATTCATTGATTCTTCTGTTCCGGAAATTCTCGTAGTCAAAACCTAAAACATAGTACGGGTAATTTTTACCGACAGGAATCTGATTAGCAGAACTGACAAATCCTCTGGCAGGATTGAGCACATAAGGAGTCTGATTATTTGGTATAAAATAATTTTCGATCTGCGAAAGATCAGCTTCTGTAAGTTTTTGGAGAAATTTACCTTGCTCAGGATATCTGATCCAGAATTTACCGTGCTCTTTGATCGCTATATTGTTATGTATATCGGCATAAACAAAGTTTTGAGCAGGACACCAATATGCATTGAGAGCCTCCAGATATTCCTGATGATTTTTTGCACGATTGAGCTTGTGGAAAGCCATGAGATCATTGGTGCCTTTTAATGCCAGCCAGCTCATTGTCAGATCCTGCTTGTCTTTCCTTTCACTGAAATCCTTGTCGTAAACTACGGGGCCGACAGCTGTCCATTTAATAGTTTCAGTTACATTTTTGCCGCCTTTTACAATATATGTTTCCTGAATTTCTTCAAATTCTTTCCATTCACCCTGAGCCTTGTATTTTGTATCATCGCCGGGTTTTCTTTCCACAGTGTACCAGTCTCTGACATCCATGCCTGCATTTGTTACACCCCAGGCGATGTGTTCATTATAACCGATAATGATTCCGGGAGCACCGGGCAAGGTCACGCCGTATACATTCAGACCAGGTGCGCTTAACTGCATTTCATACCAGATAGAAGGAAATGTTAATCCCAGATGCGGATCATTACACAGAATAGGTTTGCCGGAAGCTGTTTTTGTTCCGGATACAGCCCAGTTATTGCTGCCCAATCCTCTTTGAGGCAAAAATGACTGTATAGGATTTTTATAAAATGCAAGTGGTGCTGTAGAATCTACTGCTTTAGAGGGAACAGATGGTGCAGGCAATGCTTCAAAGTTAAAAGCAGTTTCCAATGGAATAATAGGATCCGGCTGAGAAGGATAGTCAGGGTAAAGGATATCAAATATATCTCTGCCCAACAGATTCATGGCATTTGTGTACTCAATATCATTATCTGTTCCGGTCAGATCATTGGCCATATATTTCAGCAATAATGCACTGTTAATAGGTTTCCATTCCTGCGGCTTATATCCAAGAAGCTTATATTCAATCGGTAGTTTTCCTCTTTTAGCTTCAGAGATAAACTGATTGATCCCTTTTGTAAAAGAAGTGACCGTTTTTTCAATAACAGGATCTGCTAATAGAATTGGTAAAGATTCTTCAGCTGCTTTCTTTAACCCGATTCTTCTGTGGTATCTGTCCAGTGCAAGCGCTTTTACTCCGACAATCTCAGTTAGCCTTCCTGAAGCAGCATAACTGATAAATTCCATTTGCCACAATCTGTCTTTGGCCATCACATAACCTTGCGCATAGTACAGATCTTCTTCATTGTCTGCAAAAATATGCGGGATATGATTTTCATCGTAAATAATAGTGGCTTTGCCGTTTGGGCCATCAATTTCGATTTGTTCACTCGCAATCGGATGTAGATCTATATTAGACCAGAACCCATGGGAAGGACTTAATAGCTTGCCGATAGATGGGGTACTGCCTATATTAATTCCTAATAGGACGGTGAGTGCAATAGATATAATGAGCAGTATAATTCCGAAAAGTCGTTTGGTCATAAGATGATTTATGCTAACAATGAAATTAAGTAATTCTGTTCTAAGTTCTTAACATTTTACTAAGAGAATAATCTATTGCGGTAGTCAGCTAATAATAAGCAATATGCAATAAGCAAGGATACAATTATGATGTTGGAGTTATGGAGGACGATTTGCTGACGCTGTAGCAACAGGTAGAATGTAAAAGGATGCAATAAAGCAACAGGTAAGCAATGGAATAGTGATAATCTTACTTGTTTCTGCTGATATACTTTATTTTGCTATGGATTTTATTGATGGCATTTCAAGGTAATAAGAGGTTAGGTGAAGAAGAGTTAATGGAGTAAAATCCGATAGATATTGAGATAATCCTGTTTTTTGTTAATTTAGAGAGTTTATCTTTGAATTATTCGTTCAGACAGATGAATTGCTTTAGCATTCGGACGAGTATTTGCTAATATTTTATTTTATGAATTTATATAGTATAGAGACGGGCTTATTTAAGTTAGATGGAGGAGCAATGTTTGGTGTGGTTCCCAAATCCATGTGGGAAAAGCTCAATCCGCCGGATGAGAACAACATGTGTACATGGGCATCACGCTGCTTGCTGGTAGAAGCAGGCGAACGGGTCGTATTGGTAGATACCGGATTAGGCAATAAGCAGGATGAAAAATTCAGATCGCATTTTTCCCCTCATGGAGAAGATACTTTAGAAAAATCTCTGGCAAAGCATGGATTTGTTCCTGAGGACATTACGGATGTTATTTTGACACATTTGCATTTTGACCATTGCGGAGGTGCTGTTAATAAAACTGAGGAAGGTAAGTATGTGCTGGCTTTTCCTAATGCTACTTACTGGTCTTCCTATGAGCACTGGAAATGGGCAATAAATCCTAATCCGAGAGAAAAAGCATCTTTCCTGAAAGAAAATATGTTGCCGATATACGAATCCGGACAATTGAAATTCACTGAGCAGGATGAGCTTGGAATAGAAAGTATAGATATAGAATATATGCACGGTCATACCGAGTCTATGCAGATAGTTCATATTTACAGAGATTCACAAACTATTTCTTTCGTTTCAGATTTGATACCAAGTCATCACCATGTGCGTATGCCTTACATTATGGCGTATGATGTGAGACCGCTGGAATCTATGAAAGAGAAATCTATGATACTGGAAGCAGCTTATGAAAACGATCACATCTTATTTTTTCAGCATGACCACCAGGTAGAATGCTGCAGACTGGATAGGAATGAAAAAGGAATTTTTGTGTCGGAAACTTTTAAGCTGTCAGATATTTAAAAGACGTCTTTTCTGAACTGTATTCTGAATGTAGTGCCTTTTCCCACTGTAGATTCACGGACAAAGATTTTTCCTTTGTGATACTCTTCTATAATTCGCTGTGTCAGGGTCAATCCCAGGCCCCAGCCTCTTTTTTTAGTGGAATATCCCGGCTCGAAAATGGATTTGATTTTATTGGCAGGAATACCTTTGCCTGTATCTTTCACATCTACTGTTAAAGCACCGCCTATGTTATCTATGACGATGTCGATTTGGCCAACACCTTCCATCGCATCCAGGGCATTTTTGATAAGATTTTCCATCACCCACTCAAAAAGAGAAGCATTGAGCATTGCATGATTATCGCCCTGGGTATTGTCAGTAACTGTAAACTGGACGCTTTTTGCTGCACGGCTACTCATATAATCTACTATTTTTTGAATAGCTTCAGTTGTATCCGTGGAGTTCAGTGTTGGTGTGGAACCTATTTTGGAAAATCTGTCAGCGACCAGATCCAATCGAGAAAGATCTTTTTTTAATTCATCAATGACAAAGGCATCCTCGGTATCTTCCAGCTTAGTTTCCAGATAATCAACCCATGCACTTAATGAAGATAGGGGAGTGCCCAACTGGTGCGCGGTTTCCTTAGCCATACCAGCCCACAGCTGGTTTTGTACAGCAGTTCTGGAAAAAGAAACTGCTACTAATGCTAAAATCAAAAACAGAACAACCAGTGACAAAAGCAGATAAGGATAGATCTTGATGAGCTTTAATAAATCTGAAGCATCATAATAAAGCAGTTGCGGAGGCTCATTGGGATTGACAATAAATTCTACCACCTGATTTTTGCTTTTTAACTCCTTCAGATAGTCGTTGAGAGCTTCCTGGTCAGTCAGGATTTTTTCATCATTCAGATTTTTTGAATCGAAAAGATCATTGTCAGAAGACACCCAGATGACAGGGATCGATTCATTTTTGCGGGTAAGCTTCAGTGCCTCATCTATTTCATTCTCATCTGTGGAAGATATCAATGTCCTGTAGGCCATAGCCATATCATGTACTCTTGCTTTTTCGTCCTTCTCTACAGTTCTGGCCAGATGATATGTAAATGCCAGCGAGAAAAAGATGATGGTCAGCGCACAAGCTAATAGTACAAACCTCCATAGCTTTCTTTGAGAATATAGATCTTTGGATTTCCTTACTGACATTCCAATTAAAAGTAAGTATTCTGCTCAGAATATTTCAGTGAAATAATTTAAAAAATAAAGGATCCTCTGTTGTTAAAGAAGAAAAGAGTAGTATATTTGCACTCGCAATTGAGCAAACGCAAAGATTGCGACAGTTCTTCGGAAAAATTAGGGCGCATAGCTCAGCTGGTTCAGAGCACCTGCCTTACAAGCAGGGGGTCACAGGTTCGAATCCTGTTGTGCCCACATCAAAAGGGATACTTTTAAAAGTATCCCTTTTTATTTTCAACTTGTTGTAACCTGATTTTTTATTGTATTCGCTTCAGAGCTGTAGCCTGGATCGCTCACTGAGGGCTGGCTTTCTTTTTTGTAGAGGAAAAAGCGAAATAAAAAAAGCCCCGGATTCCGGAGCTTTTCATCTTGTAGCGGGAACAGGACTCGAACCTGTGGCCTTCGGGTTATGAGCCCGACGAGCTACCAACTGCTCCATCCCGCGATTTGGTAGTGCAAAGATACACAATTGCTTTGAGTTTGGCGTGTTAAGGTTGTGTAAATGTTAATGTGGCTATAGAGCAATTCCGATGCTATGTGGGGTACCTGAATGACTGTGTGTTGTTAACCCGTAGTGATGAAGGAAGATGCAGCGATAGCCTGAAGGTCGTCCAATCATAAAAAATGTCAGTTTTTGTCATCTGAGATCTTTGTGATTAAGTTGTCTTGTCAGTCGGGTATGTCATTTTGCCATAAAAATTGTGATGGCACTTCAATTGTAGAGATAAGGGAAAAATCGAAAATTAATAGATATGGGTAAAATAATTGGTATAGACTTAGGAACAACCAACTCTTGTGTGGCTGTTATGGAAGGAAATGACCCAGTGGTCATTCCTACCGAAGAGGGTAGAAGAACGCTCCCTTCTATCATCGGTTTCCTCGAAAACGGTGAGCGTAAAGTAGGAGATCCTGCAAAACGTCAGGCTATTACTAATCCTACTAATACTGTACAATCTATCAAAAGATTCATGGGTAAAAGGTACTCTGAAGTAGATCCGTCCCGTGTGTCTTATAAGGTAGAAAAAGGTGATAATGACACTGTAAGAGTACGTTTGTACGACAGATTATACTCTCCGCAGGAAATTTCTGCTATCATCTTACAGAAATGTAAAAAAATGGCAGAAGATTATTTGGGCCAGGAAGTAAAAGAAGCAGTTATTACTGTGCCGGCTTATTTCAATGACTCTGAGCGTCAGGCTACAAAAGAAGCTGGTCTGATAGCTGGTCTGGATGTGAAACGTATTATCAACGAGCCTACAGCTGCGGCCTTGGCTTACGGTTTAGATAAGAAAAATACAGATTCTAAAATCGTTGTTTATGACTTGGGTGGAGGTACATTTGACGTATCTGTCCTGGAATTGGGTGACGGTGTATTTGAGGTGAAATCTACGAATGGTGACGTACACTTAGGAGGTGATGATTTTGATGATGTAATCATTAACTGGCTGGCTTCGGAATTTCAAAGCGAAGAGCGTATCGACCTTAGAAAAGATCCGATGGCGCTTCAAAGATTGAAAGAAGCTGCTGAAAAAGCTAAAATAGAGTTGTCTTCAGGATCTGAAACTGAAATCAACTTACCATATATCACAGCTGTGGACGGAGTACCTAAGCACCTGGTGAAAAAACTGTCAAGAGCAAAATTTGAGCAATTGATCGATCACCTGGTACAAAGAACTTTGGAGCCTTGCAGAAAAGCAATGAAAGATGCAGGTTACACCAATGCAGATATAGATGAGGTGATCCTGGTAGGTGGTTCTACACGTGTACCTAAAATTCAGGAAGCTGTTGAGAAATTCTTTGGTAAAAAACCTTCTAAAGGTGTAAATCCGGATGAAGTAGTAGCAATAGGGGCCGCAATCCAGGGTGGTGTATTGACCGGTGATGTAAAAGATGTATTGTTGCTGGATGTAACTCCGCTTTCATTAGGTATTGAAACTTACGGTGGAGTGTTTACCAAGCTGATCGAATCTAACACGACTATACCTACTAAAAAATCTGAGACATTCTCTACTGCTGCTGACAATCAGCCTTCTGTAGAAATCAATATCCTTCAGGGTGAGCGTCAGATGGCGAAAGACAACAGATCTATCGGTAGATTCCATCTGTCAGATATTCCGCCTGCGCCAAGAGGTGTCCCTCAAATTGAAGTGACTTTTGATATCGACTCTAATGGTATCCTGAGTGTTACTGCAAAAGATAAGGGCACAGGTAAAGAGCAGAATATTAAGATCACTGCAAGCACAGGCTTATCTCAGGATGAAATTGAGAAAATGAAAGCTGATGCAAAAGCGAACGAAGCTGCTGATAAAGAAGCCCGTGAGCGTGTAGAAAAGCTGAATGCTGCGGATAATCTTGTATTCCAGTCTGAAAAACAATTGAAAGAATTTGGCGACAAAATTCCTGCAGATAAAAAATCCGCTTTGGAATCAGCAATCGTTAAAGTGAAAGAGCTGCATGCTGCTCAGAATGTTGCAGGATTAGATGCTGCAATGGAAGAGTTGAATAATGCATGGCAGGCTGCTTCGCAGGATTTATACGCGCAAGGTGCTGATCCGAATGCAGGAGCTGGCGCAGGTCAGGACAATGCCGGAGGAAATACCGGTGGTAACGGGGGCAATGAACCTCAGGATGTAGAATATGAAGAAGTGAAATAGACTTACAATATTTGATTTTATAAAAGAGGCAGACTGAAAAGTCTGCCTCTTTTTTGATATTATGGTTCACAATGGTATACTGATTTTATTCGTTCCGGCAAAATCACTTCGTATGTGCTGTCAGGTATGAGGATGGTAAATATTTCTTTAGAATAAGAATGTTTCAATTTTTCCGTTTGTTAAATGACGATTAGATTCAACATAATGCTCCATGTGCTGTTTTAAAATTGTAAATTAAGTACTTGCTAAAACCAGCCGGATGATAAAAGTCAGCAATGAAGAGCTAACACAAGAAAACCAATCCATTTCTTTTGAAGATTTCAAAACTGAAGTGCTGAGTGATTACAGGCTGGCTTGTATCAGCAGAGAGGTCAGCATGCTGGGGCGGAAAGAAGTTCTGACCGGAAAAGCTAAGTTTGGAATTTTCGGAGGCGGAAAAGAGCTTGCACAGATAGCTATGGCCAAGGTTTTTCAGGAAGGAGATTTTCGTGCAGGATATTACAGAGATCAGACCTTTGCGCTGGCAAGCGGGATGATCACAGTTCAGCAGCTGTTTGCTCAGCTGTATGCAAATCCTGGTCTGATGGCAGAGCCGCATTCTGCAGGAAGGCAAATGAATAATCATTTTGCTACCCGTAATTTGAACCCGGACGGGTCATGGAAATATCTGACCAGGCAGAAAAATTCAGCAGCAGATAATTCACCTACAGCATGTCAGATGTTGCGCTCACTGGGTTTGGCATTGGCTTCGAAAAAATACAGAGCGCTGAAGGATATTCTGAAAGACGAGAGATTTTCTATAGACGGAGATGAAGTTTGCTTTGTTACAATAGGTGATGCCAGTACTTCAGAAGGTTTTTTCTGGGAAGTTGTCAATGCCGCTTCTGTACAGCAGGTCCCTTTGATCATTAACGTATGGGATGACGGATATGGGATTTCTGTCCCCAAAGAGCTGCAAACTGCAAAAGGTTCTATCTCGGAAGTATTAAGTGGATTTCAAAGTACAGAGGAATTCAAATCTCTTAAAATTGTCAGAGTAAAAGGTTGGGATTATCCGGCTTTGGTAAAAACCTATAAGGAGCTCATTAAAGAAGTCCGGGTTACACATCAGCCGGTTTTGGTGCATGTGGAAGAGTTGACTCAGACCCAGGGGCATTCGACATCCGGCTCACATGAGCGATACAAATCCGTGGAAAGATTAAAATGGGAAACAGAATTCGATTGTATCGTAAAAATGAAAGATTGGATGATAAAAGCCAATCTTGCAACAGCAGAAGAAGTAGCTCAAATAGAGCAGGAAGCAAAATCTTTTGCTAAGCAGGAGCAGAAAAAAGCATGGGAAGATTTTCATCAGCCTATTCAGGAAGAGATGAAAGAGGCGATTGATTATTTGCTGGAATTATCAGAAGTGACCGCGCATAAAGAGCTTTTAAAAGACACAATTAAAGAAATCAGGAACTTTATCGAACCTACAAGAAAGGATTTTATTAAATCAGTGCATCAGATTTTAGTAGCCACTCTTCATGAACCTTCTTCACAAAGGACAAACCTTATCAAATGGTATAATGAGAACAGATTGGTGAATAAAGAGAGATTCTGTTCATATCTGCATACAAACTCATCTGACTCACCATTAAAGCAGAATATTGTTCCTGTGGAATATCCTGAAAAGCCCAAGTATCTCAGTGGATATCAGGTGTTGAATCTTTGTTTTGATGCCAATCTTGCCAGAGATCCTCATATAGTTGCATTTGGTGAGGACGTAGGGCATATAGGCGATGTTAATCAGGCTTTTAATGGTCTGCAGGAAAGATATGGAAAAGAAAGAGTCTACGATACGGGTATCAGAGAAGCCAGTATCATGGGAGAAGGAATCGGATTGGCAATGAGAGGATTAAGACCTATTGCGGAAATTCAATACCTGGATTATCTGAATTATGGTCTGGTGCCTTTAATGGATGACCTGGCTTGTTTGTCCTACCGTACGAAAGGCGGTCAGAAAGCCCCCCTGATTGTGCGTACACGCGGGCACCGGTTAGAAGGGATTTGGCATACAGGTTCTCCGATGAGTATGATACTTGGATCTATGCGGGGAATACATGTGTGTGTACCGAGAAATATGACACAGGCCGCAGGTTTTTATAATTTATTGCTGAGAAGCGATGAGCCTGCGATTGTTATTGAATGTTTGAACGGGTACAGATTAAAAGAGAAAATCCCGTCAAATCCCGGAGATTTTACAGTTCCTTTAGGAGTTCCGGAGGTTTTGAAAAATGGCCAGGATATTACACTTGTGACCTACGGTTCATGTGTACGTGTCGCCCATGAGGCTATTCATATGCTGGAAGCTGCCGGTGTAGAGGTGGAATTGATAGATGTGCAGACATTATTGCCATTTGATATTCATCATATCATCGGCAAGTCCGTAAAAAAAACAAACAGAGTTATTTTTTTAGACGAAGATGTTCCTGGTGGAGGTTCGGCATATATGCTGGAACAAGTGATGACGCACCAGAAAATTTTTCAGTTTCTGGATACAGAGCCGGTTTGTATCAGCGCGACTGCTCATCGTTCGGCCTACGGAAGCGATGGAGATTATTTTTGCAAACCTAATGCGGAAGATATTTTCCGGGTTGTATATCATATGATGAGAGAGGCACAACCTGATTATTTTCCTGAATTGAATTTTTAATATTTGTCAAACAATTGAAACTCATCAGAATAGGCATTAATAGTGCGTTTGTAATATTGAATAAATGGTTGCATGCTCAATATTAAATAAATATTAAGTCGTAAAGACCGTGCAACTGACATGCTTTCCGAGTCAATAAAGCCCTTATTTTAGTGATTACACTACGTAATCATGAAGAAATTTTTACTTATGGGAGTCCTTTTAGGGCTGATGGGAGAGTCGTATGCTCAAAATCCCACAATACCAATCAATGGAACCAAGGTCCTGTCGGACAGCATCCCTAAAAACGGGCAGCTTGACAGAATCGAAGATCTGATTTTCCGGGCACAGGTACCTTTCACAATGCCTGATGGGGTCAAACTACAAACGGATGTTTATCTTCCTGTTTTCCAGGATGATATGAGTTTTGAATTTGAGTTTTTAGGGAATAAATTCAATGTAGAACTTTTAAAAAGAGGCACGCAATACATTATTTATGATTCTTTAAACGGACAAAAAAATCCTAATCCTTACCAGCTTCCGCTGATCTTTACACGCTCACCCTACAACAAATCCGCTGCAAGAGAAGCATCTATCCTGACTATATTGGGGTATGCAGGTACTGTGCAGGACTTACGGGGAAGATATCAGTCGGATGGTGTATTTTTCCCGTTGTATAGTGATAGCTGGATAAAAACTCCATACTATACAGACAAGCACTGGCTGGATATCAATCCGGGAGGACATCCTCAAAATCCTGAAAATTTTGAAGACGGAGCCAATTCTATTGATATTATCAAAAATAATCTGGTCAGGAGCTTCGATTTAGATGGAGACGGCATTGCAGAAACAGAGGATCTGGTTTACAGCGGAGCAATAGGTATGTTTGGAGCATCAGCTTTGGGATACAGCCAGACACAAGCTGCTGCAGCCAGAAAAATAGATCCAACCAAGCCGGGCCTGAAAGCATTGCTGCCAATCGTAGCAACTGGAGAGTTTCAAAAAAGTACATTGTTTCCGAACGGAACATTCCGTGAAAAACTGGTGAACGGATGGTTGAGAGGGCAAATGGTAGATCTGACAGATCAATATCGATCCATAGACAATGATATTCAGAATAATATTCATACTTCTTTGGATTTTGGATTGAAAAATGTTGACGAGGTAACAGAAATGACTATTGATAATTACGCAGTTAGAAAATATTCCGATGGAAAAACATTGCATGTCCCTAATTCGATCGCCAGACAGGGAGTAGATATTTCTGCCGCAATGGTAGATGAAAACGGAAACGGTGATCCGAACGGGAAGTTCAGCAGATATACGAACATGGAGGTGCCTACTTACTATCTTTCAGGATGGTGGGACATCTTTGTGGACGGTACTATCGAGACATTCATGAAGCAAAAGCAGCACATGAGTGAAGAGCATGGAAATAAGAAAAAAATTAAGCTGGTCATGGGTCCGTGGGCGCACGAAACGATTTCGTCTCAAAAAACAGGGGATGGTGTTTATCCGCCTAGTGTGACCGAAGTACTGGGAGCAAATCTCAATGATTTCAGCGGAGGTATAGATATCGGTTCATTGGTAAATTCGGATGTATTCAGCTGGTACAGATATAATCTGAATTATACAGAAAACCATGAAATCGGTCTGCCTAAATTTTTCCTGCCTAAGGGACAGCTTCAGAGGATGATGCAGGGTATCCACGTACAGGTGCCATCTGAAGACTATAAAGTACCTTTCCAGGATATGGTCAACTTTATGTTGGGTGTTGATGGTTTAAAACAAGTTCCTGTACTTGTGAGATTAGGTTCAGTGAATTTCAGGCTTAAGCTGGATGTGCCTAAAATGGATAAGCCTTTGATCGCTGTTGAAAATGCTCAAAAAGTAACCAATATCGAGACAGCTGATTTTACAAAGGTACCTGCGATGAGGTTGTTTGTTGCCGGTCCTATGGAAGATGGAATTCAGGAAAATGCTCAGGCAGGAAACTACTGGCTGGGTACGGAAGATTTTCCTTTGACATCCGGTGTTGAACCTACTGATTTGTATTTGCACAAAGATGGAGCAGCTTCATTTTTACCGGCTGCGGAAGAAGGAACTCTGACATATAATCATAATCCGGACAAGCCTGTCATTCACCTTGGCGGAGCTAATATGATTGGCAAAACACCAGTATTGAATCAAGGTAATTTCGGTCAGATTAACTATGCTAATCCGGTATACAAACCTTATGTATTGGACAATCCGGATGTCTTGATCTTTGAGACACCTGAGCTGACGGATACAATGAGCATTATCGGTTATCCGAAGGCAGTAGTATATGGTACTGCAAATCCTGAAAATGCCGGAAACGGAGATCCTACGGATATAGATTTCTTTGTGAGAATTCTGGATGTTTATCCTGATGGCAGAGAGATGTTCGTAGTAGATGGCGGTGTGAATGCAAGAGCGAGAGAATATGCCAGAAGTATAGCGGAAGGTGCTGAAAATGTAGATGCTCCTTATTCTAATATCGAATCAGGCAAATTGTATGAATACTACTTCAACTTATTGCCGATTGGCTACACTTTCGGTAAAGGGCATAAAGTGAAAATTATCCTGAGCAGCAGTAACTACAACAGACATCAGTCCAATCCTTGTATTCCACTCAATGATGGTGAGTTTTTCAGAAGAAAACCCAATGAAAATAAAACTTACGTATTTGATGGAAAGGAAATGGCTGCAAGAAAATCAGTACAGCAGATATTTTTCTCCACTGAGCATCAGACAAAAGTCATTTTGCCAATCTACGGAAGCCGCAAAGTTACTTCTGTGAGAAATAATACTTCCAAACCGGCGCTGAATCTCAATGTTTATCCAAACCCTGCTACAGATTTAGTTCAGGTGTTTATTGGTGAAGCAGGCAGATATCAGGTGGAGGTCTTGAATGTCATGGGACAAGTGGTCAAATCTTTCAGCTCAAATGAGCAGGTCAGGATAGATATCAAAGATTTATCTTCCGGGGCATATATTTTAAGAGTTCAGAAAGCAGGCGACAGCTCCGTTCAGTCAAGTGTAAAGCTGATTAAAAAATAACAAAATCGTTTTCGTTTCAGGTTTTGGTAGAGGCAGTCTTCGGGCTGCCTTTTTTACTTGACTAAAATCAAAAAACAAAAAATAACTCTTCAGGTACTGATGACTGTGACTTATGTTTTAAATTTATACTCACATAATCACTATTTTTAGTGAAACATTCGGGAGATATGTCAGTAAAAATTATTAGAAACGGGCTCTATTTCGACGGTCTTGGCAACAAAGGAGTTAAGAAGGATGTCGTAATAGAAGGCAATATAGTAGCATCTGTAGTAGATAAAGCCCCGGCAGTGGCGGGCGCAGAAGAAATCGATGCAACAGGAAAATGGGTTTGTCCCGGATTTTTAGATATTCATGCCCACTATGATGCAGAGCTTGAGGTAATGCCTGCACTGGATGAATCTGTCAGACATGGTGTGACTACGGTCATCATTGGGAACTGTTCTTTGTCAGCTGCTTTAGGCAGAGATGAGGAAATCGTTGATCTTTTCTGCCGTGTGGAAAATATTCCTGCAAAAGCTTTGAGCAACTGGCTGATCGGAAATATTACCTGGAAAACTCCTAAGGAATATTACACTCACCTGGATACAGTCCCGGTAGGACCTAATATTGCAAGCTTCATTGGTCACTCCAATGTGCGGATCGCAGCAATGGGATTGGAAAGAAGCTTTACTGAGAAAAAGGCTACCAAAGAAGAAATTCAGAAAATGCAGGGCTTCATTGACGAAGCTATGCAGGAAGGATATTTAGGACTTTCAGTAGATATGCTGCCTTTCCACAGATGGGCAGGGGTTTATAATAAGAAATTTACCGGAGTATCTGTTCCGTCGCAACAGGCAGCTAAAAAGGAATATTTTCAGCTGGCTGACGTTCTGAGAAAGTACAACCGTGTATTGCAAATTACCCCGAATGCTGTAGATAAATCTTCTTTTGTGACGATTATGAACCTGAGCAGAGGTGGCGTTTTCAAAGACAGTCTGCGTACTACGATTGTAGCTGCGCTGGATTTGAAATCCAATGAAAGAATCTATAAGCTATTAAAGCTTTTAGGATTTTTAGGTAATGATATTTTAGGTGCCAAAATGAAATTTCAGACTTTGGCAGAACCTTTCCAGAACTTCGGTGATGGTCCGATCACACCTTTATTTGAAGAATTTCCATCTATGATAGCAGCGATCAGCGTTACTGAAGAGGAAAGAAAGAAAATTTTCAGAGATCCTGCATTCAGAAAACAATTTGTGAAGGAATGGAATCATAAAGCTGCCTCCGTTTTCCCGAAAGCATTGAAAGAAATGTGGGTAGTGAAATCACCCGATCCGTCACATGTAGGGAAAAATTTTGAACAAATCGGTCAGGAAGCAGGTAAAGATCCGGTAGAGCACTTTATGGATCTGCTGGCAGAGTATGATACAAAGCTGAGATGGAAATGTGATACTTCCAATCACAGAGAAAGTGTCAGGTTAGAGCTTTTGGGCTACAAACATTGTATGCCGGGATTCAATGACAGTGGTGCCCACAATGTGAATATGGCATTTCATGACGGGCCGCTACAATTCCTGAAAACTGCATTGAGATTCCCTGATGAAATGCCGATAGAAAAAGCAATCTATCGCTCTACTAAAGAACCGGCTGATTTCTTAGGTATTGATGCAGGAGATATTTCAGTAGGTAAAAGAGCGGATGTAGTAGTAATAGATCCTACCCGTATCGAAGCAGAAATCAATTCTGATCCGATCGAGGATTACCATCCTGCATTTGGCGGCAGCTACAGATTGGTGAAGCGTAGCGGAAAGGTAGTTCAGCATGTATTTATCAATGGAAATGAAGCTTACACTAATAATGGTGTTGTGAAATTCCATGAAGATTTAGGAAAGAAAAAAATATTCGGCCAGCTGCTGCGTTCAAATCTGCATAAAAACTAATCCGTATATTTTATTGAATAGTTTAAAAAGAGCCGCAGCAATGTGGCTCTTTTTATATTCGGAAAGATGTTTTTGTATTCTCTTTCAGATGCAGATCTTAGTGGTTAAAATATATCAGAAGAAAAGAGCGGCGATCTTTATCAATTTGTTGTGAAGATGTAGAGACCTACTCGTATGTTGTCTGACAGCAAATTCTTTTATGACACCTTCAGCTTTTAATCTTAATTTTGTCGGTTGTTTCAGATTGCAGGTACTAAGTGCACGAGGGATAGAGGCGATATGATGAAGCAAAGCGGAATCATACAAGCCGAAAGCCCGGTCAGCCGTGGCGGACGTGCCCGGATTTTTAACAATAGGCAATTAGGTGAAACGCAAAAAGTAATAGACAAATAGACAATACGCAAAATGTGCAACGAGTAAGTAATTAATAGCGATTAAGAAGTAAAAGGAATAAAAAAGGTGACTACCCGGTAGGGAAAAGTTAAAAAAAATAATACTGGTCCATGAAAAACGAAAAAGCGATCCTTTATCTGCTGGCGATGACTAACTTTTGTCATGTGGTGGATTTTATGGTGCTGATGCCTTTGGGTAATGAGCTGATGGCAGCTTTTCAGATACATCCGAGGGAGTTCAGCTGGCTGGTGGCTTCGTATTCCATCAGTGCAGGATTGTCTAATTTTCTGGCATCTTCCTACATCGACAGATTTGACAGGAAAAAGCTGGTGCTGACGACGCTGAGCTTATTTGCTTTGGGGACATTTTGCTGCGCCATAGCTTCCAATTATTACTGGTTTTTACTGGCCAGAATTATTACCGGAATGTTCGGAGGACTGACAGGAAGTGTGGTGATAGCGATCATGAGCGACCTGGTACCGTTTGAAAGGCGGGGAGCTGCGATGGGGATTTTGTCTATGGCATTCGCTTTTGCGTCGGTATTGGGTGTTCCCATTGGTCTTTTGGTGGCGGATTTGTGGAACTGGCAGACGCCTTTTTACCTGATAGCCTTGCTGACGATTCCGGTAGTGCTCACGTTGTATAAGATGCTGCCTCCGATGGGTAAGTATGTGGCTGTAAATCTGAAAAGAAATCCGGTCAGTGAGACTATAATGATTTTAAAAGATGAGAACGCCAGAATGGCCTTATTGCTGGCTTACACAATGATCTTAGGGCATTTTCTGGTGATTCCTTTTATCACGCCTTATGCTATCAGAAATGTGGGTATGACGCAGGATGCGGTAAAATATATTTACCTGGTGGGTGGCGCATTTACATTGGTCACGGCACCGGTAGTCGGAAGATATTCTGACCGCTTGGGACATTTTAATGTATTCAGGGTCATGCTGATCTGTAGCTTGTTTGCCATAGCAGCGATTACAAATCTGGTGAATGTGCCTATATGGGTGATTGTCATCATTACGACATCATTTTTTATCTTTACGAGCGGCAGGATGATTCCGGCCCAAACTATGATGACGGGTGCTGTGAGACCGGAAATCAGAGGCGGATTTCTAAGCCTGAGAACTGCTTTGATAGAATTCGGTGCAGGTTCAGCTTCACTGATCAGCGGATGGATAGTGACTGAAACTGCTGACGGAAAGCTGATGAACTATCATTATGTTGGTTATTTATCTATTGCAGTAGCGATCGGGACAATATGGGTGGCTTCCAGAGTGAAAAAGGTGGAATAATTTTATGTAAAATGTGATATTTCTCTTTCAAAGAGTTTTTATTTCTTTATTTTTGTCGCAAATTCTTATCTATCATGATGACACGTGTATTCGGCGGAGCAATCTGTTTTTTGAGTTTTGTAGCATTATTAGTGAACACGTTTTTGTACTGGAATAGCTCGGCTTTTTTTGATTACAATACAGGTACACAAACTTTAGCGCAAGCTGGTGTGTTCTATCCGTATTTCATTGCTTTTGCTACGATGGCATTAGGTATTCTGTTGGTGAAAGACAGAGTATTGGAGAGCGATCACCACTAAAATTTAAATTTTGCCTTTGGGCTGATTGAAATAAAAATATAACTGAGAGGTTGTCCGGAAGGATGACCTCTTTTGTTTTGATACGGAGAGATGCAGGATTAGATCTGTTTTGTCAATACATAATGCTGAAGAGAATTATAGCTGAATCCGCTATCTTTTCACGCCGTAAATAAATAAACGTTTAAACGCATAAATCGCAGGGAACTTTGGAAAAGCGATGGAAATCCGTTCCTTAAATGCTTTTGTGAAAGCTTCACTTTGCTCCGAATGTAATCTTTCGATATAAGGAATCAGTGCCGAGCCGGAGATAAACCGGAATAATGTTTCTGAGTCGTCAGCTATAATGGGATAGACTTTTTGCATTAATTGTATGTCCTGCATTCCATTGTCAAACAATATGCCTGCATAATCATCTAATGTCAACACGGCAGAAGCTCTGTTCCATTCATTCAATTGAGAACGAAAAGGTTCCTCCGATGCCAGCTCAAACAATAGATTATTTAAAATATTGCCCGGCTGATAAGGCATTTGTACTGCCAGCTGTCCTCCTGAATGGAGCTTGGATATGATTTGAGGGAAAAGCTTTTCATGTTCATCTGACCATTGTAACGCTGCATTGCTGAAAATCAAATCCCAGGTTTTCTCTTCTTTCAGCCAATCTTCTGTAGTTGACTGACGAAAAACCAATCGCTCATTTTCCAGCAGAGCAGTATCTCTCAGCATTTCAGCCGAACTGTCTATTCCCAAAAAATATGCATCTTCGAACCGTTTGGATAAAATCGATGTTTGCTCGCCTGTTCCACAACCTAAATCAACCGCCTGCATACCAGGCTTTTCTGAAATCAAATCCGCTAAATCAAAAAACGGTTGGAAACGGATATCTTTAAATTGATTGTAAATGTCAGGATTCCAGGGCATACAGTAATTTTTGGTTCTTACAAAGGTAAGTAGGATTTATCTGCCGAAGTATTTGCATTTGACCTTTGGGACATTAGACGAGTATTTTCCGAAAAGATTGCGACGAATTCACTAATAGAAGGAAAAATGTGCTTGTCTCTTTCTTTGACAAGTACCTAATGATATCAGGAACTTCAGTTATATGCCGAAAATAAAATTCGTGCATTAGCGGCATAAAAGCCAGCAAAGAATTCACTAATCGGATAAATCCATTAGATAAATTGTTCTTAAATATTGGTGTATTAGTGGCATAAGATAAATTGTTAGGATACCTCTGCAAAATTTCCGATAATACCTTTTTATGATTTTGATTGAAGTAAACTTTTAGATTTTCGTTGACCGAATTTTCTGGAACCTGCTACACAGCACAATACACCCACGGTGGTGAACAACATTCCTGTACTTACTTTTTCATGTAGCAGCAGCGCTGCGAGCGTTAATCCGAAAAAAGGTTGAAGCAGCTGGATTTGTCCGACTACGGCAATACCTCCCTGAGCCAGTCCTTTGTACCAGAATACAAAGCCGATAAACATACTGAATAGTGAAACGTAACCTAATCCCAGCCAGGTTTCTGTGTGTATTCCCACGAAAGAAGCAGGTTGCAGGATAAAGATGAGCGGGAGTGTTACCGGCAGAGAAAAAACCAATGCCCATGATATTACCTGCCAACCGCCGAATTGGGAAGAAAGTTTAGCTCCTTCTGCATATCCCAAACCACAAAGCAGTGTAGCCAACAACATCAGTATATCTCCTGTATAGGAAAGCGACAGGTCTTGTGAAATAGCAAATCCAATGACCAATGTACTACCAATGACTGAGAATATCCAGAATAAAAAGGGTGGGCGCTCTCCTGTACGAAGTACGGCAAATAAAGCAGTGGACAATGGCAACATGGCAGCATAAACGAGCGAATGTGCCGAGCTGATATATTGCAAAGCAAGAGAACTCAATAACGGAAAGCCTAATACAACACCTGAAATGACCATGAATAATGAAGGAATCTGCTTTTTGTCAGGGCGTTTTTCTTTAAAAATCAATAGTGCACAAAGCGCCAGTATTCCTGCAATTCCTCCACGGGTAACAGTGACAAAAGCCGGTGAAAGCTCAGCAATGGCTACTTTGGTAGCCGGCATGGAACCGCTGAACAGCAGCATGCCTATAAAACCATTGACCCAGCCATTGATTTGCTGCTGATTTGTGTGTTGGGTAGAAACTGTGTCTGACATAATAGTTGAATAACTGAAAGCAAAGCTAATGGGAATCTATAAATGAATACAGTAACAGTTTTTGTATTATAGATGGATACAGTTAGATTTGTAAAATGAACAGAGATTTTATCTATTGCAGATTGTCCGGAGTAATAGCTGACCAGATTAAAAGGGGAGTGCTGAAAGAAGGAGATAAGCTGCCTTCTGTGCGGATGCTTTGCCAGCAATACAATATAGGCATGAATACTGCCAAAAGAGTATTCACGGAACTGGAAGCGCAATCTTTGATTATTTCCAGGCCGCAGTCCGGATATTTTGTTGCGCGGAAGTCTTTCAGGTCATTGCCTTTACCGGAAATCAGCAAGCCATCGACAGTAGCAGCTATTCGTCAGCCGGATGATTTATCTGGCAGGGTATATGCCAGCATGGGTAGAGAAGATCTCACGCTGTTTTCTATTGCGGCACCTTCTGGGGAACTTTTGCCATTGGCCCAGCTTAAAAAAGAAATGGTACAGGCTACACGGATTTTGAGAGATGGCGGGACAGGTTATGAGTCACCTCAGGGCAATCTTCATCTGAGGCAAATGGTGGCAGCCCGTTCTATGATTTGGGGAGGAAATTTGCATGAAGATGATTTGGTGACGACTAGTGGAGGTATGGAAGCGCTGGCTTTCAGCATGATGGTGCTGGGTAAGCCGGGAGATACGATAGCGGTAGAAAGTCCCTGCTATCCGGGAATATTGCATGCTGCATTGAGTATGGGATTCCGGGTACTGGAGTTGCCCACACATCCTGTGACAGGTATAGAAATAGATGCATTGAAAAAGTTGCTGCCTAAAATCAATATCTGTCTGCTGATACCCAATTTCAATACGCCTTTGGGGAGCTGCATGCCGGATGAAAATAAGAAAGAGGTGGTCAGATTATTAGCCGAGCACAACATTCCGCTGATAGAAGATGATGTATACGGAGAAATTTATTTTGGCCATCAGCGGCCGATTTGCTGTAAATCATTCGATACAGAAGGTAATGTTATCTGGTGTAGCTCAGTATCCAAAAATCTTGCACCCGGATACAGGGTAGGGTGGATAGCTCCCGGCAAGTACAAGGAGAAAATCCTGAAACTGAAGCTGGCGCATACCATTTCCTCGACGAGTATCATGCACGAAGCAGTGGCGGGTTTTCTGAGGAGCGGTAAATATGAGGCTCATCTGCGCAACTATCGCCGTACACTGCAAAATAATTGCTTACAATACGAACAGGCGATTGCAGAATATTTTCCACCGGGGACCAAGACGACCAAACCTCAGGGCGGGCTGACTTTGTGGGTGGAGATGAATAAAGATATTGACACTACTGAATTGTACGAGCTGGCGATGCGTCAGCGTATCAGTATTGCTCCCGGGAGAATGTTTACTCTGCAAAATCAGTTTTCCAACTGCATGCGTTTGTGTATAGGATTGCCCTGGAATGAGCAGTTGAAAATGACACTGAAAACACTTGGAAAGCTGGCCGCTTCAGATTATGTGAAGGTGTAAAGATATTAAAAGTAACAACAAAATGACCATTCAGATTATAAATATCAACGGAGAAAATATTGCAGAAATCAATGCTTCTGATATTATCATCAGAAATGTAGAAGATGCAGTACAGCTGATGGTAGATTGCAGCTACGGACATCAGGCATACAAAGCGATGATCTATCAGGAGAATATAACGCCTGATTTTTTTGAATTGAAGACAAAGCTGGCAGGGGAAATTTTACAGAAATACACTCAGTATGGTTTTGATATAGCCATCATAGGTAGTTTTTCGGTATACAACAGCAAAAGCCTGAACGATTTTATCTATGAAAGCAATAAGGGTAAAAAGGTCAATTTTGTCGCCAGTAAAGAAGAAGCTTTGAGGCGTTGGAGAAAGTAGATAATAAGATCTATCTTTATTAAGACAACCATTCCGCAATGGTTAAGAGTCCGACAATTGTAGAAATCACCAAAAGTATTAGAATTAGCCCACAGCCATAAGGTATTAGTTCATCTGCTAACGTTGGTTTGTATTCTTTTCTGGGTAGTAGCTTTTGTTTGTCAGCAATTGGTTCAATATAATGAATAAATACTTCACTGTTCTATGATATTATCCATTCCCTTTCTCATTCCAGTAAAAGCTGTCCGGTGTATCTCTTTTGCCAAAGATGGCTGTGCCTACCCGTATGATGGTAGCGCCTTCTTCGATAGCAATTTCCAGGTCTCCGCTCATGCCCATAGACAATTCTTGCATTTCCACGTGAGGAATATTCTGACGGATGATTTCCTGCTGTAGATTTTTCAACAGACGAAAACACTGGCGTACTTTGTCGTTATCAGCACTAAAAAGTCCTATAGTCATCAATCCTTTTATCCTGATGCGCTCCAGCTGAGCGACTTGTCTGACCAGCTCGACGGCATGTTCCAGATGAATGCCGAACTTGCTTTCTTCATCAGAAGTATTGACCTGAATCAGCACATCTATAGATTTATTTTCTGCTGTCAGGCGCTGGTGCAGCTTTTCTGCCAGATTCAGACGATCTACAGATTGAATACAAGCTACGTCATATTTCAGCACATCTTTGATTTTATTGGTTTGCAAATGTCCGATAAAGTGATTGGTGTGCGGTACAGTTTTTAAGGCTTCATATTTTTCTTTCAGCTCCTGTATTTTATTTTCGGCTATCAGTGTTTGTCCTGATTTTAAGGCGATGACAATCTTGTCCGGGGAAACTGTTTTGGTGGCCAGCAGGAGCTTTACATCTCCGGGATTTCTGTTGCAGCGAATACAAGCCGAAACGATACGGTCTTCAATCGCTTTCAGATTGTTCAATAGTTGTTGTTCTTCCATGTTTAAGAGGTTGTACGATTTATCCAGGATTCTTTTTCAATCCTGTACATAAAGTTGAGTTTAGGTGCTTCTCCGAAATAAGGGATTTCTTCTTCACCGGTTTTTTCTGCTCCCAATCTGCCGATAGCAATCTGAGAACGGATATTGCTTGCTCCGATATGAAAATATACGGTATCTACATACTCAAAAATATAATCGAGCATCAGCTTCTTCACAGACTGATTATAGCCTTTGCCCCAATAATCTGTTCCGTAAAAAGTATATCCGATAAGAATACTGTTCTCGTCTTTGTTATAATCATAAAACCTTGTACTGCCGATAATTTTATCAGTAGCTTTTTCTATCACTTTAAAAGCTCCCCGGCTTTGCAAAGCTCCGTCAAAAAATACACTGAAAACATCTCTTTTCCAGCGGTCTTTGTTGGGATGCTGCTCCCATACTTTAGGATCAGAAGCTACATGATACAGTTCCTCAAAATCATTTTCCTTCAAAGGAATGAGCCTTAATTGCTCTGTTTCTAAAATATTTTGAATGCTAAAATTCATTCCCTGGTTCTTTTATCTATATGATGTGTCCTTCTAAGTTATAACAGTCGTCTCAATTGCAGGCATTGTTGAGCCATGAAGTCAGGCGGATGATGCTGTTTTCAAATCCTTCTTTACAAATAACATCGGATTGCTGGTGAAATATCTGTTTTGTAGTTGTTTTCCATTCTTTTTCGTTTGCCGGACTGGTAAATGATTTTTGGTAAATAGATAGTTTATTTTCATTGGTCAGGCTGGCGAATGCAATAATTTCATCTCCGCATTTTGCCTGTAAAAAAGGAATACTGAATGTTTCGCTCACTGGCGCCTCTTTAGCCAATCCGTTCAGTTCATTGAAAAAATACTTTAATGCCAGCATATCAGAAACATATACTTCCTGAAATTGCAGTTCTGCAGGATTTTCTTTACTCTGATTCATGACCGGAATATTTTATTACATATACAAAGCTAAGTACAGTCTTTTTATAGTTACAGATACAGAAAATATGTTTTCTATGGATACAGTTTGTCTGAAAGTGCTGATTCACAAAAATTTGTACAATTTTTGTCTTTAGAACTGATTGTTTTTCTATATTCAATAGTATGAATTCTGAACAACTAAAATATCCTATCGGACACTTTGAAAAACCTGAAAATATTACCCGTGAGCATATAGCTCGCTGGATAGATGAAATTTCTGCATTTCCAAACAAGTTAAAGTCTGCTGTAGAAAGTCTTTCTGATGCTCAGCTGGACACTCCTTATAGGCCAGATGGGTGGACCGTCAGACAGGTGGTACATCATTGCGCAGACAGTCATGCGAATAGTATCATCAGATTCAAGCTGGCGTTGACCGAAGATGCACCGATTATCAAGCCGTATTATGAAGACAGATGGGCTGAGCTCGAAGATTCCAGAACGTTGCCCGTAGAAAGTGCATTGTGGATGCTGCAGGGAATTCATGCCAGATGGACGGTGCTGCTCAGAAGCTTAACGAATGAACAGCTTTCCAGAGTATTTATCCATCCGGAACATGGTAAAAGTTTCAGAATTGATGAAAATATCGGTGTTTATGCCTGGCACGGCAATCATCATCTTGCGCATATCACCAGTCTGAACGATAGGATGGGGTGGGGCTATAAGTAAAATTCAGTCTACAGTTCACAGTCGGCTGTACACAGAATTTATCTGCTAAACAATCTCAATATCAAATAGTAGGTAGTGTAATTAGATCGCGTAGTAAATAAAAATCCTCTCAAAAATCGGAGATTAGACTGAGACAAATCTAACGAAGTGGGTTTGGCGAAGTCAATGACATTATACTATACGATTTTCTATTGATCTGTCATACTGGATGTGTCCGACGAGAGGAAGAGTCTCAAGTATATTTAGATATAAACTAAGCTTTGTCAATATAAATATTGTATTTCTCTAAAAGTCCGGAAATCCCGTGAATAGAAAATCTGGCTTTTTTGATTTTATTGTTTTCCGGATCAATAGAATAATTGAAAGCACCGGATAAATCTGCTTTTTCCAGAATGGTCCGGTCAAAAATAGCTTTTTCAAGATTACAGTTTTCAAAGATGACCTGAGTCAAATCAGCTTCTGCAAAATCTGTTTCCTGTAGCTGGCAGTTTCTGAAAATTGTTTTTTTGATTTTGAGCTGATAAAAGGAGGAATGTTGCAACAAACAGTTGTCGAAGCTAAAAGATAAACCTAAAGGTCGGCAAGTGTCGAATTTCAGGCCGAGCATTTTACAGTTAAGAAATCTGACATCCTGTATGGAAGTATGGTCAATTTTAGCCATGCTCAGATTGCAGTTTTCAAATACACAATTGATGAATTTACAGTCAGAAAGTTCTGTTTCTGCAAAATTGCACTGACGGAATGTACAGCTTTCATATTCTCCTTTTGCAAAAGGTTGTAAAGAGAAATCTTCTTTCAGAAATTCCAGATCTTCAAAATATGTTATCGGCATGATTATTTTTTTACGTAGATAAAACCTTTTTTGCCGGATTTGAAATTTGTTTCTATCCTTTGATAATCATCTACTTCGTATTCGTCTGCTTTCAGAATTTCATCTTCAGTAACCTCGTATAACATACCTTCGACAATATCTGTTTCATTGCCGGAGAATTCCAGGATAGGATGAAATTGCTGGTTGCTTTTTCGAAGCACTTCGGGATCAGTGATCTCCAGCATTTTTAATTCGTAACCGATGAGAGCATCTTTTTCTCCTTTCAGAATCCTGTTGAAAGTTTCGAGCTGTACCTGTTCTAATTGAAGTGTTCCGTATGAAAATAAGTTCGGCATAAGATTTTTTAGTAGTTTCTTCAGTGGTAAATTTCTTTCAATGCAGCAAATAACTTGTCCAGATCCTCCTGACAATTGAATGCATTGATGGAATATCTGATATAGGTTTTATCTCTGTGCGGCATAACAGGAATCTGAATTTTATACCTGGAATACAATAAATCATGCAGTTGTGCAACATTCGGAGTATCTATCTCACAACTGAACATCTGTTGTATGAAATCATCAGATATGGGTGTCAATGCAGGTTTTTTCAGAATACTGCAAAGCTCCTCAGCATTCTCCTGAACGAGTTTTCTGCAGGAAGCGGCTACGGATGGCCAGTCATACTTTTCCATAAAATCAATACACGCAGGCAAAGTACAAAATGCAGAAGTATCTCTTGTTCCCTGCATTTCATGATAATCCAGAAATTGAGTCTGGTTGAAAGACGGATTACCATAGCCCCAGCTGACGACTAACGGATCAAATAAATGCTGATGTTCTTTTTTGACATACAGAAATGAATTGCCCTTAGGTGCCATCATCCATTTGTGACAAGCTCCGGTGTAGATATCTGCACCCATTTGCGAAAGATTCAAATCGATCTGACCGGGCGCATGAGCACCATCTACAAAAGTCATGATGCCTCTTTCTGCAGCTATTTTACAGATTTCTTCCACAGGCAACCTGAGTGCGGTAGAGCTGGTGATATGACTGATAAAAATCAGTCTGGTTTTATCCGTAATACCTTTTACAAACTGTTGGATCAAATCTTCTTTGCTTTCTAATGGAAACCGTACAGGTTGCTGTATATATTTTGCACCATATTTCTGACAGTAATAGGTCCATGTCTTGTCACATGCGCCATATTCTAGATCAGTTGTTAAAACTTCATCCCCCGGTTGGAGATGCAGACTTTTAGCAATGATATTGACAGCATAGCTGGGGCTGGTGACAAAAACGATATCGTCTTCATGACAATGAATATACCGGCTCAGTGCCTGTCTGGAAGCTTTGAGGTATTGAGGCGTTTTGACTGCAATAAAGTCCACGGGATCGGACTCCAGTTCTCTTTGAAAATTTTGATACGCTTCAAAAATTGGTTTCGGACATGCTCCGAATGAACCAAAATTCAAAAAGGTAATATCATCTCTCAGGAGAAATTGTTGCCGGAGTTCTGAAGTGATCATGTGCATGGAATTATAACATGAAATTTATAAAATGGATTTGTGAAAATGTAAAATAGGATATTTATTGTTCATTTTTTGAGCTGAGGAAACACTGATTAATTTTGTTTTTCAGAAATATTTATTTGTAATTTTCAATATATTACTTTTGCGAGAATAAAAATTTTGAAAAAAATGACAGAGTATACAGATGACAAGATAATTTACTCAGACAAGGATATATTTTTAGGTATCTGGACTTCTCCAAGGAAAATATTCAAGTATATTAATGATAATAAGTACGATAAATATACTCTTATATTGATTGTATTGGTGGGTATTTCCGGTGTGATGGAAAATGTGATCTCAAGTGATTCTGGGGATTTTATGTCCTTTTTAGGTTTATTGGGATTATTTCTGATTTTAGGTGCGGTAGCAGGTGCGTTGTTAATGTATATATATGCAGCTTTGGTTAGTTGGTCAGGACAATTTTTGCAAGGTAAAGGAGATACTAATTCATTGCTGAGAATTCTTGCTTACGCAAATATTCCATCTGTTGTGTCATTGATTTTAGTGATACCGCAAATAATAGCTTATGGAGTAGCGATTTTTAAAGGAGAAGGAGACATTTTCGGAACGAGTATATTTTTAAATATTATCTGGTCTATAGCAGCGATATTACAAATAGTATTAGGAATATTATCTATTGTATTTAGTATCATTGGTGTTTCGGAGGTTCAAAAAGTGTCAATTTTTCAGGCTATTATAAATCTATTACTTCCATCCTTTATACTTTTTGTGCCTTTCGTTCTGATATTCTTTTTCTTGATGCATTGAAATGGAAGATTGATACTAATTATCTCTCTTCACTTCCGTCTGAATAATAGCAAAATCTTTTTTCTGTATCATTTTGAAGGGTACGCCATTGATTGTAGTGCCTGAAAAATCTTTCGGAACTTTCAGAAATACAGTGGGATCTGCTAAAAGTCCGCTTCTCAATTGAACTTTGATATCCTCGCCGTTCAATGCAATTTTTACAATCTCTGAACCGGTAAAGAAGTGACCTTTTGTACCAATCACACCAAATGGCCCTGCACTACAGATGTGCAGCAAAATACTCTGATGTTTTGGAATAGAAATCGTTTGCTCATTGGTTAAAATTTCCTGTGAATGTCCGTCAAAGTAAATTCCTGCAGGAAGCTTATATAATTTATCTCTTTCAGAAAGATTCATATAAGCCATATACCTGCGGTCATCTATCTGGAAAAAGATTTTATACAGACCTTCGCTGTGCTCTACATTGATTTCTTTTCTTCTGACCAGCGGGAAAATAGAGCGATAAATCTCCATTGTTGTTTCATCGTATTCGGCAATATTATCAGAGTTGAAGATTAAATCTCCGAACAATAAATTAGCTAACAGAAGCGTGTATTGTTCCGGTCTTTTGAGTCGCTGGAATTTTTTGCGCAACATGAATACATCCGGATCATTGATAAAAGCATGACCATTCAATTGCCTCCGGTTGATAGCGTTGGTAGCTGCTAATACTGTGGCAGCACGTTCACGGTTGTTACACCATTTCAGTAACTTTATATCCCATGTGAGATGCACATCTGCTCCGATCCGGCAATAATCTGTAGTTCCGGTCGCAGAACCCATCGGAACCCCGCACCCTAAAATAATTTTGTCATCACCTATGGCTTCTCTCAGCAATGCCATCGCATCTGCCATCACACCGCCTCTGCTTCGTCCGTTTCTTGGTACAAGACAGGCCCCGTACAAAAAATCCAGCTTGACGATGTCATAGCCCCATTCGCGGCAAACCGTGTGAAATACCTTTTTGATATACTCCCGGACTTCCGGATGGTAAATATCCAAAGCATAAAATCCCATACTCCATAGCGGGTTGATACCTATACGGTAGGGTTTGCCTTTTTCGTCTTTGACCAGCCAGTCAGGATGATTTTTAAAGATGTCAGATTTCTTTTCAGCAGAAAGTGGTGCCAGCCAGATGCCTGGTTGATATCCTGCTGCTTTGATTTCATCCGCAATAAATTTCATTCCTCTGGGGAATTTTTCATTGACACTCAGCCAGTCGCCGACTCTGGTCTGATATCCATCATCTATCTGGAAAACTTTCAGCGGAATATTGTTCTTTTTAAAATTCTCCAGATTTTCCAAAGCGATTTTTTCGGAAATCCTGGTGTAATAATAGTACCAGCTGGTCCAGCCTATTGCCGGAGCTACTTTTAACTCAGGGAATCTGCACATCATGAAGTAGTGCTGAAAAGCTCCCCGTTCTGAGTTCTCTGTCTGAAATAAATCACAGATAGTTACCTCTCCGGAAATGTTCCAGCCTTTTACGTCACGGATGATCTGCAGCTCATTTTTATCTGCATGATGCACAAAATTGGTGAATGCATTTTTTTCATCCAGTGAGCCGATAAATTGTATGCGTTTCTGAGCTATATTGAAATAAGTATATCCCCAGCTGTGGATTTCTCCCGGATTCCCTGTATAATCGTAATACGTGTAATCACCGTAGGGATTCATGACAGAACGGGCAATCTTCCTTAAAGGTTTGATTTTTTCAGTTTTAAGATATGGTTTTGATTCTGTCCAGGATTGAAAGCCATTGGCAAAAAAAGATTTGGTCCGGCTGTAATCTTCTTTCAGGATAATCTCCATTTTCTCCAGCGTGACAACATTTCCGGTATTCATGATTCCGGTCATTCTTTCTCCCGATAAAGCTTCTTCTGTCTGAAAGCTGAAATGTAAACTTTCAGATTGAAATACGGGATTGTCGGCGGTGAGAAGAATTTCTTTGATTTGACCTGATGCTGAATACTGAATTCTGATGCGCTCTAATGTATACATTCGTTTGTACTTGCCTGATTGAACTGTAATAAAATATCTGCCTTATCCTTTCCTTTGGTGGGAAATTTCCATTCTCCCCGGTAATGAATTTGTTTAGGCAAAAGTAAGCTTTCTATCTGTCTCATTTCAATATCAATGGATAAATCACAGGATGCCAGCCAGCCCGGATAATATAAATCATAAGAGCGTGCAATGATAGCCATGTCTTCTGCTCTGAAAGTGGTATGCATTCTTTTGATCAATACAGATTTTCTCCAGTTGGGATATTTGATGCTATCAACCTCTATGGTGAAATTATAGACAGGAACTACATCATTCAGCATGTCAAAATCTACTTTGAAATTGTAAAAGTCAGCAGTAGGTGATTCAAAAATGTTGGTTTTCATTTTATTTCCCATAAAAGGAACCTCAATACGCAATGTATGAGGTGCAAAAATGAATCTTTTGATGAATTCTTTTTGTTGCCGGATATCTTTTGGCTGGCTCAGTACAACCAGACCTTTTGGCGGAGGAGATAATTTTATTCCGCAAACTCTTTTTGGTGTCGTGAAAAACTGCATCATCATCTGATAAGTTTCTGAGACAGGATTCCCTTTTTTATCCCGAAAAGCACCTGAGCTGTCTATTGTAAAAGCTTCCTGTATTCTGCATCCGTCTCCTACCTGTTGTTTGTATAATCTTGTGACACGACCATTTCTATTCTTCTTATCTGTCACTTCCGCTTCCATATACATCTCATGCGACAATACTTTCAGTAAAGAGAATCCATAAAAAAGACTGGTGTCTTCCATGGTATAACGGATAAAATTGACAGGATTTAAAAATCCCTCACTGGCTGCATATACGGTAATGGAATCCAATTCAAAGCTGGCTGCAATCTTTTCATATTCATCCTGAGCAGAAACGCTTCTCAGTGAACAAGAAATCAATAAAAGACAGCAGATAATCCTCATGAAATATTAAATTGCACTCTCAAAAATACAGTTGAATATATGAAAAATATCACAGTAGTTGGAGCAGGAACGATGGGCAACGGTATCGCTCACGTGTGTGCACAACATGGTTTCTCAGTGACTTTAGTAGATTTACAGGCGGCTTTACTGGAAAAAGCAGTAGCGACGATTTCCGGTAATCTGGAACGTCAGGTTCAGAAAGGTGTTTTGACTGAAGAAAATAAAGCAGCTACTATTGCAAATATTTCAACGAGTACAGATTTGAAAGCTGCTGCATCGACTGCTGATATGGTGATAGAAGTGGTATCCGAAAACATGACTGTCAAAGAAAATATTTTCAAAATTCTCGACGAGAATGCTCCGGCTCATGCCATCCTCGCTTCTAATACTTCTTCGATATCTATTACTAAACTGGCATCTTTTACAAAAAGACCGGATAAAGTCATTGGAATGCATTTTATGAATCCGGTACCGGTGATGAAATTAGTGGAGGTCATCAGAGGATATGCTACTTCAGACGAAACGACTGAAACAATCATGGAAACTTCCAGACTACTGAGTAAAATTCCTGTAGAAGTAAATGACTATCCTGGGTTTGTTGCTAATAGAATTCTAATGCCGATGATCAATGAAGCTATTTATACTTTATATGAAGGCGTAGGTGGGGTTTCAGAGATAGATACTGTGATGAAATTAGGTATGGCCCATCCGATGGGACCTTTGCAACTGGCTGATTTTATCGGTTTGGATGTATGTCTGGCTATCATGAATGTATTATATGATGGGTTCAAAAATCCTAAATACGCACCTTGTCCATTGTTGGTGAATATGGTGACAGCAGGTAAGCTGGGCGTGAAATCCGGAGAAGGATTTTATGTACATACCAAAGGCAGCAAAGAATTAGTTGTAGCTCCTTCATTTCAAAAATAAAAGAGTATGTCTAAAAAGCATGTAGCGCTCATCTTTGGTGGAAAATCTCCTGAACATGAAGTATCGGTGGTTTCTGCCAGGAATATTTATAATGCTGTCAACAGAGAATTCTTTACAGTATCATTGATAGGAATTGCTCCTGACGGAAAATGGTATCTGGAACAAGCCGAAAATCATCAGCAGAAAGATTTTAAAATCGGTGTGGCAGGAGAGGAGCTGTTTATTCTCCCAGGTTACACTGAAAATCAAATCAGGTTACTATCTACAGGAGCAAGCATAGGGAAGATTGATGTAGTTTTCCCCATCACGCACGGACCTAACGGAGAGGATGGTACACTGCAAGGTTTGTTAAATCAGTTGAATCTGCCGTTTGTGGGGCCGGATGTGTTGGGTTCGGCAGTAGCGATGGATAAAGATATCTGCAAAAGATTGTTTCAGCAGGCAGGAATCGGCTGCGCAGAAGGAGTGGTGCTTCATAAGCATTTGAAAGATGAAGTCAGCTATGAGCAAATCGTTCAGGAACTCGGCGATATATTGTTCGTTAAACCAGCCAACATGGGATCATCCATCGGAGTGAGTAAAAGCACGGACAAACAATCATTTTTGGCAGCAATAGAAGATGCATTTTTATACGACACAAAAATTCTTGTAGAAAAAGCTGTCGTGGGACGTGAGCTGGAATGTGCCGTATTGGGTAATGAATTTTCTAAAGCCAGTACAGTTGGTGAAATCGTAATGCTGAAAGGCTTTTATGATTTTGAAAATAAATATGTCAATGATGAGAATGCTCAACTTTTTATTCCCGCACAAAATCTCAGCGAAGAGGTAATCAGTAAGATTCAGAAAGTTGCCATTCATGCATATAAGTGTCTCAATCTGGAAGGATTGACCAGAGTAGATGTCTTTTTGACTGCTGATGATGAAGTGATTGTCAATGAGGTGAATACACTCCCCGGATTTACAGCTATCAGCATGTATCCTAAATTATGGGAAAATACAGGATTAGATTATTCTGATTTGATTAGCAAACTGTTACAATTGGCAATTGACAGGGATTCCAGGAAAAAATCTTTAAAAAGTACGAGGATTTAATTTTCTCCGGCTATAATTAATAAGAACCAATTCAGCGACAAGCCGGATTGGTTTTTTATTTTTTGATAACATTTGATGATATGTGAGTGTGTATTTTTTAAAGTATATTTGTATATACAATTATTGTATTGAAATATACAGCTATGGCTATAATATCATTGTTCCCGGAAAAAGAGAGAGGTAGAGCTGACCATGGTTGGTTAAAAGCAAATTTTTCTTTCAGCTTTTCAAATTATTACAATCCTCAAAAGATACACTTTGGCGTATTGAGAGTTTTAAATGATGATTTGATAGAAGGTGGAATGGGTTTTGGTTCCCATCCTCACGATAATATGGAGATTGTCACCATTCCTTTGTCCGGTGCATTGGCACACAAGGATAATCTGGGCAATACTTCTGTGATTCAGGCAGGAGAGATACAGGTGATGAGTGCAGGAACAGGAGTATTTCACAGTGAGTTTAATCATAAGCCGGATGAAAATGTCAATTTGTTTCAGATCTGGCTTTTCCCGAATAAAAGAAATGTAGAGCCCAGGTACGATCAGTTGAATTATGCCTCTTTAAAAAAAGAGAATGAGCTATATCAGATTCTTTCTCCTTCTCCGGACGATCAGGGAGTTTGGATACATCAGGATGCATGGTTTTATTTAGGAGATTATGATAAAGATAGATCTGAGACATACCGTATCCGAAAATCCGGTAACGGAGTTTATGCTATGGTCATAGAAGGTTCTTTTGAAATCGAAGGACAGGTCGCTAACAAACGAGATGCAGTAGGAGTCAGTGAAGCTGATGCTGTAAAGATCAAAGCACTGCAGGAGAATTCAAAAATATTGCTCATGGATATCCCAATGGAATTACCCGCAATGTAATCGCACATGGAAGTTTTAGACGTAATTAAGAACAGATGGAGCCCAAGGGCTTTAAAAAGTGATCCGATCAGTGAAGAGGAAATTCAGGTAATATTGAAGGCGGCGTCTTATGCATTCAGTGCGGGGAATTTGCAGCCATGGCATTATACTTACGCGGTACATGGGACTGAAGGATTTGAAAAAATCTTAAATACTTTGTTTCCCGGAAACCAGCCATGGGCAAAAAATGCTCATATTCTGATGATTACTTCTGCCAGAACAAAAGATAATCCCAGCGCAGTCCTGGATTTAGGTTCAGCCAATATGAATCTTGCTCTGCAGGCTTTCAGCATGGGAATCTACTCTCACTTTATGGCAGGCTTTGATAAGATTAAGGCCCGTGAGGTTGCAGGTTTGAGTGATGAGTTTTCTTCTATGGCGGTAGTCGCATTAGGATATAAAGATCATCTGGAAACACTGGAATCTCCTTACAGAGAACGCGAGGTGGGACCAAAAGACAGAATTAGTATAGAAATATTTAGTGATAAGATTTAGCAGGTATGAAAAATTTGTTACTCATTTGTAAAAACTCAAATATTTTAGATACTTTATGCAGAGTTCTTTCAAAACAGGAGATATATAATGTAACACCTGCATCTACATGTGAAGAAATTTATTTACATTTGTACCGCTCACATTTTGACGGTGTGCTTTTGGGAAGTGGTTTGTCTGATAAAGAAGAGAAAGATATCAGATATTGGATTAACCAGAATACACCCGAAACGCAAGTGATTGTTCATTATGGGGGTGGAAGTGGATTGCTGTTTAATGAATTAAATATCGCTTTTAAAGAAAGCTAATGATATAAAAAATTTGTTTGTTGTGTTTATGTGGGAACCTTATGGGGAGTGTTCCCATTTAAAGGGGGGATAGACTAATGTCTGTCCCTTCTTTTTTTATTCTTTAGTGTTAGAAAAATATTATCAATCAAACGTTTGGTCAACAAATTCTGAACATAATACAAAATCTTTGGTTGAGCTTTTTAACTTTAGATATATCATACTATGGAAAATATATTTATCAGGGACAGGTTTTATGGGCACAGATAGATGCCAACAGGCATTTGAGGCATTCTGCTTATGCAGATTTTTGTGCGCAGGCAAGAAGCAATTTATTAAATCAGGTAGGGCTGTCACTGGAGAAATTTTCTACACATGAAATAGGACCGATTTTATTTAAAGAAACAACAACATACTTCAAAGAGGTGAAGATGGACGAGTTTGTCAAAGTAAGTGTGGAGCTGACGAAGTATAATACAACCAATTCCAGATTTTCATTCAGACACGTGATATATAAAGGTGAAGGATTAAAATGTGCCACAATTGAAGTGGATGGCGCCTGGATGGATTTGTCCAAAAGAAAACTGACGGCAGTACCGGCAGATTGGAAGCCAATATTGGAGGCATTGCCCAAATCAAAGGATTATGTGGAGATTTCGTAAGATGAGATAAATCATATCCTTCTTTTATAATGCAGGACATTCACATTTAACTTTTTAGCGAATATGTGACAGTTAACTATCCGGATAGATGGCCACAAATTCACTAATAAATGGATAAATCATTCCTGTAACTATCTCTGACAGGCAGTCTGATTGTAAATAGAGTAAAGGACTTATATGCTATACAGGAAATTTCAATTCGTGTATTAATGGCAAATAATAAGCTTTTAAATTCGAACGCTATGTTTATAATGAGGCATTTTTGCTAAAGTGAAACCTTTTTTTATTCTCAGGGTTATAATAAAGAACACTATAGAAAAAAGATGGGTTATGAATTATAAAATTGCCTCTTTAAAATCTTTGCAACAGCAAGGAAAACCTGTACACAAATTACCTTTTTCGATTAGAATTCTTTTAGAAAATATCCTGAGAAATCAGAATGAATTCGATATTACACAGGAACATGCTGACACTTTAATTTATTGGGATCCCAAAGGAACGGATAAGGAAATTCCTTTCAAGCCTGCACGGGTACTGATGCAGGATTTTACAGGAGTACCTGCTGTAGTGGATATGGCATCTTTGAGAGCCGAATTTATCAGAAAAGGAAAAGACGGGCAGAAAATCAACCCTGCAATTCCTGTGGATCTGGTGATAGACCACTCCGTACAGGTAGATTATTTTGGTTCAGATGATGCCTACAGAAAAAATGTGGAGCTGGAATATGAGAGAAACAGCGAAAGATATAAGCTTTTAAAATGGGCGCAAAACCAGCTGGATAATTTTAAAGTAGTTCCTCCGGGAATGGGAATTTGCCATCAGGTCAATCTGGAATATCTTGCACAAGGTGTCATCGCCAGAGATGGCTGGTGCTTCCCTGACACGCTGGTCGGAACAGACTCACATACTCCGATGGTGAACGGAATAGGTGTCATCGCATGGGGAGTCGGTGGAATAGAAGCAGAAGCTGCCATGTTGGGACAACCTATATTTTTTACCTGTCCGGAAGTGATTGGTTTAAAACTATCCGGAAGAATTCCGGAAGGCTGTACTGCTACAGATATGGTGCTGACGATTACCCAGCTATTGAGAAAAGAAGGAGTTGTAGGGAAATTTGTGGAAGTTTTCGGAGATGGATTGAATCATCTGAGTGTGACTGACAGAGCTACAATTTCCAATATGTCGCCGGAATTTGGTTGTACAGTGACCTATTTCCCGATAGACCATCAGACATTGGAATATATGCGTAAAACTAACCGCTCCGAGCAACAGATAAAACTGGTGGAGGAATATTGTAAAGAAAATATGCTTTGGAGAGAAGGCGAAGAAGATATTGTATATACTAAAGTCCTTCATCTGGATCTGGGTACATTACAACCTACACTTTCGGGGCCGAAACGTCCTCAGGACAAAATTCTGGTAAAAGAGCTGGGAAGTAAATTTGAAGAGCTTTTACAATCTGATTTTGACAGAAGCTATATTCCTCCACAGGCAAGAAAAATCCAGAGCTGGCTCTCAGAAGGAGGATCGGGAACAGAGTTTACTTTTGAAAGGAAGGATACTTCAGATCTTCAGCCTGCAGAAGTAAAAAAAGGTTTGCAGTCCGTCAAAATTGATTTTGGCAGCGAATCTTTTACATTAAATGATGGCAGTATCGTCATCGCAGCTATTACGAGCTGTACCAATACCTCGAATCCGAATGTGATGATGGGAGCGGGGTTGGTTGCTAAAAAAGCTATTCAAAAAGGCTTGCAATCTAAACCCTGGGTCAAAACAAGCCTGGCACCGGGCTCCAAGGTAGTAACGCAATATCTGGAGCGGTCAGGATTACTGGAAGATTTATCTGCTTTGGGATTCCACATCGTGGGTTATGGCTGTACTTCCTGTATAGGAAACAGCGGACCTTTGCCACCAGCTATTGCAGAAGCGGTGACACAAGGAGATCTGGTGGTAGCTTCAGTATTGTCCGGCAACAGAAATTTTGAGGCACGTGTACATCCACAGGTGAAAATGAATTTTCTGATGTCGCCTATGCTTGTAGTCGCCTACGCTATTGCAGGCAGAGTGGATATTGACCTTTTAAAGGATCCTGTAGGATATGATAAAGGTGGTGAAGCTGTTTATCTGAAAGATATCTGGCCTACACAGGAAGAAATCAATGAAGTAGTTTCCAATAATCTTTCTGTCAGGGATTTTGATGAAGTATACGATGTGATTTTTGATGGTGATGAAGTCTGGAAAGCATTGGATGCGCCAAATGATGCAGATTTTCAGTGGGAAAAAGAATCTGATTATATCCGGGAAGCACCATTTTTTAAAGCGATCTCTTATACGGCAGATAGTGTAAAAGATATCAAAAATGCCAGAGTTTTACTTTATCTGGGAGATTCTGTTACAACAGATCATATTTCTCCGGCAGGTTCCTTTAATCAGAAATCTGCAGCAGGAAAATATCTGATTGAACGTGGAGTGGATCCGGTTGATTTTAACTCTTATGGCTCCAGACGGGGAAATCACGAGGTAATGATGAGAGGAACTTTTGCCAATGTGCGCATCAAAAACAAGATCACCAATCAGGAGGGAGGATTCAGTAAATATATTCCTACCGGTGAGGTAGATTCAGTATATGAAGTTGCTATGCGGTATGCAAAAGATCAGACACCGTTGATTATTCTGGCAGGAATGGAATATGGCAGCGGATCTTCCAGAGACTGGGCTGCTAAAGGAACCAATCTTTTAGGAGTAAAGGCTGTGATTGCACAGAGCTTTGAGAGAATTCACAGGAGTAATCTGGTGGGTATGGGTGTATTGCCTTTGGAATTTATCAACGGGGAATCAGCTGTAAGTCTTGGATTGACAGGTGAAGAAAAATATAATATCCTTGGACTGGAAAATGGTCTGAAACCACACCAGATACTGGAAGTTACCGCAGAAGATTCTATTGGGATCATTAAAAACTTTCAGGTCAAATCAAGGCTGGATTCGCTGATAGAAATAGAATACTTTAAAAATGACGGTATCCTGCAGTACGTTTTCAGAAATTTTTTGAAAAAATAAGCTTCAGATAAATAGAAAAGTATAAAAAATGTAGTCAGAAAATGATAAACTCAATCCTGACTACATTTTACTTTTGTACGTGGTATGGCTTACTCCTCTATCCTTTTGACGGATTGTATACCACTCAGTCCACTGAGCTTGGAAAGGAGCTTGTCTAATTGCCCATGGTCTTTGACATATACTTTGAATGTGCCCTCGAAAATTCCATTGTTGGATTCCAGTGACATAGATTGCATATTGACTTTCATATCGGCAGAAATGATATGTGTGATTTTATTGATCACTCCAATATCATCTATACCATTGATTGCGATTCCGGTCAGGAATGCAGGAGATTTACTGGATGTCCAGCGTGTTTTCACAATTCGATAGCCATATTTTGACATCAGGTTAATGACATTATTACAGTTGGTCCTGTGGATCTTTATCACGCCGTTGATGGAGATAAAACCTACAACATCATCACCGGGAATGGGAGCACAGCATTTGGCAAACTCATAAGGAAACTGATTTGAAGATTCTCCGAAAATGATGAGCTCTGCATTTTTGTCAATCTTTGCTTTATCCACCGGATACTCTTCCTGCTCAACAAATTTTTTCTCGACTTTAGGTATTTCTAAATGATGACCTACAATATTGAGATTTTTGATTCTGGAGAGGTCTATCTGCTGATTAGCAATACTGTAGCATAGATCTAAAGAGCTGGGTGCTTTAAAATAATTGACAAGTACCTGCATATTATCATTGTTGAGCGGTACTTTGAACGATTTGAGTTTACGTTCCAGAATATCTTTTCCGTTTTCAGCAATGAGCTTTTTATCTTCTCTGAGTGAATTTTTGATTTTTGCCTGTGCCCGGGATGTAGTGGCAATATTGAGCCAAGCTTCAGATGGCTTCTGTTTTTTGGAAGTGATGATCTCTACCTGATCCCCGCTTTGCAGAACATGGCTGATAGACACCAGCTTGTTATTGACTTTAGCCCCGATACAGGAATCTCCTACAGCCGTATGGATATTATAAGCAAAGTCTAAAGCAGTAGCACCTACGGGAAGAATTTTCAATTCACCCTTCGGACTGAAGGTGTAAATCTCTTTGGTATACAGCTGAAGCTTGAAATCATTGATAAAATCAACGGGATTGGTCTCAGGACTTTTGAGATATTCACGTACCTGAATGAGCCAGCTTTCGATAGCATCTTCAGCAGTCGTCTGATTTTTAAACTTATTTTCTTTGTATTTATAATGTGCAGCCAACCCTTTTTCGGCAACTTCATCCATTCGTTTGGAGCGGATCTGTACTTCCACCCATTTACCTTTGGGACCCATTACAGTAGTATGCAAAGATTCATATCCGTTCGCTTTAGGGTGGGATAGCCAGTCGCGAAGCCGGTTCGGACTGGGTTTGTACTGATCTGTAATGATAGAATAAGCACGCCAGCAGTCTTCTTTTTCTTTATCAGGGTCTGAATCCAGGATTACCCTGACAGCAAACTTATCATACACATCATCGAAAGTGATACCTTTCTTTCTCATCTTGTTCCAGATGGAAAAAATAGATTTCGGTCTGCCAAAAACCGATGCATTAAGTCCTGCTTTGTCAAGATCTTCCTGGATAGGTTTTACAAATTCATTGATAAACCTGTTGCGTTCTTTTTTGGTATCGTTGAGCTGACGGGCTATTTCTTTATACTTGTCTGTCTCAGTATACTTCATGGAGAGATCTTCCAGCTCGCCTTTGATAGTGTAAAGACCTAAACGATGAGCTAAAGGTGCATAGAGATAAATGGTTTCAGAAGAAATTTTAAGCTGATTTTTTCGTGGTACAGTATCAAGTGTACGCATATTGTGCAGCCTGTCAGCAATTTTGATAAGGATAACTCTTATGTCATCACTGAGTGTCAAAAGGATTTTCCGGTAATTTTCTGCCTGTATAGATTCTGTCTGAGAGGATATTTTTCCGATTTTGGTCAGACCGTCGATAATGGTAACAATTTCATCTCCAAATTCTCTTTTGATATCATCAAATGTAACTTCAGTATCTTCTACCGTATCGTGTAGCAGAGCACACATCACGGAAGTTGTTCCAAGACCAATTTCAGAAGCTACAATTTTAGCCACAGCCAATGGGTGAAAAATATATGGTTCGCCGGATTTTCTGCGTTGATGCTTATGAGCTTCAACAGCTACTTCAAAAGCACGACGAAGCCTTTTGTCGTCTCCCGGTTTCATTCTCGGGGACGTCATCTTGACTAACTGGCGATACTCTTTGAGAATATCTTTGCGTTCTTTTTCTTCATCTATTACTAACTCTACCATATACTTGCGGGAATCAACTTTTATTCCAAATAATTAAGAAGATAATTTAGTGAAAAGTTCTTGATTTAAAAGAATACTCAGGTTAGACTCAACAGAAAAATAATTTAGCTATAAAGACACATCAACGTATATCTGCGAAATCTGCGGGAGAAAACTAATGAACATTCATCTGATCTGACTGAAATAATGCCCTTGTCAGTTCCAGTGTTTTTAGTTTTGCTTCATGTGAGTAGATAGGTATTGTGACCATGATTTCATCTGCCTTAGCTACTTTTTGATAGTCAGAAAGATTTTTATGAACTGTATTCTGATCTCCTATGAATGAATGTGAAAGCATATTTTTTACATAAGCTGCTTCTTCGGGAGTCCAGTATCCCTCCATCGTAGGTATTGGTGGACTGAGTGGTTCTCTGGAACCTCGTATAATATTTAGAAACATCCGGTACATACAGGTTGCATGAGATTCGGCTTCTTCATTGGTATCACAGACAATCATATTTACACAGGATAAAGTTTTAGGCTTATCCAGATAAACGGATGGTCTGAAATTTTCCCGGTAATAGGCAAATGCACGGAACATGTGTGTAGGAGCGAAGTGGCTTGCAAATGCATAAGGCAAACCATATTTGGCAGCCAATACCGCACTGTCCATACTGGAACCAAGTATCCATATCGGGACATTAGCACCTTCTCCCGGAAAAGCTCTTACCGAAGAATGGGCATTATCCGTAGAAAGAAACTGCTGTAGTTCGGATACATGCTGAGGAAATTGTTGGGCAGCCTGATAAAAATTCTTATTCAGAGCCTGAGCTGTCTGCTGGTCGGTACCCGGCGCACGTCCTAATCCTAAATCAATACGGTCAGGATATAATGCAGCCAATGTGCCGAATTGTTCTGCTACAACTAAAGGTGAGTGATTAGGCAACATAATCCCACCCGAGCCAACACGGATTTTTTGTGTTTTTCCGGCGAGATGCCCGATTAAAACTACAGTAGCTGAGCTCGCTACATGCGGCATATTATGATGTTCTGCCAACCAAAGTCGTTTATAGCCAAGCTGGTCAGCTTTCCGGGCAACTTCTACTGTTTTTTGAAAGGTTTCCTGTGTATTGCTGTCTTTAGTAATAAGTGCCAGCTCAAGTAAAGAAACCGGTGTCTGAAGAGGATTCATATTGATTACTCTGCAATTGTTTCTGATTTTAAAGATTGCATGTCAATGACAAAACGATATTTGATGTCGTTTTTGAGAACACGCTCATAAGCATTATTTACCTCCTGAATTGGAATGATTTCTACATCAGAAGTGATGTTGTGCTGGCCGCAAAAATCCAGCATTTCCTGGGTCTCCTGTATACCACCAATAAGAGAAGCGGCTATGTTTCTTCTTTTATTGACCATGATTCCCATATGTATAGGTTCAATAGGTTCAATGGCACCTACAAATACCATCGTAGCATCTCTTTTCAAAAGCGTGATATACGGATTTGCATTATGTTTTACAGGGATGGTATTGAGTAAAAAATCAAAGCTCATCGCACTTTTTTTCATTGCCTCAGCGTCAGTAGATATCAGCACCTCATCTGCACCTAATTTTTTGGCATCTTCGCCTTTTCCGGGAGAAGTCGTGATCATGACTACGTGGGCACCCATTGCATGAGCGAATTTTACACCCATGTGTCCAAGACCACCGAGGCCAATAATCCCTACTTTATCACCTGCTTTTACATTCCAGTGCCTGAGCGGTGACCATGTAGTGATGCCTGCACACAGAAGTGGTGCAGCGGCAGAACTATCAATGTTATCAGGAATGCGAACAACAAATTTTTCCTGAACGACTATTTTATCTGAATATCCTCCCTGTGTAAATCCGCCTGATATTTTATCTCTGCTATTATATGTCCATGTAGGGTCGTTAAAGCAGTATTGTTCTAAACCGTCGTTACAGGAAGGACAAGACTGACAGGAATCTACCAGACATCCTACACCTACAAGATCTCCTGCTTTGAATTTGGTAACAGCAGTTCCGGTTTCTTTGACACGGCCAATGATTTCATGCCCAGGAACTACCGGGTAATTTGCCGGTCCCCAATCTCCTCTGACAGTATGAATATCTGAATGACAGATTCCGCAATACTCTATTTCGATGAGAATATCCTGATCACGTAGTGATCTTCTTTCAAATCTGAAAGGTTTCAATTCTTCAGTAGGGTTAAAAGCTGCATAGGCATTGGCTGCAATCATGGTGTAGTGTTTAAGATGATGGATATTCTATTAATGCGATTTTGGGTAAAAAGTTTTAAATCATCGGCTATACTTCGCATCTCTCTAAAATAGTTTCCAGACACTCCGCATAATAATATGGAACATTGATGAGCGTATATTTTTTTCCGGATGGTAATTGTACAATATCTTTTGAGAGCGGATTGTTCCAGAATCGTACAGCAAAAGTATTTTTAGCTTCTTCCATATACAAATGCAGAGATTTTATTTTGGCGTTGCTTCCGGACTTTACTTCTATCGGCAAAAGTTGAGATTTGTATGGCATGACGTAATCTACTTCCGCCTGTGAGTTTCGGGCGTTGCGAACCCAAAAGCTGCGTATCGCCAGGACAGAGTCATTGGCAGATAACAAGGCTTGTCCTACGATATGTTCTGCTATTTTACCTTTGAAGTGTTCGCTGATATCTTGTGTGCCGAATAGTTCCTGTTGGTTTCCGCTTACGTGGTTGACAATTCCTGTGTCCAACCAGAGTAGTTTGGGCGACTTTCTCAAATCGGGAGAAAGTGGTAAACTGGTCTCTACAGTAGGATAAGAAAGTTCCAGAAGCATGGCTTTTTCCAAGGTGCGGAAAGCTTCGCCCATTTCACGTGACTTGTAATTGGAATCGGCAAAACGCTCAAATGTAATGCGTTGCCCTGCATATCGCCAACCATTTATTAAGATGTGGCGCAATACTTTTTTATCAGTGGTATTTTTGGCATATTTCTCCGTGTCATCTCTGTAGCCACTCAGCAGGGTGTCATAAATTTTTCGCAATGCTACAAAATCACGATTTTCGGCGTAGTGGGCAACTGCCTCAGGCATTCCTCCGACTATCACATATTCATTAAATAGTTTCATGGTGCGGGCGTGTATCGCATCAGGCAGCCTGCCTTCCAATAATTTTTCCTGCAATTGTGTTTCGCCCAAAGCTCCCAAAAACTCACTGAACGAACAGGGGCGTATAGCCAAATATTCTACCCGACCGACAGGAAACGAAATGTGTATATCTATCAGTGTTTCAAGCAGCGAGCCGGCCGCAATGACAAATAGGTCCGGGATGTCTTCGTAAAAATAGCGCAATAATGCAACCGCCTGAGGCGATGACTGAATTTCGTCAATGAACAACAAAGTGCGTCCATTAGTTCTTGTCTTATTCTTTAATAAGTAAATGGCGGTCAGTACGTCTTCTGCTGAATCATTTTCTTCAAAAAGTATTCTGTCGGTTTTTCGTTCCAGATTTAGATGCAGAAAAGTATCAAATTCTTTGGCGAAATTATTTACAATAGTTGTTTTGCCTACTTGTCTTGCACCCCTTAATATCAAGGGCTTACGTGGGGTGCTTTCAGCCCATGCCTGTAAATGCTGTATAGCTTTTCTCTGAAACATGATTTAGTTATTACTCCTTAAAGATAATTTTTTTGCAATAAATCCAAATATAAAAATGTAATATTTTGTAACAAATCCAAAGATAAAACTATAGTATTTTGTAACAAATCCAAAGATGTAATTGGGGTGGAAATTCAAATCTTTGACTAAGTTATAAGTTATTGTCTGCCCAATGCCAAATGCATTTGTATCGTCTCCACGGCCTCTTTTACATCATGGACTCTGAGGATATCGGCTCCTTTCTCCAGCGCATACATATTGAGTGCAATAGTACCGGTCAGAGCCTCTTTTGCAGAAGATTGTAATGTTTTCCAGATCATGGATTTTCTGGAAATGCCCACTAAAAGAGGCCTTTGAAAAACATGAAAAGCTTCCAGCTTGCTCAACAGCTCAAAGTTATGTGCCACCGTTTTTCCGAATCCGAATCCCAGGTCAATAATAATATCATTAATGCCTGCGGATAAAGCTTCTTCAGTTTGTACTGCCAGCTGATGAGTAACTTCCTGTAGGAGATTATTGTATCCGGGTTTTATCTGCATCGTTGCAGGAGTGCCCTGTATGTGCATGAGGACGATAGGGGCATGGTGTTTCGCTGTAATTTTAAAAATCTCCCGGTCAAATTTTCCTCCACTGATATCGTTGATAATATGGGCTCCTGATTCCAAAGCAACACCAGCTACAGTACTATGATATGTATCTACAGAGATAAATGTTTCCGGAAAAGAATCTCTGATCGTTTCAATTACAGGAATCAGCTTTTGTATTTCATCATCCGGATGGCTGAGCGGAGTTCCGGGTTTGGTCGTTGTAGCTCCGATGTCTATGATTGCAGCTCCTTCCCGGATCATTTGCTCCGCTCTTTTAAGCGCGTCATTTGTTTTGAAATATTTTCCGCCATCAAAAAATGAATCTTCTGTCAGATTAAGAATACCCATGACCAAGGGGCGCTCAAATGTGAGTAACCGATCTTTGCAGCGAACAGAATATGGTGTAAGCGGATGAATCATTGTGCAGATTTTGAGTAAAAGTCGTGAAGCTGATGAAAATTAACAAATGGGAACGCCTTAAGTTTTGTGGATTGTCTGACATGGAAGGTGAAAAATGTAAAAGATATTACATCGAAATAATGATCCTGCCAATGTGTTTTCTTTACTCACCGGAGAAAATAAACCTTTCAGGAGTATGGAATACATTGAAATTCTGTAGGAAATATATTTTCTCAAAAATCTTTTACGGAAATGTATTTTTTTGTTGTGAGAATGAATGGGATTACTTACCTTTGCATCGCTTTGAAAACGCGGATGTGGCGAAATTGGTAGACGCACTAGACTTAGGATCTAGCGGGTGACCGTGGGGGTTCGAGTCCCTTCATCCGCACGCTACAGACTTCTCCTTTCGCCGGGAGAAGTCTTATTTTTTTATAGAAAAATTTTTGAATTGTGAATATTACCAAAAAGGATACTGATGCGTTAAATGCTATTCTGAGTGTCAATGTGGCAAAAGAAGATTATTTGACAAAAGTGGAGCAGGCTTTAAACAAATTGAAGAAAAATGTCACTATGAAAGGTTTCAGACCCGGAATGGTACCTGCTGGATTGGTGAAAAAAATGTACGGCACTGGTGTACTTGTTGACGAGCTGAATAAAGTGGTCAATGACGCAGTCAACGGTTATATTGAAGAAAATAAGCTGGAAATATTGGGAAGACCTTTACCGGTTCCTTCTGATATTAACTTTGATATCAATCAGCCTTCTGACTATACAGTAGAATTTGAATTGGGTCTTGCTCCTGAAGTAGATATTCCTGCATTGAAATCTTCTACAGTTGTAAAAGCGCCTAAAGTAGCTATTGACGACGAGTTGCTGACAAAAGAATTGGATAATCTGAGAGGTCGTTATGGCAAAATGTCATTCCCTGAAGACGGTATTCAGGAAAAAGATATCCTGCAAGTGAAATTTGTTGAGCTTGCCGATGGTGCTGCTAAAGAAGGAGGAGTAAACGCTTCTGGTCCTATCAATCTTGAAATCGTTAAAGATGAAGCATTGAAATCCACATTGTTAGCAGGTAAAGTAGGCACAACAGTTACTACTGATGATCTTTTTGCAGCATTGGACAGAGAAAAATCCCAGATAGTAAAACACGTTTTAGGCCTTCAGGAAGAGCCTGCTGAATTAGGTAGTGCTTTTGAGCTGACAATTGAACGTATCTCCAGAATGGAAAAAGCTGATTTGGATCAGGAGTTTTTTGATAAAGTATTTGGCCCTGAGCAAGTAACTACTGAAGAAGAAGCTAAAGATAAATTGCGTGAAGAATTGTCTAATTATGTGGCTCAAAGTGAGAGCGGTAAATTGAATGAGAAAATCTTCAACTTATTGTTAGACAGTACTGAAATCGCTCTTCCGGATGACTTTCTGAAGAGATGGATTAAGGTTTCTAATGAAAAGCCTATCACTGATGAAATCATTGAAGAAGAGTATCCACAGTTTGCACGTAACCTGAAATGGTCGTTGATCGTGAACAAAATTTCTAAAGACAATGACTTGAAAGGTGAGTTTGAAGAAGTAAAAGAATATTCCAGAGAAGCGCTTCGTCAGCAGTTGAGACAATATGCACCGGCAGGTGGAGGTTTCTCCGATGAAGATCTGGAGTCCTTGAATAATAGCATGCTTGCAAAAGAAGACCATGTCAAAAAGTCATTCGATGCTGTAATGGAACAAAAGTTGTTTGGTGTCATCAAACAACAAATTACAGTCGAAGAAGAAACGGTTAGTTTCGAAGACTTTTTTAAAGCATAAAAACTATACAACATGGATTTAGGAAAAGAATTTAGAAAGTATGCCGTGAAGGACAGAGGAATGTCCGGACTAGGCGTGGATCAATATCTGTCACATACGATTACAAATCTGACTCCTAATATCATCGAAGAACGTCCAATGAACATTGCTGCTTTGGATGTATTCTCCCGATTGATGATGGACAGGATTATTTTCCTTGGAACAGGCATTGATGACTATGTGGCAAATATTATTACCGCACAATTACTTTTCCTCGATTCAGTAGATGCTAAGAGAGATGTACAAATTTATGTCAACAGCCCGGGTGGTGGTGTATATGCCGGTTTAGGTATTTACGACACGATGCAGTATATCCGCCCTGATGTAGCAACTATCTGTACGGGTATTGCCGCTTCTATGGGAGCTGTATTATTATGTGCCGGTGCTGAAGGAAAAAGAGCAGCATTGAAGCACAGCAGGGTGATGATACATCAGCCTTTGGGTGGTGCTCAGGGTCAGGCTTCCGATATGGAAATTACATTAAAGGAGATGTTGAAGCTGAAAAAAGAACTATACGATATCATCGCTACACATTCACATCAGTCGTATGAAAGAGTGGAAAAGGATTCAGACAGAGATTACTGGATGACTTCTACTGAAGCAAAAGAATACGGAATGATCGACGAAGTGTTGGTGAGAAACGCTAAATAAAATACGAATTACGAATTTGTTTTTTAGAAAATAAGGAAGAGAGTCAAAGTTTACTTTGACTCTCTTTTATTTAATTAAAAAAGAGAGTAATCATAAAAACCAGTGTGTAAAAATTAATGCACTGAGTTAAGCGGCAGGGATAGAGGCAATAGCTCCGAAATCCCGGATGCAGGACTACATGCCGATAGCCCGGTTGCCGCCCAAAAATAAGAATGATCAGACTCAAAATCACAAAATGCTTTTGTCTGATGCTAAAAATGGTCATGAATCAATGAAAATGGTTACGAATGAGTAACTTTGTCAGTCTCTCTATGTTGGTACGGTCTGTGATGAATTGGGAGGGAAGGCTGTAGTTTAAAAGAAAATTATGTCAAAGAAAAATATGCAATTTTGTTCATTCTGCGGGAAGCCAAAGAATGATGTAATGATACTGATAGCGGGTATGGATGCACATATTTGTGAAAATTGTGTGGGTCAGGCTCAGCAAATACTCCAGGAAGAATTGCAGCATCATAGTAAAACAAATGGTGTGCAATTGAATAATCATCTGAAACCGAAGGATATCAAAGCGTTTCTGGACGATTATATCATCGGTCAGCATGATGCTAAAAAGATCATCTCTGTAGCAGTATATAACCACTATAAAAGATTGAATCATCAGAAGCAAGATGATGAGATTGAAATTGAAAAATCCAATATTGTTTTAGTAGGCCGTACAGGTACAGGTAAAACATTGATAGCAAAAACGATTGCTAAGCTGCTCAATGTACCTTTTGCAATAGTGGATGCTACGGTTTTCACAGAAGCCGGGTATGTGGGTGAAGATGTGGAGAGTATTCTGACCCGTTTGTTGCAGGTATGTAATTATGACGTGCCGGCTGCAGAAAAAGGTATTGTGTACATAGACGAAATAGATAAAATTGCCCGTAAGAGCGATAATCCGTCTTTGACGAGAGATGTTTCCGGAGAGGGCGTACAGCAGTCATTACTAAAAATGCTGGAAGGTACGGAAGTGCTGGTGCCGCCACAGGGAGGTCGCAAGCATCCTGATCAGAAGCTGGTAAAAGTGGACACAAAAAATATCCTGTTTATCTGTGGAGGGGCTTTTGACGGGATAGAAAGACAGATCGGGAATCGTGTACAGAGACAGGCAATTGGCTTCAAATCCGGCAAAGAGGTAGAAGTAGATAAAGATAATCTGTTGAAATATATCAATCATGCAGATTTGAAAACTTTCGGTCTGATTCCGGAGCTGCTGGGCAGGTTGCCGATATTGTCATATCTGGAACCTTTGGATAAAGAAGCGTTGCGCAATATCCTGACTCAGCCTAAAAATGCATTGATCAAGCAATATGCAAGATTGTTTGAGCTGGAAGGAGTGGAGCTGAAGGTAGAAGATGATGCGTTGGACTATATAGTAGATCAGGCGATGGAGAATAAATTGGGAGCGAGGGGATTGAGATCTATTATGGAAATCATCATTAATGATGCGATGTTTGAAATTCCGTCTCAGAAAGGAATTGATCAGTTTGTTCTGAAAAGAGCTTATGCTGAGGAAAAGATAAATAAATCAGATTCCGGCAAACTAAAAGTTGCTTAATACGTTCTAATTTATAAACTTCATAAACTAATTATAAAACCAATAAATTATGGCATTCGAATTACCAGGTTTACCTTATGCTCATGATGCTTTAGAGCCTCATTTTGATACATTAACTATGCAGATTCACCATGGCAAGCACCATGCTGCTTATGTGACTAACTTAAATGCTGCTATTGCAGGTACTGACTTAGAGTCAAAATCTATCGAAGATATCTTAGCTAATATTTCTTCTGCATCTCCTGCAGTACGTAACAATGGTGGTGGCCACTACAACCACTCACTGTTCTGGACAGTATTGGCTCCTAACGCTGGTGGCGAACCTACAGGCGAGTTAGCGGAGGCTATCAATGCTGCATTTGGTTCATTTGCTGCTTTCAAAGAAGAGTTTGCAAAAGCAGGCGCTACAAGATTCGGTTCAGGTTGGGCATGGTTGGTTGTAAAAGCTGACGGAGCTCTGGCTATTACATCTTCTCCTAATCAGGACAATCCGTTAATGGATATTGCAGAAGTAAAGGGTACACCTATCTTAGGTCTTGACGTGTGGGAACACGCATATTACCTACACTATCAAAACAGAAGACCGGATTATATCTCTGCTTTCTGGAATGTAGTGAACTGGGCTGAAGTCGCAAAAAGATTTACTGCTGCAAAAAAATAATCTTTTAAGATTAAAACTTTTAATAGAACGGCTGCCTGAAAGGGCGGTCGTTTTTTGTTTATAGAAAGATATAACTTACTGATATAAAATTTGTTGTATTCTTCATTTTTTTATGCTGGTACCGTTGTCTTGCCTGATATTCAAATGGAACTGTGCTGATTATCAACCCGTAGAAAAGAACAAAGGATTTTAGACAATTTTAATAGATTCATGGAAATGAATACCAGATTTCAGTCAATGATTGTTATCCGACATACGAAGTGAAATGTTTTACAGAACGATATGATACAATTTTGCTGGATAGTATCTGGAAAGATTTAAATAAGGCAGCTGGTAATTCACTCATGATGACAGTACAGGATATTCAAAGGAAGGAAATCTATACTGTATATGAGGTAAAAGATAGTTTTATGAGAGTAGATTCATATGAGTATTGATTTTACCTTTAACAAGGTAATGAAAGCAGTCATCAATATCGTTCAACGGCTTTGCGTAGTGGCGGCATTTTAGCACTACCGTTGATACGAAGCCGAAAGCTCAAATTTAGCAAAAATGTTGATACGAAGCACTTCACCCGCCATTACGCAAAACCGATGTTAGCAGCATACCACTTGTCTGCTTGTTGAACCTATTTGATAGCGGGAGGAGCGTCTGAAAATTTCTTGAACTTACTCGTCAATTTGCCGATAGCTATCAGAATTGGAAATACTATCAATTTAACAGGCTTGGGAATTACAAGCATATCCATCTCTGACTTGTATTTTGTTAGCAGAAATGCCGCATCAAAAGGACTTGGCTTGTCATCTTTTGCTTCGTTAGACGATTGATAAATGTGTCTGATAAAATATTCGTAGTTGTTTGATGGCTTTACGTATCCGATGTAGTGCATAGTTTGGTCGCCTTCGTTCCAAAATTGATGAGCTTCTCCTGCCTCGAAAATATATTCTTGCCCTTCTGTAAGTGAAAACTCTTTCGATAAAGTTTTTACCCGCATTTTACCTTTTGTTACCCGAACCATTTCCTCCTGTTTGAAATGAACGTGCATAGGAGGTCCAATACCCGGCTCCTCCATACCTTCAAATTCGGTGATTTCACCGTTAGTTTCAAGAGCAGATCTGGTAATGATTAATGTTTCCCCGTTTTTGTTGATTTTTAATATCTCTCTTTTCATTTCAGTTCTTTTTTTCATACCTGTTTACTGCATTGCTGATCGGTGTTATACTTTGTAAGTATGTGTATATTGCTTCTAAATCTTCTTTCTTCATATCTGCATACATTAACCACGGCATTGGGCTGTTTAAATCATCTTTTGTGTATTTTTTTGATTTGTAACTGCTGTCTGCATACATTTTAAAACGCTGTACAAATGCTTCTTTAGTCCAGTTTCCGATACCTGTTTCTTTATCAGGAGTGATATTGGGTGAGCGTACAAAGCCAGCCGATTGCTGGAACTCCATACCTCCGCCAAACTCTGAACCTTTTACAACTGTTCCCTTATCTCTTTTACTGTGGCAATTTACACAGCCTGTTGCATTGACAAGATACGCACCATAAGCCAATTGGTCATTCTCATTGGGCTTGGGTTTAAATTCTGCTTTTTGGGGCACTGTGTTTACGATGAAGTTTAAAGGAAAATCCAGTTTACGCTCTGCCGTATTGTTTTCGATTGGGTCAAGTGTTCTGATATAAGCGATGATACTGTAAATATCCTCCTTATCCATTTTTCCATAATTGTGGTACGGCATTATCGGGAAGAGTGCTTGACCGTTTTTGTTAACACCTGTTGTGATTGCCCTGAAAATTTCACCATCAGTCCAGTTGCCCAGGTTGTATGGTGTAATATTGGAAGCATAAATCGTTCCCGGAAATCCCATTTCCTTTCCGAATATTTCGCCTCCGCCACCGGGATTACCAGATAATGGTCCGGCAAATTCCGACCAGTTACGGGAGCTGTGACAATCCATACACACCGCAACATTGTGAGCAAGATAACGTCCACGTTCTATACGTTCGGGCGTTTGTTCAATTTTAATTCCGGGCGGTTCTCCTACGTTAGGCAGAAATACTTTTATATAAGTGCCTGTGGTGGCAACCCCAATAAAAAAGAGAGCAAGAATGCCGAGCAATACTTTGTAAACTTTCTTCATATAGTATATTTTATAATAAAGCTATTTCTTATCAGATTTGGTTAAACCCAACAGCAATACAAAGGCGGAGGCAACTATAAAAGCCATTCTGATTATGCTAAGGTCAATCCATAAACTTCCCCTTTTCTGAATATCGGTATCAACTGTTTCTGCATAAGGTGTTCCGGTAAGGCTTATCAGCTCAGGAACAAAATAAACGAAAGTAACAACCAGCACGATGATATATGTACTCAGCGGAAGCAAAATATACTTTTTCCTTTCAGACCGCCAGTTCGATACAAGAGTGATAAGAAATAAAGTAAGAGTAACAGGGTGAACAGACATCCAGAATGGAGCGGATTCAAGGGCATAATTCCCCTGAAACATCGTGAGCGATTTGGGCGGTTCGGAATAAGCTATTGGCCATACTGCGATATGCTCATAAATACCCGCACCAATTATCAGGCAATAAGAGATACACGTTAAAACATAAAAAATATTTTTACTGCTCATGTCAGACATTTTTTGTTGCAAAAATGCCTGTTGCCCCTTAGTTAAAATTGTATTTAACGGACATGCTCAAAATAATGTCCCGTTATATCGCTTTTTTTATTCCGATACTCGTTTGGAGTGAGCGAAGTAAACGATTTGAAAGCTTTAATAAAATGCGACTGGTCGGAAAACTCACAGGCGTATGCAATTTTCGTGAGTGATAAACCGGAATGATGGATAAGGTTAACGGCTTTCAGATATTTTAAATAGAGCAAAGTCTGCTCGGTATTCATTCCCGTCAGTTCGTAAAGCACTCTGGAAAGATGTCGGGGCGAATAGCACAGCCATTCGGATATGCCGGGAACCGATAGAGGTATGTTTGTTTTCATGGTAAACAACTCGTTCAGTGCTTGTTCACGAGAAGTCAAACAAGATAATCGTTTTGTCAACCAGTTTGAGAAATGAGCTACCTTTTCGTTGAATGTTTTTTTCTCTGCAAGCTGATGCCACAATGAACAGAACGAAGCATCTACAAGCGTTAAATCAATGCACTGCTTTGCAAACTCACCTGCGGGAACTTGCAGAATATGTTTGGTAGTTGCTGTGTGCAAAACTACGCCAAAAAGGAACTGATTATCGGGTAAGTTTAATTCGATAGTGCTGGTATGATAGCCCTGAATAAAACATTTGGGAATAGTAAAATTTTTATTGTAAAATTTGCTGTTGAATGTTGTTTCAGGAAAAAAATTGAAGACGATTTCAACAACTCCTTTTGGTATAATAATTTCTTGGCTGAAATAAGTATTTTCTCTGTTCTCCTGCCAAAAAACCTGCACAGCATCACTCAATGGTCTTTTTGTTGGTATGTAAAAATAGGTTTCCATTTCTAACGTGTTGGTTTTTTGGTGGTTGCTGCTAACTACTCAATTTCCTCAATAATAATTTCATCGATTCTCAGTCCTGTTTCATTTTGATTAGAGAAAGATGAAGTCCTTTTTGTATGGATATGGATAGGCCAGCCGGGATTAAAATAATAACTGAATGTGTTATAATCCTGTATGTCCATTTTCATTGTTGAAAATTTCTCATTGATTTCCTGCATTGCTTTTTGCTTCTCTTTTTTGGAATTGAATTTAACTGAGCCGGTGATTTTTTTGACCAGATCAGTGACAACTCTTTTGGAGTCATTTTCATCCAGCTCTAACCGGTTGATGAATCTGGCCGTTCCTTCTTCCATGTTCACATTTTCAAAATAGACCATGCCATTTCCTTTAACCGGAGCTCCACCCATTAAATTGGGAAGCTGTTCTTCATATCGTAAAGTATCCAGCGCATTGAATTCTACTCCTAATGGAAAGTGAAAAACCTGTATTTCTTTTAGTATAAAACTACTGATACTTTCTTTGGAGGAGAATAGATTTTTGAGTGGCTCCATCGCCTTGACAAAATTTTTGTTGTTGTCATTCTGATTTAATTCAACCAGCTTGTTGAACATTTCCATTGTCATATCTCTGAATTCCTCCCAGTTCAGGATCTCTTTGAATACCCCTACTTCATCGGTTGTGTATATGATTTTTACCAGATTGTATTTTTCTAAAGATTTTTGAAATTCCTGAGGAATTTTCAGCGAGCTCATAATTGTGTTCTGGTATTCCCACTCCAATGTATAACTATCAATAGTGGAGTCGACAACAGTACATTTCATTTCGTAAGCAGTTATCTCATTTACTTCCTCGGCTCCGTTTATTGTTTTGATACTTTTCTTGGTGACTCTGTAATTTTTAGAATCCCCTACATTCCAGTATGCGACAAACGGGACCGCTAGCTCATTCTGCGCCACAACAATCTTAACAGTAAGAAGACTCAATAGTACAATAGGGAAAAACTTCATGGCATCAAATATTTTATAAATATGCTAAAAAATATTTGCTTACAATCTTTAAATGTACTGACTGCCAGCTATAGCAGGTTTTACATAAACATAGCATAAAAGAGAGGACGCAAAATAATTTACCATATCATTGTAAAATGAAATATACTCGTCAGGATTTTGGAGAAAATTTTATCTGGGGTGCAGCTACTGCTTCTTATCAGATAGAGGGTGCGTGGAACGTGGATGGGAAATCTCCGTCAGTGTGGGATGCATTTTCTGCCGGAGGAGGTAAAATCAAAGATGGATCTGATGGTAAAACAGCTTGTGATTTTTACCATAGATACCCACAGGATGTAAAGCTGGCGGCCGAAATAGGCCTGGATGCATTCCGCTTTTCGCTGGCCTGGACAAGAATTCTTCCTGATGGAACAGGAAAGGTCAATCAGAAAGGGATAGATTTTTATAAAAGAGTCATTGAGCAGTGTCAACTCAATAATATACAACCCTGGATAACATTATATCACTGGGATTTACCTAAATGTCTGGAAGATAAGGGCGGCTGGAGAAACAGGGATATTATCAACTGGTTTGCGGAGTATACAGATATGTGTACAAGACATTTAGGTGCTGATGTCAAAAACTGGATGGTACTGAATGAACCCGGAGTTTTTACCACTATGGGATACCTTTCAGGTCAGCATGCTCCCGGAAAAATGGGTTGGTTCAGCTTCCTGAAAGCTGCGCATCATGTAGCGATGGCTCAGGCGGAAGGCGGACGCATCACACGTGCAAATGTGCCCGATGGAAATATCGGAACTACGTTTTCCATGACCGATATTCAACCTGCTGCTGATTCTGAAAAAGATAAATTAGCAGCTGCGAGAATAGATGCTGTAGTCAATCGTTTGTTCCTGGATCCCGTTTTAGGAGAAGGATATCCCATTGCTGCCAATAAATGGTTGAAAAGTATAGAAAAATATATGCTTCCGGGAGATGAAGAAAAGCTGAAATTTAATTTTGATTTTATCGGTCTGCAGAATTATACCAGAGGTGTGATTGCACATAAGTGGTGGGTGCCGTTTGTACAGGCGCTGCAGCTACCTGTGAAAAAGGTATCCTCAGAAAGCCCGACTGAAATGGGATGGGAGGTTTATCCGGAAGGAATTTACAACCTGTTGAAAAAATTGAATACATATAAAAACATCCCGAAAATCTACGTAACGGAGAATGGTTGCGCTATGCCGGAGGAGATGATAGGAGATGAAGTAAAAGATCCGTTGAGACAGCAATTTCTGGAAAGATATATCGCTCAGGTATTACGGGCAAAACAAGAAGGCGTCCCGGTAGATGGATATTTTGTGTGGAGCTTACTGGATAATTTTGAATGGGCAGAAGGTTACAGGCCGAGATTCGGAATCGTTCACGTTGATTATGAAACACAGAAACGAACACTGAAAGACTCCGGGAAATGGTATAGTGAGTTGATAAAGGATGATGAGTAGTAATTCTCACTCAGCTTCTCTGCACTGATAACCATCCAGTAGCTTTCAGCAGGAGCATAGAAAGCTACTTCTATCCAGCCTTCGGCATACCGGATACTGAGTCTGCGTCAAAGATAGGGATCGGCAATCCGCTGGCCATGTTTTCTTCGGTGACAATGCTGACAAAGTCATATAATCAATATTATTTCAAAGAACTATCTTTCGTCTTGAGTCTCTGACCTCACTTAGCCTTCTTCTAACGAAAGAATATATTGTCAGATTTAACCCTACAAACTATTCTGACACATGATTAAGTTAAAAAAAATTCATTAATAAGATAGAATTTTATAAATAAATAAGCTATGAGATCCTGTACACCCATAATATTTTTTTTTGTGAGGAAATACAGAGTATTTCGCTTCTACAATAAATATAGAATCTTTTTTAGAATATAATAATTTATACATTGAATCATGGTCACTTCCAAATATAGGTAGAACTATATTTTCCTGATAATATTTAAATTTCGGTTCTATCAACTCAAAGTATGAATTTTCTATGTCGCAATCAATAATTGATTTCTTTATTAAATATTCTTTTCTTTTATAATAAATCTGATCGGAATTTAATAAAAAAATAGTTAAACAACATACCACTGTTATCAAGATGATAATATTCTGCTTCATAATCCAACATTTATTTTGTTAATCATTTTTTCTTCTCTTTTTTAAATAATGGTAATTTCCTGTCTTTTGCATTCTTATTTATCTTTTCGATATTTTTTAGATCATATATTTCTTTATTTTTCTGAAAATCTCTAAAATCATCAGTATCATAAAATTTTTTAATCATTTTCCGAAGTTCCAAAATTTTATCTTTAGTAAGATATTTTCCATTCTCTAATTGATTATTTTTGAATAATTCAGAAATCTCATTAAAATAAGTTTCAATCTCTACAGAAAAATTAGCATCTGAACCTATTGCATCGCCAAAATATATCCCTAAATAATTTGACAACATATCTTCGGGTGCAAATGCACTAGTTCTTGCATTAGGATCTTTGGCATCTGCTTGATTATATTCTTCTTCTTCAGCTTTATATTTAACAATACCGTCAATCCAATCATTACCTAGATTTGCACACTTAAAAAAATGCACTGCATCTAAAGGAAACCCTCCTAAATTTACATACTTACCTAAATTTTTATTATAACTAAACTTTTTATTGTCTCCTACTTCATTTATTTTTTGTTTAGGAGCTCTATAATCTTCATCTATTATATTTAATAATCTTCCTGTAGTGATTTTCTTCTTCTCGTTATTCAAATATTTGGTCGCTGCGATTTGCCATTCTTTTAATACCTTTATGTATGTAGATTTGTCTACAGTTTTATCTCCTTTTGAAAATAACCCATCTTCATCAATATAAAATACTGGGTTATCATTAAATCCAACATATGGACTATAGTTAATAATCGTAGAACTCATGGGATCTACACTTAACCATCTCCCCAACCTACTATCATAGATTCTTGCTCCGAAATCATAGCCATTACCTTCTCCATAGATTTCATTGTCTTGTTCCTGCCCATTAAACCCGAACCTATATTTACCTTTTTTGGCGTAAATGGAACCTGGAGGTGGGC
>JBBCIS010000015.1:0-6404 GCA_037189845.1 bacterium
GTATAATTACCCGGGTTGCTGAATTGTTGATTGCCGATAGTCACGCTGCTGCCCTGACAGATAGACAATGATACGTTTTGGGTTGTAACAGGACGTATAATCAGTGTGGTAGTAATCAGGCTGTCACACCCGTTAGCGGCACTCAAAGTATCTCTGAAAGTTCCTGCTGTTTTGTAGAATTTATTGCCGATTCTGATGCTGTCTCCCTGACAGATAGAGAAAGATTGTGTTTTGTTATATACAGGATTTACTGTTAGTATGATTCTATTAATAATACTATCACACCCTGCATTATTTTTCAAAAGAATAAAATAAGTGCCAGAGTTTCTGGTAGAATCTCCGTTTGGAAATCTATAGTATTTTCCGTTACAAATCTGTGCGTTTATATTGATTGTGTCTATAGAAGAAATGTTTCCACTGGAATAGCTGAGCCTGTAATTTCTGTATGATATCCCATCTTCTCCGGCTTCAGCTTCAAATTCTAAGTTTTTGCATTCAGCAGGAAGATTATTCTGCGTATATCCCAGTTTTCCCGGAAATCCTTTGGATATATTTTTGTTGATATTTGTTTCTGTACCGGAAGTTATAATAACCCCTCCACCTGCACCGCCGCCAGTTCCGTGACATATTCTGTAATTATTCCAAAGGTTATCACCTCCATTTCCTCCTTTAGAGATTAGGTTAACATTGGTACTTTGAACAGCATCTATAAAAATGGTACCACCTGCGCCTGCTCCACCTGCCCCATCATTTTGGACATGGTCAGAATTGTTTCCGTTTGCAGTAATGCTGTAATTATTTCCTACTAAAGAGCTTGTTTTAATGAGCACTAACCCACCTCCATTCCCTCCGCTGGAGCCGGCATTGTCATTCTGATGACCCGCACCGCCTCCGCCTCCTAAGAATATTTTTCTTGAAGTTGTGGATAGTTTATAACCCGGGAGACCGTGTCCGCCTTCACATAAAGGATGCCCGGGGTCAAAATAAATTTTTCCTCCACGTCCACCTTTGCCTCCATTAGAACCACCTCCACCGCCGGCATTTGCATTGTTTCCACCTCCACCGCCGTTAGTCCACGCTCCTTTATTTAATATTCTTGTAGAATCCCATTTACTAATCCCTTCCCCTTTTTGTCCACCGCGGTTAGTCACAAACGATTCGAAGTATATACCTGGTTCACAAATTATATTACCAACATTATTATGCCTGACTTTCCCACCTCTGAAACCAATACCATCAGCGTTGATGTTACTGTTTAATGTGACAGTTCCACTAGCTTCTATAGCAATAATCCCACCCGTTTTGCCATTCCATTGGGTTCCTGTAAGAGTTGACTGAATAGTAATGTTTTGATAGACAGGTACAAATATAAGTTGCACGCTACCATCTACTGTGTATGAGTTGGATAAAGTGTAAGTGAGTTCTATATTGTTTCCGCTAATGCTTTTAACAGTATTAAATTCATAGTTTCCGGCGTTTCTATAATTTGTAACTGAACCAAAGTTTGTAGTATTTGAAGTGTTAACTTGAGAACCTTGCATTTGAATAATCAAAACTCTGTCGCCTGCTTTGAAAAGATTACTTTGTTCGACGGTAATTCTGTCACATGAGATATTAGTAACGGCACTGTACTTATTCACTATACCGCCTATGGTAGCTCCACAAGCGTTTACGATAATATTTGTTACGATTATGCTATCGCAACCTTTCACTGACTTTAAAGAGTCTCTATAGGCGCCTGCTGTTTTGTATACTTTATTACCAATCTTTACGCTGTCTCCCTGGCAGATGGTAAAGCTTTGTTGCAGGTTATACCTCGGATCCACGGCTAATGTAGTTCTGATAATACTATCGCATCCTGTAGTTGCTATGAGGGTATCAGTATATGTGCCGGCCATGGTATATATCTTATTTCCTATTCTGTAGCTGCTACCCTGACATATCCTGATATTTTGACTTCTGGATGTTGTGCTGCTAATAGTAACTCTTATTGTATCACTACTTACTTTGTCGCAATCATCAACAGTTCTTACCCAATATGTGCCTGTGCGTGAAACTTGTAGAGTAGGAGTAGTCGCACCTGTAGACCAGGTATAAGATTTGTAGCCGGTACCTGCATTGAGCGTAATGCTTCCCGAAGCACAGGTGGTAATGTCCGGACCGAGAGTAAAAAAAGTCGTTTCATCTTCGCAAAAAACAGACGGAGTCAGTGAGATGTCTGTAATTGTATATTGAACATTTACAGACGGAATATTTCGCGGAGTTTTATTGACAGGAAAACTTTGTAAAGTCATCGGATCGTCTTCCACTCTAAGCGTATTGAATGTCGTAAGACCGCATAATGTGCCTTCTTCTTTAAAAACGGACAATACACTATTCGTATTTGAGGAGACACAACCGGACTTTTTGATAGAAGATCCGTTCATGGTAACCAATCCACCCGGTAAGTTTCTGAAATATTCTATAGAAAGACTATCCCTTTCTGCTTCCCTTGCAGACAAAAGTTGTCCATTTAAATCAAAGACAAAATAATTGATGGCATCTTTACCTGAAATACCTCCTGATGTATTGTAAATAATTTTGCCACTTGCTGTCTGTAGTACAGAATAATCGGTAGTAAAAGCTGATAATAGAGGATTTATAGAATATATTCTTTTATTTAGAAGCAAGTTTCCCAATGTGTCAAATTTAATAAATCCGTGATTGTTATTTCTGTTGTTCCAATCATAAACATAGGAGCATAAAAATCCTTCTTCTGTTACAGAAACATTTCTGAATCTTCGGCTGACAGATGCTACTTTGTTGAAAATGACCTCCCCTTTCGGGCTTATTCCCATGAGACCGTGGCTTGCTCCTGCTGTATACGGCATTACTATAGTCCCGTTCTTATGTACATCCGGAAAGCCAGAAAAGTACTGGCTATGGCTTGAAGAGTAATAATTACTCCAATTGATACTACCGTCTGTGTTTAGTTTTGCAATGAGTGTCCCCGGATATGCCGCGCCGATAATAAATAGTTCGTTTTGAGAAATGATCGTATGAGGAAAAGTCATAGATTGGAATTCTTTTGCCCATACGATACTGCCGTTATCCGCATCCATTTTTATCACCTGAAAATCACGTCCGGTTGTAGGTATCATGCCACTTATAATTAAATAAGATTTTTGTGTGACAGTATCTGTAATTTCAGAAAGTCTTGACATCATGTAGGAACGGCTTAGCTTTTTTGCCCAGATGATATTTCCATACAAATCCATTTTTATCACGAGACCAGTCCGGAAGTTCTCCGGTCCATGTTCCCCAAGAACGAAATAGCAGTTATGTTTAGAACTGTGTATAGTTAGTCTGAACAATGTATTTTCGCCTGTACTATATACTTTTGTGAACTCCTGTGCATCAGAATACGGCAGGGAGCAGAGAAATATTAAAAACAGGATAAGGTGTTTTACTTTCATAATTTGTATTGTATTACCTGACAATAGTAATATTTCCTTTGTATTCAACATTGCTGCCTTTCAGACAAATGCCTGAGTAATAGTATCCGTATACATCGGGAGGGAGCTGCTTTTCTTTGTAAGCACCGTTCCATTTGATCTGATTGTTATCCGTTGCAAAAACCTCTTCTCCCCATTTGTTGTAAATAATGAACCTGGAAGTAGTAATATTTTCTTCTTTGATGATGAGTACGTCATTTTTTCCATCACTGTTAGGAGAGAAAGCATTTGGGATAAATACTTTACAGTCGCAATCGATAGCTTCTATAGTAATAGTATCGGAAACGTTATAACATGCATTGGAAATGGTGAGGCTATAAATACCCGGAGCTTGGGCATCTGTATGCGATTCCGTAGATTGGTTGCTCCAGATGTAACTGACACCTTGTATATCAGTACCTATACGAAGTATTTCATCGCTGCAGACAGAAGTGTCAGCACCTAGATCCAAATGAAGCTCCTGAACAAAATCTATATGGATAATGTTGTAAATGCTGTCACATCCTGCTCCTGAACGAATGGTGTCTTTGAAAATACCTTCGGAGAAATATATCTGGCTACCCACAGTAACGCTGTCGCCTTTGCAAATACTGAAAGCTTTAGTGTCTGTTTGAATACTGGCAACAAATAAATTTGTAGTAACAGTACTGTCACATCCGTGTATATTTTTCAGGATATCGGTATAGACACCTGTTGAAGAGTAGGTGTTTTGTCCTACTATAACACTTTGCCCTGCACATAAACGATAAGTCAAAGAAGTTTGGGAAACCGGACGTATTTGAATGATAGTCGTCAGTATACTATCACATCCGGAGGAAGTTTTTAAAGTATCGTAATAAGTTCCTGCATTTTTGTAGATATTTTGTCCTATTCTGACGCTATCACCAGAGCAAATAGAGATTGATTGAGTTTTGGAAGCCACTGATTTTATTGTGAGAGTTGTTCTGACAATACTGTCACATCCTGCAATATTTTTTAGGGTGTCGGTATAAGTTCCAGCAATGGTATATCTGTTGTTGCCAATACTATAGGATTGCCCCTGACAGATGCTAATAGCTTGATTTCTGGAACTAGGAACACTGATTGTAACTCTTATCGTATCACTGCTTACTCTGTCGCAATCGTCGACTGTTCGTACCCAATATGTACCTGTACTTGAAACTTGTAGGGTAGGTGAAGCTCCCCCAGTTGACCAAGTATACGATTTGTAGCCTGTACCTGCATTAAGGGTGACATTTCCTGATGTACATTTTGCAATATCAGGGCCAAGATTGACTTTTTCTACTTCATTCGAACATATATTTCTGGCTTTTAAGTCATTATTAGTAACTGTCGTATTAACATTTGTTAGTGTGAAGGTCGTATTTGTAACATTAAGAATGCTTTTATCTATATCAACAAAGGACGTAGTAGGGTTAGTGATTCTTGGAGTAAATTCGTAAGTATCACAAATGTCTAAATCGTCCTTTAGCGATGTTAAAAATGCATTTTTACTACTAGGAAGACATATATTATCTCTAGTGGTATTTCCCATTGAGATTATATTGTTATTTAAATTTACATAGTTGGATTTAAATATTTGGATATCGTTGTTATTAGTAGCAATAGTTTTCAAATGAACTCCTGTAGACGAAAATTTAGAATAGCTATTTCTAATTTCTCCACTGATAGCAGACTCCCTTATGCTGATAATTTCCCCTTTGCTATTCATAAATGAGGGGACATTAGCACAACCTTCACAGTAACTACTCGTTGAATTAACAGGATTTAAAACTTTATACCATAAAATATTGAAGTTTTTATCCGTCAAAATTAATTGGTGATTAGTTGCTTTTGTATCGTAATTTATATATCCAGAAAGAGTATATGTTCCGTTTGGATTAACCGCCATATTTCTAAAGTGTAGATTGTTAGTATTTTGTTTGATAAATCCGATATTTCCATCTTCAGTTAGGCTTGCAACTCCATATATATTAGAGATTCTGATGCCGAATACAATTCCATTGTTTTCATCCGAAACATATTGTGTGGTTCTTTGCAATTCACCATTACCCTTAATTAATTTAGACCAAACGGCATTACCATTATAATCTAATTTTACAGCAAAAATTCCACCTGCATATCTAACATCAGTGGTTGCAATTATATGTTGATCCTTTGTAACTATTATGTCGATAAATCTATTCTCTGAGGCATATTTATATTTTTTTGACCAAACGACATCACCAGTTTCGCCATTGATCCTCATGACATATAAATTTTCATAAGTTCCATACTCGCAAGGAGCAAGAATAACATCAGTGGTGTTTTTCCCAGGTACTTTAATCTCGCTCGCTGAAAAAATGAAGAAAGATCCACTATATTTTTTCGACCAGATTACATTTCCATTTCGATCTATTTTACTTAGAGTGACAACAGATTGATTAGTTGTTCCTACTACAAAATAAGCATCGTGTGATATACTAAAATAACCGTTAGAAAATTCGGTATTTCCGGTACTGCCATACGCTTTGGTAAACTCCTGTGCATTTGCTTCAAAAGTCATGAAAGAGAGTAATGCTATACAGAAAGATAGTAATTTTATTCCTGTAGAATTTTGAGATATAATCATCTTACGTTTGTTTTCCTTGTTCATCATATTATTGCTCTATCTGACGATTGTAATATTTCCTTTGTATTCAACTTTGCTACCTTTCATACAAGCCCCAGTGTAGTAGTATCCATATACATCGGGAGGGAGTTGCTTTTCTTTGTAAGCACCGTTCCAGTTGAGCTGATTATTATCTGTTGCAAAAACTTCCTCGCCCCACTTGTTGTAAATGATGATTCTGGAGGAAATGATATTTTCTTCTTTGATGATGAGCACATCATTTTTTCCATCTCCATTGGGAGAGAAAGCATTCGGAATAA